>CACETF010000038.1 GCA_902562425.1 Porticoccaceae bacterium | reverse complement strand
CAATCGTTGATGGGGTTAGAAATGGTCGCACAGATGCCGCTAGAGTGTCAGCCGCTAATGACCTGCTCGACTGAGCATGTGACAAGCCAGCGACGAAAGAAAAGAGAGAGATTGTGGACTTATAGCCGGTGGTTAAAGATCTGACAGGGCCAGCGTCAGTTGGGCTTACTTAATTCAAAGAAGTAATCGGTCGCGGAGAAGATCCAAATGATGTATTTGGTATCAAATACATCGCAGGTAGTAGCGCTGAGAAACTATTTAAGATTACTACTATATACTTAAACCCATGCCAACCAATATCCACTCCTTCCATACCATTTTAACTACAAATAGGCTTTCAGCACCTGTAGCACTCTACTAATCAAAGTAATCGAAGCCTCAGGACATTTTTAATCTTGAAGCGTTATGATGACCACTGACTGAGCCGCATTCAGCGTAATAAACTAAATGGGAAGTTGCGCCGACTCTGCGTTGTCGGCATAGGTATCGGTTGAGTCTGGGGAGCTTTATAGAGAAAGTTACAAACGGTTGCGATTACTACAAATCATCAGTAGCATTTAATAATAGTGACGTTAAATCATGTTGATACGCACTAAAGGGGACTTATTATATCTTAGTACATTGGCTATAAGAGGAAGGCATGACAGCAACTGAATACGTGGCTTTAATGGAAGAAAACACCCGGAGGATGTGCGAGACAAGTTAAAGCGACTGAGTCTTTATTTGCTTATGAAAACACTATTCAAAGTTCTTTTCTCCATCGCTTTGCCGTCTGTTTACCTGACCTCAATGGCCTCGATCGATGAGTTCAGCGCGGAAGCAGTCAGTATTGACCAAGCCGAAGTAAGCTACCAATTGCAATCAGACTTCGGCGATCTCGACGAAATCGCCGATCGAGGTATGCTTCGGGTTCTTGTAACTCACAGCAAAACAGATTTTTTTATCGATCAGGGTCAAATCCGAGGCATCCAGGCAGAGTATGTGGAGGAATTCCTGAAAAACCTAAATAAAGGTAGAACGAATAGATCTAATGCGAGCGAATCCCACCGAATCATCCCTCAGTTTGTTCCGGTCGCGTTCGATGAGCTAATTCCATCATTGCTCGCTGGCAAAGGTGATATTGCAGCAGCCTTTTTGACGGTGACACCAGAACGCAAAGCCAAGGTTGATTTTGTTAGCTCACAGGGTCTCTCGGTCGATGAGATTCTAGTCGCTCATAAAAACGCAGAACCGATTGAAAAGCTGACTGACCTGTCGGGACGGACAGTTTACGTTTTAAAGGGTAGCAGCTACGCCTCTCATCTCTCTGAGCTAAATAGAAGCCTAACCTTAATCGATCTACCCCCAGTAAAGATCGTAAACGCTGATAGTCAATTGCTCACAGAGGACATACTCGAACTTGTCAATGCAGGCATTATTGCCTACACGTTTTGTGATGATTTTAAAGCCAACCTGTGGGCGAAGGTGCTACCTAACATCCGGCTTAGTCAGGGTGTAAAGCTTTCCTCAGGTCAGCCCGTCGGCTGGGTAATTCGACCAAACTCACCTCTGCTTCGAGCGGCCATGAGCACTTTTTCTAACGACGTAAAAAAAGGCACCTTGCTTGGCAATATCCTGTTCAATAAATATTACGCTTCAACGCGGTGGATTGACAACCCTCTAGCAAAGACTGAACGAGACAAGTTTGCGCAGACCATCGGTCTGTTTCGTCGGTTTGGCAAGGAGTATGGATTTGACCCATTGGCGCTTGCAGCTCAGGGGTATCAGGAATCACGACTAGATCAATCTCTAACTAGCCATATGGGTGCCATTGGCGTGATGCAGCTACTTCAGAGTACAGCCAATGACCCTAATGTTGGAATTCCCAACATTTATGATATTGAAAACAACATCCATGCCGGTGCTAAGTACATGAATTTCCTGCGTAATCGATACTTTTCGGATGACGCCATCTTACCTATTGATCAACGTTTGTTTACTTGGGCCGCATACAATGCCGGACCAGCAAATATTCGTCGTGTTAGAGTAGCCGCCGAGCGAAACGGGTTGGATCCAAACGTCTGGTTCAATAACGTCGAACATATGGCGGCTAGCAAAATTAGCCGGGAACCTGTCAAATACGTGGCAAATATCTTTAAATACTATACAGCC
>CACETF010000037.1 GCA_902562425.1 Porticoccaceae bacterium | reverse complement strand
TCTGTTTTGCCGGTTATCGAGGAATTGAATGGCCTTTTGTTTTATCCCGTCCAGTATGAGGGGGAGGAATCCTCTAAAAATGTGTTTTATACGGGCGCTGCGCCCAACCAACAGGCTGTACCTGCGGTTGATTATTTCATGAATGACATTGGCGTGGAGCGCTGGGTACTCGCGGGGACCGATTATGTTTACCCGAGGACGACTAATAAGATTCTGGAAGCATACCTCAAGGCTAGCGGGGTTGCAGACGAGGATATTATGATAAGTTATACACCATTCGGTCATTCAGATTGGCAGGGAATTGTTTCAGATATAAAGAAGTTTGGAAGCACAGGCAAAAAGACTGGCGTTGTTTCTACAATAAATGGTGACGCCAATGTTCCATTCTACAAGGAACTAGGAAATCAAGGAATATCGGCCGAAGATATACCTGTAGTTGCCTTCTCAGTTGGAGAAGAAGAACTATCGGGACTGGACACCAAGCCATTAGTAGGTCACTTAGCGGCATGGAATTACTTCCAAAGCGTTGAGAGTCCTGAGAATGAAGAATTCATTGCCGACTGGAAGACTTTTATTAAAGATGATAAACGAGTTACTAATGACCCAATGGAGGCAACATACATCGGATTTAAAATGTGGGTCCAGGCCGTTGAGAAAGCAGGCACAACTGATGTCGACGAAGTAGAGCAGGCCATGCTCGGGATTACTACGCCAAATTTGACGGGAGGTGTTGCAGTTATGAACACTAATCATCATCTTTCAAAACCAGTTTTGATTGGCGAGATTCAGGAGGATGGCCAAATTGAAACTGTGTGGGAGACTTTTGGAACCGTAATTGGCGACGCGTGGTCAGACTACTTACCCGCATCCAGTAAGCTAATCGCGGACTGGACTGACCCTGTTAAATGCGGAAATTTCAACATTGAAACTGGCGAATGTTCCGGTCAAAATTTCTAAATAACAGTAAGAAACCGATTACAAAGACTGAGAGGCCGCGAGGCCTCTCAGTCTTTATGCCTTTGTTAAACAGTAATATGCATCTTTGGTAGATATATGACTTATGTAGGGCGTAAAAGTTTAAGACTAATCATTTTTACTGTGATTTGTGTGTCAGCGAGTTTATGCTCGGCCGAAGAAGAATTTCACATGAATGTGAAGCAGTTAGCCGGCGCGAAATTGCGAGCGTTACCTGCTATTGTTGCTAAGTTTGAGACCAGCGGTGAGAGAGCGCTCCCATTACTCCGTGCCATGCTAGAGGGAGCTCTTTACTATCGGAAAAATGACAAACGCATTGTTGCTGCATATCGCACCGAAACCGGTGACTTCCGTCTTGATGATTTGCTAGAGGGTATTGACCTAGAGGTTGCTTCTAAGCGTGAAATAAAAAAAATAGTTGTTAATAACCGGCTTAGAGGACAAATTCGTAAAATTATTGCCCGCATTACGCTTACTAGTGAAGATCGTTTTGTCAGAGAGCTTGCGGTCGATAATATGTTAAATGATTTGAATAAAGAGAACCTTTCATTATTGAGAGCAGCCAGAAAAAATGAGAAAGATGGTGACATTCTCTCGAAGTTAAATATGGCTATTGCCATTGACGATTTAAAGCACAACAAATCTACACAACTTAGGTTGGATGCCATCGATATTATTGACGGTAGCCTTCAGCCGATCGTTGTCAACACTTTAAATTCGCTCTTGGATATAGATGCTAAGGGAATACCTATTGAAAAAGATGAAGAAGTTCGTGAAAGAGCGCTAATGGCAAAAGAATCCATCGAGCTAAAGATTTCATTTTATGAAGTTTTGCAGCGCATTTTCTACGGCCTCAGCCTTGGTTCAATTTTGCTTCTTATCGCCACCGGGCTCGCTATAACCTTTGGAGTGATGGGTGTAATCAATATGGCGCATGGTGAATTGATCATGATAGGCGCTTACACGGCATATGTAGTACAGTTGCTCCTCCCAAACAGTATCGAATACTCGATCGTAATTGCGATACCTGCAGCTTTTGCTGTGTCGGGACTTTGCGGTATTCTCATAGAAAGGTATGTGATTCGATATCTTAGAGGCCGCCCCCTTGAGACTTTATTGGCTACTTTTGGAATTAGTTTGATTTTACAACAAACTGTTCGCACTATTTTTTCGCCACTGAATCGACAGGTGGTGAGCCCGACTTGGTTAAGCGGCTCGTTGGAAATCAACCCGGTTTTTGCGCTAACGTACAATCGACTCTATATCCTTGCATTTGCAGTTCTTGTTTTGCTGTGTCTTCAGTTAGTTTTGAAAAAAACAAA
>CACETF010000036.1 GCA_902562425.1 Porticoccaceae bacterium | reverse complement strand
TTGCTATGGTCGTTTTAGTCGGCGTTCCTCTGGCGGTACTTCCTGTCGTCGCTCTTGGAAGAAAAGTCCGTAGTCTGTCAAATAAAAGTCAAGAGTCTGTAGCAGATGTGGGAAGTTACGCTGGCGAAATTATACAACAGATAAAAACTGTTCAGAGCTACACGCGCGAAGCACAAGAGTGTAGAGCTTTTTCTAAAAGCGTGGAGCGGGCATTTGATATTGCCAGAAGGAGAATTCGAAATCGTGCAAGTCTAACGGCGGTGGTGATTCTAACACTTTTTGTTGCCCTCTCAGTTTTGCTTTGGGTAGGTGGGAATTCAGTGGTAATAGGCTCGATGAGTGGGGGGGACCTAGGCGCGTTCATGTTTTATGCTTTGTTGATGGCTATGACAGTGGCCACTCTTTCAGAGGTTTATGGACAATTACAGCAAGCAGCTGGCGCTACTGAGCGGCTCACAGAATTATTAGAGGCAGAAAATCTGATATTTTCTAAAGGTATGAACGCTATTACTAATATAGATTCAATTTCTACTAGGATACAGTTTGAGAATGTGACTTTTGCTTATAATTCGAATCCAACAAGACCGGCGGTCAGTAATTTTTCGGTTACTATTGAGCCAGGTGAGGTCGTGGCAATGGTAGGTTCTTCCGGCGCTGGTAAGTCAACTATTTTTGATTTAATGCAACGTTTTTATGATCCACAATCTGGACGAATTTTGGTGGATGGAATTGACATAGTTAACTATGACCTGACAGATCTTCGAAGCCATATCGGCTTGGTCCAACAGCAGCCAGTGCTGTTCAACGGGTCGATAAGACATAACATTACTTATGGTAGTCCAGATGCGACTGACGCTGAAATAATTCAAGCCGCAAAGGCAGCACAGGCGCATGACTTCATAATGCAGTTGCGCGATGATTACGATAGTACTGTTGGAGAAAGAGGAGCTCGCCTGTCTGGTGGGCAATGTCAAAGGATTGCAATAGCACGAGTTTTGTTAAAAAACCCTAATATCCTCCTATTAGATGAGGCAACCTCAGCTCTAGATTCTGACAGTGAACGAGGAGTCCAGCTTGCCCTTGATACACTGATGTCGGGTAGGACGACTGTGATAATTGCCCATCGTTTAGCAACGGTAAAGCATGCGGATAGGATAATTCTTGTTGAAAAAGGACGCATCCTCTCTACAGGATGTCATGAAACCTTGCTCCGGCAAAGTGCTTTGTATCGACGCCTCGCCAGTTTACAGTTTATAGATCAAAATTAGGCACATTTTGCTCCGAGCTGTCCAGGTAATAAAATGTGACGTCTGTTAATTGGTTCCTATAATACATTGAGAATATTTCAGTCTGTAGAAGCTAGCTGCCAGCGAAATTATGCACTCAACTGACCTCAGAAATACTTCACACCTCAAAATTACTAAGCTAGATAAATAGATTAAAGAATTGACGATTCACAGAATTGCCAGAGGCGTAGTTGTGATCTATTTACCTAGTTTAAAAGGAAACATACAGTTACTCTCCAAAGAGAACAAAGCAGATTTTTTAATCTTGTCGGTGGCTTTACTTACCTGCGCCCCAAAATTAGGCTGCTGTAGAGTTTTCATCCATTTTAAGAGAGCTATTTGAAACGGTTTTACCATGTTAATCAAGGAAGTGACAAAATTATACTTACATTAGACAATTTGCGAGTCAAAGCTTTTGGGGCTTTGCTCTTGACTTTCGCATGTTTTGGCCTTACACATTCGTTGATCCCAGATAGCGGCGATTTGCTCGCACAACGCCATTAGTTTCTAGGTTATCTCAAATACGCCACGCATTGCGTAGAAATGCCCTGGGAAGGAGCAGAAAAAAGTGTAGTCTGTGTCACTCGCAATCCTGTCAATGCTGAATGACATACTTGTTTCCTCCCCACCTCCAATCATTTCCGAGAACGCGATCACGCGCGGATCCCCCGGCTTTACATACTGATTGTTTAAGCCAGCACTCATTCCGTCTGTCGCGACAGCAGAGACGTCTGCGGATTTGGCGAGCACCCAATTGTGTCCCATCATATTTTTGGGCAACTTCCCCTCGTGTTTCAGTTTAATGATCACAGTCTCACAAGTCTTACTTACAACTATCTTGTCCTGACTAAAATTGAGATTATCCCCGACCGATATTTTAAAGTCGCATGATGCACCTGCAACTGCAGACATTGCGACTGTGACATAAGCAAAAGCTAAGTTTATAAATATTTTCATTAAATTCTCCGTTTCAATAATCCCTACGCATTGCAATAAAATTTGGACCTTTGCCTGTTCTGAGTCATGCACATAGTTAGTCCTCGAA
>CACETF010000035.1 GCA_902562425.1 Porticoccaceae bacterium | reverse complement strand
CACTGACCTATCTTTAATTGGCCAGTTTGTTCAGATAAAAGTAACTGAAGCTTTACCCAATTCACTGAGGGGAACACTGATAGACTGAAAGCTTGCATGCAAAAATTATTTGTATAATGAGTAAAAAGGTTTACCACACTATTTACATCGCGTTATGCTAACTGAACTTTTTAGTGATGGAGGCTTAAGCAGTACTTTTGGAACACCTTTCACATCAGCCCGCCGCTAGTGCCACACTTGAGCCTTCAAACTCCACTCGTTTAGCTGCTCTTTGCGGTCAACTCGATGAGAACATTCGTCTAATTGAGACACGTTTGAATGTGCACATTCGCTTCCGTGAAACTATGATTTTGGTTTTTGGAAAAGCTGAACCCTCTTGCCTCGCCACCAAAGTCCTCTGCCAACTTTATAAGCAAACTGAATATTCAAGCGATATTTCACTCAATGATGTGCATTTGCAATTACATCAATATGCTTTGGAGCAATCAATGAACGATCCCATAAACCCAATTGTTAAGAAAGATAACGTTGACTCTTTTTCGGTAGTGCGCACAAAAAAGGGAAATGTTAAGCCAAGGGGGCTTAATCAGCAAAAATATGTCCGTTCTATGCAAACTTATGATGTAAATTTTGGGATTGGTCCGGCAGGTACCGGTAAGACTTTCCTTGCGGTCGCCTGCGCTGTAGAGGCCATACTCAGAAAAGATGTTGAAAAGCTCGTTTTGGTTAGGCCCGCAGTGGAGGCTGGTGAACGGCTTGGCTTTTTACCTGGGGACCTAGCTCAAAAAGTAGATCCATATCTTCGTCCGCTCTACGATGCTCTCCATGAAATGATGGGATTCGACACAGTAACGAAATTACAAGAACGAAATATAATCGAAATCGCACCGCTTGCTTACATGCGGGGTCGAACACTCAATAACGCTTTTATAATCCTTGATGAGAGTCAGAACACCACTCGAGAACAAATGAAAATGTTTCTTACTCGGATTGGCTTCGGTTCTACCGCAGTAATTACTGGTGACATGACACAAATTGATTTACCTCGAGGTGTGCCCTCCGGCTTAATACATGCCTGCGAGGTCTTGAAAAATGTCAAAGATATAAGTTTCACACACTTTGTTGGTTTCGATGTCGTGAGACACCCTTTAGTTCAATCTATAATCAGCGCTTATGAACAATATGAGAAAGCAGAGTAATTAGGTGCTTATGTCAATGTATCTTCATGTGCTAAGAGACTCCAGCGATAGGCAAGACCCCAGTGACAAAGAGCTAACACATTGGGCTATAACTACCGTTTCATTTTTAGAGATTCAAAATAGTGAACAAGAATTTACAATTCGAATAGTTGACAAAGCTGAAAGTGCACGAATAAATAAGTTATTTAGAGATAAAAATTCTGCAACCAACGTGTTAGCATTTCCATTCTGTGCTACAACTCCACATCCCATGGGAATATTGGGTGACCTACTAATGTGCGCTCCAATAATTAGAGAGGAAGCCGAAGTTCAAGGAAAAGAAATTACTGCACATTGGGCACATACATTAGTTCACGGATTACTCCATTTGCTCGGCTTTGACCACAAAACTGATTCGGAAGCCAAAGATATGGAGGCTTTAGAAACAACAATAATGCTCATGCTAGAATTTCCACCGCCTTATGAGCATATAAGTGATAGTGTTTAAGTATGAATGGTGAATTTCAAGAAAAAAATTCCTTTGGCCTCATCAGGCTAAAACGTTGGATAAAATCTTTCTTCCCGGGACCGACAAGCAGTAATGAAGTAGCAGAGATGTTGCGTAGCGCGCAGAGCGAGTCAGTCATTGATACCGGCGTCCTCAAAATGATGGAGGGTGCACTGAAAGTTTCACATCTCCAGGCCAGAGAAATAATGATCCCGCGCTCCCAGGTGGTAAGCTTGGATCATGATTTAAGTCTGAATGCGATTCTTGGCATTGTCATTGATTCTCAACATTCACGGTTCCCAGTATTTGGCGAATCCTCCGACGATGTATCTGGGATACTACTTGCAAAAGAACTTCTACCACTGTTGCTACAGGGAAAGAAATCCTTTCAACTAAGTAAGTTTTTGAGACCAGCGACAATAATTCCCGAAAGTAAACGTCTTGACGTTCTCCTTAAAGAATTTCGCGAACACCGCTATCATATGGCTATCGTCGTGGACGAATACGGAGGCGTTTCTGGGCTCCTCACCATAGAGGATGTGTTAGAAGAAATCGTGGGAGAAATCGAAGATGAAACTGATGAGCAAGAGAGTGCTCCCATACAAGTGATGAGTGCAAATTTATTTTCGGTCTCTGCGATCACTGAGATAGAGGTGTTTAATGAATTTTTTGATGTGGGACTGGCCGATGACGAATATGACACAGTTGGTGGATTAGTTCTGCAGGGCTTCGGTCGTTTGCCAGAAATTAATGAAGAAATAACAATAAGCGGATTTGATTTTAAAGTCACAAACGCGGATCGCCGTAAAATTATTTCATTATCGGTACGTCAGCATCTAACAAATGGTACGTAAACCGGCGTCCAAAAAACATTTACTACTCATGTTATTAGGGTGCCTGGTGCCCCTTGGGTTTGCGCCTTTTAACACATGGATTGTCACTCTGCTTTGCCTTACTTTCTTATATCAACAAATCACAACTTATAAGTCTGAAAAAATTTTATCGCTTGTATTCGCCTTCAACCTAGGAACTTTTCTCACTGGAACAAGTTGGATTTTCATCAGCATCAATAAATACGGTTTCGTTCCGGCACCGTTTGCACTTCTTGCTACGTTTCTTTTTTGTCTTCTATTGGCCTGTTTAAACTCCATCCCATTCGCAATCTGGGGACAGATTTCCCAGAACCGAGGGTTCCGAGTGCTTGTTTTTTCCTCGCTTTGGGTCTTAGGTGAGTGGTTAAGAAGTTGGTTTTTAACTGGCTTTCCGTGGTTACTTATTGGATATAGCCAGTCATCTAATTGGTTGAGCGGCTGGGCTAAAGTTGGGGGCATCTTT
>CACETF010000034.1 GCA_902562425.1 Porticoccaceae bacterium | reverse complement strand
TTAGGAAAACAAGGCCTCTCCCCTGCTGAAATAAAAGCTGCGGAAGCATCAAATAAAAAAGCTAAATTACTGCGGGAAAATTCAATTTTTAAAGCCTGTGCTTTGAAGTTGATTGAGAAAAAACGTTCGCAATGGACAAACAAAAAGCATGCAGCTCAGTGGCTCAGCACATTAGAACAACATGTATTTCCGAAACTGGGTCATCTCAGTGTATCAGACATAGGTATACAGGACGTCGTAACTACGCTGGAACCCATATGGGTCAATATACCGGAAACTGCCAATCGGGTAAGGCAAAGAATTGAATCAATTATAGATTACGCAATCGTTATGGAACTGAGATCTGAAAAGTTCAATCCTGCCCGCTGGAAAAATAACCTTGAACATGTGCTAGCACAACAAAAGGTTCGCCCCCATCATCATAATTCACTTGCGTATAGAAGGTTACCCAGCTTAATAAAAGTTATAAACGGAAAAAGTTCTATAAGCGCAACTGCTCTGCAATTTTGTATTCTTACGGCTTCTCGAACAACTCCCATTCGCTTGGCACGTTGGGCAGACATAGATTTCGATCAGAAAATTTGGACAATCCCTGCTGAATTTTTAAAAGATAAATCTAGAAATTTTCGAGTTCCCCTTACACCTCAACTTACCGCACTGTTGAAGAAAATAAGAATAAATGATTCTCCGTGGGTATTTTGTAGTCCTAAAGATTCCTCTCGGGCGATTAGTGGCGACACTCTGCGACAACACCTACTCAACCATTATCCAAAAGAATTCATCAGAACACAGCCGGTCAATAATTGTTCTACATTCATTACCGTACACGGATTCAGATCGACTTTCAGAGTGTGGGCCTCAGAACAAACAACAAGATCTAATGAGGTTATAGAGCTCTCGTTACAACACAAAGTTAGGAATCCTGTTGAGGCAGCGTATCAAAGAAGCGACTTGCTTGAACGGCGCCGCGACCTACTCTTCGAGTGGAACAAGTTTTGTTTTTCAGAGTGTGCTTAGCTTAATGCCTGTCTTAGATGAAAAAAAAATTTTTTCTACTGAGCAACAAGAGTTGATAAAAACTCTTTACCCCGAAAGGGGTCCGCAAATAGCAGAAGAGCTTAATTACCGACTTTTATCAGTTAAATTCAGCCTCGAACGGCCAGGTCCGTCAAAAAAGCAGACACGAGAGTTTTGGGAGGAGATCAGGGCAGCCTCTAAGCTTCTGAGGACCAAATTAATTGACGATTCTAATGGCAACCAATTTGATTTACGCACACTCGCCAGGAGGAACTTAAATCCAGATGTCACTAGATTCGTAAGTGATTTAGAAAGTTTTGAAGGCGATATGAATAACAAACTTCAGAAGCTCGGGTCTCTAAAGAGACGTTCTCGTGGAGAAAATGACTCAGTACGACTCATTGCCCTCCAATGTTTAGAAACCTTCGCTGACTTTGATTTACCCATACATGTAGTGGATAAGAACACGAGCAATAATAATAGAGATAGTGATTTGGTGCAGATTGTAAGGCTATGTTGTGACGTGCTCAGAATTCAACAACCCCGGGATATCGGTTCGCTGATTCGCGGAATAATAGAGTTGATAGGATAATTTAGAGTTAAGCACTCTATTTTCCTCCCCTTAAATCTAAATGACATTTCGCTAAACATCAAGAATAGTATATCGATCGCAATTGAGGTGGAGAGCTATCATGATAATTCGTATGAAACAGCTGACAAAATTAATAGGGTTATCACAACCGACTATTTTTAGATTACGACAGCGAGGAGATTTTCCCGAGCCTGTTAAGCTATCCCCAGGCGCAAAAGGATATTTACTGTCTGATATCGAGAGTTGGCTAAAACACAGAACTGCAAAAAAAACATTATCCGAAGTGCATACTAGAGGTGACGATCATGTCTGCTAATACCAATGATCAGAACTCAATCGAGGATTCAGTGCGCCCTATTTTCCAAACTATAATATATGTCAAGGCCTCTTTAGAACAATCTTTGAAGGATAACGAACCCCCGCATCATGGACGAAAATTATGACCCTCGAGTCAACCCTGAACCGGCATGAGTTGAATTCATCAGCCAGTTCAATCCGAATATTTTCTCTCGGAGAACTACGCTCACTATCCTCACCGAGTTACCTTATTCACAAGATAATCCCAGAAAAGGGTCTGGTTTATCTTGTAGCTGGGCCATCGAGTAAAAAAACTTTCGTTGCCATTCACATGGCTTGTTGTATACAAACAAGTACCCACTTTTTTGGGCATCCAGTGAAGCAAGGCAATGCAGTCTATATTGCTGCAGAGGGCCTATCAGGTATCCAAAAACGTGTTGAAGCTTGGCAAAATACTCAGAATATCGCAGTTCCCGAGGAATACTTTTCAATCATTCCCTCTGCCATTAATCTTGCTGATAAAAGCAAGCAAGCTGACTTATTTTCGTGTCTCTCAAGACTAGAGGGGTCCCTTGGATCACTTGACTTCATCGTAATCGATACACTTAGCCGTTGTCTTTTAGGAGATGAAAACTCGCCCAAGGATATGTCTACATTTGTTGATGCCTGCAGTAAACTGATAACGCGGTTCGAATGTAGCATACTCGTTGTCCACCATACTGCCAAAAGCGGCACGAGTGGACTCAGAGGTCATGGTTCATTAGAGGGCGCCGCAGATTTGGGTTTGCAAATAAGAAACGGTAAAAAGGATCAGTTTGTCTTAAAACTGGATGCGAAACCTCCAAAGGACGACGAACCCGCTGAAGATATTCACCTTCAAGCGGACGTTGTGGATTTAAGGAGTACGCTCGGTATTGATGCCCAAGGAAAACCGATTACTTCGCTCGCACTTAAATCGATAGGCGCAGGGGTACCTGAACCAGAGGCGACCCACAGACCTATACCAGCTAAAACCATTCTCTCTGAAACCATCAAAAGTTTTCTTTGCAAGGGTCCAGTAGAACGTAAAACTATTCTCATGCAGATTGAAGCATTTGATCCGAAAGCAAGCTCCCACGCGGTTGATAGGGCTTTAGATTCTCTTTTTGAGGCCGGCCTGATTTACAAACCAAAGAGAGGGGTCTATGCCTTAACTAAACTTGGATTAGACATCAGACACTAGACGTA
>CACETF010000033.1 GCA_902562425.1 Porticoccaceae bacterium | reverse complement strand
AAACAAGAACACCCAATACCTTTCGGTGATGAATAATTGGGACACCTAAAAAAGAGTGGAAAGGCGATTCATCAGCCTCAGGAAAATTTACAAAATTTGGATGTTTATCCGCATTTTGTAAATTTAGCGGCTCCTCTTTAGCCGCTACTAAGCCCACTAGGCCCTCTCGCATTCCCAGTCTTATCTTTCCAATGGCTTGTCTCCGAAGACCGTCAGTAGCCATCAAAACGTATCGCTGATCTTTTCGGTCAAACAAGTAGATCGAACACACTCCTGCATTGAGAGTCTCTTTCATCTCACGAACAATGATTTCCAAAACCTCAGGCAAACTTCGGGCGCTATTAACTTCCTCAATAATATTTCTTAATGAAGCTAACATGCTCGCGTATCCGCATCATACTTTTTTAACTGCAAGGAATAGTTCTTTTCAGAGAACTCTCTGAGCGCAGAACGATATACTTCTCGCTTAAATGGCACTATAGCAACAAGCGGGTGCCAATAACTGACCCATCGCCAATCATCAAATTCTGAGGTATTGGTATAATCGAAACGAACCCTGCTCGAACTTGTTTTTAATTGCAGGAAAAACCATTTTTGCTTTTGACCTACGCATAGGCGTCCTTCACTTATCCTCTGAAAAGCTGAAGGTATTTTGTATTTAAAATGATGTTTGGAAACTTGAAGGATAGAGACATCTTTTGATCCCAGACCAATCTCTTCACGTAGCTCTCGATATAAAGCTTCTTCATATGTCTCGCCAGCATCTACTCCTCCCTGAGGAAATTGCCATGCCTCTTGACCTGATCTTTTTGCCCAAAAAACTTTTCCGAACCCGTCACTCAGCACCATGGCTACATTTTCACGTAAACCGTTTTCATTTATCACCACTATTTTTCCCTCTTTTTGCTCAAAGTGAAAATGGCAAACTTACAAAATTAATTTTTCAGCAATCCGCTTATCGAATATACTTGTAAAGGTTAGCAAATAACTCATAGGTGTGGAAATGGCACTAGCATTGTTTGACCTCGATAATACTCTGATCGCAGGCGACAGTGATCATAGCTGGGGACAGTTTCTTGTAGACGGTGGCCACGTTAACAAAGTTGTCTATAAGGAACAAAATGATAAATTTTTATCAGATTACGTCGCTGGAAAACTGAACATTTATGAATATCTAAAATTCTCCCTGAGGTTTTTAAGTGAAACACCCTTCGCAAAACTGATAAAGTTGCGGGATGAGTTTATCACAAACGTCATAAAATCAATGCACCTCCCGAAAGCAAAAGCATTAATTGAGACACATCGCGACGCAGGAGACCATTTAGTCATTATTACTTCCACTAATAGTTTTATTGTCAAACCGATATGCTGTATGCTGGAAATAAAAGATATAATATGCACTGATTTAGTTATCTCAAACGGCGAATTCACAGGTGAGGTTCAAGGAGTTGTGCCCTTCCAAGAGGGGAAGGTCATTCGTCTACATTCTTGGTTATCGAAAACCAATGCCTCCCTTGATGAAAGTTGGTTTTACTCTGATTCGGTGAACGACATACCCCTCATGCAAATTGTTTCAAATCCTGTGGCTGTCGATCCAGACGACAAGCTATACAATGCAGCGAAACATAGTGACTGGAAGATAATCTCTTTAAGAGAATAAAACAAAGACTATAGCTATCAATCGTGGTCAGTCATCTTTAAAATAGTTCTCATATTGTTGCTCATCCATCAAATCCTTCAGCGATTCAAGGTCTTTTGGTTGAAGGCGCAATAACCACCCTAAATCATACGGAGAATCATTAATAAGTGATGGTTCTGAACTCAGATCTTCATTAAGTTCCAATACCTCGCCACTGATCGGCGAATATATATCCGATGCTGCCTTGACCGACTCTACGATTGCTATCTCAGCACCCAAATCAAGGTATTCCCCTTTTTCTGGGAGCTCCACAAAAACGATATCTCCCAGCGCTTGTTGCGCATAATCTGTAATACCGATTAGCACTGAACCATCTGCTTCCAATCTGATCCACTCATGGCTTGCGGAGTATTTTAGCTCAGCCCGAACTTCGCTCATAAAGATCTCCATAAACTAATGTGCATAATAATCATCGCAACAACACAAACTTTAATTAAACTAAAAAAACAAGCGACGCGAATAGCGTATCATACACGCTGAAAAAAAAATTATCAGATAAACGCAGTAAACCTAACAATTGGAGCTAATTTTATGGTTAGACTTGCCTTAATCTATACCTCCGCAATGTATTTGCTGGTGTCTCCGGCAATAAGCTTTTCCGACCAACTAGAATTAACTAATGGTGATATCATTCAAGGTGGCCTAATCTCTAAATCTGATGACCATATCCTTTGGATGTCAAGTATATTAGGCGAACTTTCTGTTAAACGCTCATTCGTTAGGACTATTCACAGCGAAGCTATTGCAGATTCCCCGACTAGAGTCAGTACCACACTTCAAAACATTAGCGTAAAACCGGAATACTCAGGGGATATGTCAATATCGGGTTCTTCTGCCAGTGGAAATCAGTCTCGTCGGGATTGGAATATTGATGTTAGACTCGAGCGAAGGGCAAAAGAACTTCGACAAATAGGTCTGTTCGAATATGAGAATCATAATTTAGACAATATTCGGGCAAGTGACGCTTTCGAAATATCTTACGCCGCTGATTGGTTCTTTAAAGATCGTTGGTTCCTGAGAAACGAATTATCTTTTGCTACTGATGAAGTGAGAGCAGTCGAATTACGTTATGGAGTTGGCTCTGCGCTGGGACTACAAGTGATAGATGGCATGAAATCACAACTATCTGTTGAATCGGGATTAATGTGGCTCTCAGAAGAACAAAACTTCGGTGTTTCAAGTGACAATTTGACATGGAGCTGGTCACTGTATTATTCCCTCATATTTTGGAATAACGTAACAATTGCTCATCGTCAAAATGTCAATATCGCAATTGATGATATCAGGGACAGCGAATCTGACTTTGATGTGTCTCTAAGATTACCTCTGATTGACAATTTATTTGCCGAGCTAAAATTTGAATGGCTTTATGATAATCAGCCAGTTCTTGGAAAGGACACACTGGATACCCAATTTTCTTTGGGTATTAACTACTCCTGGTGATGGTCGTAACAATTAATGTAAATCGAATAATCGCGCACCTCTCATTAATGATCTCATAGAAAATTCAGTTAAAAAAGGGACGCGACTCGTTGTCGCATGTCTTAAAACACTTCTATGAAAAGATTTTTCAAAAAATTTTATATTTTAAAAAAAAAATTCGCA
>CACETF010000032.1 GCA_902562425.1 Porticoccaceae bacterium | reverse complement strand
AGACGCTAAATTTATTAAAAAAGGAGGTAATTTTTTTTCACTAAGAGCTTTCATTTGTTTGTTACAGGCATCAGTTATTGTGCTTCCCCAAAATTTATAAAGATCTTTCCCTCTCAGGTTTTCGAACTTGGTCCCCATTTCAAGGCGATAAGGTTGTATCAGGTCAAGTGGACGAAGAAGTCCATAAAGCCCAGAGATAATTCGTATGTGGTCTTGTGCCCAAACTAAGTCTTTTTTGTCAAAAGTTTCGGCGGACAAACCTTGGTACACGTCGCCCTTAAATGCAAAAATAGCTTGTCGGGCATTATCTTGATTGAAAGGTGTATGCCAATCTTGAAACCGTTGGTAATTAAGAAAACCCAGTTGTTCACTGAGGCCCATAAGGCTTGATATTTCCTCCGGAGACAGAGTTTTCAATCGATCTATTAGCATTTGGGTCTCTGGGAGTAGTTGAGGCTGAGAGTGAAATATATCCGTAACCGGATCGCTGTAATTTAGCTTCTTTGCGGGCGATAAGAGCAAAAGCATTATGAATTTCCACTGAAAAATTAACAAAATATATTTTGAAGGGAGTAAAGAAACAAATCAAGGAACAGATACAATGTTTATAAAGGAGTTTAGGTTTGGAGCAAAAATATGAGTCGATTCTTGTTGATCTCTTTGATTGCAATGATCATTGCTTCGTGTTCTGTTAATCCAGTAACCGGACAACGTGATTTTACTCTTCTTTCAGTTGGTGAAGAGATCTCTATCGGGGAAAAGAATTTCGCCCCTGCGAGGCAGGCGCAGGGGGGCGATTATTATGTGGATATGGAATTGCAACGGTATGTGAGTGATGTAGGACTCAAATTGGCGGCAGTGGCGGATAATCGCCAGTTACCCTATGAATTTATAGTTTTGAATAATTCTGTGCCGAATGCGTGGGCATTGCCTGGAGGTAAAATAGCAATAAATCGTGGGTTACTCCCTTTTTTACGTGATGAGGCCCAATTAGCGGCGGTATTAGCCCATGAAATAGTTCATTCCGCTGCTAGACATAGCGCGATTCAGATCACACGCAGTTCCATGATGCAGCTTGGGACCAGCTTCTTAAATGCTCGGGCTAAGGGAACTACTTACAAAAATTATGCCGATTTAGCAGTTTCTTTGGGAGGTACTGCTTGGATGGCTAGGTATAGGAGATCAGATGAATTAGAGGCGGATCTTTATGGGATGCGCTATATGGCGCGAGCTGGTTATGAGCCTGTTGCAGCAGTGGAGTTGCAGCAGACATTTTTAGCTTTGGCGGGTAAGGCGGAAACTGAGGAGAGTTGGTTTAATGCCCTCTTCTCTAGTCATCCGCCCTCGCTTAAAAGAGTCTCAGCCAACCAAATGACAGCGAGAGGACTGGTTTCAGGTGCCAGATATAAAAATCGATTTGAACACGCCATGAGGAATTTACGGAAAGATAAATTAGCTTATGAGGCCGCTCAAGCTGCGGGTCGTGCATTGTCAAAAAAATTACCAAAAAACGCAATTAAACTATTGAATAAAGCTATAACGATTCAACCGAGAGAGGCTGAATTTTGGCGGTTAAAAGGAACTGCATGGGAGCAATTAAATATGGTTGACAACGCGGAACGAGACTATTCCTCAGCAATTTCGAAAGATGCTAATTATTACTTGAATTTTTTGGAACGTGGTATCTTTAGATATAAACAGGGAAAAATTGCCGCTGGAGTTTCGGATATTCGTTTAAGTCACGAGCTCTTGCCTACTGCTTTTTCTAATTATTATTTAGGACAAAATGCTTTACTCTCTGAGGATTATCAAGTTGCAGAAACTTACCTTAGGGCCGCAGTAAATAGCTCATCTACCATAGGACACAAAGCTCGAGCGTCTCTTGAGGCTTTCCTTTTGGAGCATAAACCTGAAAAGTTCCTTCAGACAGCGTTGTCTCGTTCCGACAGCGGTATACTTCAAGTTCATATAACAAATATGGGACCGGTAAAACTGATGGTTACGAACCTTCAAATTTCGATAACCGATAACAACTTAGGCCAAGACCGCTTTATTGAACTAAAAACTGCATTGGTACCAAAACAAACAGTGCGCGTACAAACAAATATAATTTTGGGATTGAGTGAGTGGACCTCAAGACAATATAGAGCTAGAGTAACAAGTGTAGTAGTTATGGATTAAGCATTTAACTCTGGTTTACGGATTGCTTAATTTAAACGGACATCATTAAGCACGACGAATTTGGAGAACATAAAGTGAACAATAACCGACCACCCTGTGCCGTATGCAAACTAATCAGGACTTACATGTTCGTGGCCATTCCAATGATCTTAATCATGTGGACAAGACCAGAGTTCACAAAATTGAAGGGTATTTCGTTAACAAATGGATTTGCATCTTTAATAGCTGTTGTGTTTGTAACGATGGTTATATGGAAGTACTACCAAGAATTCTGGAAGCCGCGTCGTGAAAACGCCAACAAAAGACGGCCCTAATTGCTGGGCCTGTATTCACTTCAAAATTACCCACGACAGAAGAAGGCCTTATGGTTGTAATGCTATGGGATTTAAATCAAAGTCACTCCCCAGTGTAGAAGTCATTCGAGCACATGGACAGCATTGCTTGAGTTTTTTTCCAAAACCTAATCAAAATTAGGTTTTAACATTTCGTTATGTTGGGACTTATCTTTCTCTTACGAGCATAAATGGTTGATTTATTATTCGGGCTTGCCGGCAGGATACCCGACCATTGTAGGTGTTCAGAGAACATCGAAAAGTATCTTGATGAAGGCTACTACTTGAAGTCCAATGATTTGCAACTTCTGCATCAAGAAAAACATTAGTGTTGATTGCGGGCGCTACACAATCCGATTGTATAATTGACTTCATTTCTTTATTTGTTGGCAGCCTCCACTTGACTCCGGATTTTTCTGAGAATTCTTTAGCGTAGGCAGTTGCTTCATCCCACGATAAATGTAGCGCTTCGCCTTGACATCTATAGTTTACAAAACGCTTCCCGCCCGTGCACCTGAACCACCGGGTTCCAGTATTTGGATCCATCGCCATTCCTAAGTCATCAGTAACGAAATCTTGCTTATCATAAGCCTTGATTTGGTCTTCGCACCTTATCTCCGGCTCATGAAGATCACATCCAACAAGAGCAAACATTACAAGAGTCATAGGCATTGACACACAGCTGTTTAAAAGCAGCCTAAACATATTGCACCTAACCTGAAAATCCTCCAGTGAATCAATACACAGTTTCAAAAAGCAATCGTAAACAAGTGTATGTTACCTTGCAATAAAAGCAAGTTCTAAGTCGAGTTGTGTACTCAAGCTTTATAACTAAGAGAATAGCTTTTATTGTATCTAATGCATACACTTACTATGATAATATCAGAAATGACTGTAACTAACCTAAATATTAATAAAAGTGGCCTGTTGAGAACGATCGTAATAGGTCTTTTTATTAAATTTTTAATCATTTCTGCCGATTTACGATACACTGATGATTGGTCGGCGAAGGCATTAATGCGAAAGAGAGGTATTCGATAGAAGACTGGTCTGTGTTTTTTAGGTTTAACAACGAAATTTTAGGGTTAACGACTAACTAAATTTAGTCCTTGAGAGGAAATTTTATGGATATTGCTACTATAGTGGGTCTTGCGGGAGCATTTGGTTTAATCTTTTTGGCGATTGATGATCCGGGTGCTTTTGTCGACACCCCATCACTCTTGATCGTAGTTGCAGGATCCGCGATGGTCACGATGGCTAGATCGTCCCTTGGAGAATTTTTAAGCGCTGGCGGTGTAGCGGGCAAATGTTTCATGTATAAGATGGATTCAGCTCCAGACCTCATAGAAACTATGGTTGAACTGGCAACTATAGCTCGAAAAG
>CACETF010000031.1 GCA_902562425.1 Porticoccaceae bacterium | reverse complement strand
TTTAGAGTTTTAAATTCTTATGATTATGCACAACTGAAAAGGATCTTATAGGTATCTTATGGGATCCTGTATCACTGAGATTTTAATTTAAAACAGTATTAGATTTCTTTATAACAGACTTGATTGTAGAACTAAATAAACGTTTATAACGTAATTTTGACGGATTTAATTACTAGGTCTACTATTTTGTGGCAGTTAAATGTGCGATCGTTGAAAAGCCGGAAGAGATGCTCTTTTGGATATCAAAGGAAAATTCGGTGAAGGGTTTTAGCAAGACTAGTAAATACGCAAATTAACGTGTAACGGAGGTCAGCAAATGTTTAGTCATGTGATGATAGGCGCGAATGATATCGAAGCATCGAAGGTATTTTATGATGCAATCATGCAAGAACTTGGGGCTAAAAATGGCATGCGAAATAACCTGAAGGGGATCACGAGGTACATGTATTTTCATAAAAAGAATATTTTTATAATTACAGAACCACTCAATGGTGAGGCGGCAACTCATGGGAATGGTTCAACTTTGGGCTTTCAGGCTGATTCCACTGATATTGTAGACGCATGGCATAAAATTGGGCTTAAAAATGGAGGTACCTCTGTCGAGGACCCACCTGGCTTGAGAACTCGAGGACAATTCAATTTTTATTTGGCATATTTACTGGATCCATCTGGAAACAAAATTTGTGCAATGCACACGTGTTAAATAATCAGTAATAATTCAGTATTTCGTTACTAGTGGCTTTATTAGATATCAAAAAGTAAACTCACAATGGCTCTACTTAAATTATGTCAATCATTTACTTCAGACACAAAAACTACTCCTGTTGTAATATCGAAATTTTGCACACTAATTACGATTGTTCATGCCAATTACAGAACTAGTATTGTCGTGATGTAATAATGTTTTAAAAATGAAAAAATAAAGATAATATGTTTGGTGATTTTAAAAATACTACTAAATGATATTGCCGCGCTATTAATTTAAAACAGTGTCAAATTCCCGTATAGCGGACTAAATTACAGAACTAAAAAGTATCAAAACAAATATATATCAGTAATATAGTTTTTATGTTAAGGGAATCATAGAGAATAAAAGATTAATCTAGTGTGACAACTTCAACAAAACTCTCGGCCTTTAGATGTCCACCGAGGGTCAGATCATCCTGAAGCAGAATCACTCGTTGATCCCATTTTGGAATAATTTCCTGATTCGTTCAAGCACGAAGGTAAAGGTGACACTTTATCTAATAAAAAACAGTTTAAAGTTCTCATATTGGATCTTTTCGTAGCTTGTTTCGAAGATCCTGATATGGCGATAGGAATGGGTATGTCAGAGCGATTCTATAAAGCCAAATGACGCTACAACAGTCTATATATGTCCGCTTTGATGATAAGAATTGTCCACCAATGCAAGAGTGCTAATTTGATTGTATTGAAAACAGCGTCAAAAGTTCCCTCGAGATCTTTCATCAAAACATGTCCTCAGTCTTGCTATACTGGATGCAGAAAGTAAAGCAAGACCATTTAATTTAGTTTCATGTTAAACAACTAATTGTGGAGTTTAAGGTGCTGAGAATTCCTTAAAGTCCAGGTCACCGCTCTTATCGTTGTCCCTGCGAGAAAAACCATTTTCAGTTGTTCTATCGATATTTAGATTAGAGCCCTGTTTTTTTATCCAACCAGCCACATGTCCCCTAAATTCAGTTTTATCAATAATCCCGTTTCCGTCAACGTCAATACGGTCAAAATACTTCTTTTTGCCACTTCTGTTCTCATCACTATTCTTATGATTGTCAGCCATGACGTTGTAAGTAGTTGACAGCATCAACAAAACTAAAAAACCTGAGCTTCCGTAATGTTTCAATTTATTTTTCATAGTACCTCGCTTTTAAATAATTATCGAAATTAACGGGTATCTATATAAACATAGGAAGATCAGAATTAAAAATACCTTTTAAATTTTGTATAAATAAATAAAGCTTAATATTACTTAAATGAAAATCAAAAATAATGCCAAATTTCGCATAGGAGATTCAATTACAAATCTATGTGATATTTAAAATCTTATAAATAGTTTAGTGCTAACACAATAGATGGCATAACAAACAGATAAAGTAGCTTGAACTGATTTAAAGAGACTCAGAAATATCCATGGATAATAAAGGGGAATGATAAAAATGACCAACTTATTTTAATCCAGTAAGCCGATTATCATTTAATCGACTACCATGGTGTAAGGAAAATAAAGTGCGCGTTTACGCCGACGGGAATAAATATCGAAGGAAATTAGAAGGGATCTCCCCTCCTAAGGAGACTGGATGAGCTTTTTTGCTTTGCTAAAGTAACCAACAAAGTGACAAAACCACCGAAGACAGCCACACTCTTATGCCGTTGCACGACACGCTAACCTTTTCACGGGAACTTTAGCTATTTGGTGGCAAAGATTTCACCCAGGTTTTATCATTATTCCCAAGTGAACTCACTATAGTGCTGAAAGGATGGCAATTTATATTCTCCGATAATTTTGAATCAAAAACGTCTTCCCCAGCAAGCCAACTATCAGAGTCATAAACAGCAATTATTGCTGGCATCCTATGGTGGTCTTTTGACAAAAGCAGTGTTGCTTCTCTAGTAATAGTTGAACAGCCCTCCACTCCGTCATATTTAGTATAGATACCAGCAAAAAAAAACAGCTCATCATTCATATGAAAGAAATATGGCTGCTCAGAGTTATTAGTTCTGAGCCACTCAAACCAACCATCTGCAATAATTAGACATCGCTTAACCAATTTAGAGCTAGGTTTAATACTTATTGTCTCCCACCTAGCATTTATTAAATTCAAGGGTGTCTTTGCCCAGATATTATTGTACGACCACTTCATTGAGGTTGGAGTGGAGGTTTGTATGAGAACTGAGTGCAAGGGAGTAATGTTGTATCTGACATAAATATTTAATAAATGTTTATCTCTAACCGCGCAAGTATTTCTTGCTGTGTACCTTCCACCCATATGCGAAAGACCATATCAAATAGCGTACATTTTTATAGCCCTCGAACGTGATAAAATTCATTAACAGGTTCTCCAAGCCTCTCCCGGAATGGTCGCTGAATGACTGTGGATGGTATGGCTGCCTTAGTCTGTCAAACCTATGTGTTTTTAGATATGATGCTTGGTTAAGAGTAACTTTAACATATATAGGTCTTAATCGTAGTGAATAGTTTTGTCACAGGAAGTTAACGAAGACGAGAACTTGCATCTGGGAATTGGAAAATTATCTAAAGATACTATACCCCTTAGAATAACAAGAAAGTCTTGGGTTATAAACTTTCTTTTTGGAGTTGCTATTTTGTCGTTCCTTGCATGCGCGTTTGTATCTCACGCAGATAGTGCGTCCGTTGCTAGTGAGTTTTTTTTATTTGCTGGAATTGGTATTGCGTTTTTGCTAACTTTTTACGCAGAGTTGTTGAGACAACTTTAGTTTACGAGAGATGGTACATTTACACCTAAATTGTGACGCCGCAGCGTTAAAGAAAAACGAAACAGAAAAATATTTTTGAGACCGAGCACAATCTAACAATTGCTGAGAATCCGACTTAGTTGACCTTTATTTAAGATCCTCTATAGTCGCAAGAATCACAAACCTTTTCTCGTTGTAATGAAGGTTAATTTTGCTGCAAAGTGTGTGACTCAGGCCGCTATGCTGATTCAAAGCATTAGAATATCAAAAGGAGCCTGCCTGGATTTTGTATTCCCCTGTCTCGCCACCTACACTCTCTCTGCAAATTCTTATAATCAGATCTCGCTCAATCTCTCATTCAAACCTAGTGGTCTGCAACCGTGCCATCCTTAAAACCATAATTTAGAATTAATTCAGAGGCAATTTTCGACCTCTACTCTATAAGTGCCATACATATCGACACTTATACCCTCATTCAATTTTTTATTTAAGGCTAAGCGTCTCCAAACTCTGTTGCATTTTTCTTTCTAATCTTCTTTGTAACCTCGCTAATTCTCACACTAGATTAACTTTTTAATTACTCTTCATTTACATTATGAAAGAACTCCTACTATTTATACTTAACAACGCTATTCGTATTTTAATCAACGACTAGTAAGTGCTAAGAACAGCATAATTAGTTAATTTATATCAGAAATCATAGTTAACAGATAAGATTGTCCGCTCT
>CACETF010000030.1 GCA_902562425.1 Porticoccaceae bacterium | reverse complement strand
TTTGACATCTTTGATATCTACAATATTTAACCCAATAGTTTTGCTTTTTGATGTATGACCTCTTAGTTTTTCTGTTTTTGGTTTGCCATATTCAGTTAGTTTACCACTACTATAACTTGACGCCACTTTTGTAAGGCTTTCTACGAGTATCGTGTCAGAAATCTTGGAGATAACTATGTTGTGGGTGGTACCGTCTAAAGTCCTGATGATTGCAGAGTCACCAGCTGACAGTTCTTCTAATGAAGCTGTTTCAAACTTACTACCCGATGTGTTTGTGTAGTGTGGCTTCCCTAACAAAAAGGGGCTGAAAATTAGTGATGAAACGATTGAGCCAATAACAATATTCTTTAAAAATGATTTGGTATTTTTCATGTTGTTTGTCCTTGAAGTCCGTTAACTTGATGGAGAGACTATATAAAAAATGATACTAGTTTTTTATATAAACAGCCCAAGGGTAGTATTGTGATACTGGAGGGATCAAGAACTAAAGACCAAATAACTCTGGTGACTAAACATTAAGAATCTTGCTTTCAGGATTGTGATTGATATCTGCTTTACAGCCTTAAAAGCCTAAAAAGTCCCACCACACCAAGATATACCCGACAAGGGGATATGGCCTCCTGTCTAGCCTAGTAAAGCTGTGAGGCTGTGAAGCGATAAAGAGTAGACAAATTAGTAGACATTTTTAAGCCCTTGACAGTGAACCTAGCTGTTGTAACTTTATAGTTTATAGTGATCTAACAAAGCTTCCGGAGCTGTAGTAAGGCGATGAGGTGCTATCCTACCGCCATTTAATACTCTTAACAGCTTTACAGGCCCTGTTAGCTTGGAGTTTTCCAGATTTAGCAAGGAGCAGGGGAAGCCATTTTTCCAAGAAGCTTTGCATCAGCTCTAAGCTGTAACCATCTCCATTACCTTGTCCTATAGACCTTAAGGTCCATCCACCCAATTGATCTATCATATCTGGTGGTGTTTCAACACTTCTTAAACGATCTCTAAAAGAGTGTCTAAGCCCATGAATTACATCATCTTTATGAGCTATAGTTTTGATCCATTTATTGATTGCAGCAGATGCAGAGTTTGAATTACAACGTTCCTCATTGGTGTATCTAGGGAAGCAACACAAGCCCTTACAATGCTTTTTAAGACGTTTAGCAGCCCAAAGTGATGTATCAACAAGTGGGATCTTTCGTTCGCTAGAAGCTGTTTTAAGACGTCTGTGAGGATGTGGTCTTATGTAAAGATAGGGTAGGGGCCTTTCTAGTTTTATGTCATCAATCATTAAACCTGCAGCTTCAGATAAACGAAGACCAGTATCCGTTATTAAAGCTACAAGCCACCTAATATCATCATCTATTGAATAACATTCCTTTTTGAGTTTAAGGAGGTTAGCTTCAGAAACAGGTCTTCTCTTTTTAGCTGTAAGATCAGTCGGGATATAAACTTTTGAAAAAGGATTGGAGATATCCAAACCTTGCTCACGGATAACAAAGTTAATTACTGCTTTAATACCTGAGAAAACTCTATTTGAAGAACTATTACTTAAGCCTCTATCTGTTAACCGAGATCTCAGAATGGTAGCGTCTTTTGTTGAATAACAATCAATTGGTCTTGATCCAAGACATTTGATGAGATAACCAATATATCGCTCAGCAGTGGTGAAGAAGAGTTTCTTTTTATCTTTTCCTACAACTGTGAAATAAACCTTTAAAGCTTCCTCTATAGTTGGTTTAGAGGAACGATCAGCTGTCTCATTGGAGCAGAGTAGGTGAGCTGCTGGTAAGTATACTGTCTTTAATCTCAGACCTAACCAATAATTATCTAATTTTGCAGAATAGTTTGAAGCCGCTTGATTTGCAGAGTGATAACAACTAGTTTTTAGAGATTGAACTATTCAATGTTTGGTGTAAAAAGATCTTAGATCAACAGGAACTGATCTGGAAAAGTAATAAATATTATCTTTCTGATAGGTATATTTAGGATGCCTTAAGTGTCTACTCATTTGTCTACTGCTCCTTGCTAAATCTGGAAGACTCCAGAGCTAACAAGGCCTGTAGAGCTGTTAAGGGTATTAAATGGCGGTGGGATAGACCGACTGAATACCATCTTTAGAAATCTGTTATTATCCTTTTTTGAGGACAAAAATATATACTAATCAGTATGTTATGATTATACTTATATTTTATAGTCTGATAAAGACTGATTGAATATTGTGGCCAGGTTGTAACTTGGGTTGTAACTTGAGATATGTCAAAAGTAACTGTCAAAGAGCTTGAAAAAATCATACGAGAGGGACATCCAAAACGGTATCCCCTCGGTGGAAACCTATATTTGACGATTACAAAAAGTGGTGCTGCGAGTTTCGGTGTACGTTATCAAATTTCAAAAAAATCATCATATATCGGTTTGGGAGCTTATTGTTCTAAAACCAATTCCCTAAAATTGGCGCGACAAAAGAGTGATGAATTAAAGGTAATCATTCAAAAAGGTATCGATCCGAAACAGCAAGCTCGAGACGAACAGACAAAAAAGATAGAGCAAGAAATAAGTCGCCAAAATCAAATTAAGAAAGCTAATGCTACGTTTAAAAAAATAGCATATGAGACTATTGAATTCAAAAAATACGAGTGGACTAATCATAAAACCGCAAAGCAGTGGAAAAGTAGTCTGGAGACATATGCATTCCCAATAATTGGCGCTATGCCTGTCAATATGATTGAGAGGAAACATGTTCTTCAGATTCTGGAGCCAATCTGGTTTGACAAAACCGAGACTGCCGATAGGGTTCGTCGACGGATTGAGATAATACTCAGGCGTGCAACGAGCGACGGTTTGCGTGAGGGGGAAAATCCTGCTGTTTGGAGGGGTAACCTGGGTGAAAGGCTATCAAGTCCGGAGAAAACAAAAAACAAAAGAAAACCACTTGAAGAACGACATCATAAAGCGCTTGATTATCAACAGCTCCCAGATTTTATGGTAAACCTTCGGTCTGCCGAGGGTATTGGGGCACGGGCTCTCGAATTACTAATTTTAACTGCTTGTAGGACGAGCGAAGTACTCAAAGCTAAGTGGTTTGAATTCGATGTAAATGAGTGTATTTGGACCATACCGGCGTCTAGGATGAAGGGTAGGGTGGCTCACACCGTACCACTCTCTGCGCAAGCCATGAATCTTTTAAATAGACTTGTAAGAGTTGAAGGATGTGAATTTTTGTTTCCAAGCATTTCATCAGGGAAACACCTCTCGGAGGCAGGGATGTCCTCAGTGATTCGTCGAATGGGGTTGAGGGGTCTAATTACGGTTCATGGATTTCGCTCAACTTTTAGGGACTATATTGCGGAGCAAACAGAGCTTGATGGAACAATCGCTGAACATGCGCTGGCCCATAGACTTCCCGATAGAGCGGCCGCAGCATATCAGCGAGGGACACTTTTAGAAAAGAGACGATTGATGATGCAAATCTATGCCGATTATGCATACTCCGGAAATACTTAAATTAACAATATCTCTTTTAAAAAAATAGTCCTGTCATTAACAGCTTTAGCTCTATACATACGATTTGATTTTTTTCAGGAGCCGAATCTGTAAATATGGCTTTATGGTGGTCGAAGAGAAGTGGTAGAAGGACTGAGATATAATGGTTGGCCGAAAACCGAGGGGTACTAATTAGTTTTACCGCACCATGCGAGACCTAATGAATATCCACTACCCTAATGATAAGTTTGCACACTGCCAGATTAAATTTATTTGCCTGAACAAGTATTACTACCTGAGATCAGGAGTCCCATCTGGTGAAGTGGGGGTACCCCCTCAGTGGGTTCGGCACAGATGAAAATCGCCCCTTGAATGTTAAATAATAATCCCTTCGAAAGCTTGTCTGACCAGGGACGTGTATACCGGCTTCACTTTATTCTCTGATCGTTGAGGTAGTTATTCGGTTTTTAATACGTTATGTTATGGAGGGTTAAAAATAACATAAAAGTTCGTAAGAGGACTCTTGAAGCAATGAGACGTTTACGCACTGCAGTTACATCACTAAAGCAAACTATTTTTGCTCTCTTGCTTTTATTCGTTTTGCCACCAATAAGCAATGCAGAGGTTCTAACGGCAGATATCGCTCAATCTCTGATTGATGATAATGGTCATGCTGAGATACCAAATTCTTTTACCATAATTGGAAACAGTGCTTTTGAAAACAATACCTATTTGCAGTCTGTGGTGATACCCAATTCGATCACACACATTGGATATAGCGCGTTCGAGGGAACTAATCTGCATTCTGTAGTCATACCAGATTCAGTCATTGGCATTGATCATAACGCTTTTGCACAAAGCTCTTTAACATCGGTGGTATTGCCAGATTCAGTGAAAAGTATTGGTGAATACGCTTTCTATAAGACTTCTCTAACCTCTGTGGTTATTCCAACTTCAGTAGTGGTTATTGCAGATTATACGTTCAGAGATGTTCGCTCTCTTTTATCGGTGGTTATACCAAATTCAGTAAATGCTATTGGAAACGGCGCTTTTATGAGCACATCCCTGACATCTGTGGTCATACCCAACTCGGTAACCAGTATTGGTAACGGTGCTTTCATGAGACCTCCGGGTGCAGTTTTACCAGATATATCATCGATAGTCGTCCCCGAATCAGTTATTAGTATCGGTCACAATGCTTTTCCTAATTTATCCGGCGATTTGGTCTTTCTGGTTGAATCAACCGATTACGCAACTATATCTACACGCGAGGCTCAGTTCGACGTTGAGGGTATCGCGCCAAACGCATCGAGGGCAATGTACTGTTTGGATCTGAATACTGACGGAGACCTACTCATAAATTGCCTTGATAATGATGATGATGGAGATTCATTGCTAGACGAGGTTGAAGTGGCAAATGGCACTAATCCCTTGCTCGCTGATTCAGATGGTGATGGCGTCAACGATAATTTAGATCTGTTTCCCCTTGATCAGTCAGAGGCTATGGACACCGACGGCGACTTAATAGGTAATAACGCTGATGCAGATGATGATAATGATGGTGTGTTAGATGCCGAAGATGCGTACCCTTTAGATCGTCGATATTCAAAAGATACAGATTCGGATGGTATGCCTGACGGCTACGAGGATGTGAATAGTTTAAACAAATATCTCGCTAGTGATTCAGCGTCAGATACAGATGAAGATGGTCTCACGGCACTTCAAGAGTTTGGGTATGGCACGTCTCCTTTAAAAAAGGATAGCGACTCTGATACCTTGCCTGATGGCTGGGAGTTGAAAAATGGACGAGATCCTTTGGTGGCCGATTACCAAGTATCGCTTGGCTATTATCACACCTGCGCCCTTGATGACACTGGGGTGGTTTGCTGGGGTCAAAACCTTGATGGACAGACCGATGTACCACCTCTGAGTAATCCCACCCAGGTATCTGTTGGATCCGCTCACACCTGCGCGCTTGATGAGACTGGGGTTGTCTGCTGGGGTGGTAGGAATTTTTCTGGCGAGACTGATGTACCACTTCTGAGTAATCCCACTCAGGTATCGCTTGGCGAATCACACACCTGCGCCCTTGATGACACTGGGGTGGTCTGCTGGGGTGGTGATAATTTTCATGGCCAGAACAATGATGTGCCAGTGCTGAGTAATCCCACGCAGGTATCCCTTGGCGCTTATCACACCTGCGCCCTTGATGACACTGGGGTGGTCTGCTGGGGTTATAACGGTAATTTCCAGACTGATGTGCCACCATTGATGATTGACCCCGATAACGACGGGTTTAGTAACCAGTTCGGTGCTGATTCGTTTCCATTTGACCCATCAGCGAGTAAAGATTTTGATGGTGATGGACTGCCTGATAGCTGGAATAACGGTAAATCGCAAGCGGACTCGACGTCTACTCCGAAACTCACTCTTGACTTAGATGATGACAATGATGGAGTTGCTGATATCGACGACCTGTATCCGCTAAATGCTGCTGAATCTGCAGATTCTGACGGTGACCTTGTAGGTGATAATGCCGATGCGTTCCCTAATGATGCGAGCGAGACAGTGGATACTGATTTAGATGGA
>CACETF010000029.1 GCA_902562425.1 Porticoccaceae bacterium | reverse complement strand
TCGGTAGCCAAAGTCGCATCCTTGACCAACTCTCTAAGCAATCCTCAAAATATTGGGATCATAACCTATTAATCTGGCCAGAGGCAGCAATACCAATTATTCCACAGAATGCACCCTTATTTTTAAGCAAAATGGATCGTCTGGCAAAAGAGACTAGCACTGTATTGATAACTGGAATCCCGACTTATGATCCGACTACCTCGAGCTACTATAATTCGGCCCTCTCTCTGGGGGAAATAACGGGTCAATACAATAAAACAAAGTTGGTGCCATTTGGCGAGTATGTTCCATTGGAAACCCTTCTTAGGGGCCTCATCAGGTTTTTCGATCTTCCGATGTCAAATTTTTCCCACGGTAAAAAAGATCAGGATCCTTTGATTGCTTACGGGCATAAAATTGCTTCTGCCATTTGTTATGAAGTAGTGTATCCAGACCTCGTTGCAAAGAACTCAGTAGGGGCAAGTATAATACTAACTATGAGTAATGATTCGTGGTTTGGAAATTCATTAGCACTTCCGCAACACCTGCAAATGGCACAAATGCGAGCCATAGAGTTGTCAAAACCAATACTTCGTGCTACAAATAATGGATTAACCGCAATAATTGATCATAAGGGACGAATTACCCATGAACTCGACCCTTTCACTTCAACCGAACTCTCTGGGGTCATTCAGCCCATGACCGGTCAAACACCGTTTTCAAAATTCGGCTCAATGCCGTGTATCGCATTCTGCTCAATAGTGGTAGTGTTCCTTACATGCTCAAGATTACGAAAAAAATTTTTAAGGTAAAGTAAATAAAATGTATTTAACCCAAAGATCATGTCTATTTTATCCCATGTTATGTATATTTTTATTATTCTGGGGTGCCTATTCATCGGGCCTTGAGGTAGGCGATTTAGCGCCGGACTTTAGGCTAGAAGCTTCTGACGGAAAAACCTATCAGCTCAGCAAAATCGTAAAGGAACAAGTAGTTGTAATCGCTTGGTATCCTCGTGCATTTACTTCTGGATGCACCTTGGAATGCAAATCCCTAGCCGAAAATGGATATCTGCTAAAGAACATGCAGGTTGCATACTTCATGGCGAGTGTAGATCCTCTGGAGAAAAATATTGATTTCGCTCAACAAAATGCTGCAGACTTCCCCATTTTAAGCGACCCTAGTAAAGAAACAGCGAGAGACTACGATGTCCTCGCGATGGGCCTCTTCGCTAAAAGACACAATTTTTACATCGATACAGACAGAACCATATTGTTTATTGATAAGAATGTACGCCCGGCGCATACGGCTCAAGATATCGCCGCAAAACTTAAGGAATTGGGAGTTGGCATTCGTAGTTAGATAGCGATAACGAGCACGCTACTAATATGACGCATGCCGACTCCAACAAAAGCGAGACCGCTATGTGTTATGATGGCCTCAGCGATACCAAACTTTATACCATACACATTTACCCTATCTGCGACTCAAAATAATAATGACTGAAGAACCGTATCAGCCAAAAAAGATCGAAAGAGAAGCCCAAAGATTTTGGGAGGAAAACGGTACCTTCGAAGTGCACAAAGATGACGAGAAAGAAAAATTTTACTGCTTAGCGATGTTTCCTTATCCGAGCGGAAAACTGCACATGGGCCACGTACGAAACTATACAATCTCCGATGTAATCGCCAGATATCAGCGTATGCTGGGAAAAAATGTGCTACATCCTATGGGTTGGGATTCATTCGGTTTGCCCGCAGAAAATGCGGCCATTCAAAACAAGACCGCCCCAGCGATCTGGACGCGAAAAAACATACAACATATGCGTGCCCAATTGAAAGCGCTTGGATATGGTATAGATTGGTCGAGAGAGTTGAGCACCTGTGATCCAGCTTATTACAAATGGGAACAGTGGTTTTTTACAAAACTATACAAGCGCGGGCTGGTGTATAAAAAAGTTAGCTCGGTAAATTGGTGCCCAAATGATGCCACAGTGCTCGCGAATGAGCAGGTTATTGAAGGTAAGTGTTGGCGTTGTGACACACTCGTACAAAAGAAAAAAATACCCCAGTGGTTCATACGCATAACGGATTATGCCGAGCAATTATTAGAAGATTTAGAATATCTTCATGAGTGGCCTGAAAAAGTTGTGACAATGCAGCGAAACTGGATTGGCAAGAGTAAAGGGATTAACATTCTATTTACTTTAAACAAACCAATTTGTGGTTTTAATCACGTTGACGTGTATACCACAAGGCCAGACACTTTGATGGGTGTAACGTACCTTTGTCTGGCATCCGAGCACCCAATTGCGCTCAAACTTGCCGAGACGAACTCAGAGATCGCGGCGTTCCTCCAACTATGTGCCAAACAAAGATTTACGGAACAAGTCACCCCAAACAACGAAAAACTAGGCATCGATACTGGCATTCTAACAAGACACCCGCTCAGTGAAGAAAGGGTACCCCTCTGGATTACCAACTACGTACTACTAGAATATGGCTCCGGAGCAGTCATGGCAGTGCCCGCTCACGATCAGAGAGATTATGAATTCGCCAAAAAATACAAATTACCGATAAAAAGTGTTATCGAAGGAACTGATACCCAAAATGGGGCGAATACAAGCAAGGGTACACTAATAAATTCTGGCATCTATGATGGTACAAACTTTAAAACAGCGTTCGATATGATAGCGCGAAACTTGGATGAACTTGAACTAGGCTCAATAGTTACCCGCTATCGGCTGCGGGATTGGGGAATCAGCCGTCAAAGATATTGGGGAACTCCTATCCCAATGTACAATTTGCCATATGGAGAAGAAATTCCCGTTCCCTCAGATCGATTGCCAGTGCTATTGCCCGAAGACGTCATTATTGATGGCGTAACCTCCCCGCTGAAGACTGATCCAAAATGGCAAAGGACAAGCCATAATGGTCAGATGGTCAAGAGAGAAACAGATACCTTCGATACATTCATGGAATCTTCTTGGTATTACGCCCGCTTTACATGTCCAAAGACAGACACTTCAATGCTTGATTCTGATTTAGCTAACTATTGGCTGCCAGTTGATCAGTATGTTGGCGGTATTGAGCACGCAATTCTTCATCTTCTGTACGCACGTTTTTTCCACAAGCTAATGCGCGACGATGGCATGGTGACTACCTCAGAGCCATTCAAAAAATTATTATGTCAAGGAATGGTTTTATCCGAATCTTTCTATTGTGAGGTAAATGGCCGTAAACGTTGGCTAACTAGTGAGGAAGTGTCTGTAAAGAGAGATTCCAAAGGAGAAATTGAGAGCATGGCCGAAATTTCTACGGGTAACAAGGTTTTTAGCGGCGGCATAACAAAAATGTCCAAATCGAAAAATAATGGTGTTGACCCGCAAGAAACCATTGATCGTTATGGTGCTGATGCAGTTCGTCTTTTTACAATGTTTGCGGCACCTCCAGAACAGACGCTTGAATGGAATAATGAGGGTGTAAGGGGGGCTGCACGCTTTTTAAAAAAAATCTGGCACTTAGTCTCTGTCTTTACACTACCTCGTGAGCGAGTATCAAATAACTTTAAGAATTTGACAACCAAACAGGCGGAACTTCGCAGAAAAACTCACTCAACCATAGCTAAAGTAAGTGATGACTTTGGGCGGCGCAATACCTTCAATACAGCGATCGCAGCTGTGATGGAATTAATCAACGCAACAAGCAAACTAGAATATAAAGATTCAAAAAGCTTCGAGGTTTGTTATGAGGCGATCACGACTAGCCTACTATTACTCTCCCCAATTGCTCCTCACATTTGTCATTGTCTATGGATACGACTTGGTTTTAGCGAACCCATCGCTGATGCAGCATGGCCAATCGCAGATAAATCTTTAATAAAAGAAAAAAACAAAGAAATAGTAATTCAGGTGAACGGCAAAGTGAGAGGAAAAATCAAAACTTCAAAAGATTATGCCAAAGCAGAGTTAGAAGCACTCGCGCTCGAAGAGCCAAATGTGCAACGTTTTTTATTAAACTTAAAGGTAAGAAAATTAATTTACATCCCAGACAAACTTATAAATATTGTGGCCGATTAATGCGAAAAAAATTCCACTTTTTTCTGACTTGCTTTGCACTATTTTCATTATTAACTAATACAAGCTGTGGTTGGCAAGTTAGAGGCCATGATTATCCTACCGGTGATGCCATCAAATTATGGCTTGAATCCGAGGATACACAGCATATTCTGCTACAAGAATTGATACAAGCTTTGGAGAAGTCTGGCTTGATAATATCAAAACGCAAACAGGATGCGGACTATGTTGTGGTAATTATTGAGCACCGGAATAACCGTAAGATAGGGACTTATAATTCGGGATTCCGGGCAGCGGAATATAGATTGTTAGAAGAAGTTGATTTTGTTGTCTACAATTTAGAGGGTTTCCCAGTCGGAGCTAAGTCTACCGCGTCGATTGAGCGTGCATTTAATTTTATTGAGCAGGACGTGATGGCCTCATCTTATGAAGAAAGATCCCTGAAATCCAGAATGAAACTAGAGATAGCCAGACAAATAATTGTTCATCTTAGGACCATACATGGGAAAAGTGGTAAATGAGGCTTAAGCAAATCGACTTTTAATCTATGAAAGACAGTGTTGTAAAACTCAGTGAGAGATTATCCAAAAACCTTCACCCAGTATATATAATTTCTGGTGATGAAATCTTGTTAGTGGAAGAGGCATTTGACCTCGTTTGTAAGACAGCAAAGAGACAAGGGTTCCAAGAACGAATCATATTTGAACCAAAATTGAATATTGACTGGGAGCAGTTGCACCTTGCATTAAATACGCTATCTCTCTTTGACGAAAAAAGAATCCTTGTCGTGCGAATACCAACTGGAAAACCAGGAGATATTGGAGCAAAAATTTTAATTGAAATCAGCTCTACAAAACACCCTGACAATCTAATCCTTATTACACTTCCAAAGCTTAATAAATCAATAAAAAGTAGTAAATGGTTCAAAGCCATCAGTAACATCAGTAGCGTTACTGAAATATCATCCGTTGGACCTGAAGAAATATATGGATGGGTAAAGGCCCGTCTCAAATTAGAAAAAATCCAAATAGATGAGATGGCTATCCAAGCTCTAACTGATCGAGTTGAGGGTAACCTTTTAGCGGCTTCTCAGGAAATTGAAAAAATAAAGTTAGCCGCTCCTGAAGGGGAAATTGATGAGACATTGCTGATGTCTTTAGTTTCAGAAAGCGCTAGGTATAGCACAGTAGAACTCACAAAAAATATCCTTTTTGGTAAACCAAAAATAGTCCGCAAAATACTGCAAAGACTCCGAGAAGAGGGAACCAAGCCATTGTCCATTCTCGGAAGTATCATTTGGGACTTGAGAACACTGTTAGCCGCGAGTGAGAGAATAAAAAATGGTGATACCTTAGAGATTAGCCTCTCGAAATCAGGCGTTTGGCAAAAAAAAATCAGGATGATGCAGTCCGCGTTGAATCGTAGCAGTCCAGCAAAATTACGTATGCTTCTCTATCAAGCTGGTGCCATAGACCGCGGTGAAAAAGGCCTTCGAAACGCTTTGATTTGGGATGAATTAATGGTCCTCGCGTTATCTCTTGCCGGAGCCTCTACTTTGACACCAAAGAATGTGAGAATTCTTGTAGATAATTAGTTCACGTTTACTTTATCACCTTCGGGAAAGAACCACGAAATAACTATAATAATCAGTATCTTGAGGTAGCTTATATTTCAATCTAAACAAGCCACCAAAAACCAATTACCCTATTTTCACCTAATCACATCGTCGGGTGGCTCTGATATTTTTCCATAAAGCTTATGAAGATTCAGCAGCGAAGCGGCGCATAATACGCCAAAAGCGTTAGCAATAATGTCAAAAGGATCGCCATGCCTGTAAAGAATAAAAATCTGTGTTACTTCAATCGCAAATCCAAAACTAATAACTACAAACCCCAGTAATAAACGCGAGGATACAGAACCATAAGCTCGCTCTGCGAAAAAATATAACAGCGCATAGGCCGAGAAGTGAAGAAACTTGTCGTAGTAAAAGGTTGTAGGGCCAGGTATTTTATTCGGTAGAAGAGAGCCCAATAATACGACTGATAAAACTAACCAGAAAAGAAATCGAAGGTAACGCCGTGACATATGAATAATTTCTCTACATCGCAATTTTTAACCGCGTGCGGCACAAGGTCTGTATTAAAAAAAAGATTAGCACAATCAGTTTTGAGTTAATAACTGTTTATAGCGTGAAAGGTCCCCAATATCGCACCATTCTCCAGCGTATAATTCTCCTGTAACCCTCTTCTGTTGGATAATCTGATTTAATATATTTTTCAAAGGAAAAGCTTTATTCTTAGCTGCAAAACTGGCAAATATTTCAGAACGCCAAACGCTCAAGCCTGCAAAAGTATGTCCAAAAGATATGTCCGGATTCAACAATGTAACTTTTCGGCGAGATAATGAGAAGTCACCAGTCAAATTATGATTTGGGTTGTCTACCAAGACAAGGTGAGCATCTAAATCATTTCCTAGATCGTTTTCTATCAATCGCTCCAAGGGATAGTCAGTCCAGATATCTCCATTCAATAATAAGAACGGGTCAGTTCCCAAAAGTGGCAAAGCGGCGACAACAGCACCACCAGTGTCCAGCAGTTGAGCTTCCCTAGACCACATAATCGAAACTCCAAACGTCTCGCCTGTTTTAAAATAATCCTCAATAATATGGGGAAGCCAATGAGTATTTATTATCAACTCACGTATGCCAACGGTAGCCAATCTCTCTATATGATGCTGAAGCAAGGGTTTTCCTGCAATCGGTAGCATTGGTTTTGGAATCTTAAGTGTGAGAGGCCTCATGCGGTAACCCAAGCCTGCTGCTAATATCATTGCTCGCATCAAAAGAAGTGGTCCTCAATTCGAGGTAACTGTTTCATCATAGTCATCGAAATAGCTCCTTTTGGCAAAATCAATCCTACTAGAAATATTTGGTAGAAGACGATGACGGAACCAGTCTCCAAATGCTCTTAGTGCTGGGTACTTAACCGCCACATCTAAAACATAATTAATAACTCGCGGAACGTCATTGAGATAACGGGTCTTTTTATCTCTCAATGCCAATCGAGAAAAAATTCCTAAAA
>CACETF010000028.1 GCA_902562425.1 Porticoccaceae bacterium | reverse complement strand
TTGTCACTTGCACTATAATTTATGTTGAGGTGAAGCAAAGTATGATCGTCCATGATAACCACCTGTGATGGTTCAGGATAAGGTGGGTAATAAACATCAGTCTGATCTCCAGTAAACTGAAGGTTAGCATTAAGGAAAAGATTTTCAGTTGTTTCCCAGCCAAGATTGACGCTTGCAATATGATTGGGCCTTCTTACTTCGGAAACAGAGTTTCCATCCTTTGAATCAGTATAGGTATAGGCAGAAGATATTGATAAAGAGTCCCAGAAATTAGCAACAAAACTCAACTCAAGGCCTTTTCGTTCACTGTTTAAATCGATATTGCCTGAGGTGAAGGCAAAAATCGTTGGATCATACACAAATCCATCTATCTCATTCACTAATTGACTGTCAAAGATAGTCGCGGATAAAGTCACGTTACCATCTAACATTTCTGTATCAAATCCCAGCTCCCAACTCCTGGACTTCTCTGGAACAAGATTCGGGTTGCCGATAAAATTAGTGTAATAACCAAACCTTTCGGTAAAGGTGGGATTCTTTATTCCGGTACCAAAGGCGCCTCTAACACGAGTTTGATTTGATAGCCGGTAGGTAGTCTCAGTTCTGAAGGTCTTTGCGTTGCTAAATTCAGAGTTGTCTTCGATACGTCCACTTGCTGCCATTGTCAGTCGATCAGTAATGTCAATGCGATACTCAACCGCTAAGCTATCTGTGTCTCGCTCCCTGTCTTGATTAAGATCTCCCCAAGGATCATCTCCACGTTGCATCCAGTCCTCTTGATCACGTTCTGCCAGAAAAGAGAGTGTTTTAGTTCCATATGCGAATGAGAGGGAACCGACATATTGATAGTGGTCCTTGCTTGAAGCGGTAATATTACCCCTTACACCTTCAGCAAATGCTGAATTATCATTTGTCGATCTCGAAATCATTAGTTTGTGGCGCCAAGAACCGCCTATTGGAAAATAATCTAACTGCAGCCGCTTAGTACTGCTATAAAAATTTGATTGTCTATCTTGATCTTCAACAAGGCCATCGTAGTTGTTGTCAGCATCGTACTGATTCATGCCATCTGACTCTCGAGCCGAAAACGAAACTCTTACTTGTTCATTTATATTTGCTCCTGCTTTAATGGTGAGCGTCGTATTTTGGTAACCATCTTTCTCATCGCCCAAGCGCGCAATGTTGCCACCGTTTGACTCAATATGACCGAGCCCGAGACGAACATCGAAGTCTGGCTGTTTCAGGCCTAGATTGAAACCTGTATGGTGAGTAGACCTGCTACCACTCTCCAGAAAAAATCCAAAACTAGTCTTTTCAGCACTGGGAGTAATGATGTTTACCACGCCCGCTATAGCGTCGCTTCCTCGCAATGAGCTCTGCGGACCGCGAATAATTTCAATTCTTTCTATGTCTGCCGCGGTCACCGTTGCCCAACTAAACTCATCTCCCTGAGATGGATCATTGGCTTCGACCCCATCAAATAATACTACCAAGTGATTCGCTTCTGCACCGCGAACCCGCACCTGAGTCTGAGAACCTAAGACGCCAACGCGGCTCACAGAGAAACCGGGAACATCTCTCAACAGACTAGTTATACCCACTGATGCATAATTCTTGAGCTGTTCTTTACTGAGGATACTAACCGCATTACCTGACCTTGATCTCAGAATAGGCGTCAAAGACGCGGTGACTACGACTTCCTCAATATCATCATTGGTTTTCGAAATTAATGGAAAACTTATCAAAGGCGCTATCAGCATGATTGCTGTAGCGCACGTACTTTTTATTTTCATCTGACCCTTTTACACCCACACCCGAGCGACAACGCATTTTTTAGGGTGACAGCATGAGTCGACGAAACATCTCGTCTCAATCACACACAACCACACCCCGCAGTTCGTGTTGATGACTAAAAGGCCGGTCTCCGGACTCATAAGTGGGGGTAAACCCTACCTGATAACCTTCCCACGCCATTGCGCAGTGGCACTACTACCAGATATTTTTATCTACCGTTGCGGGGGCAGTGTCGGGGTTGCAGCAAATTTTAATAAACCGCGCACCGACTTCCCGTTTAACTGATTGCTTTACTCTAAAATCCAAAGTAAGCTCTCAACACCTTTTGTCAAAACAGTATGAGAAGGGTAAGTTGGATAACTGTGACTGTCAATCAATATTCGATCTTACCAGTTAAATAGCAAGTTAAAATAAAGCCTCAATCGCCTGAGTGAGCCGCCTTACAGGAGTCACCTTCATACCCAAAATTGTCTTCTTAGTTGCATTTTTCGCAGGAACGATCGCGTGTCTAAAACCATGCTTTATCGCCTCTCTCAGACGCTCTTGACCATTTGGCACGGGTCGAATTTCACCAGACAATCCGACTTCCCCAAATACAACCAAGTCGTCAGGTATCGGCTTATCCCTGAAGCTTGACACTACCGATAGTATCAACGCGAGGTCGGCACTAGTTTCAAGAACTTTTACACCTCCAACAATATTTACGAAAACGTCTTGATCTCCCATCATTATTCCTCCATGCCGGTGCAGTACTGCTAGCAACATCGACAAGCGGTTTTGATCGATCCCAACGGTTACGCGACGAGGATTTGCTAAATGACTGTCATCCACCAGTGACTGGAGTTCAACTAAAAGTGGCCTCGTGCCCTCCCAGATACTCATCACAACACTACCCGAAGACACCTCTTCTTCGCGTTGTAAAAATATTGCTGAGGGGTTAGCTACTTCGATTAGACCCTTTTCGGTCATCGCAAATACCCCTAGTTCATTCACTGCACCGAAACGATTTTTTTGACTTCTCAATGTCCGGAAATGGGTGCCAGTTGAACTCTCCAACATAAGTGAACAATCAATCATATGCTCGAGGACTTTAGGTCCTGCTAGTGAACCATCTTTAGTCACATGTCCCACCAAAATTAATACAGTACCTGTCTTTTTGGCGAAACGGACAAGCATCGCAGCGCCCTCTCTCACCTGAGAGACACTCCCAGGCGCCGAACTTATCTCTTCACAATGCATTACTTGAATTGAGTCAACTACCAAGATTTTTGGCTTCTGTTTTTCAGCCACAAAGCACAGCTTTTCCACAGACGTCTCTGTCATAATCTGTAATCTTTCATTTCTCAAACCGAGTCGATCCGCGCGCATTGCAATCTGTTGCGGGGACTCCTCACCAGTAACGTAAAGCGCGCTATGAGCTTTTGAAATTTTACACAATGCTTGCAGTAAAAGTGTGCTTTTGCCCGCTCCAGGCTCTCCACCAACAAGAATGCATGATCCAGACACCAGACCTCCACCCAGAACCAAGTCTAATTCACTCATACCCGTCAATATTCGGGGTATTTCATCAAGATCTATGGCACTTAGCGACCTAATTTCATCATCAATTGCTCCCGCGAAGCCGCCTAAGCTGCTCAAACGCTTCATCTCAGGCATCCCTAAACGCAATTCAGACAGCGTATTCCATGCCTTGCATTCAGCACATTGGCCCTGCCATTTACGGTAGTTAGCACCGCAGTCATTACACACAAAAGCTGTCTTCTGTTTAATCATTGTTACGGAATCCCAATCTTGCAGACTTATTTTATTTCATCGCCGCCTTCTTAATATAAGCTGTTTTTATATACAGTTTTTTAGCTCTTGTCAAAATCCCTTAGCTCATAATATCCCTTTAAAAATATATAAGTTGTGCTTTTTGATCTTGAGATTTGCAAGCCATCTGCTAAAGTTGTGACATGTCTCTAATCCCTGAAAAACAGATTATTATCTCGCCAACATTAGCCGCAACAATTGGTTTGGAGGAAACTATAATGTTGCAGCTATTACAAGAATGTAAGATGCATTCGTCAACACAAGTTCATGATGACCTACAATGGACTGACGTATATCTACAACAACTATCAAAACTTGCTCCGTTTTGGAGCAAAGCTGAAATCCATCGCCTTTCATTAAATCTAGCCGAAAAAGGAATCATTGTTCTAAAAAATGACTCGAACAAGGATGAACAAACATTTTGTTTTGCATTTAATGAACCAGCAACTGAAGTTCGAACTAAACTTTCAAAGAAAAGTCACATATTAAACGAAAACGCTGCAACACCGACTCAGGCGCAATTAATCAGTAACGACTGGCACCCAAGTGAGGATGCTCTGAGACAGCTTTCTCAGCTTGGAGCAACTAGAGAATTCGCTCTGCAGCAAGTGCCGCAGTTTGTTGCATATTGGCGCGATAAAAAAGTACCAAGGTACAGTTGGGAATCCAAGTACCTAAAAGAAGTATGGCGTCAGTGGCAGAAACTAGAATCAAGTAACCATCTACGCAGCCAACAGATATCAATCGACCGACAATGGCGTCCATCTGAAGACGCAATGCACATACTTATTGAAAAAGGTGGTATAAGCGCTAATTTTGTTGAAGATGCCGTTCCAGAATTTATTCTGTATTGGCGTGAAAGGGGCGATATATCAAACACTTGGGACACTAAATTTATCCACCATGTTAGGCGACAGTGGCAGTTTTTTATCGGGATAACGGACCGTGAACTTCAGCCTAAACCAATCACTTCAGCTTGGCGGCCAAGGGAGTCAGTGTATGATGTTCTAAATATGGCTAATATAGATCGTCAATTTGCAGAGGTGTTGTTACCTGAATTTATTTTATATTGGCAAGAAAATGGAGCCCTAAAGTGCTCATGGAGCACAAAATTTTTGCAATATGTTAAAGGACAATGGGCTAGAGAGAGTCAGACGAAATTATTGGAAAAAGGCTATGATAGACAATTCAAAAATGATCGAAAAGGTCGTCTCAGAGATCGAAGTATCATCGACGCATTATCAGACAGAAGCTGGGCCACTTGAGGAACAGAAATATCAGCCAGACCGAATTGATACAGTAAATCAAATATTCGCACTTTTTAGACTCAATTATCATAATCAATTCTACAGCGCTTTCGGTGACAATCCCAAGTCAGAAAATTTGGCTAAAAAGCTTTGGCTAGACACTTTGGATAACTTTTCATCGGAAACTATTTATTTTGCAGCAAGAAATGTTATCGCTGAAAGTGAGTATCTTCCAACGCTGAATAAAATGATAACAGAGTGCCGAAAATGTGTTTTCTTGTCAGGGTTGCCGGACCCACGTCAAGCTTATTTGGAAGCCTGTAATAAAAATAGTCCAAAAATACAGCAGACTTGGTCTCACGCCATTGTCTATTTGGCAGGAAGAGATTGTGGTTGGTTTTATCTAGCCAACACTCCAGAATATCAAGCTCTAACCGAATTTAAAAAAATATACACAAAGTATTACAGTGGATTACAAGCTGGAATCACTTACAGCATTTCTAAAGAAAATTCAAAACCAATTTCAAAGCCTATAAACTCCGACAAGGCAGTAGCGATAAAACACCTAACTAGTATGAAAAAAATGTTCAATTAACAGTTAAATTAAATATTCTATTAATGGCTGACAAATAGTTGATAAGAAACCCTACAGCTCGGCGAATGGCAAAAACTATCTTAAATGGCTTCAGAAGTTATTTTGCTGATCATCTAAATGCGACCCTCAGTGCCAAAGCGAGGTTTGAAAAGGCAGATTGGATTGGTACCCAAAAGGCCAACGCAGATCGACTGGAACTTTACACTGATAAGATCAATCAGACCGTTCAGTATCTAGGAATGGTCACCAACAAAGATTTAGCCAAATTGGACCTTTGGCGTGAAGCCAAGTTAGCATATACCCAACTAGTCTTTAATTTTCCGAATTTTGAAATTGCCGAAACATTTTTCAATTCTGTATTTAGCCAAATCCATGATCACGACAAAATTGCGGAAGACGTTGTGTTCGTGGGTTCTTCTCAAGCTATTGAGGCACCTGAGTCGGAGTACAGTATATTCATTCGCTATAAAGGAAATAATTACCGTGACACGTTTCACCAAATCTTGTCGGAATCAGAGTTTTCTCTTCCTAGGGAAAACATCGCCCGAGATCTCGATAATATTATGACAGCATTCAGTCGAGAGGTAGTTCCAAAACTTGATCAGCACGAGGAAAATATACACTTTGACATACTTGAATCTATCTTTTATCGAAGTAAGGCAGCATACATGGTAGGTCGAATCGTCGATGGAGAAAATGTCTTCCCAATGGCGTTGGTAATCCTTAACAATGAACACGGACATGTTTTTGTTGATACCGCTCTTTTTAACGCTGATGAACTAAGCGTCGTATTTAGTTTTACCAGAAACCACTTTATGGTCGACGCGCCACTTCCCTATCAGTATGCGCATTTTTTAAAAAATTTAATGCCAAACAAATTAGACCATGAAATTTACAATAGTCTCGGTTTCCCAAAGCATGCAAAAACAGAATTTTATCGCCAACTTTTTCACCACCTAAAACAATCCAAAGATACCTTTATAATTGCACCAGGTATAAAGGGTATGGTTATGGTAGTATTTACGTTACCTTCATACAATATTGTATTCAAGATTATAAAAGATAGATTCGACCCTCCAAAGGAGGTTACTCATGACATCGTTCGCCAAAAATATCACATGGTGTCTCGCCACGATCGAATCGGACGGATGGCGGATACACAAGAATTTAATAACCTTATTTTTCCAATCGAAAGGTTTTCAAAGACGCTTTTAAACGAGTTAAAAAGTGTAGCAAATTCTCAAATTGAACTACGCAGAGATCAGATACTTATAAAACATCTCTACATTGAACGCTACATGACACCACTGAACATATTCCTCAATAATGCCTCAAATCAAGAAATCCGAAATGTAATGGAAGAGTATGGCAATTGCATCAAACAACTAGCCGCTGCCAATATATTTCCTGGTGATATGCCCCTAAAAAACTTTGGTGTCACTCGTCATGGCAGAGTTGTTTTCTATGATTACGATGAAATAATCCCGCTCACGAAATGTAACTTCCGAAAAATTCCGAAAGCAATAAATTCAGAGGATGAGTTGAAGGCTGAGGTCTGGTTTTCTGTGGGTGTTTCAGACATATTTCCAGAGGAATTTCGGCTATTTTTTTCAGGCAACAGAGAAGCGAGAAGGATCTTTGAGGAGATGCATAGTGATCTTTATGAGGTATCTTTTTGGACAAATTTGCAGAAAAAAATTAACGAGGGTTACATAATCGACGTCTTCCCTTACCGACGCTCAAAACGATTTAGTCAGAAAACTCACTCAGAGTTCGAGGTTTTCACTGATTAAAGAACTTTTCAACAATCTCAAGATCAAATTGATCTGAGTCAGGGATACGGTATTTCCACTTTATGTTCTTTGAATCTAAGCACAACTCCATCACCCCGAATTGATTCCACCCTCCAGTTTAGATCCACGAGATCACCAGTTCTCAACGCTTTATCATCAATTAAGATTCTGTTAGATTTCGATCCGTCGCTTAAAAAAATACTACCAGTGATCTCAATAATGGGGGTAGACGGAGCTTCCATTATGGAAGACTTCCCAACCTGCATGCCGGGGATTGCACTCTCGGGTGCAGACTCTATCGGTAAATACGTTACATCTGTATCAGCTGTCTCACCATCCAATATAACGTCTTTCAAATTTACATAAACAAAGATCAAAACTCCGAAGCAAAAAATTATAAGTATCGAGCTAATTTGAAAAATTAATCTTCTACTGGGTTTGCGAGTCGTATTATTAAGCTCCCAAACGGAACTAGTTAAATCCTCAATTTCAAATTTTTCATCACGCAGTCGATCACGTTCAGCTTTTTGTAATGCATTCAGAATAAACGACATCAGTTTTATCTAACCAATGTTGAAGGGATCTTTGGATCACTC
>CACETF010000027.1 GCA_902562425.1 Porticoccaceae bacterium | reverse complement strand
ATTATTGGTTACCAATGCTTGAAAAGCAAGCTGCCAGCCAGAGTGCCAGCTATGCCTTAGAGGGGGAGGATCCAACGTGTGATAGTAAATGATCTCGATTTAAAGGAAGCCTTGATTTGGTGTCCGAACGATGCCTGAGGTAGTGCTGTACACTGGCCCAAATTGCCATCTTTGTGATCATGCTGAAGAGTTTTTGAGACCCCTTCTCGTGCGGCATGATATTAAAATGACGAAGAGGGATATTTCTTCTGATATCAGTTTGAAAAAAAAGTATGGATTGCGAATTCCTGTTCTTCTTTTTAACGGTGTAACTGAGATAGGTTGGCCGTTTACAACATTTCAGATTGAGGAGCTCATAAACAATCTTTAAACTACAAATAATGTTTTGTTATAAATCTGTCTAAAGCATTCGCAAATGCCATGCGATCACGTTTCGATAAGGGTGGCGGTCCTCCTACATGGATACCGGATCCTCGGATTGATTCCATGAAATCTCGAATATTTAATTTTGATCTAATATTCTCTGAGGTGTACAACTCTCCCCGAGGATTGAGGGCGTGGCCGCCAGCGTCAATTATCTCTGCAGCTAACGGTATATCGGCTGTGATTGTGAGGTCGCCTTTGGAAATGTGATTTAATATATAGTTATCTGCAACGTCAAAGCCTTTCGGTACCTGTATCATTTTAATCTTGGTTGTGCGAGGGGTAGCTAATTGCGTGTTGGCGACAAAGATTATAGGTAATTGAGTCCGTTCGGCAACTCGGTAGAGGATATCTTTTACTGGTTTTGGGCAGGCATCGGCATCAACGTAAATTTTCATAGAAGTCAAACTACCTCATAGAGAGTGTTACCTTTGCGATGTTTATGTCGGTTTATCAGTATAGATTGCTTGAATCTGCACTCTTTGATAGTAAACTATAGACACTTCTTATGAAAAAGATACAAATCATGCAGCTTTTTTGTAAGCGGAACCCGCCGGAGGGAAAAAGATGCCGATCGTTACACTTCCTGATTCATCTACCAGAAACTACAGTGATGGCGTTACGGTTTTTGAAGTAGCGCATGATATCGGTCCGGGACTTGCGAAGGCTACCTTAGCAGGGCTTGTTGATGGTGTGGAGGTCGATTCAGAATTTCGAATTGACAAAGATTCGACGCTTGAAATTATAACGGAACGCTCCGAGGCAGGATTAGCGATCATCCGTCATTCGACGGCCCATCTAATGGCTATGGCGGTCAAACAACTGTTTCCGGAGGCACAGGTAACTATTGGTCCGGTAATTGATAATGGTTTTTATTATGACTTTGCATATAAGCGTGCTTTTTCACCAGATGATATAAATGCTATTGAAGAGCTTATGAAAGAGCTTGCGGAGCAAGATCATAAGATTTCTCGGGAAGAATGGTGTCGAAATGAGGCTGAGGTTTTTTTTCTCGATATCGGTGAAGAGTACAAGGCTGAGATCATTAAAAGTATTCCTGAAAATGAGTCAATAAGTTTGTATAGGCAAGGTTCATTTGTGGATTTATGTCGAGGCCCCCATGTGCCCTCCACTGGGCGATTAACAGCCTTTAAATTATTAAAAGTGGCCGGAGCTTATTGGCGTGGAGACCACGAAAATGAGATGTTACAAAGAATCTATGGAACGGCTTGGAACACAGAAAAAGAACTAAAGATGCATCTCAAGAACTTAGAAGAGGCTGAAAAAAGGGATCATCGAAAAATTGGAAAAAAACTAGATTTATTTCACATACAGGACGAGGCCCCCGGCTCTATTTTTTGGCACCCGAGGGGATGGACGATATATCGAGTTATTGAGCAGTATATGCGTGCGAAGCAACTAGAGGAGGGATATCAAGAGATCAAGACTCCGCAATTAGTTGATCTTTCACTTTGGAAAAAATCTGGTCATGCTGATAAATTCGGAGAAGACATGTATGTTCTCGAAACAGATGATAAAAACTATGTGGTTAAGCCGATGAATTGTCCATGCCATATCCAGATATTTAATCAGGGTTTAAAAAGTTATCGAGATTTACCAATAAGATTAGCCGAATTCGGGTCATGTCACCGAAATGAACCGTCAGGTTCTTTGCATGGAATAATGCGCGTGCGATCATTTACGCAAGACGATGCGCATATTTTCTGTACAGATGAGCAAATTCAAGTTGAAGTGGCCAAATTTATCGATTTTTTGCATGATGTATACACAGATTTTGGGTTTAACGACATTCTTTACAGGCTTTCAACTCGGCCGAAAAATCGAGTTGGTTCAGATGAAATTTGGGATCGTGCTGAAAAAGCGCTGGCTGATGCGTTGAATGCCAAAAATCTAAAGTGGCAAACCCTGCCGGGTGAGGGAGCTTTTTACGGTCCAAAAATTGAATTTTCTCTGACAGATGCGATAGGAAGAATTTGGCAATTAGGTACGATCCAAGTGGATTTTTCAATGCCCGAACGTCTAGATGCTCAATATGTTGCTGAGGATGGATCTAGACATGTACCTGTTATGTTACATCGTGCCATACTCGGATCCTTTGAAAGGTTCATCGGTATTTTAACCGAGCATTATGAAGGAGTGTTTCCACTCTGGTTGGCTCCGGAACAGGTCGTTGTCATGAACATTACCGATTCGCAACGTCAATATGCTGATGAAATTACAAATTCATTGCGGAATAGGGGTTATAGAACAATTTCGGACTTGAGAAACGAGAAGATCGGCTATAAAATCCGGCATCATTCGATGCGAAGGGTGCCTTACCTAGTGGTTGTTGGGAAAAAAGAAAAAGATTCTCTGACGGTGTCCGTGCGATCCCAAGCAGGTTTAGATCATGGCACAATGACGTTAGATGAAATATCTGAGATGTTGACTGCGGAAGTACATTCTCGGGGAATTAACAATGGTCAAATGGAGTAATATTTATTAAAAAAGACAGTAAACGACTTCGCCTTAATGAAGAGATATCTGCTGAAGAAGTCAGATTAGTGGATTCAGATGGGAGTCAAGTTGGTATAGTATCAGTTAAACATGCGTTGGAGGTTTCACGCGACAGAATACTGGATCTAGTTGAGATATCCCCGGATGCTGACCCTCCAGTGTGCAAGATAATGGATTATGGGAAGCACGTTTTTGACATCAAGAAAAAAATTTCTTTGCAACGAAAAAAACAAAAACAGACCCAGGTTAAAGAAATGAAATTTCGCCCAGGGACTGACGAGGGCGACTATCAGATTAAATTGCGCAATGTAACTCGGTTTTTGGAAAACGGTGACAAAGCAAAGGTAACTTTACGATTTCGCGGAAGAGAGATGGCACATCAGGAACTTGGAATGGCCATGGTAAGGAGAATTGAAGAAGATCTGTCCAGTCTGGCTCAGGTAGAACAGCATCCCAAAATGGAAGGACGGCAGATGACAATGGTGCTGGCTCCGCGTGGAAAAAAAGGGTAGAAAGCTTGATGTCTTCAGAAACTATGGAATGCTCTCACTTTCAATTATCGTGTGCAGATATTATGAGGATGGAGAATAAACAATGCCAAAAGTGAAACCACACAGTGGGGCTGCCAAAAGGTTTAAAAAAAATTCCGCTGGATATAAGCACAAGCGTCAGCACAAATCTCACATCCTCACCAAAATGACAACAAAGCGTAAACGTCATTTGAGAGGCACCAGAATACTAGGTGCATCGGATTCCCCTCGTGTGGATCGTATGCTTCGGGGATCATAAGATATTTAGTTGTTTGACAGGAGAAGAGTATGCCTCGCGTAAAACGTGGTGTCGAAGCCAATCGTAGACATAAAAAAATTTTAAAGCAGGCAAAGGGTTATTACGGAGCACGGAGCAGAGTATTTCGAGTAGCCGTGCAGGCAGTTACTAAAGCAGGTCAGTATGCATATCGTGATAGGCGGGTAAAAAAACGATTATTCAGGAGGCTTTGGATAGCACGGATTAACGCTCAGTCTAGAAGTGAAGGTTTGGCCTATAGCAGATTGATCGACGGCCTGAGTAAAGCGGGGATTATACTTGACCGGCGCGTTTTGGCAGATTTAGCCGTTCATGACAAACTGGCTTTTGGTGCCATCGTGGACCGTGCAAAGGCCGCGCTGTTATAGCTTTTACTGTTTTGGGGTGATGAAAGGCCACGGTCGATTTAAGAAGATTTGCATTGGTGGCGATGCTGCAGGGAGATGCCTCTAGGTAGCTTTCAAGAATTGGAAAAGCAGTTATGAGCGATCTGGCAAAACTCGAGCAAGAAGCGATGCAAGCTATCAAGGGATGCACTGACCTAGACAGCTTGGAAAAAAAGCGGGTTGAGTATCTCGGAAAGCGTGGATTTGTTACCCTGCTTTTAAGGTCATTATCGACCTATAGTCCATCAGAGCGCCGAGACAGGGGTGCACTAATCAATGGAGTCAAGAAGAGGATTGGCCTCTTAATTAACACTCAGAAAGAATTACTCGAGCATTTATCTATTGAGAATCAGTTGCAATCCGAGGCGGTAGATGTCTCATTGCCGGGCAGGTCTGTTGATGTTGGAGGCATCCATCCAGTCACCAGAACCTTGGAGCGTATTCAACAATTCTTTTGTGCTGTGGGTTACTCGGTGGCAACCGGTCCAGAAATAGAGGATGACTATCATAATTTCGAAGCGTTAAATATTCCTCCACATCATCCAGCTCGAGCAATGCATGACACTTTTTATGTCGAAAACAATAAGGTGTTACGCACACACACCTCACCGGTGCAAGTTCGAGCTATGTGCAGCCAAAATCCTCCAATCAGAATAATTTGTCCTGGCAAGGTTTTTAGATGCGACTCAGACCTCACACACACTCCAATGTTTCATCAAGTTGAGGGATTAGTTGTCGATGAGTCGATTAGCTTTGCGGATCTAAAAGGAGTTGTAAACCAATTTTTGCAATCTTTTTTTGAAGTCGAATCAAAGGTTCGATTTCGACCTTCCTATTTCCCATTTACAGAACCATCCGCTGAGGTGGATATTCAGTGCTCGAATTGTATGGGTGACAGTTGTCGCGTTTGCGGGCACACGGGTTGGTTGGAAGTTATGGGGTGCGGGATGGTGCATCCGAACGTGTTTAGGCACTGCAATGTTAACACAGAGCGATACACTGGATTTGCGTTTGGTATGGGCGTTGAAAGATTGGCGATGCTACGTTACGGCGTGAATGACTTGAGGCTATTTTTTGAAAATGAGCTGCGCTTTTTGAAACAATTTTGAGCTGAGGTGGATTTTGAAACTTAGTGAATCTTGGTTACGAGACATGGTTAATCCGTCTTTGAGCACTCAAGAATTAACTGATCAGCTGACTATGGCAGGTTTAGAGGTCGATGGGGTGGTGCCCGTAAGTAACTTAGGTGCTGAAGTTGTTGTTTCTGCACTTGTTAGAGTAGATTTGCATCCGGACGCAGAAAAACTTTTTATTTGTCATGTGGATTATGGTGGTGGATCTTTGTTAAAGGTTGTTTGTGGAGCGCCCAATGCAAGAGTTGGCATAAAGGTACCTCTTGCAAGGATTGGAGCAACACTACCCAGTGGCATGGAAGTAAAAAAAGTAGATATTAGAGGCGTGCAGTCTCATGGCATGCTTTGCGGACAAGTAGACCTGCAGCTTGGAGAAGATCACGATGGTCTGTGGGAATTGGACTCGGATGCTCCGATAGGCACTGCGCTGGTGCAATATCTGAATCTACAAGACAATGTGTTTGAAATGGATTTGACTCCTAATCGTGGAGATTGCCTCAGTATTGTGGGTATGGCAAGGGAAGTTGGTGTTCTCAACGAATTATATCCGCGTGAAATTGAATATGCCCCGGTTAAACCAACAATTGAGGATGTAATTGACATAAAGATTGACGCGTCCGAAGCATGTGGACGTTATGTTTGTAGAATATTCCGAGGGGTCAATGCTTCAGCTCCTACACCAAGCTGGATGCTACAAAAACTTAATAGCAGCGGGATAAGGTCGCGGGGAGTCGTCGTTGATGTCACTAATTATGTAATGTTGGAGCTTGGGCAACCCATGCATGCCTTCGATTTGAGTAAGATTGAAGAGAGTATAGTGGTGCGAATGGGATGCAATGAAGAATTGCAGCTCTTAGATGATTCAAAGTTGCTTCTAGGCAAGGATACTCTATTAATCGCAGATGCAGTAAAGCCTCTGGCTTTAGCCGGAATTATGGGTGGAAAGGAGTCCGCCGTGTGTCCTGTTACGCAGGATATCCTTCTTGAAAGCGCTTGGTTCACTCCGCTAGCCATTGCTGGGAAAGCAAGGGCTTTTAGTAAACAAACAGACTCTTCTCATCGATTTGAACGGGGCGTCGATAGTTCCCTTCAGGAAGCAGCCTTAGAGCGAGCAACAACCTTTTTAATTAATATATGTGGTGGTTATGTCGGACCAATAGTTTGCAAAGAATCAGCCAATGCATTGCCTCAGCCAAGAATTATCTGTCTTAAAAAGGCGAGATTGTGCCAGCAATTGGGTGTTGAACTCTCTTCAAGTATGATCGATCAAATTCTAATCCGTCTTGGACTCAAAAAGTTGAAGCAAAGTAATGATGAGTCTCTCTGGCGAGTACCATCATGGCGATTTGATCTCACTATACAAGAAGATTTGATTGAAGAAGTCGGTCGTATTTATGGTTATGACAACATACCCATAAGAACGCCCCTCACCGCGTTAACGATACAACCATACTCTGAAACTAAAGGATCCATTCATCCTTTCAGAGAACAGCTGATTGCAAATGGTTTTCAGGAGGTGCTGACTTACAGCTTTGTAAAACGTGATTTACAAGATCTTGTAGTGCCAAATCTTTCGCAAGTAAGTATAGCCAATCCCATATCTAGCGATAAAGAAGTGATGAGAGCAAGTTTATGGCCGGGGTTATTGGATACTGCATTCTACAATTTGAATCGGCAAAAAAGCCGTCTCCGTCTTTTTGAAAGCGGGGCTTGCTTTTACATGGATAATCAGATTTTGCATCAAAATAGTTACCTCGCGGGACTTGTTTGTGGTTCAGCTGAAAAACCTGATTGGCTGTCAACACAACGAGACGTGGACTTCTTCGATATAAAGGGAGTTGTTGAATCTTTATTATCTCGTGCTGGGAGAGAAAAAAATTACCGGTTTGTCCCTCGTGAGCACCAAGCTCTCCATCCAGGGCGCACTGCGGAGATTTTAATTGATCAAAAACAGTGTGGTTGGATAGGTCAGTTACACCCGCGAATTCAAAGAAAACTTGGGCAGGACTGCGAGTTCTATCTTTTCGAGTTGGTTTTAAAAGATCTATTACAACTTCAAGTGCCTCATAGTCATGATATTAGTAGGTATCCGGAAGTGCGCCGAGACCTATCATTCTTAGTAGGTTCTTCGAATCAAGCCTCAAAAATACTAGAATGTGTTGAAGAGGCGGCTGGAGAGCTATTGATATCTCTGGACATCTTTGATGTCTATCAAGATGATGATAATGCTCAGGGTTTGAAGAGTATTGCGCTGGCTTTGAGCTTTCAGCACGCGGAGCGTACCCTTTTTGATGCAGAGGTTGATGCTGCTGTTGCTTCTGTCGTGGTAGCCGTCGAGGAGCAATTTTCTGCTAAACTCCGGGGGCAGTCGTGAATTTAGGGCTTACTGACCCAAATTTTACTGACATTAAATACGGAATTTTTTTTTATCGACTATTGATGGATTGTAACTAATGTCAATTGCATTGTGGTCTAATTGAGTATAAAAATAGCAGAATGCGCTTGACGTTTTATTCTAGTTCGCGCACTCTATAAAGGCTGCTGTGAATGTGTGAAGAAACCATGCGATTTTTTGTATGCTTCACTTGAATGACGTCTTCAACAAACTACTAAAGCCGCACAAAAATAATAGAAAGGTGGATATGATCCGATGAGTGCTTTGACCAAAGCCGATATGGCGGAAATGCTTTTTGATGAGCTGGGACTTAACAAGAGAGAAGCAAAGGAGATTGTTGAGAAGTTTTACAGTGAGATAGGAGTTGCACTCGAAAACAATGACAACGTTAAGTTGTCTGGATTTGGTAATTTTGAGCTGAGGGATAAGGGTAGGAGACCCGGGCGAAATCCGAAGACTGGTGAAGAAATTCCCATTGCAGCGCGGCGGGTAGTTACATTTAAACCCGGTCAAAAACTCAAATCTCGGGTAGAATACTATGCTGGAGCCGAGTAATAATGACACACTTCCGGTTATTCCGGGTAAGCGATACTTTACGATTGGAGAAGTGAGCGATCTTTGCGGTGTGAAGCCGCATGTCTTACGTTACTGGGAGCAGGAATTTCCCAGATTGAATCCGGTAAAACGTCGCGGTAACCGTCGCTACTATAAGCGTCAGGATGTTGTTTTAATTCGTCAAATTCGTTCATTGCTTTATGAGCAAGGATTTACGATTGGTGGCGCTCGACAGCGGCTGGACGGAGAGACTACGAAGCAGGAAATGACCCCTTATAAACAGTTGGTTAATCAAACTATAGGTGAGTTAGAAGACCTCTTAAAAGAAATGAAGCTTAAGAGCTGATATTTGGTTAAATTATTACAAGTTTCATGTGTTGACCATTTGACATGGAACTACTCTCACCAATTTTGATTATCAAAATATCGGGGCGTAGCGCAGCCTGGTAGCGCACCACACTGGGGGTGTGGTGGTCGCAGGTTCAAATCCTGCCGTCCCGACCAATTTTCTTTCCCAATATATCCCTCTGTATTTAATTTTAAGTATAACCTACGGTTTCTTAAGAATTTATTTCTGAGTTAATCTCAGGACGTTTCACGGCATCTAGTTCAGTTGACGGTATATTTGACGGTATAAATTGCAAATCCTTAATTTTCAGGTAAATTATACCGACATTTACGAGCAAATTTAAGATGTCGAGATTAACGGCTACAGGTGTTCGAAACGCCGGTGTTGCAACGAAAAGCTATAAGCTCGCAGACGGTGGTGGTTTGTATCTCTTTGTAAATACTCGGGGAGCCAAGTACTGGCGCTACGACTATCGCTTTGCAAAAGCTCGGAAAACCCTTGCTCTGGGTGTATATCCTGAGGTCAGCTTGAAGGATGCACGCAAGCAACACGCGCGAGCTCGAGAAGATCTTGCCAACAATCGTGATCCAAGCACTGAAAAGAAACTCAAAAGCTGCGTGCAAATATCAATGCAAATAATACGTTCAAAGGCGTGGCAGATGAATGGTGCGAACGACATCTAGCTGAAAAGGCGCAAAGCTACCGAGTTCGTAGCGAACGCATCCTTAAGCGAGACCTTTACCCTATCTTTGGCTTTAGACCAATCAAGGAAATAACGGCTGTTGAAGCACTCTCGGCGCTGCGCGGTATTGTGGAGCGCACGGTGGACATTGCGCACAGAGCGCGGCAACTAGCTGGATTAATATTCCGATACGCAATTGCCACAGGCCGTGCAGAAAGAGATCCAACAGCAGATTTAAAAGGTGCTCTGAAAAGTAAAAAGGTAAAGCACCATGCCGCGATTACAGATCCTCTGGGCGTGGGTCGTCTGATGAATGACATTAAGCACTACGGAGGGCGACCTTTGGTCAAGGCGGCTCTCGAACTGTCTGCTCTATTGTTCCAACGACCTGGCGAATTAAGGCAAATGCTGTGGAAGGAAAATAATTGGCCTGATAGTCGGTGGGAGATACCTGCGATCAAGATGAAGATGGATCGAGATCATATTGTGCCCTTAAGCCGCCAGGCTCTGGAGGTGCTCAAGCGAGTCGAACCTATCACAGGCCATTTTATGTATGTATTCCCCAATGAGCGTAGCCGCACCAGAGCGATGAGTGACAATGGTATTCGATCCGCCTTACGCACGTTAGGGTACACAAATCAGGATATGACCCCACATGGCTTTAAACTCGATGGATAGAGACCCAAACATTCAGTGAAAAAATATCCAGTGTACCGATCGTCACCAATGGCTGATTTATTTTGGGGGTTAAGTTAGACTTGACATAAATTTTGTCTTAAACTCAGTTAGCAAAGGGGAGGTAAATCATGATCGCAAACCCCCAAGATTGCCTCTTCAGATCAGCACCCAAGACGTTGTTGATTGCGCTTGTTGTGCTCATGTGCTCTTTCAGAGTCTTTTCTGAAAGTTACGCTCCTTGGATCGATGCGGCAATGCCTATCATAAATATAAGTAATAAACACCGGCAAGCAGAGGCATGGGGAATGTGTTCAGCAGTGAATAGAGTTGTTTCAGAAATCCAAAGCGCCGAAAGTCCTTCAATGGCCAAAAACTCTAGTAATAGGGCAAATGGTGCGGCTATTGCCGCTGGGATGACATATTACGTCAAAGGCGAAGAAGGAATTCGTTACACTGAGGACCAGAAGCGAGCATCATGGAAATTATCGCAGGAAATGTCGAAAAGTATTCCAGAGGTACAATCTACTGCAATAATCGCAGAATTAGAAACTTTACCAGTTGATGTTTGGATGAAGAAAATCCTGGCTAATTTGGAAGTGTGTGGTTCTAATTCAGATGGACAACAATTATATATAGACGCTTGGAGGGATACAGCGGCAAGCGGGTTTCTTGAGTTACAGTAATTTCTCTCCATCTGCAACTTGACTTTA
>CACETF010000026.1 GCA_902562425.1 Porticoccaceae bacterium | reverse complement strand
ATTCCCTCAGTAGTGAGATAAATTATAGGCAAGCCCGTAAACCGAGTTAGGTCGACCTGATATGCGTTACTTTGGCCATCTGCATCAACAACTTGATACTCCACAATCGACGTAAAGTCGTTCGAAGTCTTTCCACTAATTTGCTGGATTCCATTTTTAGTTAGTTCAACTCCATCATGAATTATCGTAGCGATAAGATCGGTAGTGGGTATATTATCGGCGACCCTTCCAACTATTAAATTACTTGAGATACCCATTGTAATATTTTCATTTATATTGGGATTATGTTCTTTTAAGAAACTGAAGCTCGTTATCACAGGTGCTAGGCTTGACAGCCCCCATTGACTCATAGGACTATTTAGCCTTTCACTTAGATTAACGAAATAACTCTCATCGAGAGTGTCAGAGTTGCCTGGTGACTCCCAATCACCGGTAACATCACCAAGCAAAATACCTACAAGATTAATTTCGCTTTGGTCCACGTTCTCTAAGATAATATTTTCGATATCCCAGTTGACATTGGACCGAGATGTCGAGAAACCAGAGGTCCGTCCTGTAGTACTCCTATTTACAAAATCATAATTCTCATTCACAAAGACCCAAGAAGGAGAAATAGCATTCTCCAACCCGACGGCCATCTTTAAAATCTCTAAGGCATCCGAGGACGTTACCCTGCCATCACGATTAACGTCTGCTGCTATAAATTGATAAGGGGAAACCGGGAGCCGACCTTGGGGTCCCTCCAGGTCTGGGTCGTTATTGGGATTTATCCCAACAGCTATCTTTAGCGCAGCCAATGCATCCAAGGATGTTACGACAGCTGACTCATTTTCCTCTAAAACATCTTTGCTAATTTGTAATCGATTACTACCGTTAAGCGGCTCAGAAAACGCATATCTCCCAGCCGTATCAGAAGAGGCATCCTGTATTATTGTTTGAGCACTGCCTTCCGGAGGACTGGTTAAAGAAAGCTCCACTGAGCTGATAAATTTATGGCTACCCCAATGATATATCATTCCGGATAGTGACTCAGTGCAATCTGCACAATCCGCCGAATTATTTTGACCATTACTAACACTATTTTGGAAGTAAAGGTTATCTAGGAACACAGTTCCATCACCCTCCACCTTAAACTGGAATACCCGCGTCAGATCAACAACACTACTATATTCCGTCAAGGGAATGTTAACACTCACCCATTTACCCGTCTCCACCGGCAAACTATAGAAGGTCTCTTGCGGACCCGTGCTAATCAGGAAGAATTTAATCTCGGTAGAATCTGCAGTCCAAAAGTCAACATGCACACTCTCATATCCTGATACATCCTGCTCCGTTCCAACATCTGACCCAATGTTTATTCCCTGGTAGTTCAGGCCCGAATACCTCAACACATTACCACCATCAATCGTCACTACACTCACAGCCGTGGCCTGACCCCAATTCGGATTAAAGTTGGTACCTGCTAGATCTCTGTATGCATCACTAAATATCGATATCACATTCGAAGCACCCACTGTGGGTATCGGTGCAGAGGAGGACGGTGAAGTTAGTGCAAAAGAACTTGAAGGAAAGATACAAAAAATTAAAACTGATGCACTCACTGACTTAAAAAAAATTGTTACTCCTTTACCAAAAGTAGTCATGGCCGACCCAGAATTTCCTTTCAAAGCTAAAGTATATCCGAGCCTCTTTTCTGACGGCAATCAATCTTCGCAAGAAATAACTCCTTACATAGGTTGTAGAATTTTAACAGGCTATCGTCTACTCTACATAGTGACGCTAGAGGTGTATAAATGTCGGTATTTGACCTAAAACCAAAGTTGCTGTCCCTTCTACCAAAACTTGGCTATGCTGGAATAGAGATTTTGGCGCGATACCTTGTTTCTTCGGATCTCTCCAAAGGGGACGTACTTATAAAACAAGGATCCAGTGATGCAGATGTTTTCTTCTTATTGGATGGTAATTTTTCAGTGTTTGAGAAAATACAAATCGACGGAGAGGATATTGTCCTTCATACCGCTAATTTCTCAGCTCCCGCAGTCATCGGCGAGATCAATATATTAAATGAAACAGAAAGGACCGCTTCTGTTGTCGCCACAAGCGAATCCAAATGCCTAGTTCTCACCAAAGAACAGTTTGATGCTCTCGTCTTACAGCACCCCACCGTGATAATTGAGCTGCTCATTTCCTTTGGATCCCTTTTATGTGAGCGGCAAATCAATTTTCAACACAAAGTGAGAAGTATAATCCTCAGCGAGTCTTCGTCTCTCGCGAAACGTCTCAGTAAACTGAGTAAGTTTACAGGTAAGGCATCCAAGGTCAGCTCGACTCTCACAAAAACACTCTTCAAAGAGGACTTTACTGGACGAAAATACTAGAAACTAATTTCTTTTTCCGTCATGAGTGAAAGGCAGCCTGCTTAAAAGGCTTGAGGTGTCCCAACGATGTCCACCATTATCTTCTATTTCGGAGTAGAAAAGATCTACCAACTTTGCGACCGGCAATTCTGATCCATTTTTGTTCGCCTCAGAAATACAAATTCCTAGATCCTTTCTCATTAACTCAACGGCGAATCCGAAGTCATATTCTCCCTTTAGCATACTAGCAGAGCGATTTTGCATTTGCCATGACCCGGCTGCTCCTTCGCTGATCGCTTCTATCACCCGCCGAGAGTCTAAACCAGCATTGGAGGCAAATGCTATCCCTTCTGCGAGTCCCTGCAGCAGACCCGCGATACATATTTGATTAACCATCTTCGTTAATTGACCCTGACCTATGCCCCCGATTCGAACAATATTCCTCGCATAACTCTCCATGACAATTTGAGCTTTTAAAAAAGCATCCAAATCGCCACCACACATCACCGATAATTCACCTTTAATGGCACCATCTTGCCCACCCGAAACCGGAGCATCCAAAAAAAATATCCCATGCTTTTCACACTCTTTGCCCACATCAACCGCGACCTGTGCCGATGTGGTCGTATGGTCAACGATGATGGCGCCCTTCTTTAAGTTGGCTACCGCACCATCATCCCCCAAAAGTATTTCCCGCAGATCCTGATCATTTCCTACACAGGAAAATACAAATTCTGAATCAAATACCGTTTCTGCAATCGTTCTTCCTTTTCGGCCTTTAAATTGTTCCAACCATGAATCCGACTTTGAGATCGTTCGATTAAACACGGACACATTATATTTGGCACGAGCTAAATGCCCAGCCATCGGAAACCCCATCGCTCCAAGCCCGATAAAAGCAATTTTTGTCTTCATAAAACCTACATTAGATACTCAGTTCAACGTTCGTTTATTTGAACGATAATTTAATTTAACTACCCTTATTCCCCACAAATTAATGATTAAGACTATGCACAAACTAACTTATACAAGAATTTGGTCGGCCTAATCTGCGTCAGGACTAAAAGTCAGACCAATCAAAAAAACCGGTGAAACTCTTTATCCATCAACCCTAACAAGAGTAATGATTGGAATATTCCCTCCGTAAACCAAATTTTTGAAGCTTACCAGTGGCTCCGTGAGGAAGTTCTTCTACGAATATTATGTCATCTGGAATCCACCATTTCGCGACTTTTAAACTTAGGAATTCTTTTATTTCCTGCTTTTCGATTGATTTGCCTGCCTTGAGAACGACGAACAAAAGAGGTCTCTCGTCCCATTTAGAATGTGGCACCCCTACGACACAAGCTTCAATGATATCTGGATGTTCATATGCTGCGTTCTCAAGATCAATGGAACTGATCCACTCCCCTCCAGATTTCACCACATCTTTTGCACGATCAACAATAGTCATGTAACCATCTTCGTCTAGAGTTGCAATATCGCCCGTATCGAACCACCCGAGGCTATCAACAGCCTTTTTTGTTTCTTTAAAATACCTTTCTAGAATCCAAGGTCCTCTGACCATCAAATGTCCCCTGGCGATCCCGTCACGTGGCAACTCAACTCCTGTATCGCTAACTATTTTTAGTTGAACCCCATAACATGGTTTGCCTTGTTTCAATTTTATGGCGTATTTTTTATCTTTAGTCATAGTGGACATTTCTGTTGTTTCCAGATTCGTCGTTCCAACGGGACTCATTTCAGTCATCCCCCAGGCATGAATTACAGTAACATTATGTTTCTCCTCAAATTCTTTCAGTATAGGCAAAGAGAGAGCAGCACCACCGACAACAGTTTTATTAACACAAGACAGTGTTTTTTTGTTTTCTCTGCAGTAATTTAGCAGTTGCATCCACACTGTCGGGACACCAAATGCAAGAGTGACCTGTTCCTTATCAATCAGATCAAAGAGCGAGCGCCCGTCCATATGCATTCCAGGAAACACAAGCTTACTTCCCAGCATAGGAGCAATATAAGGAAGTCCCCATGCACATACGTGAAACATGGGAACCACAATTAACATGGAATCACGGCCAGATAACTCTAATGCAAATGAACCAGCTTTTGCATGGATCACTTGTGAAGAGTGAGAGTACAGAACGCCTTTGGGATCACCAGTAGTGCCAGAGGTGTAACAAAGGGCACACGCGTCATTCTGCTGCATTTTGGGCCACTTATAATCCACATCTCCGAGCTCAATATATTGTTCATACGAGATGATGTTTTTAAGAGGTGTTTTGGGTAATTCCTCTTGACCGCAGAGTATGATTACCTTCTCTAAAAATGGAAGTTTGTCTTGTATAGCCTCTAAGATCGTAACGAATGCCAACTCACAAAAGATAACTTTGTCTTGGGCATGATTGATTATATAAACCGCTTGGTCAGGATGAAGACGGAAATTTAGGGTATGTGTTATACATCCCATTCCGGAAATCCCATAGTATATCTCGAGGTGTCTGTAACCGTTTAGCGCTAAAGTCCCCAGAATATCGCCTTTTTTGTATCCGTCTCTCTCAAGTGCCGATGCAAGTTTTTTTGCTCTGGCACATACTCGCCTAAAATTAGTCCTATGCAGTTCTCCAGATTGTGTTTTGCTGATTACTTCTCGCTTCGGAAATTGCTGGCTCGCATGTTCGATTATATCAGCCACATTTGGGGCCCAATCTTGCATGTTTCCTTTCATTTTATTTACCTTAGATTTTTATTAGTCTTTCTCTAATCTTATGACAAGACTGTCTGAAGATCGAAGAAAACTTTTTTTTATCTTTAACTATGCATTCATTAAGGTCCGCACCGGACAAGATCCAAAATACTTTATTTACCAATAATCCTTTGATGAGATTAATGTAATATCGATTTTTATGCTCTGAGGACTATAGTGCATATTCAAAAGAGGCTTTGATATCATGTTACACCGGTCAGCTTGTGTAACACAGTTTAATAGTCATAGAAAAGTAGAACTCAATAACCTGAGGATGCAAGGAATGCTAGTAAGCCAGCTCAAAACCTTAATTCATTCTTTGACATCGGCTCCACTTGCAGGTCCTGACATTCCGTGCCTGCAGTTTTTAAAGTTTATTCCCTTGATCCTTATAACCCTGAGTTTTTTTGGGAATACAGAGGAAGGTATATCTCTCAAGAAACATAAAAACTCCGATGTTGCAATAGAGATGAGGGTAAAAGAGCTTTTAAACAGAATGTCGCTTGAGGAAAAAGTGCAACAACTTGGAGGCATGGCTGTCCGTGACGATAACAACCCATTCGGCAGTTCCGACCCTAATTTCGGCACTACGGGTAATGCTAGGCTCGGTATCCCTCCGCTTATAATGGGCCATGGAATTACAGGCGTAAGGGCTGGAAGAAATCCGGACGTGAAGGCTACCTATTTTGCCACACCAATCGCTATAGGTTCGTCGTGGGATCCGATATTGTACGGTCGAGTCGGCACAGCACTTGCGAAAGAGTTGAGGGCATTCGGTCAGAACCTCAACTTGGGACCCACACTAAATGTGATCCGTCATCCACTGGGAGGGAGGAACTGGGAATCCTTCTCAGAAGATCCATATCTAATATCCCAGTTGATTGTACCTTTCGTGAAAGCACAACAAACGCATGGGATAATATCTGGGCCAAAGCATTTTGTTGTAAACAATCAAGAGAAGCATCGATTCGACATCAACAATATTGTTGATGAGCGGGCATTAAGGGAAATCTACCTTCCCGGCTTCAAGGCGGCAGTGGTCGACGGAGGGGCATTAAACGTCATGTGCGCCTACAACCGTATCAATGGTACTCAGGCTTGCGAGCACAAACGGTTGCTCACTGACATTCTTCGTAACGAGTGGGGCTTCAGGGGCTTCGTCCTATCTGATTTCGCGCGTGCTATGCACTCCACAGCACCATCTGCACTCGCTGGCATGAACGTGGAGATGCATGCGACAAAATTTTATGGGAAAAATCTTGTAAATGCAGTAACCCAAAAACTGGTTGCAGAAAATGTGATAGATCAGCTGTTAAGTCAAAAGCTTTTCGCGATGTTTAAAGTTGGGGTGTTTGATGATTTCCACAACTATCCTAAATCCATCGTTCATAGCAAAGAGCATCAAGAGATCGCATTAGAGGTTGCACAAAAATCACCAGTCCTCCTTAAGAATAATGTTAATTTACTCCCCTTAAATGTAAAGAAATATAAGTCCATAGCCGTAATTGGGCCAAACGCAAAACCATTCCCCAAACTAGGAGAAATAGACTATGCATTCTATTTGCAGGGAGGCGGCAGTGGGAGAAATTGGTATAAGAAGGAAGCACTGATTTCTCCTTTTACGGGAATAAGAGAGGTTATTCCTAAGCGAACTAAAATAAGCTATGCGGCTGGCGTCAAAACTTCGAATATAAGAGAAAATAAAAAATTGTTATTGCAGAAAAATGAGATTCTGATAAAAGAGGCCTCAGAATTAGCAGCAACAACAGATTTAGTCATCTTAATAGTTGGCTTATCAGGGTTCGATGAAAGTGAGGGCAGGGATCGAGACAGCGCCCGATTACCTGGTGCTCAAGAAACACTCATCCGTTCGGTTGTGAAGAAAAATCCAAATTCCATTGTCATCAATATCGCCGGTTCTTATGTGGATATGAGTCACTGGATTGGTTCTGTGGAAACACTGCTATTCGTCCCCTACTCCGGAGAAAAAATAGGTCGAGCCATTGGTCAGATACTTGTGGGTGAGATTAACCCAAGTGGAAAACTGCCTTTCAGCTATCCGAGGTCTCCCAAAGATTATCCGGCTGATTCTTTTTACGAGGGAGAAGCGTTTAGTAAGAGCGGAGTAAGTAACCATTATGCCGAAAGCATATATGTCGGATACAGGTACTTCGATAAGATCGGACTGGATGTTTTATATCCCTTCGGATATGGGTTAAATTACTCCAAATTTCACTACCAAAATCTGCATGTTAAACCACTCACACCGTCCACTTTTTCAGTGCATTTTGAGATCGAAAACAGAAGCAGCACAGCTGGCACTGATGTCCCACAATTATACATAAGCCATCCGACATCGGATGTTGATAGGCCAGTGAGAGAGCTCAAGGCATTCAAAAGAGTCCATGTTGGACCCAACAATAAAAAAGAAGTTGAGTTTCAATTAAACCGTAGCGCTTTCTCTTATTTTCACCCCGAAAAACGTCGCTGGACAGTACAAGATGGGATTCACAAAATCTTGCTGGGCACCTCATCACGCGACATTAAAATAGAACAGACAATTACCCTTGGTGATCCATCTAAAAATGAAGACTGATCATGCTGCTGTGGAGATCAAAAAACCTGTGGCTGACCAAAACGCATTGCAATGGAAACTAATTATTGCTTCCAGACCTGAGACTTTACAGAAACTTCCACATCCCACGGATTAGGATCACGACGCGTATAAATCGGATCATTATCCTTGGGGCTCATCTGCTTGAGAATATTAGAAAAGGTTCCTACCATCTGAACGATGTGCTCATCCTCACTTAAAATGATATTTTTTTGCTCCTCAGGGTCATTTTTTAAATCAATCAATTTGTCGAGCCCATACTCGGGTGAAGAATTGGCGTATAGTTTGTAACGCTTGTTACGAATTACACGATTTCTAAAGACAAAAGCATTCTCCACTCCCTTGTCAGATCTCTCCGCCTCATTAAGCCCTCCCATAGAAACAATATATTTTCGAGGAGAATCATTTGATTTACCCAATATAAGGTCCGCAAAAGATTCACCATCAAAAGCAATACCCTCAGGTATTTTGGCTCCGGCCAGTTGCACAAAGGTAGGTAAAAAATCCGTAAAGTCTACCAACGCATCGGTTACAACTCCGTGAGGCACTAACTCTTTGCCATAGACAATAAACGGAGCATTAATTCCATTCTCTGTAATTTTTTGCTTACCACCCCGAACTATTCTCCCATTCAGATTTCCTTTTAAGGCACCGTGCGTGCCGTTATCTGTAGTCCAGATTATGATTGTGTTGTCTAGCTCATTAATTTCTTCTAAGTGATCGATAATTTTGCCAAGCAAAAAGTCAGCATATCTTACCATGGCTTTATGCTTGCCCAGGACACCCTCTGCCTTGGGCTCTATAGGCGAATTCACAAATGGTGCGTGTGGTAGGTTCATCGGATAATAAGCAAACCAAGGAGAATCTCTGTTTTTCGTAATGAAGTCGAGAATAAACTGCGTGAAAAAATCCTCACCATAGACACCCTCATAAGTTTTGCTTCCCTCTTTGGTATGAATGTAAGGATCCCAGTACCGCTCTGCGCTTGGCGGATTACCCGTCTCATATCCAGTCCACATTGCATAATCATCAAAACCGTGCTTGACCATGACATCCGGCTCTATACGAAAATCATTCACCTGCCATTTGCCTGCGGCTACGGTGTTGTAACCAGCATCTCTCATTATTCTTGCGAGGCTTGGGTTTAATCGCCAATCATAATAAGCATCGCCCCACCTAGGCGTATCCCAGTGGTTAACCCATCCATGTCTAAATGGATATTGCCCTGTCAAAATAGACAGTCGTGATGGCGTACATTGTGGCATTGACCACGCATTTTCAAACCTCATCCCAGATGCTGCTAATTCATCTATGTTGGGTGTTTCGATATCCGACGCTCCATAGGCACTGACCCATTCTTTTCCAAGATCATCGAGTAGTATCAACATTATATTTGGTCGCGCATCACAAAAAGTCTGCTCGAACGGCAAGATTAATAGTGTTAAACAGAATAGATGTTTACAAAATTGCCACACAGGTAAAACACTCAATTGTAAAAATGTATAGTATAACTCATTATTGACGATAGAAAATATTCCTGATTTCAATATTACGACCGTCAAAATCCGAGTCCCCCATCAAGTAAATCAGTGATGTAACATCGGTTAAATCTGCTCCCTTATTTATCTCGGTCATTGGAATCTCATGAGTCACCCAGTAAGAGTCTATTGATCGAGATAATTTCGGCCCAAACCTCACAAAATTATTTACCTGAGGCCGCGAACTGTTACCCCAAAGTCCAGATTGAAACCCTATATTAAAATTCGACGTAGTACTACCTCGTATGTCAAAAGTAAGTGTCCCACCTATAAACTGCGAGAGGTCTTCTCCCGAAGATGACTCTATTTCAAGTCCAGCTCCCCACCAAGATCCGGTACCCGTTTTGAGGGTAAATATATTGTCAGCACCCATCTCAAGGGTTGACGTCCCCTCCCAGGCGTTTATCCATAATGTTGAGCTTGGATAGGTCATGGAGTTGAGCTCAGTGGGCAATAAAGAACTATCTGAAATTACATAGACCGATTCTGTTACAACCTCGCCGGTCGATCGAGATGTGTTTACGGTTGAAATACGATCCCGAGCCTGCTGAGAATCATTGTTGTTTGAAGAGGGTGGGTACACTGTCGCCATTACTGATGATTCATCTCCGTCAAAAGTTTTTTGCACCGGACCCCCATCTCTCCCAAAACCATCAAAATTCCCCTCATCTACAAAATCCCAGAGGGCATATTTTGCCTTACCATCGACCGTAAATAGACCAAAGTGATTTTCCGATCCGCGGCTATTCGACGTATCCTTCCAAGGCTCATCAAATGCCTCGAAATAAAATAAGGTTACATTATTTGTGCTAGACCACTCTGTCATAAGGTCGAAAAACATCTTTTCTTTGTACTCATCAGCGGCATTTGAGCCAGGGTTTCCATATAAAGAGTTTGCCAGAGATGACCAGCCAGTCTCACCGATGGCGACCCTCTTCTCAGAGCCTCCAATATCTCGGACATAAGCCGCGGTCACGCTGTATTGATCAGAAGCATAATTTCTTGCCCGCACCATAGCCGAATCCACCTTTTCCTTTATCGAGAGATTATCCTCATCTGCAGGAACCCCCCAAAAATCTGGGTTATGGTGCGAATCGTGAAATGGGTACGTATGCAATGAGACGAAGTCAACCGCTCGGATCAACTCCCTCAAGTCTGCATTGCGATACTCACTACTCCCTCCCCACGAGGCATGATTGTCAGAACTTGTAATCCATGTTTCAGCGGGTATTTCACCTCTCTCCTTCAGATTTTGGAGATAATTTACATAGAATAAAACGACACTTGGCGGCACAAAATAATTTGTAGCCCACCGTACCATCGACTCATTACCGACTGCGATGATTTTGACAATATCTGGATATTCATTCACTAAGTCAACAGCGGCGGCTATCTCTTCTCCATTTTTTACGGTGTTGCCGACAGAATGGTCCGGAGACGAGGTCCATGCATTTTTGCACTCAATCCAAGCTCCTAACATCACATACATCTCAAAACTGGAGTTAGCGGCTTTTAACTCCCTGATTGCTTGCAGAGTGTTGCGTGCAAAAGGATATTGTTGTGTGTTATAGGTTCTAATCAGCCTTACCCCCATCTGAAAGAGAAGCGATAGGTCCTCTTTGATATCAGAAATTGAGGGTCCATCAGTCCTAGTTGTACTTCTGTACCCTCCATAGGACATCGCCTTGAATTGCGAATTTCCTATCATATCCGCGGCTGTAACTGATTTTCCATTTAAATTGCCTACTGGGCCTTGCGTCCTTTTTATCCCCCACTGCCCTATTGAACCGCCTTGTGATGCTGCCAAATCACTAAAGTAATTCTCGGCAACGGTTTCACTCCCCTCGGGTGCAGCCCAGTTACCATTGACATCCCCCATGAGAATACCAACGACGTTCTGTACGCTCTTCTCAGGATAATCAAAGATCATTCCATCAAAATCCCATGTCACGTCTGTACGAGTGGTTTTGAAGCTCTCACTCGCCTCATCCCAGAAATCATAGTCTTCAGCAACAAATACCCACCTGCGAGGTTCGGCAGAGTCAAGCTTCACTGCCATCTTTAATATTGCCAACGCATCTGCTGAAGTAACCCGCCCATCCATGTTAATATCCGCAGCGATATATTGATACGGCGATACAGGTAATGCCTCTTCCGGCCCCGCTCCATCAGGATCAGTGTTAGGATTAATACCCACCGCAATCTTCAATGCAGCCAATGCATCTGCAGAGCTAATAACACTCCCTGATTCACCAGCAGTGATGGCTTTACTTGCGGTCATGCGGTTCGTGCTGGCATAAGCAGTTGAGAAAGCGTAGCTCCCATCCTTGTCAGAACTGGTCTGATCAGAGAAATTTGTTTGAGTCCCATTATCGATGCCCACCAAGTTCAACTGAACTGACTCAAGCATCGAGTGATTACGCCAA
>CACETF010000025.1 GCA_902562425.1 Porticoccaceae bacterium | reverse complement strand
TTTTGATCAACAAAGCGGCTCAAGGTAATGTGGCATTATCTCGAGAGGCTGCTTTTTTTATTGCACAGCGAATAAGGTCTAACGTAAGAGAGTTAGAGGGTGCCCTGAAGAGGGTTATGGCGCACTCTCAATTCTCCGGAAGGGCTATAGACATTGATTTAATCCGAGAATCTTTGAAAGATTTATTGGCACTTCAAGATAAGCTAGTTACCATAGACAATATACAAAGAGTGGTGGCTGATCAATATAAATTAAAGATCTCTGATCTATTATCTAAGCGACGAAGCCGTTCAATAGCTCGTCCAAGGCAAGTGGCGATGTACTTAGCGAAGGAACTAACTAACCATAGTCTGCCAGAAATTGGTGATGCGTTTGGTGGTAGAGATCATACAACCGTATTACACGCATGTAGGAAAGTGCGAGAGCTTGAGATAACGGATAAAGAGTTGCAAAGAGATTTGAAAAATTTGTTCAGGACCCTTTCGACTTAAGTAGATTTTATAGAGATAAAAGGAACGCTTATGAAATTTAGTCTTTCTCGAGAGGCGTTACTCAAGCCGCTTCAGTTAGTTGTTGGGGTGGTGGAGCGACGACAGACACTGCCGATCCTTTCTAATATTCTTCTGAGGATAGATGGTTCGCGATTATCTATAACCGCCACTGATTTGGAGGTAGAAATTGTCGGGTATAGCGAGGTTTCTGGTTCACTGGAAGGAGGTGATGTTACGGTTCCTGCAAGAAAGTTCGCAGACATTTGTCGTTCGTTGCCTGACGGATCAGTCTTGGAATTTAGCAGCGGTGATGGACGCGCACAAATTATTAGTGGGCGTAGCCGATTTACGCTCGCAACACTTCCCGCTAACGAATTCCCGTCAGTTGAAGATAGTGAGGAGAGCATAAGTTTTATTGCAAGAGGGTTGGTATTAAAAAGCCTAATAGACAGCACATCATTTGCAATGGCGCAACAAGATGTTAGGTATTATTTAAATGGAATGCTTTGGGAACTATCTCCAAATAATTTAAGGGCTGTAGCAACGGACGGTCATCGAATGGCATTGTGCGATGTGGACTGTTCTGTTGACATGGCAGAAAAGATCAGCGTAATCATGCCAAGAAAGGGGATTGTTGAATTGTCTAGGCTGCTTGGAGATGAAGAGATAAGCGTTACTATGGGAGCTAGTCATGTTCGAGCTACGACAGATAATTTTTGCTTTACGTCAAAACTGGTAGACGGGACTTATCCAGATTATGAACGAGTTCTTCCAAAAGGAGGAGAGAAGAGGGTTTCAGGCGATAGACTTGAATTACGACAAGCATTTAACCGCACATCAATTCTGTCAAATGAGAAATACAAAGGAGTCAGACTGTTGCTGTCAAATGGCGTATTAAGAATGGTAGCAAATAATCCAGAGCAAGAAGAAGCGGAAGAGGAGGTGTCGGTTGATTATGGCGGAGAAGATCTGGAGATTGGCTTCAATGTTAGCTACTTGCTCGATGTTCTGAATGTACTAAAAGGGAGTAACGTAACCTTTACTCTGTCCGATTCAAACAGCAGTGCTTTACTCGAGGATTCCTCAGAGAATGCTCGCGCAGTTTATGTGGTTATGCCAATGCGGCTGTGATTTGGGGTAAGAACCTTATTTACCCTATGAAGCATGAGAAGAGATATTGCTTTTAAAACTCGAAGGGAAAAATATAAGAAATCTAGAAAACTTCAGTGTGCGTTGTTGTCCCTGCGCTAATATAATTTATGGAAAAAATGGAAGTGGGAAAACAAGTTTATTAGAGGCGATTTACCTTCTTGGCCGAGGCAGATCCTTCAGAAATAGAGATTCAAGGACTGTGATAAAGGCGGGTCAAAGCGAGCTTGTGGTATCCGCACAGGTTGATCGTAATCAAAGCGGCATAGTTTCTAAAATTGGCGTGCTCCGCACTAGTAAAGGCGGATTTGAGGCTCGCCAGGATGGTCGAGTGATAAGAACCGCTGGAGAGCTTGCGGCTCAATTACCAATACAGTTAATTCACGCCCAAAGCTTTCTTTTGCTGGAGGGTGGGGCTTTGCAACGGAGACAGTTTTTGGACTGGGGCGTGTTCCATGTGGAACATTCATATATGCGTCTGTGGAGGCGATTTCATAAAGCGCTCAAGCAGCGCAATCAATTGTTGAAGCATGATAGACTATGTTCATCGGAATTGGATTTGTGGTCTCGAGAATTAGTTGGATTAAGTAATTTAGTAGCGGAGAAAAGAGAGGAATACTTGCAGTTGCTAACAGAAGAAGTGAGTAACATTTGCATGGGTTTTAATAGTTTTGTTGGTATGTCCATTGAGTACCATAGAGGATGGGATTGCCAAAATAACTTAGAGGAGGTCTTGGTAAAAGACTTAGAACGAGATCGTAAATATGGCAAAACTCATCAAGGAGCGCACAGAGCTGATCTGGTTCTGCGCATTGGCGGTGATCCAGTGGCAAGCTTTCTCTCGCGCGGGCAAATAAAATCTTTAGTGTATGTGCTGAAGCTTGCGCAAGCGGCAATTTTTCAGCGAAAAACTGGATTAAAGTGTATTTTTTTACTTGATGATCTGCCTTCCGAGTTAGATCTTTGGCATAGAGATTATCTGCTAACTTCTCTGAATCAGCTGTCTTGCCAGTATTTTATTACAGGGGTGGATAGAAAAGATTTTGCAAATATTATTGGAAAAAATTCCCATCAAATTTTGCATGTAGACAAGGGACAACTAGCCATTTGATACAACTGACGAGGTATATAGTTTATGGTTGATAATAGTTACGACTCGTCCAGCATTACTGTGCTCAAAGGATTGGACGCGGTTCGGAAGCGGCCGGGCATGTATATCGGGGACACTGATGATGGAACGGGGCTACATCATATGGTGTTTGAGGTTGTTGATAATTCGATAGACGAGGCTTTGGAAGGTTTTTGTTCTGACATTCAAATTTCGATTCATACTGATGAGTCAATAACCGTTTCTGACGATGGGAGAGGCATACCTACTGAAATGCATGAAGAGGGAGTTTCAGCGGCGGAAGTAATAATGACTGTGTTGCATGCTGGTGGTAAATTTAATGATGAGAATTACAAGGTATCGGGTGGCCTTCATGGTGTTGGCGTATCCGTGGTTAACGCTCTATCCGAGCATTTATGCTTGACAATTAGGCGCAATGGAAAAGTCTATAATCAAACATACAAAAATGGAGTTCCCCAAGGGCCTCTCAAGAAAGTCGGAGACACAGGTTCCACAGGGACTGAAATTCATTTTAAGCCCTCTAAAGAGACGTTTTCCAATATAAAATTTCATTTCGATATACTAGCGCAGCGTTTACGTGAATTATCATTTTTAAATTCTGGTATTAGGATCACGTTGCTTGACGAGCGATATAAAAGGGAGGAACGGTATGCGTACGCTGGTGGTTTGATGGCATTCGTTGAATTTTTGAATTTGAATAAAACCAGCATTAACAAAGTTTTACATTTTTGCTCTCAGCGTGACGATGGTATTGCTGTAGAGGTGGCGTTGCAGTGGAATGATGGATTTCAGGAAAATCTTTTGTGTTACACGAATAATATCCCCCAAAAAGATGGTGGTACCCACCTCGCTGGATTTAGAACTGCACTGACGCGCGCACTCAACACATATACCGATAAAGAGGGCATTAGTAGCAAAAGCAAAGTGAATACCACTGGCGACGACGCAAGGGAGGGGTTGACAGCAATAATTTCCGTTAAGGTGCCAGATCCTAAGTTTTCATCTCAGACGAAGGATAAGTTAGTGAGTTCTGAGGTTAAAACAGCGGTTGAGCAAGTAGTCGGAGATAAATTCGGCGACTACCTTCTGGAATTTCCGCAACAAGCTAAAGCAATAGTAAATAAAATGATAGATGCGGCCCGAGCTCGAGAAGCAGCTAGGAGAGCAAGAGAAATGACACGCCGGAAAGGCGCTTTAGATGTTGCCGGATTGCCCGGAAAACTTGCTGATTGTCAGGAAAAAGATCCTATTTTGTCCGAACTTTTTTTAGTTGAGGGTGACTCCGCTGGCGGATCTGCAAAGCAAGGCAGAGACAGACGCAGACAGGCGATATTACCCCTCAAAGGTAAAATACTTAATGTAGAAAAAGCACGTTTTGATAAGATGCTATCCAGTGCCGAAGTGGGCACTTTGATAACCGCTCTTGGCTGTGGCATCGGTGCTTCTGAATTTAATATAGAGAAGTTGAGGTATCACACAATTGTTATAATGACAGACGCAGATGTTGACGGTTCTCACATAAGAACATTGTTGCTCACTTTTTTTTTCCGACAGATGCGCAAACTGGTTGAACATGGCCATATTTATATAGCACAGCCACCCTTGTATAAGGTTAGTAAAGGTGCCTCAGAGCAATATGTTAAAGATGATTCTGCGCTCACTCACTATTTGACTCAAAGAGCCCTCGAAAAAGCGAGTTTATATGTGAATGCTAATGCGCCACCAATTCAGGGTGTAGCGCTAGAAGAACTTGTAACTAGTGTCCGTAATGTTGAAGAGCTTTTTCGGCGACTTTCTTTTAACTATCCGATATGTGTGCTCGAGGCTTTGCTAAAGGCTGCTCGGTTTGATCAATCAATGTATGCTGACAAATCTAAAATACTTGGATGGTGCAAAGGACTTTCTAATTGCTTTAATGAAATCGAAGACGGAACGCGTCGCTTCACAGTGACTTTCGAAAAAGACAAAGAGCTAAATATATTCCTTCCTATAATCGAAATAATAACGCACGGTACTCCACAGATAGTTGTCCTGACGCGCGATTTTTTACAGTCCAAGGAGTATGAGGCTATCGTTTCTCTGGGAACTACGCTAAACGGACTCATAGAACAAGGTGGTTATGTTCAGCGTGGCGAACGCACAAAGCAAGTTAAAGCCTTTGATGAAGTGATCTTATGGTTGATGAGTGAGGCGCGTCGAGGATTAAATACTCAACGCTACAAAGGATTGGGAGAAATGAATCCATCTCAGCTTTGGGAGACTACGATGGACCCGCAAAATCGTACAATGCTGAGAGTCACTATAGATGATGCAATTGCTGCTGATCAGATGTTTACCACTTTAATGGGCGATCAAGTAGAGCCAAGGCGAGATTTCATAGACAATAATGCTTTGGCGGTCGTGAATTTAGATATTTGAGTTTGCAGACAAATATGGCGTGTGTTTAGTTTGCTATGTGACAACAGTGCATTTGGTTGCAGGTTGTAATTTTGTCTTTCGGGCGGGGCATTAAATAACTGTTCGTGGAGGGTTCTATCGGACTTAAGTTAAGGGGTCATTTGGGAGATGTCAGCCACTTTTAGGAATAGCTCTTGAAGCTCAGTCATAAGAGCTAAACGATTGTTCCTCACTGACTCGTCATCAGCATTAACCATAACGTTTTCGAAGAAATCATTTAATGGCAGATATAAGCTAAGTAGTATTTCAAGAGCATCGTGGTAGGAACGTAGTTTAATCTTCTGACTAATTTCTGGCTTGATTTTTTTTATAGCTTGAAAAAGTAAATCTTCTTTGTCGTTCACAAAATGAGTTACATTTATGCTATTCCCGAGAGGTGTACTTTTGCTTATAATATTTTTGACGCGTTTATTCGCGGAAATTAATTTCATAGACTCCGATTTCTTTCCAAATTCTTCGATAGCTCTAATTCTTAAATCAATGTCATATAAGTTATTTAGTTTCAACGCTAACACGGATTTATAACTTTCTGGCTTGAAACCTTTTTCTTTGTAATATGAATTAAGGCGGTCTAGAATGTAAGTAAACACTAACTCCTTGTCAGTTCTCGATATGGTCTTTCCCGAAAAAGTAAGTTCGTTTGCAGTAAGTTCGATACTTTTTTCTAAATCTACATCTATTTCGCCCTCAATAATTATTCTAATAAGTCCCAGGCTTGCTCGACGAAGGGCAAAAGGATCTTTCGAGCCGGTCGGGTGAAGGCCTACCCCAAATATTGCAACTAAAGTGTCTAATCTATCGGCTATTGCTAGCGTGATTGCAACGGGACAAGAGGGAATTTTATCCCCAGAAAACCTAGGTAAGTAATAGGCAGATAAAGCTTGGGCGATTAAAGGGTCTTCTTGATCGTTTAGGGCATAGTAATATCCCATTACTCCTTGCAATTCGTCAAACTCTCTGACGACGTCGCTCATGAGATCTGACTTAGATAATTGTCCGGCTCGGTGCGCTAGCAGAGGGCTTGCACCTGTGTAAACGGATAACGCTTTGCAAAGAGAAGCTACTCTCTCTGTTTTTTGTAACAGTGAACCCACCTCAGATTGAAATATTATACTTGAAAGATTTTCACGCCATCCTTGCAGAGTTTGGTTTAGATCATTTTCATAGAAGAATTTAGCATCTGCTAATCGTGATTTTATTACCCGCTCATTTCCCTGTGAAACTTGCCTTGGATCCTTGCTTATCAAGTTTGATACCGTAATAAAATACGGCATTAAATGCCCATCGTGACCTATTACATGAAAATATTTTTGATGCTGTTGCATAACCGAGATCAGAATTTCATGCGGTATCTTGAGAAATTCTTCATCAAAAGACCCGATAAGTGGAATTGGCCATTCATTTAAACCCGATACTTCATCAAGAAGTTGATTAGAAAGAATAGCTTTACCCCCTATTTCTGAGGCCAATTTATCCGCGCCATCTTTTATAATCTGCTGTCGTCGTGCTATTTTGGCCACCACAAAAGCGTTTAAAAGTTCATCCTCATAATTTGCAACAGAAGAAATCACAATTCTGTCGGATGAAAGAAACCTGTGACCCCTTGTGATATTGTTCGATATTATGTCGAATATCTTTAAATTAAGCGGTTTAGCGCCATATAAAACTACTGCCCATCGCACTGGTCGAACGAACTCTTCGCGCACATATCCCCACCTCATACGTTTTTCTGTAGGCAACTCTAAAAGTATTTGGTTAATGCAATTTTTAAGCAAATCTAGAATAGAAATTCCCGAGCGAAGTTCTCGCAAACATAATTTATCTTGATTGCCGTCATTTTGGATTAATTCTTTGAGGTTATTTATCTCCAGATTGTTTTTTTTTGCAAAAGCTTTGGCAGCTTGAGTTGGGCGGGAGAAGTTATCGAATGCAACATGCTTTGGAGGTCCCCAAATGGTGATTTCTCGGTCAGGAGCTTTGGGGGCAAGTGATTTTACAATTACAGCGAGTCTTCGGGGTGTTGCAAATGCCTCTACAGAACAGAAATCTATGTTATTTTCCTTGAATGCAGTCTCCACTCCCGTTGAAAAAGCAAGTGAGAGCTTTTCTATATTTTTTGGAGGCAGTTCTTCTACTCCAATTTCAATCAGTAGGTCGTCATACATCTAACTTGTTCCAGCCGGGGGACGCAGTGTGTTAGTATTAAATTTTGGGTCGGCAAGAGGGAAACCTAATTTTGCTCTCGATTTTAGGTAGCTTTGTGCAACAGCTCTTGCAAGACTCCGTACCCTAAGAATATAACGTTGTCGCTCTGTCACTGAAATGGCTTTGCGAGCATCCAGCAAATTGAAGAGATGAGAGGCCTGCATTACTTTTTCATAAGCCGCAAGAGGAAGTTTTTCAGAGATAAGTTGAATGCTCTTGCTCTCACACTCGTTAAAGTGGAGGACCAAAAATTCTACGTTAGCATGAAGAAAGTTATATTTGGACATTTCAAATTCATTTTGCTTAAAAACGTCTCCATATGTGATGGGGCCGAGTGCCCCTTCAGTCCAAACCAAATCATAAACAGATTCCACACCTTGTATATACATTGCCAATCGTTCAAGACCGTAAGTGATTTCACCAGTCACGGGAAAACAATCAAGGCCTCCTGATTGCTGGAAGTACGTGAATTGGGTTATTTCCATTCCATTTAGCCAGACCTCCCATCCAAGTCCTGACGCACCAAGCGTTGGGGATTCCCAGTTGTCTTCTACGAATCTGATATCGTGAATGCTGGAGTCAATTCCTATTATGTCGAGGGATCGGAGGAAGAGCTCTTGGAAATCTTCGGGCGAGGGTTTCATTACTACCTGAAATTGATAATATTGTTGCAAACGATTGGGATTTTCACCATATCGACCGTCGGCGGGCCGTCTGCATGGTTGGACATATGCGCTGAACCAAGTTTCCGGACCTATGGAACGTAAGAATGTTGCCGGATGGAAGGTGCCTGCCCCAACTTCCATGTCAAGTGGCTGCATAATGACACAACCTTCCGCGGACCAAAATTGTTGTAATTTAGAAATCAGATTCTGGAAAGATGGTGCCTCGGTGCTAAATTCTATGTCAGTCATTAAGCATACTTCTTGATGTGTGAATTATTCTTCAATTATAAGGAGGAATAACTAGAATGATAGGTAATAAGATGATCAAATGCCGATATTTAAAGTCAAGGTAATGTTTGGGCTATGATATGGGGAATTGGAAACATTTTTTTGGTTAATATCGAATTTTTAAAAGGAGTTTCATGAAACATGATGAGTTCTAAGAAACATAAGGTCCTCAGAAAGGCAATTTTTCCTGTCGCCGGTTTGGGCTCTAGATTTTTACCGGCTACCAAGGCGAGTCCCAAAGAGATGATGCCTGTTGTTGATAAACCCCTTATACAGTATGCAGTGGAAGAGGCGGTATCCGCCGGTATAACTGAGATGATTTTCGTGACGGGTCGGGCAAAACGGGCGATTGCAGATCATTTTGACAAAGCCTATGAGTTAGAGCACCAGCTCGAAAAAAGCGGAAAAAAAGAATTGCTTAAAATTGCGCAAGGAGTTGTTCCTAAAGGTGTTAGTTGTACCTATATCCGACAAACTGAGGCTTTGGGTCTAGGGCATGCAGTCCTTACTGCTGCTCATTTGATAGGGGATGAGTCTTTTGCGGTATTGTTGGCCGATGATTTAATTCATGGTGAGACACCCGCTCTAAAACAAATGGCTGAACAACATGGTTTTTATGGTAGCTCAGTAATTGCGGTTCAAAAGGTATCGGGCGCTGGAATTTCAGCCTATGGTGTTATCAGTGGTACTAAACAGGGAGCCCATCTTTATTCGTTAAATGGTATTGTGGAAAAACCAAAAGTTGAGGATGCCCCATCGGATATGGGCGTGACCGGTCGTTATATATTTTCCCCCCAAATTTTTGACCACTTACGCGCTTTAAAACCAGGCGCTGGGGGTGAGTATCAGTTGACCGACGCCATTCAAATGTTATTGATGCAGGAACAGGTTCTAGCCTATCAATTTCAGGGTACTAGGTATGATTGCGGCAGTAAAATCGGATTGTTAAGGGCTAATATAGAATTGGGCTTAGAGCATCCCGAGATCGGGAAGAAGTTGCGTGATTTTTTAAAAAATGAGTTATTCCAGAAACTTCAATAGCTAGATGAAATAATTTAAGGCAAGGACATGAAAGGGTACTTAGTATTGTGTCTATTGAGATGCCTAGAGTGGCTACCTTTATCAACATCACGTTGTTTTGGTAAATTAGTGGGTGCCATAGGTTATCGCTTAAATGGACGATCTTGCCAAGTAGTTAGGATAAATCTAAAGCTTTGTTTCCCCTCCGTAGCGGAAAATATTCGTGAAAAACTCTGTCAAGAGCGAATGGAGCATATGGCCCAAACAATTTTCGAAACACCGAGGCTTTGGCGGTGTTCGCCATTGTGGTTAAAAAAGCGAACAACTGAAGTATATGGGCTGGACAATTTTAACCAAGCATTGAAAAATGACAGAGGAACGATATTTGTCGTTCCGCATATGGGTAACTGGGAGGTAATTGGACTGTGGTTAGCTCATCAGACAAAGATTACTTCGCTCTATGAGCCACCAAAACTTGCGGCGCTTGAAAAATGGATTAGAACATGTCGCCAAAGCTCTGGAGCGACACTGGTGCCGACATCTCCGAAAGGAGTTGCCGCGCTACTCAAGGCCCTTAAAAAAGGAGAGGCAGCAGGTATCTTGCCAGATCAACAACCGCCCATTGGTAGCGGTAAATTTAGTACTTTTTTCGGTTGTCCAGCATTCACAATGACTTTAATTTATAGGCTGATACAGCGGGGAAAAGTAAACATACTTTTTTGTGCTGCTTTGAGAGTTTCTGGAGGTTGGAAACTTTATTTTAATCGGCCAGATGAGGATATCTTTAGTTCAAAACAGGATAACAGTCTAAAAGCTTTGAACCTCGGTGTCGAAAAAATAGTATCGCTTGATCCTAGCCAATACCTTTGGGAATATGAAAGGTTCCGACATGGTCCCAAAGGATCCCCGCCCGCGTATGAGTGATCAAACAGCGTCGTTACAAGGTGTTTGTTTTCATAAACTGAGCGCCAAGTGTTGGAATGCTACTACTGACGAAGACAATTTTTTTATTTCGAAAGAATGGCGGTTTTGGCTACTCTCCAGTGGCTCGTTAACAAAGCAATTGAGATCCCTGTGTAACACAGATATCTCAATAAAACTCTTGTCACAAAAATATCAACGTCCGCTGTTGTCAGAGCGAAAAGCGTTAAGAAATTCAGTATACGGAGCATCTTTTATAAGAGAAGTGTTGTTATGTTATGCACACCATCCAATAGTTTTTGCCCGAACGGTATGTCCTAGACATTACAGACATGGTATTTGGAGAGGGATTCAACAGTTGGATGACCGTCCTCTTGGTGATTGGTTGTTCGGTAATCACTGCGCCATCCGTACGAATGTTGAACTTGCCCGATTGAGTTCAAATTGCCTCTATTTAAAAGGACAACTACCTCGAGGAATTTCTCTCTGGGGACGCAGATCGACTTTTAATGTCAGAAATTCGTCAATATTAGTGACTGAAGTATTTTTGCCGAATTTTGAAGTAATTAAGTCAAAAGTAAATAAATAATGGAAATAGATTGCCAATTTTAGCAAAATTGATTACCAATCCTTGGATACGCCTGTTTCGCTTAGATCGACCGATCGGAACGTACTTGCTTTTATGGCCTACACTTTGGGCTCTTTGGTTGGCCTCTGATGGCTTTCCTGAGCTTGATATCCTGCTAATATTTTGTGCAGGGGTTATCGTGACGCGTGCTGCCGGTTGTGTCATAAATGACTACGCTGATCGAAAAATAGATGGACAAGTCTCGCGAACGAATAACAGACCTATTGTTACTGGCGAAATAAATCCCCATTCCGCCCTTCGGGCGTTCGTTTTCTTATTTCTGTTGGCTTTTTTTTTGGTGATGCAGACTAACTTTACCACTGTTATCTTAGCTATGGTAGCGGCGGTGCTGATCATTATGTACCCTTTTGCTAAGCGCTGGAGTAATATTCCACAACTGATTTTAGGGTTAACATGGGGTTGGGTAGTGCCCATGAGCTTCTCCGCAGTAGGCCAGGATATTTCATTTGTTGCGTTTGCGCTTTATTTGTCGGTAGTATTTTGGACCATCGCTTTTGATACCTTTTACGCTATGGTTGATCGAGAAGAAGATATTGCGTTGGGAATTGGCTCCACTGCGATATTTTGGGCAGAAAATGAGCTCCGATACATTGCGTTTTGTCAGGTGTGCTCTTTAATTTTACTAGCTTACTGCGGGCACCAAGTAGATCGTGGTTGGGTCTTTGACACTGGCATCACAATTACCGGGATTTTCTTCCTGAGGCAGTTGTGGCGTGCGAAAAGCCGCGAAAAAATAGACTGTTTTAACTCATTTAAGAACAATCATTGGGTGGGAATGTGCATCTTTCTGTCTTTAGCGCTAGACTATTGGTTCTTCGATTGATGAAAGTTACTTTACACAAATTTGATCCAAGACAGAATTCGATTATTCTCCGGCATATTCACGTTTTCGATCATTTGTAGACCTGACCTTTTAGCTATGTCATCAATCATCTCAACGTGACGTAACCCTCTTTTTGGAGAAGAAACTTTTAATTTTTTATCAAATGCTACGTTGCTTGGAGCTAGATCAATGCCACGAATTTTAAATGGTCCATAGAGGCAAAAGATACCATTTTTTGGCAGCATTAAAGCGGCCTCGGTGATCATATGTTCAACATTTTCCCAAGAAAGAATATGACTTGTGTTGGCACTGAAGATTGCATCATAACAAGTTTTTGGCCATACGCGGCACACATCTAATACGATGGGCTTACGAAGATTTGGTGCAGGGTACTTACGCAACCATCTGTTAATATCGTCTTGCTGATTCTCAAGATCACTAGGTTGCCAATCTAGCCAAGGCAGTCGTGGTGCAAACCACACAGCATGTTGACCTGTACCACTACCGATCTCTAAAACTTTTGATGTTTTTATAAATATTCGCGCTAATTCTATATCTGTGAATCCAATTATCCTTCCTTTTATCGGCGCAACCGCTTGTGGCTTAGTTGGACTTTTTGTTCCACAAGCACTTGGCCTAGGAGTAAGTAATATCAATGACATGATCTCTGGAGAATATATAGTTCCAATGCTAATGAGCGTTTTAATAGCTAAAATTTTTATGACTTCAGCATGTATAGGTTTTGGCATGTTTGGTGGGGTCTTTTCACCCGCTTTATTTATTGGTGTTGCCGCGGGAGCTCTGGCGACAAAGCTACTTGTAGCACTTGGGTTTAATGATATCGCATCTGTAGTTACTGTAGCGGCCATGGCGGCAGTCAGCGCATCAGTAATCGGTGCTCCACTCAGCGCCGTGCTAATTGTACTGGAACTTTCGCAATCTTATGAGTATGCCGTAGCTGCAATGATTGCAGTCATGGTCTGCAGTCTAATCACTCATCGATTGTTTGGGCATTCATTTTTTGACCGTCAGTTACTGGATAGAGGAGTTGATTTGATCAAAGGTAGAGAGGCTATAGCATTAGAAAATCAAGTGTTGGAGCCTTATGCATCGCAAGATCACATTAGCGTCAGAAAAAGTGATACTGGTAATACCGCCCGCGAACACATGGAGCGTCGTGAACAAACTGAAGCCTATGTTGTCGATGAAGGGGGTGTTCTTTTAGGTAAGCTAAATATCCATCAGGCTATCTCCTGCGGCGATGACACAGTTGATACCCATATGGATAGAAATCCCGCATTACTTTATGCAGATGACTCACTAAAGCAGGCAATGATCAAAGTAAGTGACTTTGTTGGTGAGAGTTTACCAGTGGTACATAAGAAAAGCACTCAAATGGCAGGGAGTATTGCAGAAGGCGAGTTATTTCAAGCAGTCATAGATGTTCAGAGCCAAGCCCGAACTATCGAAAGAGATTAACATAGTCATACAAATTAACATTAAGCTGTTGAAAAGAGGTTTAGCGTTACTGTATGTAGACTTGGAGGAAGAATGAAAACATTTAATTGGTGCCTATTATTAGCATTGGCTGGCTACTTTTCGACACCAACAGCATTAGGAGATTTTGATGCCGGTCTCAGTGCCTTGCAGCGGGCTCATTATGCAACGGCAATGCGCGCTTGGATTGGGATGGCAAACGAAGGCATAGCCGCCGCGCAGAATAATGTCGGTCACTTGTATGAAGAGGGCCTCGGGGTTTCGCAGGACTACAGTATTGCTATGCGCTGGTACAGGCTAGCCGCAGAACAAGGCCTTTCTGAAGCTCAACATAACATTGGCATGCTTTATTATTCTGGCTATGGCGTTAAAAAAAATTATAAAGAAGCCTTTAAATATTTTAGGAAAGCTGCTGAACAAAACTTAGCGGATTCGCGATACATGCTTGGCCTCATGTATCACCAAGGCCAAGGCGTACCTATGGATTATAAATTTGCAAAATATTGGTACCTTCTTTCGGCGAAGCAGGGTTATGCTAATTCCCAATTTATGTATGCTTTTATGCTACAAGCCGGAGAACTCGGAAACCCGGATCCTTTCAAAGCACTGATTTGGAGCACAGTGGCTGGGAAAAATGGAAAACTTGATAACGCAGATGTCGGCGATCAAGCCAAGTTACAACTTGAGGATGAAGAGATTGCAAAAGCCATCCGATTAGCAGACATCTGCGTCGATAGTAATTACACAACTTGTCCTACCTCCTGAGAGATAGGTCAGCCCAAGTTCTATAAATTTTATTCCACTATTTTCTAAAGAATTTCGAACTCTAGACGATATAACTATTACATTTGCAGTTGTAGTAAAAAACCGAGGAGTTCCACAAAATGAAAAGACACGCCAAAGCACTGAATGCCTATCAAGATGTGAATGTGTCATCAGCGGTCCCTTATGCTGATGGTGTTCAGTTGATCCAAATGTTATTTGACGGACTGATTGATTCTTTGTCAGCCGCCGAGGGTCACCTGGTGCGCAAGTCGATAAAGGAGAAAAGTGATGCTCTTTATAGAGCGAGTAACATTATTATCGGATTGCAGGGTTCTTTAGACTTTGAGAAGGGCGCTGAACTAGCACGCAACCTCAGTGAATTATACGATTATTGTCTGAGGCGACTTATCAAGGCCAATTTATACAATGACATCGAAGCTGTGCGCGAAGTCAAAGGGTTGATGGAAGAAATAAGTTCCGCTTGGACACTCTTACCATCACTCCTGAAAGACCAAAACGCAGCGATGGCATCATAGCACATGTCTGACAGCTAAGATTCGATATGTTATACGCATCAACAACTAACGCTCTGGAGTCAAGGCCTCGGAGCGTTTTTGATTTGAGGCTTTCTCAGAGCAAAGGCGGAGATAACGAATCAAACTTCGGGAAAGAAGTAGCTTGGCTATACGAATCGCCAAACACCGAAGAGTCAACAGAAGAAAAAAGCGCCGTTCCAATCAAGCCAAGCACACCACAATCAAAAAAGGCCATACCCACCGACTGCCTTTTCTTCGATCAATTCATTTCCCTCCACCAGCCAACACCGAGCTTGAACGAGTCCGGTGCGCAGCAAATTGAACATCGAGTTCAAGTAAACACTTATCTAAATGAATTAGTTGAAAGCACCTAATCGACAGAGCACTTCTGAGCCATCAATACCCAGCGACAAATGAGATGAAAAAGTTTTGTTAGATTTTTAGTAGTTCCAAAAATGATTATTGAAGCATTGAGCGGACGTTATAAAAGTTCAAATCAGAAAGAGTTTGTCTGGTGAATTTATTTTGTTCGCAATAATGGTTCTATTCATTAATGATATGCTCTCCATGGCTCCATCACGTATGGCTTGACAGTTCTGCTCTTGCATGGCATAAAACGCTCAAATAATGAGAATTTCTTAAGATAATCGGAGTCGAAATAACATGGCATTCACTCAGAGCAGGATATTTCAAATACTTGATAAAGGTGACAGTACTGACAAAACGAGTTTAGCTTGTGATTATTTCCTCTCAATATTGATATTCCTCAATCTACTCGCAGTATGCCTCGAGTCCATCTCGTCTTTGGGAGAAACGTACCAGAGACAATTCTTTTTGTTTGAAATGTTCTCGGTAATAGTCTTCGCTGTAGAGTATTTGTTGAGAATCTGGTCGATGGCTGCAGATGAGAAAAACCGCTACCCCGATGCGTCCCGCAGGAGAGCTAGTTACATCTTCAGTTTTCATGGAATAGTAGATCTAGCTGCTATACTACCGAGCATATTACCCTACTTTTTTCCGGGAACCGACTTAAGATGGTTGCGTGTCCTACGCTTGTTGAGATTACTCAAGATTTCTCATTACTCTACCGCGCTGGAAGACCTGTTTTCAGCAATTTATCAAGAGAGACAGTCGTTTGTGGCTGCCCTTTACCTTATGGCGATAGCTTTGTTCTTATCCAGTTCAATGATGTATCTAGCCGAGTATGAGGCGCAACCAGAGAACTTCCAATCAATCCCCCACACAATGTGGTGGTCCATGATTACTCTAACTACCGTTGGGTACGGTGACGTTTCGCCTGTCACTGGAATAGGTAAAATTGTTGGAGCATTTACTGCCCTGATGGGCGTTTGTGCCGTCGCGCTTTTAACCGGTATTGTAGCCTCTGCCTTTTCCAATCAAATGGCTAGGCGCGAGGCAATATTTGAAGCAGAAGTTAACGCAGCAATGGCAGACGGCGTCATAACCGAGGATGAAGCAGATCATATCGAAGATTTAAGGGGCCGATTTAAAATAACGGAACAACACGCAAAAGCTATCTTTGACAACATCGCTGAGCAACAAGAATTTGACGAAATTATTGAAGAGAAAACGAGTAAAAAATCCGAAGAGTGAAAAGAAGCAATAGATTACTAGTAATTTTTTTTGCAATACATTGACGCTCTATATCTTTTTTGAAAAAAGATCAATTCTCCTTGATAAGTTACAAAATTATTATCTTTGGCTGACTACGTTCTAGACACCGCTTTTTTACCAGATAACACTATCCAAGGAAAAACTTAGTTATTACCCGCCGTCAATTATCACTTCAATTCTTCGGTTCTTTGCCCTCCCTTGAGGTGTGCTATTTGACCTGATTGGCTTAGTATCTGCGAGACCAACGATTGTCACTCGCCCTTCTGAGACAGAAGAGTTTTCTAGTAAATAATCCGCCACTGCGGCCGAACGAGCGGCAGACAAGTCCCAGTTAGATCGGAAACGCTCACTAAATGCCATGGGAACGTTATCTGTATGTCCCTCAATAGTAATTAACCCGCTAGATTGCGCTATCGAATCACCCACTTTCTTCAGCAGAGGTTTGAATCCTGGTTGTAAATCTGAATAACCACTACGGAACGAACCCCTTTCAGCTAATCTCACAATTATCTTGTCTCCGTCTCGCTCAACGTCAGCCAACCCATTCGCAATTTCGCTCGAGAGATTCATTCGGATTCTTTCAAACTGATCATCTATCGCACGCCTTCTATTAGCATCTGACATTCCCGATAAATTAGCAGCAACGTCGTCAGGCGAGCCCTGCTCAACTTGAACGACAGACTCGACCTGTGCCTGAGCTGCAGCGATTTTTGCATAAA
>CACETF010000024.1 GCA_902562425.1 Porticoccaceae bacterium | reverse complement strand
TACGATGGTCGTAACACAAGGCCAGAAAGGTGCTCAAGCAGAAAATGTTATAGGCGAATAGAAAAACAAGATTACGAATCCAATAGAAGCATCCTTCAAATATTGATCATTTTGAATAATTTATAATCAGGCTTAGCTAAACAGTTGGCGAAGCGTCGTGTTCGAAGGTGTTTGAGCGGCAAGCGAGGTAGGGCATTGGTGACAACTTGACACCAAGCCGCTGAAAGTGAAACCGAAGTTGTAAATTTCGGTGCGGCTTCGGTGTGCCTTATTTTATCTTGGCTTCTTTATAGAGTACGTGTTTTCGGATAGTGGGATCGTATTTCTTCATTTCCATCTTCTCTGGCATATTGCGCTTGTTTTTATCTGTAGTGTAAAAGTGCCCCGTTCCCGCACTAGAAACTAGTCGAATTTTTTCTCTAACTGATTTAGCCATGAGTACCCCCTAAATTTTTTCCCCTCGACTTCGCATATCTATCAAAACCTTATCAATGCCAAGCTTATCCACTATACGCAGCCCTTTTATCGACAAGCGAATTTTAACAAACCGATTTTCCGACTCTACCCAAAATCGATGAGTATGAAGATTTGGTTCAAAACGTCTTCGTGTGCGATTTTTTGCATGCGACACATTATTCCCAAACATGGGCCTTTTCCCAGTCACCTGACAGACTCTTGCCATAATCGGATACGCCTATTATTCGAAAATAAAACACCCAGACATCTTCTTAAAAAATCTTCTGGACCCTGTAATCACTTCCATCCTCAGAAGGTCCGCTTTTATACCAGAAGGAGAAGAATGAATCAAACATCGTCAAAAAACAATCGCCTGATAAAATGATTTTTCAGATTCAAACGTGCATTCTACTAATGAGGACATACACTGAAAAAAATAGTCTGACCTCAGTGAAACTTTTTTAAAGTATAAGTATACTGCTCTGTTGGGCTAGAGGAATAGTGAGCACTTATTTAGGCAAACATGAAATCAAAATACATGCTACTATACTTTTTCGGTTATTGATAATGTTCGTGTCCGAGCCGCTATATGCTTACAAATAAACGAATTTTAATTGGCATCACCGGTGGCATTGCCGCATATAAAAGTGCCGAAATCGTCCGTTCATTGAGACATGAGGGAGCAGAGGTACGGGTGATAATGACCAAAGCTGCAAAAGAATTCATTCCTCCTCTCACTCTCCAAGCACTTTCCGGAAATCGTGTATATACCGAATTAATCGATATTGATGCTGAAGCTGGAATGGGTCATATTGAGCTGGCAAAGTGGGCGGACCTTCTGCTAATTGCACCGGCTACCGCAAATTTTATCTCTGACATGACTTATGGCAAAGCAGATTCGCTCCTAGGCAGCGTTCACTTGGCCACGACTGCCGATATTTTGATCGCTCCAGCAATGAATCAAGCAATGTGGAAAAGCGATGCGAATCAAACTAACATAGATCTCTTGGAACGTCGAGGAGTCAAGCTGATCGGACCAGAGGAAGGACCCCAAGCGTGCGGCGATTTTGGTGTAGGCCGCATGGCTCCAAACACCGAAATTGTTAAAAGTGTTATTGAACAATTCACAGTTCAGAGTCTTCGCTCCAAAAAAGTGGTAATTACTGCTGGGCCAACTAGAGAAGCAATTGATCCTGTTCGGTATATCACAAATCGAAGTTCGGGGAAAATGGGATACGCAATGGCAGAAGCAGCAATCGAAGCAGGTGCACATGTCACCCTCATTTCAGGGCCAGTTTCTATTTCTCCTCCGGAGCGATGTAGTGTTGTAAATGTAGAAACTGCCAGTGAAATGTATGAAGCAAGTTTAACCGCTTGCGATGGCGCTGATATTTTCATTGCGACAGCCGCTGTTGCTGATTACCGCTGCGAACCTATCAGCATCAAAAAAATAAAAAGAACCGCAGACACAATTACATTGAACTTTAAAAAAAATATTGACATCCTAACTGAAATTCGCCGAGCCAATAGAGATCTATACATGGTCGGTTTTGCCGCTGAGACCGAGAATACGGAAATAAACGGATATCAAAAGTTGCGGAGCAAAAATTTAAATGCCATCGTGGCAAACGACGTATCTCGTGCAGATGTGGGATTCGACAGCGACGAAAACGAGGTTCACTGGATGACACGCGAATCCGTGACTCATATTAACAAAAAACTCAAAGAGCAACTTGCAAGAAACCTTATCGCGAAAATTGCCAATGAAATTAATACCATATCGTTGTGTGAAAAGCATTTATGAAAAGTTAATAAAAATTGAATGGATTTTAAAGTTTGGAATTTCACAGCCTTATTAAGAAGATTGCCTCTGACCCTTTAATTATCGCCTCAATGTTGCTATCTGTTGCGGTAATGGGGTTCAGTGGTCAATATTTATTTCAAGAATATATTCCCGGCAAACGTATTGAAATCATTAATAAGAATTACAAAAAAGATCTGCCAAAAACAAGCAGTGAAATTGATAATCTAATAAAATCAACAGTATCGCAATTACGTGCAATCTCAGAAAAGCAGAATGTGTCGCAACTCATGGCGGATGGCGACAAAGCTCTTTTGGATGCAGCTTTGCTCGTAGTCAAAGGACAAGTTTTACATTCAGACAACCTTTTTTTATTAGACAAAAATTTAGAAACAGGCGTTGAGACGTTGAGTTCAGCAGCTGTAGCTTTCGCACGCAACATCAAAGATGATGGGGAAACTCGTGCAAAAGCAATCCGAGTGTCAGGAGAATGGAAGCTTGTTATAAGTATACCTTTGATCTTTCAAAGCGAAATTACAGGGCAATTTTTCTTGCAACAACCGATTAATATACTCAACGAGATTTTAATCGGAGGTGATGAAACTCAAGGTACTATATTTTTAGAGCAAATTGAAGATAATCGCTCGGTGACTAGGTTATTAGTAATTGGCGAACCAACCTCAAAAAAGTCAGGTACCATTAATTTCAGTCACTATTATCCCTTAGAATTTCTTGAATGGAGGCTAAAATTTAATCCCTCAAAAGAGCTGGAAAATATTATTTCAGAGAGTGAATTGCCCATTTGGATCGTTATTTTGAGCGTTATAATAATATGGCTCGGCTTCGCTCTTACCTTTATTAAATATCGTATCAATCAAGGCAGTGAGGCGATTAGTATTTTTACACGACAGTCCACAGACGTAAGCACTATCCGCTTTCCTCAGGGTAATCTTCAAAAGAAAGATCAAGCCGTACAGAAAGAGCACAAAATAAAATCTGACGAAACACCGCTAACAGCAGATAATTCTCAAGGTGAACGCGAATCACACAAACAAATAATCGAAGAGGCATCAGATTCAAATGGAAAAAGCAACTCAGCCGAAGAAGATGACAGAGCACTTCATAATCTAGATAACGAGAGTTCTGCTTTCGTCCTGCCAAATTTAGTTTTTAGAGATTACGATATTCGTGGCTTGGTTGAGAATGAAATCACTGACGAGTTTGCACTTAGATTAGGGAAAACTCTTGGCTCTCTTGTTTTACGTCGCGGGAATAATGCCATATATATTGGTCGAGATGGCCGAAATAGCTCTCAACAATTATCGACAATAGTGTGTGAAGGACTTCTCTCAACCGGCTGTAATGTCATTGATTTAGGTCAAATAGTCACTCCTGCACTCAATTTTGCTGTTCATTATTCGGGACAATCTTCATGCGGCATTATGGTAACCGCTAGTCATAATCCAGCCAACTTCAACGGCTTCAAAATCATCGTGCAGGGGCAAGTTCTTGCCGGCAGCATGTTGCAACTGCTTAAGCCCATAATGAACTCTCAAAACTACACTGAGGGGCGAGGAGAGTACTTTTCTAGACTTGTAATTCCGCAATATGTGCGTCAAATTTTTGAAGACATAGGATTAGTTCGGGAATTTAAGATCGTCATTGATGGAGCAAATAGCGTGACTGGGCCAGTGGCTGTAGACCTATTTGAGAGCTTAGGTTGTCGAGTGGTCCCACTTTACTGCGAAATAGATGGATCATTTCCCAATCATGATCCCAACCCCTCTGACGAATTTAATCTTATAGATCTGAGAGCCCGAGTAAAAAGTGAAGGTGCCGATTTAGGTTTTGCATTTGATGGAGACGGTGATCGTCTAGTTGTAGTTACACATAAGGGGGATATTTGCTGGCCAGATAAGTTACTCATGTTGTTCAGTCAGGACATTCTTCAGCAATCGCCGGGATCTTCAATAGTCTTTGATGTAAAATGCAGCAACAAGCTCTCTGCTTTAATTCGCGAGTGTAATGGCGAGCCAATAATGTGTAAAACGGGGCATGCCCACGTGAGAAAGGCACTCCACGAGGAAAATGCTATTTTAGGTGGGGAATTCAGTGGCCACATTTTTTTCAATGACCGTCGTAAGGGTTTTGATGATGGCCTTTACGCAGCTGCTCGTCTTTTGCAACTGTTGTCCACTACCTATAAAAGCCTACATGTGTTACTTGCCGAATTTGAGAGTTGTGCGCATACCGGCGAGATACGCATTCCAGTTGCGGAAAGTTCAAAGTTTCAGCTTATGAGGAAGATTGAGGAATCTTGTGAATTTAAAGGCGCTAAAGTACAACGTTTAGACGGTCTTCGCGTCGAATATCCGCAAGGTTGGGGACTCATAAGGGCATCAAATACATCAGGCAATTTAACCCTTAGATTTGAGGCTGAAGATCAAAACATCCTAGGATATATAAAACAAACTTTTAAATACAAGCTCGCGCCTTTGATTCCCAACATTGAAGAATATTTATGAGCCCCCCTCGTCAAAACATTGATTCTGAGACAATTATCAGAGTAATCTCGAGAGCACTTCCTTACATCAAGAAGTTCTCAGGAAAAACGATGGTAATAAAATATGGCGGAAGCGCAATGATTAACGAACAACTTGAAGCTTGCTTTGCTGAAGATATCGTTCTTATGCAAGCTGTCGGTCTTCGCCCAATCATCGTTCATGGTGGAGGACCGCAAATAGGCGACCTACTTGAGCGACTCGGAATATCGTCGCGTTTCATTGATGGTATGCGAGTTACGGATAGTAGAACCATGGATGTTGTTGAAATGGTTCTTGGAGCATCGGTAAACAAGCATATCGTAAACCTTATTGACAATGCTGGGGGAAGTGCTTTTGGAGTTACTGGTAAAGACGGTCAACTAATTCGTGCGAAAAAACTGGCTGTAACTAAGAGCAATCGTAATATATCAGAGGCTGATTCCGAGGATATTGGCCAGGTAGGGGATGTTGAAACGATTAATACCTCCGTAATCACGATGCTTCAAGACAATGGTTATGTTCCCATAGTCGCTCCGATAGGTGTTGGGAAAGATGGTAAATCTTACAACATAAATGCGGACATTGTGGCCGCAAAAATCGCCGAAGTTTTAAAAGCTGAAAAGTTAATTTTAATGACAAATGTTGCAGGACTACTCGATAAATCTGGTAATACTCTCACGGGTCTTGATACTCCGAAAGTCGATCAGCTAATCGCCGACGGTACTGTGCATGGAGGAATGCTCCCCAAAATCACTTGCGCCCTGAAAGCAGTAAAATCAGGTGTGAATTCTGCCCACATAATAGATGGTCGTGTTGAACACGCACTTATGCTGGAAGTTTTTACCGATGAAGGAGTTGGCACACTTCTTACCCGTAAAAACTATTCCCAGTCAGAGGGGACATTTCAATGAGCCCCAAAAAAGGTTCGCGCGCTCAAGAAATACTTCGAGCTCTAGCGCGAATGCTAGAGTCATCAAAAGGACAAAGAATAACAACCGCGGCTCTAGCATCCGAGCTTGGGGTGTCTGAAGCAGCTCTTTACCGGCATTTTCCCAGTAAAACGCGCATGTTTGAAGGTTTAATCGAATTTATAGAAGAGACTGTTTTCAGGAGGGTTACTTCCATAATAGAGGAGAAGTCATCACCAAAAGAACAATGCTTTAGAATTCTTACACTAACCTTGAATTTCTCCGAAAAAAACCCGGGCATCACGCGAATTTTGAACGGCGATGCGCTAACTGGGGAAACAGAACAGCTCCATAAGCGCGTTGCACAATTTTATGATCGCCTTGAAAGTCAGTTGAAACAAATATTACGAGAAGGGCAAGTTCGTGAGGGCTTTACGGTAAAGGTTCCAATTGGAGTGGCAGCAAATTTTATGTTGTGTTGCGCAGAAGGGAAAATCCATCAATTTGTAAGGAGCGACTTCAAATATCTGCCAAGCACCGATTGGAATGAACAGTGGAAATTGATTAGCGCTGCTATATTCTGATAATTAAAACTCTCCATTAACAACCGTCAGATGACAAACACCCGTGCTTAAATTCCATATTTATGCCTATAATCCGCTACTGCGTTTGCCCAGGCTCGCATTTCGGGACGCTCAAGCAAGAATGCAAAAATATCGTCGATATCAATAACGCTGATAATTGGAATATTAAATTTTTTTTGCAGCTTCTGTGCTACGGTATTACCGTCATCTGCAATCTCTCTTCGGTCTAGTCCCACAACGACCCCAGCAACTCTAGCTTCTTGTTTGTCATCAAGTAATTGGAAGATTTGTGTGACAGCCGTGCCAGCAGTTATCACATCATCGATTATTAATATATTGCCCACAGGCGGTGCACCGACAAGCCTTCCACCTTCTCCATGAGTCTTCCTTTCTTTTCGGTTATAACAATACCCAACCTCCAGCCCATAAACTTCGTAGAGAGCTGAGACGGTCGATACTGTTAACGGAATTCCTTTGTATGCGGGGCCAAATAAAATATCAAACGGCAATTTAGATTCAACTATGGCAGCTGCATAACAACGTCCCAGCGTCGTAATTGCAGAACCTGATGAGAATTTTCCCGCATTAAAAAAGTATGGAGATCGCCGTCCCGATTTGAGTTCAAAATCCCCGAAAGTGAGGACATTATTTTTAATAGCTTCAGAGAGAAATTCATATTTAAATTTTTTCATGAATGAGCGCGCATCACAAGCCTAACGAATCTGATTGAATTTGAACCAATTTATGGATGCTTAACTTTGCTAAATTCATCATATCCTCCAGCTGTCCTCTTGAAAATGGATTTCCTTCAGCAGTACCCTGAATCTCTATAAAACCGCCATCTCCATTCATCACAACATTCATATCTGTATCGGCACGAGAATCTTCAAAATAATCAAGATCAACTACTGCTAATCCAGAATAGACCCCAACAGATACTGAGGCAATTAAGGAAAGCACAGGATCTTTTTCTATGGCGCTTGTCCTAAGCAAATACTGAGTCGCATCAACTAAGGCAACGCAAGCTCCCGTAATGGAGGCCGTGCGGGTCCCTCCATCAGCCTCGATCACGTCGCAATCAATGTGTATAGTGTTCTCCCCTAGATGATTCAAATCAACACATGCTCGCAATGAACGTCCAATGAGCCTCTGGATTTCCTGCGTTCTTCCGCTTTGCTTTCCGCGCACGGCTTCACGAGCCATCCGACTATTAGTCGACCTCGGCAACATTCCATATTCTGCGGTTACCCAGCCTTTTCCTTGTCCACGTAAAAAACGAGGTACACCAGCCTCAACACTTGCCGTACAAATAACTTTTGTCGATCCGAATTCAACCAAAACTGATCCTTCCGCATGTCTGCTGAAATGTCGCGTTATTTTTACTGACCTCATCTGATCAGGAGATCGACCACTGGGACGCTTCATAAAAAGTCCTTTTTGTGCAGGATGATCGAATAGTATATCGAGATAAGAGTCATCATGGGTAAATTTTAAAATGCTCTGTAAAATTATGTAGCTTAAAAAACTTTTTTACGCGAGCTTTTGCTACCATACTAAAAATTAAGCATGGAGATAACTAATGCCCAGAAGCATGACAGCCTTTGCCCGGAACCGCAGCGAATTGGGCTGGGGTACAATTTCTTGTGAAATTCGATCTTTGAATCATCGATTTCTTGAAACAAGCTTCCGGCTACCTGAATCTTTTCGACAAACTGAACACTCGCTTCGCGAAATTGCACGTACTAGACTACAACGAGGCAAAATTGACTGCTCAATACAACTCATATTCACCGAAAATGAAAATCTTTTAGAGGCCAATATTCCGTTAGCGAGGCGCTACATAAATGTAGCAGAAACGCTCTCAAACGAAATTCAAAATCCAGCACCGCTCTCGGCATTAGAGGTAATGCGATGGCCGGGGATAATTATGGATAAAGAATTAAATACCGACAAGATCGAAAAAGAAGTGTTAGAGCTCTTCAAACATACCATTGACCAATTACTCGAAGGGCGAACTAGAGAGGGCGATAAGCTGTCGGAAATGATATTACTTCGGCTTCAAAACATGGAGGACCAGATTCGAAAAATTAAAACTGACTTGCCTGGTATTTTAGAAAGCCAAAGAACCCGGTTGAAAGATCGGCTCGCTCAACTTAAGCAGGATCTCGATAATGATCGCGTAGAACAAGAAATGGTTCTCCTCGCCAACAGGACCGATGTAAATGAAGAGCTGGAACGACTGGAAGCACATATTTTTGAGGTTCGCAGGACACTCGAGAGTAAAGAGGCCATTGGCCGAAGGCTTGATTTTTTAATGCAAGAATTAAATCGTGAAGCGAATACCCTTGGTTCTAAATCAATCGCAGGTGTCACAACACAAGCGTCTATCGAATTAAAAGTTTCAATTGAGCAAATGCGAGAGCAAATCCAAAATATTGAATAGTTTGTTGCTATTTTTTGTAAAAAAAATGATGTTATTATCATGTTCATGAGTTGTGGTGGAGATTGCTGTTACTAACCTGAAATGGTCGTTCCGCTAGGTGAGGGAAAATGGCTAATTCATCATAATGAGTCATGTACTCGTAACAAAGCGACGTTAAACTTCACAAATAATCTTAAATTTAATTTCTTTTTGACTTTACGGAGAAAACTATTATGTCATGCTTATTTCGCAATGGGACAACCATCGTTATTCTGAGCCTTGTAGCTCTTAGTTTTATGTCATTCTCTGACACAACAGCAAGCATCAAGGGAGTAGTGTTTGGCGGTAAAGCGATTCCGAGCGAAGCAGCAACGGTGCGAGTAGTAGATAAAAGAACGGGAGTTGAAAAGACTTTCCAAACGAATGGTTCTGGGATCTTTTTAGCTACTGGGCTTGCCGTTGGCGGGCCATATGAAGTTTCAGTTGCCGGCCAGAACACGATTACAATTAAGTCACTTGACCTTGGCGAAACTACCAATGTCGTCTTTCGAGCGGACTCACAGATTGAAGTTAACGAAGTGATAGTGACTGCGGAAGCGGGTGACAACACGCGACTTGCTGCTATGGGATCCTCCTCTCTGTTCGACGAGTCAGATCTCAATAATTTGGTTGCTTTTGAGAGAGAGGTGTTCCAGTTATACGAGACAGATCCTAGGTTATATGTTGATGGATATGGTTCAAGGGGATCTGTCAACTGCGCGGGCAAGCATCCTAGATATAATACATTTACCGCCGACGGAGTGAATTATTCTGACCGGTTTGGACTGAACAGTAATGGTTTCGCCACTGCTGATGGAATGCCGGTCCCTTATGATGCAATTGAACAGGTGGCGGTAGAATTTTCTCCTCTGGATGCTAAGCTTGGAGGCTTTTCCGCGTGCTACATGAATCTGGTCACCAAAAGTGGTACCAACGAGTGGGAAGGCAGCGTTTTTTATGAATTTACTAGCGACGATTTGCAAGGTGACCGAGTTGGAGATGTTTCTTATGACCCAACACCATATGATTCAACGCAGATGGGATTTACATTTGGCGGTCCGATCATAACCGACAAGCTGTTTGTATTTGCCGCATATGAAGAAAAGGAACTGCCGAGAGGAACAGCTGCTGGTTACAATGGTCAAGGTTCTGGGGATGACAAGTCCTGGCTTTCTCAAGCTGATTGGCAGAGAATTCAAGACATTGCAAGCAATGTTTACAGCTATGATGCAGGAGGTTCGCCAACCAACACGGTTGCGCCAAATGAGAAATATTCCTTAAAAATTGACTACACAATCAATGATCAACATTCCGCACATTTCCTTTATGGCTTCTCGGAAGGGAACGAGCAACGTCTTTCCGACTCAGATCCCAATGAATTTGAATATGCGAATCATATGTATACCAAAGGAGCAAAGCTCACGGCTAAAACACTAAAGCTCAATTCCCAATGGACCGACTCTTTTTCTTCGGAATTTTTTATCAACAATACCGAGATGATTGACTCCCAAAATACTAATGGACCCCTGGACTTTGGTGATCACCAAATTAACGTGGGGAACCCCTTTGGAGGCGGCGGAGTGGTCTACATTGGAGCAGATGACTCGCGTCAAGCCAATGAGCTTTCGTGGTACTCTACCTTGATAAAGCTAAAGGGATCTCTTGTTTTAGATAAACATATCATTGAGGGTGGCTATGAAAAGGATACACTCGAGGTGTTCAATATGTTTGTACCTCACTCCGCAGGAGGAGAACATGACTACCGTGATTACAGCGATGGAAATCCCGCGAGCTGTGCTAATCTTTCAGCCACCCAGCGTCTGGAAACTCAGAACGACTCTGATACATCTAACGACTGCGGTTTGACAGGAATTGACGGTTTTGAGCTCGGAAAACCTTATGCGATATACTACGGCAGCGGCTCTGGGACAAATAACCCGAGGGACGGCGCCGCAAGCTTCGACTTAGATATGAATGCGTTGTATGTTCAAGACACATATTTCTTCGATGCCATGGGTTTGGAGGTCACTGCAGGACTGCGCTATGAATGGTTTGAAACTGATGACACCCCTAACTTTAACGCGAATTTGCTTGCTCAAGCGGGAGTCAGGAATGACGTCAGCATAGATGGTCTGGATATTTTGATGCCACGATTAGGTGTCGAGTACGATTTTAGCGAGAACATAAAACTTCGAGGTGGATTGGGTGTTTTCTCTGGTGGAAACCCACTGGTTTGGTTATCTAACACCTATTCCGACGGTGTGATAAGAGTATTTTCCTCGAGGTTCAGGGAGAGCGGGCAACCGTCTGTCTTTGATATGGTTCTTGGTATTGATGGCAACGGAAGGCCTGGCTACGACGCACCACAAAGCCTTTACCAAAATGTTGCCAATACCACTCCTGCAGACGCAGACACCTATCAGGTTGCTGTGTTGGATAGTGCCTTCGAGCAGCCGAGTGAGCTCCGATATACCGTAGGCGGCACTTGGTTTATAGATGACTCTATGCGCCTTGAAGTAGATCTTATTCACTCTACACTGCGAGATGCAGTTATCACGATAGATCCTGGGCAAGAAACACTTTCCTCTACACTTGCAGGAGCTCCAATTTATACAGACAAGCCCGGGAACCCTTGCTGCGGTACTCACTTGCTGACTAACTCTGATCACGACGCTAAATCAACTATGTTTTCCGTTCTACTAAACAAAGAATTTGATTTTGGCCTGACAGCAAATATTGGCTATGCGAGTGTCTCAGCTGAGGATTTGTCAGGCATGGAAGCAGCGCAAGCATCCACTAACTATCAGAAGACTGCACTCATTGATGCAAATAATCCATCTGTTGGCGACTCAATGTATGCTGTTCCTCACCGATTCACGTTTAACCTCAACTACAAAACACAACTGATCTCGGGTTACGACACCATGGTGCAACTCAGTGGCTTTAGGAGCGCAGGTCAACCCACGAGTGCAGTTATGTCCTCTGAGGGATTGGAGCCCAATATTGAGGAACAGCGACATCTACTTTATGTTCCCACACTTAATGATGGTGCGGTTGATCTCAGCCGGATGTCTAGTGCAGATCTGGCATCATTTGATTCATTTATTGCGGATCAAGGACTCGTTCGCGGAACATTTGTCGGACGAAACGAGCTTAGCTCTCGATGGAGGACCCGCCTTGATCTGTATATTCTTCAGGAAATTCCTGCATTTTTCGAAGGCGCCAAAGGTCATGTCTACCTAAAAATGTACAATCTCGGCAACTTCTTGAGCGATGATAATGGCTTTCAAGGAGACGCCGCACCTGATCAAATGATAGTAGCCTCTGACGTAAACGCCGATGGGCAGCACGTTTACACCGCGTTCAATGCTCCCGAGGTGACCAACCAAAATGTTCAATACTCTGTTTGGAACGCGAAAGTGGGCATTAAATTCAGTTTTTAAATAATGCTTTAGACAAATGGAAGGGGCCTTTCATGTTAAAGGCCCCTAGTATTTCTAGTCTTTCCCTACAAATTTTTTTGATCAGATAACCTGTTAAGGAATAATGCTTAATGTATACTTTATTTTATTGCTGTAAGAATCACCAGAGAAAAATAAGCACGTATGTCAAGTGGCTCACTTTTTATAATCTCGGCTCCCTCCGGCGCCGGAAAAACAAGTCTTATCGACGAAGCCGTATCGCAGCTTAAAAACGTCTGTACATCGGTTTCCCATACCACAAGGAGACCTCGAGCCGGCGAAATTGATGGGACGCACTACCACTTCGTCACTCAAGAAAAATTCGAACAAATGCGTAGTAAAGGTGAATTTCTTGAATCGGCGAATGTACACGGAAATTTATATGGAACGTCTCGAAAATGGGTCGACACAAAGATAAGCAGTGGCCTCGATGTAATCTTAGAAATTGATTGGCAAGGGGCCAACCAAGTTCGTTCGGTATTCAAAGGCGGTGTGAGTATTTTTGTACTCCCTCCCTCGGTGGGAGTATTACGACAGCGTCTTTTTGATCGCGGTAAGGACTCTGAGTTAGTAATTGAGCGACGAATGGCTGAGGCACGGAAAGAGATCAGTCATTGGAAAGACGCAGACTACGTGATAATTAATGATAACTTCCAAATTGCGTGTGAAAAGCTTCAAAAACTACTCTCTGGAAGTTTTAATGACCAGTCATTATTAAAAACAAACATCTCGCTTTATAATTTAACCCAAGAATTATTGTCGAACTAAGCACACTCTTGTATAGTTATACTCTGATGGTAATAGTTCGATTATTTAATTGTAGCTGGAGTTTCTATGGCCAGAATCACTGTTGAAGACTGTCTTGAAAATGTAGACAACCGATTTGAACTGGTAATGATCGGCTCTAAACGTGCACGCCAATTAGCAGTGGAGGGTCGCACTGCTTTGGTGCCAGAAGAGAATGACAAGCCAACAGTGGTAGCACTCCGCGAAATAGCAGGCGGTCATGTTGATGCAAGCATACTATCCCCGGTAAAACAAAATTTCGCTTTAGATGAGGATGTTGCTGAAGATGTTACACAATCGTCCACCGCTGAAACAGATCTTGAGGCGGAGGCAGACGCAGCCATCGCTGCAGCTTTGGAAGCGCTGGCTGGCAACGACCCAGTCCCCGTTGAAAATTCAGTTCTTGATGAAGAAAATTTTTCCCGCTCAGACGAGCAATCCCCTGCCTAGGGATTCCTTAGGATCCGTGGTATGGCGCTACTCGGCCTTACAGAAAAATTAACTTATCTTAGTGAACCAGATATCCGCAGAGTTGAGCGAGCTTATCGGTACGCTGAACGTAGTCACACTGGACAAGTCCGACAGACAGGCGATCTCTACATTACCCATCCGCTAGCAGTCGCAAACATACTTGCAGATATGCATATGGACCCAGAGGGCCTTATGGCAGCAATGCTTCATGATGTGATCGAGGACACGGGAGTGACCAAGGGTCAAATATCTCGTCGTTTCGGTCGAACCGTAGCCGATCTAGTTGATGGAGTAAGCAAGCTCAATGAAATTGAGTTTGAGTCAAGAGCACAGCAACAAGCAGAAAGTTTTCAGAAAATGACCCTTGCTATGTCCCGAGATATTCGAGTTGTTTTGGTTAAACTCGCTGATCGTCTGCATAATATGCGCACACTCGGAACTCTCTCTGCTGATAAACGTCGCCGAATTGCCCGAGAAACAATGGAAATCTATGCTCCCATCGCACAACGTCTTGGTATAGAACACGTAAGGATTGAATATGAAGAACTTAGCTTTGCAGCAATGTATCCTCTGCGTCACCAAAGACTTCGGGAGGCAACGGAGGCTGCGAGACAAAATAGAAAAGCCTTCGTTATAGAAATCCGACAGGCTATAGAAAATCGTTTAGAGCACGAATCGATCAATGCACTCGTAAAGGGTCGCCAAAAGCATCTTTGGAGCATCTACCTAAAAATGCGGGATAAAAAGAAAGCATTCAGAGATATCATGGACGTTTTTGCTTTTAGGTTGGTGGTTGATTCTGTGGACAACTGTTACCGCGCTCTGGGGATGATGCACAGTATTTTTAAGCCAGTTCCGGGCGAATTTAAAGATTATATTGCAATACCAAAAGCCAATGGTTATCAGTCGCTTCACACTGTGCTAGTTGGTATGCATGGCGTGCTGATTGAGGTCCAAATACGAACTACCGAGATGGAAATGATCGCAAACTACGGAATCGCCGCGCATGGAGAATACAAAGCTGGAAACAGTCGAAAAGAAGGAAGCCAAAGTAGAGCATCGAGGTGGATTCAAGGCCTCCTAGCCATGCAAAAGCAAGCAGGAAATTCAATTGAATTTTTAGAGAATGTCAAAGCAGATTTATTTCCAGATGAGGTATATGTATTTACACCGAGGGGCGAAATCATAGAACTACCAGCCGGCGCAACCGCAGTTGACTTTGCTTACTCTGTGCATACAGCATTGGGCAATAGCTGTATTGCCTGCAGAGTTGATGGACAGCTAACGCCTCTGTCAGAGGGACTCCAGAGTGGCCAAAAGATTGAAATTATCAGCGCTGAGGGCGCCCAACCGAATCCAAACTGGCTTAGCTTCGTTGCTACCGCTAAAGCTCGTAGCGCAATAAGGCATTTTCTAAAGACTCAAGAGCATGACGAATCCGTCAATCTCGGTAAGCGACTCCTTGACCAAGCACTAAGCAGATTTGGGACCAGCTATCACCAGTTGAAAAAATCAGAAATAAAGCGCATCCTTCAAAGCTCAGGTGCCTCCACATTTAAGTATATTTTGCATCAAATAGGACTGGGAAACAGAGTACCACTTGCAATAGCAAACCTGATTGTGCCACTAGAGAAATCTCCAGAAAAAGATAGGAACCGAAAACCACCGCTGCCACTTGAAGTTGGTGGGCAAAAAGCCTTGTTACTTCAATATGGAAAATGTTGTCATCCGATCCCCGGAGATCCAATACTTGGCCACCTTAGTCCCGGGAAAGGGGCTGTGGTGCATCTGGAATCTTGCCGAAACCTTATTGAATTGAGATCAAATCCCGAGAAATGTACCCCAATGACCTGGTCAGACACCGTCCAGGGTCAATTTCCTGTAGAGTTGAAAGTTGAGGTAACCCCTGAGCGAGGTTTTATCGCTACCCTCGCCTCGAGAATCACTGAAAAAGACGCAACAATAGAAAAAATTAGCACTTTAGAAAAAGATGCTTTCACCAGCGTAGTTGATATTGTAATCTCAGTCCGTGATCGCTCTCACCTTGCAGATATTTTGCGGAGAGTACGAGCTCTTGCACCTGTTCGAAGGGTTTATCGTGTCAGAAACTAGACTACAATATTTTTTGGAGAACTTGTTACTGTGACAAACAGAGCCATAATTAAAACAGATAATGCGCCTGAGGCAATCGGCACATACTCGCAAGCAATAAAAGTGAATAATACTGTGTACCTTTCCGGGCAAATCCCCATCAATCCAAAAACCATGAAGCTCATTGAGACCGATATCGAAAATCAAATTTGTCAGGTTCTTGAAAATCTCAATGCCGTATGCCATGCCGCTGGGGGGGATTTAAATTGTTTAGTTAAACTAAATGTCTTCCTCAAAAATTTGGATAACTTTGCAATTGTGAATAAGGTAATGGAAAGGTATTTTACAAAGCCTTATCCAGCACGAGCCGCAATCGGGGTAGCTGCATTACCCTTGGACGCAGCAGTTGAAATGGATGGAGTTATGGTTATCTAAGCTTCTTTTATCAAAGCTCGGTAGCCTTCTCGGAATGTGGGATATTTGAAACAAAATCCGCTTTCCAGGAGCCTCCTGTTATTGCAACGACGAGCAATTTTGTATTTTATAATTGAGCCTTCTTGAAACTTTTCAAAATTGATATCCAGCTCTTTAGCCAACCACTCATAAACGACTTTTTGAGTGACAGGCTCGCAATCACTGGCTACATACAAAGGGTGTAAATATTTACCACCAAAATACCTTTCTATCAGATGAAGAAAAACTGCAGCGCAATCCTCACTATGAATCCTGTTAGTCCATTTTTCAGGGAATTGAACCCGACCACTACCTGAAAGTATCTGGTTTAAAAGACTTCTCCGACCGGGACCATAGATTCCAGAGAACCTAACCACCACATGCTTGCATGATAATTCAGATATGATTATTTCGGCCTCAACCAGCAATTTACCCGCAAAGTCCTGATCAGAAAAGCAGCTATCTTCATCAACCCATGCCCCGCCATGATCGCCATATACCCGTGTGCTAGAGCTCCATATAACGAGCTTGGGCGGATGACTTGCTATACTCACTGCGCTTTTTAGGGTCTTTGCTGCTGCAACATAAGATTCTTTGTAGGCTGACTCACAAAATGCCCTAGGGGTAACTGTTACGACGATAGCATCAAAATATTCTTCTAAAACCCTATTCATATCCGAAAGATTGGTCATATCAGCAGAAACAGGCACGATCGTACTTGGTAATTGACTTGGCTTACGATTGAGCCCAAAACAGGTATGCTCCGGTGCAAGCATAAGTGCAGTGCGCTTACCCAAGTCTCCACACCCAGCCATCAATATTCTCACGTGAATTTCCTTACTTGAAACTTATTAGCTATCATCAACGAAGTACCTATTAAGGACTACATATAATGTCAATGCAAGCATCGACTGATGAGATCGGGAAATGCAGAATCAACATAAAGTAAGTGTTCAAAATTTACGGGGTGTCGGTCCACAACTCGCCGAAAAATTAAGGAAACTTCGCATTGAGACAATTCAAGATTTAGTTTTCCATCTCCCTCTTCGCTACGTAGACAAGACCAAGATATCGCCTATTGGAAGCCTTCAACCACTCACCAGTGCGGTAATTGAGGGTGTCATAAAAGCTTGCGACGTCGTTTTCGGTAGGAGACGCAGCCTTGTATGTAGACTTCAGGACAAAACTGGGATCGTCACCTTAAGATTCTACCATTTCACTGGGTCGCAACAAAAGAAATTACGCGTAGGTACCAAACTACGCTGTTTCGGAGAAATCCGAAGGGGATCCTTAGGATCCGAATTATACCATCCTGAATACACAGTAATTTCAGATGATTTCCCAATCGCACTAAATGATAAATTGACTCCAATCTATCCAATTGGAGACGGTATTACTCAAACTCGTATTCGAAATTTATGCGCTCTGGCACTTGCCAAATTAGGCAATAACTCTCTAAGTGAATTACTCCCACCTTATGAGGCAGAGGAATACTCGCTGATTACCGCTTTAAAATTTCTTCACAACCCTCCTGTGACCGCGGAACTGCATATTCTCGCGACGGGTAGGCACCCAGCTCAGCGAAGGCTGATCTGTGAAGAATTAGTCTCGCATCAATTAAGCCTACTCCAACTTCGACAGAGGTTTCAGAGGCATCCCGCAACGTCTCTAGTTGAAAAGTTAGATCAAAGAGATAAATTTCTGGCACAGTTATCATTCAAACTTACTCCCGCACAAATGAAAGTTAGCGCGGAGATAAGCCATGACATGACAAAGCCCGCTCCTATGCTGAGGCTTCTCCAAGGAGATGTTGGCTCAGGAAAGACCATTGTATCTGCTCTCGCTGCTTTGCAAGCTATCGCAAATGGACAACAGGCAGCATTAATGGCACCTACTGAACTATTATCCGAACAACATCGGCTAAATTTTGAAAATTGGTTTAAACCTTTGGGCATCAAAATAGCACGGCTTTCAGGGAAATTAAAAGGAAAAGCCAGAGATTATCAACTCAATTCTATCGCTAATGGCTCTGCAAAAATGGTGATAGGTACCCATGCCCTTTTCCAAGAGAAAGTAAAATTTTTTTCCCTTGGCTTATCTATAATCGATGAACAACATAGATTTGGGGTTCACCAGAGATTAGCCCTGAGTAAAAAAGGATTAATTTTTGAC
>CACETF010000023.1 GCA_902562425.1 Porticoccaceae bacterium | reverse complement strand
CGCGGCTACAATTGCAACGGCAATTAATCCCATCAAACCGGGGACGCTTGCAAGTTTAACGAACTCGAGCATGATAGTATTTGTATTATCAAACGAAGCGCCCTCGAAGAAGGCATACAGAAAAATACCAAGTGAAAACAACAAAGTGAAAATAAAAAATGCGGCATAACCCATCATGGTATAAGCTTTTTTGGCATCACCAATCGTCTTTGCCACGAGCGTTCTTTGAATCATCATTTGATTCACTCCATAAACAACGACATGATAAATAGACATGGCAATTACCCCCGTCCAAACAGTTGCTACTTTATCTGGAGAAAGGGAAAACTCAAAAGGGTTCAACCGGCCTTCCGACTTTAGGCTAAGTAGTGTCTCCGATAGCGGGAGAGGTAAATCAATTATGAGTAAAAACAACACAATCGCTGCCCCACTCAAAAGAATCACTGTCTGAGCGACGTCTGTCCATATCACAGCGGATATGCCTCCTAAAAGGGTATAGGTCATGGCAATCACTGAAACTACTGTGATTGCGGTGACAACATCTGTTCCTGTAATAAACTCTATTACCAATGCAGTTGTGTAAAGTATGATTCCTGAGTAAATGATATTTCCGAGTAAAAAAATTGAAGACATTACAAGACGTGAACTTCTGCCGAAGCGCCGCTCTAAGTACTCAAAAATACTGGCAACGCCACTATTGTAAAAAAATGGAATAAATACAGATATCACTATAAACACTGCTATGGGATAATTAATGTGTATAAATATTACTGAGAAACCTTCAGTGTAAGCCCAAGCAGGAGCGCCGAGAAAAGTAAAAGCACTAGTATAAGTGGCCATAACGGAAAGACCGATCGCCCACCATGGCGTGGTTCGATCGCCTAAATAATAATGCTCCGCTGTCTGAACTCGTCGGTTTAAATAGAATCCTAAGATGATCGATCCAACAGCGTAACTACTGAGAATGATCCAATTTAAAAGGCCGAACTCGTACATATATTATTTTGTGTTCCCATCCAAAAGAGTTCATATGTCGATTTATACAAGGTAGTATAAATGAAATACTGGTAACAAATCTTTCGAAATCACTTTTTTGTAAAATTATTTCATGGTTGCCTTCACTGAAAACCAAAATCAGGTCCCTAAGCTATTTTTGGACCCAAATTGGGTACTAATCCGGCCTTCCATTCTTGCAGGCCTTGAAGTCCCGTGCACGGCTAAGTTGAAACTCGCTTAAAGACCTCATAAATATACGTTGTAGTTTAAGCTACAACCTTGAATACGTTCAGAAACGGTAATCATCATTTTTTTGTCAGATTTGGCTAGCAACATTTTTTTAAAAGTGCAAGGCCTTTTGATTGAATCGCCCCACTAAGCTCTGCAGAATTAAGTGCAAATTCTTGCGTCATTTAGAAGTCGACTTATCTTAAACCCGTTGTCCGATCGCCCATTATCCTTGGCCGATTCATATCTTCAAATTGCAAATCCCAATCTTCAGAGGGCTCTGAAGTCGCGTCGGCAGAGCATGCTTGAACCATGTTATGGAAAGAATCTGAGCTTTGGGGCAAAACAGCTTTAAGCCAAACGCTCACATCCGTATCCTCTACAAAGACAACGGCTACAGGATCTGAGAGGGATCGTTGAGGAGCATATAGATACCAATCCAACGTTTTTTCGGTGGTTTTGAGGTCAGCGTGATCACTCCAATTGTGTAAGCAGCGAAAAAAACTACCAAGCTCAACATTGAGTTTATAGCTCATGTCAGGAGCAGAACTCAAAAATGCTGTGCCTTGAGACAAGCAACCGACGGTAATCAGCGGCAGTAATGGGAACAGTTTAATCAAAATATTCATGTATCAATCCCTCGTATCAGCCACTTGAAATTCACTGCATTGTAATCGAGCAGAACGCATACTTAGATAATTTATCAGTTAACGCAGAGATAATCAGATTAGATTTAACCCTTGGGAATACGGGAAAAAACCGTCAATATTATAAATGTGTAGAAAATTATCGTTAATAAAGTAAATTATTAACGTGATAGTGTGGATTTAATGATTAACAACTTTATATTCTTTCCTTTAACATGGCTCGTAATAGGTTTCACTCTACTTTGGAGGTTTTTCAAAACTATGCTCTTTAGACTTCTTACCCTACTTGGCTTCTTATTTTTTATAGAAACATCGCTTGCAAACAATGATCGAAACCCGTTTCTTGTTACAACAACAGCTACTTTAAGTTCGCCGTGGGCCTTAGAGTTTTTGCCATCGGGCAAAATATTAGTTAGTGAGATGGCTGGAAAACTTAAGCTACTGGACGAGAATGGATTAATTTTGAGTGATGTTGCCGGTGTACCTGAGGTGGTATATAAGGGTCAAGGCGGCTTCGGAGACATTAAATTACACCCACTCTTTGAGCGAAACCAGTTGCTGTATTTTAGTTATGCTGAACAGGGGGATGGAAATCTCGTTGGTGCGGCCGTAGCAAAAGCAAGGTTGGTAATTGAAAATAATATTGGGTACCTAGAGCAACTGGAGGTGATTTGGAGACAAGTCAAGGTTAAAGGACATGGTCACTACGGGCATAGGATTACATTTGGACCGGAGGGCTACCTCTGGATCAGCTCTGGCGAGAGGCAAAAATTTGATCCAGCTCAAGACATGCAATCAAATCTGGGTAAAATTATCAGGCTAAATGATGACGGCTCAACACCAACCGATAACCCCTTCCCATCGTCGAACTCAGTCACATCTCAGGTTTGGTCTTTAGGACATCGTAACCCTCTCGGTCTATCATTTGACAACACTGGACGGCTTTGGGTAGTTGAAATGGGACCCAGGGGTGGTGATGAACTTAATTTAGTTCGTCGTGGCGCAAATTATGGTTACCCGATCGTTTCAAATGGTGATCATTACAGCTTTATTCCTATACCCGATCATGATACCCGGCATGAGTTTAATCCGCCGGAGATCACGTGGACGCCAGTAATTTCGCCCTCATCTATGATTTTTTATGAGGGTGAAAAGTTCGAAGGTTGGAAAGGAAACGCCTTGATCGGAGGCTTATCTTCAAAAGGTTTTGTCCGGGTTGAAATAAACGGAGACAGGGCAACTGAAATAGAAAGGTTTGAGATTGGGAAACGAATCAGGGCAGTTAGAGAAAGTGCCAACGGAGTCATATGGTTGCTGGAGGATGGTAGACCCCCTGCGAAAGGAAAACCTTGGCAAGAAGGTGGGGGACGTCTTATGAAATTAACAGCAATCAAATAACTCAGTTGTAGAAGGTCTGTCCTGATAATGGGATCTCTAACAGAGCAGGTTTAGTTCGTTCAGGAAAATCCAAAATTATGCGCTTGGTTAAATTCTTAACTCTTTGTGTTGCCATGAGCCGTAATCAGGGCAAATTTTTTATTAGAAAAGGACGTGTCTCAGTCGATGGAAAAGTGACAACTGATCCAGATTTCGAGCTTTTAGATGGTAGCAGGGTTTTCTATGACGGTAAACATATCGCAATAAAGGAACATCAGTATATTGTGCTAAACAAACCTCCACGTTATGCCTGTATAACTGAAGACAAAGAATATCCCTCGGTTTTAAATCTAATAAAGGATCAAGCAACCGATCGAACTTATTATTTCGCAAATACCTTGGGACCTCTGGAAACGGGGTTGGTGCTTCTCAGTAACGACATTCGTTGGACGAGCCGATTAAATCTCCGATTACAAAAGAAAAGCTGCATTTATCGCATCACATCGGCAAACGACATTAACGAGGACCACATTAAAAATTTACGTGAAATATGGCTAGCAATCCCAGGAAATAAGATGCCAGAAACCATTGACATACAAAAACAAAGTAAAAACACGCTGTTGATCCGTATAAGTCAGGCGCGATCGGCTGAAATCATGGCCGCTTTATCTTCCATTGATCTTACAATCAAACAATTACAACTTCAGCAACTTGGAAAAATGGGTATTAGTGAACTTGCAGAAGGCGACTATTTGCAAGCCAAAGAAAATGAAGTACAAATTTAGCGGCGACTTATGGGGAGATCGCGTCTCTCGTATTTCGAAAATGTAATGGATTTTTTTAAAAGCACCCCAGTTGGATTTATTACCGCATTTGATGAGCTTTAAAATCCAAACGCGACGTCGACGAATAGAATAAGTGTTGGTATCGAGATACCTAAAATCTGAAAGTAACTCTTGCAGCACAAATTTTAAACATTTTGCCGGTATAAATCGTAGCTGATGCGGTAAATCAAAACCGACCCTGTCTCTAAAATAGATGTAAATCATAAATTTACAGCATTATGATCGAAAAACTCTACTCGCTCCGTAATAAAACATATAGGAGAAAAATTTATGAATTCATGTTCTTGCGGTCGCAGTCCCATAGAGACTTGCGTTGGATGGGGTAATCTTAACGAGGACGAGTATCTTTTGTCTTCAATCTTATGGGCGAAAAAAAAACTTAGAGAAACTGATAAAGCATTGGTTCACAAACCGGTAAAAAAGTAATAGTTCAAAAAATTGCGAGAATGCTTACAGGGAATCTCTGCGCAACGCTATATGTCTAAGGTCAAACAGGACACACCCAGTATGACATTCAAAAGCTGCTAAAATTTATCAAGAAACTGCCAAATTTTTAGATGTGTAGAAGTGCCGTCGATAGTGGGGGGCCAATCGTGGCCCCAGTCAAGCAGCGCATAATGTTCAATTCTCGAATTTTGATCACAGTGAGTATATTCCGCATGTAGGAAAGAGTTGTTATCGGTTTGATAGTTTTTCTTGCAGTTAAATTTTTTAACCCAGTACTGCATTAAACTTGGGACGTCCTGCATCGTTCCTACTGAATCCCAAGCCTTCCAGTCCCATCTCTTACTGTACTGAATCACGGGATCATCCACGCCATGGACGTGCATAATCGGAACGTTGCTCTCAGGATTACAATCTCTCGGACTCACAGGCATAGTGCCCGAGAAGGAGGCTAGCGCCACGAAAGAGGTACTCATGTGGCATGCTATCTCATATGCGAACATCGACCCAAGAGAATACCCCACTCCATACACTCTCCCAAGCTCAAATTTATGCCTCGTAGAAATGTCATCAAGCATCGCTCCAATATACTTTACGTCATGCATCACACCAGAATGGGTATTCAGTTGCCAAGCTCCCTCATTGTCGAAAAAAACTTTACCTTGAGGTATCGCAAGAATAAGCCCACGTTCAGCTGCAAGCTCCTCCCAGCGTTGTTGCTGAGGCACAAGCCAGGCCCCATCGCTGCCGGCATTGCCACCTTGAAAAAAAACTAGGACATCTTGAGGCTCCTCATCAAACGTTTCGGGCGCATACAGATGATAGGGGCGCTCATCACTATCCACAATTACAGTAAATTCTGGAAGGTATTGACTATATTTACTGTGTAAGTAAGTCCACCAAACAAACATGATACCGACCCCGGAAAATAAAAAAATTCCAAAGATCTTTAGTGTTTTAGTCATTTTTTTAAGACTATAATCCAATGATGTTTCAAATTTAATTAACTAGTCATGATCCCATTTTTAAGTAGATGTGCAGCACCGTGCACATTATTAATCGGGGCAGTTTGACCGAACAAGCGCTCCTTCATCGTTTGATAAACTTTGCGATTAGCCCCCAGGTGTTTTAACGACTCGGCTTTCTGGATCGCTTTTGACCTCAAACAAGACAATGGGTAGGCTGCGGAAGCAATCCCCACATGAGCGGCATCTTTGCCGGTCCATCTCCTCGCCAATTGCACAGTCTCAAAGAATACGTTTGCGGGCAACTTGTGTTTAAACAGCGCCAACTCAGGATCAGGAATCACCATGCCAATCTCAATTTCATTTGCACAGGCAAAACCCCTATCCTCTCGCATCAACCGCACATCATGGCATAGTGCCATCATAAAACCTGCGCCAAAAGCGTGTCCGTTGATGGCGCAGACTGAGGGGATGGGCAAGGTGATGAACCGCCCCATTAAAGCCATAAATTCAGGCAAGAACGCAGCTCTATCTTGCTCCTCTGCTGTCTCCAGCCAGTCGAGATCTAAGCCATTAGAGAAAAATTTCTGACTGCTAGCTGTTGTGACAAGCGCTGCTGCCCCTTCAGAGGCCTCAATCTCATCGACTGCTTGAGCAATAACGCGAACGAATTCAGTATTCCACCGGTTCTCCTCACCAGTAAGCGTGAGGATAAATATATCATTTTTTTTCTCTAAATCTATCATTAAACTACCCTCTTCATTCAGTTCACTAAAAAAGAATTGACAAACCTGCCACTCTATGCCGCCAATTTCATCACCTTGACTTTTTGATGAACTCCTGAAGCAGCGCTACATAATCTCTCTAAATTTTTATGTAAAGTTGAAGTTTAACACTTAGAGTAAAAGAATACCCGATACCTCAACAATGCAAGAGCACTCAATTTGTATCCCGATACCTAGGCCGAACTCTGAAGCTTGCAGTGCCTCTAAAAGACTTAACAAGATAGTCAAGATAGTCGGCCCAAGCCTGCATCATATGCCTACGACCACTCAAATGTGTTGTGTGTTTATATGCTTGTCCGTTTGGAACTTCCAATTTACAAGCTAACTGGTGCTCTATCCACTCTCGCCTGAAATTCAGAACCTCACCCAAAATGGTGCGCGCTGTAGTGCGAAATCCATTAGGAGTCATCGCGTCGTTGTCATAGCCCATTGCCCTCATTGCAGTTCTAACACCATTTTCACTCAAAGGTCGACTTTTGCCTCTAGCATTAGGAAACACGTATTTACCAGACCCTGTCATCTTTAATTGCTCTAAAAGCAGCGCTTTAGCCTGTCTGCTTAGCGGCACAATATGCTCCTGCCGGGCCCTCATCTTAAGAGCTGGGATAACCCAACTACACGTATCCCAGCTCATCTCCTGCCACTCCATGTGACGAATCTCTCCAGGCTTTTGAAATACAAGAGCCGAAAATTTTAACGCCGCCTTGACGACACGTGTACCATTATAGCCATCGATCGCCACCAAAAGTTTGCCGAACTCAACGGGATCTATAACAGCAGAATGACGATTAGTGTTTATGTCCTTTAGAGCCCTGATAATGCCATCGGTAATATTCCTATCGGCTCGCCGTGTTCCCATAGCGAAACGAAAAACCCTCGCCGTGAGCTGTCTTGCACGGTGAGCCACCTCCACCGACCGCGACTCGATACCCCTCAAAACTAGTATTAAATCTGAAGCGGCTATTGCTGAGATATGGTAATGCCCTATCTCGGGGAACAAGTCCCTTTCGAGTAGGCTGAGTATCCGCTTCTGATAGCTAAATGACTTGTCACGCATCCTGCTATCGAACCATTCACGAGCAATATGCTCAAAAGATTCTAAGGCAGCACACTTTTGCTTAGTTTTCACGGACTTTTTTGCCTCGGACGGATCTGTGCCAGCTGCCAGCTGCTCTCGTGCAGACTGGTGTTCGCTGCGAGCACTGGCCACACTAACCTCCGGATAAACGCCCAACGCCAGAGTTTTCTGCCTTCCTTGAAAGCGGTAGTTGTAGCGCCAATACCTTCCACCTCCTTTCACAAGAAGGTGCAATCCGCCTCCATCAGACAACTTGTACGGCTTTTCCCGAGCTATTGCCTTTTTGAGTACAAATTCCGTTAGCCGCTGCATAATTTCAACTGGCATGTTTGTTGGTATTATCTGATATTATAAACAGATACCAACAATTATCTAGTTAAAAAGATTTGATCGGACATGATAAAATAAATATAAACACCTAATAATATTATGTTTTATTTTTTTTAAAAAAAGAAGATTGAACTCTGCAGATATTTTTTGGAATTGAACCATGTCCATATTTATAGCTTCGTTTCATAAATTAATATTTAAACACGTTTATAATTTGTAACATTGAAATACGAATACCCAAAGAAAGTAAAAAAAATTTCTGGTCTACGACGCCATCGAGAAAAAATATTGATAGGTGTCAAGTGGAAGACAATGAATAAAATAGTCAATAAGAAGCTTCTCAAATTTCAAAAGCTTTAAAGGTGCCTCAGCTAGATAGTATGTCGTGAGTTTTGGAGACAAATCGGCTTGCACACCTTTTTACTCATATTGTTAGAATTCGCCTTAACCCGAGCTTTGCCGTCACAAAAAAAATTTAAACGAAAACATCCACATCTTTTTAAAAGTGTGCTAAGTTTTAGAATTCGTTGGCGTATGATCAAGTTCCTCGTCAAAAAAGTAACACGCAGTACATTCCTCTCACCGAATCACCTAAGTCATGGAGTAAAATATGAGTCGCTTTAAAATTTTTGTGATATTTTTAGTCTGCTTAAATTGGTCTCAAAACGCAGTTTCTCAAAATATCTCAGATCAAACATCAGTGGAAGAGATAATTGTCACTGCGACTTCTAGAGAAACAAAGTTAATCGATGTGCCATACAATATTTCGACGGTGTCGGGAAACGAAATTGAAGAGCGTGCGATTCTAGATGATAGCGAGCTTTTACGAAACTTCGCCGGAGTATCGACTGTCGATAGGGGCTATCGAAATGCCGGTACAACCAGCAATATCAGGATGAGAGGTCTAAACTTAGACTCAGCAGCACTTCAAGACTTCCCGGTAAGTGCTGTTGCGTCCGTATCGACATACATGGACAACACTCCAGTTTTTGCCAATTTTTTATTGAGAGATCTGAGTCGAGTTGAGGTTCTCAGAGGCCCTCAAGGAACACTCTACGGGTCCGGAGCGTTGGGTGGCACCATACGCTTCATCACCAATAAACCTCAACTGGAGGAGCTTTCTGGATCGGTAACTTTTACAGGTTCATCGGTTAATGAGTCTGACGGTATCGGCAAAGCTTTGGATGTTATGTTTAATATTCCTTTCGGAGAAAAAGCTGCATTGCGCTTTGTGGGAGCAGGTCTTGACTACCCAGGGCTCACCGATTATGTAAATATTTATGAGACAGGAGACATACCAGACGGGGTAGGGGTTGACGGTTCTACTGGCGTTCCAGTGCCGAGAGACGGATATGGTTATCCCTCATTCATTACTTCGCCGCCAATTATAAAAAGCGTAAACGACGCAGATAGTGTTAAAGTCGAATTTCTTAGAACAGAACTATTATTATCGCCTACAGATAAGTTTCAGATGTCTTTCAAGTATGCGTCGCAAGATGATGGTGTCGGAGGTAGAAGACAGTCATCCGTGGGGCCGAGGTATGTTCTTAACACAAGCTGCACTGCGCTTCTTGATCCAGATTGTTTCACCCAATCGACTTATGGAGATTATGAAAATGGCGCCGTAATGTTAGAACCCTCGGAGCGACAAGTTTCTATGTCAGCCTTTGAATTGAGTTATGATGGCACTCTTTTTGATATTGAGTTTACTGGCTCGCAATATGATAGAAGGGGGTCTAGCACCACCGACAACACAGGTTTTTTCGCAAAACTAGGGACTTACACCTCTCCGATTGCTGGTTATTATAATCAAACCGTGGGAGGAATTTGGTCACAACCATCCAGACCTTACGCTCCTGCCCAACGTCAGTACACAAATGAAGGCAGTTCGGTAGAAATTCGGCTAGTCTCAGAGCCGGGGGATAAATTTGACTATATATTAGGTTATTTTTCACAAGACGAAGATCAATATCGTGGGCAACAGACCTTCATAAAGGGTGTAAATCAATGGAAATTTTTTTATTGGGGCGTAGATTATGTTGTTGATCCCAATGAGCAGGATTTTGATTATGCCGTAAAAGAATCTGTGGAGAATTCCGCAATTTATGGTGAAATGGCCTTTCACCTCACCGACGAGTTTGATGTGGTTGTCGGTTACAGGCGATTTGACGTTGAGGCAGATGCAGCAATGAATATGGCTTTTAAACTTTACGATGTTGGACCTGCGCTCGCAAATACCTCAAACGAGGATGATGGTGGTCTAGCCAAACTAAATTTATCTTATCAGCCCGAAAATCGTGATCAACATTTCTTTTTTACTTGGTCTGAGGGATACAGAAGGGGTGGTGTTAATGCTGTTCCAACATCAGGAACGTTTCCAGAAGAACCGGGATGGGTTCCTTTCCAATCGGATTCCAGCACAAACTTAGAGATCGGGGTGAAGGGTAAGACCTCAAGTGATCTTTTTTACAACATGAGCCTCTACTCGGTGAAATGGGATGACCCTCAACTTTATAGTCCCACTCCCACCTATTCATATTATTCCATAATAAATGGAGAAGAGGCTGAAACATCTGGGTTTGATTTTGAACTTTCAGGATCATTTGGTGTCTTCGACTTTAGCCTCGGCTACGCATACAACGAAACCGATTTATCGAAAGATTTGTTATCTCCCGCTAACAGTCCAGTTGTTCTCGCAGAAGCGGGATCGGTACTTCCGGGGAGCCCAAAACATATGCTAAATGCTAATATCGCACACACTCACTACTTTAATTCGGGTTGGGGAATCGTGAATCGCGCAGATCTATACTCTCAATCTAAAACAACCAATGTCTTATCTAATAGCTCTACCCAATATGCTGAGTTTGGTGGCTTTGAAATTCTTAATGTTTCCTCCACTCTTTTTCAAGATGATCGATATGCAACAATTTTTATAAAAAATCTTTTCAATGAACGTGGTACGACCGGCGCCTTTACAAATGCTGCATTTGGTCCCGACCCTTCACAAGGTTTTTATGGCAGTGATGATCGTGAATTTTTTGCTTTGCCTAGGACCCTTGGAATCGCCATAAATATCGGATTTTGAGATCTTTATTAACAAAAATTCTTTTTCCAATCTTGCTGTGTAAGGCTCAGCAAGGCTTCGCTGAGAACTCACTTGAAGATGTTTTGTGGGGTAAAAAACCGATCTCCAGAAGTATTCAATTTGAGCAGCTGGAAAAATATGTATTAAAAAATGATGGTGAGAATTTTTCTGGAATTTTATCATTATTACCCCAACCTGTCGGTGTTGGATACAATATGATTCGAGATACTAGGAATCTAGAATCAAAGCTGCTGTTGGAGTCGAGCTTAGTCGAAAAGGTACGCTTAACATCTGACTATGGACATGTCACCTCAGTTGGATCGAGATTTGTCGAGCAACCCTCTCAATTCTTCAACATTTTTTTCGGCACCGGCGTTTCCTCAAAAATCAAGGGCACTAACATGCGTTCAGTTGTCATGCCAATTGCGCTCATGCACAAGAATGCTAATTGTGTCCATAATGGCGTGTTGATTTTTTTTATTGAAAAACAGAGTACCTCAGATGCATTGGTTCAAGTTGCAAGTGAAACCTGTGCAAGCCTGCAGTTTAATTACACTGGAGTTTTTCAAACAGATTATGAGTCAAAACCTACCTCACCAAGAATCTCCAACAGAATCAGATCTAAGGGTGTGACGGAGCAAACTTCTGCACCTATTGAGATGCTCTATGACAAATATCCAAGTTTGGTAGGTGCTCTTGCTTCTTCTCCAATTTTTGAGGAAGACAAAGTCACTCTTTTTGGATTAATTGACGAGCAGATCCATTATACCAGCCAATGTGACACGAGAGCGGGACAATATCCAATGTGCAATCAATTGCTTTTACCAAGTTTTTCTCTCGCCAAATCAATCGCAGGGGCCCTTTCTCTCTCGCTTATTGAAACTCAGTTTCCATATGCCAGAGAGAGCTTTTTGATTGATTATCTCGATGTATGCCATAAAGATAAGTGGCAAAACGTTACCTTTGAAAATCTTTCAGATATGGCAACCGGGATTTATCAGAGTAAGAAGCATTATGTAGATGAAGACTCTCCAAAACATGTTCAATTCATTTACGACCCAAAAACTAATTCAGACAAAATAGAGACTGCATGTTCGTTATTTCAATACAGAACAACACCGGGAAAACGATTTGTATACCACACCTCTGATACCTATCTTTTGGGCGCAGCTATGAATGCATTTCTCAAAAAAAATTCAAAAATGAACGATTACTACTCAGATGTTCTTATTCCCTATTTAACAAAACGTGGTTTCAGTGACGCCCTTCAATATTCTTTGAGGACTAAAGACACAGCTCAGCAAGCATTTACCGGATGGGGGATGTATTTTTTAAGGGAAGATTTATTTCTCCTATCTATTCTTCTGCACGAGGCGAGAGAGGCATCAGCACTCGAATTACATTTTCTTCGAGATGCACTGAACCCAACACAAGACAACAGCCTTGTTGCGATATCCACCAACAATAGCTTCTATAAAGATATCTTTTACAATAACGGATTTTTTTCTATAAAACTCAACAAAAGCAAATTCAACTGTACCGAAGATGTGTGGGTGCCGTTTATGTCCGGCTGGGGTGGCATAACGTTTGTGCTGCTCCCGAACAAAATGACTTATTATTTCTTTAGTGATGGGCACACGCACTCCTTTAAAGAGGCGATATTTGCAATCCATCAAGTAAGACCTCTTTGCTGAGTAAAAATGAAAAATATTCCGAAATTAAATGAAGAATCCATCGCCTCTGCCTGCGCAATGTCAATACTTGCCACGGCAGGACTGTTTTATGTAAATCTTGGTGGCGCTTTTTTATCCGCTTTTGTTGATGGTTTGGGTATTGGCAGGGACATAGCTGGATTTATTGTGAGTGCAAACAAATATGGTGCTGCTACTGGTGCATTAGTAGCAATTTTTATTGTAAAAAAGGTCAACTGGCGGATAACTAGCCTTTTTCTTCTTGTATCCATGATCTCGGTTGACTTAATTTCATCACACATTAGCGCTCCTAATAGTCTGATCGTAATCAGATTTTTCCATGGAGTAATCGGAGGAATCTCGGTAGGTTTGGGACTTTCAGTAATTGCAAGGTCGAGGACTCCTGATAAAGTTTTTGGGATGCTGCTGGTTATTCAGTACAGTTTCGGAAGCTTGGGAATCTTTTTCGTACCAAGATTAGTTGAAGTGTATGGACACAACGCCGTGTTTGCTATTCTGAGTTTGTTTACCTTGATGACCTTATGTCTTTTGCCCTTTATACCAGATGTCACCTCCGAAAATGCTCCTGAGAAATCATCTTTTAAACTTAGTATAAATAAACCACTTATACTTGGTTTGACCGCTTTATTTTTGTTCCAGGCTGCCAATATGGGAATCGCTGACTACGTCTTCGAGCTGGGCAAGGAAAAAGGATTAAGTATAAGTGAAACAAGCAACATCCTGACTGTTGCAAACATAATTTCAATATCAGGCGGCGGATTAGTTTACTTGATTGGCCTCAGATATGGTAGACGAATTCCTCTCATTATCGGTTTCGGAATATCTATCCTGTTTTCTTTCATCTTAATTTTTTCAGATTACATCAAACTCTATTTTTTAGCGAATGCAATGACTGGTATCGCATGGGGATTCGTAATCCCGTATCTTCTGGGGTTATGTTCATCTTTTGAGAAATCGGGTCAAAATGCTGCCGCCGCAGGTTTTGTGTCAAAAATGGGACTCGCAACAGGACCTCTAGTTGGTGCGGTGATAATTAACACACTGGGATTTACAGGTATCATTTTTTTGGGTGCCACAGCCCTGTCAATCTCATTAGTTCTCGTTTTCCTACTCGGCAATGATGTTGAGGGAAGAATAATATGACGGAGATTAAATTAATTGGGATGCAACTGGCATTAGAGAACGGCGATAACAAAAATTATGTGGTACGAAGGATAAAACAACAAGTAAACAACACCCGGGGAGTTCAACTTATCGTGCTAAGCGAACTTTGTTTCTTCGGACCTGGCTCAGACAAAAAGCACTTTTATCTGGAGCACTACATAGATGAACTACGTGATTTAGCCAAACATACAAAATCTTGGCTAATACCCGGGACGTTTTATCAAAATGTAAATGGAAAAATATTTAATATCGCTCCGGTATTTAATCCAGAGGGTGAGTTAGTGGCGAAATGCCCAAAGAACTTCCCTTGGTTACCGTACGAAAAAAATGTTGATAGCACAGATCAAAGCACCCTCTTTACTATACCAAATGTGGGCACAGTTGGTCTGCACATTTGCTACGATCTTTGGTTTCCTGAGACAAGTCGAATTTTAGCGTTAAAGGGAGCGGAAATGATTGTTAATCCAACTTTGACACCTACAAAAGATCGTGAGATTGAAACAATCATGGCGAGAGCTACTGCGGCACAACAACAACTGTATTATGTGGATATCAATGGTGGTGGTAAACAAGCAATAGGAAAATCAATAGTGTGTGACCCAAATGGCAGTGTTATTCACCAAAGTGACAAGCATGAGGATATTTTTACATTAACATTAGACTTCGATCTCGTTCGAAAGACGAGACAGCTCGGCACTTTTGGTTTGGGACAACCTTTGAAAAGTTTCAGAGATCACTCAAATTATCTTGAACTTTATGCCAATCGTTATGATGAAAATTTTCTCTCGAAATTGGGACCCTTGGTTAAATGATGATTAAATCTCTACAGAACTCATTAGCGACAAAAGATGTTCATGCGTTGTTTCATCCATCTACAAATCTTTACACTCACACGGAACAAGAGACTCTTGTGCTTGACAGAGGTGAGGGAATTTATGTTTATGATATCGATGGTAATCGATATATCGAGGGTCTATCCGGACTTTGGTGTAACGCGCTTGGATTCGGAAATGAAGAACTTATCGAAGCGGCTTCAGTCCAAATGCGCAAACTCAGCTACGGAACCCTATTCGCGTCAAAAAGTCACGAGCCCGCAATTCTTCTGGCAGAGAAATTAATAGAATTATCACCATTTGATGAGGGTAAAGTATTTTTTGGTAGCTCGGGATCTGACGCTAATGATACACAGATTAAGATCTTCACTTACCTTAATAATGCAACAGGTAAAAAAAATAAAAAAAATTTCTTAGCAAGAAAAAAAGCCTATCATGGAATAACGGTCGCCAGCGCTAGCATGACGGGACTACCAACCCAGCATCAGTTATTTGATCTCCCTCTAAAGGGATTCTATCACACAGAATGTCCCCATTATTTTAAAGAAAGCTATATTGGTGAAACTGAGGATAGTTATACTGACCGACTGATTTCTTCAGTAGAAGAAAAAATTAATATGATTGGGCCGGACTCATTTGCTGCGCTCATTGCAGAGCCTCTAATGGGTGCAGGTGGCGTGATACTGCCTCCAGAGCATTATTTCCCAAAATTGCACGAAGTTTTAGATGAGTATGACATTTCCCTGATTGATGATGAAGTAATTTGTGGTTTTGGCAGAACTGGAAATTACTGGGGATACGAGACCTTCGGCATGAAGCCGGCCTCAATTACAATTGCTAAAGCGCTGTCCTCTGGATATGTGCCAATAAGCGCGGTAATCATTCCTAACCATATCTATGAGCCAATTGCTCGCGCAAGTAATCAGCAAGGGATTTTTGGTCATGGATATACTTACTCAGGTCATCCCGTTGCATGTGCAGTTGCGCTGAAAACAATAGAAATTTATGAAAAAACAAAATTAATTGATCATGTAGAAACTGTATCCAAAACCTTTCAAAGACGCTTACACGACATGAGATCTAATCACATAATTGGTGAAACAAGAGGGGTCGGTTTAATTGGTGCAATTGAAATTTATGAAAATCGTGAACTAAAGCAGCTTTTTGACCCAAAATTTGGGGCGGGAATAAAAGTCATGAAGCTTTGTCAACGCCATGGGCTTTTAGTTCGTGCAATTCAAGATACAATTGCGATATGCCCGCCACTAATTATCTCAAATGAAGAAGTAAATAAATTATTCGATATATTAGAATATAGCCTAGAGGTCTTCGTCAAAAAATATTTCTTATGATTTTGCGCATACCAATTGAAGGTTGACAAAGTCTTTTGACCGTTTCACGACTTCCCTTGGCTTCTATTACCTTCAGAATATCGATTACTTAAGGCGCACTAATTTCGACAATTGATTTTTTACTAAGTGCGGAAAAACATGAAGCTCAAATGATCGCCAAATATCATCTGAATGTCTTGTGACACTCTAGATCTCTTTACTCTCAACCAATCGACTGCTACTTGTTCAAGCGAATTTACCGCAGTATTTTCCACTTTTAACTTTTGTGGCATTCGAAGCGTCCCAGGATCAATATCTCGAGTTAGTAGCTTACGATATTCATCTCTTTTTTTCTTGCCCTCGATAATGAAATATCGGGGAAAACGCCCACACTAAGACTAGCCCTGACTTTTGTTTTGGGCCCTTGATAATTGAATAGCCCATACTTATCCCCCTCAGGCTAATTCTCAGCGCCAAGCCTTTCCCATCGGAGAGACTATATTCCTTGGGCCGAGATGTCGCGTTTCTTATTCACTTATATGTGAGAGGTTTGACAGTTTTAGGCATGTAATAAAAATCGTCCTGCAACCACTTTTGTTACATAAAAACAGCGTTTTTGCAACAGAATACGGTTTTTTTAAACAACAATAAATTTTTTGTATATTATTGATTTTTATATCTTTATGAACCTTTATAGAGCATTATAAATCATCATTTGGTGGGGCGGCGTCTCTTGCATAGCTGTCTTATAGTACTGATATATATACTAATTAATATTTACAAAAAATAAGATACCGTCAAAAGTACCGTCAAATCTGTTTGTTACCTAGAAAAATAATTCCCACATACTCAATTTCTACAGGACCATTATTAGCAGGGGGTACCCCGCTTTTCACGAGATGGGACTCCTGCTGTTAGGTAGTAATACTAATCTGCACGAACGAATTCAATCACAAAAGATCTACCACAGCTAGGTTCACTGTCAAGGGCTTAAAAATGTCTAATAATTTGTCTACTCTTGATAGCTTCATAGCTTCACATCTTTGCAAGGCTAGGCAGGAGGCCATACCCCCTGTCAGGTATATATAGGTTTGGTGGGAATTTTTAGGCTTATGGGGCTGTAAAAAAGATATTAATCATAATATTGAAATTTAGATTCTGAGTATTTTGTGACTAGTGCTATTTACTCCTAAGTTATTAATCCCTCTAGTATCACAATAATATACTTTTTCTGTTTATATAAAATGCTAGTATCTTTTTTTATATAGTTTCTCTATCAAATTAACTAAATCTTAGGAGAAACAACATGAAAACATATGACGTAGCTGCAGTAATTGCTGGTATATGTATGCTTCTTGCAATCTTTGGTGGTTAAAAAGATCTCAAAGCAAACAATACCTTTTCAGAGATTTAGAAAGATCAGTATGTTGTACTGGTCTTTCTAGTTTTTGAGGGTTTTGAAAGCTTTGGGAGCAGCACAGTAGATTGGGCTAGAACTGCTAACTAGTGGTTTGCGAAGTCAGCAATCCTCTGATTTCTTGCATTTATAAAGCCAATGGTCTTTTTCCTATAAGCTATATATTCCTCTAGGGGTTTCGGTAAAGGGGAGAGTTTGAACCTCTCAAATCACTAGAAGTAATCACTGGTATTTGTGTACTCATGTATTGTCGCAAGGCAGGATCGCATACATAAACGTATGACCCTTCTATTGCTCTGTACATCATCGTTTTATAAATTTTTATAATATAATCTAACAGTTCACTCTCATCTTTAATTGCAACTTTACCTTTAGCATCGTGGTAGCACTCTTTTTTTATTATCATACTGTTCTGAGTGGGATTATAAGAAATCTCTTCACCAAAAATAACAGCCGCATAGTTTAAGTCGTAACCTTGCACAGTATGTATACATCCCATTTCTCTCACATCAGTGGTGGAGTTAATCCAATCACTAGTCACTTTATTCCAAGTCAACCTAACATTGTCAATGACAGCATCTGGACTGTCTGGGTTCTCTGTTGACTTCCATTTCCAACAATATCCCGACATCAAACGCGCTAGACCAACCTCATTTTCTTTGTCTTGAAGCTTCTTTATCATGTCATTCATATTCTCAAATAAGAGAAGTTCGTAATCGTCACTATCGAATTTAGGGTGACTCTCATCTAATTGACAGCGCAAAAGTTTATCAACAAAGGCTATGTAGTCGTAGCCTCCTTTTGATCGTAATTGAGAAATCAGCTTTACTTGATTAGCTTGCTTCTTATAACTATCAAAATCCTCTTTTCTTACATCTGCTGGTTTTATAGATTGCTCGGCATCGTAAAATAATATTTGTGCCTGACTACAAGCCATAATCCAGTCTAATTGGGTACTTTCATCATTAATTTTGAGTCTTTTATTAACATTATCGAATGCACGATACCCCGTTATACCTTTCCGCCGAGTGAGTCGATGCGCTTCATCGACAATTATTAGATCATATCTATGTTTGGCCACATCATTTGGGCCTACTACCATCTTTGCGGTCAGCCCGTACACCTGAGAAAACACCTTTTTGATAGTCTTACGCAACGATGACATTGGTACAACAAAGCCAACTTTTAGACCATTCGGAAATTTTTTTTTCAAGCCTGCTAAAGCAAGCAAAAGATGTTCATCCTCGAAGCCCAGCTCATCTCGTTTGTAACGATGCAACCCTGAGAGAAGCTTGATCAAGTATATTGCTAGGACTGTTTTACCAGTTCCTGCACAACCATCGACAAATATCAATTGGCTTGCTTTGCCGGCGAGTATATTTAGTATTTCCACGACAGACGCGTATTGATCATCAGTTAGGGATTTATAAGGTGAGTATTTGAAAATATCACTATTTTGTATCTCTAATAAGCTGGAAGTTTTTATCCCTTCAAAACTTAAGTTTTCCCATATTCTCTCAAATAATTCGTTATAGCTTTGCTTTTGATAGTATTGATGATTAGTGAAGCCGGCATTTGCATTGAGCAATTTAAACCCTAAATACGGCATATGCTGAATTAAATTTGATTCAATATCCAACGCCGCAGATTTATTAAGGTACACGCTGGAAATGATGAAAACTTTTTCTAATTTTTTTTTATCTGGGTGCTTAAGATGGGATGTCATACGATTAAGTAAATTTGTTGTTTCACCCACATAGGCAAGCTTATCGCTCTCTCTTACAATTATATATACAATTGGAAACGAGTTGAGAGTACGACGGTCACTGTCAATTGATTCAATGGCATGCCTACTGAAAAGGTACCATTTTCCTTGGAAGTCAAATTTCATGCTCATAACTCAGTATATTTTTTTGATGACCCTCTCGACTTTTTTACTGGGTATTTGAAGTTGTTCTTTTTAATTTTTTCCGTAAGTATATCTTGAACATCAAGATTATTTTTATGCGCAAGAAGAAGTGCGTAGGCTAAAACGTCAGCTAATTCTTCAGATAAACGCTCTTTATCAACGCCTTCAATTTCATCCAAATCATTTTTCCATAAATAAAGCTCATTCAGCTCTGCAGCTTCGATTGCCAAGGCCGAAGCTAGGTTTTTAGAGTCATGAAACTGCTCCCAGTCTCGGACATCACGAAACTCTAAAAGTTTTTTGGTTATATTGGAGATTTCACACACATAGTACTCTCAGATAACAAAGCTAACATCATAGTAGTAGAGCTTGCCATAAACCGGGGGCATAGTCATTTATTCAGTTGCAATCACTCAAGCAAAAAAATAATGACCTCTTCAAACGAACACAATTAGGGGCACTAGATTGGTGCAATCCTAGATTGGTGCAATCCTAGATTGGTGCAATCATTGTAAATAGTATAGTCAATTTATATATCATTTTAATTATTACTACATTAAAAAGCAGATCCGTTAAAAAGAACCTTTTTTATAAAAAAAATTAGTTATTTCGAGTCTTGATTTTAACAAATCGAAAACGTTATCGCCCTCTTTTCCAAG
>CACETF010000022.1 GCA_902562425.1 Porticoccaceae bacterium | reverse complement strand
ACTATCGCTATTGTTGGCTCAGCATTTGTACCCGCTTTTGTACCCGCCGCGAAATAATATTTTTTTTAATTACACACGTATTGAGGCACTAATCTCAGCCAGACCAATCACACCTCGGGGGTAACCCCACTTTCCGCTGATGTAAGAAATGGATGTTTACTTTTTCCAAGGATATAAATACCATACTAGATGAAATAATTCAAAAATGAATACTCATGAAGCCTATTTTTTTTCTTTGCGCTCTGGTCATTGTTCCGCTAAATCTTCACTCAGCATCAAAAGACGAAACAAGATCAGAGAAGATACAACAATTTAAAATGAATCAAGAATGCATGCAAACTGCAACTGCCGCTGAAGACTGGGCAAAGTTAGTTCCCTGCTCGAAAAGAGCTCTCGAACTAATAGAAGATTTGTTTGATTCAAATCACCCCAATGTTGCAACTATGGCTCATGAGCATGGCCTTGCGCTAGACAAACATGGTGGTTACCAAGCAGAAAGCGAACAAATTCTGAAAAGTGCGGTAAAAAAATATGAAAAAATTTATGGGAAAAAATCTCCGGAGTTAGTCGATGTACTTTTTGACTACGCAGAGATTCTCACAAAACACGCGGGTTACAGAGAACATCATGAAATTTATAGACGGCATGGCTTGGCAGTGAAAACATATCTCCGTGCACTTGATTTGTTTAAAAATCGCAAAGATTTAAACATTCTTGACTATGCAGATCGCTCAGCTGATACTTTCGAGACACTCTCTCGCGTTGTTCGGACCAAAATTAGCTTTGATCAAACCAAAACCCTTGGTTTGGATACGCTGAAAATTTATCAACAACAAGTTGGAGAAACGCACTATAAGACTGCTAAACTTGCTCTTAATATTGGGAAACTTTTTCTTAAATCAGACACTCGCCGGCAACTTTACAAGGCTATTGAATATTTCAAACTTTCATTAATGAATGAAAAGATTGCTCCATATAGTCATGGGTTCCTCATCGAGGCTTATGAAAGGACTGATCAATCGGAATTATCAACTCAACACCTCCAAAATTTGGCAACTCTTCGTCCAGCAAACTTGCATAAACTGGCGTTCCTCGAACCGGTCTATCAACCACGCGATGCCTATTACCCACCCAATGCTCAGCGAAAAAGGATCGAGGGTTATGCCATCGTTACCTTTACTGTAGATCAATCAGGACAAGTCAACAATGCTGAGGTGCTGGAAGAACATCCAGAGGGGTATGACTTCGGGTTAGTAGCGCTTAAGGAAGTAAAAAAATTTAAATATCTTCCTATGATTCGACACGGCAAATTCGTAGAGAGTCCCCGACGGACTTATACGCTTAATTTTAAGTTGCCAAAATAACAAGCATTTAGTTCTTTTTGCACTGTCACCATAGCTCACTGTGCCAAGATTGTGCCCAAGAGGTTTTAGAGTATAAACTGTTGATGTAAGACAAGAAAAAATGTGGTGGAGAGAGAGGGATCAGAACCGTTGTAAGCTAAAAAGTCTATACTTTTTAACCATTTAAGTTACTTTTTTCCCACATTCTCTTACCAATTTTAAGTAGTGCTAAGTTACTGTTTTACCACATATTAATATTTTAGTTACTTTCTCACTGTCCCGGTTGGGACAATTATTAAATTATATCGTCTCTAAATTGGTCAATTGAGAATTAGTTTAACTGAGACAAGTGTAAAAGTTATTAGCTGAATCAACCAAAAATCATACTTTGTCAAAGGTTTATTTGTTCATTTTAAAAGTGTATAGATACAACTCTTTTCTTTTGTTCCTATTCTTGTCAGATTTATACTTGAGCTTGCTTGCAACCCGCATGGCTGCTTTGCCGAAGCCCCATCCCTCTGGTAATTCCTCAACCAACTTTGGACTCTCAACATTACCTGTTGGTAGCACAATGAGCTCTATTCTCGCATACCCTTCTTGTCCCAATCTTTTTGCTCTTGAGGGATAAATAGGAGCAACAACTTTGGTGGGATTTAACCTCCGTTTTACAGGAGGAGAGATAACCCCTACTTCATCAAAAAGCCGCACGAGCTCAAAAAAGTGACCTGCCGCTTTTTGATTACCAAGTTTTTCGTATGACCTCCCGAGGTAGTCGTATATTTTACGAACATTTTCTACTTTTCCGCCCACAGCATCGGTAAATGTGAATGGTTTATTTCTGGACATCTTGGGTCGAAGAGGAACCAATTTAAACATTTGAATACACTGTTTGTATTTCTCAGAGAAAAAATAAACTTCGCCAAGTTCAAAAGCGACTGCCCTTGTTTTCACATCACGCACACCCATATCGTCTTTGAATATTGCAAATGCAGCACTGCCATGAAAAGCCGCAAATTGTAATTGAGAGTCAGTCATCTCTGATGCTTGCGTATTCTGAAGAAACACTAAAGTAGAATATGCATAATCATCGTTGATCTCCAGTGGAGCGAGATTCTTTAACGCTTGTGAAAAATTTTCAAACGAATTATTTCTATCGGAAGTGTCGCCTGTACTTTGCATCCGAGCCAATTCGATTAATGCTAAAGAAAATTCCCTTGAGTGGACCCCGAAGGCATCTTCGTGAAGCTTTACAGCTTCTTTAGTTTTTTTGAGGCCGAAATAAGGACTTTTTTTCCGGAGCATCATGCCGTAGTCAAGCGTGAGAATAGCAAGATTCTTACTATTAGGCTTGAATAACTTGTCACCCAATGAGACAGATTTTTTTGTGCATTCAAGCGCTTTTGGATAAGCCTCATTTGCGAGAGCTTCGTGAACACATGCCTGTGCAGCTCTAAATTCTCGAACCAACGCCGAGCGGTTTGTCTCAGCCAACACTGCTGTACATTGGAGCAAAAGCAATAAAAGAATTATTACAAAATAAGAATTCTTCATGATACGAATATCTTTTTTAATTATTATGAAGCCCTAGTTTTAGGGTACCAATTCAAAAATGAATGGTCTAGTGTTTTTACCCTATTATTTTTTAATCAATTTAAAAAGAAGTGACTTAATGAGTGTAAAAAACATACGTGTAAATAAGAGGATTAAAAAGGGGGCTGATGCATACCCAGCCCCTGAATCAGGGCGTTGCTATCCCAAACGCAATGTAGCATATGTAATTTATTGATAAATACAATCTTTTAAAGATGGCGGAGAGAGAGGGATTCGAACCCTCGAAGGGCTGTTAACCCTTACTCCCTTAGCAGGGGAGCGCCTTCAGCCGCTCGGCCACCTCTCCAATAAAACACTTACTTAAATTTAAATAATGTATAAGCTAGCTAGCAATGTTCAAGTCTAATGTTTTTATGAAGAAAAAACAGCATATATCTCGGGAAGCTGCAGAGCCTCCCTCCAAAAAAATAACAAATAAGCTCTACACTCGATAAGAAGGAGTGTTAGAAATATTGCTAAAGCACCGGTGATTTCTCAAGATTATACTCTGTGTGAAGAGCCCTGACGGCTAATTCCAAATATCGCTCTTCAACAATGACCGCAATCTTAATTTCTGAGGTAGTGATAAGTTGTATATTAATTCCCTCGCTGGCCAGACATGAAAACATTCTAGCCGCAACACCAGCATGAGATCGCATTCCAACCCCAACGATGGATACCTTTGCGATTTTAGCATCTGCAGTAACTTCCTTTGCGCCCAAGTCATCTGCGATTACCTTAAGAATAGATTCTGCTCGACGCAAATCGTCCTTGTTGAGGGTAAAGGTTATATCCGCAGAATTATCTTTAGCCACGTTTTGTACGATTACATCAATTTCAATATTCGCCTCACTGATGGGAACCAAAACTTTAGCCGCAACACCTGGTTGATCGGGTATACCTCGAATCGTTAATTTAGCTTCGTCTCTATTGAAAGCAATGCCTGACACCACTGGTTTTTCCATATGATCCTCATCCTCAAGTGTAATTAATGTGCCGGGGCCATCGACGAAGCTTGACATCACCCGGAGCGGCACATTGTATTTACCTGCAAATTCAACCGCACGAATTTGAAGTACTTTAGACCCTTGGCTCGCCATTTCAATCATTTCCTCGAATGTTATCTCATTAAGCCTTCGAGCCTCTGGGACAATACGCGGGTCGGTCGTGTATACCCCATCGACATCGGTGAAAATTTGACATTCATAAGCATTGAGCACTGAGGCTAATGCCACTGCGGTAGTATCCGAGCCACCCCGACCTAGTGTTGTAATATTATCTCGCTCATCCACACCCTGAAAGCCTGCCACAACAACAACAAGACCTGAGTCCAAATCCTCTCTAATACGGTCTGCATCAATGCTCTCAATGCGAGCCTTGCCAAAAGCACTATCGGTTGAGATCCGCACTTGACTACCAGTGTAAGACTTGGCTTGCAAACCAAGATTTTGTAAAGCCAAGCACAGTAACGAAATTGATACTTGCTCTCCTGTTGAAAGCAGTGCGTCCAGCTCCCTCGGATTTGGATCATTATGAAATTGCGACGCAAGCTCGATCAGGCGATTTGTCTCACCGCTCATAGCTGACAAGGTTACTACTGTTTTAACACCACTTCGATGACTTGAGTATACTTTCTGGGCCACTGCCTTGATCCGGTCGACCGAGCCAACCGATGTGCCACCATATTTTTGAACGATCAACTTCACTGATCGTGCTTTTCCAGAGTATTTTTCACGTAACTTTTAGCCATCTCCAATAAAGAAATTAAACTTTGGCCTCAATCCAATCAAACAAAGATTCCATCGCCGGACCCAATTTCGTGACATCTCCAGCTGATCCTTGCGCCAGATCAGGCCTTCCACCGCCCTTTCCATCGGCCTGATGCGCAACATACTTTAGGATATCACTGGCATTGAACGAATCAATGAGGTTACGTGTCACTCCAGCTAGTAACAATGCTCTTTCCCCCTCAACTGATGCTAAGACGAATATGCCCCTTTCTAACCTAGAACGTATCTGATCGGCGAAATCTCTCAATCCTCTAGAGTCTGTATTTTGGATAATTTTCACCAACACTGAAATCCCAGCTACCTCCCGAGATTGCTTCACTACGCTTCCGACTTCAACACTAACCAATTTTGATTTTAGCGATCTTATCTCCCTAATATGTTGCTTGTTCTCTGACATCAAACTTTGTACTCTGCTAATCAATTCGCGCCTACCAGTTTGTAAATTATCTGCCAAATCATCCAAAATTTGCTCATTATCGTTACACCACTCTAGCGCTCTAATGCCCGAGAGCGCTTCAATACGACGGATTCCTGATGCAATACCATATTCTCCAACAATCTTAATTAGGCCAATTTCTCCAGAATAATTAACGTGGGTTCCGCCACATAATTCCACGGAGTGGTCACCCCCAATGTGAACCACGCGAACGATATCCCCATATTTTTCGCCAAACAAAGCCATTGCACCCTTCTCTCGAGCTATTTCTAAAGACATATGGCGAATTTCAACATCAACGTTGTCAATGATCCGATTATTTATACTTATCTCAATTTCCCTCAATTGCTGATTACTGAGAGAATCTAAATGAGAAAAGTCAAAGCGAAGACGCTGACTATCAACTAATGAGCCCCGTTGCTCTACGTGTTCGCCTAACAAGTCTCGAAGAGATGCATGAAGTAGGTGTGTAGCAGAGTGATTTTGACATATGGCATGTCGTTTTTGTTGATCAACAACCGATCTTACGCCATCTCCAAGGGCTATCTCACCACTTACCACTCGGCCTATGTGGATGTGACTATCCCCAACCTTTAAGCAATTATCTATTTCTAAAACAGAATTATCCCCAATTATCTGCCCGCTGTCGCCAATTTGACCTCCGGCTTCCGCATAAAATGTTGTGGCTTTCAGCGCAATCGCAACTTCGTCACCCTGACGAGCCACATCAACAAGATCCCCCGATCGCTGTATGGCCGATACAAGAGTATGCGCATCTAGAGTTTCATATCCCAAGAATTCGGTTCGGCTTCTTACACTAACGTTATCGTTGTAGTCTACTTTAAACTTACTGGAGTCACGCGCGAGTTCACGTTGGCGCTTCATGAGTTTGTGATAGCCGACCATATCAAGCTCTAAACCTCTTTCACGAGCGATATCATTTGTTAAATCAACGGGGAACCCGTAGGTGTCATGTAATTGGAAAATTATATCTCCTGAGACCACTTCATTGCTCAAAGTCTTTAAAGCTGTGTCTAAAGCAGCCATACCTTTTTCAAGAGTACGAGCAAACTGCTCCTCCTCCATACGTATGACACGTTCGATATACTCTCTCCTAACTTGTAACTCAGGATATGCCGAACCCATTATCTCGACTATCTTAGGAGTTAGCTTATGAAAAAATAGACCCGATGCACCAAGCTTATGACCATGTCTGAGAGCTCTACGGAGGATCCGGCGCAAAACATAACCTCGTCCCTCATTGGAGGGAACAACCCCATCGAGAACCAAAAACGCACATGCTCTACTATGATCTGCAATAACTTTGAGCGAATCATCACTTCTATCTTTGCACTCCAATATGACCGCAATAGCCGAAATTAATTCCTGAAATAAGTCAATTTCATAATTACTATGAACCCCTTGGAGGACAGCTGCAATTCGTTCAAGTCCCATTCCTGTATCGATACTTGGCTTTGGCAGCGGCGTCAAGTTACCGTTGATATCTCTGTCATATTGCATAAAAACGAGGTTCCAAATTTCGATATACCGATCCAAGTCATCGCCATCCTCTCCTGGCGGTGCACCGGGAACACTATCTCCATGGTCCCAGAAAATCTCACTTGATGGACCACAGGGGCCAGTGTCACCCATCTGCCAAAAGTTGTCTTCATCTAATCTCGATAGCCTGTTATGATCTATGCCAACATCATTCATCCAAATTTCAGCGGCTTCATCATCGCCAACGTGAACGGTCACCCATAATCGCTCTGGTGGCAATTTAAGTACGACGGTTAAAAATTCCCAAGCGTATTTAATTGCCTCTCGCTTAAAATATGCGCCAAAACTGAAGTTTCCGAGCATTTCAAAAAAAGTATGGTGTCGAGCTGTATAACCCACGTTCTCGAGATCATTGTGTTTTCCGCCTGCTCGAACACATCGCTGCGACGACACCGCCCGTTTATAATTACGGTGCTCAGAACCCAAGAAAACATCTTTAAACTGCACCATGCCGGCGTTAGTAAATAGCAGTGTTGGATCATTTTGCGGAACTAAAGTACTGCTAGGAATGATATCATGGTGACGGCCCCCGAAAAATTCTAAGAACGCAGTGCGTATCTCAGAGGTATTCATAATAGTCCTGACATTGTAGTTCCAATCTAAAAATCACGGTACGGCTACATTCAACTCATTGAACTTTGAGCTTGCAAGCACATGAAGATGCAAGTGAAACACCGTCTGTCCAGCATCCGCACCATTGTTTATTACGACACGAAAGGCATCACCTACCCCAGTCCGACGCGCCACCTCTCCAGCAACCCAAAGCAAATGTCCGAGAAGCTTTTTATCCTCAAGGTCAGCATCAACAAGTCTTTTCACTGGTTTCCGAGGAATTACCAACATATGTACATTGGCCTGAGGAGCTATATCATTGATAACCACGCAATTATCATCCTCGTATACAAAATCCGCAGGAAGTTCTCTATTTATAATTTTTGTGAACAATGTATGCGAACGTTCTGACATGATAGGAAATACTCCATCCGATATTAGTCTTTGTGAAATTCCATTTTGACAAGTTTTTCGTCTGCTGTCATGAGTCTTGCCTCAGATTCCAGCATGATCGGAACTCCATTTCGGATAGGGTAAGCAAGACCACTCGCAGTACACGCTAACTCCATCTTTTCGGGATCGAAAACCAATGGAGTCTTGCTCAACGGGCAAACCAAAATACTTAATAACGTCTTGTCCATGCTAATCCGACATCAAAATCTTTCCATCAGTCTAATCAAAAATATTGAAGTTGACCATCCCTCGGCCTTAATCAAAAGCGGAAGGATAGTTAGTTTATGGCAAACCTATCTTTTTTGCTGGGAGTGCTAATAAAACTAACTGAGGATCAATTCGCTCATCGCGCCAATTCATCCGCCAGTCGAGATGTGGACCGGTTGCTCTGCCTGTTGCGCCAACTGCTGCGATAACCTGACCGAGCTTCACAGAATCCCCAACATTTACCAATATGCTGCTCAAATGCAGGAATGTTGAGCTAAGGCCCATCCCGTGATCAATGATAAGCGTTCCGCCAGAAAAATACATATCATCATGTACAAGTGTTACAACTCCTGAACCGGGAGCCTTTACATCTGATCCATAGGGGGCGGCGTAATCAATCCCATAGTGAGGGCTTCTCGGAAGCCCGTTATAGACACGTGAACTCCCATACACACCAGTAATGGGGCCTACTAGAGGCAAATCGAACCCACGAAGAAACGCCTCACTACTACTTCGAAGCGCCCGCGCATTGCGAACCTGCTGCGCTTCCTCACCGATTCTAGATGAGACTGATTCCGGTGGAATGACGCGGTCTTGACTCACCCCTTCGATGTATTGCACCTTATATTTTCGTTTCTCGACCTCCCAAGATCTCGTGGTTTTTTTCCCAGAAGAATCCAAAAAGTCTAGATTAACCATTCCATCGGCGTCCCGTCCAAGTCCTAACAAAATTTGCCTAGTTTTTGTCTCCTGTAGAGGAAGTCCTTTGTAAAAAGCTCGATAACCGCGATCAAGTTGACCCAAAAGCAGTCCACCCTGCTGCCAACTCCCTGTCCAAGTTACCTCAGATGAATCGTCAGCATTGGAACTTGAGCCAATTGACACAAAACTATTACACAGAAAAAACACGCAAATAAACCGTTTTGTTGGGAAAAGCAGACTATTAATCCCCATTCTCTAACCTGATGTGCGGCTGAATAGAATCAATTTGACAAATCATATTAGTTTCCATTACTTCAAAGTAATCAAATTTCTCGCAGAGTTTATTAGACCGGGGGAAGAAGATAAACCCATTTCGCTTAATCCCGAGACATGGACGCGTTAATGAAAGGACGATTTCTTTCCCCCGACCAACCTTGATAATCGCTATCTGATCATCTTGAAAACGAATTGATCTTATTGCGTTTCTCCTGATACATTTATTGCGAATACCAAAACTTGATAAGTCAGATTCATCCAATGATCTCAATTTTTCTGTGAGCGACAACTTAGCGTAGGAGTGGTCATAACTTTCTGCGGAAGCAAACGCCGATGATATGAAAAATAACAACAACGTTCTTTTACGCAATATACATTGGGTATGGCAAAAAATGTTATCAATTTTTTTGACCCTGGATAAGAAAATTTTCATAATTATTGATGGTGCCTTAAAACATCCATCTACTCAAATATTTAATTTTTTCGGGTATCCTCTAGGCTACGCCCAATCCGTTGACTAATCTGACTGCAAATGTAAGAGAGTAATGAAATCAAAGAAGTTTTCACCCCCAAAATATCTAAGAAACCCGCATTTGCAAAGCATAATGAACAGTCTTGGACCGAGAAAGGTAAAGGCTCAATTACTAATAAAACGTTTTCGTAGCAAAACCATAGTGCTTAGGGCTACAGATGGAACATGTCTCTTGGGTGAGTTCGATAAAAGTAAATGTTCACAAAATGCGATCGTAGTGTTACTGCATGGTTGGGAAGGCTCAAGCAAGTCGTCTTATTTAGTGACCACTGCCAACACATTATTAAATCATGGTTTCGATGTTCTACGGCTTAATTTTCGAGATCATGGGAATACTCATCATATGAATCGTGGCATTTTTAACTCTACAATGACAGACGAAGTCAGCGATGTAATAAAACAGTTCTTGCAAAAATTCGAGTATAAGAAACGGTTTATCGCAGGTTTCTCGCTCGGCGGTAATTTCGCATTGCGGATAGCTACTGACCGCGGTAATGAATTAAAGCTCAACGCTGTGGCCGCAATTTCTCCGCCCGTAGATCCCATAAACGCCATGATTGCCATTAGGCTTGCACCATCTATATATAGAAATTATTTTTTTCGCAAATGGTCAGCTTCCCTGAAAACAAAATTAATGTTTTTTCCCGAATACAACTACGGAAAAGAATTGAAGAAAGCTAAGTCTCTCGATGATCTCAACGCAGTTTTCATTCCTCGATTCACACCCTATCCTACCCCAAATGAGTACTTTTCATCGTACTCAATCGTCGAGGATAGGCTATCAGGACTTCCTGTTCCATCTTATCTTATTGCAGCAACGGACGATCCAGTTATCCCCACCGATGACGTCACCAAGATAAATAAAACTAACTTTCTGAACATTGATATACAAAAATTTGGGGGACACTGCGGGTTCATAGAAAGCCTCAATGCAGACAGTTGGATAGAGTCTTATCTGGTGGATATTTTTAAATCGAGCGTGTGAGCCGCAGGCAAAACGCATTACTGTTTGGAATTACTGTAATCCTTAAAAGCTTGATAAATTTGCTCTGTAGAAAATCCCCGTTGAGCCAAAAAACGTCCATTGCGTGCAATATCTGTTTTACTTAGATCTCGTTTTTCTCCACATTTTCGTTGCAGTACAGTCAATGCTAGCCGCCTCCAGTCTAAACTGCCCGAGCTCAGCAAAGTGTGAGATAATTCTGAAGTGATGCCTTTCTTGTGTAAATCTACCTTTATTCTGTTCGGTCCGTATCCCTTTCGCACTCTATTGCGAAGAAATATCTCCGCATACCGCTCATCACTTTGTGTGCACGAAGCCTCCAGCTCATCTAATAATTGGCGAATGACATCCTTATCATGAAATTTAGCTTCTAGTTTTATCTGTAATTCTTGCCGAGTGTGTTCCCGTAAAGCCAACAAGTCAAGCGCTCTCAGCCGAATATTTTTCACCAAATTTCGATACTCTGTATCCATAAGATAATTGCGTGTTTCTCCAGCCAAAGTTTTTGTGTGCCTGATGTTTTACACGTTTAGTGGGCAAAAAATACAATTATTCAGCCGCTAAGACATCATCCGTGACAGGTTTAAGTCCACCTAGCTCTTTGTTTCGAATTAAACTCTCAATTTCATCCGCTATATCTCTGTTTTCATTGAGAAATTTACACACATTAGCTTTGCCCTGGCCAATTTTTTCCCCCCTGAAGGCATACCATGCACCTGACTTATCTATGAAATCATGCTTTACTCCAAGATCAACAAGTTCTCCATTATGGTTAATACCAGACCCATAAAGAATTTGAAATTCCGCTTGTTTAAATGGAGGAGAAACCTTATTCTTCACTACTTTTACACGTGTTTCGTTCCCTACAATCTCATCACTCTCTTTGACCGCTCCGGTTCTTCGGATGTCAAGTCGCACAGATGAATAAAATTTTAGGGCATTTCCACCAGTAGTAGTCTCTGGGCTTCCAAACATGACCCCGATTTTCATACGGATCTGATTGATAAAAATTACGAGGCAATTCGCACTCTTAATGTTACTGGTCAGTTTGCGTAAAGCTTGAGACATCAAGCGCGCTTGAAGACCTACATGATGATCCCCCATTTCACCCTCTATCTCTGCTCGTGGAGTCAACGCAGCCACCGAATCGACAACCAAAACATCGAGCGCACCCGATCGCACGAGCATATCTGTAACCTCTAAAGCCTGCTCACCAGTATCCGGTTGAGAGACAATAAGATCATCGACAACGACTCCCAATTTTTCAGCATAGGCAGGATCTAATGCATGCTCAGCATCAATAAAAGCACAAGTGCCTCCATTTTTTTGAGCCTCCGCAATGATCTGGAGTGTCAATGTTGTCTTACCAGACGATTCAGGACCATATATTTCAACAACGCGTCCTTTGGGTAAACCTCCTATCCCGAGTGCAATATCAAGACCAAGAGAGCCAGTAGAAATTGACGGTATTGCCGGCCGATCATTTTCTCCCATACGCATTACCGTCCCCTTTCCGAACTGACGCTCAATCTGCCCAAGTGCGACTTCTAATGCTTTTTCTTTATTTCCATTCATTCTTGTTACCTCAAATCTCTACTCAAATAAATATGCTTTATTAAAACCAGCAAAGCAAAACCTCAAATCATAACTGTATAATTGTACAGTAGTTAATCATTCCATTAATTGCAACATTTTTCGCAACGAAAATTCAACGGATTGGCCTCTTACGGCATTTCTGTCACCCGAAAATTGCATCCGTACCGCCTCTACATGTCCGCTGCATCCAAATCCAAACCACACCATACCAACAGGCTTCTCCTGCGTACCACCACCAGGTCCTGCAATTCCGCTTATGGCAATTCCATAATCAGCTCGCGCCAACTTCATTGCACCTTTCACCATTTCTTGAACAACTGTGCTACTTACGGCGCCCTCAGACTCCAAACTTTTTTGCGAAACACCAAGTAATTCTGTTTTAAATTGGTCTGCATAAGTCACAAGTCCTAGACGAAACCATTGTGAGCTTCCACTCATGCCTGTTAGCGCACTCGCTAAGGCCCCCCCTGTACACGACTCTACAACGGTAATTGTTTCACCACGCGGAACAAGCCTTCGATCAAAAGCCTCGATTAGAGTAGATAAAGAACTTTGCATAAAACTATTGTAACTCAAAACATGTGCCCCTAAATCTAAACTCTTTATAGAAAATCTCACACAATACATGTAACAGGAGATACATCAACATCGTAACTCTGCTAAAGTTAAACTTTAAAATACCATCATTACATAAAATGTTTGAGAATTTTACAGTCAATAGTTATACACCAATGATGCAGCAATATCTTCGAATAAAATCGGAGCACCCTAAAGATGTTCTATTTTATCGAATGGGTGATTTTTATGAGGTCTTTTTCGATGATGCCAAACGAACCAGCGAACTTTTAGATATTACACTTACCGCGCGTGGCAAGGTAAATGGACATCCGATACCCATGGCAGGCATCCCATATCACGCGGCGGAGACCTACATAGCAAAATTAGTTCGGCTTGGTATCTCCGTGGCGATTTGTGAACAGGTGGGTGACCCTTCAACTAGTAAAGGGCCTGTTGAGCGTAAAGTTGCCCGTGTGTTAACGCCTGGCACCATAACTGATGAAGCATTGTTGGACAATTGCAACGATAGCCTTTTGGCATCTGTTGCGTGCAAACGTGACTCATTTGGAATTGCATCCTTGGACATGAGCTCGGGGTGTCTAAAAGTTATAGAAATAAACGGCTTACAAAATCTAGCCAATGAGCTCCATCGGATCTCCCCAGCAGAATTACTAATTGCGGAGACGGTTGCTGAGGAAGTGAATTTATCTTCGGCGGTGGTCCGACCACTTCCACCTTTTGAATTCGATATCGATAATGGACGCAGAATTCTGAACAAACAATTCAACACTAGGGATCTGAGCGGCTTTGGTTGCAATGATTTATCTTTGGCTATAGGAGCGGCAGGATGTGTAATTCGATATGCCACAAAAACACAACGCAACGAACTGAATCACATTACATCAATCCAACAAGAGGACAGCAGCCACAACGTTTTTGTTGACATAGCAAGTCGTAAGAATCTTGAATTAGATGTAAATTTGCGCGGTGGTCGAGAGAACACAGTTCTGCACCTCCTCGATTACTGTGCTACGAATATGGCAAGTAGACTGTTAAGACGCTGGATACTACAACCGCTCCAACATCTGCCTTCGCTTCAGGCTAGACAAGCAAGCGTTACAGAAATCAAAGATACAAACATGGTCAATAAGTTACCCAGACTCCTCAAACAAATTGGCGATATGGAGCGTGTTGTGTCAAGAGTAGCGCTCCGATCAGCAAAACCTCGAGATCTAGCGCGACTTCGAGGTGCCCTATCAGCATTACCAAATTTAGCGGTCACACTCAAAGAAACTACAAGTGACGCGTTAGCCGATATTAAAAAAAAATTAAAGCCATTACCTGACATCCTCTCGCTGCTTGAGAGCGCAATCACGCCTGAACCACCAATTACTCTCAGAGACGGCGGTGTAATAGCTGACGGTTATGACACCCAACTTGATGAGTTAAGGTGTTTCAACACCAGTGCGAATGACTTCCTTATCACACTGGAAGATCGAGAGAAAAAGCGTCTAAATTTGAATAATTTAAAAGTTGGCTATAATAGAATACATGGATATTTCATAGAAGTATCCCGTGGACAGAGTGGCAAGGTTCCCGCAGACTACACGCGGAGGCAAACTTTGAAAAACGCAGAACGATTCATCACATCAGAGCTAAAGTCTTTTGAGGACAAATCTCTTAACGCAAAAAGCAGAGCTCTCCATCTAGAAAAACAGCTTTATGAACAACTACTGACACTTCTTAATAAAAACCTACTCGTCCTCAAAGAATGTGCGACTGCAGCAGCCGAGCTCGACGTTTTGTCAACACTTGCCGAGCGAGCCAAGACTTTAAATTATTGTAGACCAGAATTAATCGTTGCTACCGGCATTGATATAAGAGATGGGCGCCACCCAGTGGTAGAAAATGCGCTTAAAACACCGTTCATCGCTAATGACTTAATATTAAATCAAGAGCAGCGAATGCAGATAGTAACCGGACCAAATATGGGTGGTAAATCTACTTACATGCGCCAAACAGCGTTAATAGTTCTTTTGGCTCAGATTGGAAGCTATGTTCCCGCGAAAAGCGCGCGTATCGGACTAGTAGATCGAATATACACTCGAATAGGTTCGTCTGATGATCTAGCTGGCGGACGCTCAACCTTCATGGTTGAGATGACTGAAACTGCTAATATACTAAATAATGCCACTGATCGAAGTTTAGTGCTAATGGATGAGGTTGGAAGAGGGACCAGCACTTTCGATGGACTTGCAATAGCATGGTCCAGCGCTTACCAGCTTGCGAAACAAATAAAAGCTCTGACCCTTTTCGCTACACACTACTTTGAATTGACCGAACTTCCGAGTTTGCTTGATAGTGTTATTAACGTCCACCTAGATGCAACAGAATTCAAAGATGACTTGATATTTTTACATTCTGTGAGGGGAGGGCCCGCCAGCAAAAGCTATGGCCTACAGGTTGCGAAATTAGCAGGAATACCTCTCGCAGTGCTTAACCGCGCGAGCAACTTCTTATCCACAAAAGTAAACTCAACACCTGCGTATAGTCAATCCGAAGATGATAAAAACGTAGGACAAGCTAACAATATAGAGGACAGTGCTGCAACAGCGATCCTCACAAGGTTAAACGACATTGATCCCGATCACTTGTCCCCAAAACAAGCCCTTGAGGTAATTTATGAACTTCAGAATCTCCTAAAATGATACACAAATTTGCTTTAAACGCCTTTCCAAAAGAAGAAAAATGCTAAATCCACTTGAGCTCCTGCTATAATATTGATGATTATTTTAAGTAAAAGTGTGTTGGTTTATGATGAAAGAAAACGTAAAATTTTTATTCAAAAAAAGAAGTTTGTTTAGATGACATTTGTGGTAGGCGATAACTGTATCAAATGCAAACACACCGATTGTGTGGAAGTTTGTCCAGTAGATTGTTTTTATGAGGGCCCTAATTTTCTCGTAATTCATCCTGATGAGTGCATCGACTGCGCTCTTTGCGAGCCTGAATGCCCCATAGAGGCAATCTTTGCTGAGGATGAAATTCCAGAGGGACAGGAAGATTTCCTTGCAATCAATGCAGAATTAAGCGAAATTTGGCCAAACATCACAGAAAAAAAAGATCCATCGCAAGACCATGAGAAATGGAACGGTGTCTCGGGCAAAATTAAGTATTTAGAGCGTTAGATTCAGATAGCTCCTATCACCGATGTAGCTACTTTCAAGACAAAACCTCATAAAAAGTGGAATATAACTCTCATATTCGGTGAAGACATGAATTGAACCAATAAACTGGTTTAAACGATAATGATGTTAGTCTGCACCGATGTCTTTATGTATACCCTAAGAAGTCAATTTTTTTTTTATTTGCGCGTCACGAAATTCACTAATAATAGAAGCGACATAATTTAGCTTCACCTCAATCTGTCCCGTGATGACAAACGGATAAGCATCACTGAGCCCAATAGACCGGTTCACTTGGTTAAGCTTTACAGCTAATTCTCTCCATGCATCTATGAGTTCCTCCGATCTCAATCCCTGCGGAGAGGTATTAGACATACCTATGTGTTGCGCAGTATCTAAACATTCAAATATGAGAAGATAGTGGTTAAAGGTTTCAGCCCAATCCTCTGATGGGTGAGCGCTAGCATAAGCACTAATGTAATTTTCAGGCCAACTTTTTGGCGGCCCGTTCTCATAATAGATATCAAGACTTTCACGATAGTCGCACTTTTCTTCCCCGAAGAAGTCCGAGAAATACCTAGACATTGGTAGTTCATTAAAATATTTATCCCACAGATAATGGGCCAGCTCATGTCTAAAGTGTCCCAGAATAGTGCGCTGCCTTTCTTTTAAATGAGTTCTTGCTTGTGTCCGCGCGACGTCATCGGCCTCTAAAGAATTGATGGTGATGATACCTCCGGCATAACCAGTATTTACTTTAGTTGTTTCTGAACCCCCATTGCTCTCGCTCTCAAGAAAATCAAAGAGCAGACCAGACTCCTTATCGCTCCAACCGTTGTTAATATTTACACCAATACTAAGTAAAGTGTACATCACTCGCTTCTTTGCATCCTCCAACCGATACCAACGAAAATAATTGATCGGTGGATTTACATCAATAACCTTTTGATTTGGAATGGTTCGATTAAATTGGCATGCAAAACATAGCCTTTGAGCAGACTCTTGAGGAACAAGCCAATTACACACATCAAAATCGATCTCGTTACCACATAACCGGAAATGCCGGCCATCAGAGTCGACGAAGAGAGAGCTGTCAATTGGCTCTATCGTTATCAGATTAAGACTTTTGACATCAAACCCCAAAGACTGAGTACAGTTGCTGCAATATTTGTTTTCAAAAAACACTTCCTGCCCGCACTGACAAAAAAACCTCTTCATTAAGATTCCGACATAAACCACGTTTTTGTCGATATATCGCTGATCGAAGAGGCGGTAAGACGCACGTGCTCCAAAGCTTCGCGAATTGCTGCATCCGACATATCAAACGCATTAAATTTTACAAGCAACTGCTCAAGCATATCTATACTCGGCATAACCGCAGCTTTTTTTTTCATCGGTCTGTAAGCTTTTTTGATATTTCTTACACAAAAAGCTACAGAACGAGGAAGCTGTGGTTCCAAAACTAAAAAACTAATAGCAGCATCAGGTTCTACCAGAGGGCCGTATGATCTCCGATAGCTACCTCTGGCTGCAAGACTCTCCAACAAGCTTGCCCAAATCAATGAGTCAAAAGCGGGTTTGCTTTCAATTCTCTCAGTTATAGCACTCGATAGAGTATTTATGACTCGCAAAGTAAAATCAATCCGCTCTATAAGGTGTCCCAGAGTTATGAACCTGTAACCATGATCTCTCCTCTGAATGAGCATCATCAAGCCATTCAGCAACTGACATCGTCTCTCCAATTCATTTAAAAATTTAAAACGATTTTTTCGTGCTACGGATCTATCAGCATTATCCTTGCAAAAAAGGTAAAGCTCATTGAGGCATTCCCATACCTCTGTCGGCAAAACTCCTCGGGTTGTCCGAGCATTTTCTCTCGCTGAATTCACTGAAAAGAGAATACTAGTTGGCGTTTCGATTTCGGAGATCATAAATTTCATGATGTTAGTCTCTGTCGCAGCCCTGCCAGAGGCTCGATATTCCGAATGATTTCCCAAAATGGTGAGTAGAGTAGTCCACGGAAGTTCAGTTCCTCTAGGGACATCCATTCTTAATCGGGAGAGCGTCTTAATCACTCGAGACAAGCTCTCCGCTCTCTCAAGGTACCTGGCTGTCCAAAACAATCTCTCCGCCACACGGGATAGCATGCCTAGTTCCTCTCATTCACTATCCAGGTGTCTTTGCTGCCGCCACCTTTAGATGAGTTGACCACCAGACTACCTTTTCTCAGAGCTACCCTTGTGAGTCCTCCGGGTGTAACCCAAGAATCCGTGCCCGTGAGGACAAAAGGCCTCAAATCTAAATGTCTCGGCTCAATAACGTCGTTTACAAAGGTGGGAGATGTGGAAAGCTTAATTGTTGGTTGAGCTATGTAATGTCTTGGATTAGAGATGATCAATTTACTAAAGATTTTGGTCTCTGCCTCTTCAGCATGCGGGCCAATAAACAAACCTGTTCCACCGGACTGATTCACTGGCTTTATGACCAAGTCACGTATATTTTCAAGAACATAAGCTAACTCTTCTGGCTGGGAGCATCTATATGTTCTTATAGATGGTAGCTTAGGATCCTCTTTAAGATAGTATCGGATTATATCTGGAACAAAGGTATAAAGAGCTTTGTCGTCTGCAATCCCGCTCCCAGGCGAGTTTGCTATGGCAACCTGCTGATTTTGCCACGCCCGCATCAACCCTGGAACTCCTATTGTAGAGTCAGAACGAAATACCTCAGGATCAAGAAACATTTCATCTATCCGACGGTACACAACATCTACACGTTCCGCCCCATCAACAGTCCTCATAAAAACCTCATGCTCTTTCGTAACGAAGAGATCCTGTCCCTCAACAAGTTCAACACCCATTGTTCGGGCAAGGAAGGCGTGTTCAAAATAAGCAGAATTGTAAATCCCGGGTGTAAGCACAACTATCACAGGTTTTCGGTTATTTCTTGGCGACAGAGATTTCAGTATCCGATGCAGTTGGAGAGGATAGTCGTCCACAGGGTCAATGTTATAGTTCTGAAAAATCTCAGGTATTACCCTTTTAATTATTTCCCTGTTCTCGAGCATATACGAAACACCCGATGGAATACGTAAATTATCCTCCAAAACTCTGAATATCCCATGCCTATCACGCACCAAATCAGTGCCGCAAACGTGTGCCCAAGCCCCAAGAGGCGGCGTCACTCCGACACACTCTTTAATATAATTTGGAGATTTAACCACCAAATCTCGGGGAACAACGTTATCTTTTAATATAGCTTGGTCATTGTAAACATCTTGGATAAACAGATTAATAGCTTTGCAACGTTGTATTAATCCGCTTTCGACCCCTCGCCAAATTTTGGCTTCAATAGTCCTCGGAATAATATCCAGTTGCCAGTTTCTATCTACATCAACTTTGTCAGAATCGTCTGAATAGACCGAAAAACTTACACCCATCTCCCTAATAGCCAATTCTGCCGCACGGGCTCTGGAAAGAAGTTCTATATGAGAGGCTTCACTGAAGAATTGCAATAAATCGTGTGACTCAATGCGTGCTTCGCCGTTAGCTGCAATAATTTCATCATAGCAGCCTTTTGAATTATAACCATTCAGCATTCACCTCGCTCCATAAGTTGCGTCAAGTTACAGATATCCTCAGAGCAATAAACATGCCGAGCTTGGCATCGTGGCAAAAATTATATTCGATTGACATACTTAAAGAATTAGGTTTCTATGTTTACATCAATCCACTGGTATCGTCCAAGGCTCGAAAGGGGAAAATTCGAAAAGAACTGAAACTTGATTTACGATGGTAGTGTGGACTCTGATGGTGATTGACGCACTATCCAAATAGAGGCTAATCGAAATCCCATCTTCGCTAGCCGCACCAGTTGCTCGCTAGATCCGCATGATCACTCACAAAGGTTACCACCATCATTTTCATAAGCTTTTCCTGTCCTGTTTTTAGGCAAAACAGATGGGCAGCATGGACCTCATTACACTGAGTGTTTGTACTTAACTTATACCGTCATTTTTTTTATAAATGGATTTTTTAGGTTTTGCAAAAACACGTCTAACCATGGGTTCAAAATCCTCAATATGCATATTATCATAATTTGGGTCGAAGGAATTTTGGTCATATTTTTCGCAAAACTCGGCACAGGCTTGCCAATTTTCATTATCTTCAAATTGATCTCGCATATCTTTGTCAAGTCCGAGGTGATCGAAAAAATAATACCCTTGAAAGATTCCATGATGCTTTACGATCCAATGATTTTGTTCAGACACAAAAGGTTCTAACATTGTCGCCGCCAAATCTGCATGATTTGTTGAAGCAATGGAGTCTCCAATATCATGTAACAATGCGCACACAACATATTCCTCATCTTTTCCATCTCTAAATGCCCGAGTTGCAGCCTGAAGACAGTGGGTGTACCTGTCTACGGCATAACCCCCCGTGTCACCCTTCAATAGCGCGAGATGAGCAAGAATTCTATCTGGTAGCCCACTCACAAACTCTCGCGCATGCTCCATAATTATTTCATAGTCTTTAGCGGTTGAATCCGACATGGCAGTGAAAGTAGTTTGTTTATCCATTTAAGCGCTCCTTCTTATCAATTCTATTCGTGAATCGATCAAATAAAAAATCTCTTGTTTGGGAGTGATAACTCGGGATTATAGCGGTACCACCTTCGTAAGAAACTAAAGAAAAAATTTTTCGGCGTCAATAGACTTTAGCTTTTACCAACGATGTTGTTCTCACCAATATCCCCCTAATCAAATGAGTGGTATACTCTAAAAGTTGTTTTCATGCTTTTTTTCTGAAAAAAAAGAGTAGATTAATCTAATGTTTTTAGGAAATTAGGAAAACAAACATAATATTAGACATAAATACATCTTTGGCTTGGCGATACCAACTTCGGAGAGCAGTTAAATTTTAAAGATATCGGGTTTTGAAACGTTACATGCCGATGCCGGTCGATCTTTCTCTTTCCTGAAAATAATTACCGATAAAGGGATTATTGGGTGGTCCGAATACACTGGAATTTCAGAAATCCTTCGCCGCAAAGGTCTTACTGCGCTAATCGAAGCGATGTTACAGCAACTAATTGGGAGTGATCCAAGAGAGGTAGAGAGAATAACCAGCGACTTGTATTCAATGACCCGTCAATCTTTATCAGGATTGAACCATCAGGCTATCGGTGCCATACAAAACGCCTTGTTGGATATCAAAGCTAAGTCTATGGGAGTTCCGGTTTATCGACTGTTTGGTGGTCCTTTGAGAACACGAATACCCATGTATTGGTCTCATTTTGGGACGTACAGGCTAAGAAGGAGTAGTAAAATTTACAAAAAAGAGGTCATTCGAGATCTTGATGATATGGCTGCTCATGCCAGAGATGTGATGACGCAGGGATACTCAGCGCTCAAAACAAAGGTTCATTATTTTGATGATATGGGAGGGACCGGCTACTTTCCCTGTTTTGGTAGCGAATCTGGAGCGCCAGAACTAAACCTATCTCCATCAATCCTTAAGGCAATTGTCGATCAGATGACTGCTCTTCGAGAGGTTGCAGGAGATGAACTTGACCTTATCCTTGATTTGAATTCGAACTTCAAGGCAGACGGCATCATACGAATTGCAAGAGCAATTGCACATCTGAATATTCGCTGGCTTGAGGTTGATGTATTCAACTCAGATGTTTTGCGCGATATTCGGGAGCGATCGCCAGTGCCAATCGGTGGTTGCGAGATGCTCTGTTCCGCAAGAACCTATGTGCCGTTCTTCGCTTGTAAAGCAGTCGATGTACCATTGGTAGACGTTGCTTGGAATGGCCTTTTGGAATCAATAAAAATTGCGAGCGTTGCCGACGTTTTCGATCTAAATGTTTCTCCACATAATTTCACAGGTTATCTTGCAACTCAAATTAATGGCCATTTTTCTGCGGTTACCCCCAACCTTGAGCTCATGGAATTCGACGTCGACGAAGTACCATGGCTTAACGAATTTTTTACCGATCCATTAATATTAGAAAATGGAGTATTGGTGCTCTCTGAAAAACCCGGATGGGGTATGGATGTAAATGAAAAGGCCGTTAAAAAGCATCCGGCAAAGCCTGTAGTTAACTGAGAATAGTCACAATTTAATCATATTATTGCCTTATATACGTTTGTTGGGCAATGTTTTTTAGCGGCACACCTCAAGACGTACCAAAATGACTTGACCGATCAAAAAAATATTCCAAATACCGATAAAACATGCAGCGGTTACAGAAAAAAGCATATGTGATCCCTTATTCGACGGAAATCAGAGACTATGGTACAGTGTTAACAAAGAGAAGAGCGGATAAACGAAACCTGCAGCACAGTGTCTTGATGCTTCAAAGTCGTGAACTGTGCACACGTAGGTGAAAAAAGCCAAAAATTAAAACCATGCACCCGTAGCTCAGCTGGATAGAGTAGGTGGCTTCGAACCACTTGGTCGGGGGTTCGAATCCCTCCGGGTGCGCCACTTTAACAAAATATTTAGTTAAATATCAATGTTTTAAGAGACTTGCACTCTAGTTATGTACACACAAATGTACACACACTGGAGTTTAAAGGCTATCATGCAAGCTCTTTTTGGCTTATATACCATATCAATGAAATATCTTTTCAAACGCAGTAACAGAAATACCTATTACTACAAGCGTAGAGTTCCAAAGGACTTACAAAGTCACTACCCTAAACCATTTATAGAAATTTCCCTGAAAAAAACGACAAAAGTATTGCGGCAGCATTATGTGAAATACAAAACAAGAAAATAGAAAAGGAATTTTCAAGGCTTCGCCAAGGACTTCCCAAAGAACAAGTGATTTCGGATTATCAGAAGACACTCAATAAGCTCAATGAATATAATCTTTCTCCTCAAGATAGCGTGAAACGCAATAATGATGCAGAGCTTGCCAGAGATCGCTTCTATGAGAGTATTGATGACACTATTTACGAAAGGACAACACCTGAGGAGTATACTGCACTACAAGCCAATCATAATGCCCTACCCCTGCATCTCCTGAGTACACAGCAACGTGACGCACTTGCCATCATTCAAGGTACATTTAGGTTGTCGGCCTCTCAATATCCGTCAGGGTATTTGAGACTTCTAGGAAAGACTGAGAATAAAAAAGTCACTGCAGAATGTGACAGAGCCATTGCCTCTTTGGTCAAGCATTGCGGTGATAAAGCACCTGCTGATTATACTCGCTCTGATATCAACAAATTTATCAATGAAAGCTGTCAAATAAAGAAGACATCAACCGTTTTGAGACAACTAAAAAGTCTTTCAGCCATGTTTAACCGTGTCTCTTTAGAGATGGATTTTACTGAAGATCAACAGCACCCTTTCAAGAACTTTAAAATTCCAAATCTGGGATATGATTCTGAGGATAGGAAAGAACTTAACTCACAGCAAATAGATCAAATAAGAGGAATGGTAGCCTCTAGGACGCCAGAGATTGATCATCTAATTCACTTAATGCTAGACACTGGTATGCGTATCAAAGAATGTGTTGGTCTTAAAATAGAGGATATAAAAATTGATGCAGACACCCCTCACCTCTTCTTATATCGCAACAACGTACGCGATCTCAAAACTAAAAGTAGCAGACGCGTTATACCTTTGGTTGGCTCTGCGCTTCTTGCAATGAAAAAGGCAACAGTTGCCCAATTAGATGAGTTTGTCTTTCCCAGATATGTTGACAAAGCACAATCTTAAGTGATGAATACTAGTGCTGATGCAGCCTGTAATAAACGCTTACGCTCCATTCTTGGGAGTGAGAGTCCTACTTGTCATAGCTTTAGACACTCATTGCAAACAAGGCTGAGAAATGTTGAGTGTCCAAAAGATATCAGAGATGAATTAGGTGGTTGGGCAAAAGATATCAGTGATAAAAATGGTTCACCTTCTGACCTAAAGCTGAAAGCAAAATATTTAGAGTTAACTCTTTAAGGGAAGAATATGGTTATGCCAGTTGTTCCGTGATTCACTATTTGAGATTTTTCCTACTTAGCAACACAAGCTTTTCAACCTTCAGTATCATAATACTAGACTTATTCTGTTTATCCAAAAAATCAGTATCTTTTTTTATATAGTTTCTCCATCAACTTAACTAACTCTTAGGAGAGACAACATGAAAACATATGACCTTATCGCACTACCAATAGCTTTGTGGATGATTATTTCAATTATGGGTGGTTAAAAAGAACTCAAAGCAAACAATACCTTTTCAGAGATTTAGAAAGATCAGTATGCTGTACTGGTCTTTCTAGTTTTTGAAGAATGAAAAACTTTTAAAAGATCTATCATCTCAGCATATGTGTAGCTCCCGCCTTGATACACTTCAATTACTTTGTACGGGTAGTAGTAATTCCAAAATAGGCACTACAGCGTAACTATTCTGACTTCGATATGAGACGATTTTAGAAAAGTGCCTTTTTTTACAAGATTCATTTAATAAATAGCCAATCCTCACAGAAATTTCTGACCACTTTTATCCTACTAACTTCAAATATCTCAACAATTTTGTGATCACTATTGATAGTAATAAATCTACCTCTAGTGTTAAAAGCTTGTCTTTTGTCCCTCACTCAGGAACTTTTGCGACCAACATAATTCGCACGCCAAATTCTTCCTTGATCACAGCTGTGTATGTCACCATAAATGCTCTGCCAAACCGCAGCGCTACCTGACCACAACAAATCTATACTTCTGCCTCGCATCATTAAATCCGTTGCCACGTACACATTTAGAAAATCAGCTTTGGTGTCTCTAGACCAGCCAGCATCGGGAATCCATCTATACATCGCATCCTCCATACCGACAGCTTCCCTATGAGATACCCACTTTGAATCGGCAGTGATTAAATCGTCATATGTGACCCCATCTTTCATAGTACATGAGTTTATAGAAAAAATACCGTCTGACCCGAGTGCCAATGAGGGCTTAATGTGAATACTAGTCGCTGTAAAATAAGAGTTACATTCTATTAATTTATTAAATTTTCGCTCTATCTCAGAACCGCTGTGAAATCGGGCGTTATTTGCGGAACCCAAAGCCTCATGATTCTCATAAATATTTAACCAGATGAAGTCAAGATCCCAATCGTTTTGATTGGTAGCATGCTTCGTCATGATGTATGACAAAAAAACAGGATAATTCTTGGACGCCCAGTCAACATACTCTGTATCCAGCTTCCGTAAGTCTTCCATATCTTTGCCGTTAATAAAGCTACAAGAGCGAAAATCTAGGGCATTATACCCAGATCCTGGGTTTTCAGCGGCGAAACTAGATAATGATGAAAGTACGAAACTTGTGAGCATTAATATTCTAAACATAACTTCCTCTAAAGATAAATGTCATAGTATACATAAATGAATGGAAAGAGGTAATAGTTAACTAATCAGTTACGCATCTTTCATTTTGAATATTTCGTCTATCAAATCGTCCTCATTATTAGTCTATTCAACCGCAATGAATCGCCAATTATCTAAATAAAAAACTTAATGGCTATAGAAATTTACTAGTGCTGATGCAGCCTGTAATAAACGCTTACGCTCCATTCTTGGGAGTGAGAGTCCTACTTGTCATAGCTTTAGACACTCATTGCAAACAAGGCTGAGATATGTTGAGTGTCCAAAAGATATCAGAGATGAATTAGGTGGTTGGGCAAAAGATATCAGTGATAAATATGGTTCACCCTCTGATTTGAAGGTAAAAGAAAAATATTTAGAGTTGACTCTTAAAAGGAAGAACATGGTTTTGCCAGTTGTTACGTCACTAGATAAGATTTTTCTACTTAGCACCACAGACTTTTCACCCTATAGTATCATAATACTAGACTTATTCTGTTTATCTAACAAACTAGTATCTTTTTTATATAGTCTCTCCATCAACTTAACGGACTCCAAG
>CACETF010000021.1 GCA_902562425.1 Porticoccaceae bacterium | reverse complement strand
CTATGCAGTAATTAGCGTTCAAATGAATGACAATCCGGCACAACAGAGGCTTCTTTCGATTCGCGCTTCCAAGTTAGATGCATATCGTTCTTTGCTGGAGCAGGTTTATGGTCAATATCTGGACGTAAATACTACAGTTGGTGAAATGGTTGTGCAAAGCGATACCTTTAGGGCGAGAGTTCAGGGCGTAATTTATGGTGCGCAGCTTGTATCTATTACTCCGGTGGGTGATGATACATATACCGTGACTTTGTCGTTAAGTCGTTCTATAGTTGATGATTTAAGACATTTGTATATTGATCAAATGTCGCGTAACAATTCAGCGGCGGTTCGGAAAACAGCTCAAACTCCTTCTCAGATGGCACAATCAAAGCCAGTTAATGTGAAAAGGGGAGTCTGATCTTGATGTGAATTGCGGTAGGAAGAGAACATGTTTCGTTTCATAAAAGGATTTTGGAATAAATGCAACTTCCCCATAGCTATAATTCCTGCTAAGGCGGGTGCAGTAATTGCGACACTTTTATTTTCCTGTAACACTTTGCCAGCACAAACATTTTCTGCTGAAGAAAAACTGGAGGCAATAAAACAAGCACTTGTTGACCTTGCAATGGAATCAGAGGTCACCTTGGGCAGTGCTGCCTATATTGACGATCAAGGTGTTCTTCACGAGTCTACCCTGATGTCTAGTAGTAATAGTGTGCGTGGGGTTAGAGTACTTTCTTACTTAGAGGAGGCGGGTATTCCAGTGGCGCGAGTAGAGGCCTCAATGTTGTCCGACCGAACTTGTCCGGGAGCGCGTCCGGAACTCCGCCGCGAGGCGGTAGTGCGAGTTGAATATAGCGGCGAGAATAAACGCTTAGGAGATCACTATCTCAGTGAAATTGCGGCACTCTCAGAAGATGTTGTGATCGGATCCTTTAGGGGCTCATCGTCTTGGACGGCGAGGCCCGAAGTTAGATTTGCTTCCAATTACGACAACCTCGTTTCTGGTGCTTCCAGTAACAAAGTACCATACCGATTCGACGTAAAGGTGAGTGATTATAATCCCGCGGCCAAAAACGGGCCGCATGAAATAATGGACGTCGTCAGAAAGGGTTTTGAAGCTGGTAAGTCTGCCATGGAATTTTCTTTGGGCTTTGCTGAATGGTCTGGTGTTTCAGCGGGCGCTTGGTCTATTTTTCCTATTTTGAAAGATGGATTTGGAGGCGGTGGTTACGGCCCTGATCCTACTAATGACCCCACTATACCACCGAATCCATATTATCCTGCTGAGAGCGGATCTGGACAGCAGGCCTTCAGAAAGTTCTTGGGAGCGTACAACCTGAGTAAGTTTCCTGAATATGCGCGTGACAACGCCCCTTGGTCTGGGTCACGAATTGATTTGGAATTTGAATTAGTAGATCGGCAATTTGATACTCCAATGTGGCGCAAGACCGTTACGCTTAACTACCCACGATTGAAGAAAGGTTACGCCAAAACAGCAATCCCACCTGAGTTTAAGCACCAGATTACTGTTGCGACGGAGCAGATGTTGTCTGAAGTTACTGAATCCATGGCGTGCGTGGCACAGTATTATCACCTTGAAAATGCTGATGGCGCCAGTGGTACGGCGTCCATCAATGCCGGTTCACTCGCTGGAGTTACAGTTGGTGATCAGTTCCTACTCAGCAGTGATCCAAATATTTTGAATGCCGCAGTTAATTCCTCGGCACTAACGACCTTAGCTCTTGCAAGGGTAGAGTCAGTAAGTCGTCACAGTGCTGTCTTGAGGCATATAGCGGGTCCACGTTGGACCAGTTCGCAGGCAAACGAAAATTTAGTGGCGCTTTATTTTTGAGTGCATTCGGAGGGAAAAGATGAAATTTAAACTACCTACACTTAAATGTACCGAGGGCTTTATGGCACTCGTCTTGATTTCCTTGTTATTTTCATCTGTATCAACAGTTGCTGAAAGTCCAGAAGAGGCTCTTGCTCAGCTAATCAAGGATGTTCGATTGATGACGCCGACACTCGCAGAGGCCTTTGCCGACGGTAGATACATTACCAAGAAAGGTGATACCCTAGATCGCATAATTGCAAGCACGATGGTTGACAATCCAGTGAGAAAATCTATTTTACGTCAAGCAATAGTTCTAGCGAATCCCCATGCATTCAAGCGTAAAAATCCCAATTGGATGTATGCCGACAAGCAATTAAAACTCCCCACGGCGGAAGACATCCATAACGTTGTGTTTACTAATTCAAGGGGTATTCTGAACGAAAAAAGGGCAGCTAGCGCAGAGCGAAAGTCTTGGGTTCAGTACCCATAGAGTAGTATGTGGAGCTCATCCAAAGATAAAAGCAGGCGGATTATTGTTGGAGCTGAGAGGGCATTGAAGTGCTAGGTCCTGAGCAAGTCAATTTCGCAGTAAGGCCGACCCCCATTTTTCTTGAGGGCACGGTGTCTATTGATATAACCGAAGATGTTGCTCGCGACTTATCATTACGCGATGGGCAGATCGTGCGTGCGGTCGTAGGCATGCGAGGCGAAGAGATGCGGCTTTCTATCGGAAACAGAGAACTAGTCATAGCAAACAGAGACCTTGCCACTGTGATTGGTGAGCAATTAAAGACTGGAGACAAGATCGATCTCCGCGTTATAAACAACTCCACATCACTTCAACCGCTGGTATCCTCCGCAGCAGTATCGGCCTTAGCTACACCGGGGTCTCGGTTGATGAGTCTGCTTTTCCGTCCGCCCCAGGAGTCAAAATTAACACAATTATTTTCTTCTCATAGTCCCTTTCTAAGTCTACAACAGGTTGCCGCGGGTGAGAATTCACGCTGGTTAGCACAGTTAATTCAGAGCATGGCTAGGCTCTCGCCTGAGGCAGTAAAGCGGGCACTTGTTGCATCCGGGTTGTTTACGGAAGCGCGGGTTGGCCGTCAGCTCCTTGTCCCTATGGACCTCAAGCAGATTTTAAAATCTATTTTGAGGGCGCAACCGCCGCAGTCGATAATCGCACGTGAATTGGAATCTGCGGTGGATGAGATTGAGAGCCGCCAAGTAGAGAGTCTACAGGCACAACAGAACCGCGCACTATCATATAGCTTTGTTTTGCCTTTTAACGATGCGAATCCGGTTCAGATTGAATTTCAGCGTGATTCTGGCGGCGAAAATGAGACAAACGTAGATTGGGTCATTAATCTTCATACAGATAGTTCCGTGTTAGGTGAGTTATGGCTTAAAACAACTTTAAAATCCTCGCTTCGTTTAGATATGGAGATGTGGGCGGATCGTTTTGATGTAGCCAAATTAGCTCGGTCGAGTTCTGGAGAGCTTCATCGACAGCTTGAGGAATTCGGGCTGGCTCTCGGTAAGATGACGGTTCATCATGCTCGAAGGCCATTAGCAGGTATAGATGGTGCGAAGCCTCTCAGTCCCGGTGGCGTTGTGGATGTAATTACATGACGTACAAGCCGGTGAAGAAAGCTGTAGCGATCGAATATGGTAAGAACCCAGTGCCTATGTTAACCGCAAAGGGCCAAGATGAACTTGCTGAAGCAATTATAGCTGAGGCGCAGCGTCAAGGGGTCCATATTGCGAAAGACCCACAACTCGTAGCTTTATTAAGTCAACTTGATTTAGAGGGAGAGATTCCTGAAAATCTTTACGTAGCAGTGGCTGTAATATTGTCTTGGGTATATTGGCTTAAAGGAATTGAACCGGAAAGTTACCGCAGAAAAAAATCACATTAGCGAGACAATCCTAGGCATTCCCTACCGAGTTTTTGCGGCTATTGGAGCGAATTTTACCGAGCCTGTCATAAACTTCTACGCTACTTAGGGGATCAGGTGTCTGGATGGTGTGTAAGGCGCCACGAATAGTTTCTAGCTTTCGGTTAATAAGTACTTCATTACGAATATGTAATTCCTTACACTCTTTCATTAAATCCATAACTTGCTGCCACAGAGATACATTGTCGGCTAGAGCATCTTTGCTGTTGGTATACGACTTAATACGCTCTACAAGCTCTTCACTTGCCAAAAAATCGAGTATTTCGAGCTTCTGGCTTTGAAGGGTTTCGAATAGTTCTAGGTTTTGGTCTTTTAACGACTCGAATTCACTTGAGAGAACTGATTTAAGTGCGTTTGCTTTGTGTAGGGTTTGTGAAATGTAATCTGTTTCTGTACTCGGCATTATCTGCTAATACTTTTATTGTAAGGCCAGCTTGTGTAACACTGCCGGCCTTGGTTGATCAGGGAGCTAGGTATTTCCAATCATCATTTCTATGGCAAGAAAGTTTTCAGCTATCCTACGCTCGTTCAAAGGATAGTTACCTTCTTTTAAAGCAGCCTTAATGGCGTTTACCTTTGCTTCGTCGAACTCAGCGGTAGCCAATGCTTCTTCGGCCGCTTTGCTTAATATCAACTGATCATCTTGAGGAGTAATAGCTTCTTTTTTCTCCGCAGGAGTGTCAAGGGCCTCACTGGCCTTTTTCAGCTTTTCAGCTGCATCAGCGGCCGCTTTTAGCTGTGCTGCCGCTGATCCAACACTAGAAATTGTGCTTGCCATATCCTTAGTCCTTTAAGATACTCATACCTAATTTTCACTTCCATTATTCTAATATTCGGCACCTTGCCGCTTTTCTTTAACTAAAGTGGCATTTTATTGGCACAAATATTAACGCGTTTTTAAAGCGGTTTAAAGACCGTTTGCGCTGCGAATCCCGGACACAACGGCCTTTACTTTTTCTCCGGACTCCGGATTCAGAAGAACTATTTGCTCCCCCAACTTGCCGCTTTCCAATGCCTCCATTGATACGGTGATCAATAAAGATCCACGCCCAATGCTTAAGTTTACAGTATCTCCCTTGTTTATTAAAGCTGCCACCTTAACGTCAGATGCGCGCAGTGGACTTCCTGCTTGGATGGTTCTTATCACCTCCAAGTACTCGATACCTTTTGTTGAAAGCATAGCGTCAGGGAGCAAAGTACCATAGTAGTCCTCCATTCGAGCATTCGAAGGGGACAACAGTCGCCCTCTGGTTAAGGTTTCTTGAGCGACAAGAACTCGTCGGCGTTGCTTCAGATCTCTTTCTTGTAAAACATAACCCGCTGGCAAGCTCCGAGCGATCAGGGCGTTTTCAAGCAATCTCTCTGGGAACCTCTGAGCCGCAGATGCTCCGGCAACAGGACGCAACGTGCGTGCGTAGTCATCATCCATGAGAGGCTCACCTGCAAGTTTGTCCTTTTTTAAAATATATACTTCGACGCTGCGAGATAAATGTTGAAGTCGAACTAGTTGACCGGTTAAAACCGACCTTTTGAGAATTTGATTTTTTATCGCGTCAACATTTTTTATTAATCCAGAATTATGCCCCACCCTAATTTCATCTGTGAGTTCAATGTCACCTTTTTGGATGCGGTGACCTTTTTGAAAGTCATCTTTGTATACGTAGTACATTTTTGCGCTTTCAATGGACACTCTAATAAACGCTTTCCATCCAATTTCTGAGCAATTGACACGAACTTGCTGAGTGTCAGAAGAAAACGGAAAGCTGATGTCAAAATAAGCAGGACATTCTGGTACTAACAGGCGGCGATCGAGCGCAGCAACCTTTATGTCTGCTTGATCGATGTTCTTTTCTTTTGCGACCCATTCTTTTATTTGAGTAATTAAGATTTTTTTTGATTGCGGAAGAGGCGTTTCATTTGAGCTGTATGCGAAATCGATCACCAGAATGATTTGAATAAATAACATTATGTTTATTGATAGCCTTGTCATATCACCAGTATGATCCTTAGTTTGAGGTGACGCAATACTGACATTCCGGCAATCATTAGCGGCAATGCTCTGCCGGTAAAGCGGCACAGAGTTCTGCATTTAAAGGATTTTTTTTAAATAAGTATCTGAAATAGATCGTATTCTTGGGCGTGTAAGCTTCAAAAGACAGTTGTTGGCACCAGATTTGCATCTTCAAACATTGATGAATATGTGACTTATCATATCGTTAATAAATCGACAGATTTTGGTAAAACTTTAATGGAAAATTTATGAAAGTGTTTGAATCGGCATTTAGATTACATGAGGCGGCGCTTCAGTTACGCACACAGCGGATGGAAGTGCTGTCCAAAAATATAGCCAACGTTGACACTCCAAACTATAAGGCTCGGGATATCGATTTCGAACAAGCACTTAGGGAAACGCTGGCCGATGTTGAGCACAACTCGGTCGTTACAACGCATAAGGATCACCTTGGCGGTAAGCCTGATCGTGCTCAAGCAGCACTTAAATACAGTATACCGTTTAATACCCCTCTCGACGGGAATACTGTTGAAATGAGCGTTGAGCAAGCAAAATACGGTAAAGCAGCTGCGAAGTATCAGGCAACGCTCAGATTTTTGGAAAGTGACATTGGCGGCTTTCGAAAAGCCTTAAGAGGAGAGTAATAATCATGTCTATGGATAACATTCTCGGGATCGCTGCTACTGCTTTAAACGCTCAGATGGTTAGACTCAATTCAATTGCTTCAAATATGGCTAATGGTTCGACAGTGGGGTCGTCGCCGCAGACAGCTTACAAGGCGAAACGTCCCGTATTTGAGGCCCTATTGAGGGAGGAGCAACTTACTCAAGGCGCTAAATATTTAGGCGGAGTAAAAGTTGTCGGAATGGTTGATGATCCTGCAATCAACCGGAAAGTGAGAGATCCGGGTAATCCCAAAGCAGATGAAAACGGTTTCGTTTACGCGTCAAATGTCAATGAAGTTACTGAGATGGTTGAAATGATGGCTGCGGGACGAAGTTATCAGAACAATGTGGAGGTTGTAAACACCACAAAGCAGCTTATGATGCGAACGCTTGAGCTAACCAAGGTATAAGAGATGACTTCACCTATTTCAGCGGCGTCCATACTTACAACTTCTCAGTATGAAGAAGAACAGCTCACTCGAGACACATCTCGAGATGATATGGGTCGCGATGCATTTTTGAAGCTGTTCACAACACAACTAAACAATCAGGATCCATTGAATCCAATGGAAAATGAGGCTTTCGTGGCCCAATTAGCGCAATTTTCCACGCTTGAGGCCAATTACAGTATCAGAGATTCTATGGATGCGATGGTTGGGGGGATGCAAAGAGATCAGATGCTTGCAGGCGCAAACCTCGTTGGGAAGAGTGTAGCGGTTGAGGGCGGTTTTTTTAATGCGGAGGAAGGGGCGTTAACCTCTGGAAGCATAGACTTGGAGAGTGGGGCGGATTCGGTGACGATGAGTGTCTATGATTCAGCTGGTGAGCTTGTGTATCGTGAAACTACGGGAAATCGTTTGCCCGGTAAGGTCGATTTAAATTGGAACGGGATGAACCTGCAGGGACAGATGGCGCCAGGGGGAAGTTATACCATGGCGGCAAGCGTGACGAGAAACGGAAAGCTGGAGTCTGTGCCGGTTACGACATTGGCAAAGGTTAGGAGCGTTAATTGGAATCCTGTTTTGCAGGAGATGTCGCTGGAAATTGGTAATGGGTCGCTTGTGTCGATGGCTGACGTGAAGCGGATCAGTATGTGATTTGGATAAGGTTAAGTAAACAGGAGACTGAAGAATGTCATTTTATACTTCATTAACGGGGTTGAACGCTGCGACTACCCAGCTGTCGGTTACGTCTAACAACATAGCCAACTCGGGGACAGGGGGGTTCAAGCGGTCTGAAGCGGACTTTGGTGACATATTTGCCACCTCCCCACTGGAGAAATCTAGTTCGGTTATTGGACGTGGTGTATCTCTAAAAGAGGTGAGTCAGGAGTTCAGTCAAGGTAATATTGAAAATTCTGCAAACGCTCTCGATTTAGCGATTGCGGGAGACGGTTTCTTTGCTCTAGAGTCCTCAGATGGTACGAAAGTGTATACCAGAAATGGTGCTTTCATGCTCAACGAGCAGAACCAGATGGTAAATAGTTCTGGCCAGGCTCTGCAGTCATTGCCGGTGGATTCTACGAATAAGGCCGATTTTTCGCAGGATCCAAGCGCGATGACGATTCCTCGGAAGACAGTAGCAGAATTTCAACCCACTACCGAGATCGAGTTGGGTTTAAACCTTCCTGCGCAAGTGACACCGATTACGGAAGCCTTCAATCCATCGAACCCAGATACATATCATAAGACGACTTCTTTGACGGTCTTCGGGACCTCGGGTTCCGCAAATTTAGCAACCATTTATTACGTGAAGACACAAACCGCTACTGCTGATGATCCATTTAACAAGTACCAGACTCACGTTTTTATAACTGATGACAACGGAGTGGCGCAGCCAATCGATACTGCTTTGATTCAGAAGGCTGAGAACGCTGGTGACCCGATGTACATAAATAAGTATGGTGAGATCAAGTCGCAAACTGAGTTGCAAGAGTTGCAGAGAACAAGCACAGAGAGTGACAAATATCTTATCACGCAGGGTACGCTGTACAAAAAGTATTCATTCGATAATTTGGCAGAGCCAATTCCCTCCAGTGCTGCAAGTATTGAACTTTCGGATATGGGCGGTACCGCGAACATAGATGCCTTAAATCTCACTAACGGTAGTGATGGTTTTGATTTTTCAGGATATTCGAGGGAGGAGCTGAAGGACCTTTTCGCAATTTCGATTGATGGCTCTGCCGACGTTAAAGTTGGTCTAGAGCATTTAGCGGGTAGTACTGTGCCGAGGTCAGGTACTCAGATTGCTCAGGAGCTGGAAAATGTTTTAAACGCTCGGTTCGGGGACTCTGGACGTTTCGATTATACGAAGGAAGAGTCTCAGAAACTGCAGATCACGCGTTACACTAATGATGGAGATCTTGATGGGCAGTTCATTCTCAATACTACTGATATTATCCAAGATTACATGCGTACCGGTAATGTGCCTCTCGCTGATGCTGATTTAGCTGCAACCGGCGGTACCTTTAGTCTGAATGACGGTACTAACACCGTTCAGGTGACTTATAACGCTGGCGCAACACGAGCCAATATTTTTGCGGCTTTGACCGGAGATGCTGCCAATGCGGGGACGGCTGCAGTTGCTGCTGGTCCCGTTTTAGCAGATTTAAAGTTTACCCTCACTGACAATGGAACCGATGGCCTAACCATTTTTTATGGTAACAATCAAATCGATCCCGACAACCCAGCGACTCCGAAATTGCCCGTTGCGACCAAGCCTATTTTTACCCTTGATCAACAACCATATGTTGCAGCTGATGGTACAAATGTTGTTGCCCAAACAATCGTCGTAAATTCACAGATGAATGATGCACTTATGACTGCAGATGACGAGGGAGTTAACAGCAACTTTATACAGCCAGAAAATCTAGCGGTGGCATTTAACCAAAAATTGTCTCAGACGACTGGTTTTGAGGATGTAACTGTCTCTTGGGATTACGCAAGAGTCGGATGGAGAATCCAACAGACAAGAGACGATGTTGGTCAGATTAACTTTTCCGCGGTAGGTGCTGTGAACGCAGCTGCTGCCTCGGGTTATGACCCGGCTGATGCAACCGCGATAAACCCTTTGTTCGGCGCTGGCGGTGGTACCGTGCAGGCTACCTATGATCCAACTGGAACCTCAGGCGGTACCACAGCGTCAATTGTGGATACCGATCTTGCTGATACATTTATCAGCGTCGCTCCCCCAAAAGCTGCTTTGACAATTCCAGTAAAAGATCAAAGGTTTGGTATTAATGTGACCTATGCAGATAACAATTTTATTTTTTCTTCCGGGACGACTGGCGATACTTCAAGTATTTCGATCACAGATTTGTACCCCAACTCGAACTTGAGGGAAGAAATTGATAAAGCGGCGCTAAACGTGTCACTGTTTGGCTTTGACACCGGAGATCAAGTTGTGGCTCCGAATGTGTCCTTGATTGAGAACAAGCCCGCCGAGCGGGGAATCGTATCTCAGCCTGCAAGCGTAACAGGCAATGTCATGGGCGTAGACGCTCGGAAGGCATTCCCCGTAAACGATGATAACAGAAGTTTAACTGTAATTATTGACGGCATTTCCAAGCAAATTCAGTTAGAGAAGGGATCTTATTCAATCGGGTTGTTCACGACTCACATGGAAGAGCAAATAAATTTGATGGCTGACTCTTTGGGTCGTTCTGTATCGGGTATCAATGTCAGCTACAGCGAAGCAACGGGTGCGATTACCATAACTGGGTCCACAACCACTTCGGATTCTTTCATCCAGATTGCGGGTCATTCTGATTTTGGATTTGAAGGGGTAGACCCCGGATTTGGTTCATCTTCATCCTTCATCGAGTTAGAGCCCGACATGTCTGGTACTAGTACCTTGTACGTTAAGCAAAACGCAGAGGGAGAGTGGATCGAGACAACTGACGGCGGCGAATTTGAGGAAAATAATGTTCCATATTGGACACCGATATTCCTTGACCGTGGTGAGTTGACGTTCAGTACTGCCGGGACGATAGTGTCTCCCAACTCGATGATCACGCTCAAAAGTGCGGACGTAATCGGGGGAACTGTTGACCTTGACTACCAACGGAGTACTCAATTCAACAGCCCATTCTCGGTTTTGAGTCAGACACAGAACGGGCGGCCTGAAGGGGATCTTGTGGGTGTGAGTATTGGTGACAATGGTCTTGTAGAGGCTAGCTACTCTAACGGCTCTCAAAAATCGCTAGGGAAAATTTTGATTGCAAACTTTGCAACTCCGAAGGGACTTCGTCAGATTGGTGATACTACTTTTTCGCAGTCCTCAAAATCCGGAGATGCGATACTCAATGAGCCCGGGGCGGCTGGTTACGGTACAATTCGCGCAGGCGCTAGGGAGAGGTCTAATGTTGATTTGACGTCCGAATTGGTAGACTTGATCACGGCTCAGCGGAACTTCCAGGCTAATGCAAAGGCTATTGAGACAAGTTCGTCGCTGACGCAAACTATCATTAATATCCGTGGTTAGGTCTTAGGACAATTATAGGGCTGGGCGAGTAATGAGGAGCATGTAGCATTGGACAAGGCGGCATTTGTAGCACTTGCGTCGGTTATGGAGCAAGCCAAGGTTCGTGCATCGTTAACGAACTCTATGGCAAATGCTACAACAATTGGATTTAAAGAGAGTTTCGAGGCAGCTACATCCGCAATAAAAGTTGAGGGTGTGGGTACGCCGCGTTTCGTTCCTTCCCTTGTTATGCAAGATGTGATTAAGCTTGATCCAGGAAGTATAATAGAGACGGGTCGCGGTCTTGATATAGCGATGAATGATTACACTGTGTTGGGTATTCAGGCTGCAGATGGCACTATTGGATTTACGCGGCGTGGAGACCTCAGAGTTAACGGCGGTGGGTTGATAGAAAACATGGCCGGTCAGGTCGTGCTCGGAGAGGGTGGAACTATTACCGCTCCAGAAGGGCAACTCTTGTCAGTGGCGCCTGATGGGAGGATATTTGCTACTTCCCCCACGGAACCAAATGTTCCTCCAGCAGAAATCGGACAATTGTTATTGCGCGATGCGAGTGAGACAACCCTGGTTAGGCGAGAAGATGGTCTTTTTACTCCGGCAAACGACAAGGGAGAGGACTTTGACTCAGGACCCTTACCTGCGTCCGTTCGCGGTGGTGCGCTTGAGGGGAGTAATGTCAGTGTCATAGACTCAATGGTTAAGCTCATGGACTTCACGCGTCAGTTTGAGTTGCAGATTAAAATGATTAAAGAAATTCAGAGTATAGACAAGTCTGGATCGTCTTTAATGAAGAATGCAGGTTGACTGATAGTTTTTGTTGTCGGTGCTTTACCAGCCCTTACTCTAACCCATGTTTCTTTGGACATTCTGTAGAATAAAATTTCTATATTAAAAATATATGGGTTTAAAGGAGTGACGCAATACTGACATACCGGCAATAAATAACGGCAATATACTGCCGTAAAAGTGGCAGCTTCTTTACATTTTTTTTCCACGAAAACTGCGCTCTCTGCATTCCGGCAATGGTGGCAGCCAAAGTGGCACTGTGGAGCCATCTGGCATTGTTCTTGCATTAACAAGATAGAGAACGATTTTTTCAGTGTTTTCAGTGGGAAAATCGACAGTTGCGGCAAAAACTTTAAGGCTATTAACGCAGCTTTTGAAAAGCTAGTAACAAACTACAAAGGAGAACATAAGTGGATCCTTCACTTTTTATAGCGAAGACAGGATTACAAGCGCAGCAGACGCGCTTGTCTGTGATATCAAATAATTTGGCCAATGTAAATACAACTGGTTACAAAAAGGATAGAGCTGTCTTTGAAGATCTTCTGTATCAAAATGTTGCCCCTGCGGGCGGAATGGCGGACGCGCAGTCTGAAACACCAACTGGGTTGATGTTAGGAACCGGAACACGCGTAGTTGCTACCGAAAAGCTTCATGAACAGGGAAACATTATACAAACCGAAAATGCATTGGATGTCTCAATATCTGGCGATGGTTATTTTTCCATTCAGCAAGCCGATGGTACCCTCGCTTACACACGCGATGGATCATTTAAGATTTCTGCGCAGGGACAGCTTGTTACTGCTGGAGGCGAAATTTTGACACCCGCGATTACGCTTCCGCAGAATTCTGTGGGAGTCACCGTCGGCCGTGATGGGACTGTCACGGCAGAGATTGCCAATGGGGGTGGTGCAACTCAGGTGGGCCAAATACAGCTAAATCGTTTCATCAATAATGCTGGGTTATCACCCATGGGACGCAACCTCTACCGAGAAACGACGGCGAGCGGGGCGCCTATTGTTGGAATTCCTGGTGCTGATGGAGCCGGTATGTTGATGCAAGGGAGCTTAGAGGCGTCTAACGTAAATGTTGTTGAAGAAATGGTAAACATGATCGAGGCGCAGAGAGCTTATGAGGTAAATTCAAAGGCAATTTCCGCAGCGGATGGAATGTTACGGTTCTTGAACAACAATCTGTAAGGAATCTTGTATGAGTCGAATTAAGTTTTTCCTCATTCTTTTGTTTGCTTTTATGATTGGCGCCTGCGCAAGCAAACCGGCGCTAATGCCGACTGCAGAATTTGCGCCAATAATGCCAATCCCTGAGCCGCAAAATAAGCAGGTTACAGGAGCGATATATACCAGTGGCCGAGGATTGTTTGGGGATCTTAGAAGTTATCAACCCTCTAAGCTCAAGGTAGGAGATATTCTTACTGTCCTTCTTGACGAGTCCACACAAGCAGAGCGAACTAACGAAGTGAAAACTAGTCGAGAGACTGAGAACACGGTAATGAATCAGGCTTTAGTAAATAACGTTGCCGGAAAGCTTGGTATTGGACCTTCATTATCCACAAATATAGGGCCTTCTGGAGGTTCAATTACCAGTGATGGATCTGGTTTAGCGGGGCAGGCGGCTCGATTAACCGGATCGATCTCCGCTATGGTCGTTGAGGTATTTTCCAACGGAAATTTAATGATTGTTGGTGAAAAGCAATTGGCTTTGACTGAAGGTACCGAATTTATTCGCATTAAGGGGATTATTAGGCCCGCTGATATCCAACCGGATAATACGGTGCTTTCTACTAGAATTGCCAATGCACAGATTGCATACAGAGGCACAGGAGAGCTTGCAAGCTCAACTAAAACCCCTTGGGGCACTAATATTTTATACGATTTATGGCCGTTTTAAATTTTCGGAGTATTAAAAATGCGATTAAAAAGTTTCCTGATTTGCTTATTGCTTAGTGTCCAAGGTACAGCTATTGCCGATCGCATAAAAGATCTTACTGACGTTGCTGGAGTCCGTGCTAACCAATTACTTGGCTTCGGTCTCGTCGCGGGTTTGTCTGGTACGGGCGATGGTAAAGACCTTTTAATTACAGCCCAACAACTGCGTACAACTTTGTCTGGTTTGGGAGTAAGTGTAGATGGTCCAATAAGCGATTTTGATCTGGGAGAACAACTCCAGACTTTGGCAGCTGCGAATGCGAACAAAGAACTAAAGGTAGAAAATGTTGCGGCTGTTATGGTGACTTCGGAGCTTCCACCATTTGCGAAGCCAGGACAACGTGTAGATGTCAACGTCTCTGCAATTGGGATTGCTGCGTCCCTCAGAGGAGGCACTTTGATCCTTACAGAGCTCAGGGGTGTAGACGGCGAAGTGTATGCTCTAGCACAGGGTCCGCTTACTGTCACCGGCATATCTGCTGACGCAGCAGGTACGGAACTACAAATTGGTGTTCCGACCTCAGCTCGTATTCCCAATGGTGCTTTGGTAGAGAGAATGGTGCCCAATCCTTTTGAGGAGTCGGAGCACATAGTTTTGAATATTAGGGAATCAGATTTTTCCACGTCTAATGCAATCTCTAATGCAATAAACGAAAATTTCGGTAGCGGCGTTGCGAGCCCTATTGATGGTGTCTCAATTGCAGTTTTGGCTCCCAGAGATCGAGGCCAGCGTGTAGGGTTCATGAGTATGATTGAAAATCTCGAAGTTACGCCGGGGGAGCCACCAGCACGCGTTGTGATTAACTCCCGCACTGGTACGGCGGTGATAAATCGTAGTGTGAGAGTCACAGCTGCAGCTGTAACTCACGGTACCATTTCTGTCAGTATTTCCGCAACTAATGAAGTAAGCCAGCCTGGGGCATTAGCCGGAGGCAATACCGCTTTAAATCAGAACGCTGAAATCAAATTTGAAGAGGGCACAAACAAAATGGTTTTATTTCAGCCTGGTGTTGATTTGCGTGATGTAGTGGATGCAATTAACCAGACGGGAGCTTCGCCATCTTCAATCATTGCTATTTTAGAGGCGTTGAAAACCTCAGGAAGTCTCAGGGCTGAGTTGGTGATCATTTAAATGGAAAATTCGTTTGACATAAAGTTATCTTCTCAGAGCCACCACGATTTCGCAGGATTAACGGAGTTACGCGGGCGCGCTAAGAACAAAGATGAGACCGCGATAAAGGAAGTGGGCCAAAAATTTGAGGCGTTATTTATACAAATGATGTTGAAGTCATTCCGGGAGGCCAGTAAACCACTCAAAAGTGATTTGATGAGTTCATCCGCGCAAGACACCTTTGAGGAAATGTATCATCAGGAACTTTCTCAGGTTATGTCCCAAAGGGGTTCACTGGGCGTGGCGCAATGGCTCACGGAAACGATTCAAAAGCAAGGCGGTAAAAGCAACGCTGCGGATATTTACTCACACACGTCTGAGATACCTATTTTTAGCGAGAAATCGCGCACATCCGTCCCAATAAAATCGGATTTACCGACGATAAACTTAAAGGCTGGAGATTACCGATAATGGTGGAGTATTGGCTTAATCGGTATTTGAAACGTTGCCACAGGAGATCTATCTGTGAGTGATATGTTTTCAATTGGCGCCAACGCCATTCAGCTATACAGACACTCATTGACCACAGTGAGTAATAACATTGCCAATCTGAACACAGAGGGATATTCGCGACAGGTTACCGATGTCTCAGAGTCCGCTCCGGTTGAAAAAGGTAATATATTTTTGGGCACTGGTGCACGTTTGGAGGGTGTGGTTAGAGCCTATGATGAATATACAGAGAGTAGTCTTCGCAATAGTAACAGTGATCTTGAGACACAGCAGCCGCAAGTAAAATATGCAGATCGCATTATAGATCTCATGGGTTCTGACTCTGCCGGTCTTACAGGTGCGCTAGATCAGTTCTTTGCAAGCGCAAGTGCACTGAGTACCGATCCTGCATCCACCACCCAACGTGGAGTTTTTCTCAGAGACGGTGATATTCTTGCGGCACGTTTTAGGGAGGTGTCTGGTGGTCTTTCTGATATTGAGGCAGAAACTCGGGCGGAAATTAACCAACAAGTCGCTACAATGAACAGCCTGACCGAGCAGATGGTTCTGGTTAATAAACAGTTGGCTCGAAAAAGCTATGCTGCAAAACAGCCGCCAGGGCTCCTCGACACGAGGGACGCTCTTTTACGTGATATGTCTGCCGTCACGCGAATTCACGTGACCGAGCAAATTAACGGAGAGGTAATGATTAACCTCGGAAGCAGTGGCGGTACACAGTTGGTTAGTAATGGAAAGGCCACCCTATTAGCAGCTGAATTTTCTGATAGCAATCCTGCAAAGGTAGATCTCATAGCAAACCCCTACGGGGATGCGGAACCCACCAGCACTGTGAGTAGTGGCACTCTGGGTGGGTTGATGAACCTACGGAGTCAGACTTTGACGCCTGCGATTGAGAGCTTCGATCGTTTGGCCCAAATTTTTGTTCAAGAGGTTAATAAAATCCATGAAGCGGGCCTAGATGCCGAGGGTAACCGTGGTCAAAAGCTTTTTGTGATAGACACAGTATTTGAGGTGTCTGCTCCAACAATCGGAGGAGACGTTGATGTCGAGATTGAAGTCACAGATCCTGATACGTTTCAGTATTCCCCATTTGAAATTCAGTATATGGCGACTGATAAAGTTTGGCGGATCACAGATGATTCCACTGGTGCAGTAACATTTTCGCAACCCGGTCTCTCTGTTCTACAACATGCTGGGATGAATATCTCTTTCGATGGTCAGTTAAACAACGGAGACACTTTCTTTATCAATCCCAAGTCTCGACCAGCCGCCGGAATGCACTTAGGACTCTCAGACCCGATGAATGTAGCTGCGTCTGCGCTAATGCGGGTTGTACCTAGCAACACGAACATTGGTGATGCGAAGGGTAGTGTAAGCTTTAGTCAAGATCTCGACTTTGAAGGATTTCAGTTTGGCAAAAGTGTTCGCGCTCTTATTAACAATCCTAATGCTGTATCTGACAGCAATGTTACTGGTAATAGTATTCAGCCTGCGTACGTTATACCCCGCGGTGTGAGTGACGTCGCTCTTATGCTAGATATCCCGCAAGATAGCAACATGCAATTTCAGGTTATCACAAGCGAGGGCGTTCATGTGCTCGGGCATCAGATTGACGCTGATACGCAGGCGGGAATGATGTCTCTTGATGAAGGTTTCCGCGCGAATAGTCAGTACAGTAGCGCCTATCTCAACGGTGAGGGAGATGGCTCTTATCTTGGAATGAACATGACTTATGGGTTCTTGGCTGAGAGTAGTGAAAAAGAAAGCTTTCAAAACGATGCCGATGGTACAGGTCTCGTAAAAGTTACGACCTCAGTTCCTGCGAGCGCATATACAGATAGAATTTCCCTTACCGAGAATACTTCAAATGCAAGTATAGATGTAATCGCTGCCAATTCGTTGAAATTGAATGGTCACTCTTTGGGAGCGTTGACGCTTGATGCCGGAACAAAAACTTCAGCAGCTGCTATGGCCAACTGGATTAATAGCTCGGTCGCTACCAGCAATGGCAATGTTGTACCTACGGAAGTTGTGGCCTCAGCCGCAGACCTAAATCTGCAGCTTTTAGTATCAATTAATGGTACAGAAATAAGTCATGGTGCAACCGCACCTTCTTCTGTAAGTGACCTAGTTACTTTAATCAATGCTCAGTCAGCTGCGACTAAAGTGACTGCCTCTGAAACTCCGGGAGGAGGTATAAAGCTCACAAACGCCTCAGGTTTTGAGGGTCAGCCGATAAAACTGGGCAATCCCGATACTAGTTCAGACTTAAACGCGCTTGGTAACAAGAACAAGATTTTCACGAGTATCGGTGTAGCCGCAGTGGCTAGAAATGTGATTAACGCCAGTAAGGCAGAGCTTAACTTCGCTCAGCAGATATCTATAAATGGAACAACCATCACCGGTAACTATCAAGCAAACCCCTCTGCAGAGGGGCTAGCTGACTTAATAAATGCGCATTCAGCCACTACGAAGGTTGTGGCCACTGCCTACAGCAACGGAAGTATCAGTATAACCAATGCGGTTGGTTTTGAGGGAGAAAACATAGAGCTGGGAAATCCGGTTGCGTCGTCAGCAACTAATGCGCTTGGCCAAAAAAATAAAGTTTATACCGGCACACTAAATTTGAGTAGTGAAGAAAAGGTGAGGTTTACATTTGGCGCAAATGGTACACCATCCGATCTGGTTGAGCTTGGTCTCAGAACAGGTCTTTATGTGAACGAAGCGGTCGGAGAGGATCTCGCGGTTTTTGTGACTGGCTCCGGAGTCGCCTCCATCTCTGCTGGTTATACAGAAACTGAAATGAGCTCAGAAAATGAGTTACAAAAAGACGCACCCTTCGTAGTAGCCTTTACGTCCGACGACCAATACATTATCACTGACACTCGCTCAGAGACGGTCGTAGCCACTCGAACCTTCGAGCCGGGAGAGCCAATAAAGTATCAAAATTTCACTCTATCATTAGATGCGGCTCCTGTAAGGGGTGATACATTTACCATTGAAGAAAATATCGATGGTGTTGGAAATAATGGCAATATTTTGCTTATGGTTGAGTTACAGAATAAGCCCGTGGTGGACGGTTACCAGTCAATAAGTGATGCATATATTGATGTAGTAAGCACAGTTGGCAATAAAGCGACTCTGAGTAGGATCTCGCAAGAGGCGTTACAGGTTGTTTATGATCAGGCGGTTGAAACCAAAGACGCTGTTTCTGGCGTGAGTCTGGACTCCGAGGCTGCGGACTTGATACGTTTCCAGCAAGCCTATCAGGCATCAGCGCAGGTGATTCAGGTGGCATCAAAATTATTTGATTCAATACTGGGGCTGAGATGAGGAGACCCTTGTAATGCAGATTTCTACAGGACAATTGTTTGACCGTGGCGCAGAACAGATGAGCGCGCAAAAGTCAAAGGTTACCGAGATGCAAGCAAAGCTTTCATCCGGTAAGCAGATCTTAAAACCCAGTGACGATGCGGAAAAAGCTGGCACTATCCAGAGGATTAGGACTGCAGCTGGGCGTCAAGATGCCTATGAAAAAACTTTAAATACTATCAATGACCGGCTTGCGACAGAGGATGCAGCGTTACGTTCCATAGATAATGTGATGCAACGTGTCAGGGTTTTAGCAGTTCAAGCGAGCAGCGATTCTACAACAGCGGCAGATAGAGAGATCTTAGCAATCGAGGTAGATTCTTTGATGGGAGAGCTCATGGCTCTTACAAATATGCAGGATAGCACAGGGAACTATGTCTTTTCTGGCTCAAAAATGCGTACGGCACCATATCAGGCAGATTCTTCTGGTGCTGTAACCTACCAGGGAGACAACAACGTTATGGAGGTCAATGTCTCCGATCAGCGGCGTATGTCAGTAAACAGGCCCGGTAATGATGTTTTCACCCCTGTGCTTCGTGAGAATGAAGGGCAGGCGCCAACGAGGGTTGGTTTTTTTACTGTTGTTGAAGACTTCAGGGATGCACTGCTTACTAACGATGGAGATGGCACTAGGAGGGCTTTGCAAGAAGTTTCTCAAATGACGGATAACCTTTCACTGTCTCTCGCTAGTGTTGGTGGTCGTATCAACGAAGTCGAGGCTCAGTTCGACATACTTTCCGACACTAAGATCAGATTCGCGGGCATGCTCTCTGATGCAGAGGATCTTGATTACGCCAAAGCTGTCTCAGAACTTACGGCGGAGATGTTGTCGCTTGAAGCAGGTCAGGCTAGCTTTGCCAAGATAACGCAGATGAGTTTGTTTGATTATATTCGTTAACTATTAACAATGAAAAATTTAGCCCTCAAAAGTTAGGTAATTGATCAGATATAAATTATGTCAACAGACGCAACCAATTCAAGTTCCTCATCGTCGACTGCTGCTCAGCAAATCCTTACTACTCTGGGTGCTGGCTCCGGGATAGACATTTTTAAGATGTCTCGAGACCTGACTGATGTAGAAAAGTTACCCAAGCAGGAAAAAATTAACGACAATATTGCGGCTACTGAGGCGCAAATTTCTGCCTATGGCCTTGTAAGCTATCAGCTAGGTGTTTTAAAGCAATCGTTTGAGGGTCTGAATGATGCAAATGAGATGGCAACTAACACGTCATCCTCAACAAATGCAACCGCTGCGAGCTTTTCGTCTTTGGATGGTACCGCTCAGGTAGGATCTTATGACGTGACTGTAAAGACCTTGGCTAACGGACAGCAAACCAAGTCAGACGAGTATTCTTCAAAAACCGCTCAGATAAATGGTGGAGCCGCGTTTAATATTGTCCTTTCAACGGGTGTAAATGGTGTGGATTCGACGCCGCAAACCATCGCTATCAGCACTGCAACTCCCCAGGGTGTGGTTAATGCAATAAACGCTGGTGACTATGGTGTAACGGCAAATCTTGTTGATACTGGAACCGCCGGCACTAATTACCGTATTATCCTCTCCGGTACCAGTGGGGCGGCTAACGCCTTTTCTGTCGCCACAAGCTCCATAAATGGAGGGGCAACTCCGGATTTGGGATTCAGTGACACCGGCACTGCGGCTCAGTATGTTGTTCCCTTCTCAGGGAGCGCCATAACAGGCGCTCAATCGTCAGATACTTTTACCTTCACTGTTGGCAGTAAGACTGCAACAGTCCAATTGCACGGAGATCACGATAGTAACACTTCTACGGCTGATCAAGCATTATATACGGGTCATGATGATTCGGCCCTTTTAACAGCGATAAGCAACGCGCTAACTGCTGCGGGAATTACCGAATACACTGCATCTTCCTACAGCGCGACAAGTCCTACGGTTAATGGATTCAAGTTTACTGCTACATCGAAAGGAGCAGTAACATCAGCGCCAACCTCCACGGTGGATGGCTCAGCTGTTTCTGTCACTGAGCTTGTTGCAGGCGTTAGTGAAAATACTATGCAAAGCGCAAGCGATTCAGAGATCACATTTAATGGACTGACCATCACTCGAGCAACGAATACCATAAACGACTTGGTGCCAGGTGCGGTTTTATCGATAAATCAGGTTACCGAGACGAGCAATGCATCTAATCCTGTTAGGTTGAGTATCGCTTCTGATACAAGTAGTTTAAAAACAAAGGTACAGACGTTAGTTTCAGACTACAACGATTTCAATACTCTCATGGCAGAGTTACAGTCTAGCTCGACGGATGAGGACAATGAGATGATGGGAGCATTGAGGCGCGATTCAGCTACCGTCCGATATATCCAAAGCCAATTACGGAATGCTATTCTTGCGGACGCTGATAATGCTGACGGCTCAAGTGACCCCCTTTATTCAACCAGTACCAAGGGCCTAAGAGATATTGGTGTTTCCATGGACAAAAACGGAAACCTAACTTTTGACGAGGATAAGTACGATAAAGCGGTCACCTCAAACTTTGATAACATAGTAACAATGCTAACAGCTGATACTACGAATCAAAGTTTATATAGTACCGATAATAAAGGGCTAGCGCAGAACATTGCCACGGTATTAGATGGGTTGACAGATGATGACGGGGTGCTAATGACGCGTAATGCGAATGCCGAGTCAGCGAAAGAGGATTATGCGGATGAGTTAGCGGCGCTGGAGACCCGATATGAAGCAGTTTACGAGCGTTATCTCGCGCAATTCTCGGCAATGGAGTCCATGATGGAATCCATGAATGGCACCAAGGAATATCTGGAAGGGCAGCTCGAATCCTTATCTAAGGCCTATGATAACGACTAATATTCTACCGGGTGTATCGGGCGTTTCTGTGTTTTAATAACATTAAATGTAGTTTTGAGAGTTAGTAATCCTGTGCTGTATCTGTGCTCTTTTTGGAATCCTCCTTTCCTATCCATACACAAATTTTGGTAACCAGATGGCAAGTTGCGGGAAAGTGACGACCAGGATTATTAACAGGATTTGCAAGCCAATAAATGGGACGACTCCTCGGTATATATCTTTAGTATCAATGCTGTTCGGTGCAACACCACGTAAATAAAAAAGTGCAAAGCCAAATGGTGGAGTCAAAAACGATGTCTGGAGATTTAATGCGATCATTACACCCAGCCATACAGGATCCACTCCCATCGATAGTAAAACTGGTGCAACAATTGGCACCACCACAAACGTAATTTCAATGAAGTCCAATATGAAGCCAAGCAGGAAGATCACTACCATCACGAGTAGAATTGCACTAGCCACTCCCCCAGGAAGGTCGCTGAAAAAAGCGTGAACGAGCTCTTCCCCACCAAATCCTCTGAACACTAATGAGAACACCGTAGCACCAACTAATATAAGGAAAACCATTGAGGTGATTTTGGTTGAGGATTCGATGACGGATTGAAGAGTGTCCCGCGTCATCTTTCCTTTCAATACGGCGAGAAGCATGGCACCACATGCACCCACACCGGCAGCCTCTGTGGGGGTTGCGGCTCCTGCAAGTATTGAGCCCAGCACTATCAGAATCAGGAGAACAGGCGGGACTAGGTTCAATAGTGCAGACCAGAGGCTGGTGTTTAAGTATATTTTTGGATTGTTCCTATTGACAGGGAGTGGATTGGAAAATGTTATCAAATAGATACAGTAGAGTAGCACCAACATTAAGCCGGGAACCATTGAGCCTACGAACAGGTCACCCACCGAAACGGTCTTGGGTGAAAAAATACCCTGATTAAGCTGAGCCTGTTGATAGGCGCTGGATAGAGTATCGCCAAGCAATACGAGGGCAATCGATGGTGGGATGATTTGGCCGAGAGTGCCAGTAGCGCAAATCATCCCTGTAGCCTGTGAGGGAGAGTAACCACGTTTGAGCAATGTCGGTAGAGACATCAGACCCATTGTGACAACAGTTGCACCGACAATACCGGTACTAGCTGCCAACAGTGCGCCTACAATTATCACTGATAATCCAAGCCCGTTCTGAAAACGGCTGAAGAGTTGTGCCATGCTTTCAAGAAGCGCTTCTGCGATTTTTGACTTCTCGAGCATCACGCCCATCATCACAAATAACGGAACTGCAATTAAAGAGCTGTTCTCCATAATACCGAAGAGGCGGTTTGGGAGCGCCATTAAATAGGTGCTATCAAAATCTCCGGTGAATATTCCAATTGTTGCCATTATAAGAGCACTACCCGCAAGGGTTAGCGCAACGGGATATCCTAAAAGGAGGGCACAACAGGTGAAGATAAAAAGTAAAAGAGGGAAAAGCTCACTCATCGCTATCTTTTACCACGTCACTGGAATGGTTTTTTTGATTCCCGATTATGATGTATGCCTCGCGATAGGCAATCACTAATCCTTGCAAAGATAGCAGAAGTGGCATGATAAGAAGGAGTGTTTTAAGACCGTAAACAAATGCGATACCGCTGCGTTCCTCCGAGCGTTCCATGATCCGCCAGCTGGAGAGAACATAGTCCCAACTGGAATAAATGATTACTGAGCAGAGTGGTAGCAGGAAAAATATCGTGCCGAAAAGATTGATTAACGCTTTGTTATGTGTTGTGGTCGATCTATAAAGAATGTCCACCCTTACATGCTCGTCGTGTTTGAGGGTATAGCTGATACCTAACATAAAAATTGTAGCATGCAGATATTCTACCAATTCTTGAACAGCTATGAATCCAATGGAAAAACAGTAGCGCATCACAACAATGAAGAGTACTAACAGAGCCATAAATGGTAACAGCCACGATATTCCAACGCCAATGCGGTCTATTAGTGCCTCTATGCTTCTGGTAAAGAATTTAGCGATTATCATTGTGAAGTATCATTTTATTAGCGGAATGTGTTGCAAAGGATTTGTGTTATATCAGTATAACGTTAAAGAGTCACTGCTGTCACAGGACTGGCAATACCAAGTTTGTCTGCAAGATAACGAATAATTAACGCATGTGTATTTTTTACTTATCTCTACATTGCTAGTGGCTCCATCGGACTATCACTGTTTAGGGATTCTGCATAGGCTAACTTGGTAATTTAACACGGTTGTATATTATGGCAATGGTAGATTTTAATGCTAAATGTCCAAAAACTTCAGGCTGCAGTGGCTTCGAGCTTCTTGAGAATAAGTGTTTCGAAATCTGTGCAATTAGCTTCTGTACTTTCGGCGCAAACGGGTAGCGACTGCTACCCTATGGATAATACTGCTAGAGCACTCGGTAGAGAGAGTTGAGATATTGCAACCGCGTATGAGGAGCGTATAGTTAAAACTTTCGCCCATTTTAAAATTGTGGTTGGAAAATTAGTTTAGTAAGTAAAACATAAATTATGAAATCGCGGTTTTGTGTGGATCAGGCCTTTGAAAGGTTATTGATGGACGTCAAAGGTGCTGTGACTGGGCAGTATGTCCGAGTAATCTCCAGAGAGGCTACACCAAGTGCTGTTGCGAACATCAAGACCCTAAAAAATTACTTTTTGGGATTCAAAATAAAAACTTGCTAAGAATTATATAGTTATTGATATTTTAAAGTGGTTTCAGAGAAATGAACTGTAAATGTCAAAGCTACCACAAACGATGCCGAAAACTTGACAATCCGGCAATCTGTGGCGGAAAACGTCTGCCACTTTTTCGGCACCACTTATTTTTAGATTGTAACAACTGCTATAAAGTGTTGATAAAAAACAAAAAAAATTCTTGCCGCCGGCAAAACTCAAAAGTTGGCACTTCGTTTGCATTAATTTGGTTGAGAGCGTTTTATTTGTTAAACGGCAAGTCTTTCAGCACCCCAGCGGTCTGAAAGTAGTGTTTTTAAGAGAGCCCCAAGCCGGCTTGAGACAAGTAAGCGATAGCATTAAGTCTGGGGAGACAGTTGATGCTACCACTAACAATTATTAGGATCGGTAGTTAATTGAGAAACTTTAGAACTTAATGCGAAATTACTGGCTGATAGGTGTAATTGGTATGTTAGGAAAATCAGCCAAATTAGAGGAAAGTGAAGATGACCGTAATTAATACGAACATTAGCGCGCTGATAGCACACCAGACGCTCGCGAGGAATGACCGAGATATGAGTCAGGCCATGACGCGACTTTCTACTGGGTTGAGGATCAACTCGGCTGGTGATGACGCTGCCGGGCTTGCGATTGCGACACGTATGACTGCGCAGATGCAAGGTTTAGACCAGGCAGTAAGAAATGCTAACGACGCGGTTTCAATGATTCAGACTGCGGATGGAGCGTCCATAGAGTTGGGCAACATCATTCAGCGGATGCGGGTACTGGCAGTACAGGCAATAAGCGACACTTACACAGAGACGGATAGAAAGGCTCTGAACGCAGAATTTGCAGGTCTCCAAGAGCAGTTGGAGATTATCGCCACTCAGACAGAGTGGAACGGATCACCTTTGATGACAGGTGATATCGGAAAGGATGGGACCTCTACCTTTCATATTGGAGCAAACGCTGAGCAGTCGATGGAGATCACCTTCGGTGATTGGACCTCCGCCGGAAGGGGCGTTTACCGAAATGGCGCATCGACGCCAAACAATATTGGGCCTACTGATCTTTTAGAGACTCCAACGCAGCGTGAGATCAAGCCGGTCTCTGCAGTTTACACTTCAGCCATGACCGACAACGATGCCTTAGCGTCTCTCGGGGATATGGTGTTAAGTGATGGGACAAACACAATGACCGTTGACGCGAGAAGCGTCACGGATAGAGCGTCCCTCGTAGCTAAGATACAGGCCACTCCTGGCTACTCAGATATGCTATTTACGGTTTCCGATAACGGTGGTTCCAACGTTTTTGGAAGCCCTGCAGTGTACACCACATCGATGACCGACCAAGAGGTCGCGGGCTTTGGTGAAGAATTTAAGATAACCGATGGATCTGGGAGTACCATTACCATTTCGGCGTCGGACATGAAAAACACTAACACAGTGGCTGCCCTCGTAACAAAAATTCAGGCTGCTAGTGGCTTTGGAAATCTGGATCTTTTAGTGAGTAAGTCAGACGATACCGCAAATGGTGGATCTACTGGGCTCAGGTTGACGATGAAGAATGTTGGAGCGCCCGGACAGGATCCTCTTGTGGCGCATAATGAAGTTGATCGCAATGTGATTGTTACCACCCCTTTTGCAAATGCAGCTCCAGCGGGGTTATCTCTTAAGTATAAAGAAGCTGGTGCTGTAGCATCTCCGCCAACCGTGACCCTGAATCAGATGAACGGATCTGGAGCTGTAGTTGGAGACTTTGTCGTTGACATTACTGAGCTTGAGATAGAGCATGCTGGTGATCTTCCTGGCAGTAAGGCGTTCACGGTGTCGGATGGGGTTACTACATTGAGGATTGATGATGTTAGCAATCTTGTTTACCCTGGAGCTGACGGTGATACCGCTGGTAACGTTGCCAAGCTCGCCAAGGCAATTCAAGCGCTTCCAGATTACGACAACCTCACGTTCACGGTGGCCATGTCTGGTACGAATGTTGATCAGATGGCGTTCACATATAAGACTCCAGGGTTTGTTCAGACTTCTGCCCGTCCCACTGTTGAGTTCGGCCGAGTAGCTCCTCAAACTGCCCAGTTCAAGTTTGCACCCGTTACTGGAAAAGCTGAGAACCTTATTGTGGGAGATGGTGTGACAACTGTGACAGTTGCCTCTACTGCAACCACTAGCGTCGCTGCGATGGCGACAGCCATACAAGGTGGAACAGGCTATGCGAACCTTAAGTACACGGTTGCCGCTGTTGGTTCGGATCTTGTATTTACCGCGAAATATGCTGGAGTTCCTGGAAACGCTAGTGATATAAACGCTGGAGCACCAAATGCTATTGTAACATTTAGTCAATCGGTGAGCACGAACCCGACTCGGGTGGATATTAGGGCAGGTACCACTGAAATCAATCAGAATTATCCAAGGACTGTGAGCGTAGGAACATCCGCTGGTAGTGATGGGGCCCCAACGCCAACTCTGACGGTACAGGGTGTGAATGGCAGGCCGGAAGTAGCGTCTACTCCGTTTACCCCAGCTATAGATATACTTACCTCGAGCAATGCTAAATCTGCGCTGGATAATTTATTGCAAGCACTTGATGGCATTAACATGCAGCGAGCAACCTATGGTGCTGCAATCAATCGGCTTGAACATACGATGGATAATCTTATGCAAATGTCTTCAAATGCTGCAGCGACTCGAGGCAGGATCCAAGACGCTGATTACGCTAAGGAGTCTACCGAGCTTGCAAGGACTCAAATTGTCCAGCAGGCTAGTACAGCCATGCTAACCCAGGCGAATGCTTCCGCACAGTCCGTGCTAGCCCTTCTTAAAAGCTAATTAGCGTGGCTAACGGGTGTCTTTTGCTTCTCAATTTTTGAACGTGACCTAGGGTGTGGCGGTCACGTGAACCTACTAAAGTTGTTTTGAGTTTCGACTGACTATTTTAAAACTTCTTAGCCTAGAAAACTCTTTATGACGCTTGAACGAGTAAAGCTCGAGTAGGACATCACTTGGCGCTCAAAGCTTTAATTTAGCGTCAACGAACTTAATCTCCATGGAAGTAGGATCAGCATAACTTTTTAGCAATCGATAATCAGTGGAATATTTGATTGGTCCTCTCAAATATTTAATAAGTGTCGTTAAGATTTCTTACATTACATTCAGCGAGCGTAAACTAAAGTCATAAAATATTATGGGTAGAAGTATAGAACAACC
>CACETF010000020.1 GCA_902562425.1 Porticoccaceae bacterium | reverse complement strand
CATGTATTGGATGACAAGGGCTTTTAGCACATCTCCGTTTCGACTTCTGGTCACGGTGCTTAAAGTTTCGTTGTCATCAATAGTAATGAAATGCCAAGGTCGGGTGTGAATCCAGCCCTGCCTCGCCTTGATCTCATCGGGCCAGATTGAGAGGTCCTCCAATGATTTTCCCTCAGAGAAACTTTTGATTGCATTTTTTGTGGAGCTATGGAGATGTCTATCTGCAATATGTGAGACAACTTTGTGACCGTAGTCCCACCAAGTATAGGCGGGCGACATAACTGTGATTGAAATTAAACTAAAGGCAACATAATTTATTATCTTCACAATTAAAGCTTCCATTAGCAGTTCAGAGCTTGAAAATCATAATATCATTTCTATGATAGTGCGGTATATTCTTATCCTTTTTGACTACATTTATACTTACAGCCGAGTATGCAAAAATGTGTCTTGATTTTGTTATCGAGGTTTTTAAAATTGTTGTGAAAAATGTAATTGTGTTTTCTCCAAAATATCTAAAAAATTTGATTTGGTTTTTTTGACAGAAGCTGACAAGTCACAGAAGGCATTATTTTTATTTGGTACAAAATTTAAACTAAGAAATAACTTAAAACTTGCATCATAAGGAATTTCCCGTTAAGTAAGTTGGCTTTTTCCATTTTTTCAAAAAACTAGGGTAGTGTTTTGATCAGCAAGTTAATATCTATGTAATCATGCAAGTTTCCTTGAAATAAATAAGCCTATTTAAGAGACCTTTTCATTGTAAACACATGGAGAGTGTAGCAAGTTACATGGGAAGCTACGGGTAGGGTGATTATAAATGGATTAGTTGCCGCAACAAGGGTAGGCTAAGTTTTGGTGCCTCACTGGGAGGCGATCCTTAAGCATGACTACCAGATAAACTGAGGACCTTATTCACTGGTTTATAATTGAAATATTGAATAATGATATTGTGCCGCTGACCTCGTTGCCGACCGCAATCATAGGCAGCGAATTCGGACTTTCCGAAGCACTGATAAACTTGATATCCTCCGGACCCAGATCGCCTACGGCGGCAAGACCGTCAACCGTATTCGCATCTCTCGTAAAGTCTCTCGGATTTATGTATTGCACAAATTTACTGAATTCTGGGGTCGTAACATCGTAAACCATTACTCCTCCGGTGGCTTCTAAACTAATAAACGCATAGGTGTTCGATCCAACTGTTGCTATCTCAATGGCTTTAGGTTCGGGTCCTTTTTTAGTTGACCTATCCTCGCTAAAGGTGCCATCTCCGCTAAAGCTCTTGGAGCGTGAAAATGCGGCAACATGTTGCTCTTTATCCCAGTTGAATCCTGTGGGACCAAGGATGTTTGCTGTAATTTCTTCAAAATCATTGCCGCTATCGAATACGAGGGTACCGGTAACTGCGTTCCATATGCTGAAAGAGCGTCCGCCCATAGAGTACATTTGAGTGTATGTACAATCTTCTTTCGGTTCTGCCTCCATCACAGACGTGCAAGGTGTTCCCGCTTGCGTAGCCTCAATGCCCATATCTTTGATTATCTTAAAGCTCCTCAAAGTCATCGGATGTTCTTTATTCTCCATGTCGTTTTGGTCGGCAAAAATTCCGCCCAGTGCGGCTGTAGAAAAAATTACATCATCCGCATCTTTGATTCTGAGCTCATCAGTATAAATATCACCATCTTTTATTTCGTTTCCTGAGCTATCAAGACACTCGTCATCCCCGTCCTTTGGTGTATCGCTTGCAGTGGGGTAACCAAATGACGCACAGTCAGGGTAAACCCTTGAGTCTCCCTCATTTGCGGTTACGAGAAAAGTAAGCCCCCGACGGTCAGTAAAAGTATCTGCACCGTCCGGCATGTATACGCCAAGCAGTGGAACATTCCCCAACATAATCTTGTCGTCATTGATGAAATCTAGTTCATTACCTTTAACCATGTGGTCTTTAAACCCGAATCCTTTTACCGACTCTAACTTGGGCTCTGCAGAGAGAGATACGGTCGCATAGGCATTATTTTCCTGCAGCATAATGTATGCTTCCTTACTATCGGGGTGAATTGCTACGAATTCTGGCTCGATGTCTTTCGCGATCTGTCCATCACCACCAAATATCCTTTGAGCTCTGGCTCCGACTCTTGATTTGCTGTCCAGCAATGCTTCCGCTGCAGTAATTGTTGTCACGGCTGTTTCACCAGCTCCAGAGGTCACCTCGATATCATTATAGGCTGAAAAATTTATGATTGTATTTTTTGCCGACGCTATACCGCCGCTGATGTCGATAACATTAATGGATCCTTCAGGATCATTAGTGTAATCCTGAGAGGGCTCTCCCTCGTTTGCAACCACAACATAGTTGCCGTCGAGGGATATAGCCAGAGAATCCGGTTGTGCGCCGACTTTGATTGCTCTCTGATAAGCGGGGACTCCATTAGTCACCGAGTAAATGACGACAAATCCAGGGTCTTGTTTTGGCTTAGATTCTAATGCAATTGCAACTATGTCACCATGGATTGCAACAGAATTAGCTGCTCCCAGTTTATCGGCACTGTCCACTAGGTTAGTTTGATCTGCTAAAACATCTGCAGCTAGGTTGATAGTGGATGTCGCTTCGGCGCCTGTGTTTGGTGAGGTGGGTACAGATATATCAATAAGGTTGACTTTACCGCTGAGCGCATTGACAGCGTATATAATATTGGATTCTGCATGATGGGCAATAACCTCGGCCGCGCTCTCTAAGTATTGTCCGGAGTGGTATCGACCGATGTGCGAGAGCTTGATTGTTGAGTTTAAAAGGTCTTGCCCGTCCTCTCCCCTAGTGCCCGTCTCGCCCTGAGGTCCTGTAGCCCCTGTAGCTCCTCTTTCACCATCTTCTACGCAGCCAGCTAGGCCAAAAACAGCGGCCATCATGTAAACCATAAAGATGTGTCTGCTAATCATAAAAGCGTCCTGTTATCGTTTTTTCCCATAGAAGTGTTTTTTCAAATTTGGTGCTGTTAACTACGTTTTGAAACATATCTGCCAATTATACCGGGAACGGGTAAATTTATTTACATTTAATTGACTTCATTATTCATGGAAGAATGTCCAATCATTTTTTGGACAATATAATCACTAATAATTAAATCCCTGATTTGTCAAAGCTTCTTGGAGCGGAGTTAAATATTCTTCATAAACCCTCCATCGATTAATACCTGATCTAAATATTGGTTGTCGAACTTGAGTTGCACTCAGAGTGGTTATTACGCGTTGATTTTCATGGGGATTTAAACAAGCAACCTCATGCTCCAGCCCACAAAAACTTAGGATATCCGAAACAGATTTGTCAAAATTTTTAATCAACTCCTCATATGAAACACGCATAAGGAATGAGGGGAAAAGTTTTTCCCAATGCGACATAGTGGTTTGATAGCTTGCATATGCTGCTGCTAATTCATCAAAATCATATGTGAACTTCCAATTTTCGTTGAATAGTTGCCTGAAGCAACCGAAACAGACATCCATGGCATTTCGATCAACTTGAATGATTTTGGCGTTTGGTAAGCAGAGGCTTATGATACCGATAGCTCTATAATTTAGGAGCGCTTTATCGGTAAATCGCTTATCTTTGCCGATCATTTTCCTAATTTTCTGTAGGTAAATATCACCGATTTCTTTCCAGGCGTAATCCCTCAGTTGGGGGAGCCACTCTGAGAGGCTGCCCCTCAATCGATATTTGTTTTTGACTTGAATGGTCGAGTTTACAAAAAAGGGTATTTCTCCCAATCCTTTTACCTCAGAATGCGAGGATATTATTTGCTCAACTAGGGTTGTGCCGCTTCTTGGGAAACCAACGATAAATATAGGTGCCGCAGAATCGTTTCCAGCGCCGGCATGGGCTTTAATGAAGTCTGAGTTGAGTATAATTGTGAGTGATCTTTCAATTTCTTTATCCTCGAGGATTTTGTATTTTAGAGTTTTTCTTTTATTTAGGTTGCCATTCTTCAAGTGTTTAAATGCATCTTCATAATTACCTAGAGATTCCTGAATCCGATATCCTGCAAAATGAGCATGATATATTTCATTTGGCTTACTACTATTGCTAGATATTTGGAAATTTATGCGCTGAAGATCTTTCGACGGATCTTGGGTGATATCTGATCGATTCCAAAGGGGTTTGCCGTATGCTGGTGCAAGTTTTAGTGCTTTGTTAAAAAGTTCATCTGCGCGCTTGAAGTAACCAAGATCTTTCAATGCGGAGCCCAGCGCATTTATCGTTATGGGATCATTGGGTTGTAGCTTGTATAATTTTTCGAGAGTTACAGTTGCGCTCGCGACATCGCCCTCTGCTCTCATAGCAGCCGCGTAATATGACAGGGAAAGCTTGTCCCGTGGCTTTTTTTCGAGATGTTTGGAACTCGCCTCCATAAGTTCAGGATTTAGCGATAGCGATAAAAGTTTTTGATAAAAATACTCTCTGACTTGTTCCGCCCAAGGATTATCTGCTAGGATGTTCTGCACATGTGTGATCGACTTCTCAGATTTATCTAGAGCTTTTAGTTCCTGTAATATCTCATACTCACTGCGCTCAATGATCTGTTTAGCTGTCTTGATTTTCAATAGTCTCGTTTGATTTTTTTTAATGTGCATTTCGCCTTATTTAATTAGAGTAGTGCACCAGCACAACATGACTGAGATTTGTGTTTACTTTCTTGTAAACTGCGCACCAATGCTGCAGAGAGAATGGAACCTCAAAGAAAATAGAACGCTTATTAATATAATAAAAGGGCGATGTCTTGGATATTGTAGCGCCTATTCCCTCAACATTTCTAGTGGACCATGGGTTTCTGGAAAACAATTGATTTGCATATTGTCCTGTTACAATAATTCAGAAATATCGGGGAATCAAGGTGACGATTTTTCCAAGCAACCGAGGCTCCTCGGGGATCGTCATGTTGCCAAGCGCCTATTGATGTTTGTTATTACCACGAAGATCATATTCTGTAAAAAGGATCACGATAGTTTCCATCGACACAGAACTGGCGCATCATATTTCTCGATAACTCAGATTAGCTTATGGGTAGGGGGCAATCAGGAGATTAGTCATGTATGCTATAACGCAATCCATTGATGAGGAAATAGTTCATGAGAAATGGTGATAAAAAACTTTACGAAAGTATTAGAGCTTATCAGGAGGCCTTGGTTGAATCGAAAATTACTGGTTCCAGCATAGCGGGGGTATTTAGGGGTGCCAACCCACTTGCGATATCTAGCATATCCTCAACACTTATCGGTGACAAAGAAATTAGAAGAGACACTATTTTCCCAATCTGGTCAATGTCAAAGCCTATCACCACAGTTGCGATGATGATTCTTTATGATCGCGGGGCATATAGGCTGGATGACCCAGTAAGTAAATATATCCCTTATTTTGCTAATATAAAATGTCGACCCAATGATCCGAATTCGGCTCCATATCGTTGTGAAAATGACCTTTTGATCTTCCATTTGCTTACCCACCGCAGTGGATATGAATATTATGGTGATCAGGCGGGAGGAGGTCCAGATCTCCGATTCCCATTTTCCGATCTTGATGATTTTTGTAAACACTTGGCCTGTCAGCCTCTCCCATTTGAGCCCGGAACGCAATATGTGTACGGCCTTAACCAGGCGATATTAGGTAGGTTGGTAGAGAAACTGTCAGGTATGGAGTTTTATGAGTTTTTAAAGTTGGAAATATTTATACCGCTGGGCATGGATAGAACAAAGTTTTACATTACGCTTGAGGAAAGACAGTGTCTACAACCACTTTACAGAAAGACTAGCATGTCCGTTGGTGCAACTGTTGAAAAAAGGATTGGTGTCGAGTATAAAATTGATGATAACAATACGGGTATCACCTCTGATTTTGATGAGCTTAGTTATGATGAGGGAAGTCCCCTCCAGTATGGGGGTGAGGGACTGGTGAGCACCTTTGATGACTATAGAAAGTTCTGCGAGATGCTTCTTTCATCGGGTATGAAATCTGGTCACAAATTAATATCCTTGGAATCTTTTGAGCTTATGAAGACAGTTGTAACACCTCACAGTATACGTAATGGTAATTTCGACAACGGATTCGGATTTGCCTGTTCCTTTTTTGTGTTGGAGAATACTTATCTTGATGGAACAGGTTCGCCAAATGGAATTTTTGGCTGGTCAGGTTACCACAACACCCACTTTTGGGTTGATCAAACCAATAATATATTCGGATTGTTTATGACTCGGACGACACCATTTACTTGGGAAATTCAAAGGCAATTTAGGGCAGCGGTTTACAGAGAATTGAGGTAGTGAAAAATCAGTTGTGACTCAGAATTCTATTTTGTTCAGGGGTATGGACGATGGCAAACCCAAAGGCAGAAAATGTCAGTAAATAATCCATCTCATAAACATCCACTTATCCCTACGACGGCTGATGAATTGGATTAGATGCGTCGCGATAATAATGTAAAAGTTTTTTTATTTGGACGTTGATTTCCACATCTCAACCTCAGGTTCCGTTATCGAATCGGGAGGTTCCGTTATCGAATCGGGGTAACACATCTATACAAAGGGACAAATTTTCGGAGCAGGATTTATCGATCTCCTCAATGCCTAGTAAGACAAGTCATCTTCCTACCCTTGATCGCACAAGCTCAAGTTCTTTTGGCTGAAAAATTGGCCAAGTCGGCATGAGCAATGAATGCGAAGTAATCACATATCCCTCTGGCACAATCATTTGGCTTACATGAGCTCCGTGAATTCTTTGTGTTGCGGGTCACAAGGATATCATGTTTATTTAAGGGAGCGTCGGTGGCTGTATTACATTTGGTGGAAAGATATGGTCAGGATGCAATGCATATGCAACTGAGGTACACATACAAAGTTTCATTGGCGATGCATTTCCCCCATGAGCGTCATAGAAGATTCCCTCGAAGAGAGCACATGTATTTTAAATGCTCTCCCGAAAGAAGCGTTTTAGGGGTTGACGAGTAGTCTCATTGACTGATATGGCGATATTTCCGGAGGTGATTAACCGCGTCCCTACAGGTTTTTGATAGGATGTCATTTTTGGGTTCTGAGGCCCTCGGAGCAGCTCCGCATAGCTTTAGCGCTTTGTCGTAAAGGCCGGTTGTTGCATGTTATGGCGCTAATATTGTAGCCATTTTTTTTGCATTTGCATTGAAATTAATGGGCAAGGAAGACGTCTCTGTTTTTGTTGTTCCCTGACAAAATAGACTCAAGATAATTCAAGATAGTTACAAACGGAACTGCTTTAAATTCATTAATCCTGATTTGCTTGGGCTCCAGCCACTAAGCTGATGTGATTAAGAACCAACCTAAATCAATCATCATAAATAAAGTCGTACAAAATCCGATCAAATAAAATATGCTACGCACGCTCGGATTTTTTTCGGTTGCAATCATGTAATATGTAATTGTGTAAAACACCCTTGTAATTGCATATACCCAGGTAATCACAGAGAGCTTTTTAGCGTCGTATCCGGCAATTAAGGCAAGGAATGCTAATCCCATTAAGGGTACGATATTTTCTAAAGAGTTCCAAAATGTCCTGTGAGCACGAAAAAAAAAAGATTCTTGGGTTAACGAGGGATCAATTATTCCAACCCGATAATCCTTCTGCATTCGATGCGCTGAGACGGCAATAATAAATTGAACCACTAAGGTGAATAATATAAACCACAGCGCTATAAAGGTTGATTCATTTTTCTCCAACAAAAAAAGGAGCTCCTGTATCCGGCGGACGCGAAGACATAAAAGGTCTAAGTTAACATTTTTTAATAACTTTGTCTTTTTCATCTTTTAAAAACGAGATCATTTTTAGTAAAGCGTTGTCTGATAAATTTTTACTTTTAACGGTGCCAATCTTGTTCTTAAATTGAATTTACAATAATCGTGCAGAAGATTTTTGAGAAGGAAATCCAATACTATTTGGGTCGGTTAAGTAAAAAAACTATTTTGGTGTAGGGGTTTTATGACGAAAAGAAGTCCGGATCTTTAATATCCTGAAATTCTTTTTGGGCCATTCTAAGAGTGACAAACCCGTTAAACTCGGGATCATTCGCACTATTAGTGGAGTTGAGTGGTAACCTCATCATCAGTGCGTTTCGTGCGGAGAAGTCCCTTATCACAAATTAGCATCAAGCAGAATTTTTTTAATTAGTGTCGGCGACAGCAAAATCTTTACTTGGCTAACAAATCCAGCAGAGATAAATGGAGACCTTAGTGGGGCACTCTCCAAAGAGTTGAACGTTGATGCGAAGAATATTCATAGACTTTATGTTAAATTTGAAGTCGTAATTGTTCTCAAGCGAGGGAAGTCCAAACCTGAGTTTCAGGAAAATGACCGAAATGTCTAGACAGGATACGCACGTAACGCCCATCTCACGGCAAAAACAATTTTCTTTTTGAAGTGAGGGGATATAGTAGAGGTTAATCAACAACATTGTATTTGGAGGTCTTCGGTTTTACTCACGATAGAGAAGTCAGCAGTTACTTTGACAATTATTTCTTAAGAGGAATTCTTACGACAACAGACAGGACTTATTTGAGGTATCGGTATGGATTTTAAAAATTTTATAGAGGATGCTAAAAGTAAAATACTAGGCGAGGATTCAAAAGGCAAAAGTAGGCGAGGAGGGTTTGTCGATGGGGTTTCCAACGTGCTTGGCGCGGGACAGGAGATGGCTAGCGATGCGGCTGGCAAACTTGTGGATGACTTTAATCAGATGCTCCCTGTGCTGTCTTCAGTCGGATACGATCTCAAGCAATTGGAGATAGAGCTGGGAGTTCCGCCAAAGATTATTTCCCATTTCACATTTGCAGCCGAAAGGGCTGTTGAGCCTCTTGTCGCACTCGAACAGCTGACGAATAACACTTTAGGGTACAACGTGCTTAAAGCGCTGCTCTACGCTGAGAGGCATAAACAGAAATTTGAGGTGGCTGGAATGTCATTCGACCACATTGAGCTAGAGGCTGGATTGATCCCGAGCGTTAAGCTGTGTTACGTCCCATGTGCTAAACAAATGGATTTTCACGATACTATCGTAAATCAATAGAGTGGAGTAGGCTGCCTTTTTTGTCTTTTTCCCAGGTCATACACCGCAGAAGCGATCAAATCAGTTTCATTAGTACCTATTTCTGACAAGGCTCATTTAAGTAGCGTGCCACTGCGCCTATGCGCTCCTACTTCCCATCCGATGATGTTGTCCCACGGAATTTGAACTTCAGACTCAGTGTCGAGCCTGTGTACAGTCAAATGTTGCTGGCTTATTCCTGTGTTACTGAAGATGCCGGGAGAAACACAATGGCAATAATGGCGCACCCCATCAACACCAAAAAAATCAAGTGCTACTGAAAATTCTCTGGTTAATGCGTCTAGGAGTGAATATCTTTGGGCTACGGTTTCCATATTAAAATCCACTTTAGTTTATGTGAATCCTACGTCGCTTTTGGTACTTTTGGTTTAGTTTTTTTTCTTAATTAGTTAAAAGGATTATTTTACTGGAAGTAAATCCCAACTCGAAATTTTGTGCAGATTTGGGTGCCTGGTTAGGGAAAAATTAATAAATCGAGTGTGCCTCAAAAGGGTTATTAAATAATCATGTTTTTGTGACAAGCGCTCTCTACGTGGCAAGGAGTCTTTGCCTAAAGTAGGCCTAGCTGGGGTTATATCCTCAGTATAATTTCATCTCTGTTATCATCGACTTTTATGAGACGCTTCTCTGTCTGTGAACTTTTGGAAATAGTCATTACATAGTAGCCCTTGAAGCCCAAAAATTTGGCTGTTCCAAGTTTATCAGTCTGCATTGTTGCATGCGTCTGCCACCTCTGATTTATTAAATGAAGCCAAACCTTCCCGTTCAAGGGCAGAGAGAGATCCCAGTTCAAAAGACCACGGTTGTCCGGAATATTTTTTAGTTTTTCCCCAGCTCGAGACTTTTTAGTAAGCTTATTTAACAAGGTCCAAGCAACAATTCCGTTTACCCTGGGGTGAGAAAATAGGATGGTCATGTAGTTCTCTGTCATTTCTGCGCGCCGATATTCGCTTGGTGAGAAGTGCGGACCTGTATCCACCACCTCAAACTCGGTGGCCATGATTGGTAATTTAAAAATAGCGAGGCGCTCTAGGCGACGATATATCATAGCCGGTGAAATGTCATTGGTCCTAAAACGTGCTTGCACTCCTATTCCCTCGATTGGCCCCCCATCTTGCAGGATTGACCTGATAGTGTTGATGTACCTTTGAATTCGATCTTGTTGTTGTGTTGGAGCAGAGATAATGCGATTTTCATTTATGTACAAGGTCGAATAATCATTCCGACGATGTCTAGCTGCGAGCGAAAACCATTGCGCCATCACCTCTTGACCTAGGACTTTTTGGATATCTTGATTTCCAAGCGGTTCGTTCAAAACATCCCAAGCCACGACATCCCATTTTTGTGAAGCCTCAATAATTTGATTATCAACAAATTGTTGAAGCCCCTTGATATCGGGTGTGTTTTTAAAATGCAATGCATCTTTGTGCATATGCCTCCATCCGGGCCAGACTAAGGTGTGCCCTCTGACCGTCACAGCATTTTCCCGTGCCCAAGCCAAGACCTCGGGCACATTTTTGCTGAGGGTATCTTTATGTTTGTATTTGAGAGCATTTTCAAAACCAATTTGATTGCCGAACAAGTGCAGATGTTTCCGGATCATATTGAATTGTTTTACACCAAATACTGTTCCGAACTGGAATTCATGTCGTACGAGTTTTGCATCAATCATTGCACCTGATATTGGATTTCCAAAAGCATCCTCCAAAATAATAGTTGATTGTTTTTTACGATAGCGGTCAATCCGTTGCTGGGCGGTATTTCGCCAAGCCATTTTTCCTGTCCATTTCGCATTATTTGCATGCTCTTCAATCAATTCTTCAATACCGGATATATCGCTACCATCATAGGTGACTGCACCGAGTGATGGGCAGAAAAAAACTAATGTTTGGACCAGATAGACAATTGGTCGCAAACTTTTATTTTTAACACTCATTTCTATTCATGGCTCCCTCTCATAAATATTGATGGAAAGCTAGACCACTAATTTTTTATTAGGTCTCGACAAAAATAAATCAGATGACATACTCTAATCGTAAAGGATTATGTTACGCATTTTCAGATTTTTGTTTAATAAATGTTAAGTTGGGACTTTTTTTAGTTTTTGAGTCGCGGGACTGTAAATAGTTGATGTATCTATTTGAAACTGAATACTGAACAGATGGAGATTATTTTGTGGACGAGGTGCTTGTAACGGGTGGCTCTGGTTTCATCGCCCTTCATTGTATCCAACAACTTTTGAGTCTTGGTTTCAAAGTGCGGTGTACCGTTCGATCTGAAAAAAAGAGATTGGAAGTAATCAAGGCGATGGAGCAGCACTCTCCGAACTCAGATCTTTTCACGATTGTTTTTGCAGATTTGTTGAATGACGAAGGTTGGGAAGATGCAGTGAAGGGTTGTAAATATGTACTCCACACAGCATCACCGTTTGTCACACAAGAGCCTGTCAATGAAGATATTTTAATTAGACCAGCTGTGGATGGAACCATCAGATTATTGAATGCGTGTACGGTTCACCAAGTCGAAAAAGTCGTTTTTACGTCATCATTTGCAGCCATTGGCTATGGTCATGCTGAGCCCAAAATTTATGATGAGAGTGATTGGACTCAGTACAATCATAGATCTGTCACTGCTTATGCAAAGAGTAAAACACTTGCTGAAAGGACCGCATGGGATTTTGTCCAATCGCTGGATCAGAAAAGACGCTTTAAACTAACTGTCTTGAATCCGGTTGGTGTTATGGGACCAATGCTTTCCGATGATATTGGTACCACAAATGCAGAACTTTTGCTGTTATTAAAAGGAAAGTTACCAAGGGTCCCGAAACTTCATATCGGATGGGTTGATGTTAGAGATGTTGCTAAAGCACATATAACTGCAATGACGTGCCCAAAGACTGATAATGAGAGAATCATTTTATGTAAGAAAGAACTCTGGCTAGTTGAAATAGCACAAATTTTCAGAACAGCTGGTTTCATGAGGCCACCGGTTAAAGAGATGCCAAATTTTATAGTGAGGATTTTGGCACTGTTCATCAAGGATCTGTCGGGGATCGCTAATTACGTTGGGCAAGAAGTTTACTCGAACAAAGAAAAAGCGAAAGACATGTTTGACTGGGAATTTATTACCATTGAAGAATCTGCATCAGAAACGGCACATCAGCTTGATAGAATGGGTTTGATCCACTAACTTGTGCCTAATTTTCTGTAGGCTGCATGGGATATGATAACTTAGGTATTTTTTTGAGGCTTTTTATCTGTGCGCAAAACTCTGTCTCTTGAAACAAACTAGTAAAAGTAAGGACAAAAAGATAAATGAGTCTCCACCACGTTAATCTTTATGGGGCGGTTTTACGATTTATATCTGGTTCCTGGGTCTGGTACTTGTTACCTCTTTCTTTGAGTAGCTATTTGAGCGCTGATATCCCAGAAAATCCTGAAAATATAAATGGGGCGCAAAGTTTTATTTATAAAAAAGTTGATGATATAGAACTCAGGCTTCATGTATTTAATAAAAATGGTGACCAATCAATTCCCAGACCGTTGATAGTATTTTTTTTTGGTGGCGGTTTTATGCAAGGGTCAGTAACGCAGTTTGTGCCACATTGTAAACTTTTAGCGGATCAAGGAATGATGTCAGTTGTGGCTGATTACAGGGTAAAATTGAGACATGGGACCTCTCCCGTTGAAGCGATAGGGGATGGGATTGACGCGATCCTTTGGTTGAGAGCGAAATCCAGTGAGTTGAATTTTAATCCGAACAAAGTTATTGCTGGAGGCGGATCATCTGGTGGATATATTGCCGCTGCGGCTGCGCATATCGATATTGATAAAGGAACGGAAGATCTAAGTAGTAGGCCCAATGCTTTAGCTCTTTTCAACCCTGGTCTAGGATATTCAGAGAGCAGGTGGAGATTCTCGGATGGATTCGGAAAGTATTCCCCCTACATGAATCTTCATGATAGCTCCGTTCCCACGTTTATAGTTCACGGCAAGGATGATAGTGTAGTCCCATATTTACACGCGAAAAAATACTGTGAAAAAGTTAATAATCTAAATGGTTATTGCGAGTTACATGGTTATGAAGGTGCTGAACACGCTTTTTTCAATGTTAACAAGCATCAAGGTATGTACTACAGAGACACAACTTCCAAACTTATAAAGTTCTTGCAAAAAAATAATTATCTGTGATTTAAGGAAGCTTCGCGTGGTGATAAGCAAAGAGATTTATGATCTTCAAAACTCGGTCTCTTTTGAGTTTTTTCATGCCATTATTGACAAATATGTCCAACGGGAGACTTATCTGAGCCTGATAGTTATGATCTTTTTACTTGTATCAAACCCCCTATATGCAAGTAGCGAGAACGCAATTTTTGATATCACTTACGGAGACCTGCATCCCCTTCAAAAAATGGATTTTTATCCCGGCAGCTCCAAGCGGTCGATTATGTATCTTCATGGCAAGGGTTGGGTTGCCGGTGATAAAAGTGACCTGTATCAGGGAATAAAGCCTTTGATTAACGGCGAATTTAATGTGTTCAGTGTGAATTTTAGAGTTGGCCATAGGACCGCGCCGAAAGCGATTGAGGACGTCCTCTGTGCGTATCAATATATAGAGTCTTTTTCAGAATCCGCTGGGCTTTCACCCCGACACATATCCATTATGGGCCGGAGCGCAGGTGGACATCTCGCGCTTACAGCTGGTTTGATCATTTCGGATAATAAAAACCACATCTGTAAATCAAGCTACCCTCCTTATGCAGTAATTAATTTGTTTGGCATCACTGATCTTCTGGGGCTCCATCAGTATGACACAAACTCTCCATTGGCAAATCCAAAACATGATTTTCCAAGAAAATGGATTGGCGATACTGCGAGAGTTTTGGTAATATCTCAAAAGTTTTCACCAATAAATCTTATTCACTCAAAAGCACCAAAAATCCTATCTTTTCACGGGACAAAGGATTCTGTTGTACCTTTCAAGCAGGCGCAAAAGTTTCATAATTTGCTTAACACGCCTAATGAGCTCTGCCCTATGCAAGACAAGAAGCATGGTAATTTTGGGCCTAACGGTTGGGCCATGATTGTTTCTAAGATAAAGACTTTTTTGCGGTCTTAAATTCTATCAACATAGGCTTTTTCATGTGGCGTTTGATTAGGCTAAGATCTATATTACTGGGAAGAGCCCAATAGTTGATCTAAAACACTTTTTTATTCAATGGACGTATCGACTTCAAAAAAATTGAATATAAGTGCAGTAATCTGCCTGCAAACTTTAAAAGTTATGTTGAATCACTTAGACGCTCTAAAAATAGCCTTAATCTTTTTCTTGCTGACGTCATGTGCACTCACTGGGTCGCTTTTTTACGAGAGGATCGACGAGTATCTTGGTAATTACCTAAAGCAATTTGCTGATTTTTCCATTCAACAAGAATCGCAGATCGATGCTTTTACCCTCGGATACAAGGAATTTTTAGCAAAAAATGAGCTAGTAAAAATAAAGGCAACGCTTACAGAACTCAAGGGAATGGATCACACAAATATTGAGACACTAGTAGCTACAACCGAGTCTGATTTTCGTATTTTTCTGGCGACCACCAGCCGGTATTTTGAGCAACATTTTGTTTCTTTGGCGGCAAGTCTCACAGAGGCACAAATTCTGCAAATAAAAGATCACCTATCTTTTAAAAAAGATTCAGATTTAAATGATTTGGAAGATAAAGAATTTTATAAAAGGGTTTTGGATCGTTTCAGAAGAGGATTTAAAAGAATCGGTATAAGACTTGACAAAAATCAGATTGAAATGATTCGGACAGGATCTCATCGTTTATATGAACTTTCTCCCGAATGGAGAAGATTTCAAAGTGTCTGGATTAATGACCTTACCGAGTTAATAATTAAAAAAAATGAGCCAAATTTTGAGGAAGCCCTTGTTTTTCATTTAAGGCGACAAAACGACATTGGTGATGCTAAATTTAGGGAGAGGGTTAAAGAAAATCGGTTGATAGTCAACGGTTTAGTGGTAAAAATTCTATACTCACTCTCTCCTGAGCAGAAAAAGAAATTTTTTCAACAGTTAGATTTCTTCATATCTGTTATTGACAGAGTCATATCAAGGTATGAGGATAAAGTGTAAAACAACCCCTGTAAGTTAAAAGTATGGTGATACACAGACATTATCATTCAGTGCAGTTTCTCGGTGAACTAGTTCGTAATATGAATAATGCTTTAGTACAACCGATGAGTTAAAAAACTTTGCTTTCAAAGAATACCGACAATTCATCTAATCAATCTTCGTCGTCAAGCGTGGTTGAAAAGTATTATTGCGTTGATGAAGCCTATTTTGGGTTACCTTTTTCAGAGAAGAGTCGCTCACCAAAGGTAAGTAATAATAACCAGGTGTCAGCTGTGATAGCGGCAAATGAAAAAATGTTGTGAACTGAGGTTCTCACCCAAAAGGATTCTTTTGGATTTTTTGATCGCCACGTGGCGCCATGAAGTGTTTACTAAAATGATGTTTGTGTTTTTGCCATTGGATGATGAGATCTTGGAGAACATTAAGTTGAGGAATTTTTGATATGGCTATAAAACCGTTTTGTTTAACATCTTTAGGTGTTCTTTCAATTATTTTGCTCTCTGCATGTGACGCTGAAAACGACAATGTTGAGAGAGAAACGCGAGAAACTTCTATTCTGGGGGATTCTAAATATTACTCGGTAGAATTTGAGAACGATTTGTTAAAGATAATTCGCATGTCTGTTAGACCTGGAGAACACTCTAGCATGTATCATCATGGACGTTTCATCGGTCTGCATCTCACTGACATTGATAATCTGCTTACGATGCCCGACGGAAGCACAAAGCCTGATAAAAGAAAAGCACATTACGTTTGGGAATCTAAGAGCGGCGAAACTCACTCCGTAAGAAATATGCGGGAGGAGTCATCGGAGTCTATTTATATCCAACTGAAAGGTGGCTACAAACCATCTGCTGCTACTGTTGCAAATGGATTTGACTCAGAAGTGACCCAGATATTGAGGAAACTTTTATTAGAGGGGGATGATTTTCGTGTTTATAAGTCGGTATTTCCTGAGGGAGCGACAGAGCCTGAGCACAGTCATAATGCAAAGGTGACGGTTTTCTTGAATGGTGGCCACATCTTGATTCAAAAATCGACCGGCGAAGAATTTGAGGTTAAACGAGCATCGGGTGAGGCCGTTTTTGGGGATGAGGTGGTTCACTCGGCAAAGAATATAGGCCCAACTATGGAGGTGATCATTTTGGAACTTATGTAAACCACGGAAAGAGGTTTTCGATCTAGTTAATGTGGTCATTGTTTTTGAGTTTGCCAAGGAATAAGAAAATATTACCCACTAATTAAACATATTTTTAGCGGTTGGTAACCTCATAATCTTTCACATAATGTAACAACTAGGGTAAAAAGTTATGACTGAATTTATTAGAACACCGGACGATAATTTCACAGAGCTCAGAGATTTCAAATTCCGACCTTATTATCATAAATGGCAGGACATGAGATTGCATTATCTTGATGAGGGACCAAGGGATGGCCCTGTTATGTTGCTATTGCATGGTATGCCTACGTGGAGTTACCTCTACAGGGACTTCATTTTTCCGCTAACTCAGGCGGGATATAGATGCATAGCACCGGATTACCTAGGATTTGGTCGATCGGATAAACCGACGGATATTCATTGGTATACCATTGCACGGCATACCGAGGTTTTGTCAACACTTTTGGTCCATCTTGACTTGAAAAACATTAATCTCGTATGCCAGGACTGGGGGGGGGGCCAATAGGTTTAGCTCAAGCTGCTATGATGCCCAATCGATTCGAGAGATTAATTATTATGAACACGTGGTTACATCATGGTGGGTATGAGTATTGTGAAAACGTTAATAAGTGGATCACTGCTTGGGAAGATAATGGTTTTTTCGCTCATAAAAAACCTGATGTTGCCCTCATACCACTATTGGATGCAGGCTTGATAACACGCAAGGATTTTTATGAGGCATCGGTTAGTGGGATAATGCCGTCAATTTCTGATAACGCCAGAGAAATGTATAACGGTTATTTCGCACCTTTAAAAGGGCTACCTGATGAAGCGTACAATGGATATCGGCGGTTTCCGTTGTCAATTCCAATAGCTAATTACCACAATGGTAATTCAGCGGCTCAGGAAATGCATTACCACATGCTTTTAGGATGGGACAAAAGAGTCGATTTTATTTGGGGTCTTGAGGATGAAATCTTCACTGAGAGTCTAGGCAGAGAGTGGAGCAAAAAAATGAATGGATCATTCACACCAGTTGCTGGTGCCGGACACTTCCTACAAAATACTCACGCTGATGAGATAGTAAATCACATTCTTCGCGGAGCTTAAAAAAGACTTGATTAAAATGGTGTTGAGCTAGTGTCTTGTTGCTGTGTGGCAATGATACTCATATATGTATTCAATTACTGGTATCACCTACTTAATTTTTTACGTTTCAGATGGATACCGAAGTCATATTCCATTGTCGCTGTTATCTGAGTCGGAGCGCAGAGCTAACTTTTCATGAGTATTTATTAGGTTACCTAAACCTAATGTGAGAGTGCATAATGGTCTCAAAGGAATCCGTTGATAATATAATCATAGTAAAAACATATATATTGAGATTCCTATGAACCATATCGCTAATAATTTTCTCAGAGTGTCTTGAGATAAATAATGAGCAATTTCAGCTCCGTATTTCGCAGAAAAAATACTTGTCATTGAAATTCCAATTAATGCTGGCAAATATATATACCCAATACTCAAGTTGGGCAACAGCTCTACATTTATTCCAGTAATGATATATCCGAGGGTCCCAAAAATTGCAATTGGTATACCGCATGCTGCAGAGGTGCCAATTGCAGTGGTTAAATTTAGTCCGGTCGCTCTGAAATACGGCACTGAAAATGTGCCCCCACCTATACCAAGAATCGAAGAAAGAAAACCAATTAAAGTGCCAGCAAAAACTGACTTAGGCTTACTTACGCTTATGTCTGTTTTCATGAAACGAATATTAAAAAGAGATTGAACACCTATAAATGATAAAAATGTTGCGATTGTAATTTTAAGAATTATGCCTTCAATTTGGCCCGCGAATATTGCTCCAAAAAACGCACCAAAAACAATACCCATCGAGACAAATTTGAGTTGGAAAAAGTCTATGGACTCTTTTTTCTTGTGGGCATTTGAAGAGGATAAGCTTGTAAAAATAATACAAGCAACAGAAGAGCCTGTGGCGAGATGAATAATAATTTCACTATTAAATCCCAAGTTGATGAATATTCCTATTAAGACAGGAACAATAATAAGTCCTCCACCGATGCCGAACATTCCTGCCAGGAGACCAGCCACAATTCCAACCGCAGAGAAAGTTAAAATTTCTTCAAACATTTTACAACTCTTGGAAAAGCCAGATATTTCAAAAAGTGTGTGATCAGCGCATCCATTTGTAAACTTCTGGAAAAGTTAAAATTTATTAAATAGGCTATATTCTCATGAATAATCATAGTGAGAATGATTGTAGTATGTTGTGTAAGTACAATAATTAATGATGAGGTCATGAGTTGGCGAGGCCAATTTTCACAAGAATAAACTTTGCGTCGTTTAGATCATTATATTGGAATTTAGCACTCGATGAGTACAGCCAAACGATAGAATTTGGTTCGAAGTGCTGTGTAAAAAGTGTCTAAAAATGGACCCTTAGAAATTTTTTTTGCACGATTAAAGGACCAAAACTCGCTCAAGTAAGGAATGCTTATGAAAAGTGACGCAATTTTTGTAACCCCTCTCGATCGATTTGCCATGTATGATTCGCCGCTCTTAAACAGGGAGCTAGGGGGCCTGTTTCAGCCGAAAGCACTGGGCTAACCTAATTTAAAAAAGCTTTTTCATACCATTGTTTTTTGCCAAATGGCGCTTATAGTCATTAAATTAATGGCTCATCCAGAGTGTTTTGCTTCCATCTAGAGCTCCGTAGCCATTACCAGCTTTTGATAAATAATATGGTTACAACAGCTAGATTAACTGTTAAGGACTTGTATATGTTAACCCCTAAACTTTTATAGCTTCAAAGTTTTGCAGGGTCAGGCGGCAGACTACAGCCCTTGTCAGGTATACAAGGGTTTGGTGAGACTCTTTAAGCTAGTAGGGCCGTGAGGTAGATAACAATCATAATCCTGGAAATTAGATACTTAATGGTTAGTTATCAGAGCTATCTTCTATTAAGCTTTTGATTCTTTGATTATCATAATACTAGATTCATTCCATTTTTATAAAAACCAGTGTCTTTTAAATAAAGTTTCTCCATCGACTCAACGGACTCGGGGGAGAGATAACAGCTCTCTCGTAACCATTGTAATCTTTCTAAAATAAGCCATTGAGAAACAATCAACTAATTAAATTTTAGTTTTCTGTTATTTCATGACACAAATTTTGAAATCACCCCGGCTTAAAATTCAGTGGGAGTATTTCATAAAAACAAAAAGGGTTTTTGCCTCACTGAAATACACAATGTGGTCAAAGATAAATAAGACTTAATCTCCTAAAACTTTGTAGAGCTCTAGTGTTTATATTTATATTTTAGTTCCTTTAGATAATAAGATTTTTAGTTGCCTGCTATGAGCAACAACGCGCTTGATTAATGGATTCGCCCAAAATTGCTAGACCTTGCTATTTATCGTTAACGAGGGTAACCTATGGGAGCTTTAATATAAATTCAAATATTAAATTTATTTGGGAAAAAGAATGAATAGCAAATGTAAATGTTGCAAATGTTGTGAGTGCACTTGCTGCCCAAAGTAGAATGCTTCTACTTTATTAACCTATAATCCTTTAAGTATTTCGGGTCTTAAAACCGAGATGTTTTAAGAGTGCGGACTCAATATTTAGATAGAAGCTATGGTTTGACAAAAAAGCTTAGCCCATTAAAAAGCCTTTTACTTTACACTACAAATGTGATTGATCCCTCGTTTTAATACCAAGAATTGGTGTGAGGTGTACTAACTTTCCACACGATTTTTTGCGATCTTAAGGGGACGCTCTTACACAATCAGTATTATTATTTCTTGGCGAATTCACTACAGTGCTGACGGGATAGTAATCTATAGTCTCCGACACCTTTGAATCAAAAACATCCTTTCCTGAAAGCCAACTATCAAACTCATCATCGGCAATTATGACTGGCATCCTGTTATGAACGTTAGATAAATGCTTGGTTGCCTCTTTAGTAATAATTGCACAGCCTTCCTCTCCTTTATATTCAGTATAGATTCCAGCAAAGTACAACAGCTCATCATTCATATGAAAAAAATAAGGTTGTTTAAAGTTATTAGTTCTAAGCCACTCAAACCAGCCATCTGCAATAATTAGACATCGTTTGGCCATCTTAAAGCTAGGTTTAACATTTAATGTCTCCGACCTAGCATTAATTAAATTCATGGGAGTCTTTGCCCAAATAGGATTGTAAGACCATTGCATAAACGTTGGTTCAGTGGTGTAAGTTAAAACTTGATGTGAAGGACAAATATTGTAGCTGACATCTATATTTAATAAATGTTTATCTTTTACTGCTTTGGAATTTCTTAATGTATATCTACCGCACATTGATCAGATTAAATATCAAGAGGCCTGTGTTTTGGTGCCCTTAGGCCATCACAGACTCCATTTCTGCAGCTTTTTAGAACCTCGCCAATACTGAGCCGCATATCGATTTGTTAGAGGTAAATTTAGGTCTTTACTAGGATCTTAAAATTAACATGGATTGCTCAGGTTTTCAAATTTTAACGTCCTAAGCTACACTAAATTCAATTAACAATAATCTTGTGTTTCGTTAACACACAAAGGTTTCAAAATAATGAAAGTCCTAACAATGATCTTTGTTTTAGCACTTGGTATAAACGTAAAAGTAGCTGATGAAATGAGCTTGATGAGGTTTAACGTGACTAATAGTTGTGAAGATTGCGATTTGCGCGGTGCCATCGGTGCAGGTGCCAGCGCTGACTACGGAGTAGGATCTCCTGATGCAGGTGCAGCTTGGGTTGGCAGCAGTAAAATCCCTAAGAATATTTTGTTCATAATGTCCGATGACCATACAACGCAGGGTATTGGGGTCTACGGTTCACGTCTTTCAGCATTAGACCCTACCCCAACCCTGGACAAATTAGCTGCTGAAGGTACGATATTTCGTCTTGCACATAGCACTAATGCAATATGTTCGCCCTCGCGTGCGGCGATTCTTACGGGTCAATATAGCCATGTAAATGGTGTTTTAGACTTACATGGTAACTTGCCATCGGAACGTCAATACCTGCCTCAACTACTTAAAAAAGCTGGTTATGAAACAGCTATTATCGGCAAATGGCACTTAAAAAGTGAACCTGGCGCTTTTGACCATTATGAAGTATTACGCGGACAAGGTGCTTATTTTGACCCAGAACTTCGCATACAGGGCGATAAGCCTTGGCCGGAGAATGTCGAGCAAACGGTGGGCCACTCCAGCGATATCATAACGGATCGCGCATTAGCTTGGCTTAAAAATCGTAAATCTGACAAGCCCTTTGCATTATTCCATCATTTTAAAGCGCCTCATGATATGTTTGAAAATGCGCCTCGATATAATCACTATCTTGCCGACGTTGATATCCCCGAACCAAATAACTTGTGGAATCAAGGTGAGTGGGGGTCTAACGGCACTCGCGGGGTCAATGATAGCCTGCGCGATACTATCGGCACTTCAGTGTCGCACCGGAACAAATACCGCAATATGGCAACTGATCTGGCAGAACTGCATGCAAAGCTGCAAAAAAAGGGTGATGTTCGCAATCTTGGAAAAGACCTCGAAATTGACCCAAACCTCTCAGATGAAGACTTTACCCGCCAAACCTATCAGATCTTCTTGAAGCGTTATCTGCGCTGTGTCAAGGGTGTCGATGATAATATCAAACGAATGCTCGACTATGTCGATGATGCTGGTCTTGCCGATGACACCATCGTTATTTACACCAGTGATCAAGGCTTCTTCCTTGGCGAACATGACTTAATCGATAAGCGTTGGATGTATGAAGAAGCCCTTCACATGCCATTGATTGTAAAATACCCCGGTAAAAATAAGGCTCCTAAGCAATCTAAACTAATAGTTAATAACACCGACTTTGCTCCGACTGTGCTCGGTATGATTGGTGTCGAACCCCCCCCTGAAATGCAAGGACGAGACTTCTCCGCTGTATTTGAGGGTAAAGACCCAGAAAATTGGCGCAACAGCACCTATTATCGTTACTGGATGAATATGGCTCATCACTACAATCCGGCGCACTTTGGAATTCGCACGGACAAGTACAAGCTTATCTTTTTCTATGGGCAACACTTTGTTGAAGGTGGCGGCGGAAAATGGCCCGAAGAACGTGAACAAACCGGAATGAGGACGCCACCGGCGTGGGAACTTTACGACCTGAGCAAGGACCCGCATGAGAATATTAATGAATACAGTAATCCAGACTATACTGGCGTTATCAAACAACTTAAGGTTGAATTAGCTCAACTACGAGAGATTTATCAAGATACCGATGAGCATTATCCGCATCTACAAGAATTAGTCGAAAAACATTGGATCGATTAGCGGGCAAATCATTTAGTTCCCTCCAAAAGCCTTTTTGGTCCGCTTTGAGGACTTTTTTGTTTGGTAGCTGTCTGTGAAATCCTTATTTTGAACACCCCCTCAAAGGGACCTTTTATTTGCCAGTCTTTACAAGGTGCCGCAAAACCTTTGGCGGTTGCCAATAAGTTGGGGATGAGATCAGCCTCGCATTGATAATGATTTTCGATCTAAGCCCCAGTAGATTGAAGCTGTTCATATTAATCGGCAGATTACTGATGCCATAACCCGACATAAGAACCAACCAAAAACTAACAGGTTTTGTTATGATTATTGTCAGATAGCGTCGGTAATATAGATTGTAATCAAAAGCAAATGAGAACAAGAACCAAACAATGTTTCCAATGCAAAGAAGATAAAGACGTTCTTTACAGGTGCAGATATCCAACACTAACGGATTGGATCTTTCTCTGTAATGATTGTTTGAAAGTAATTAAATCTGAACATGAAAGTTCCTATCAATATGGCGGCACTTGGAAGGCTAGTAAGAAATAAAGCTATCAACTATAAAGTAGTGGAAATTAAGTAGCAGTAATGGAGAAGGACTACAATAACAAAATCAGTGCGGAGATTGGTTTTTAATTACCCTCTCTGTTTTGTTGCCTCAATTCCCGCCAACGACTGCTTACATAGTTTTGTATGCGAATTTTTTGAAAGTTGAAATCAGCATAGGCATTAGCAGAACTAGCAATGTCAAAAGTAATATTATCAGGGTCAAAGGCCGCTCCCAAAGAAAATTATAAGTACCATCCCATATCATAAGAGATCGCCGGAGATTATCCTCAAGCATTCCCCCTAGGATAAATCCTAACAGCATAGGAGCCAGCGGATATTCGAGAATACGAAAAATAACGGCAATAACACCGATTACGAGCATAATAAAGAGATCAGCGGAATTAAATGATACCAAATTAACCCCCATGAAAGAGAAAAAAAGAATTGATGGTGTTAGAAATCGATTAGGCACCCGAAGAATTTTTGCGATGATTGGGATTAAAGGTAGGTTCAATACTAATAATATGAGATTGCCGAAATACATTGAGACTATTACTGACCAAAAAACAGGTGGGTTATCAATAAAAAGATAAGCATTTATTAAACATATATGTCAGCTATAACATTGCTCCTTCAAATCAAGTTTTAACATACGGCACTGAACCAACGTTTATGAAATGGTCTTATAACCCCACTTGGGCGAAGACACCTATGAATTTTATTAATGCCATATCGGAGACACTTAATATTTAACCTAGCTTTAAGATGGCCAAACGGTGTCTAATTATTGCAGATGGGTGGTTTGAGTGGCCTAGAACTAATAATTATAAACAACCTTATTTCTTTCAGATGAATGATGATCTGTTGAGCTTTGCTGGTATTTACACTGAATATAATGGAGAGAAAGGTTGTGCAATTATCACCAAAGAGTCAACAAAGCAATTATCTGAAGTGCATCTCACAATCTTGAAATTCAGATTCCCAGCACTCAGCAGCAAGTGCTTGTCACTTGGCTATTTGTTTTTTAGTCATTCTGCTTTCTAGTATATTAAGATTACTTGTAGCTTTCTAATTACCTTGGGCTTTTGCCAGTGACCACTAGGTTTAGGCTTTTACATCACTCTCAGGAATACCTTCACCATTGTCATACATCACACCTAAATTGACATGAGCTTTAGCAAAACCTTGATGAGCAGATTTCCGATACCACTTGAGTGCTTCTGCACAATCCTCAGAAATACCCTCACCTCTTTAATACATATTACCTAAATTATATTGAGCTTCAACATCGCGCCTTTGTCACATTGGCTATTTATACCTTAGAGAGAGCATCCCACAAATCTTGAACGACTTCAGAGCCTGATAAACATGAAAGCCCAGAAGACGGACTTTAGCAAAAATTTTGTTTTACTAAACATGAATCTTAAAAAAAATTATGCCGTACAAATATAAATTTCTTTAGCTCATGTGGGATTAGTGTTAATTCTCAAAGACTTCCAACCATCAATATTTCTGAGAAATCGGCACTTCCAGACCATTTTAAATAGTGTTGGCCCCAGAAAAGTCAGAGCCAATCGGTTGAGTCTGGGTCTTCAGAGCGAAACTATTATTTTAAAGTCACCATCAGGAGTAAGACTAATTTCAGAGTTAGATTTGAGTGGTACACATTGTAAAAGATTGGCTGTATTAATACATGGATGGGAGGGATCAAGCAAATCGGCCTATCAAATTAGTGCTGCAAAAACACTTTTAGATAATGGATTCGATGTTCTCCGATTAAATTTAAGAGACCACGGAGATAGTCACCATTTGAACAAACAGATATTCAATGCCACACGTTCCGACGAGGTCGCAGAATGTATAGGATCTTTTCTATCTACCCGGTCTTATGAAAAAGTTTTCATCGCTGGTTTCTCTCTTGGGGGTAATTTTGCACTTAGAATTGCGGCAGATCATGGTTCCCACCTAGAGCTTACTGCTGTGGTTGCAATTTCTCCTCCAGTTGATGATTTAAATGGATTGAGAGTTCTTAACAAAGGGTTTTTTGTTTACCGAAGATACTTTTTTAGACTTTGGAAATCATCCTTGATAAGGAAAATCAGTATTTTTCCTGAATACGGAATTCAAAGTAAGTTGCGACAGGCGAGAAGTATTGACGATATCAATAGTATTTTAATCCCAGATTTCGTACCGTATATCAATCCAGAGAGCTATTTTTCAGCTTATGCTCTTACTGGAGATAGACTTTCAACAATTAAAGTACCTTCAACTATAATTGCTTCCAAGGACGATCCCATAGTGCCAACTGCTGACATTGGAGGGATATGCAAGAATGCTAGATTGAGCATAGAGATCCAAGCCTTCGGCGGACACTGTGGATTTATAGATAATGTGTGGGGAGCAAGCTGGGTGGAGCGTCGTTTAATTGTTATTTTTAATTCCTTTCTCTGAAAACTGATATTCGGAAAAATGTTAAAGCTGGATAATCAACAGATAAGCAAATCTAGCTCTTGCACCAAGGGAGTTTTCACCATGAAAAAGCTGAAACTTCCCTAATTCTGGGTAACCAACTAAACATCTAAAAGAGCATATTAAATGCAAAACCCAGCTCAGAAATGTCTATTATTTTATCTAATCGTAGTAGCTTGACAGCTTCACAGCTACGGAAGGTTTGGCAAAAAGGAGGCCATACCCGTTGTCAGTTATATATAGGTTTGGTGGGACTTTTTAGGCTTATGGGGCTGTAAAGAAGATATTAATCACAATCTTGAAATTTAGATTCCCAGCACTTAGCAGCTAGTGCTTGTGCTTGATCGATTTGTTCTTGGGTCATAGATTTACTTAATGTCTGTAAACTCTCAAGTGCTTGTTTTTCTCCTTGACCTGCAGACATAAACCACCATACAAACGCTTGAGTTTGGTTCCTTGGCATCCCATGACCTTTAACATTCATCAAGCCCAGACTATACTGCGCCTTTGCATTTCCACTCTGAGCCGATCTTCTATACCAGTCATATGCCATCAAAAAATCTTGGTTTACACCACCGTTACCATGATAAATGGCGGAAGCTACATTGAATTGTGCCTCCGCTAACTCCGTTACAGACATTTTTGTCTCAAGTTTTTCAAGGTCTTTCTTGATTTTAAGCCATCCAAAGACGCGACTTTTTGATGTACCATCGTTTTTATCAGTTAGATATTCTCGTTTACCCGTGAAAGATTCTTGTCCACCTGAGCACCATTTGAAAGGAGTGTCTCCAATATATCTCCACTTTGGTATCTCGAACATTTTGAGTCGATCATCAACTGCAGTTTCTTGAAAAGTAATCCTACACTTTTTATTCTTCCACCATACTAAATCAGTTTGTAATAGCGTCCACCACACGTACGCCTGCATATAAGAAACATTGATGCGATCGCTGTTAGAGTAGATTAAACCAAGCTCATACCTTGCGAGGAAAGATCCTTGAGCCGAAGCCTGTCTAAACCAACGTATCGCTTCTTCAGTGTTTTCAACCACGCCCCAGCCATTAGAATACATAACACCGAGATCATACATCGCTGATTTGACTCCTTCATTGGCCGATATTAATGTTTCTTGAAATGTGAGAGGTTTAGCAAAGGATAAGTTAACCGAAAGCATGATCACAACGGACGAGAATAATCTATTCATGTTTGGATTATAAGGTAAAAAGAACCTAATGTCACCAAAGTTTGACAGCCTAAACAATCTATACTATCCTAAGCTATGATTCAGCAATTCTGAGATTTCTTCCAAAAAAGATCCAAAAAGAATTTTCCCCTCGTACCTCCTACGGAAGCTACGTAACAAATAATAAAACCTTAACGCTTGAAGCCCATCTTCTTTTTTCTTTTACTTTAATTTACTAACCACAAATTAAGGTTTTCTTTTTTCTGTCACCCCCTTTTTAGATACACTTCACACCTAAAGCACCTAACGCCTTTTAAACATTTAAAGGAATCCTCTTACAACCTCATAACTTTTACTAAAGATTCTTAACACCATTACATCAGTAACAAGAAGTTATAAGTCTATAGAGGTCTATATTTAAAGGACATTAGACCTCATTGAGCGCAACACTTTTAAAGTCTTTATCCCAAATGATTGTTATCCCCATGGGTGCGTTGACCTTTAAAGCTGCAGCACAAAATCAGTCTCTATATTTAACTTAATTGATCAAAAAATAAGCAACTTTTAACAGTATAAGAAAAGGAATAAGAAGAATTATTACTCAATTTATAGATTTAGCTGAGTTACTCTTTTGAACCTTTTTTATAAGCAAAAGGATTGTTTGAATAAAAGTATGTATAGCTAATAGAGATTCAGTAGAGCTTATTTGCCTTTGAATCTCTGTAGCTATATGGTTTATTGTTTAAGTATCTGGCGATTTATTACTGGTGTAATATCAAAAATCATAGTTAACAGACAAGATCGTTCGCTCTTTTTTTCCAAAGTTATAAGACATGTTAGTGTTGTTTTCTTGAAAAGAATTAATGTAATTATTCTTTTTAGGCAACAAAGATACTCTTATTGGTGACTCTGTTTCATTCAATCTCCATCCCTTTCCAGATGAAAATTCTTGCAGTTTCAGAGACATTTCTTCCTCTTCCAACCCAGCGATACGGTCATAGGCAGTAGAAACTAAGGCGCTAATCAGAGCACCTCCAGCCAAGATTGCTATCAATTTGTCTGCTTTTTTTTGCGCTTCTTTATCTTCGTGTAAGGTGCAATCAAGGAGTAATGTATAGAAGGAGCAATCATAATCATTGTTATCATGATTTGCATACCCTGTTATTGGAGCCAATAATAGTGCGAGTGAAAGGGACAATGACGTTATGTATTTATTACGAGTATTCATTATGTTGTTTCTCCTAAGAGTCAGTTAAGTTGATGGAGAAACTATATGAAAAAAGATACTGATGTTTTAGATAAACAGAATAAGTATAGTATTATGATACTAGAGGGATTAATAACTTGAGAGTAAATAGCACTAGTCACAAAATGCTCAGAATCTAAATTTCAGCATTGTGATTGATATCTACTTTACAGCCCTACCTGCTTAAAAGTCCTTCCAAACCTATATACCCGCTTGGGAAAACGGGTATATAACGGTTTTTACAATTCTTTTTGCTGCTAAACGATTCCAAATCATCGTATTTTATAATGGGTTAAATTTCCTAGACCTTCGCAGTTCACCTTAGAAACAATTTTTTCTTCCCGAGCCTTACGTCCTTCTTCTCCAAACCGAAGACTATTCTGGTAACCAGCCGCATTACTCGAATCCATAATCAAATGTAAATAATCAAATTTTGGAAAATCACCTGGGGAGTAAAAATAAGTGTTTCTAAAACTTTGTGTGAATGGTGATCCATACAAACGAAAGTGATCTTGATCAACTCCAAGTCTCTTCGAGATAACTGTCATTTCGTCATAGGAATCACTTACTGAATTTAAGTCATATCCGTCTTTTATTTCACACATTAAAATGAATGTCCTACCTTGGTCTAAATTCTCTGTTGAACCTGAGCGAGTTTTTTCAGCTTGCCACGCTAACCTTGACTCACAAGTGAGTATGGAGTCAAATTCTGCTCTTACTCTATTCCAACTCGAATCTTCACGGGAAGCCCAAACATCGAGTGATTTCATGAATTCGCTCCGAGAAGGAGATGCTCCAAACCAATAAACTTCGTGATCAAGAAGTTCGGTGTCATAAAACTGAGGAGTAGCAAGCCATGCACTGTAATTAACACCGCTTTTGTCGAAATAATTTTTCCATTTATTTGTTACTCGGATTAAATCTTCCATATTTTTCTCGTTTTTAAAATGACATGACCTAGTTTCAAATACTAATTTCTCATGCTTAATTTGAACTAAATCACTGGCTGTGTCTTTCTCCATTCTGTCTTTATGATCATTTGATAATCCAGAGATAGGAAACAAAAAAATAAGAACAAATATCGTTTTAGATGAAATCAAAAGTTGGATTATTTTCACACTGAATTCCTTTATTCCTGATGATAAATTTGGGACAATAAATAAGATATTAAATATTTAGCTATACTGCAACAATTCAAATTAGTATAGGGGTAAAGTAATCAGCTTGATTTTAAAAATTAATATATAGAAATCTTGTGTTCCTAATTATCAGTGGCTCAAGTCCACTTACATTAGGTTTGGAAAAAGTACGATATTTAGGATAGATACTAACCACTAATCTTCTTCACAGCCCCACAACCCTAAAAAGTCCCCCCAAACCTATATAATCCTGACAGGGAGTATGGTCTCCTGCGCTGCCTCTTTAAATATCGCCCCTCCCTCAAGATTTAGATCAACATAACCGATACCAAATTAGTTAGAAGCTCATAAATTAAAGCAGGGTTCTGTAGACTGAGTAACCGAACAGGATCCTATAAATTACTTATAAAATCCTTTTCGGTCATTCAGAATCATAAGAATTTAACACTCTAAATTACGAAAAGTAGCATTGGTAAAACAACCGCCGCTGCTACAACAGCAGCAACAGCCCCAACTACCGCCGTTCCAGCTATCGCTCCGCCAAATACTTTTGCGTCCTTTTCCAACTTGTCATTAAGCTCCTCTTCTTGAATTTTTCTCAGAATTTTGACATCTTTAATATCTGCAATATTCAACCCAATAGTTTTGCTCTTTGATGTCTGACCTCTTAGCTTTTCTGTTTTTCGTTTGCCATATTCAGTCAGTTTACCTCTACTGGAACTTGACGCCACTTTTGTAGGACTTCCCACGAGTACCGTGTTTGAAATCTTTGAGATAATTATGTTGTGGGTAGTACCGTCTAAAGTCCTAATGAGTGCAGAGTCACCAGCTGACAGTTCTTC
>CACETF010000019.1 GCA_902562425.1 Porticoccaceae bacterium | reverse complement strand
ATGGTTTGCGTGAATCAGAGTTAACTTTTTCTGAGGATGCTCTGAAGGATACGATAAGATATTATACTCGAGAGGCAGGTGTGCGCGGTTTGGAGCGTGACATCGCAAAAATTTGCAGAAAAATTGTTACTCAACATGTTCGAGAAAAAAAGCGTACTAAAGACGAGGTAGATGTCTCGCGGCTAGAAGAACTCTTGGGCGTTAGAAAATTCAGTTATGGCCGGGCAGAGCAAGAAAATCAGATTGGACAAGTCACTGGACTTGCATGGACATCTGTTGGAGGGGAACTACTTTCTATTGAAGCATCCGCTATTCCGGGGAAGGGTAATGTTGTTAAAACAGGCTCGCTAGGCGACGTGATGCAAGAATCCATCCAGGCTGCTTTGACGGTGGTAAGAAGTCGTGCCAAGACATTGGGTATTCGAAAGGACTTCCATCAAGAAAATGATATCCATATCCATGTCCCAGAGGGTGCTACACCCAAAGATGGACCATCTGCGGGCGTAGGTATGTGTACTGCGATGGTGTCAGTGTTGACAGGAACACCGGTGCGAGCCGAGATAGCGATGACAGGCGAAATAACCTTAAGGGGTCAAGTTTTGAAGATTGGCGGTTTAAAAGAAAAACTGTTGGCTGCCCGACGGGGAGGCATTTCCACCGTTATTATTCCAGACGAGAATGGGAGCGATCTCAAGGAGATTCCCGATAATATAAAATCAGATCTAAAGATATGTAGGGTCAAATGGATTGATGAGGTTTTAGATTTAGCTTTTGAAGCAAGCCCGACACCTCTCACAGATGAAGAATTTAACAAGAGTAGCACACCAGCAAAAAGCGAACTTCCAACCGGTATAGCCAATACACACTAACGCTAAAAATTAGATAATTTTAAGACTAGACTTGACCGAAGAAATCGCTGTTGGTATAACGTGTTTTAAACGGGTGCGGTCGATTTTGCCTTCTGCATTTTCAGCCACGATGTGTGAGAGGATTTCAAAATATAAAAAAGGGGAACAAAAAGTGAATAAATCTGAATTAGTAGAGGCGATTGCAGATGGAGCAGATATATCAAAAGCGTCGGCGGGCAGAGCTCTAGATTCTGCGCTGGATGCCATAACTACAGCGTTACAAAATGGAGAGCAGGTCTCGCTAATTGGTTTCGGTACCTATTCTGTCAAGCACCGGGCGGCCCGCACAGGGAGAAACCCGCAGACGGGTGCGGAGATTGAAATTTCTGCAGCGAATGTCCCAAGCTTCAAGGCTGGAAAGGCTTTAAAGGATGCCGTAAATTAGAAAATTTTTACAGAGATAAAGTTGTAAATAATAGGGCGCATCGCGAGGCGCCCTTTTTTATTTAGTGGATGTTTTTTATGTTAGATAGCTTTCGTGGACAGATGCGTGGTGTATCTATCTTTATTGTAATCGTTATTGGAGTGATCTTCACCTTTACTGGTATTGGATCAATCTCCCTCAGCGGTGCTGGTTCTAGCGAATTGGCAACTGTGAATGGACAGGCTATAACAGAAAAGGAGTTTTTGCTGGAATTGCAACGATTGAGAAATAGGATTCAATCAGAGGACACGAGCATAACATCGGAGGAACTCAATGACGATATTCTCCGACCAATTGTCCTCGAGCAGCTCATTGGTAGTGCTGTTGCATCTCAAACGGCGTTAAATCAGGGTATGGCAGTTTCAACTGACATGCTTAATAGGATGCTTATGTCTGTTGAAGCATTTCAGACAGATGCACAATTTGACGAAAATCGGTATCGATATTTCATCCGTAATCGAGGGCAAACTAACTCCGAGTTCAAATTACAGCTTGCCAATCAGATGCTATCCGGACAGCTTTTTGATGGTTATCGGTTATCAAGTTTTATTACTAATCAAATGTTATTGTCAGTAGCAGAATTAGTTTTTCAAACCAGGAGTTACTATTATCTTACTGTTCCGAGACAACCGGTTTTAGAGAGCATTGAGATTCCAGAAACTGAAGTTAGAGATTTTTATGATCAAAATGGAAGCTCGTTTCAGGCAGAGGAGCAGGTCTCAGTTGACTATATAGAAATTTCGGCTGAGATCCTCGCACGGGATATAACAGTGGATAAAAATGAACTTGCCGCTCGATTCAGGGACGAGGCAGAAACTTTTAATCCTTCTATTTCTCGGCGTGCTGCCCACATTTTACTTACGGATTTAAATAGAGATTTGATATCGGAAATAATGGAGTCAATCTCCGTTGGAGAGTCCTTTGAAGATCTTGCACGAAAGTTTTCGACTGATGCTGGATCAGCAGCAATAGGGGGTGATCTGGGATTCACCAATGGGTCTACCTTTCCAGAAAGTTTCGAGCGGGCTCTGGAGGAATTGTCGGTCGGCGAAATATCAGAGCCTGTGACTACAGAGAGTGGCATCCACATTATAAAGCTACTCGAGATCGAACAAACTCGCTTTTTAGAGGAAGAGGAATTGCCTCGTATTGAGAGAGAGATCGTGAAAGAGCGAGTTGACAGCCTCTTAAATGAAAAGCTCTCGGATCTTAGAGAGCTTAGTTTTAATGCTGAATCAATGGTAGAGCTGGCAGCACAAGTGGGAGCGACTGTTTCCGTTTCTTCTCTGATGACAAGAGTTGCCGGTGATGGAATCGGCTCATTCAAGAGTGTTAGGGATGCTGCTTTCAGTGATGAGGTGCTTGTTGACGGATATGTAAGTGAAGTTCTCGAATTAGAAACCGATCGATTCACCGTGGTTAAAGTGAAACGCCATATTGAGGCAAGGCAAAAGGAATTTGATGAAGTCAGCTTGGATATCAAAAGGTCTATGGCTTCGAATCTTGCTGATGCAAAGCTTCGTAGCCTCGGAGAGGGATTTATTTCACGGCTAGAATTGGGGGAAACAGTTGAACAACTTGCAAAATCTGATGGATTCCAATGGCAGGTTGTCTTAGACGCAGACAGGACAGCTTCTTCAGTGAATTCTGAGGTGAATACCTTAGCGTTCTCTGTTATTTTTGCTGGCACAAAAGCTCATGCGAGCTTTCAGTTGCGCTCTGGGGATTTGGTGATTATCACGGTTAACGATCGGCAACCTGGTAACTATGCGGCATTGAATAGTGATGAACAGATCTCCTTCAAGAATTCAATTGCTTCCTCATTATTGAATAAAGAACTTCAGTCCTATCATTCTGGATTAATTGCAGCGGCGAAAGTGAGAAGGTGAGTATTTTGTCAAGGCCTGTGATTTTTCTGTGAGATGAGTCAGATATTTACAATTCAAAGACGCGTTATATCTGCTAGTATCTTAAGTGCTTGGTTTGGCCTCAATATCATATCCCGACGGATATTATTCCAGCGCGTGATATCTGTAACAGAAACTTTAAACTCATTGGCAATTCGAGTAAGTGAGTCACCTAACTTTATCCTGTAGACAATAGTTGTCTTATTACGGGTGTCCTCGGTTTTACCATAACAAGGGAGTCGCAGTGTTTGACCGGTTTTAATGGTGTCACTAGTGAGTTGATTCGGCACTTTAAGCTCGGTTAGTGACAGGTTAAAGCGTTGCGCTATTTTCAGGAGGGAATCTCCCTGCATGACACGATAGCCTTTGCAGTGGTTATGGCGTTCACTTATGTGCCAATGCGACCGAGCCTTTATGGGTATCAAAATGACCTTTCCGACTTCAATGTGATCTGATTCCAAATTATTGAAACCTTTTAATAAGTTTAAATGGATTTTGTTCGACAAGGCTATCTTGCTCAATGTGTCGCCGCGGACAATCATGTGTTCGCGCGCAGAAATCCATATATCCTCATTAACTCCCTCGATGAACTTCTTGAGTTTTTCACTTGTTCGAACAGGGATAAGTAAGTTATATGATCCATTAGGTGGGGTTATTGATTGGTTTAACGCTGGATTTAAAGTAAGAAATGCTTCTTGTGATAGATCAGCTTCTTTCTGGAGAAGAGCGATGTCATATGGGTTGTTTATCGTGATTATTTCAAAATATGCGCAATTTGGTATGAAAGGCAAATCAATGGCGTAATGCTGAGAATTTTTTATCAAATCCGCCAGAGCGAGAAGCCGAGGAACATATTGTGCTGTTTCTTGAGATAACTCAAGGGTCCAAAAATCACCGTTTTGTCCTTTGGCGAGACTTTGCGAGATTTTCTTTGCTAAGGATCCTTCCCCTGAATTATAAGCAGCTAGTGCTAAGAGCCAATCGTTATCAAAAAGCTTATGTAAGTAGGTTAAGTATTCAATTGCAGCAGCCGTTGATGCGACAACATCGCGACGACCGTCGTACCAACTATTTTTCTTCAGCCCAAAGTAGGCTCCAGTGGAAGGGATAAATTGCCAAAGTCCTGCGGCGTGGCTGCCAGAGTAAGCAAACGGATCGAAGGCGCTTTCGACGATTGGAAGTAATGCTAATTCAAGAGGCATGTTGTAATTTTCAAGCTGCTGGACAATAAAAAAAAGAAATGGTTTCGCGCGAGTAAATACAGTCTGTAAATAATGCTTTCTTTGCATGTATTTTTCCCTGTAAGAATGCACGCTATCAGGCAAGCTTTCCGGCATTAGTTTGTATCCGTTACGTATTCGTTGCCAGAGGTCGTTGTCACACTTGTATTTTGTCGCTGCAGAGTTGTTCGTATTCGGGAGAGTGACGCCTTTTTGATTAGCGAAAGGTGATGATCTTAAATTCTCTGAGTGCTGTGTTTGTGACAGTATTTTGGTTTGAAGTATCTTTGATTCGCCTGCCGTGGTATTCAACGAGGAGCAACCTGATAGATAAATAAAAAAGATCATCGCTATCACAAGCAGTAAGTGAGACATCAATCTATGTTGTTGTAGTCTGAGCAATGCTGGATACTTGCTTAATGAGGGGTTAAAAGGTTTTTTAATGGTGATTGTTACGAAATTAAAAAATGTCTTTCCACTTTCGAAGGGCCTCAAATATTACTCGCTCGTTATGGTCATTTATATTAAATTTTTTTTGTATTGCACTAATAACTGATTCATTACTCGCTCGCAAAAATGGATTCGTATCTAGCTCTAATGACAGCAGACTTGGCAATGTTGGTTGGTTCTTATTTCGTTTTTGACGATCATCTTGATAACGATTTATCAACTTATTATTGTCGGGCTCTGCTGAGATTGCAAACTTTAAATTAGCGAGCGTGTACTCGTGCCCACTATAGATGAGAGTGTTCTGAGGTAATCTTTTGATTTTTTCCAAAGAGCTATACATTTGCTGAGCTGTTCCCTCAAATAACTTGCCGCATCCACCACCGAACAGGGTATCTCCAACGAATAATATATGATTGGTGTTCACGGGACTAGACGAAAAATAAGCTACGTGGTCATTAGTATGCCCAGGAACTTCAATTACACTAAATCTGATTCCATGGAGTATCAGATCGTCATTCTCTTGTAATTTCTTCGTTATACATTTTGCAGGAGAGTTATGAGGCCCATACACGGGAACGTCGTAACAGTTGACAAGATCTGTGACTCCCATAGTATGGTCTGAATGGTGATGAGTTATCAATATTCCGAGCAAATTGATTTTTCTTTTTTTGAGCCAGCTAAGAACTGCTGGAGCCTCTCCCGGATCAACCACAAATGCCGACGATTCATGATAGTTTACGAGTAACCAAATGTAGTTATCTGTCAATGATTCGATTACCTCAACTTTTAATAAAATCTCTTTCATCGATCTGCCTTTTTGTCTGGTTTTTAAAGTCAGTACCAAACATAATACGTTCTAGAAAATTTCCAGTCACTTAATATGTTATATCGTAGTTACAAAGAAATTGTGGAAACTCTTTTCCGTCGATTTAAAGTTAATAGTTTAGCTAGTACGGCTGAAAGTCTGAGGCGTTGGTCATCCTCAGATTTCTGGACATATGTAGTTAACTGCGAAAAGCGTGTTTTCGATTCTAGGTTTTCACAATTGCCTGGTTTTCGTTTAATGAGCTTGGGAGCAATAAGTGATCCTGAAAGTCTAAATTGTTTTGGTCAGTTACATCGTTTTAGTTTTCATGCTTCGGACATTGGAACACAGCACGTAGCTGTCTGTGATTATAGTCAATTACCAATGCCGACGGGCGTTGTTGATGTGGTTCTCTTACAGCATGGTCTGGAGTTTTCATCCTCACCAAAGTTGGTTTTGGCTGAGGTTTGCAGAGTGGTAATGCCTGGAGGGCATTTAGTTCTTTGCGTTTTTAATCCGTTTGGTTTTCATGGTGGAATTAAGTTTCTGATGCAGCTAGTCTCAAGGCAGCCACAATATCGGTTTCATAACCTTCGTAAAAATCGTCTTGTTGACTGGTTATCATTGTTGAGTTTCCAAGTTTTGGACGTGACTCATATTGCTCATAAGCCGTTTGGATTTAGTAACTCAAAAGCACAGAGCTCCTTTGAACACTGGTGTGAGGCGTTGAATGTGCCGTTTGGGAATGTGTACATTATTCATGCAATAAAGCGGGAAGTGCAAGGCATCGGATGGAAACGTACATCTTGGACGAGCTCACCCAAGCGATACGGAAAAGCAAGTCAGAATATTAATTCTATTTCACATGAACGATTAATGACTAGTGATACCAGTGATGGATAAACGTCTTCCGCATGTAAAAATTTACACCGATGGCGCATGTCGCGGTAATCCAGGTCGAGGCGGTTGGGGAGTATTGATGCGATATAAAAATAAAGAGAAAAGTTTTTATGGGGGACTGTTCAATACCACCAATAATCGTATGGAATTGACCGCCGTGATAGAGGGACTAAAAGCATTAAAGAGAAGTTGCAGCGTCAATTTAGTCTCAGACTCTAATTATGTTTTAAAAGGTGTTCAAGAGTGGCTCCCGAATTGGAAACGCTGTGATTGGCGAAGAAACTCCAGAAAACCGATAAAAAATATCGATTTGTGGAAAAAACTTGACTTTGTAATGCAAGATCATGAAATAACATGGACATGGATTAAGGGTCACAGCGGTCATGTTGAGAATGAGCGCGCAGATTTTCTCGCGAACCTTGGCATCGACAACTTAGTGGATCAAATTCCATTTTCATCAGAGGGGGATCAATAAACCCAAATGAGACAAATTGTTTTGGATACCGAGACCACTGGACTAGAAATCTCGCAAAATCACAGAATTATAGAGATTGGTGCAGTTGAATTAATAAATAGGAAATTAACAGGAAGAAATTTTCACCGATATATTAATCCGGAGCGGGATATTGATGAGGGTGCGATAGCTATTCATGGGATCACTAGTGAATTTATAGCTGACAAACCCACGTTTCAATTTATCGCAAAAGAACTCTTTGAGTTCATTAATGGATCGGAATTAGTTATTCATAACGCTCCTTTTGACATTGGTTTCCTCAACCATGAGATTGTAAAATTACACGAAAATTTTGGATTAATTGAGACGTATTGTACTGTTTTAGATACTCTGGCTCTGGCTCGAAAGCTCCATCCAGGGCAACGAAATAACCTCGATGCTTTGTGCAAACGTTATCGTGTTGATAATTCAGAGAGAGAGCTCCATGGAGCTCTATTGGATGCGGAAATTCTCGCAGATGTCTATTTGTTGATGTCGGGTGGGCAGGTTGATATGAACATTAATACTAATTTTCAGGATGGTCGAAATCCATCAAATGCCAAATCTTCGCTGAGTCGAATTTCCAGCGATCGACCAAAGTTGTCCATTATTCCCGCAACAAGAGATGAAGAGCTATTACACAATAAGAGGTTAGAAAATCTCCGTTCTTTGAGTGGGAAATGCTTGTGGCTCGACCTTGGCATTTGAGCTCATGCCCATTGAACAACCTCCCGAATATCCAGCAAAACCGTGGCAATATAAGTCATTATTGAGAAGTGTTGGTAAAAACGTTCATTTTTCAGATAAGCAGTACCTCATCAAAAACCTAAAAATGGTTCATGATCAGTATCAAAAAAAATATGATTTCATGGTAGATTGGCGGATTTGGTGTGATGCATATGAGGTTGCACAGAAGCGACTAGCAGCACGTCAGGCTAACCTTCCAAAAATTGATTATCTGGCTTTGCCAATTTCAGATCATGCAGACAAGATTTGTGAGCTAATTCGCACCAATCGTGTTGTTGTAATTGCCGGCGAGACGGGTTCAGGAAAGACTACGCAAATTCCCAAGATTTGTTTGCAGGCTGGCCAAGGCGTTCAAGGGTTTATCGTGCAGACACAGCCAAGGCGCTTGGCGGCGAGAACTATTGCCAGCCGACTCGCACAGGAATTAAAAAGTAATTTAGGCGAGTATGTTGGCTATAAAGTCAGGTTTTCAGATAAGACATCTGATGATGTTTTTGTAAAGGTTGTTACCGACGGTATCTTATTATCCGAACTTCAAGCTGATAGGAGTCTGAGCTTATACGACACTATCATTATTGATGAGGCTCATGAGAGAAACCTCAATATAGATTTTCTTTTGGGGTACATTAAATTGCTATTACTCGAGAGAAAAGATTTAAAGTTAATTATTAGCTCTGCCACTATTGATGAAAAAAAATTTTCTGATTATTTTTGGAATGCTCCTGTGGTCAGAGTGTCGGGTAGAACCTATCCTGTCGATATATTTTATCGACCGTATTTAGAGGAAAACATTGAGTTTAATCAACGTATCGTTGATTGTATCAAAGAGATATGTAGCCTAAGGATCGGCGGAGATATTTTGGTTTTTCTGAGTGGCGAGAGGGAGATACGAGAAGCGAGCCGAGTGCTTGGTAAGGCCTTTCAATTTAATTTTGAAGTTATTCCTCTCTATGCTCGATTAACCCTCAGTGAGCAGGATAGAATTTTTGTGCCTCATAAACATCGTCGGATTGTTTTGGCCACGAATGTAGCAGAGACATCGATCACTGTGCCGGGTATTACCTTCGTAATTGATACTGGCAAAGCGAGAATTTCTCGATACAGTTATCGTGGCAAAGTCCAACGACTTCAGGTTGAAGCGGTCTCACGGGCGAGCGCAGAGCAGCGTGCCGGACGTTGTGGCCGCGTCAGTGCTGGAATTTGTTACCGACTTTATTCAGAGCAGGATCTGGAGGGACGGCCAGAATTTACAGATCCAGAAATTTTAAGGACGAATCTGGCTGCGGTAATACTTCGAATGTTATATCTAGGATTGGGGGATATAGAACACTTTCCTTTTATCTCTGCTCCTGACAATCGTATGATAAAAGACGGTTATAAATTACTTGAAGAACTGCAAGCTATTACCGCTGAAAAGAAGCTTACCTACATGGGTAGGAGATTGGTATTGCTTCAAGTGGATCCCCGCCTCGCGCGAATGCTTGTAGAAGCTTCCGCTAACGGTTCCCTCAAAGAGCTTTCGATCATTGTCAGCGCTTTGGGTATTCAAGATGTAAGAGAGCGTCCCCTTGAGTTTCAGCAGGCTGCAGATGCTAAACATGCGCAATGGAAAGATAAAATTTCCGATTTTTTAACTATTTTGAATTTATGGAACTCTCTCGAGACACAAAGAAAACTACTTACTAAAAATCAGTTTTCGAAATACTGTCGTAATCAATTTTTGTCACCTGTTCGGGTGAGGGAATGGTATGATCTCGTTCGTCAGATTCGCTTCACTTGTCGCTCTATGAGTATGACTTTAAATCGTTTGCCGGCAGACTACAGAAGTCTGCATTGTGCCATACTTTCCGGCATACCAACTCACATTGGGGTGCGCGTAGAGGAAAACCAATTTCTTGGCCCTCGCACTAGAAAATTTGTGATCTTCCCGAGCTCTGGAGTGGCAAAAGCTCCCCCCAAATGGTTAATGGCAGCCTCATTTCTTGAGACCAGCCGCATTTTTGCCGTCAATGTTGCCAAAATTGATCCCAGTTGGCTTTTGCCTATGGTCAAACATTTGATAAAAAGCAGTTATAGCGAACCATTTTACAACGTTAAATCCGGTCATGTTATGGCAATGCGCCGTCAAATTCTATTTGGATTAACGATAGTTGAGGGAGAAAAAATCCATTTCGGTAAAATAAACCCGGCAGAAGCACATAATATATTTATACAGAAAGCATTAGTTGAAAATGGTTACGAAGGATCCGGGATTTTCAAGATAAAAAATGATGGTCTTCTAAAAAGATTAGAAAAATTGGAAGACAAAACTCGGAGACGAAATATAGTTGCTGATGAGTCTGCAATCCAGACGTTCTACAGTCAAAAAATCCCCTTAAGTGTGAACAATTGCCCTGATTTCGAGAGGTGGAGGATTGAGAAAGAACAAAGTGACTTAGAATTCCTTTGGATGAAACGAGAGCATTTGATGCTTAGAGATGTGTCACCGGAGGAGCTTTCTCAATTTCCCGATCGACTCCTATACGAGGGCAATGAATATAATTTACATTATCGTTTTCAGCCGGGACATCCTGATGATGGTGTCAGCGTCGTAATTCCGATCGCATTGCTCCATCAAGTGCCAAAATATTACTTTGATTGGTTAGTTCCCGGTATGTTGAGGACTAAATGTATCCGTGTGCTGAAAAGTTTACCAAAACCGCTGCGGCGAAAATTGGTGCCGATTCCAGACACAGTCGACGTTTTATTAGATGGGGTCAGTGCGCAAAATCGCCCATTAATAAGTTTCCTCAGTGATAGATTAAACAAAGATTTTGCTCTTGGAGTACACATGGCGGACTGGAATTTAGATGAGATTGAACCGTGGCATGAAATGAATTTCATTCTAGAGGACGTTGATAACCAAGTCTTGGCAAAGAGTCGTTGTCTAATAAGCTTAAAAAAGAAATATAGGAAAGAATTACAAATCCAAATTGAAAATGGAGACAACGATTTCATAACTAGCGATAGGTTCGTAAGTTGGGACTTTGATTTTCTTCCAGAAAGGATTTCAAAAAAAGTGGGAAAAATGAATATTGTATTATGGCCATCCCTTCGGGATGGTGTGAATTATGTGTCCGTTGAATTATTGGATAATGCTATTGAGGCAGATAATTGTACCCGAAAAGGACAGTTGCGATTTGCAATGTTAAAAGGCAAAAAAGTTGTAAAGTTCCTATCAAAAAAAATGTTACAAAGTGATGAGTTAAAGTTTTATTCTGCCGGATTGGATAAAAGTGGACATCTGGTTGATGCACTTATTAAAGGAGCATTTAATGAAGCAATTTTTTCATTGGAAAAAGTCATTCGAACTCGAACAGAATTTGATGATTGTTACAACAAAGGAATCGGAAATGTGGCGCGAATTGCAGAAGCTAATTGGGGAGTGATTGAATCTCTTTTGCCGGAGTTGAGGGAAATTCAAACTAGGTTATCGAAGCTTTGCGGACCGAGCGACTCACTAAAAAAAGATATAAAGCACCAACTTTTGTGGTTATTTGACCCAGTTAACCTACAAGCTTATTCGAGCGTCAATTTTAAGCAATACCGACGATACACCCAAGCTTTGACGTTAAGATTAGAAAAGTGGCTAAGGCAACCTGCGCGTGACCAAATGCATAGTGAGTATTTATTTAAGCTGATCGAGCCCTGCACATTTGCTCTGCAAGTTGGCGAATTGAGCTTCGGCTCTCAAAAAAAAATTCGTGATTTTTTGTGGTTAGTTGAGGAATATCGTGTATCGCTTTTTGCGCAACAACTTGGCACGCGAGTAAAGGTTTCTGCCAAAAGACTTGAGCGAGAGTGGAAGCTCATTCATCGTGAGTTGCACGGAAATTGATACAGTTTTTTTTTCGCAGCAGCATATATTTTTAATAAAATTGTTCACACACTCGGTTCTCATCTTTTTTGAATTTTTGTTGTTGGCGATTTCACACAACAGCGTTACCATTAATTCCCAAATTGTTTTTGATATTAGGAATGCAAATCATTTGAAAAACTTGCGTATTATGCTTTTTATAACCTTCATGATAACACCTGTGGTCGTTATAGCGAAGGTTCAAGATGATAAATTCGAATTATTAAATCGAGCGATGTTCAATTTCAATGAAACAGTTGATCTTTTGTTTCTAAAGCCATTAGCTCAACTTTATGTCCGACTGATGCCGGCGCCCTTTGAGAGGGCAGTTGGCAGTATGGTAGAAAATTTAAGTGAAATGACCACCGCTGCCAATTGCGGGCTGCAGGGTAAATCGCGGGACATGTTTCGCTCGTCAGGACGATTTCTAATAAACACGTCGATTGGCTTAGGTGGTTTTTTTGACATGGCACATGCTATTTTTAAGCTTCAATCAGTACCCTCTGAGGATTTTGGGCAAACCTTAGCAGTTTGGGGGATTGCCGAGGGCCCTTATCTTGTGCTACCGCTGGTTGGTCCATCCAATCTCCGCGATGTTTCAGGGTTGATGTTGGGGAGTTTGACGAACCCACTCAATTTTTACTCGGAGGTTAAAGCACGGAATTCTATTAGGGCACTTTCTCTGGTGTCAATGCGGGGAGAATTATTAGGAGTTGAGGATATAGTAACTGGAGATCGGTATATCTTTATTAGAGATGTTTATCATCAAAAACGAAAATATTTGATTATGGATGGAGTTGTAGAAGATGATTTTGGTTTCGACGATGACTATTGACGGCTTTTTTGAATAAGACTAACGTCATGAACAACGGTTTAATACTATTAGGTGAATCCTATAAATAAATCAAAAGATGGCGTGACTTTAGTGGTTCAAGATTTTGAAAGCTTGGCTAATTTCCAAAATTGCTTTTCATCACTTGGAATACCAACTCGACACGCGAACTTAAGTGAACTTGAAAATTTTACACTCGAATCTAGTAACCGATTAATTATACTTGATTCACAAAGTGTAACTATTGATAGCAAGATCGAAATTGATCTGTTCAGACGACTTTGTTCCACTTATTTAATAGTAATTGCTCTAGGAGATGACCCCGACTTTGAAAAGACATTGGAGTTCTTTCGTCTGGGTGCAGCCGACGTTATTGTGCCAGGGTTTGATGAATCTACTTTTCGCCAAATGGTTCTCAGAATCGATGCGTTAGCTCAACTGCGAGCCCAAAGGTTGGATCAACAGGCGCAGTTAGAAAAAACTAATCATGACTTGGAGGAGAGCCTAAGAGTCCTCGAACAAGACCAAATCGCTGGATTAGAGGTGCAAAAGAGTTTGATGCCTACGCGTCCGATTATTTTTGGCGAGTATGAAATTTCCCACGTTATAATACCATCACTTTACTTGAGTGGTGATTTCGTTGGGTACAGCGTTGTGTTAGATCGATATCTATTGTTTTATTTTGCAGACGTTTCTGGTCATGGAGCATCCTCAGCCTTTGTGACTGTTTTATTACAGTTTATGATTGGACGGATTATCCGAAAGCATGAGTTAGAGAGAGATTACAACGCTCTCGCAAAGGCGCCTGAGGGGTTAATTGAACATTTGAATAAACAAATTATGGGTATGAACCTCGAGAAACATATGACATTAATGGCAGGATCACTTGATATGTGCAGCCATTCGTTGCGTTATGTAACTGCAGCACAGTTACCTCGGCCTGTATTAATAGCAAACGGAGATCCTTCTTTTTTGCCCGGCACCGGAAAACCTGTCGGGCTTTTTGAATCGGTAAGTTGGAAAGTGCATGAGGTAGAATTTGCCAAAGGTAGTGCATTAGTCCTTTTTTCTGATGGTGTATTTGATCTTTTATCCAAGAGTCATATGCATGAGAAAGAGGACACAATATTGAGCCGTTTGGCAGATTGCCCGAAAAGTTTGAATGATTTGAGGAAGACATTTTTTTTGTCAGATAATGATAGTCCTCAAGACGATGTGTCTGTGCTCTTGCTGCGCAGGAACTCGTGACATGAGTTCTGGTAAAATATTAGTCTATGATTCTGCCGGTAATTATTTATTGAAACTCACAGGGGACGTTCGCGTGACTCTTTGCGGAGCATTAAATAGACACATGGATAGGATTTTTGGAAGTAGCGCGGTAAATCAAGTAGTTATCGATATGCTCGAAGCGGAGTGTCTCGATAGCACTACCCTTGGAATTCTCGCGAAGTTAGGGTTTCATTGTCGGCGCGAATATGGTGTCAATGCCAAAATATTTTGCCACAATCCTAGCATCCTAAGAATTTTAGAGGTGATGGGGTTTAACGAAATTTTCGAAATCTTCGATCAAGATATTAATAAAAGTTTCGCCACTATTGCTCTTGAGCCGTTGACTTCAGAAGACGCAGAAATTCGTCGACAAGTCTTGGAGGCACACAAGACGCTTATCGAGTTGTGTCCAGACAACAATGCACAGTTCTATGACCTAATAAATGCTTTGGAATCTTCGTCTTGACTGGTAAATTGTTTCGGTTGCCTAGCGGTCACTTTGCACTTTATGTACTCGGAGTGTCGGATGTGGATCAGGTCTGCAATCCGTCTTATTATGTTTTCTTCATACTTGTCTAATTTACCATCTGCGTACGCTACTCTCCACAAGGTAGTCATCAGCTGAAGTTTTTTGTCTATATCAAAACTTTCATTGATTTGCTTTGTGAATTGGTACAACGAGGTGGCGGCGGATACTTCTTTTTTTGATAGTTCGATGAGATCGTGTAGGTCGTTTGCTTCAATTTTTAGAAGCTCTCCTAAACTTTTAGTAACTGTATTCAACTCAGCATCTGCAAGATCACCGTCAATAATCATCACCTCTACAAGAAGAGCTGCGACTGCTAAATGCTCATTCATTGATTTTTCGTCTTCTGATTCTGCGATGCGTTCTTTAAAAAAGTGCTTTATGGAGGAGAGCATGATCTATAAAGACCTGAGCCAAGTTTCTAGTTTTATTTGATCACTGATAAAGCTACGTATTCCTTCAGCGAGTTTTTCTGTTGCCATGGCATCCTCGTTAAGTCTGTATCGAAAATTTGGCTCTCCCCCTAGTTTAAAATGCTTTGCCTCACCAGTATTGGTGGCGTCGAGCTTTTTTTCAAGTTGAGAAAAAGTATTGCCAAGTTCATTAAGCAGGGCAGGACTGATAGTGAGGCTATCGCATCCAGCTAACTCAATAATCTGATTAGTATTTCTGAAACTTGCGCCCATCACAATAGTTCGATACTTTTTTTGTTTGAAATAATTATAAATTTGAGTGACTGATTGGACGCCTGGATCCTCTGAAGGCACGTCATAACTTTTACCTGTAGATAACTTATACCAATCAAGAATGCGACCGACGAATGGTGAAATTAGAAATGCACCAGCATCCGCTGCTGCTGCCGCCTGCGAAAAGTTGAAAAGTAGCGTGAGATTGCAATTTATTCCGTCACGTTCCAACTTCTCAGCAGCGCGAATACCTTCCCAAGTAGATGCCATTTTGATTAGCACCCGGTCTGCTCCTATTCCGACTTGCTCATACTGGTTTATCAGGTCGTGAGCCTTTGCAACTGAACCGTGTATATCAAACGATAAACGTGCGTCGATCTCGGTTGAAACACGTCCTGGGATAATAGCTAAGATTTTCTGTCCGAAACGCACTGCCAGGGTATCCATGCTTATATTGATTTGTTCATCAGATGATAATTTTTTACGGCGAACTATGGCCAAAGTCTCGTCAACCAGATGACGATATGTTGGCATTTTTGCAGCTTTTAAAAGTAACGAGGGATTTGTCGTGGCGTCTTGAGGTTGGAATTTGCTGATTGTTTCAAAGTCTCCAGTATCCGCAACTACGGTGGTAATTTCCTTTAATTGCTCAAGTTGACTCTTCATTATTAGATATCCATTGTTACTTTTGATACAGCTTCGTGAAGCACATCTATCTGGGCATTTGGATTACAAGCATTTTCACTTAGGTGCCGTCTGAACCGTTTTCCGTTATTCGTGCCATGAAATAGACCCACTATGTGACGAGTCATTGCATTTAATGGTACGCCATTTAAGAGTTCCCCTTCAACAAACTGAGCAAATTCGTCGGCAATCTGCTTACGAGTTTTAATTGTTTTTTTTGACCCAAACACTAATTGATCTACTTCAGCTAATACGTAGGGATTATGATACGCTGCTCTTCCCATCATTACACCATCAGTTTTGCTTAAGTGCGCAGTTGCCTCCGCTAAATTAGCAATGCCACCATTTATAATTATTGACAGGTGGGGGAAATCCTTTTTTATTTGATAAACCCGCTCATAGTCAAGAGGCGGCAACTCCCTATTCTGTTTTGGACTTATGCCCGTTAGCCAAGCTTTTCTTGCATGCAATATAAAAACTTTACATCCTGTCGCGGATATTGCTCCAATAAAATCTCGCAGAAAATCATAGGAGTCGAGGTCGTCTACACCAAGCCTGTGCTTAATTGTGACTGGCAATTCAACTGCGTCAAGCATTGCTGAGACGCAATCGGCGGTCCGAGAGGTATCTTTCATCAGTATTGCTCCAAAGTGACCGTTTTGGACTCGAGAACTTGGGCAACCACAGTTAAAATTAATCTCTGCATAGTTGTATGAGCTCGCTATTTTACTGGCACGAGCAAGTTCACAGGGAACTGCGCCCCCTAATTGAAGGGCGACTGGATGCTCACTAATGTGCATTTTTAGATGCCTAGTGGCATCACCGTAAAGGATTGCACCAGTGCTTATCATTTCAGTGTAAAGAAGAGCATTCTGACTGATTAGACGAAAAAAATATCGACAAAACCTGTCTGTCCAGTTCATCATCGGAGCGACGCAAAATCTTCTATCAATTTCCAAAAGCCCACCCCTCTCGATTCGGTTCTAATTATTGTTCGTAACGATATCAAATTGCTATTTTTTGATTAAGCAACATTTCCTTCCTTTGGACCACCTGTAAATTAAACTAAAAAGTATGCCAAAAATTGGTGATTTTTGACAAGTTTTCGAACCGTTCCACACCAATGACCTGATATCAATTAATTGTAAATTGAGACGCTTTGCTTACCAATCCAATACATCATTGGGGGATGTAAAATTTATAATTGATGGTAACAGTGGTTCAGGAAAGTAGTTATAGTTCTTATTGCATATTAATTTTTTAACCGCATCAATAATCAAGTGGCTGATGTTAACAAACATTGAAGGCTGATTTTTAAATGGTTCGGGGCGGTAACTCAGTTTTAGTATGACTAAATTTATCTACTTATTGATTTTTGACTTTTGTTGTCTGCTGCGAGCCCAAAACAGGTTACACTTTAGTTATGGCATTCGAAGCAAAAAATTTCTTAAAAACTCAGACGGAACGTCCTGGCGTTTACCAGATGTTTGATGCGGAATCCGATATTCTTTATATCGGAAAAGCAAAAAACTTAAAGAATCGTCTGAGTAGTTATTTTCATGGAAGCGGTTTAAGTTTAAAGACGCTTGCTCTTGTAAAGCGTGTTGCCTCAATAGATGTGACGATTACAGAGACCGAAACCGAAGCTCTGCTTTTAGAACATAATCTAATCAAAGAGAATCGTCCTCCTTTTAATATTATTATGCGAGATGATAAAAGTTATCCTTACATATTTTTGTCCGATAAGGACACATGGCCTAGATTGTCATTTCACCGCGGTAAAAAACATCATCGAGGCCGATATTTTGGTCCTTTTCCAAGTTCACAAGCAGTTCGGGATAGCATGAGTTTTTTACAGAAAATGTTTCGGGTGCGGCAATGTGATGATGTTTTTTTTAAAAATAGATCTCGCCCGTGTTTACAATTTCAAATTAAACGTTGTACCGCACCTTGCGTTGGTTTTGTTTCCGAAGAAGATTATGCAATTGATGTAGAATTTACCCAACTCTATTTGGAAGGCAAATCAAGTAAAGTACTACGGGAACTTGAGTGCCAAATGGAATCTGCAGCAGACAAGTTGGATTATGAATCTGCAGCAGAAAAACGGGATCAGATCGCTGCAATGCGTCAGATTCAGACGGACCAAGTGATTGAAAAAGGTAATGGAAATATTGACGTCATAGCAGCCGTGATAAGTGCGGGGGACGCGTGCGTGCATGTATTATTTGTTCGACAAGGTCGGATTATAGGTAGTCGAACTTACTATCCAAAGGTCCCATTGGCAGATACAGTAGCAGAGATGCTCGAGGAGTATTTGCCCCGTATGTATCTGGGTGGTTTTGGTAGCAGACCCGATGTACCCAAAGAGATTTTTGTGAACGCGTCGATTGCTAGTAAGGTTGCTCTTCAGCATGCGATCCAAGAGAGACTTGGTAGAGCAGTTAAAATACGAGAGGCAGTTAGAGGATTCAGGGCTAAGTGGTTGAAGTTGGCTGAGCGAACTGCAGAACAAAATCTCGCTGCTAAGCAGTCGTCAAAGGCGACGTTAGAAAAACGTTTCGCCTCTTTACGGGACACTCTCAGGTTAGATTCAACGCCTCAGCGAATTGAATGTTTTGATGTTAGCCACAGCAGCGGGGAGGCCGTAGTGGCATCCTGCGTTGTTTTTGACAACACAGGCGCTCTCAAAAGCGATTACAGAAGGTTTAACATCGTTGATGTGAAGGCTGGCGACGATTACGCGGCGATGCGTCAAGCAGTAACGAGACGGTATAAACGTCTTTTGAATGGCGAAGGTAAGCTTCCTGATCTTCTTTTGATCGATGGAGGGAAAGGCCAAATCGGCGTAGTCAGTAAAGTTCTAAATGAATTATGTATCGTTGGCGTAGCTATTGTTGGCGTGGCCAAAGGGGTCACACGAAAGTCTAGTTTAGAAACGCTGATTGTGTGTGGAGATCCACACCGGATCATTTCAAATCCTCAAACGCGTGCGCTTAGTTTGATTGATCAGATAAGAGACGAGGCACACCGTTTTGCCGTCACGGGACACAAACAACGTCGTGATAGAAAGCGACGAACTTCATTGCTTGAGGGAATACCCGGTGTGGGTCCAACTCGTCGTCGAGAACTTTTAAAATACTTTGGTGGGAGTAAAGAGGTAACAAAGGCAAGCATAACAGATTTGATGAGAGTGCCGAATATTAATAAAAAGGTTGCCGAGGCCATACACTCTGCACTTCATAATGAATGACGCTTTGATGATAGATAGGTTACACTGAGGTTAAGACTATAATAGCCCAAGGTTACAAAACAACACATGATTATGTGGAACATCCCTAACATAATTACAATCTTGAGGATATTGTTAATTCCTCTTTTTGTGGCTGCATTCTACATGCAGGCGGAACTTAACAAATTTCTGGCTGCAGCCTTATTTACAATTGCAGCATTATCCGATTGGGCAGACGGGTACCTTGCGCGTCGACTCGATTGCGTTACGCCGTTTGGCACTTTCTTAGATCCTGTTGCAGACAAATTAATAGTCGTTGTGGCACTTGTGATGTTAGTCGAGGAGCACTCTTCTTTGTGGATTGCGGTACCAGCCATGATAATTATAGGACGAGAAATTATTATATCTGGGCTTCGAGAGTGGATGTCTTCAATCGGGTTGTCCAAAATTGTGGAGGTTTCATTTATTGGAAAAATAAAGACATGGATGCAAATGGTTTCGATCATAATTTTGATGCTCTCAAATGAGGAGCATTTATTGCTGATGAATTCAGGTTTGCTACTATTGTATATCTCGGCAGCACTAGCGTTGTATTCGATGAGCGTTTATTTTCTTCTGGCATGGAATGCAACTAAAAATAGTTTCTATTAGGAGTTACTTAAAATAGCGATATAGAATACACTCTCAACCAAGTGTTAGTGGTGCTGATAGTGGTCGAAGGGGTATAGTCATGGCGCGGTGGCAGAGTGGTTATGCAGCGGACTGCAACTCCGTTAACGCCGGTTCGATTCCGACCCGCGCCTCCATTCTCAATAGTCAAAGATGGCCCTCGGATGACGCACACTGTATTAGGATCATTTGGATGGTCCGACGACTTAATATGCGGCGTCTTGGCCCAACTTGAGGCTGCTCGAGGTAAATCCTACAAAAATTCCGTATACGCCGGATTGAGCCCTTCCCTGCGTTTCGCCGATGGGAGAGATTCTCGGGTCTGAGATCGCTTGTGAGGTAGTTCAATTGTCAATATTTTTTTATTGTATTTTTTTCCCACTCAGTAATTGAGGTGAACGTTATGTCGTTTATCTGCTGCTCGATCATGCGACCATTCCAATTTCGAAAAAGAAGCTTAATTTTTCGGCCGTTTATTGTCATTGTGACTTGAGTTGGACCCATTGCATTGCAGTTGATCGTTTTTATGAGGGAAATGACGGCAACATCAGGAAATTCTGTTCGCTGCAACTCGTTTACAGTCCACCCTGCCGAGACTGCGATGGCCTTCCAGTCAAAGCTTTGATCATTTGTGAGCTGCCAACGTTGACGCAGGTAAACTCTGTCTGCGTAAACGTAAAGGGCATAAGAAACGATCAAAACAACAACTATAAACTCCATCTTGCACCTTCTGAGCTTAAATTATTTACAACTCTTGAAGTTTGCGCCAAATAGTAACGAAAAAGATTGATTGAAAAAAGCTGAATCTTGTGAATAAGTCGTGGGTTTATTAATTTTTGATGACTTACTGAGAAAGAGAAGACATAAAAATCATCCTTAACTGTATTAGCGGTAAGTTTAGCTAGGTGTTTGGACAAACTTTGCTACCTTTAAATTTTCGGTTTTTGTTTTGTTTAATCTTTGGGCGTCGTAGCTATTCACACAGATTTTTCTGTGGCTTATAGAATATTGAAGTTGAAATCAGTTCACAAGCCCTCTTATTGTTGTGCGTTGTAATCGTTCGGTGCAAACGATAGGTGGATAAGCGGGTCAGAGTTATTTTTTAAAAACTTTGGGCGGTCAAAGGTGAAAAGAATCGTTGTTTCTAATGAATTCTCCAACCTAGGAAAAGGTTTATTTTATTAGTCTCATCATTTATCGCAACACTTGTTTCCTGATCGATGCTAGTATAATTTATGACGCGTTGAAATTAATCGAGTTACGTTAGAAAAATGTTTTGTAAGCGCCCGGGTGGTGGAATTGGTAGACACAACAGACTTAAAATCTGTCGAAGGTAACTTCGTGCCGGTTCAAGTCCGGCTCCGGGCACCACATCACAATCCAATATTTACTGAGCGGTCTCGAGGAGTTCCCTTTAATGCATTGTCTTCGTTACTACACCAAACCTCTGCAAAAGAAATTTAACAAAGCTGTTCTCTCAAGCTTTATTAAAATGATTCAAATCTGAAATTTTTGACAAATTTAATTTGTTTTAGGAAATCCTATAAAAACAAGAGATACCTATTGTAGTAAGTATTTGCAGGTATCTTTGCTATTTAAAGGCAAAAAATGACATTAGACTCATTGAAAATAGCTGTAATATCTGGAGACGGCATAGGTCTAGAAGTGGTGCCTGAGGGGATAAGGGTCTTGGAAGCCATTTGTAAAAAACTCGGAATAAACCTTGGCTACAAAGAAATGTCTTGGGGAAATTGTGATTCTTATTTAAGAAATGGGCAAATGATGCCCGATGACTGGAAGTCGCAACTTTCTATATATGATGCTATTTTTCTTGGTGCGATTGGTTGGCCTGCAACAGTTCCCGAGCATATCTCTCTTTGGGGGTCATTGCTATCAATTCGTCGTGAGTTCGATCAGTTTGTTAATTATCGACCTGTTCGGCTATTTGATGGTGTGCCATGTCCACTTGCGAGGATACGACCAGGGGATATGGATATCATTATCATACGTGAGAATACCGAGGGCGAATACACAGATATTGGTGGAACGATTTTTGCGGGCACAGAGCGAGAGGTGGTTGTACAGCAAAGTATACATACAAAATTTGGTAGTGAACGTGTTTTGCGATTTGCTATGGATGTTGCTTTAGAAACTGAAAGTAAAATCTTAACCGTGGCGACGAAGTCAAATGGACTAGCGGTAAGTATGCCATGGTGGGACAATTGTGCCACCCGACTTGTAAATCAAGATTATCCCGCGCTTGTTACAGAAAAGATGCACATAGATGCTTTAGCTGCAAAATTTGTGAGAGATCCTCAGTCTCTTAATGTTGTGGTTGCAACAAACCTTTTTGGCGATATTCTTTCTGATCTTGGTTCGGCTTGCTCCGGTACACTTGGCTTAGCGCCATCGGGAAATATAAACCCGACCGGAGAATTTCCATCTTTATTTGAACCAGTACATGGTTCCGCGCCAGACATAGCCGGCATGGGGATTGCAAATCCTGTAGGGGCTATATGGTCAATTGCGATGCTACTCCAGCACAGTAAGCAGATTACCCGCGAGGTAGCTGAAACGGCGCATACCATAATCTTATCAGCGATCGAGGTTGTGTTACGTAAGGGACCTGAGACCAGAGATTTGGGTGGTCGGGCACTTACTTTGGAAATGGGTAAGGCCATAGAGCAAGAGATCGCAAACTTCAACATTTAGCCAGCTAGAGTGTGTGATCTGGAAGTTTGCTTTGAAGTGATATCTTTGAATGGCAAAGAAATGTTGTATTGAAAAGCTAATTAATATCCACTGCGTGTTTTTTGAGGGACAAAACATCGATGGTGGTTAAGACTTTTTGATTTGTTGCCTCGAGCACAACTTCGGGAGCAAGTCCTGCATCGAAGGCCTCTAACCATCGGTCTGCGCAAAGACACCACTGATCACCCTCTCGAAGCCCAGGAAAATCGAATTCAGGTCTCGGTGTTGTGAGATCATTGCCTTTAAACTTTGAAAATTCTAGGAACCGATGAGTCATTCTGGCACAAACAAAATGTTTTCCATAATCCCTATCGCCTGCCTCGCAACATCCTGTTCTGAAGAAGCCTGTCATTGGGTCTTGGGAACATGTGGTTAATGGCCCCCCAAGAACATTAAGTTGTGGGCATTTGTTTGACACAGAATATTTCCTCTTCTTAAACAGGGTTTTTTAAAACTTTGTTCTTCCCGTATTATTTCTCAAGAGCTTCTCCACTACCAGCATTATTAGGACTTGTTGGCGCAAAAACTAATAACTCGTCAAAAATGCCGAGTTTTTTTTAAATTTCCTGCCTCACAGGCTTGATCAACACCCTAGTGGTCGTTTCAGAAAGCGGCCAGGATAAGATCAATAAGTAAGACTCATACTCCTAAAGCGATGCAAAGAGTGAGCTTAGATCTGCAAAAAAATTGTTTTTTCCAATTAGATTTGTATGGTATCCGCGAGTATTAATAATTTCGGCGTCAATGGTATTTGGTGGGTATCTGAGTACAGGATCTGCGCGTCCCATTATAAAAATTAAGAATACCCTAGGCATACAGCATAGCGAAAGAATGAGCCTCTCTGTTATCAAAAAAAAATACCGCACAAATCATGAATTTCTGGATTTTGCGATTTTTCAGCGACATAAAAACATGTAAATCATCTGATACTTTCAATAAAATATTATCATGACGTCCATTAACAATGACTGTGTGTATGCAATGATGTTGGATCCTCTAAAAAGTTTTTCAATGTTTATGCCTGTTGACCTGACGAAATTAATCTAGAAGGATTAATTTCGTCTACTATCCCATGAGAGGTTGAAATAGATCGCATATAATACTCGCAGAGCATGCGTTGTTTTGGAATTCACAACTCGAAAAAATGCGAGATTAAATATATATCAAATAGAAATTTGGAGGTGGCAATGATTGCTGTAACTGCTAAATTGAATGTGAAGCGTGGTTGTGAGGTGCAATTTGAAAAAGTGATGCTGGATCTTGTAGCGAAAGTGAATAAAAATGAATCGGGAAATTTACTTTATAAGTTGTGTAGAGACTCAGATGGAGAGTATCTTGTAATGGAATTATATGAGGATGCTGCTGCTGTTGAAGCGCACGTTAAATCTGAGCATGTGAAGGCGTCAGGGCCCAATTTCAAGGGTATAATGGGAGGACCTCCAGAAATCACTCGAATGGAAGTCATAGGTTAAATGTGTCTTTTATCGCTAGGCTGACTATCTTGATTACAATTTATTTACTGCTTGGAATAAAAGATATTCCTCAAGTGTATAGTTTTATTCTTACCGCCACCACTACTCAACAATGATAATATGCCGGTCACATCAATAGGTGTTGTTGAATCAGAAAGCTCAGACATTGGGATTTTGAAACTGGTCCACCCACTTCCTATTTTATAACGTTCATCTGGGCCGAGGGGAACGAAGTAATTTTTTTGATTTCCCTCTAAAAAACGCCCAGTCTGGTACCCAACATTGAAGGTGAAATCTGCATCGCCTCTGATATCAAGATTGAGGTATCCATCCGAGAATTCCGATAAATCCTCGCCTTTTGCAGTCTGAAGCTCTAAACTAGCGCCCCACCAATCGCCATCATGAGTTTTTATGGTTATCACCTTCTCAAAAGACATAGCTATGCTCGCAGTCCCTTCCCAGGCGATCAACTTGATTACCGCACTTGGGTGTGTTGCATCGATAGCAATTGATGGATCAATTCTGGAATGCGAGACAATGTATAGGTTGGAGCGGATCGTATCTCCCGGTTTATTATTAATATTCACCGACGAAATTTTTTTTACTGGCATCATGCGCTTAAAAGGAGGGAGCAATACTGAGTTTATCAGAGACCCTTCATTTCCTGCGTGACTTTTAACGAGGGGTTTTCCACCTCGCAAGAGGCCTCTGAATAGTCCTCGGTCAAAACTCCTCCACAAGGCGTATTTGACTTCGTTTTTGAGGCTTATGAGCCCAAAATGGGCTTCAGAGCCAAATGTGTTAGTTTCCTCTTTCCATTGTTCGTCAAATGCTTCAAAGAAGAAAAGAGTGATTTTATTTCTATCTGACCATTCTCGCATGTTGCTGAGGTAAAGGTGCTGTTTGTACTCGTCCGCGGCTTTTGAGCCGGAGGAACCATATGCTAAATTATCTGACGATGACCAACCAGTCTCACCGATATGGACCGGTTTACTCATCTTCAACGAGTTCACGTGATTGATTACGGCTCTATATTGCGATGCGCTGTGCTCTCTGGCACGTCTCATAGTTGCCTGAATCATTTTGCGCTTTTGAAAGTTTTCTTCTGCAGGCAACACTCCCCAATACTCTTGATTATAGAAGGAGTCATGAAACGGATAAGTATGGATTGATATGAAATCGACGGCTTCAATTAGTTGGGTTAAGTCGTCAGAGTGGTATATTTTGTTTCCACCTCCCCAAGATTCATAATTGTCACTGCTGGTGATCCAGATATTCGGACTTATGACGCCTGACTTTTTCTGTTTTTGTAAGTATCTGACCCATTTGAGAATTGTTTCTGGGTACACATGGTAGTGGACCGCCCAACGGACCATTGCTTCATTTCCAACTGAAATTGCCTTGACAATGTCTCGATAGTTAGATGCCAAGTAAATTGCTTTGTTAATTTCATCAGTATTGTTTGTAACATTTCCTCGAGAGTGATCTGTCGCACCCCCCCCAACCCATGAATTATGCGCCTCAATCCAAGCACCAAGCATTACATACATTTCAAATTTTGGATCTTGTTCCTTAAGTTCTTGTATCGCCGCCAGTAGTCTTTCAGCAAAAGGATATTGAGATGTGTTGTAGGTGCGGAGTAGTTTAATACCCATCGCTTCCATTATTCTTAGGTCTTCAGTAATTTCCTCAATGGTAGGAGGGATGTCACGGCTTGATTCTCGATATCCACCGTAAGACATAGCATGATAACGTGGATTACCAAATATTTCTGAGGCTGGAGGAGTATCATCATTTTTCACTGATGAGGAGTTGGAAGTGGGGATGCAAGACAGAGGCAGAACAATGCAGATTATTCGGATGATCATAATTGCCATATCGCTTTTTTTCTTAAGATGCGAATTTTTAAAAAAGCGTAATAGAAATTTTTTTCTATTTTTGAGCTTAAAGAGTAAAAAAAGAAAAACAACCAAATTTTGAGGTTTAAGGGTTTGTTTTGACATCATCTTTAAGCACTGAAATTTGTTACTTCCTAAGTTTGATTCTTACACCGATCAATAAGATGCTTACTTTTTACATAAAATTCATTTGCTTATGAATAGAAAACATCTGCATACTGCAAAACTGCTGCCCTTGTCGGTATACTCCTTAAGATAAATGAAAAATACAAGTACCGAGTGTAAATTACATCATGGTCTTTACCGCCGTTTATTGCACTTCAGTTCCTAATAACATATTTGACATAGTGCAAAGTATGTCGAGGTGCTGAGTGATTTTATTGTTTAAAAGAGGGCTTTGATGGTAAAAAAGCTGAATAAAACATGGTGGATATCGTGTTTTGGTGTGAGTGCATTACTGTTGATCGGATCAACTTTACATGCGGCGGACTGGTATGTCTCGGCAATGGGATCAGATTCAAACAGTGGCAAATCCATTGAGTCACCCTTTTTGACGATAGCTCAGGGTATCGCTTCTGCCGAGGCCGGGGATACTGTATATGTGATGGACGGTATTTATCGAAATTCTAATTATGGGAACGGTCAAACGAATGGACCAGTGGTAAGGATAAATAAATCAGGTGATCCAGTTCTTGGTCCTATCACCCTGAGAAATCTCCCTGGTCATAAGCCAAAAATCCAGTTTGATGGAAGTTTCGGTATTAATTTTGCAGCAAATACAAGTCACTTTATCGTGGAAGGCTTTGAGGTGGAGGGAGCTTCTGCTTCGATTGATTACACGCAGGCAATGAACGATAGGAACTACAAAATTGAGGTTACTCAAGATGGCGTGAACTGTGCACTTTACAAAAACACCCTTTTTTCTGGAAGGGGTATCTCAGGCTATGGGCCTCATAATAACATTATCGTGAGAAACAATATCGTTCACGACACGCCGGGTTCTGGAATTAGGTTTAACAAATCTGATCATATGATTATTGAAGATAATGAGGTATACAATACCACATGGTGGACTTCATCCGCTTCTAGTGCAATTGTTCTTGCTGAATCCCAGGCGGCTCTTGGCGACAACGGAACAGAAGTAAAGATGATCTTCCGAGCAAACAAGGTCTACAACAACTGGAATCGGATTCCATTTTATATGTGTCGGGTTCCGGATAATGCGGCCCCTCCCTCTCCCGAATACGGCACGGCGGGATATACTACCATTCAAGATGGACAGGGCTTGTATGTAACTAGGAGTGATCCAGATTACGCCGGAACGTTTCTATTCGAAAATAACCTTCTTGTGAACAATGGTAAAAATGGTATTAATTTTGACCATTCGGGCTCTGCGAAAGGTATCTACAGAAACAACACCCTCTACTTCAATGGTGTCCATAATATCATTCAAGACATATCTGTGGCTGCTGGCAATCCGAGACATATTGGAACCAATAAGGTAGCTGGGCTCAACGCCAGAGCTGTAGGCTCGGTGGAGGTTGTAAACAACATTGTAGTCACCAGAGATAACCAATATTCGGCTTTGGTGTTAGACAAAATTTCTAGTACTGACAAGCTTATTTCAGGAAACATATTCTTCAATGGTAAGGTTCCCTCGGGTGCTGGTGGTTATGTGAATGAGGATCCTAAATTTTTAAAGCCATCGGCGATAACGGATGGTTTTGCTCAAATGGAGGGTGCGGACTTCTCACTGATGCCGAGTTCGCCAGCTATTAATTCGGGAGATTCAAGCTATTCCCCGATTAATGACTTCAATAAAATTTTACGACCGGTGTCCTCTCAGAGCTCCACAAATGCCATTTCTTTTTCAGGATTTGAAAGTTCGATGGATGGTTGGATGCAGTGGAGTTCAGCATTAGAACTATCCAATGAACATGCGCATTCAGGTGAGAAGAGCCTATATGTGGGTGGTAGGTCAAAAAATTACTCAAGCGCAAGATTATACCTTACCGGTGATTTGACCGAAGATGAGACCTATTTGTTCTCCGCATGGGTAAGGCTTGCTGTGGGTGGTTCTGGCACAAGTAAGGCTACTATCAGGGCAGAAATAAGTGGTCAGTCGGAACCCGCATACATTGATTTGACGAATGAAATTATCATTTCTGATAGTAATTGGACTCATCTCTCGGGGGAATATACGCACTCCGCGGTTGAAAGTGTTTTTCTTTACATAAAGGGTCCTCAGATTGGTGATGGTTTAGGTAATTATTTTATTGATGATTTTTACATGATACCCAAAGGATCCTCACCACCAAGCTTCCTTGCGGATACTGATATAGTGGATATTGGTGCATTTGAGTATCGGCCTCCCGATACTGACGGTGATTTGGTAGCAGATGCGTCAGATAATTGTCCTAATACCTCAAACGCGGATCAGAGTGATATCGATCAGGATAATCTGGGCGATGCATGTGATCTGGATATTGATGGGGACGGTGTTCTTAATTTGTCGGACTCTTATCCTCTCGTTAATTTAGGAGGATTATCTGACAAGGATCGTGATGGTCGTCCTGATGAGTGCGATACTAGTTGTATCTCTCTAGGGATGGTTGCAGATGATGATGATGACAACGATGGTGTATTGGATTTCAGTGATTTTTATCCGCTGATAAGTTTGGGAGAGTTGTCTGATACGGATGGTGATGGTCGTCCTGATGAGTGTGATAGTAGTTGTATTTCCTTGGGTATGGTTGCAGATGATGATGACGATAACGATGGTATTAGTGATAGTGAAGAAACTTCTATTGGAACAGATCCTTTGGGTTTGGACACGGACGGAGACAATTTTAGTGATGGTCAGGAACTCCTCGACGGTACTAATCCTCTGGATGGTGAGGATTGTGTTTCTTGTGCGTCTGCAGTTTTTGGTATTGCCTATCACTGGAAAAATCACGCTCTTCTAAGGTCAGTGAATCTTAGTCTTGCCGGTATTACTGATGATAACGAAAATCAATTTTCAGAGGATGCAACATCAGACCTCTTGGGTCATTATGCTTTTGTGAACAAGTATTATGGAACTAATAGGTTAATAGCACACAAAAGTGTCACAGCCGCCGAGGCGGGTAATGTCATAAGCTCCGCAGATGCTTTAGCTGCGCTTAAAATTGCAGTAGGTATTAATCCTAACATCGATCCGGATGGAGCAGGGCCATCGCAGGCTCTGGCCGTGTCTCCTTACCAATTTATCGCTGCTGATATAAATGGGGATGGAAGAGTTACCTCTCTGGATGCTCTTGAAATATTGAAGATGGCCGTGAGGTTAGAAACTGCCGAAGCCCGAAGGTGGGTATTTGTCGGAGCGGATTACGATTTTTGGGATGACACCACAGAGAGTTTTGAAACAACTCGTTCGGACATTTTTTCCGATATCGATGGTATCACTTTTGAGTATCCGGAAAAGAGAGAACAGAACATTGTAGGAGTTTTGATCGGTGATGTGAACGGAGACTGGAGTGCTCCTGATGAGAGTGCGATGGTAGATCAGACTATTTTCAAAGAGCAAATAGCCCTGCATGGCGGTTCTTTGGCTCAGTGGGGTTTGGTAGACACAACACAGGATGGTGAGGAGGTAATAAATTATAGTAAAGACAATTCGAAGGAAGGCGAAGACGTAGCCTCGGAGTTGGTTGATGACAAAGATGGAGATACTGGCAGTGGAAAGAATTATGGTCAAAACCTTCCTTCAAATGAAGTTGTGGTGAATGGAACGGTCAGGGTCTATTTCAGTTATATACCGACCAAAAGCAATACCTCTTCAATGCCGCTATTGTATTTACTGAATGGAGGGTCGGCCGGAAGAACTCCTTTTGAGCAACAAAGCGAATTTGAGGTTTTAGCTGATCGGGAGGGGTTAGTCTTGGCCATACCTGTGGGAATGCAGTTAAGTTCAAACGAGGGTGCTTGGCAACTCAATACGGATAGGTCCAGTATGCAGGACATCGATTATATTGAAGCCATATACACGGATATAAGTTCAAGAGTTGCTATCGACAGTAGTCGTGTTTATGCGGTCGGGTATTCGCTTGGCGGTATGTTTAGCTATGAGCTAGCCTGTCAGATGAGCAATCGATTTACAGCGATTGGATCATTGGCAGGCTCCATGCCTGTTTTACCCAGTTCATGTAATCCATCCAGAAATGTTCCGATTATGCATATACATGGTGTGTTGGATGAAATAATACCGTATGAGAGCCAATGGAACTGGAAGGCTTGGAACTCTGTTGGGACAATGACTGATATTCCCGGCCTTGTAGACTTCTGGAGTAACCTTTACAACTGCACCCTCCAGTCAACCTCGACCATTAACTCTTCAATTGAACTGGATGTGAGGGAGGGATGTAGTGGAGGGGCCAGAGTTGAACATTATCGCATGCAAAATGGAACTCATGCATGGCCGGTGACAGTTGGTAAAATTGATACGCCCGAGTTATTCTGGTCCTTTATGTCGCTCTTTTCACTCGAGTCAAATTAACTTATTTCCGCGCTTTTATGTCGTAATTATCACTAACCATGATAAAAAATAAGCGCGTAGCTGTCGAAAAAGGTGCCTGAGGGTAAATATTTGTGTCTCGGGAGCAAAGGAATGTAGTCTATTATCACTTGGCGAGAGTGAGACTCTATTTATGATCCTTTGAATAATATTCAATTACAAACTAAAATAATGAGTACAAGTTATGCCAAGTGATAAGTTAAAAAATTATTTTCAATGCTTTCATTTTTTTTTTCCTGTGAGAATCGATATGAGGCACACAGCCTATCGACGCGTGAGCCTTCTGTTTTATTGTTCATGTCGAAAATAGCTGAGTTTCGTTATCTGATTTTTTTGTTGCTTTCCGAATGTGACTTAATCTATCGTTGACCTTAAATAAGGAATTAGTTTCGGTGAAGTGATACAAACAGCGACAGTAGACTACTAAAGAAATTTGGGGAATTTAATGGACCATACATTTTTTAAGATTTCGAGCGCGAGGATTTTACGCGTGTGCGCCTTTATTATTTTGAGCTCCGCCCTATCAGGAGTTGGAGTAGCTCAGGAGAGGACGGATTTGAAAGCAACTAGTTTTACGGTAACTGCTCCGGGAGCAAAGACTGTAAGGATGCACTCTAACCGTTTTGGTTGGGATATTAGCCACCCCGCGGGCATTGCAGAGGATAACGGTGATGGAACATGGACCGTAGTGATTAGTCCCTCGTGGAGGGAGGAGGCGCGCTATCGATGGATTATTGATGAGGGCAAAGAGTATCTTTTGGATGATGTTACCAGCGGAGCCTGTGATGATCGTATTGACTCGGGAACGGTTGTGACTGGTGAGAATTTTGCGATCAGAGTTTGGAGTGCAAACTCTGGCGATGTTCTAAATGATGTTGCTGGCGATTGCAGTGTCGCTGGTGTCGAAGTTGCCGCTCTCGAGGGAACTCTCAATGCCGCTGAAGAGTTTGATGCTGCGGTAGTAGAGGAAGACCTTGACGAGATAATGGTTTATGGGATTCGTCAGAGTCTTGAGACAGCTCTGCAGGAGAAGCGTTACACAACCAACCTAACCGAGATTATTAATGCCGAAGATATTGGTAAACTGCCTGATGAAAATATTGCGGAGGTGTTGGAAAACATTGCCGGCGTCCAGGTTGAGCGCGTCATGGGAATTGGCAGTAAGGTATCTATTCGAGGTATAGCCCAAAATCGAGTTGAGATTGATGGCAGGGGTACTACTCCCCATTCTGGTGCGCGAGGGGGCATGTCTTTTACTGATCTACCTGCGGCCCTAGTCAGATCATTAAATGTAGTGAAGGTTCCCACTGCAGATATGGTTGAAGGGTCTCTGGGTGGTACCGTAAACGTCAAGACTCATAGAGGATTGAAACTCAAGAAGCCAATTCGTTCTATGTCCGTAAAAATGGACTACGGAGAGTTGGTCGATGACTGGGGTCAAAATCTTTCGTTGACTTTGGGTGAGAGGTTTGAAACGGATATCGGTGATGTTGGAGGAGTTATTACCTTGTCCAGGATTGAAAAACCTAATCGAATGGACAGAGCGAGGATTGGACCCAGTGCTCGAAGATTAGATACGGGAAATCCCAGAACCACTTTCGATATTGATGGCGATGGAGACAATGATACATATTTTTGGCCTGGATATTCTGAGGAGCTATACGAGACAGAGGACCGAGAAAATACGGCGATTAATGGATCTTTGGCCTGGCAGGCCACACCAGAAAGGATGTATTTTGCTAAGTTTATGTACTCAGACTTCGCTCGGATTGGCAACAACAGTGTTCTAGCCATTTTGCCGGGAGCCACTGGGAGAGAGAATACTGATATTTCCAGCGCGACATGGTATGACGCGGAGATATTCGGGTACACGGTCCCAGTAATCGAGTCCGCTGAATTTTCTTCAGGCACTTTGGCCAACGGTCGACCTGATGGTGTGCAGAGATTGCGCATGCGCAACACTGCAAGCAGGAGAGACACCAGCACTTATAACTTCGCTTTGGGTGGAGAGTGGAGTGTGAGCGAAATGGACGTGACGTTTGAGGTGAATGGTTCTGGATCTGACACCGAGGATCCTCAGTTGAGCATGAACATGCAGTATAACGATGCCACAAACACCGCGAATTCACGCTATCAGCTCGGAGGAAGTGTGAAGGTTCCACTATTTTTTGACCTGACAAACGGATTCCCAGCTTACAGTGCTCCATTGGGGGCAGGGGTCAGAAATGGCAGTAGTAGCACAGAGCGCGATATTCCCTTAAGTACGATGCTTGACCCAAGCTATTACACCTTGTTTAGACACAGAGACGCGAATAACACTTTCACTAACGATTTACTCGTCGAAAAAGTCGATGTCGAGATGATGCTTGATGGTTCGTTTTGGTCTGGATTTTCTTTTGGATTTCGTGCCAGCCAGCGTTTTACTGAGAAGGAACGATTTGCACGAAATAGTGCTAATTTCCCCTTCAACAGCGATGTGGCATTGCGCCAAGATGGTGCGAGTCTTTCACAACTTTTCCCGGGCATCATGGCACAAGCCCCTGGCAACTTTTTTGGGAATGATGGAGCTAAATCCTACTTAGATAAATTTTTAGCACCAGATACCAACGTACTCATAGAGAATCGCGATGCCATCGCTGATTTATTGCAGCTCGATAACCGTGAGGCAGCTTATGAGGAGTCCGGTTATTTTAAAACGGAAGAGGATACTTATGCGGTTTATGTTAAAGGCGATTTTGATACCGAGATTGCTGGTATGCCTGCGACAGGCAATGTTGGTGTTCGATATGTTCGGACCGAAGCTACTTCAATTTCAAAGGAACTTGGGGAAACTTTTGGTAGCGATAAGTCCTATGACAATGTTTTGCCGAGTGCGAGCTTGGTATTGACGCCTTCTTGGACGGATGATATCCAGCTTAGGTTTGGTTATGGATCTATCCTCCGGCGACCCGACTTCAATGATATGGCCAATTTCTTACAGTATCCAACCAATTGGCAGAATCAAATTAACGCGGGCACAGTTGAATTAGATCCTATTACCGCGGATCAGTTCGATTTTGCTTTCGAGTATTATTTTTCGGAGGGCAGTGTTCTGAGTGTGGGTCTATTTTACAAGGAACTTGACAATGTAATTGGAGAGTCACGTTCAGACGATGATGGAAACGTTCAGCGAGCTTGTAATCCCACCATAGCGCGAGATCCAGCGACAGATGCTGTCTCATGCATAAGTCCCGATACCTTACTGGATGCGAGTGGCAACACAGTAGCCGCCAATGATCTCAGAGTGTTCAGAGAAATACCGGTAGTGCGAGAATATGAACAGCTTTCAAGTGGCATTGATGCCGAGGGAAATCCAGTGCTGGTGTTTGATAGTAACGGAAACCCGGTTTATCCCGGCACTTTGGCTGATCTTATTACACCGGTTAATGAGCCGGGAGGGGTAATCAAAGGAGTTGAAGTAGGTCTTACGCATTCTTTTAAAGAGGCACCTGCGCCTCTTGACGGTTTTGGCATAATTGCGAATTATGCTTATCAAGAAGGCGATAGTGATAATGTGTATGAGGCAACAGGGGTAATGGTTGGGGACCCTGATTATAATAACTTTAATATGCGTGGTCTTTCTATGCCGTTCCCAGGTCTATCCGAAAACTCATACAACTTTACGTTGTTCTTTGAAAAACCAAAATACCCCGTAAGTGGTAGGATTCGTTATACATTTCGAGACTCTTTTATTGGTGATGGAAACGAGTTCTGCGAGGCTGCTTATAACTCTTATCCGTGTTTTACTGGCAATCGGGGTCTTTTAACGGCATCGATAACGTACAGGTTAAATCAGATGATGTCATTTAACTTTTCTGGATCTAATTTGACTGACGAAATCATCGCTATTCCGTCACATTCGCCTAGTGGTCCATTGACATTAGCGACTTACCCCGGCCGGCGGTTCCAGATAGGAATCACTGTGAAGCTTTAACACGAGAATGGGATTTGTCTAGGACAGAACTAATGATGGAGGGCTCTAATCAAGACGTTAAAAGACTCAACGTTTATTTTCTTTGTTTGCTGTCAGATATCACTTGGAATTGCTTCTGAGTCTTATTATGTGAGCTCCTCTGAAGGCGATGATCATAATACTGGAGTTACGAAGCAAGCTCCATGGGCAAGTCTGAAGCGTGTTTCTCGGGCCGATCTGTTACCCGGAGACATTGTACGGTTCAAGTCGGGCGACACGTTTGCTGGTATGCTTAGAATTAATCAGTCAGGTTCTGGTACAAAACCGATAGTTTTTACGTCATACGGAGATGGAAAGAATCCAATAATCGACGGAGCGCTCGGTGTCGGAGGTGATCCGATTGCAGCAATTTTCATACGCGATCAGGATCACATTGAGATTAGTAATCTTACTATCAGGAATTTTCGGAAGAGGAGTAGGAAAGGAGTATCCGACTATGATTCATTCGGTATTTATGTAAAAAATACTGGAAAACGCATACTGAGAGGTTTCAATTTTCATCATTTAAAGGTTGAAGACATTTTTCCGGTTCTTGGCCGCAACAAGTTCAATCGGGAGGCCTTCAATAACACTGATGTGACGGGTATTCGTTTTGAAACAGAGCCACCTTTCTCGTTAAAGAAAGTTGCTAATACTAGGGATATTTTTGTCCACAGCAATCTGATTCGTCGCACCGCAAGGTTTGGTGTGGTTGTCCGTCATCGGGCATCTAAATTAGGTACCATAAGAAATAGTTTGGCTAACTATGATGTTAACTTTATTGTGCTAAATAATCGTTGTGAGGATCTTGGTGGTAGTTGTGTCTTGATGCATGGAGTATTTCGAGGGCTTCTACAGGGGAATACTTTCGTTAGATCTGGAGCAATGGTGGAGCCTGAACTGTCGGTGAACCGCGGGAGTGGGGCATGGTTTTTCCGTAGCAAGAATATTGTTGCGCAACAAAACACTGCCGCTTTCTCGAGGGGTCGCATGGATTCGGCGGGCATACATGTTGACTTTGGAAATGAGAATGTGCTGGTTCAGTACAATTTTAGCTACGACAATGAGGGCTATGGAACTGAAATCCTTGGGAATAACAAAAATATTATTTGGCGATTTAATATCAGCGTGGGAGATGGAACTCGACAGACGGGCGTTTCGCGACCGGAGGGTGGGAAGAGTCAACACCCCGGGAGGACACTGCATGTGACTGATTATTCGAGACCACGTCGTCTGCAGTCCGATGGAGTATACATTTATAACAATACTTATGTAATAACCCCCAATTCAAGCCCGGACATAGAGCTTAACGGAAAAAATATTCACATATGGAATAATCTTTTCGTTGTTGAGAAGAACGCGCACCTCGGAAGAAATACTAATATTGTTTGGTCTAAGGATGATCCAGTAGATTTTCGAGGTAATGTCTTTTCGGGGTCAATTTCACAGAGGTTTCTGGGTCTCGATAGTGGTGCCAAACAGGCGAATATAAATTTCGACGGTGACCAAAAGAATGGAGAATCTTATGCAATCAGTGCAGAGCAGGTCAATCGCCTTGCGTCGGATCAGCCGCTGATCCAACCCGCTTTCCCTGCCGCAGGGAAGGGCATTTTTGCCCACATTAGTGAAAAAGCGGAAATTGATTTTTTTGGAAATAAGATCACTCATCTGCCTGGTTTTGTCGGGGCGGGATATAAGAATTTATCGGAGCGATGAACACTTTTTTATGACACAAGATATCCTTCGAATTTTTATTTTTCTCGTAACCATGATTCATTTGCAAA
>CACETF010000018.1 GCA_902562425.1 Porticoccaceae bacterium | reverse complement strand
CCCATAATAATTACGGACGAGGGGATAGTAGATCTTGGATTAATAAATGCCCCAATTTCGTCGCTCTTTGAAGCTAAGCTAAGACCTACGATTTTTTCTGGTGTAGTCGCCGATCCCCCAGAATCAATATTGTTTGAGGCGCTCTCTATTGCCAAGAAAAATGAGTGTGACGGGGTCATTGGGTTTGGTGGTGGAAGTTCAATGGATGTGGCAAAAGTTCTTTCAGTTTTAATGGTTGGCGATCAAAACTTGGGATCGATGTATGGAGTGGATAGAGTGATCGGGGCTCGGATGCCATTGATTCAAATTCCCACTACTGCGGGCACTGGTTCGGAGGCTACCATGGTATCCGTTATAACAACAGGTAAGACTACTAAGGCTGGTATAGTCAGTAGAACATTGTTGGCAGATGCGGTGATATTGGATGCTCGATTGACATTTGGGCTTCCGCCTTCCATTACAGCCGCTACCGGTATTGATGCTATGGTGCATGCAATCGAGTCCTTTACTTCGGTTCGACAAAAAAATCCGATCTCTGATTTTTTAGCTCTTAAAGCATTAAGATTATTAAGTACTAATATAAGAGCAGTTACACATCAGAGCGATAATGCGGAGGCTAGGCAGGCCATGCTGATTGGCGCTATGTTCGCTGGGGAGGCTTTTGCTAATGCGCCCGTAGCGGCGGTTCATGCATTAGCATATCCTTTGGGTGGCAATTATCATATTCCGCATGGACTTACAAACTCGTTAGTTCTTCCACATGTGCTCCGTTTTAATTCCCCTCAAGCGGCTGAGCTATACGATCAACTTGTTCCCGTCATTTTAGGAGCTCATGAACCCTGTGTTGACAAAAAAGAATCTGCCTTAGTTTTGGCGGAGTACTTTACTAAACTTGCCGAGGAGTTGGGGCTCCCGACAACGCTTCAACAAATGAATATATCTAAATATGACCTCCCGAGATTAGCTAAAGAGGCTATGACTCAAACTCGTCTTCTTGTAAATAATCCACGCTCTGTATCCGAGAAAGATGCTCTGAAAATCTACCAACAAGCATTTTAAAAAGGCGACACCAGATGAGTAAAATCGAAACTGATCCACGCACAAAATATAAATATTTTTTACCGATTACCACTAGGTGGATGGATAATGACACTTATGGACATGTAAATAATGTTGTTTATTACAGCTACTTCGATACGGTAGTGAATCATTTTTTGATAGATCGTGGGGGACTGGATATACATAATTCGTCGGTTGTGGGTTATGTGGTTGCCTCTAGCTGCGAGTATTTTAGTCCTGTAGCTTTCCCTGATGAACTTGAGGTTGGGTTGGGGGTGGAACACATTGGCAGTAGCTCAGTGAGATACGGCGTAGCGATTTACAAGTCAGGAGAAAACGCTCCTTGTGCGAAGGGCACTTTTACACATGTTTTCGTTGATCGAATGAGCGGGAGGTCTTCCTCAATTCCTCCACGACTGAGGGCAACCCTTAAGTTGCTGCAATCGGACTAACAAGAAAATCATATGGCAACTGAAATTGGATATTTTTAGTTTTTAGTGTGGATACGCATCAGCCCTTCTTGGACAGCACTAGCGACTAGTTTTCCTTCTTGAGTGAAAAAGGTTCCTCGGTTAAAGCCACGCGAGTTCCCCGCATAGGGGCTGTCGAGCGAGTAAAGAAGCCAATTATCCACTCGGAACTCATCATGAAACCAAATAGCATGGTCCAAAGATGCAGGCTGTAAGTTTTGATCGAATACACTTTTTTCATGCGGTAATAGGGCTGTGCTCATTAAGTTAAAATCAGATGCATACGATAGTATGGCCTCGTGGATACCGTGATCTTGATTAACATCCTCATTTAGCTTGCCGCGTGTTCTCAGCCAAATATGCTGACGTGGGGAGCGTTTTTTTGGATTTAGGTAATCTAAGGGTTCTACAGAGCGCAGTTCGATTGGTTTCGATTTAAAGATATTTTTCTTGTCTTCGACGAGGGAATTTGCTGCTCGTAGCCAGCTCACTTGATCGTCCTCTAACTCATCTGGTCCGGCACAGTCTGGCATTTTATGTTGATGGTGTAGACCCTGTTCACGAATTTGAAATGACATCGAGGTGTTGAATATGGCCTTCCCACGTTGGGATGCTATAACCCTCCTAGTCGTAAATGATGTTCCATCTCGTATTTCATCTACGGTATATACGATAGGGAGCGCGCTGTCGCCAGGCCGGAGGAAATATGCATGCTGTGAGTGGATAAACCTATTTCTTTTGACAGTGTCTTGGGCGGCGCGCATAGCTTGGGCAAAAACTTGACCGCCAAAAACCCTAGGGTGATGTGTTTTTAGAGTAGATCCGCGGTAAAGACATTCATCGATTTTTTCGAGCTTCAATACTTCTAAAAATTGGTTAAAGACGTTTTCCATATTTTCCTATTCTCTCTGTGGATCATATACTAACACCGCCTAATCAGTCGTTGATTGTTTGGCGTTAAGATGGAATCTCTGTCGAAAACAAGAGATAAAAATAAATTAATTTAAGATTACGTTAACTTAACTAGTGTCAAATAATAGCATCTAAAGAAACTTTTATCTGCAGAAGTGAGGACGGTTCGGTTACAATTCCAAGGAAGCTAAATGATAATCGAGATCTGCTCGATCAAAAATGGGTGTAGTGGCGGACTTGGTATGCCGGACGAATATGATATTTGGTTTTTCGTAAAAACAGCTCGCCTTGGTGCCTCGCTTTTTGAACTTCAAGTTTATCAAGGAGAACGTTTTGCCCCGATGTCTTAATAATAGACAAGTCAAAACTTGAAGATCTGAATGGCCTCAGATAAGTTTTCTTAAACCACACTAAAGGATTTGTGACATGAGTATTAGGTATGATGGGCGAGTAGCTATAGTAACGGGAGCCGGAAATGGCTTGGGTAGGTCTCACGCACTTGGATTATCGTCTCGAGGGGCCAAGGTGCTAGTGAATGATCTGGGCGGAGCGGTTGACGGTACTGGAGTCAGCGATGCGGCGAGAATGGTGGTTGAGGAGATAACTGCAGCTGGAGGGCAAGCAATAGCAAACGGGGCAGATGTATCTAAAATTGATGAAGTAAAGGAAATGGTTGCTCAAGCGACTACTGAGTGGGGTGGAGTTGACATTCTTGTAAACAATGCAGGTATTCTTCGAGATAAGACTTTTGCAAAGATGACAATGGATGATTTTCGTCGTGTAGTAGATGTGCATCTGATGGGTTCCGTTTACTGCACTAAAGCGGTTTGGCATGATATGAAAGAGAAAGGCTATGGTCGAATTGTGATGACCACTTCATCAAGTGGCCTCTATGGTAATTTCGGTCAGGCTAATTATGGCGCTGCGAAGATGGCAGTGGTTGGATTGATGAATACACTCGTTATGGAGGGGGAAAAGTACAACATCAAAGTAAACTGCCTTGCCCCAGCGGCTGGAACACGTATGTTGGAGGGTTTAATGAGTGAGGAAAATTCAAAGCTTATGACCCCTGAAGCCGTTACTGCCGGATTGCTTACATTATGCGATGATGAAGCCCCTAATAGAACAATTCTATGTGCTGGTGGCGGTGGCTTTGCTCGTACCCACATATATGAAACTAATGGAGTCTACCTGCCGAGCAACGCACAAACTCCAGAAAATGTAAGGGCTAGAATGAATGTAATTAATGATTCTCGAGACGAAAAATTGTTTGTTGGTGGATATCAGCAGGCAGAAAAATTTTTGGAGATGGCCAAGGGGAATGTCACTACGAAAAATTAGTGTTTGTACTCCGATACGATGTCCCTTTAGAAAAAATGAGGAATTGATTATGAGAGCTCTTATTTGTAATAAATTTGGTCCCACCATGAATCTTGTGATCGAAGATCATGAGAAATTAGAGCCCGGTGATGGCGAGGTTCTAATTGATGTCAGAGCCGCCGGTGTAAATTTTCCTGATATTTTGACCATTGAGGGGAAATACCAGTTCAAACCAGTCCTTCCATTCATTCCCGGCGGAGAGGTTTCAGGCGTCATTTCGAAGATTGGAAAAGGTGTTACCACCAGAAAAGTTGGAGATGAGGTTTTTGCAACGATGCAGATTGGTGGTTTTGCTGAACAGGTTGTCACCTCTGAGCATTCCGCGTTTTTGAAAGGTAGCATGTCTTTTGAACAGGCTGCCGGTTTCGCAATTACATATGGCACGTCATATTATGCCTTGAAACAAAGAGCTCAATTAAAGTCGGGAGAAACAGTGCTTGTTCTGGGCGCTGCCGGAGGTGTGGGTATCGCTTGTATCCAGATTGCAAAGGCGATGGGCGCAAAGATTATTGCTGCAGCAAGCACAGAAGAAAAACTTGATTTTGCGTGTGAGGCAGGGGCAGATCTCAGAGTCAATTATTCCTCTGAAAACCTGAAGGAGACTGTTAAGGAGGTTACGGAGGGCAAGGGGGTTGACATTATTTATGACCCAGTGGGTGGAGATTTAGCTGAGCAGGCGTTCCGAGCAGTTGCTTGGGATGGAAGGTTTCTAGTTATTGGATTTGCGTCTGGTTCAATACCACGGATGCCTCTTAACCTTGCCTTGCTGAAGGGTGCCTCGTTGGTTGGTGTTTTTTGGGGCTCTTGGGCAGGAAGGGATCCAGCCGCCTCTAAAAAAAATTTCACGGCGCTTGTAGAGATGGTTGATCAAGAAAAATTTTCGCCGCTGGTTACAGAGGTTTATCCGCTGGACGAATTTTCTGATGCATTCGAGTGTATTTCTCGACGGCGCGCGAGGGGGAAGGTTGTTCTGTCAATGCTTTGACTTTCGTGATGGTGGATTTGGTTGAAGGAAAACTAAAAAATGGTGAGCTCGGAGTTCTTATGAAGTTGATTGTGGGGATGTCAGGATCTAGTGGGGTCATTTATGGTATCCGACTCTTGCAATTACTTGCGGGCAAGAATGATATTGAAACTCATTTAGTCATGAGTCCCAGTGCTAAGATGAATATTTCAATTGAGACAAGTTGGTCAATTGATGATGTTGAGTCACTTGCAGACAAGGTCTACAGTAACAAAAATATAGGTGCTAGTATTTCCAGTGGTTCATTCAAGACCAGTGGAATGATTATCGCACCATGCTCAATGAAAACCCTGTCGGGAGTGGTACACTCTTTTTCTGATACACTTTTAATCCGAGCAGCCGACGTAGTGCTAAAGGAGCGAAGAAAACTTATTCTTGTGCCCCGTGAGACCCCATTACACATGGGTCATTGCGAGCTTCTCTTGCGTGCTAGCCGTTTGGGTGCGATAGTATGTCCTCCCGTTCCGGCATTTTATAACCAACCCAACTCGGTTCAAGATATAGTGGATCATACAGTAATGAGGTTGCTTGACCTTTATAATATAGATGTTCCAGGCTTGGTTCGATGGACGGGTAACAATTAATTACAAGGGACTCAGGGACATTGCTTTTTCCAATTTATTGGTTGATCGGGATTCTTGGCACCCTTGAGGTGATTCCGCTGAGTAATTCGTAGCCGTTTGTATTGCAAAACCGTGCAATCTCATTGACGGGCAGGTCCGGTCCCCAAAGTGTAACCACGTCGCCGATCTGAATTTCAGGCTCATCGGTAATGTCTATGGTTATCATATCCATAGAAACGCGGCCCGCTAAGAACTGACGCTTTCCACCGATCAATACCGGGGTATTATTGGGTGCATGCCTCGGGTATCCGTCACCATAACCCACAGCAACCGTAGCAATTATTGATTTTCGTTTCGCTGTCCAAGTTGCTGAATAACCGACAGATTCTCCAGAATTAATTTTCCGGATTGAGGTAACTGCAGACATAAAATGCATCACGGGTTGCAATCCTTCATGCAAATTTTCATAAGGAAATGGGCTGTTTCCATATAGCATGTAACCAGGCCTTTGCCACTCTCGGTGTGATGTTGGCAAACTCAAAATAGCTGCGGAATTGGCAATACTCCGTTCCATATGATGGTTTGGAGGGACCTCTATTTTAGCATATGCATCATCAAACTTCTTGAGCTGCTGTGTTATTGCCGCGTTATTGGGTTGGTCTGCTGAGGCAAAATGTGATGCGAGGACAGAGGTTCTTTTCATTTTTTTGCTCGACATTAAATCCTTATACACTGATGAGAGTTCACTGGGGTGGAATCCAAGGCGGTGTAATCCTGTATCAACGCCCAGCCATAGATTCAAGGGCTTTTTAATCGGAGCTTTTATTAGGTCATGTTTTTGGCGATGATTTTCAATTAATAACCAAAAATCATATTTCTCTGCAGCTAATATTTCATCGGCACTGAACGTACCCTCCAGTAGGAGGATAGGCACCATTATTCCGAGGGATCGAATTTCCATTGCTTCTTCAACAGATGCAACACCAAAGGCATCAGCATTTTCAAGTGCATAACAGACATTATCTATGCCATGACCATAACCATTAGCCTTGACCATTGGCATACATTTGCCGCCGCTTTTTTGAAGTGAAAGAGCATAGTTACTCTTTAAAGCCCCGATATCGATAAGTGCTTTAGTTGGTCTAGCCATTAAAATCCTACAACAAAGATAGTGTTTCTCACCATGATAATCATTAATCTCCTGTCGAGGATATTAATTTTGTGATCATCCCCAATTGATTTGACTGTTTTACATTGATCAAACATTAAACACGTGTCTTACGCTATTATACCACTTGACGAGATTTTTCATGAAATAAGTATGTCTCAAAAGTGAAGCTTCCGTGTTTATTTCGTTCTTTTGCCTGGTCACTACTTACCCCAATCTGTAAACTATATGTGTGGCATATATTTGATTTGCCTCTTTGACTCATCTGAGAGACCGGTCAAAAGGAATGAATTTAGGAATATCTATATATGACTAATATCGTCGTCAAGCACCCTTTAGTTGTCCTACATGGAGACGAGATGGCTCAGGTAGCCTTTGAGCGTATCTTGGAGCAGTTCGTAAAGAAACCGCTTGTAATTGAACTTATCGAAATTGATTTGACCGCCGAAAATCGTTTTCTAACAAATGGTCAGGCCGTGCGTGATGCAATTGATGCTCTTAAGCATTACGGAGTTGGAGTGAAGAATGCCGGAATGACGGTAAATCGCGTCCAACTTAAGACACTTCTTGAGAAATATCCGGCAGTTAAAGAGAAAAATTTAGACAGACTTGCGATTAAGTCGCCGAATGGTGCAATTCGAAAGGGCATCGGGGGAAATATTATTCGGGAGGACATCCAGTTTAGAAATTTGCGGGTAGGGAAACCAAATTGGATTGGTCGTGATATTGAGGTCGATACGATGGAAAATGGGGGTATTAAGCATAGTTATAATGAATTGTCTAATGCCACCGGCGTTGCGAAGCTTATCTTTGTTGGTGAAAGTGGAGATCCTGAGGAATTACATAGACGATTTATAGGAAAAGGTGATCCTTGGTTGCTGGCCACAAATGATGTCGGGCAAGTAAAAGCATGGGCACATAAATTTTTCAAAAGAGGTCTGAGAGAAAATAGGGATTTATATCTCGGTTTAAAAGATACCGTGATACCGGGTTATGATGGTGTGATGCGGTTGGCTATTGAAGAAATTTACGAGTCACACTACCGACAGCAATTAGAGGAGAGGGGCTTGCAGTACCGATATGAGCTTATCGACGCTCAGGCGGCTAGATTAATCTCAGATCCTCCAGAAAGGGCTCTTTGGGGCGTGCCTGACAATACTACTGGACGCAAATTATATAAATTGGTGCGGCATTTGAAAAGGTACGGGATTCCTGAGAGGAGGGCTCATGTATCGATATCTCGCATGAGCGCTGGCGGCGGAGATCAATACGGAAGTTTCAACGCGCCAATCGCTGAGGATGGAATCATTAAAGTTATTGTAGATGGGCAAGAAAAGCATGCTAGAAAAGTAAGGAAGGGTGACCCGATACTTTTCATGTCAAATGACCGACTTGCTATCAAGGATTGGGTAAGTCAGGTTTTCAGAGAAGCATCAAATAACGACAAAGAGGTATATTTTGGGTTGAAGCGCGAGTACATGCAGTATGATGAGGTTTTTAGCTCAGTCATATCTGAAGTCAGGCATGAACTTGCCCGCCGAGATACACCTCCTCCTTCCTATATGATTATGCGGCCATCTAGTCAATTGAGAAAGATGATAACTGATCCACCTAGAAACGCTCTGTATCCCGCGCAAAATTTAGATGGTGACATATTCTCGGATATTGCCGCAGCTTTAGGAGGAAGCCTTGCGACGGCGAGCTCAATTATTGAAAGTAAAGATGGGACTATGCTTTACGAGGCCCCTCATGGTACTGCACATGATTTATTTGAGAATTATGTTCAATCGGGTGGAAAGGAAGCGGTATTTAACTCTTCAGCCTTACTCTATGCCGTGGCAAATAGCCTGGAGAATTTAGGTTTAAAAGAATCCAATAAGGCTTTAGTTCGTTACTCAAAAAACCTTAAAGAAGCGCTCATAATTACGGTGGACAAGGGGATCATAACTGGAGATTTAAATGGTAAGACAACGGATCCAGATAATGAAACTGTGGTTGATTTATTCGGATTTTTGGACGCAGTTGAACAAAATTTGAAGAAACTCCAGATTGGGTAATTTGTTCTGTCCTCAGACGTGAGTAAATTCAAAACGGAAATGATCATGCCAAGACCATTGTTAATAATAGATTCTGGGAGCGGAGGCTTCACTATCTTAAAGTCAATCTTGACAAAAATACCAGATTTATCCTTTACATATACTGCCGATTATGGTGGTTATCCCTATGGAGGACTTTCTGCGGTGGAGATTGTTTCCAGAGTGAGACACTTGGTTTCGGCGTCACAAAATCAGCGTGATCACGGAATGATTGTTGTTGCCTGTAATACGGCGAGTACCCACACGTTGCCCACCCTTAGAAAGGAGTATGATATTCCCATAGTTGGTGTTGTTCCAGCGATTAAGCCAGCATGTGAGCGTTATCCAGGAGGGGAAATATTATTATTAGCTACTCCCTCAACGGTTGGGGGGGCTTATATCGATAATTTGGTAAAGATATATGCGAGTGGGGTGGGCGTCCATCGTTTTGGAAGCGTAGACTTGGTGAGAGTAGCCGAGGATTCATTACACACAGGTGAGAGAATTGAGCTTGTTCGCAAGGTGGTCGGAGGTATAGCTAATTTGAGATACGACGCAATTGTGCTCGGATGCACGCACTTCCCACTAATCGCAACAAGCCTGAAAGACATTTTTTATGGAGCTGATGTAATTGATAGTGCCGCCGGGATTGCGGAGCGGGTTCAAATGTTAGGCGCCGATTCGCTCTGTCAGGGTGCCTGCAAACGCTTTTTTGTCACTGAAGACTCTCCACCTCCTTATGATTTTTTGCGCCAGTTTGGATTATCTAAACCACAAATTTTGCAGATGCCCCTTTTAGCGGTTAAAAGGTAGACTATATATTGGTACATTTTGTTTAATAAAGTTAAGCACGACTTCGATGGCCAGCGGTTCATTCTCGCCTCGGCTGCGATGACGATATTCAACTTGACCATTACTCAATCCCTTTTCACCAATCACTAATCTATGAGGTATACCGATCAATTCAATATCGGAAAGCATATTTCCCAAACGCATCTTTTGCATGTCCATAAGTAATACATCGTAGCCAGCTGCCATCAATTTTTTGTATATATTTTCGCTATGCTCTTTAACAATTGGTGACTTATGGAGATTTATAGGAATTATTGCAATCTGGAAAGGGGCGATTGGCTCAGGCCATATTATTCCCTTGCCATCATGATTCTGCTCTATGGCTGCTGCTGCTAACCTTCCTACTCCAATACCATAGCAACCCATATACATTGGTGTATCTTCACCAGCCTCGTCCAAAACCGTTGCTTTCATCAAGGAGCTGTACTTTTTGCCCAATTGAAAAATATGGCCTACCTCGATACCACGAGCGATTTTTAATCTTCCGATCCCATCAGGACTTGGATCACCATTGATAACGTTTCTCAAATCTGCAACTTTGTAGGAGGGGCAGTCTCTGCCCCAACAAACTCCAGTGAAGTGAAAGTCCTCCTTGTTGGCTCCACATACGAAAGATCCAAGTGCTGCAGCACTGTGATCAACAAATAGATTTACTTTGAGATTAACGGGTCCGATAGATCCAGTTGAGCAGCCAGTAAATTCTTTAATATGGGCCTTTGTGGCCAGCTCAATTTCACCATGTGATTGAAGAACTTTTTCGGCCTTCAACATATTGAGTTGGTGATCTCCCCGGAGAACTATGGCAGATAACTTTTTGTCACCATTTTCTCTTTTTGAACAGATGAGCAGAGTCTTTACCACCCTAGTCTTACAGATATCTAAAAACTTACAAAGTTGCTCTATAGTTTTGATTCCGGGCGTCTTAATTTCTGCCAAAAGGGGAGGTGTTGTGATCATTTCCGATTTTGGGGCCATAGCTTCAGCTTTCTCAATATTTGCAGAGTATCCGCTCTTGTCCGAAAAGGCGATTGCATCTTCTCCAGAATCTGCTATCACGTGAAATTCATGGGAGTGATTTCCGCCGATACTTCCAGTATCAGCAATAACAGATCGGTAATTTAGTCCGATTCTAGATAAAATTTTCCTGTAAGTGTTGAACATGACTTCGTAAGTTTGCTGGAGCGATGCTTGGTCTAAATGGAAGGAATAGGCATCTTTCATGCAAAATTCTCTGGTTCGCATGATTCCAAAGCGTGGTCTCATTTCATCTCGGAATTTTGTTTGTATCTGAAATAAATTAATGGGTAGCTGCCGATAACTTCGAATCTCATTTCTAGCAATATCCGTGATCACCTCCTCGTGAGTCGGGCCTAAGCAAAAATCCCTCTCTTGCCTATCTTTTAATCTTAGGAGTTCAGGACCGAATTTGCTCCAGCGTTGAGACTCTTGCCATAGTTCTGCCGGCTGCACTAATGGCATGCTAAGCTCTATTGCACCAGCATTATTCATCTCTTCACGGATGATCGACTCAATCTTTCTAAATACCCTGAGTCCAAGGGGAAGCCAAGAATAGAGGCCAGAGGCATGTTGTCTAATTAAGCCTCCACGGAGCATTAGCTGATGACTTATGATCTCTGCATCAGAAGGCGCTTCTTTTTGTGTATTTAGCAAATATTTGCTGGCACGCATCCCTTTTACTCACTCTGTACATTAATCAATTTAGTTTAAATTGCCTGTGCGGTCGGGTAAAGCATTACCACTGTCACTTTCTGGTGCTTGTTATATAAAAGATTTAGGAGAATCCAAATGTCTTCTGCACTAACAATGTCCATTTTTTAAATTCTTTTGAATATCTTTGACCGGCCATTCTCGGATACGTACTCCTATTGTATACTGAAGTTGGTTCGTTATCGCTATGTTTGTGGACGAGTTAAACGAAGAGATACTTATGCCTATCTATGAATATCGATGTTCTTCTTGCGATTTTGAAAAAGAAATACTGCAAAAGCTCAGCGATCCTGAGCTTTCAAAATGCCCAGCTTGCGGAAGGGCTACTTTTAAGAAACAAATTTCTGCAGCAGCTTTTCGTCTTAGTGGAAGCGGTTGGTATGAAACAGATTTTAAGACAAAAAGACAGCGAAATATTAGCGGCGATGTGGATAAAAAAGAAGTTACAGGTTCAAAAAACGGTAGCTCTAATGAAATTTCAGTAAAAGAGGCCAATAAAAGCTCCACTCGTAACGACGCTACTGAGTAAAATTTGGCGATTTAAAGGATAGTTTGCTATGCATCGATCAATTTACTGCGGGGTCATCTCGCGTGACAATCTCGACGAAGACATAACGGTATGTGGATGGGTCGATCGGAGGCGCGATCATGGCGGAGTCATTTTTATTGACTTAAGAGATAGGAAGGGAGTAGTGCAGGTTGTGTTCGATGGTGATGCAGGAGATCATTTCGCACATGCCGACCGTGTTCGGTCAGAATATGTGCTTCAGGTCACTGGGAAAGTTCGTGCCCGAACCCCAGAGACGGTTAACCCGCAAATGTCTACTGGTGAAATAGAGATTTATGGAGTGTCCTTGGAAATTCTAAATCGCTCTGAAACTCCACCCTTTCAGTTAGACGAGCACGTCACTGTCGGGGAAGAAATTCGTCTAAAATATAGGTATGTGGACCTCAGGCGTCCGGAAATGCAGAGGGCCCTTTTTTTCAGGTCAAAGGTAACTCATTGCATCCGAAATTATTTAGATCATCGTGAGTTTCTTGATATAGAAACACCTATTATGACGAGAGCAACTCCTGAGGGTGCGAGAGACTACCTGATCCCCTCGAGAATGTACCCAGGCCAATTTTTTGCGATGCCACAATCTCCTCAGCTTTTCAAACAAATGTTAATGGTAGCGGGGTGTGATCGGTATTATCAGATTGCTAAATGTTTTCGGGATGAGGATCTTCGAGCAGACCGACAGCCTGAATTTACACAAATTGATTTAGAGGCATCTTTTGTTGATGAGTTAGATGTCATGTCGTTTTCTGAGGAGATGATTAAGGAAATATTCTCTGAGCATATGGCGGTTGATTTGGGTGTATTTCCACAAATTTCCTATGCTGAGGCGATAGAACGATTCGGCTCGGACAAGCCGGATTTGAGAATCCCACTGGAGTTAGTGGAGATAAAAGATCTTTTAACTGGCATTGAGTTTAGGGTATTTTCAGTACCTGCAAATGATCCAGATAGTAGAATTGCTGCGCTTAAAGTGCCGAGAGGGGCACATATGTCAAGGAAAAAAATAGATGAATATACTGAATTTGTGGGCATTTATGGAGCAAAAGGCTTGGCTTGGATTAAGATAAATTCGGTTAATCAGGGATTGAATGGACTTCAGTCGCCTATCATAAAGTTTTTGGGTGAAAAAGTTACTCTAGCTATAATGGAACGAGTTTCGGCAGAGGACGGTGACATAGTTTTTTTTGGAGCAGATAAGTCCTCTGTAGTTTCTGAGGCATTGGGGGCGCTGAGAAATCGAATTGGCAAAGATTATAATCTGTACTCTTGCGGCTGGGCTCCAGTTTGGATTGTTGATTTTCCCATGTTTGAAAAATCAGATGGGGGTGGGTTTAATGCACTGCACCATCCGTTTACCGCACCTGTTTGCTCTGTTGACCAACTCATAGATGCTCCGCACAACGCTTTGTCGAGAGCTTATGATATCGTTTTAAATGGTTTTGAGTTGGGTGGAGGTTCGATTAGGATCCACGATCCAGTAATGCAAGCAGCGGTTTTTGAAATCTTGGGAATATCTCACAAAGAACAAAGGGACAAATTCGGATTTCTACTAGATGCGCTGAAGTTTGGAGCGCCTCCACATGGAGGTATAGCCCTTGGTCTTGATAGGCTATTGATGTTGATGTTAGGGGCGGAGAGTATCCGAGATGTTATTGCTTTTCCCAAGACTCAAACAGCCTCATGTCTCCTCACTGATGCGCCAAGCAGTGTCGGGACAAAGCAGCTAAGGGAGCTGGGTGTGAGAGCTCATAAAGTGGGCGGCAAGGTCGTAGAGTAGTAGTGATTGGGAGATTACTATGGCTGGACATAGCAAATGGGCCAACATAAAACATCGCAAGGCTGCGCAGGACTCGAGGCGGGGCAAAATATTTACTAAATTAATACGTGAATTAGTCGTAGCTGCTAAAGCCGGTGGCCCCAGTCCCGACGATAATCCTCGTCTTCGTGCGGCGGTTGAAAAGGCGCTCGGGGCAAATATGAAAAGGGATACTGTTGACAAAGCGATTTCCCGAGGAGTGGGAGCTGGGGATAGTGATAATTATGACGAACTTACATACGAGGGTTATGCGCCAGGTGGCGTGGCAATTCTAATTGAGTGTATGACAGATAATCGGAACCGAACTGCAGGTGAGGTCCGACATGTTTTCAACAAGAGAGGTGGAAATTTAGGCACCGATGGTTCGGTATCATATCTCTTCAGACGTGTCGGAATAATTAGTTACTCCGCTGATATTGATGAGGAGGCAATTTTTGATGCTGCGTTGGAGGCGGGTGCAAATGACGTCACATTTAATGAAGAGGGTACAGTGGATCTGGAGATAGATTTCGAACAATTTCTTGCAGTCAAGGATCGCCTCTTAGACCAAGGATTTATGCCCAAGGATTCCGAGACTATCATGCTTGCTACTCAGCAAGTCCAATTAGATCAAGCGGCCACGGAAAAGTTTCTTGCTCTTGTTGATGACCTAGAGGATCTTGATGATGTTCAAAATGTTTACTCAAATGCTACAATCCCTCCAGAGTTTTGGGACAAACGCGGTAATAATTAGGATTGCTTATCCTCTATTGACTGTTGGTGTTACATCTCGATATAAAATTCCTTCGGGGACCGAGAGTGGAAGAGCTATTTTTCTTACAAGTGGGTGAGCATGTATACTCACTTTGAATGAGAAGTTCTGGGCCCTAGAGAGTTTAAATTTACTCCAATTATGAGTATGAGGCCCTGACTATGAAAACACTGTCAATTGTTTTAAAAAAAGACATCTTCAGTTTACCTTCTCGAGTTTTACAAACAATTTTTTTCCCTTTTTTGTGCGGTCTCTTAATCTCCTGTAACCAACAGGGAGAAGATGTTTTTATAAAACAGAGTCCTAATGATAACCGAATGTATCGGTACCTCGAGTTACCGAATAAAATGCGAGTCCTGATTGCATCAGATCCCTCCAGTGATAAATCTGCCGCGGCATTGACTGTATATCGGGGTAGTTACCATAATCCAGAAAATCGGCCGGGACTCGCTCATTTTTTAGAACACATGCTTTTTATTGGTACTGAAAAATATCCAGCAATCGATTCTTTTCAGAAATTTATAACAGGTAATGGGGGTTACTCAAACGCATATACGGCCACTGATCATACAAATTACTTTTACGATATTCAGCCAAATGCTTTTGAAGAGTCTTTGGATCGATTTGCGCAATTCTTCATTGCACCGTTGTTGTCGCCCGAATACGTTGAGCGCGAAAAAAAGGCTGTTCACTCAGAGTACAAAATGCAGTACAAGGATGATTCGCGTCGGGGTTACATGGCAGCAAAGGAGGCTCTTAATCCTGAACATCCTGCTCGACGTTTTTCAATTGGTTCGCTAGAGACGCTCGCCGGTGATATTGAAGAGGATTTAAAGCGTTTTTTTCGGACGAACTATTCCTCAGATCAAATGGCATTGGCGATTTTGTCCAACAAATCTTTAGATGATATGCAGCGAATTGTGGGTAGTGTATTTGGAGCAATACAAAATCGAGATCTTGGGCCTAGGTATATATCAGTTGCTCCTCTAACAGACAAACAGGTGCCAGCAATTTTGTCCTCGAGACCTTTGAAGGACATATATACAGTGAGCTACAACTTCCCGATCCCTAATCCAAGGTCTCATTTCAAAGAAAAGCCAGTAGACTATATTTCGAATCTAATTGGCCATGAGGGCGAGGGTAGCCTCCACCAATCCCTACTTAAATATGGTTGGATCGAAAGTTTGAGCGCCGGAACTCAGGACTTCGACAGAAATAGCAGCGTGATGTCTATCAATATAAAACTAACAAGCGACGGAAGATCTCACATCCCCCAAATCTCTGACATGGTGTTTGAGTACATTGATATTTTGAATATTGAAGGTCCCCAGTTATGGCGTTTTCAGGAGCAGTCTTCGTTAGCGTCGCTCAAATTCCGTTTCCAAGAAAAAGGTACTCCTATTGATTTCGTATCCTCAATTGCTCCTATGATTGATAAATACCCGCCAGAAGATCTGTTGGCATTTCCTTATGTCATGGAAAATTTTGATTCTTCCTTAATAAAAGAGTATCTAGGATATTTAACCAGGGAAAATGTTCTAGTCGAGCATGTAGATCCCGGCGTTACAGTGTCTTCAAAAGAAAAATATTTTGATGTTCCCTATTCACTTGTTCTTGGGCCAATTCCTAGGGGGGACGCGAGCAAGGCCCATATGTCTCTGCCTTCTCCAAACATCTTTATCCCTGAAAATATCGAATTATTGTCGGGAGACAATCTTTCAATGTCTAAGAGAGTAGAGGATGAATCTGTTCAAATTTGGCTTGATACAGATATTGAATTCGGGGCTCCAAGAGCCAATGTTATTTTAAATTTGTTTTTCGACGGTGGCCTCCAAACGCTTGAGGATAATGCAAGGGCAAGGTTGCTTTTAGAAATGGTAAATGATTCGTTAATAACTAAAACATATCCTGCACTTCTTGCAGGCTTGAGTTACAGCCTTACTGAATCTGACAAAGGTTTTGTTATTACGGCCACAGGTTATAACGATAAATTAGTTGGTTTGTTGGGAAATGTTCTCCAATCTGCTATACACAAACCTTTAGATGCAAGACGATTTTTGACTATAAGGGAAAGTTTGACAACTGCCCTGCATAATTTATCTAAAGATCGCCCATATATGCAGACTCTCAGAGCGCTTCAAGACGAATTACTATCAGCAAGCTGGCCCCCCGATAAGCTATTGGAAGAGATCAATCATGTTGAATTTAATGATCTAGAGGCATGGCGTAAGGAGCGATTTAGACGGGTTGCCGTTATGGCGGCAATGCATGGAAATGTAGCTCAGGATGATGTCATCCACCTTCGAGAGATTTTACGTGAAAACCTTAATTTAACAAGGGTTGACATCCGTCGCTCAGAGCTAAAAATAATTACCGAAAATGAGAGTTTGGATATTAATGTTGACCACGATGATGCTGCAGTATTGATGTACGTTCAAAATCCTGATGATACATATAAAACCCGAGCCATGAGTGCGTTAGCCGCGCAGCTTTTACGCTCACCATATTTTTCTGAGCTCAGAACTCAACAACAACTTGGATATGTTGTTCACACAAGCACTAGGAGATTTCGTGACCGAACCGGTAATATTTTTTTAATACAGTCTCCGGTGATGGGTGTAAGCGGTTTAGAGGCGGCTTCACAAAAGTTTCTGAGAGCATATCTGGCTGAGTGGCCTGCACTTTCCCAAGAAAAATTTTTAGAACAAAAACTTGGCCTTATGAATCGTTTAACTCAGAAGGACAAAAATTTAGGGGAGAGAAGCCGACGGTATTGGGCAGATTTAGAAAATGAAAACTATAAGTTCGATAGCCAGCAACGTTTAGCAGCAGAAGTTGAGTCTCTTTCCAAGTCTGATATGTATGTTTTTCTGAAAAAATTAGTTGAACGGACCTCTGATCAGAGATTGTTAATACATAGCAATGGTAAATTTGCATCGAAGTCAATTCTGGGTAGTTGATTAATTTGACGTAAACTCGGCGAAGCGTGGCATAAAATAAATTTCTTTCTGAGTTATGGTGAATTTGACACGGTATAGAAATAATTAATTCGAATATTAAATGGTTTTTGAGATAGCAAAAAATTTATGATAAGAATTATCGGAATTGATCCAGGATCACGTCGAACAGGTTTTGGTATTATTGATGCCTGTAAAACGAAATTGACTTACGTTGCTAGCGGAATTATTCACTTAAAACAAAAAATCTTCTTTGATCGGTTGAGAGTTATTTTTGACGATCTAAGTGAGGTAATGGACAATTATAAACCAGAGCAAATGAGCGTGGAGGAGGTGTTTTTTGCACGCGACCCCCGTGCAGCGCTCAAGCTTGGTCAGGCCAGAGGAGTCGCGTTGTTAGCAGGAGTAAAATTTGGTATTGATATTGGTGAATACTCGGCAAAAAGTATAAAACTATCGGTTGTGGGTTCGGGATCTGCGGATAAAAGTCAAGTGCAATTAATGGTTGCAACTCTTTTAAAACTATCTTCGCCGCCACCTGAGGACGCAGCCGATGCATTGGCGGCAGCAATATGCCATGCTCACAGTATGACCACCAATCTAAATTTAAAAGGATCAATAGATAATAGCTATGCGCGTGGTCGGAACAATTGAACTATTTAGATTTGTAAACATGAGCACTAAAGTTTTTATCAAGGTTTTTTTGGAAGTATTGTGATAGTCGCATACAGCAGAGAAAAGATATGATTGCACAGCTAATTGGCATCATCGTGGAGAAGCAGTCTGATAGTCTTCTGATTGATGTGAGTGGAGTTGGTTATGAGGTCATGATTTCATTGACAAGCTTTTTTGATACGCCAGAGATCGGGGCTCAAATAAAACTTCTTACCCACTTTATTGTTCGCGAGGACGCGCAGTTATTATATGGCTTTACGACGCATGAAGAGAGAAATTTATTTCGTCACTTAATTAAAGTAAATGGCATTGGACCAAAGCTAGGATTGGCTATTTTATCTGGGATGACGGCGGCTGAGTTTGCCCAATGTGTTCAAAAAAATGATTTGAAAAGTCTTGTTGCTCTGCCGGGGGTCGGAAAAAAAACAGCAGAGCGTATTATAATCGAGATCAAGGATAAGTTAATATCGTTAACAAATAATGAAATCCTTGAGAAATCATCTTCTGAAAGTGTAAGCAGTTCCGCTATATTGAGAGAGGCCGAGGTTGCACTGATTGCCCTAGGATATAGACCGCAAGAGGCGAGCAAGATGGTCAGCGGCATTGCGGACAGCGGTTTTACAACCACCGAGGACTTAATAAAGGGTGCCCTCAAGTGGTCAATATCGGGTAAATCAATATGAGACACGACACGGTAAATTATTTGGATGTATTATTAAAATAGATTGTTAGGCGGAGTCTGGCCTGAGATGATATCATTTGGACTATGAAAAGCTTGGACAAGTTATGATTGAAACAGACAGACTCATATCAGCTTTCGTAGAGGGAAATGAAGAAAAGTATGACAGGGCTCTCCGGCCTCTCTCTCTTGATGATTATGTTGGCCAAGGGGTTGTAAAGGAGCAACTAGAAATATTTATTGAGGCGGCTCGACGTCGCTCTGAGCCGTTAGATCATTGTCTGGTTTTCGGTCCACCTGGTTTAGGGAAAACGACTCTTGCGCATATCATTGCGAATGAGATGGGTGTGAATTTAAAGACAACATCAGGGCCTGTACTTGAAAAGCCTGGAGACATAGCTGCGTTGATGACTAATCTTGATCCAGGCGACGTCTTGTTTATTGACGAAATTCATAGATTGAGCTCAGTCGTTGAAGAAATTCTCTATCCGGCTATGGAGGATTTCAATCTAGATTTTATTATCGGCGAGGGTCCTGCGGCGCGCTCGATGAAAATTGATCTTCCACCTTTCACGTTAGTGGGTGCCACCACTCGAGCGGGTTTATTAACTTCTCCGCTTCGTGATCGTTTTGGAATTGTGCAGCGTTTAGAATTTTATTCCGTAGAAGACCTAACGTCGATAGTGACTCGTGCTGCAGCTATTCTTGGTGTAAAAGTAAACACTAGCGGCGCGCGAGAGGTGGCGCGACGGGCTAGAGGGACTCCGAGGATTGCGAATCGCCTTTTAAGGAGAGTACGTGATTATGCAGAGGTAAAGGGAGATGGATTTGTTGATGAGCTGATCTCAGATTCCGCTTTAAATATGCTTAGTGTGGATAGACGGGGGTTTGACCATCTTGATCGTAGACTGCTGTTGACGCTAATTGAAAAGTTTGACGGCGGTCCTGTTGGTGTTGATAGTATTTCAGCTGCTCTAAGTGAGGAGCGCGGCACCATCGAGGACGTTATAGAGCCTTACCTTATACAGCAGGGTTATTTGACAAGAACCTCTCGGGGTAGAATTGCTACAAGACAGTCATATGAACATTTTGGATTGCCTAACCCTGAACCGGGCCGGCACAGCGGGCAACAAAAACTTAATATAAATGATGGATAATTTTGCGCACTTTGTGAGGGTTTACATCGAGGATACTGATGTGGGTGGCATCGTATATTATGCCAATTATTTCAAGTTTATGGAGAGGGCTCGTACTGAATACTTCAGGACCCTTGGTTACAACAAGCCCGCGCTCATGAGCGCATCCCAACTTGTCGTAAGAGATGTTTCGTTGCGTTACATAAAGCCTGCATACCTAGACGACCAACTTTTTGTGTCGGGGTCGATAAAAAAAGTATCTTCCTTTTCTCTTGAAATGACTCAGAATATTTCAAGAGATGAGACAGTGATTGCAAAAGCCCGAGTCAGGCTTGCTTGCATCGATCCTCTCACAAAAACCTTATCAAAATTTCCCCAAACAATTTTTGAGGAATTAAAGTCACGGATCAACACGTAGCGGAGTACCGTAAGTGATAGAACAAAATTTATCGATACTTTCGTTGATAATAAACGCGAGTGTTTTAGTCCAGTGCGTTATGGGTATTCTCTTTCTTTCATCATTAATTTCTTGGATTATGATTGTGCAGAGGTGGCTGTATTTGAGCACTGCCTCTCGAAATTTTAAAGTTTTTGAGGAGACATTTTGGTCTGGTATTGACCTTTCAACCTTGTACAGTGAACTTTCAGAGAAGTTTCGTGACGGAAAAACAAGTGGAATTGAAAATATATTCCGTGCAGGCTTTAGTGAGTTTAGTCGTTTGGTTCGTGTCGAAGGTTCCGATGCGGATACTATTATGGAAAGTACGGACCGAGCGATGCGCATAGCTCTCTCAAAGGAGGAGGAAAATTTAAGCACTCATCTACCTTTTTTGGCAAGTGTGGCTTCGGTCAGCCCATATATTGGTCTCTTTGGGACAGTTTGGGGGATAATGAATTCGTTTCGCGGACTAGCTATGGTACAGCAAGCCACGCTCGCAACGGTAGCTCCTGGGATTTCGGAGGCGTTAATCGCCACGGCGATGGGACTATTTGCAGCAATACCTGCGGTTATTGCATACAACCGATATGCCGCGGTTGCTGAGCGAATCAACAGTAATTATGAAACTTTTGCTGATGAATTTTCTAGTATCTTGTATCGGCAAGTTCATGCTCGTTAGAATCGTCATCTCAAAGTTATGTCTTTAAAAATTAAGAAAGCAAAAAAGAAGCTAGTCGCCGAGATTAATGTTGTCCCATACATAGACGTCATGTTAGTGCTGCTTGTGGTGTTCATGATTGCCGCCCCACTTCTTATTCAAGGCGTCAAAGTAGATTTGCCTGCTGCCAACTCTTCGCCACTAAAGTTGTCTAGTGGCGAGACTCTCATTGTGTCTATTAAGGCAGATGGAAGTTATTGGATCGATGATAGAGGCTCCAACGTCTCTGATACGCTCGAAAATATAAAGATTCGGGTCAGTAAAGTTTTACGACAGTCACCGAACATGCCCGTCTTGGTATGGGCGGACGGAAACGTGGATTATTCATTTGTAGTTGATTTGATGACAGAGCTGCAAGGAGCAGGTGCAGCCAGTGTGGGTCTTGTAACGGAACCCCGCAGCGGTGGATATGAGTAGAAAATGTACTATCTAGCTGGCGTCACGGTGAGTGGGCTAATTCATTTGCTTCTGTTTAGCTTTTTGCTATTTACCTGGCAAGCCCCGTCAAAAATAATATATTTCCAACCGAAACATATTAAAGCTGAGTTGGTAACGCTTTCACCAAATTTACCTGCTAAGTCGTTGCAGAGACAACAATTTGATCAATTAATACCCGAAGAAAAGCGACAAGATCGGGAACCGCAAAACAACAATGTTGAAGAGCAACAAATCGCAGAAAATAAGGATAAAAAAGTTGCAGCAGAGAGTGGGCTAAAAAAGAAAAAACTTGCCGAATTAAGAAAAAAAGAACGAGATTCTGAGGAGGCTCAAAGGAAAAAATTAGCTGAGTGGGAATCTTTGTTGGATCGCGAGGCACAAGAACTTGAAGCGCGGGAAGATGAGGAAGTTGCAAAAAGCTATTATCAGATTATTAGACAATATCTCTCAGATAACTGGAGTAGGCCACCAAGTGCTCGGTTAGGCATGACGGCCAAAGTCCGAATCATACTCGTGCCTACTGGGCGGGTCGTTGGGGTCGTAATAGAGAGTTCAAGTGGCGATGCGGCTTTCGACCGTTCAGTAGAGCAAGCCATCAGAAAAGTGGACCAATTTGTTGAACTCCAGGGTATGGATGATCGATTATTTGAGTTAAGATTCCGACAGGTGACTGTTTTATTTAGCCCTGAGGATTTGAGGTTATAAATATGGACCTATGCGCTTTGGTATGTCGTAGCATAATTGTTTTCTTGATCTCTTTTAGCGGAATAGCTTGGGGTGAACTCGTTATAAAAGTGACCAAGGGAAATGATTCGCCAACCAAAATCGCAATTTCTCCGATTGTAAATGTCGGAAACCTAGCGCGTTTTGATATTAGTCGGCTTGTAGAGAATGATCTGCAACGCAGTGGTCTTTTTGTGGCGACGCCGCGAGCAGATATGCTCAGTTTTCCGTCGATGTTGAAAGATGTTTATTTTCGTGATTGGCGATTACTGGGAACCGATTATTTAGTCATCGGAAAAATGTCTAGAAAAGGAAGTGAGAAGATCGAAATTGAGTTCAGTCTTTTGAGTGTCGCTTCACAGAAAGTAATATTTAGACACAAAGTATCTGGTAGCGACGCACAATTGAGAGATCTCGGCCACTTAATTAGTGATAAAGTTTATAATGCCATCACTGGTATCCGAGGGATTTTTTCTACTCGAGTCGCTTATATTACTGCGATTCGTGAAGTGGATGGGATGATTTACCGTCTTCATGTATCAGATGTAGACGGTGCAAGAGAAAAATTAATGCTCAGGTCACATGAACCAATCATGTCGCCATCTTGGTCTCCTGATGCCAAGCAGTTAGCTTATGTCTCATTTGAAACTGGCAGACCAGCAATATACACGCAGAATCTCGCGACCGCGGTAAGGGAACAAATTACTAATTTTGCTGGTCTAAATGGAGCTCCAGCTTGGTCTCCAGACGGAACTACATTAGCTTTAGTGCTTTCCAAAGATGGAAATCCAGAGATTTATTTAATGGATTTGCAGAGCAAGAAACTTAACAGGCTCACTCAACACTTTTCAATAGATACTGAACCGACATGGATGCCCGATGGAAAAAATTTGTTGTTTACTTCGGATAGAGGAGGCGAACCGCAAATATATAAATTAAATATTGCAACGAAGGCCATTGAGCGCCTAACATTTGAGGGTAATTACAATGCTCGAGGCAGCTTGGCTCCAGATGGTAGGACGTTAGCAATGGTTCATCGTAAAACAGGAGAATTCCATATAGCTGCATTCGATTTGCAAACGCGGCGCGTTAGGGAGTTGACTACCACTTCGCTTGACGAATCGCCAAGCGTAGCACCAAATGGAGCGATGCTGATGTATGCGATGAAGCAAGAGGAGAGGGGGATGCTGGCGGCAGTTTCACTTGATGCAGGTATTAAATACATTTTACCAGCTCGATCTGGAGATGTTCGTGAGCCTGCGTGGTCTCCTTTTATACGCTAGCGAGGATTATCTGTTATTATGTCTAAAAATGTTGTTAGGGATATCAATTTAAATTTTAAAGTATGGAGCACATGATGAATAAAACATTTACCGCTAACTCTCTAACTGTCCTACTGATTGCATTGCTGTTCACTGCTTGTAGCTCTACTCCTGTCGAAGAAGAGACTACTGATACTACCACTATTCAAGAAAGTAAGGTTACGACTGCAGTTGTTGAGGCGCCAGTGGAAGAGGAAGTAATGGAATCAGAGGTTTTAGCAGATACAGTATTTTACTTCGATTTTGACAAGGCAGTTTTAAAAGATGAATCCAGAGTCGCGCTTACGCAGCATGCGAGATCACTCAAAGAGTCGCCAAGAAGTATAAGATTAGAGGGGCACGCTGACGAGCGCGGCACCAGAGAATATAATATGGCTCTAGGAGAGAGAAGGGCTCATTCAGTCAAGGAGTTCTTGATACTAGAGGGGGTGTCGTCCGCACTCATAGAGGTTGTGAGTTATGGCGAGGAGAGGGCAGCAGCGTATGGGAGTAATGATGAGTCGTGGGCAATGAATCGTCGAGTAGAGCTCAAGTAAAGACTTTGATTGTTTATTGAATGCATAGAAAGGCTAATTTCAATAGGTACACTCGACTGCTTGGAGGAAGTTCGCTGCAGATCTTGGGCAGGGCTACTGTAGGATGTGTTTTTGCCTTTAGCTTATTGCCGAGCGTTCCTTTGTGCCAAGTAGCAGCTCCAGTTTCTGACCTCACCGCACAAGATGCTGATGTTGATCCCAAAGCTCAGGCCACAATGGACTTAGTGGCCGTTCCTTCAGGAAACGACATGTTTGTAGCTCTGCAATCGCTTAGGGAGGAGTTGCGCCTATTGCGTGGCACTGTTGAAACGTTAGAGTTTCGTTTGCAGCAAGTCAAGCAACAACAGTTAGACGATTATCTTGATTTGGATCGAAGATTGGCGGCTCAAGGGTTAAATATCACCTCAAATGATGATCCTGCAGAAGTCGATGCGGTTATGTCGTCCCCAGATAAAATACGTAATTATGGACCTGTTTCCAGTTTGTCGCCCCCAGAGATGAGTCATAATCTTGAGGTAAAACAAGATTATGATTTGGCATCAGCCTTGCTTCTTAGAGAACGTGATATAATTGGGGCGACGTTAGCTTTTAGAAATCATATCGTTAAGTACCCCACTAGTCCTTTTGTTGCGAATGCGAGCTATTGGTTGGGTGAGATTTTTTTGCTACAGGGTGAAGATGAGCAGGCTAAGCTCGAATTTACAAGAATTGTTGACGACTATGCAGGACATCCGAAAGAGATTGATGCCAAGTTTAAACTTGGAAAGATTTATTTTCAGCTGGGTGAGCGGGCCCGCTCCAGAGATTTGATGGAGTCTGTCGCAAATAGTGAGGCCCCCGTTGCTGTTAAAGCTAAAAAGTATCTCGAGGCGAATTTTTAGGTCACTAACTGGCGGTGTGCAAAAGCAAAAAGCTATAAAAAACGGCGTAACCGAATCTTTCACCGAACATGATTTAAGAGCAAAAACCGCTTCAGATTTGGAAAATCTGGAGCAAGCGGCCCAGCTTTTGCAGCACAGTTCATCGTCAACTACGCAAAGAATTTATCGCAGAAAACCAGACGTTCTGCTACCATTTAAGTCTAAGACATGGGACGAATCGTAAAACACAGGGCGGTTTTTTTAACTGATTAAAAAGTTATTTCCAATAAACGTATTAAAATCAACAAGTTAAACGTGTGGGCCGTTAGCTCAGCTGGTAGAGCAGTTGGCTTTTAACCAATTGGTCGCAGGTTCGAACCCTGCACGGCCCACCATTGTCTTGCTGTCGATGGATCGCTAGGGTGATTTACACACCCCTTTTTGCTTGTTGCAGCTTACACTAATGAAGATCGGAGCCATTTTGTTGACTTTTACGTTGTTCCGATAAAATATTAGCGCAACTTATTTATTTCTGAGATTCTTATCTTGTCATCAAACAGGTTCATTGCTTTTTTGCTTCTTTCTGTTGTGGCCTCCTCAATATTTATGATTGGCGGCATGAATGAAACACAACGGGTAAGAACGACGCCTCTATTAAATAAAAATCCTCAACTTGCGGCACAAAAACAGACGATCGATTTACTTCTTCATGGAAATAATTCCATAAAATCAGTGCCTAATAGGCAAAAGTCGCGGCGTGTCATACCGGAAGGCGCGGGTAAATTATCATCAGAAGAGTTGACTGAGCGGGTTAAAGATGATTTGGAGCAAATCGGTGCACTAGCGAGGCCACAAGATAAATCAAAATCTAAAGATCATGGGCTCTCAAAGGAACAGTTGAATCAGTTGGTCAGTTTGGAGACTCTACTCGGCAGGGGCCGACCTTCAAAAATTTTATCCAGTAAATCAAATCGCGTTACCGCAATATTCCCGGACTTTAAAATCGCCGGTCTCGCCGACAAGACCATAAAAGATCTGGGTGACCATTTTACCGGGATTGTGGAGGGTCATCGGGATTTGTTTGGGGTTGCAAAGGAAGGTGTTGTTTCAGGTTCTGATGCTGATTGTATTCAGGACGTTTGTCGTATTGTTATTAAAAAATCCTTTGGCGGTTTACCTGCATGGGATCATGAACTCATATTTACAACAAACAAAGAAAAACTATATTCAATTCAGGGAGAATTCTATACCCCAGATATCGGTAGGTATACAAATGACAGGCTGTCCGAAGAAACCCTGCAGAGTGTGGTAGCAGAGCATTTTAAGAGAGAGGTGGAACAACTTGAATTCAAGTCCTCTGAATTAGGGATCACCCTAGATAACGGAAGAGATTTCCTTGCTTATAAGATCGAGGTCGGATTAGGCAAATTCAAGCGATTTGAAGTTTATGTGGATGTTCAAAGTCGACGTGTTCCAAAGGTAATACCGCTTGTGCAACACGCTCAGGTGTCTGCTAGGGGGGTCGACCTCGAGGGCAATAGTGTCTCATTTCAGGCCGAAAGTCGCTCTGGTGTTTATGATATGAAGGACTCCAGGTTTCCGTTAAATGGTAGTACTCATGTTTATTCTGCTGAGGATAAGACCGGATATGAGGAAAATTACACTAGTGACGTTTATTATATATCCTCCAGTTCACCAAACTCTGGCTGGGATCCTGCTGGGGTTAGCGCGGTTAAAAATGCTAAGACCCTCGTTGATTACTTCAAAAGTAATCATTCTTTTGACGCCCCCAGTCGCGGTGAGCAAGATATCACTATAGGCGTAAATCTTGCGGCCAACAATAATGGATTGAAGGATAATGCACTGGCGCTCGGCAACAACCTTTTTATCTTTGGCGCCGGTAACGGAGTAACTAACAATAATTGGGCTCTGGGTCTGGATGTCATGGCTCATGAGATAACACATGGAGTCATAAACAGTACCTCTCGGCTAGTGTATCGGTATGAGTCTGGAGCTTTAAATGAATCATTCGCAGACTTTTTTGGTGCGATGACAGATTCGGATGATTGGCTAATCGGTGAGGATATATATATCCAAGAGGGTAAGTTTTTAAGGAGTATGTCGAATCCCCAAGACCAGAATGCGGATCCACCTCAGCCGGCACATATGTCACAATTCAATGGTGCAAGAGGTGTTCACAGTAATAGCGGAATCTTCAATCGAGGGTTATATCTTCTCGCTGAGGGTCTGACCGCAGAGGGATTGGGTTCAAGCATTGGTCGTAAAAAGGCTGCCGATATTGCATTTAAGACAATGCGGTCTTTATCTCCAAACTCCTCTTTTGACCAAGCTGCAACGGCAATGATAGCCACAGCACAGTCGGAGTATGGTGCTTCATCAAATGAAGTCATTGCGACGACTTTGGCGATGAAAAGTGTGGGCTTGCCAGAGGATACTTACACCACCATAAGCACCTCAGGGATAATTAGTCCTACCTCGACAGCAGCTGTGTATCTGTATCCGAGATATGCACCTCGGAACTTTGGTCCTGAAGGGGCGGGTAGTAACGAATATTCGGTGTATGTGCAATATTTCGTAAACAGTGCCACATCTTATGACTCGTCGACTGATTTTGGCCCATTGCCCGGTCAGTATGCCAGTTTGAAGCGGCCATCACTTATCTTTACTGATGACGGAAACTTTCGTTACGTATACGAGGGTAAAAGCGATGGAAAACTGTATTCCTATTCATCTGCCACTGCATTAACCGAGGAGGTGCAAATTGGTGACTACACAATCTCAAACTTAGCGTTATCCAATGATTTCTCAACATTGGTTTTTACAGTAGTCGAGTCTCCTACCATATTTGTGCTAGATCTTGCATCAATGGACTTAACTACACATATTGTTCGCGGGCCCTCAACTTCGAGGGCTGGATCGGCCGGACAGACGGCCGCTTATGTTGATAGTATTCGATATGATCCGACACAACGGTATGTCGTTTTTGATTACCTTTCCTGTGGTGTCACCAGCTCGGTTTGTGATTCATCGAATACTTCATCATTCTGGACAATTGGATTCATGGATGTGCAATCTGGTAACTTTTCTTATCCATTTCCCAGTCAGTCATCTACCCTTGATGTTGGGTACCCTGCTTTTAGTAATACGACAGACCGCTACATAGTTTTCGACATTATAAACTATGTGGCGGATACTGAATCCGGATTTGATTCAGGTGTTTATCTTTATGATGTTTATGATGGTGGTCCCCCAACATACATTGGGGACACAGATGATACGTCCGGTGCGTTGGGATATTTTGGGACACCGTCATTTACAAGCGATGACTCTGGCGTTGTTTTTACCTGGCGAACAGACACTGGTTCCACTCTCTGGAGAGCTGGTCTCCAGAATTACTCACGAGATGGAACCTATAGCATAATCAACGACTATGATGTATTTCAGCCAATGGCAATTCCTGGCGCGACCACAAATCGTGTTCCAACTCTAGCTTTATCGAGTAATTCTTTAGATTTCGGTGATGTTGTCTCCGGCACGATCGCAGCTGCCGAGCTATGTGCGGAAAACTCTGGCCACTTCCCCATTGAATTGGGTTTATTCGCCGCTGCAAACGACGCAATCTCCTGGAGTGCAGAGAATCAGGTGATCCTAGATGGCCAGGAGGTTTGTGGATCGCTTTCAGTTGACAGTAGCTTCTATAGTAAAGGGACTTTTTCAACTGTTGAGTCACTGATTCACAATGGATCAAATAGCCCAAAGGCGGTAACAATAAACGCTATATTTGATTCGGACACTGACTCAGATGGCACTCTGGATTACGCAGATGATGACGATGATGGTGACACTATTTCCGATTTGGACGAGGTCGAAAACGGTACTGATTCCCTGTTGGCGGACACGGATGGTGACGGCGTAAATGACAATATCGATTTATTTCCGATAGATCCCTTCGAGACTATTGATACCGATAGTGACGGGATTGGAAACAATGCTGATCCAGACGATGATGGCGACACGTTGTCAGATGGGGATGAGGTATTGATTGGTACCAACCCCCTGGTGGCCGATTCAGACGGTGACGGCGTAAATGACAACCTTGATATTTTACCATTAAATGCCGATGAAACCTCCGATACTGACGGCGACTTAATCGGTAATAACGCTGATGCAGATGATGATAATGATGGTATTTTGGATACCGAAGATGATTTTCCGCTCGATGCTCGTTACTCGCAAGATACAGATTCGGATGGTATTGCCGACGCCTATGAGGATGCAAATGGCCTGAACAAATACCTCGCTAGTGATTCAGCGTCAGATACAGATGGGGATGGACTCACGGCACTTGAAGAGTTTGGGTATGGCACATCTTCTCTAAAAACAGACAGCGACTCTGATACTTTGCCTGATAATTGGGAAGTCATTAATGGACGTGATCCGGCAGTGGCGGATTATCAGGTATTGCCCCGTGGTGGCGACTGCGCCTTTGATGATACGGGGGTGGTCTGCTGGGGTAACGGCACAAGTGTGCTTTCAGCTCTGACTACGCCTACGCAGGTATCGCTTGGCGGTGATGAGAATCCTCGCTTTAAATTTTACTGCGCCCTTAATGACACTGGGAGAGTGGGTTGCAGGTGGGCTGGCGGTATTAATTGGTTTGATGGTCCTGCATTGAGTAATCCCACGCAGGTATCTGTTGGAGACGCTCACACCTGCGCCCTTGATGATTCGGGAGTAGTTTGCTGGGGGCGGCTTAACAATTATGGTCAGACCTATGTGCCAGCTCTGAGTTATCCAACGCATGTATCGCTTGGCGGATCACACACCTGCGCCCTCGATGATACTGGGGTGGTCTGCTGGGGTAACAACATTTCTGGCCAGACCGATGTGCCTGCGTTGATGATTGACCCAGATCGAGATGGGTTCAATAATCAGGGGGGTACAGACGCATTCCCATTTGACCCCTCAGCAAGCAAAGATTTTGATGGTGATGGACTGCCCGACAGCTGGAATGCCGGCAAATCGCAAGCAGACTCGACGTCTACTCCGAAACTCACTCTTGACTTGGATGATGACAATGATGGAGTTGCCGATATCGACGACCTTTATCCGCTAAATGCTGCTGAATCTGCAGATTCTGATGGCGATCTTGTTGGTGATAATGCCGATGCGTTCCCTAATGATGCAAGCGAAACTGCTGATACTGATTCAGATGGAGTAGGAGACAACTCTGATAATTGTCCGAACACCAGTAACATTGACCAACTTAATAGCGATAGTGACAGTAATGGTAATGCCTGTGATGACGACGATGACAATGATGGCGTTGCTGACGTTAATGATGCCCTACCTCTTAATCCTGACGAGCAGATTGATACCGACGGCGACCTGATTGGTAACAATGCAGACTCGGATGATGATAATGATAACGTTCCGGATACTGAGGATAGTTATCCGCTAAATAGTCTTTATTCTGCTGATAGCGATGGCGATGGAATGCCGGATGCATGGGAGATAAGATTTGGGCTGAATCCAAATGATGCATCAGATGCAGGTAGTGATGTTGACAATGATGGTGCGGTGGCACTTCAGGAGTTTATAGAGGGTACGGTCCCGTCTCTCCCGATTTCTGGTATGGCGTACCACTGGCGTAATCACTCGATGCTTGAGTCGGTTCAGTTGAGCTTAGTGGGCATCGATAATGGGATTCCAACAAATTTCTCTGATCAGACTGTTTCTGATGAGAGCGGAGGTTATAAGTTCTCAACTACATATGCCGGTAGAAATCACATGACCGCAAGTAAAGCCATCAATGCTGGTGAATCTGGCAGTGTTATTAGCTCTGCAGATGCGTTGGCTGCACTTAAGATTGCGGTGGGTATTAATCCTAACACTGATCCTGATGGAGCGGGGCCGGAACAAGCGTTGCCTGTATCGCCTTATCAATACATCGCTGCAGATATTAACATGGATGGGCGGGTTACTTCAGCAGACGCATTGGCAATATTAAAGATGGCAGTGAAGCTTGACTCTGCCCAACCTCGTAGGTGGGTATTTGTTGCAGAGGATTATGAGTTTTGGGATGAGGCGAGTGAGAGCTTCAAAACAACTCGTACAGACGTAGCATGGGATTCTGATGGAATGATCTTTGATTACCCTGAGAAGAGCGTGCAGAACGTTGTGGGCGTTCTCATGGGCGATGTGAATGGTAACTGGACTGCGCCAGAGGGGAGTGAAACTGTTAGCGAGAGTTATTTAAGTGAGCTGGTTGCATCACAAGGTGGTTCAATAGGGCAGTGGGGGATGACCTCTTTATATGTAACGGACACTGGAGGATCAGGCACTGGTGAATCTGAGGGCGACGGCTCGACAGATGGAATTGTTTCATTTGCTGATTTAACCGGAATCTATATCGATCCTAATGATCAGGTTGAAAATCCTGGAGGCGGTAATAATCATACTCATTTAATGATTGCGCCAAGTGGAAATTATGCTCAACTTGAATATGATTCTCTAGAATTAGATTATATAGGGTTTTGTTTTGGCCAACTTAGGAGGGGATCGGAAGATTTACAAATTCAAACGGATTATCGGTGTAAAGAGAGTAGATTACAGTCAGGCGGGGTTACCGATACTCAAAGAATCTCTGACTACTCACTCTCGGGTTCTTTTACTCCTAACTCCAGAGTTGAATTTACGTCCGGCTCACTCTCGGTTGCATCAGGTAGCGGTGATTGGTCTGATGACGCAGGGATATCAGCAACTATGCAAGATGGAGATAAGTTTACTTATGAGTTCTCGAATAACTCTCCAATTCCAACGGACAGCAACACGAACATGGCGACAAACGATGCGTCTTTAAACACGTTAGACGTCGATCAGAATGCGAATGTCGTAAATACTACCTTAAAACCTGGTTATTACTACGAGAGCTGGTTTTCGGAAAATCCAGAAGAGCGCTTCATCATCAAAGTGGATGGTGATGGAACTATTCAGCAAGCAGTAATTGATAATCCGGAGGGTAACGATGACGGGTCTTTTGGGTGCAAGATGAATGGAGAAGTTGACCAATATCCCATATCAGATGTTGTTGCACAGACAGTGATGATCATGGACGCAACGGTAAGTGTTTCTGATTGTGATGGTGATTGGGCTTCAGACCAACCAGAAGAGCAGTTCTGGCACCTAGCGAATTATTCTAATCGCTCTGCGATCATCGAGCCATTTCGATATGCACCATTTCTGACAATGGCTGGAGAGGATACTGCTTCCCCGGCATTTTGGTTAATAGCTTCTGATGAACAAGGTACTCCAAGATTTTATGAGTTTATTCAATTCTGCAGATCAGATGGAGTGTCAGAATATGAAAGATATCAGTGTGAATATCAAAGTGAGTTGGGTGTTTATAAGCCTGTCGTAGTCGATAGCGTTGAAGCGGGATACTAAAAACTAAGTGCTTGAGACAGCAATCTGTATAGGTGGTATCTCTCTCAGCGGCTCCAGCTGATTTTCGTCCCAGTTCTCTATCTCTCACCGTAGAGAGCAATTCGTTGTCAAAAGAAGTTACGTGCTTTGCCAAAATGCCCTCTTTGTGGAATTTTTAGGCTTAGCCTTTAGCTGACTTTCTAAAATTATTTCATCAAGCATCGTAGGCAGATCCTTGGAGAAAGTAAACATCCATTTCTTACATCAGTGAAAAGTGCGCCCACGGGCACAGTAAAAAGTGTACTAATGTGTAAATTTTTGTAGAAACATGGACTTACAAAAGTTCACCCAATTGACCTAATACTGACATTTTTTTGTAAAGTTTGACGTGTTAATGTGTAAGAATGACTAAATAAAAATTAGAGGGAAATATAATGAGTCAAGTAAATGAAAATAAAAGTAATATAGCTATAAATCAGGAAGCGATCGGCAATATCAAAGCTGCAGTGATGGAAAATAAAGCACTCGTGTACCTATCAAGATCAATGATAGAAGAAAATCGGCAAATGATTCTCAGCAATTATGCAGCAGCATTTATGGGTAATCGGCAGCTTGCCAATCAAAACACAGATGATATTGTTTCCAACACATATAACATTTTGTCGAGTCTTGAGGCTGAGACTGATATTGAAAAAAACTTTGTGAATGCGGCAATTAATGGAATGTCACTTAAATTTTTGAGACATCGATCTGAACTAAACAGTTCCGTACTTGCGATTAGTGAAAAAATGGCAGATATCAATTCCCAACTGATTGAAGTTAACAAGTCCATCATGGAAGCGAATGAGTCAATCGTTAATTATAACGCTCAAAATATTAAAATTAATTCAGAGATGCTTAATGGGTCTATGTCTCCTGCTAGTGCAACTGCTGAGAAGAATGCGGCGATGATTGCATATAACACGGATCTACTTAAGCAATTAAGCGAAAATGTGGAGGGAAACCGCGAAAAAATGAAAGATCTTGTTGCTTCCTCGATGCAGAATTCGGATGCAATCATGGCGAATAAAGCGGATATCTCTGAGCGACGGGCAAGTATTATTAAAAATCGCGAGGACATGTCGGAAAACCGCAGTAATATTTAACAAGGTGGCAGGGGGTTCCCCGAGATAGTCCAAAGTCGAAGAAACCCCCAATCGCTTGTTTGGTAATAGCTGGGATTTGATATTGCGTCTTTGACAAATAGTGAGATTAATGTGTCTTGATTGTTTGATATGAGCGCTTATCCCTAACTAGTCGATCTGCAACGACCTCGTTGCGATTTCCCTTGATCGCATGAATTTTGATACGATCATTTCTATATTGTTAAGAGGAATTCCAAAAATGAAAAGTTCGTCCGTAATTTCCATCGCTATTTCCTTGCTAGTTTTCATGTCTTTGCAACTGATTGCAGATGATCATAAAAGTGATAATCGTGTCGCAGAATTTCACTATTTCAATGTAAATGACCCCGCAGCCTTTGTAAGTGCAATGGACACGCATAATGCATCAGAATGCGCTGAGCAGTGGCAATCTCAGTCAAAGGCAACCGTCCTTCTCTCCATGGTAACGGGGAGCGATGTTAGCCATATGGTCTATGTGGGGTATCCGAATTATGAGAGCATGGAACTCGGCCGAGAGCTTTTTGCATCCTGCTCAGAGACGTCCCAAATGCTTTCAAGCTTTGGAGATGCAACATATGTTGGATCCTACCATAATGTAATCTTTGAAGAGATCATCTCGATTAATTCAGATCAACCACAAAAACACTACGCTAAATTTGATATAAAAATTGGAGCTGGTCAGGAGAGTGCTTACACAGAGAAATGGCTTGCATTTATGCAATCACAAGAAAAACATCTCTCTGAATCTCACTATGGTGTAAACCGAATAGTTTTCGGCGCTGGAGACGTCTCTCACTATGCCTATATTGGTGGTAAATCATTAACGGGATTGATGACGACCATGAACACTGTCCTCTCATCACCCGAGTATTCGAAATTTAGCAAAAGCGTAGGAAATTACCGAATTGTTGTACAGAATACACTTATCGATATCGTCAAGGCGTTCCCAGTTGAGCGATGACAATAATGGAGCTATTCCCTTGAGGAAGAACCAGGGTACAGTCCTAATTTTGGCTCCGGCTTAACCTGTATGAGAGGATCTGGCAATTTTTTGAAAGCGGCGATGACCTTTGATTCGCATAAAACTGCATCGTTCGAAAGGAGGACAGAAGTAACTAAAAAATACAATTGTTAGACTACGAAAATTTCTTGGGAAATCTTTTTATAAAAGATATCAGTGTGAATATCAAAGCAAGTTAGGTATTTATAAGCCTGTTTTAGTCGATAGTGTTGAAGCGGGATACTAAAAAGCTAAGTGCTTGAGATAGTAATCTGCATAGGTGGTATCTCTCTCAGCGGCCCTAGCTGATTTTCGCCCCAGTTCTCTCTATCTCTCACCTTTAGATAGTAAATCATTGCCGTAACATTACCCTGAAGTGCCTTATTAAAAAGTGCGTTGGATACCTTCTCTATTCCTTGTGCACGACCCTTTTTTATAGCCTGCATAAACTGCGGAAACTCACCTTGCCGCTCGTATACGGTTCTTTCACTAATACCGAGACACAAAGCTATTTGGGATACGGTAAGGCCTTGAGAAGCCATTGCTTGGGCATCCGAGCACACTTCTTGATCTGGTATCCATTTGGGCCTTCCCATTTTCATATTCAAAATGATTCTCAAAAGTGTTGACGATCTATCAAAAATAATTGCCAATTATACCATTTAAAACCTTAATCAAGCCCACTTTTGTATGACTACCGGTATGGTCGCCGGCAGTCTCTATCATTTGTTTAGAAATTAAAGCAAGGACAAAAATCTTTTTATAAATATGACTTTTTTCTTTAGATTTAAATCAGTATCTTACAATCGCATACAAACTTACTGGCACAGTTTTGAAACACTAAAGAGTTGCGTGTGTGGTCATAGAAGGCATGAATTGCAAACCCTTATTTCGATATCCAGAAACGCCACACATACGTTATCCCGGAAGTTTCCACGAATTTTCCGTCGCGAATCGCGGGCAGATATTTAAGTTTTTTCGCTGCGTTTAGCGCTGCTAACCCAAAACCATAAGCAACTGGACGTTCCTCAAGCACTTCGATATTTTTGACTTGTCCTGTTTGATCCACTGTGAACACGATTGTGGCAGAGCCCTCAATACCTTTACGAAATGCAAGACGCGGGTAGATAGCTTTTGGACGATAAACTGGCTCAAGTGTTGCAGTCTGATATGATTCTCCTTGGCGAAGGGTAGCCAACTTTTGTAGATGAGGAATTGATAATTCTGATTGATCACTTCTTTCATAAGCCTCGATAAGGAAGCCATGGCCATATGGAGCTATCCGCTTATTTTGTAGTGACATTTTGAGGAACTCAATTGCCTTTTTACTTTGTGTATTATTATCAATTCTAAGAAAATGTTTCCCAATATTTAGTGCAATTTTTGCAGTTTTATAATGGGTTTCTCCGAGCTGTTCTTGATAAATCTTGAGCGCGTTCAAACCTAGGTTCTTAGTTTCATCAAAGGTATAACTGGTTACAACAATTTTAGAGAGTGTCTCGAAAGCATCGGCTGTAAGATCTGCATAGTTAAGAATGTCGAAATTATTTTTGGCTTTTAAAAGGTCAAGCGCTCGAACGTAGGTCTTCACGGTTGTTCCATGCTGTTTGTGACGCCCGCGTTTCGAGAGAATCTCTGCATAATCGAACAATACGTCGCTTAATTCTGGGGAGTTTTTCCCATAAATTTTTTCATATTTCTTTATGGCACTTTTTAGAACTTGCTCACTTTCCGCTTGATAGCCACCGTGCGTGTTGAGCGCAATTCCATATTGATGAGTCATAGCTGCAACATTGGGGTGATTTGGATCAAACAAATTCTCAAGCAGTTCTAAAGCTTTTTTCGAGCAGGGGACTAGTTTTGCCCAATCTTCAGCAGAACTTGCAGCATTTACGCATTCCATACTCGTTTTTAATTGGTTTATTTTCTCTGATCTTGACGCATCTTTTGATTCAGAGTGAAGATTTAGCGAAACAATGACTAGAGCGAAAAAAAAACAAATAGGCTTCATGAGCATACAATTTTTTATTATTTTTTCGAGGATGGTAAGCATATCTTTGGAAAAAGTAAACATCCATGTCTTACATCAGTGAAAAGTGTGCCCACGGGCACAGTTAGAAATGTACTAATATGTAGATTTGCTTAAAAACATGGACTTAAAGACGCCAAAAATAGAAAATTTAAACGGTAAAAATGTGCGTAAATAATTGAAATCAATAGAAAAAATAGAGATATAGGGTTCGAATTCCTCTCTCACCGCAATATATCGTTATTTTAACGTCGAATAGAATCAACAACATCCCTTTTAAAGCCTTTTAAACATGGGCTTTTTTATACTTATTGTATTTTAAAGCTCAATAACGTCTAATGAGTAACCTCCCAAAAGGTACAACGGACTACGCCTAAGTTGACTGCCAATAAAATTAAGTCACTCATCAAGCAAAAAGAGTTTGGACGACATCCATATGGAAACCAACTTTATTGAAACATCATAGAACCTGAAGGAACTGCATCATGGGTTTCCGAATTACCTTAAATGGAAAACGTCTTTAGCATGAATTTGGTGCTTATGATTCTCATCACGGTATCCAATGGGCAAGGGGGGACATAACCAAAATATAATGGGTGAATAGTATCTCAACACCCGTTCTTCTGAATAAAAAAACTTAAAAAACTGATACATTACTAATAATTGTGATGGGTGCGTGACTAAAACTTTGCTAAAAAAATTTGCCATTTTTATCGCAATTGTCATTTTAATGATGACGCTTTTTGTTGTTCAGATAACTGCCAGTTACATGCTCTATTTATATCAGATGGGCATGCCCGTTGACGTAAGCATGTTTCTTTCGGCAGTCGGCTCCGACTTGATCGGAATGAACTTCCATGGGATTCTGCCCCCTATTTTTTTTGTCATTTTTGTAGTTCTTGGTGTTGCTTTCTTTGTAGCCCATCTCATATTACGACGGATTTCTCTTGAGAGGAAATATTTTTATGCTTTTGCAGGTGCTTCTGGAATGTTAACTCTAGTAACCCTTTTTCCGGCTTTAACTTACGATTTTGAAATGTATCGTGGAACATTATCAGTTATAGGTAGAGGCTACATAACTGCTACAGGAGCATTAGGTGGTTATATTTTTGGATTAAATCTGCCGAGGGAATCATAATGCGACTCCATTTCTTATTTCCGCTTGTTTTTATACTCTTTGCAGATGCTGTAATTTCTTCTGATAGCGAATTCAAAATGGAGATACTTGCTGAGGGGCTCGATCATGCCTGGGGCATTGCAGTTGTGTCCAACAAAGAAATATTGGTAACAGAGGGGGTTGGTCGATTGCGTCGGATTATCGATGGTCAACTTGATCCAGTCCCAATCAAAGGGATTCCGTCAGTTTTTCTATATCCAGACGATTTGACGCAGGGAGGGCTCTGTGATGTTGCATTGCATCCGAGATATACCGAAAACCAGTTGATATACCTCTCTTTCGGTGAGGCAGACAAAGACGACCCATCATTGAATGCAATGACAGTCATTCGTGGACGACTAGAAGGCCACAATCTTATTGATGTTAAACAGATTTTTAAGGCTGAACCACCTAGAAAAACTGCGGCCCACTATGGTGCTCGAATGTTATTTCTTCCAGACGGCACACTCTTGATAACATCGGGAGACGGGTTTAATTATCGTGATCAAGCACAAACACTCGATAATCATGTTGGTAAAATCGTCCGTCTTAATGATGACGGCTCAATACCAGGTGATAATCCATTTATGGAGGTTGATGGTGCTCTGCCTGACATATGGTCATTTGGCCACAGAAATCCGACGGGTTTAGCGCTTGGTAATGACGGAAAAACTATATTTGAGCATGAACATGGACCCAAGGGTGGTGATGAACTAAATATCGTAAAAGTTGGCAAGAATTATGGGTGGCCACTTATCACTTACGGTATTGATTATAGTGGGTCTTTGATATCACCCTTTACCGAGAGTGAAGGATTGGAGCAACCTGTTACATATTGGACACCTTCCATAGCTCCATCGGCTTTAGCTGTTTATAAGGGAGAAATGTTTCCTGATTGGAACGATAACCTATTTATCACAGCCATGGTGCCGGGAGACCTCAGGAGATTGACCTTGGTTGATAACAAGGTTGTAGATGAAGAAATACTACTGCCGGAACTGGGAAGACTGAGAAATTTAGTTACCGTCCCTGACGGAAGTATTCTTCTGGCAACAGATGGCCCTCATGGAAAGATAGTTCGTTTATACAAGGATTAGAATTTATTTCAAGACTCTCGACCAACATGCAAGCGAGCCAGGTGCTTGAGATGATCGAGGGCAATCTCATTGATTGAGAGCAGAACGTGACGACAACGCATGTCTTTTCACAGAGGCGGCTAGAAGAATACTCGATACAGATTACGCAAGGAAAACAAAAGAACTCGCTAGAACTCAAATCATTCAACAAGCTGCAACTGCTATGCTCACTCAAGCGAATCAACAAGGGGAGTAAGTTCTTGAGTTGTTGAGGGCGATGAAATACTAAACATTGGTTACGAGTCAGAATTAAGTTTTTATACTTTTAAAATATCGCAACGTTTTAAAGATTTCATTTTTGGCAGTAGCTTCTGCTCAAAGTTTTGCTTCTTACACAGTTGGATGACAATCGCCAAGGCTTTCGAGTAGTATTCAAGAATGAATTTTTATTATCGATCCTATGTTTTTATTTCGTCTTTGTGCCTGGTTTTGAACTGTGGCGCATCAGAAAGCTTAGAACAAGTGCGTAAAGCAGTATGTGCTTTGTCGAATAAGACATTTATGTACAACTTAGAAGAAGAACGTACGCGCTTCCCGATTGGGGCTGTTAGGAACTCTGGAGTGTCAAACGAAAGCATCAAAAGCGGAATGTTTCATGTTCTGTGCCCAACAGACGGTAACATATATTTTGCTTTTGTTCGTGGGAAGCATGTTATTGCATTGGACGAATTTTCAGCTCACGGTAACCTAATTTCTCTCACGCGAATTCAAGGAGAAGAAATGCCTATCAGGCAATATAGTTGGGATGCATCACAGAAAACGTTAGCGCTCGTAATGGCTTATCGTCTAGATGGCAAAAAATTTGTTTTCCGCTCTCGGAACGAAAATGGTGAAATAAGAGAAACCGAAAGTACAGCAAGTAGAGCCCGAGGATTTATTAAAATAGAAACTGGTGGAATCGAAGCAGAAACAGTTTGGCCAATCAAGCCGCCTAAACTTTATGAAGCGTACCTAACTGTAAGAAGTATGAATTCAAATTCTCCACCTGACTGTAAAAATGATGAAGTATCGTCAAACACTGGTGTTAATCAAAAATTTTTGTGGCATCTAAACTGGAATTGTGACGATCCTGATGGAGATGAGCTTGATTACCAACTTATATCAGGACCTCAGTGGTTGGAAATGACTAATCAACGAAATGCCAGAATAGAGGGAACTCCTCATTCGATTGATTTAGGTGATAATCTTTTCAAACTCTCTGTAAGTGATGGAATTCACCCGCCCGTTGAGGTAAGACTAAATATTACAGTGGAGTAACCTCAAAATTTCGCCAGATTTTAAATTAATTTACTAAGAAGTGACTCGCTTAAAATATCCTCGAGATATAAGATTCAGTTGTCATGCTTTGACGCTTCTAAAATCTCACCATATTTTACTAATGGCAATTTTTTTATCAGGTCTAACAAAAAGTTCTACTCCCTACATAATTCAATACCAAGATTTATGGTTGGGGATTTGAATTACTTTATGAAAAGATTTCGGTAGTGTTTATGAGCGCTTTTGTGCATTATTTATGCAAATTTTACAAAGGGGGCCGTTACATCTGCTACTCTTTGTATAACAACTATTGGAAAATAAATTACCCCTCTAATGAGCGGCGACAGTTGTGCCCGATTTTTATAGTATGATTGAGACTAAAGGGTTGATTATGCGTGCGTTTGCTTTCATTTTCTCATTGGCATTTTCCGTTAGTATTGCAGCCTTATCTGCACTACCGCAAACTGAATCAGACATATTTTATTCACTCGGTATCCCTTATGCAGAGCCTCCTTTAGGAGAGCTAAGGTGGAAGCCACCTATCGACAAACAATTTGATGAATCAGTTTTGGGGAAAGAATCCTTCGCACCGAGTTGTTTCTGCTACGAACAAAATCCATGGCACACCCTTTATGGGGACGAGTTGAGTGAAGATTGTCTATTTTTGAATGTCTGGACTCCGTCACTAACTGGTGAATTGCCAGTGATGGTCTGGATTCACGGAGGTGGATTTAAAAATGGAAGTGGCAACGTTATGGGCGAATTACTTGCGCAGCATGGTGTTGTTGTAGTTTCTCTGAATTATCGACTTGGATTGCTCGGATTTTTTCCGCACAGAGAACTGAAGGGTAGGGATACTAATTTTGGATTTTTGGACCAGATTTCGGCACTAAAATGGGTAAAAAATAATATTAAAAATTTTGGTGGCAATCCTCAGAATGTAACAATTTTGGGGAATTCGGCCGGTGCTTTTTCTGTTGATGCTTTAACCAACCATCCAAATGCGAAAAATTTGTTTAATAGAGCAATCGCGCAAAGCAGTCCTATTTCTATGTCAGGAT
>CACETF010000017.1 GCA_902562425.1 Porticoccaceae bacterium | reverse complement strand
GATAAGATACTCCACACCTGGTGTGGGACTCATCAGCCCTCCGCCGCACCATGACGTCTACTCAATTGAAGACATAGCCCAGCTCATTCATGATCTTAAAAATTGTAATCCAAACGCGCGAATTAGCGTTAAGTTAGGTTCTGAAATTGGAGTCGGCACCATCGCTGCCGGTGTCACGAAAGCCAAGACAGATCACCTTGTAATAGCAGGACATGACGGAGGCACGGGTGCGTCTCCGTTGACGTCTATTAAGCACGCTGGACTCCCATGGGAACTGGGCATTGCCGAAACTCATCAGACTTTGGTGATGAATAATCTTCGCTCACGTGTGGTTTTACAGACCGACGGACAAATTAAAACTGGACGTGATGCCGCTATAGCAATTCTGCTGGGGGCTGAAGAAATAGGTTTGTCTACAGCCCCATTGGTTACGCTCGGCTGCATCATGATGCGAAAGTGCCACTTAAACACGTGCCCGGTTGGCATCGCGACCCAAGATGCTGATTTACGCAAGAAATTTTCAGGACAACCTGAATTTGTCGTCAACTATTTATTTATGGTTGCAGAGGAAATGCGTCTGATTATGGCTAGCCTTGGGCTAAAAACCGTAAATTCAATGGTTGGACGTGTTGATCTCCTGGACACACATGTGGCCCAGGATCATTGGAAATCTCAGGGAGTTGACCTTTCTAAGATGCTCTCGCCTGCCAAGATTATTTACGAGAATACAGAGGTGCGATGCGTATTTGAGCAAGATCACGGCCTTGATAAAGCATTGGACCATCAACTTATTAAGCTTGCCAAGCCTGCCCTTGAGACTGGTCAGCTAGTCGAATTGGAGCTACCTATAGTTAACATCAACCGAGTAGTGGGCACGATGCTCTCGCATGAAGTTGCCAAGGTAACGAATGGAAACATGTTAAAAGATGATACCATAAAGGTTAAGTTAACTGGCTCCGCCGGACAATCATTGGGAGCTTGGCTGGTGCAAGGGATAACCCTCCAAGTTGATGGAGACGCAAATGACTATGTGGGTAAGGGTTTATCGGGCGGCAAGATTATTATTCGACCACCAGAAGGAAGTAAATTTCGCGCTGAAGAGAATGTTATTTTAGGAAATGTAGCTCTGTATGGCGCGACTTCAGGCGAGGCTTATTTCAGAGGTATTGCCGCAGAACGTTTTTGTGTCAGAAACAGTGGAGCAAACGCAGTTGTAGAGGGTGTGGGTGACCATGGTTGCGAGTACATGACAGGCGGAAGGGTAGCCATACTTGGACCAACTGGAAGAAATTTTGGAGCTGGGATGAGTGGTGGCATCGCATATGTTTGGGACAAAGACGGACAATTTCCAAGGTTATGCAACACTGGAACACTTGAGCTTGAAGTGCTAGAGCAACAAAACGATATCAAAGAATTGCAAAAAATGATCAGAAACCATTTACTTTACACGGGATCAGAGGTTGCAAGAAGAATTCTGGCTGATTGGGATACCGAGCGTCGATTTTTCTCTAAAGTCATGCCAACTGACTATAAACGAGTTCTTTCGGAAATTAGTGCAAAAAAGTCCCAAAAACAAGCAATTGGTTAATTATAAAGAGGCTGAGGAACTAAAATGGGAAAAGTCACAGGGTTCAAAGAATTTGATAGAGTCGTCGAACCCTACAGGTCTCCATCGGCAAGGATTACTGATTTTAAAGAAATATACACTCCGCACGATGAAGATCATCTTAAAACGCAGGGTTCGCGCTGCATGAATTGTGGCGTGCCTTTTTGTCAATCAAATAATGGTTGTCCTGTATACAACTTAATTCCAGAATGGAATGATCTGGTGTACAAGGGTCGCTGGAAAGAGGCGCTGGATAGGCTGCACAAAACCAATAATTTTCCAGAATTTACTGGGAGGGTGTGCCCAGCACCTTGTGAGGGCGCGTGTGTTTTAGGGATCACCAGCCCTCCAGTTACCATCAAAAATCTCGAGAATGCCATTATCGACAGGGGCTTTGACGAAGGTTGGGTAATAGCAAAACCGCCAGAGCATCGTACAGGAAAATCAGTAGCTATAGTTGGCTCGGGGCCTGCAGGGCTAGCCGCGGCGGCTCAACTTAATCAAGCAGGACATACCGTCGTTGTATATGAACGAGACGATCGTATTGGCGGGCTGCTGATGTACGGGATTCCAAATATGAAACTTGATAAAAATATCGTTGAGCGGCGGGTACAGTTATTACGTGAAGAGGGTGTAAAATTTAGGTGTAACACCGATATTGGCAAGGATCTGCCAATTCAGCAACTACTTAAGAACAATGATGCTGTCGTATTAGCTACGGGTGCAACAAAACCACGTGACTTGAAAATTCCGGGGAGAGAAGGGCGGGGTGTACATTTTGCAATGGAATTCCTGATGTACAATACTAAAAGTTACCTCGATTCGGAGCTTGAAGATGGCCATTTTATCTCTGCCAAAGACAAAAACGTGATAGTTATCGGTGGTGGCGATACCGGAACGGATTGTATTGGCACATCACTCCGCCATGGTTGTAAATCGTTGGCAAACTTCGAGTTGTTCCCACAAAATCCTTCAGACAGGACTTCTGACAATCCTTGGCCACTCTGGCCAAAAATACATCGAATCGACTACGGTCATGCTGAAGCGGCGGAACATTTTGGTGCAGATCCAAGGAAGTACTCCATTAGCAGCAAGGAAATATTGAGGAATGATGATGGATCTGTGAAGGGAATCCTCACGGTATCTGTGGACTCGCAGCTCAAAGAGATTCCTGGTTCGCAAAGATTTTGGGAAGCTGACCTAATATTACTAGCAATGGGCTTCCTGCAACCTGAACATTACATTAATGAAAGTTTGGGAGCTGAAACGGACTCACGCGGAAACTTCTTAGCAAATAAAATCAATTACAGAACCAATATCGATAAGTTGTATGCAGCAGCTGACTGTCGACGAGGTCAAGACCTAGTGGTGAGGGCTATAAATGAAGGTAGAGAAGTAGCGAGAGAGATTGACAGAGACCTGATGGGTAGCACAAATCTTCCGTGATCTTTATCCCTCGAAATAAAATTATTCCCATTAACAATGTATACTAGCAATGGTACTTAAAACTACGCACTCGAGGTGACCATCAGCTGTAGCATTGAAAGCGCCTACATGCCCGACCATAATTCTCCGCACCCGGTGCCAGAAAAAAATCCATTAACAATACTTCGATCAGAATCACCCATCGATGCATATTCCATTCTGATGTGATTTAAACACTTTGCGTGATACGAAAATGTGCTCTGCTCCCAATGCATCCCGTCAATTTCGGCCTCCCATACCAATTGTCCAGCCTTTTTGGCGGCATAATTTGCTAATAATGCGGGAACATAGACTCGTCCAACCTCTCTCAATATTTGCTTAAGAGTGGAAGGTACGCACTCTACCGAGATCCAGTCATCATCATCGGGCTCTAAACCGGATTGATCCTCCATAAGACCCGCGTAAACTACAGCACGGGGACTTTTTTTGTGTGAAAGACTGCGCGAGGTAGGATCTAAGCCAATGAGCTGAGTCAGTTGTCCATACATTGCAAAGTCAGAGGCTCCCGGTCTCCCCCCGAGTAAAAACGGCTGCTCTGCGAAATGAGCTTCAAGTAATTCAAGTAACCGAACATAACTGCTTTCTATAACGTGGGCTGTCGTTTCATTCGATCCGACAATACCGAGTCTGCCAATTTGTCTACTCATTATAAAAGCCTTTGCATCAACCCATTCGTGATAAGACTGACGAATATCATTATAGAGAGGCAGAAGTGTCCCCGCGTTATCAGCATCTTTTCGGAAGTTCCATCGATAATGGAACATACACTTTGTGACCCACTCGTCGGCAAAATCCTCTAGCAAATAATCGACAAATGCGAGCCATCCACTTTTTGGAATCACAGAGCGGGGCAAATGCTCGGTCTCAAGTCTACGGATTATTGGAGTCGAATCGCAAACAACCTCCAAGTCACCGCGCGAGCTTTGAAGTAACAACATGGGCAATAGAAGCACTTTCGGTTCATCAAATCCTAATTCTTTGAGTAGTTTTCTTGGATCACCCCACAACACTTTGTAGGGGATGCGTCTATATCTAAGCAGAGCCAGCATCTTTCTTGTGTAGGGAGATGGTATTGCACCAAGCAACTGTATTGGGTATCTATGAGTCATTGTTTGACCTTTACCATCGAATAAGCATTAATGTTACTCCTAATTCAGGGTTCTGAGCTTTACAACAAATGCAGAATGCCTATTCAAATTTAGATAAAAAATTTTTAGTTGATATGGCGTACTTGAATTTCAACCGATTATATGTGACCATCCTTTAGATATTGTAGGAAAAATAATGTCGCTGTGCCAAAATAAGTGCAAAAAAAGAGGGCAAGAGAGTGGCGATGTTCATATCCTGTCTCACTGCTGTATTCGTTATTTAAATTAAAAATTTGCAAATTTCGTCAAATACTATTTTATTTCCCTCGCCGTATTGAACAGTTATGCTTAAAATAATAGAAATATTGTCTGTTTTATCCAATTTCTTATACATATTACCAACATTACTCTTCTTTAAACCCCCGAGCGACGAGGAGAAATCGTCACTTGGAATGATGTTACAAAGAACGGCCGCAAAACACGGCAATCGCACTGCCATAATTTTTGAAGACAAGATTCTTACGTGGAGTGAATTTAATCACTTATCAAACCGATATGCTCATTGCCTAAAAAGTAGAGGGGTGAAACGCGGGGATTGCGTTGCGGTATTTATGGAGAATCGCACGGAGTTCCTGTGCTTGGTGATCGCGCTCTCCAAAATAGGTGCCGCTGCAAGTTTGATTAATACTAGTCTAGTGAAAAGATCTTTGATTCACTGTATCAGCATCACCGATTCGGTTAGGTGTGTTTTTGGCCAAGAATTACAAAACGCCATCATAGAGATCAAGGATGATCTTCCTCTGCAAGACTCCGATTTTCTTTGGGTTCCCGACAATTCGATTAAAAATAATAAACCCAAATGGGCTGAAGACCTCAGCTCAACTTTACCGCATCAACCAACCGAAAATCTTGAAGAAACCAAAGATATAAGGGGTGGTGAAATAGCTCTTTATATTTTCACATCTGGCACAACTGGACTTCCAAAGCCCGCAATTATCTATCAACGTAGGATAATGTCAGCACACCCTCCATATTCCAAGCTCGGTTTCCGTGCAACCGCCTCAGATAGGATGTATATTTGCTTACCGCTGTATCATATCACGGGTCTTTTGCTTGGCGCCTGCACATGCTTTTACACCGGCTCTTCAATGTTTTTACGGCGACGTTTTTCAGCCCGACATTTTTGGCCTGAAGTTCGAAAATATAACACCACTCTTTTTATATATGTTGGCGAGCTTTGCCGATATCTAACCGTTCAAGAGAAATGCTCGGACGAAAAGAATAATCCCATTCGAAGTATGCTAGGAAATGGTTTACGACCAGATATATGGGATCACTTTCGTAATAGATTTGGCGTAAAACGCATAACGGAAATATATGGCGCAAGCGAAAGTAACGTATCCTTCCTTAATTTTTTGAACAAAGATTATACAATTGGCACCGGGATCGTAGTCACCATGTTAGTCGAATATGATATTGACTTGGACCGGATAGTCTTAGATGACCAAGGGAGGCCAGTGGAAGTTGCAGATGGACAAACGGGTCTCTTACTCGGCAGGATCGATGACAAATTTCTATACGACGGATATAAAAATGAAGATGCATCATCTGCTAAAGTGCTCAAAAATGTAAAGGTATCTGGAGACCGATGGTTTAATACTGGAGATCTTATTCGTCGTGTGGATGTTGGATTCGCTATGGGAATGCCACACTATCAGTTTATTGATAGAGTGGGGGATACGTTTCGGTGGCGATCCGAGAATGTTTCGACAAACGAGGTGAGTGAAATACTTAATGCTTATCCCCAAATAGAGATGAGTAATGTGTACGGCGTACAAATACCTGGCACTGAGGGCCGAGCCGGAATGGCAGCGATAACAATGCAAGGACATGATCCTATCAACCTGTTAAAGTTTACTGAATACGTTGACGAAAATTTAGCCAGTTATGCGCGTCCTGTATTCCTGCGAATGCAATCTGAACAAAAGACGAACCAGACCTTCAAATTTGTAAAAGGTCAACTACGTAAAGAAGCATACCACCTAGGCAGAGTAGACCAGCCAATCTACGTCAGATTGCCAAATTCTGAGCATTATGAAATCCTTAGTGAATATCTCTACCAAAAAGTAATGGACAAAGAAGCGGGTTTTTAACAAAGAATAGATGGCTAAATAAGCGTTAAAAAGTGAAGACTGAAGGAAGGAGTGTTTATGTCTACAAGAATATTCGATTTACACAATAAAGTTGCACTCGTTACAGGAGCGAGTAGAGGTATTGGAGAATCTATAGCCCTCCTGTTAGCAGAACAAGGTGCTCACGTAATTGTCACAAGTCGTAAGCTGAATGGCTGCAAAGAAATAGTAGACGCTATTAAGAATAACGGCGGAAGCGCGGAGGCGTTAAAATGCCATGTTGGCAATATGCAGGATATTTCAGAGACATTTGAATTCATAAAGGAAAATCACAGTAAATTGGATATATTAGTAAACAATGCCGCTACAAATCCATATTTTGGAAACATACTTGATACTGACCTAGGTTCATTCACCAAGACTGTTGATGTAAATATTCGTGGTTACTTTTTTATGTCCTCTGAAGCTGGCAAACTCATGCGAAAAAATGGTGGGGGTTCAATTGTGAATACATCCTCCATTGCCGCATTGAGACCAGGAAAATCGATGGGGATCTATGCGATCACAAAAGCTGCGGTGGTTAACATGACCAGAGCATTCGCCAAAGAATGCGGAGAATATAACATTAGGGTAAACGCAGTGCTACCAGGACTAACAAAGACCAAGTTCGCAGGAGCTCTTTTTTCCGATGAAAATATCTATCAAAAAGCGGTATCGGGGACACCATTGGGTCGTCATGCCGAACCTGAAGAAATTGCCGGCACCGTACTATATTTGGTATCTGATGCGGCAAACTTTGTAACAGGTGAATGTATTGTCGTTGATGGAGGCTCAGTATTATAAAATAGAATCTCCAGCTTGAGTGGTATCGAGCAATCGTAAAAGTCTTTCGGATCTAAGCTCAAATTTTTTGAGAATGTCTATCGCGGAAACATTGGCTGACGCATGAACAGTTTTAAAAGCAAAACTTTAAAGATTTGCGGGTAAAAATGAACGTTATTGAGCGTCTGCTGTTAGTTCTGAAGTCGCCGAGGAATCATACGGCTCTTATTTGTCATAATCGGTCGTGAGGTGACGACTATTATTTATCTCACCCGCTCTATCAGTTTAACCCTCAAGTTAATTACTCAAAGCGGAATTACTATTGTAACTATTCTTCCGACTATCGCTGATGTAGTGATGTGCTGCCAAATTCTTTGAGAGTAACCTACTGAGATGGAGAATACTTTCAGTGCCAGGATAGCTAGAACGGGCAACAATTGCCAATTCCCTGTGTGGGCTTGATTGATTTAGGGGCAGTATGGCGAGGGAAGTAAATGCACCGGTCAACGGCTGAAGAGCCATCTGCGGGACCAACGTTGAGCCCATCTTGTTAATAACAAGCTGAATTATAGTGGTTAGACTTGAGACTCTTACGTCAAAATGAGTTTTATCGGTTAACTTACAGGCCGCTAGCGCGTGATCTTTTAAGCAATGTCCATCCTCCAAAAGCAGTAACTTTGTCGGGTCTAGGTTATTAACATCTATAAAAGCCTCGCCGGGCTTTAAATTATCCACATGTGTGACGTAATAAAAATCCTCTGACCAAAATTTATAAGTCACTAGCTCATTGATATCAAAAGGAAGAGCAAGAATAGCCATATCAAGCGATCCCTCCTCTACTTGGCATATTAGTGATGTAGATTGGTCCTCAGTTATTACGAGACTGAGCGACGGATAATCTTTTTGTAAGCATGGCAATGCTATTGGCAACAAATAAGGACTTACCGTAGGAATAATACCTAACGATAATGAACCACTCAAAGGTGGCGCTTTTTTTAAACCAATATTTGAAATCTCATCTAATTTTACCTTTACATCTTGCGCCTTTGCGATTAAATCATACCCTTGCGACGTTATAATCACCCGCTTATTATCTCGTTCGAACACCTGTATGCATAACTGATTTTCAAGCTCTGATATCGCCATGCTCAATGCAGAGGGCGATACATGGCACATTTCTGCCGCCTTTTTAAAATGTAATGTCTTGGAGACGGCTAAAACATAATTGATCTGTTTAATTGTAACCATTAAATTTATGGTTCAGTATATCTGAACACCTTAATCTTTTTTTTATAATTTTACTTACGATCTGTTGTCTGTAACATATCAAGAAAGTTAAGATATTTTCACAAAAATGATTAAAACACATTGTTAGCTCGAAAGGAGACACATAATGCCGATCGAAACCGAAACCAAGTGTCCAGTCATGCATGGCGCCATGACGACAAATAGCGCCACTGGAACCTCGAATCGAGACTGGTGGCCAGATCAGTTAAACCTAAACATACTCCATCAGCATGATCAGAAGTCAAATCCAATGGACCCAGACTTTGATTATCGTGAAGAATTTAAAAAACTCGACTATCAAGCACTAAAAAAAGATTTGAACGCCTTGATGACCGACTCGCAAGACTGGTGGCCCGCAGATTACGGCCACTATGGCCCATTCTTTATTCGCATGACTTGGCATGCAGCTGGCACTTATCGAAACACTGACGGCCGTGGTGGTGGTGGCACCGGGGCGCAACGATTCGCCCCACTGAATAGTTGGCCAGATAATGGGAATCTCGATAAGGCACGTAGATTACTTTGGCCTGTTAAACAGAAATATGGAGAGCAAATAAGTTGGGCAGACCTACTAATTCTTGCTGGAAATGTGGCGATAGAGTCTATGGGTGGTAAGACTTTTGGTTTCAGCGGGGGTCGTCCCGATATATGGGGTCCTGAGGAGGATATTCATTGGGGTGTTGAAAGTAATTGGCTTGATAACAAACGATACAAGGGCGAGCGTGAATTAGATAGCCCGTTAGCTGCGGTACAAATGGGATTAATTTATGTGAATCCCCAGGGGCCTGATGGTAATCCGGATCCAATCGGTAGCGCCCGTGACATCAGAGAAACATTTGCTAGGATGGCGATGAATGATGAAGAAACTGTCGCGCTCGTCGCTGGTGGTCATACATTTGGCAAAGCGCATGGCGCCGCATCCGAAGATCATGTGAGTATAGAGCCTGAGGGTGCGCCGATCGAGAAGATGGGGTTTGGATGGCAGAGTAGCCACGGATCAGGCGTCGGGCGAGACACTATTACCAGCGGTATAGAGGGTGCTTGGACCGCGAATCCAACATCGTGGGATAATGGGTACTTTGATCTACTCTTCGGTTATGAGTGGGAGCTAGTCAAAAGCCCTGCAGGCGCTTACATCTGGCATGCCATCGATCAAAAACCTGAGGATATGGCGCCTGATGCGGAGGACAGCTCCATAAAAGTACCTACCATGATGACGACTGCTGATATTGCGATGCGAGAAGATCCTAGTTACAGACTAATTTCTAAGCGGTTTCATGAAAATCCAGACCAGTTTGCAGATGCATTTGCTAGAGCATGGTTCAAGCTGCTTCATAGAGATATGGGGCCCAAAAGCCGATACATGGGGCCTGAAGTCCCTGATGAAGAGTTAATATGGCAAGACCCTGTTCCTCCGGGGAGTACTAACTATGATATCGATTTTGTCAAATCCCAAATCTTGGCCAAAGACCTGTCGATTCAGGAGATGGTAGAGACTGCTTGGGCTAGTGCATCAACATTTCGGGGCTCAGATATGCGTGGAGGTGCCAATGGAGCGCGTATCCGTCTGGCTCCTCAAAAAGACTGGGCGGTGAACAAACCGCAGCAACTTCAAAGGATATTGCAGATATATCAAAGCATTTCTGAAGATACCGGAGCCTCGATCGCCGATATAATTGTGCTTGCTGGCAATGTGGGAATTGAGAAGGCCACTGGTGTGAATGTGCCGTTTACCGCAGGAAGAGGCGACGCCTCGCAAGAACAGACAGATATCGATTCTTTCGCAGTGCTTGAGCCTCTGTCAGATGCTTTTAGAAACTTTCACAATCCGGATCTCAAATCCTCCCCAGAGGAAATGATGCTCGACAAATCGCAATTATTAGGGCTAACGGCGCCAGAAATGACAGCTCTTCTTGGTGGAATGCGCTCGCTGGGTATTAGCTCCAGTGGTCATGGATTATTCACTAACGATGCCAGTCGGCTAAGCAATGACTACTTCAATACGCTGCTCGATATGTCGGTCAGCTGGAAACCAAATGGAACTGGAAACTCCTTCGAAGCTGTGGACCGAATTTCTGGGCAAAAGATGAGATCTGCCACGCGCGCCGACCTAGTGTTTGGATCAAATTCGCAGCTCAGGGCGATAACTGAGGTTTACGCATCGCGTGGTGCGGAGACAAAGTTTATTAGCGCCTTCATAGGGGCGTGGAATAAGGTAATGAATGCAGATCTTTTCTAGTTTTTATATGTGCGCGAACAATGAGAAAGGGGCTGGATGCCCCTCTTCTCGAATGCATTAAAAATGTAGCGTTGGCGTTTAATATTTCACGCCAACTTATCTCACCGCGCGACGTAAAAATGCTACCTCTGACTCGACAACTTTAAGTGCCTTCTCAAGCTCATCCATTCGCACCTCAACCATGTCAATTTTATCCTCTAACATCTTGTGCTTAACGTTCTCTCTGGCTTGTAGAGTTTGCAACTGCATCTCTAGCTCTATGATTTTTGATTTATTTGAGTCAACATTAGTATCATGCCCGTCTGCAGCGACATTATGCGTTCCGACCAACAGTAAAACTAATATTGTGGTGTTGTTCAAAAAACTAGTCATACAATTTTTAATCATTGCCTTTACCTTCTCTCAATCATTAATTCAGTTCGGCTGGATTACTTATTTAAAAAAATCCAATACCTTTTGCACGCGAATACCTCGCAAAAATATAAAACCATCCTTTCAGTAAACCTGTCTTTATATAATATAGCGCTAGTAATCATAAATGAATTTTTTCTTCAAAGCAGCGAGAATAACAAGGTTAAAGACGCAATTCAAAATCGAGCAACCCCAGCTCCAAATACTCTGTAAGCCTTAAATGCGAATTATCATTTACCCGCATCTGTGACGGAGGTTAACGTGCGGTTGAGTGATTGGATAGCCTCAAGTTGCTTTTTCATCAACACCAATGACTGCTGCGAAAGGTCTTCCTGTGTAATAAATCTGACGCCCCGCTCTATCTTATCATTTAACTGATTTAAGCGCAGTGTTATCGACTTCTCACTGTGTCGAATAGCTACGGTAAGAATCAAATAAATAAGCACCGAAGACATAACTGGGTATAGCGTTACACTGATTGCCCCCATCAACTGAAGAATTAACATCTGCTTAGCTCCATCATTAATAAATTTAACTGACGAAACTTCACTGAGAGCGAAGCTCAAGCTAAATAATGTTACAAATAAGCCGAGTCCAACAAACAGCTTAGGCCATGACTTTTCTGCATTAACCCCAATCTCCAGACGATCTACATTAAAAAATACATGGGGACGAACGGTATTTTTAAAAATTTTACTCTGTGAATTTTTATTTGGCAGAACTAGTGTCTCACAAAATTCAAACCATGCTCGGCTCATGACCGGAAATTTTAACATCTCATCTTCAAAATCTGGATATCGATCAGCAAACTCGCGCTCTGAGTTGGGAAATAATCTACCCATCTGAATTAGCATATTTAAATCTCTATATTTGAGAAAAAGTATTCGAGCCAGACACCCAGTGCCTGCTAAAATAATTACCAGACCAACGCCAGGTGATGCATCTGGCATCGCCAGAAATCCAAAAATTGGATCAACAGCATTTACCATCAACTCGCTCAAAGTACGTAATAGTATGAGTAACCCAGACGAATCGGACTCGTCTGAATTGGCAAAAACACACGGTGAAATAAAAATTGGAATGAGACTTTTAGGTGGTGTCACACTAAATTTAAAACAATCTTTTTTAGACATTTCTCTTCTCATTGATTTTGTTCCTCGCGCGAGCGAGAAATTCTTGGGCTTTTCGATTCAAATACCTCAATACACAAAAATCGCGCAATGTCGCTCTCCCATCCATCCAATTGACCCAAAAAACTATAAACGTGAGATTTAAATCTTTTGAAATATAACTGTATCACAAATGGTTAATAGTTAATTCAAATGCATTAACGGGACATCGCAATTAAAAAAAAAGAGTGGAGCTCATTAATCTGACAAAAATGTTCACTTTTGACTAGGAAGATATATAAGTAATTTTGGCCGTTCACTAAATCTGTAAGAGATACAGCTCAATGCCACAGCCCGCACACAAGATACAAAGTTTTACACTTAATCAGTCACTCTCAAGAGCGAGTTTTATTTTGGCCAACAACCTTGCAAGGTCAACTGGCTTAGTATCATAATCGTTAGCACCAGCTTGCAACGCCCGTTGTTTATGTTCTTCCATTGCGTTAGCTGACAAAGCGATGACAGGAATGGATGCAGTTTCTTCGTGACTTTTGATTATTTTAGTAGCCTCCCAACCATCCATTACCGGCAAACTTAGATCCATAAGAATCAGGTCAGGTTTTTCTGAAAAGGACATCTCAATACCTATCTTTCCATTCTCCGCAATTACCACATCAAAACCTTTTTTTTGAAGACGTCTCTTGAGCATATATATATTGTCTTCATTGTCTTCAATGTAAAGAATTTTAGTCATTTCTAATTCCCTATTAATTCCTCATTGCGCATTCGATGAAATAAGAGTAGTGATCTCCTCGAGCATTCTCTCCTTATTCACACTGTCTTTTCGTATAACGTTTTCTACACTCCCCTGCAGTCGCTCTTTATCAATGTTAGATAAATCGGCAGCAGTAATCACCAGGACCGGAATATCCCTCAAAGGTTTGATCTCCCTAATCCGAGATAAAAATTCAAACCCATCCATCACAGGCATCATGAGATCCAACAAAATCAGTACTGGAAGCTGTTCTGTCGCGACCAGCAGATCAAGAGCCTCTTTTCCGTTGACGGCTTCCTCTACCTCAAGGCTCTCTGAGCGAAGTAACCGATTCAGAAACATCCTCGAGTCTGCGTCATCTTCGACAATTAATACTTTTTTGTCTGATCCAATCTTTACGAAACGTTTAATCGCCGCCATTAATTTGGTTCGATTAATCGGTTTTGAAACGTAATCATTTGCTCCAAGCGCAAAGCCCTGTTTTTGCTCATCAAGTATTGAAGCCATGATAACAGGAATGCCTGCCGTCACCGAATCGGCTTTAAGCGTTCTGAGCACCGACCATCCATCCATCTCCGGCATTAAAATATCTAGCGTTATTACAGAGGGTAGTTCTCTTCTAGCGATCTCGATCCCCTGCTTTCCTCCCTCAGCCACCAACACTTCGAAACCAAAATTCGAGAGATGCTTAGTCATCATCCCAAGAACGATAGGATCATCATCTATAACCAGAACGCGCGGTACATCTGTTAACTGCTGCTTATTTTGCACCCTTTTTTTAGAATCATTTTGTAAAATTTCTTCGTCAACGGAAACTTCCTCGATTTGAGTTACAACAGGCAGCGATGCCGTAAAGATCGAACCCTTCCCCAACTGGCTTTTAACCTCTAAACTACCTCCCAATTTTTCTGCTAACTGCTTGGATATAGCGAGACCTAGACCTGTTCCGCCGTATTTTCGGGTCGTTGAACTGTCAGCCTGAACAAATGAAGAGAATAACTTTGCGACTTGCGCGTCGGTCATACCAATGCCATTATCCATGACTGATATATCAATATAATCCCGATAATCAACGAGTTTTTTCAAAACGCGAATTTTCACAAAACCACCATGTGTAAACTTGCAAGCATTTGCTACTAGATTAAAGACTATTTGACGAACTCGCGTCTTGTCCGTACGAATGAGTGGTAGCGCTTCGCCAAAGTCGACTTTCACATCGTTGTTGTTACCCTCCGCCAGCTGCCGGGTAGTCGCCACCACGTCTTCTATTAGACCTTTGGGCGCAAATTCCTCGATGTTAAAGTCGATCTTGCCGGCCTCTATTTTAGAAACATCAAGGACATCATTTATTAAATTCAAAAGGTGATCTCCCGCGGAATGAATCCTTTCTAGTGGCTCTTTATAGTCTTTCAGTCCGTCTTCTTCGGCCTCTTCCTTCAGTAACTCCGCGAGGCCAATTATTGCGTTAAGCGGCGTCCGAAGCTCATGACTCATATTTGCCACGAAGAGGCTCTTTGCATCACTGGCCTTGTTAGCCTGATCTCTGGCCAAAGCCAGCTCGTCTACAAGGATTCCTAACTCTTTCTCACGCCGTTTTGCTTCAGTTACGTCCCTTGTCATAGATACCGCGCCACCGTCCGGGAGGGGTGTGTGAACCGCCTCCAGAAATTTTCCATCAATGTATGTCGTGTTTGCCGTCCCTAATCTGTGTAGCCTCGACTCTTTGTTCAACTTAATAAATTCCTCCTTTGTCGCATACTCAGAGAGACTAGTTCCAGTGCTTGGATCACTAAATCCGCGCTCAAGCAAGTTGTCATACATCCAACCGAAGAGCTCATCCATCGCCATTCCCTGTCGCAGAGTTACCCCGGTTTTTTCAAGCGTTGAACGCTTGGAAACCTCGTTAAATGCTGCAAGTCTCTCCTCGCTATCCCAAACGGTTATTTGTGCTGGGACGTGCTGAATGGCTTCTGCTAAAGCCTTTAACTCCCTCTCTTGCTTTTTAATTTCGGTGACGTCTCGAGTTATCGAAACCAAACCACCCTCTGGTAGAGGAGTGTCAACAGCCTCCGTTATTTGATCACCCAAATTAGAAATACGCACCTTACCGTGTCCGGCGTAACGTTCTGACCTATTCCTTTGAATAAAATCCTCTTTGGTCTCTGCAAGATCGTGTCCTTGATTTGTAAAAGCGTCATATGCTGCACTAAAAAGCTGTTCAAACGTCATACCCAATTGCATGTGAATACCCGTCCTTCGAAAAGCTGCGTTCGTTGCCGATTCGTTGAATGCAACAAGCTTTTTTTCACTATCCCAGACCGCGATTTCATCAGGCACTTGCTGAATCGCATTCGCCAAAGCACTCAGTGTCCTCTGTTGTTCCTTAAGTTCTGTTACATCTCTGTTTATCGTGATCCTTCCGCCATCGGGTAATAAAGTGGTGATACACTCTTGATATTTTTCAGTTATGGGATTGAAACGGTCTTCTCTGTGAATTCTACCGGATTTCAAATTTTGCTCAGTTTCATTGATTCTAGAGTCTACAAACTCCCCTCTCTCAATTCTAAGGGAATGTGGATCAATTTTTTTTGACAAAACTGCATCGTAAAAACAGCCACGAACTTCTCTTGAAGTCATACCCGTTGTAAGTTCTGTACCAAACGTTGCCACAGCTGCCCGCTGTGCCGCACCATTAATCGAAATAAGCCTGTCTTCGCTGTCATACACAACAACTTCATCCGATACGTGGTCAATTGCATCTCCTAAAATTTTTAAATCTTTTTCCCGTTTTTTCTCCTCAGTAATGTCCCTAATTACAGAAACTAATCCGCCATCTGGTAAAACTGTATCGACAGCTGATAAATATACATCGAGTATGGGATTATAAATTTCCCTGATCTCGCCACTTTTCGACCGTCGCAAACTTTTGTGGTGCTCATTAAATTTTTCATAACTTATTCCTGATGATTTTGATTTATTTCGTGTTCCAGTAACAACGTTCGAATCTTTCTCCTCAGCAAATTTATCCGAAAAATATTTGGTGGCAAGTCGATTCATTTCGTCATAATTTAAGCCTTTTACTAGCGTAACACCGCTGCGCTGCATGAATTTGGCTGCCGCTACGTTGAATGTTATTAAATTTTCATACTCATCCCAAATTAAAATAAAATCGCCCATCTTCTCAAATGCTTGCAGCATTTGTTCACTATTTCTCTCGTTTCGCTTTTCCCTAGATACGTCAAAGTAAATCGAAATTACTGTTCCGTCCTCCCGACGGCTGTGTTTTTCTTGGTAAAAAACCTCCAGTATTGGGTTATAAAACTTGCCGTTATTTTCGCCGTTTTCAATTTTCTTAGGCATCCTCTCGGCTATAAAGGCCTCCTTGTCAAGACCGTTTAAAGAATTTTTCGCGTCTATGCTCTTAGCAGATTGATCAACAACATAGTCATAAAATGATCCCCAAAGCTCTGAGATAGAAATGCCTAAATGCAGTGAAAGTCCAGAGTGGCGTTCACTGCTCCAATTTGAGGCAGATTCATTTAACAGAATGAGCTTCTCATTAGCGTCCCAAACCAGCACCGCATCTCGAATCTGATCAACTACATATGAAAGTATCTGATCTTTATGCTCAAAATATGATTTCTCTTTGTTTATCTTTGTCTGGCCTTTCTCCGGCATAATTTTTCCTTTATAAAACTAATCAATGCTCTTAGTATTGCTTCGCGATTAACTTACTATGAGGAATGTATCCATTTCACCCTTCCCTTTGATCTGCAATGCGGGTCGCTTTGTTAAATTAAAGGTTCCTGACAGTAATAAAGCCGTCTCTTTAGTCAAATGAATACAGTCAGGTATTCCATGCGACTCCATCCTCGCCGCTGTATTTACAGTGTCACCCCATAGATCATAAATAAACTTCTTTTTTCCAATTACACCGGCAATAACCGGCCCCGAATGGATCCCAATCCTTAGCGATAACTTAAAAGCATCGATCTTGGGATGGTCTTTCACAAATGACAACATCCGCACAGCCATTCGCACGGTTTTAACAGCATGATTAGGATCAGACCTTAGCACGCCGGAAGCTAGCATATATGCGTCTCCGATAGTTTTTATTTTTTCTACTTCAAATTCTTCGCAAAATTCATCAAACTTTGTGAAAATACTATTCAAAGTGTTCACTATTCTGGCGGCTCCTAAAGACTGAGACATCGGAGTGAAACCAACAATATCAGCAAACAATATCGTGCAATTTTCTACTGTATCAGCAATCGTGTGCTCATTCTGTTTCATCCGTTCCGCGATAGTAGGCGGCAAAATATTCAGTAACAGCTTTTCGTTTTTTTCCTTTTCTTCTTCTATACTTAAGACATAGTCCTCCTCTTTATCCAGGAGGTGCTTCCGCTCGAGTGCCGCATTAATGCGGGCGGCGAGAATCATAAAGTTAATAGGCTTAGTGACGAAGTCTTGAGCACCAGCCTCCAAACAACGGTACACGGTATCCTGTTCATCTAAAGAGGACACTATAATCACCGGAATATTTTTGGATTGTAATATGTCCTGATTCCTTTGCAGAAATTCATAACCGCTCACGTCAGGCATCAGGATGTCTAACAATATCAAATCTACCTCTATCTTAGAGTAAATCATTGCCTCAGCGTCGAATGCTGATTCAGCGGCGAAAACCTGATGTCCTGAGGCATTCAGTTTTCGTTTAAGATATTCAGTATTGGACATGTTATCATCTACTACCAACACGCTAGATGGAAAATCAGTCTTGAGAGCGTCAGGTGTCTCTCGCAAAGATTCCGAGAGTTGGATAACCAAATTCAAATCGTCTTGGCTTAAGACACCAGCGTCTACGAGAGAGGTACTCGATTCAAAAACGCATTTAACCAAAACATTCAGGTTTTGATGAAGACCGTTGATCGCTTTTTCAATGCGAAAAAAATCATCTTGATGAACGTTGTAAAAGCTGACTGGAGATCCTGTTTTACAGGCTATTAGTTCATCCAAACTCGCTTTTATAAGTCCTCTTGAGTTTTTCGTTAAAAGTTTAGATTGAGCAGTCACCTCCAAAAAAAAATCTTTCTTAGAAAAACTTGATTGAGGAAAACTCTGATCAATCAAAGTTGAAAGCTTCCTACCATTCGAATTAACGCAGCTTAAGTTGGAGGAAAAAGTCTCAATGGTTTCATTACCTACATCATCTAGCTCCTCAAGTAACAGCTCAGAAAAACCACATATAATGTTGACGAAGGTCTTGAGGTTATGTCGAATCTTTGATAGCAATAGTGAGTTTAGCCTTGAACCCATGCTGCTTCCCTACAAATTAAGATTGCTTTCGATTTTTAAGTCGTCCCATCATTATTTGCTTCAATAAAACCAAAGCAAATTTTTGGACTCTTTCTTATTTGCGATAGTACACTATTAATAGATTAATAAAACAGGCATCAGATGGTCGTCAACATTATTAAAGAATGTATCCAAGCCGCATTAAATTTATGTACAAAAATATAATTATTTCTCACTTCGGCGCGCTGGGGATCAGGAAACTAACGAATTCGAAATACTTTCCCGGGCGTCGAGTGGGTTACAAAGAATATTTCACCGACTGAATTGATATCAAATGATGAGATTCTTCCATAGCCGGATAAATTAATAAATCTATGTCTTGGCCTGATTGAGTCAAGACTTAAGACCAACATCAGCTCGAACTTTAAGGAAGTTATAAGGAAACTGTTATCAAGCTCTGGAAATAACTGATTTTCGTGTATGTATTTGATGCCTCTAGGTGCAATCGACGGAATGTAGTGTGTAACTGAATCTTGATACCCCGGCAGTTGCGTCTCGCCAATTAGGCCACCCCCATATTCCTCACCCAAGGTGACCAAGGGCCACCCGTAGTTTGTACCAAGCTGTAAAACATTTACTTCATCACCACCTTGCGGGCCGTGCTCGGAGACGACTACCTCTCCAAATTCAGAAACTAAATCTATCCCCTGAGGATTTCGGTGCCCAAGCGAATAAATTTCTCTTCGCGAGTCGGTATTTACCGTATTTTGTGGGTGAGCTGAGAGGCTAGCATCTGGTTGAATTTGGAATCTAAGCACTTTGCCGTTATACCGTTCTGGTGATTGTGCACACGCTCTGCAGCGCCTATCTCCGGAAGTAGCATAAAGCACATCACCAATCAATAAAACGTCCCCGCCAAAATGCTGGTTGGAGGTTTCGTCAGGCTCCGCCTCAAAAAGCTTTACTGGGTCAGAGAAAATCGGCTCATCACTTAACGTAAGCTCGAACCTGTGCAGCGCTAAGGCATAGCCAGATTGCTGTGTCACGATTGATGCCGCGAAGTAGATTTGATAACTGGTGTCAGAGATTTTTGCTATGTCAAAATTAAAGAGCCCTCCTTGTCCCTCCGAGTAAAGATTTATCTTGGATGATACGTCGAATGAATATTTTTGTTCTGTTACCAAATCATGTAAAAAGAAAACACCGTCTTGCCTAGTAGTCAGGTAAGCCTGGTCATTTATAAATTTAAAACCCCACAACCTGCTCTCTGTCGAGAACACCTCGTCAACTGCCATCGCTGACTCAACCGAGTTGAACTCTGCATAATTGACCTCATCCTCTTCAAATGGAAAATATGTATCAATATACAACTCGCTTTCATCAATAATACTTATATTAAATTGTTCACTAGTAGTCGACTCTCCGTCTGAGACTTCAACAATGACCTCATAAAGGTTATCGCCATCTGCGCTAGATGGCGCCTCAAAATCCTTTGGTGATAGAAAACGCATGTTACCGTCTTTGGAAACGGCTACCTCAGTGGCATCTGGTCCGCTTACAGTAAAAGTCAATGAGTCGTTTTCGGGGTCTGTAGCTAAACCTTCGCCTATCGAGGTTGAATTCTCGTCAACGGCAATTTCAAGCTCTGTGACAAATTGTGGCGGCAAATTTGGCGTCTCTGACTGATTACTGCCGCAGGAGAGCAAAACAATTAGACCACACGCTATTACTGTTAATCCGCAGAACCTATGGTTTAATATCACAAGGCCTCCAATTAAAAATTTATTACCTATTATACGGTGATGGCCATAGTTTTGTTTATTCGATATATAATAATTTGACTGGGAACAGGACTCTATGATGTTTGATTTGTTTAATGCAAAAGGGCTTACCGAACGACATAAGCGCTTTTGATATTTTGCTTTTTGTACTTCATAAAAACTTGACCTGACTTATCGAACTTTTATTTTGAAGGTAATTTAATCACTCAGACAAAAAGCGTAACCTTTACAAGTATGTCATAATTACAAGCAGAACCCTTTAAAGCGTGTATATTTTGAATAGACTATTAATGGTACTTTCTTCATCGGCAATCTTGGTCTTCGGTGGATACTATTTACTGAGATCCGAAGAATTTGATTCACAAATGTCCTATCAAACTTATTCACTTAGCAAAGGCGACATCGAGAGTCTTGTGAGTGCTGCTGGAGCGATAAGCCCTGTAGTCACAGTTGACGTTGGATCTGAGCTTTCCGGCGTTATCAACGAGCTCTTGGTAGACTTCAACTCGACCGTTAAAAAAGGTCAACTCATTGCCCGGCTTGACAATCGAACCCTTCTGGCAAGACTAAGGCAAACAAATGCTGATCTGGCTATGGCTAAAGCAAATCTTCAGCAGCAAATTGCATCGCATACAAAATCAGTTGCTCAATTTCAATTAGCCAGACAAAGCCATAGACGTCAGAAAGAATTATTCAGCCGTGGCCTAATTAGCAGGTCAAATCTTGATGAAAGTGATGCAGCGCTCGCAATTGCCGAGGCAGATAAATCGCTACGTATTGCCCAGATCGAAGCATCTAAAGCAAATATTCTTCAGCGGGAGGCGCAGCTAGAGCAAGTAAACCTTGACCTAGAGAGGACTGATATTCGCTCCCCAGTATCAGGAATTGTGATTGATCGCCGTGTAGATATCGGACAGACCGTCGCAGCTAGCTTCTCGGCTCCCATCTTATTTATGATCGCTCAGGACCTCGAACAAATGCAGATTGAGGCAGATATTGACGAAGCCGACATAGGAAAACTAGAGGGAGGCCTAAAAGTCCGTTTCACAGTAGATGCTCACCCAAAAAGAACTTACGAAGGATACATCTCTCAGGTTCGAAAGGCATCAAAAACAGTGTCAAATGTTGTCACTTACACAGTAATAATTGCTGCATCCAATCAAGATGGCAGCTTGCTGCCAGGTATGACGGCCAACATCGATATCGTTTTAGGAAAGAAAGAAGGTGTTCTCCGCGTTCCAAACTCGGCACTACGATTCCGTCCAGTAGGTGCTCCAGAGAGGCAAAATATACACCCGATTCACGAAATGATGCAGCAATTGGACCTATCTGAAGAGCAAAAGCTGCTCGTCAAACCTATCATAGAAGATTTGATCAGCCAGATGTCCAATAACCGCGGTAACTGGCGAGGTGACAGTAGGAACAACTCGTTAAGACAGAAATTCCGCAATCAGCTAAAACTTATTCTTACCGAGGAACAATTCGCTAAATTTTCAAACTTAGGGCGAAAAAAACGGATGGAAATGCGGGATGGTGGCGAAACAGGAGAAATATGGGTATTAAAAAATGGAAAACCAATAAATTTTTCCGTGAGAACCGGGATTTCCAATGATGAGTATACCGAAATCTCCAGTAAAAGCGTTGAAATAGGTGATGATGTAATCGTCCGCGTCAGTCGTCAGCAAAGGCTTAAATAATGCCAGACAGAGCCCCCATAATTCAAGTTTGCCAACTTCGCAAGTCCTATGATGTAGGAGAGGAAAGAATACACGCGCTCAAGTCAGTAGAAGTTAAAATTCATGAGGGCGAGTTCGTCTCTATTATGGGCCCATCAGGGTCCGGAAAATCTACCTTTATGAATATGATTGGGTTTTTGGATAGCCCAAGTAGCGGTGAGGTCTATTTTAAGGGGAGGAGAATAATAGGATTCTCAAAAAATCAACTGGCAACATTGAGAAATACTAAAATTGGATTTGTATTTCAGCAATTTTTCTTGTTGCCCAGAACTAGTGCGCTTGACAATGTGATGTTGCCCCTTTTTTACTCCAATGTAGATAAAACAATGTGGATTAAGAGAGCTCAGGATTGCCTTGCTCAAGTCGGTCTTTTAGATCGTCAGGATCATCATCCGTCGCAGCTCTCGGGCGGACAGCAGCAGCGGGTCGCAATAGCGAGAGCGTTGGTAAATAATCCTAGTGTTATTATGGCTGACGAGCCAACTGGGGCGATCGATACTGAAACCGGCCTGAGCCTAATGCAACTCCTGCAAGAGCTTAATGCCAATGGCACCACCCTCATCCTGGTGACTCACGAGACCGATATTGCAGCTTTTGCGGGACGTCGTTTAACTTTTCGTGACGGCAATCTCATTCACGACGGTTACTCGGAACCCTCAAATGCCTCAGTAGAGCTACAAAAATACAGAGCCACCCCGCAGCTATCAATTCATTGAGCTAAATAAATGAGGATTATCGAATTAATCAAAATAGCACTAACCGCTCTTCGAATAAATTTAATGCGCAGCGTACTGACCATGCTCGGGGTAATAATTGGCGTGGCAGCAGTAATTGTAATGGTAGCACTTGGGGCTGGTGCCCAAAGGGAAATAGACCGTCAACTTGATTCGCTAGGAGGAAACATATTCATAGTTATGAACAATTACCGACGACAAGGCACGGTCGCAAAGGCCCGTGGCACTATTCAAAAATTATCTGTGAAGGAACAGCAATTCATCGAAACCGATGTCCCTGGAGTCGATCGTGCAGGCGCTTCACTAAGATCTCAAGGCCAAATAATTTTTGGAAATATTAACTGGCGTACAGAAATTGATGGTATCGATAACGGGGCTTTTATTGCGAGGAATTTAAATATTTTAGAGGGACGAGAATTCACCGACAGAGAGCAAAGATCAGCGGCAAAGGTGGTGATACTGGGGGCTACAGTTCGCGAAGAACTTTTTGGGGCCGGGGAGGCGCTGGGACAAATCGTGCGAATTAATGATTTCAATGCAAAAGTAGTGGGTACCCTTAAAGTAAAAGGCCAAAGTATGTGGGGTAGCGATCACGATGATCGAGCACTGGTGCCTCTGGAGACTGTACGAAAACGAATCACTGGAGTAAGTAAGCATAGTCCCAAGTCCGTGAGCTATATTGCAGTAAAAATACTCGATGGTTATGACATGGTTTTAGCCGAGGCGGACATATCTAGTGCATTAAGAATAAGCATGAAGATTCCGCCGGGTGAAAGCGATACCTTCAGAGTCAGAAATATGTCTGAAATTTATGCTGCAAACGCAGAGTCTGAGAAGATATTTAACAGCCTTCTCGCAGCTGTGGCAGCGGTCAGTCTCATAGTGGGTGGGATCGGTATCATGAATATAATGCTTGTTTCAGTTTCTGAACGCACCAGTGAGATCGGTCTTCGAATGGCCGTTGGTGCAAAACCCTCGGATATTCTAACCCAATTTCTTGTGGAGGCTACAACGCTATGCTGTATCGGCGGTTTTCTTGGAATAGTTGGCGCTGTCTGCGCAACATTCCTTATAGAGTCCTATGCAAACACTGCGGCGGTTATTGAGTACCATGTGATAGCGATTAGCTTCCTGTTTTCCGCAGTCATTGGGATATTTTTTGGTTATTATCCAGCATTGAAGGCTTCGAAACTGCAACCAATCGAAGCTCTTCGTCATGAATAATCTTCGTTAAAACATAATCTAAATTGATTGATTAATGCATAGTATGGTGAGCTATCTTTGAGCCCACAAACGAACCGGTCACACTTATTAAACCTTAGTTGAAAAATTTGATTTAAACGCCCTAAGTAAATTCATGTAATTTTTAAGGATAATCACACGACTTGGGAGGAAAAAATGACTTAACGCTGTGCCGCACCAACCCATAAAATACCAACCTCAACTTGTTTTACCTCTACCATAGATCCGGCTTTGATGTGAGAGCTGCTTGCAACCATCCAATCAACACCAGAGTAACGATGTACCAAATTGTCGCCTACCCTCAAATCCATATCTATCGTAAAGCGATGACCCACAAGATCCGATTTCACCGCCTCATGTCTTGTTGTCCTGCCTAATTGGTTTAAGGGAACCCAAAGCGCTGCGGTTATAAATACAGTAAGAATCCCGATTACACCCAAAGCAAACCCGATGGAATGCGAAATGATACCAAAATTCATCAACAGTCCAGTCACTATGAGGGAAAGGCCAAAGGAGGCCAAGACGACTAAGGAGAAACCGAAAGCAACAGCTTCAACAATAAAACACACTACACCGAGCACTATGATGATTGTGGAGAAATCGGTGGACAACATTTTAACCTGATTGTTTTTCGTTGATTGATTTAATAATTGACATAACTTGCGCGACCACCGCGGACGCATCACTCGCAGAGTCTGGTAGTAAGACGACAGAGGACTCCTTTGCAATCGCATGCTTTGCCTCGATTGCCTTTGTCGCCAGATCAAGTTGGATTGCCTTCTGACCCATATCAGTATCTGCAGCCTCTCCAATTCTTTTAATTGCTTCGGCTTTGGCCTCTGCAACCGCTACTATCGCCCTAGATTCACCCTCTGCTCGCAGCACTTGCTCATCTCTATCGGCTTCCGCCGCCAGCACCACGGACTGCTGTTCTCCCTGAGCGCGGTTGATAGCTGCCTGACGATCTCCCTCCGACTCAAGGATTTGCGCCCTTTTCACTCTTTCTGCCTTCATTTGCGCTTCCATTGCATCCATAACCGATTTAGGTGGAACAATATCTTTTATTTCATAACGAAGAACTTGTATTCCCCAAGGTGACGATGCCTCATTTATGGAAGTGACAATATTTGTATTAAGCATATCTCTCTCTTCAAAAGTCTTATCCAGCTCCATTTTTCCCAATTCGGATCGCATTGTGGTCTGAGCGAGTTGCGTTACTGCAAAAACATAATCATCGACTCCATAAGTTGCTTTCACCGGGTCAAGGACACGGAAATAAAGAACGCCATCAACTGTGAGGGATATATTATCTTTTGTTATCGCGTTTTGACTTGGCACATCGACGGCTTGCTCTTTGAGAGATCTATCCGCTCCAATTCTATCGATGACCGGCAAGATAAACCCGAGACCCGCTTCTTTCGTCGACTGATATCGACCAAACCGCTCAATCACAAAAGCTCTATTCTGTGGCACAAAGAGAATACAAGATTTGAATACAACCAATATAAAAACGAGTATTACAATCTGTAAAATCGGTAATGAGGTCAAAATCTCCATTTGATTAGCGCTCCACTAAAAGATCAGAAATGCAATAGTGAAGACACTATAATACTTTTGCTGGGCAGATTGGAATGAATTGTGTTTACAATGCCCAGAAAAGAGCGCTTGCAGATAATGATCTCTCTACTGGTCGAGAAATTGAATCATCAAGGCGTATCAAAATAGGCGAAATTTCTAAACATCATGTTGCAAACTCCGGTATGGTAGAAGCTCTTCAATAGCCTAATCAAGGCTGGGAACATTGGCTGTCGCCGCATTAGATTGATTAGGTATTTGTTTTTGAGGATCGAAGAACGGCTTGTGAACGACAACTCCGTGACGGACACCCCTCTCTGTTACTATGTTAAGCTCGGTCCCTAACATACTGAATTTGACTGACACCATTCCTAATGCAATATTCTTTTTTAAGCGAGGAGAATAGACGGCAGAAGTTATTTTTCCTACTTCCACACCCCCCGCATACAACCTCCAGATTTGAGTATTTGGACGCGCCAACTGTCCACCGGTGATTTCTATCCCAATCTGTTTACGTTCTATTCCCTTGCTTCTTATTTTTTTTAGTGCATCTTTGCCGATGAATTTTGCCTCCATTTCAAGGTCAACCAGACGATCCAGTCCTAGCTCGAACGGATTAGTTGTTGAATCCATATCTGCATGGTACGAGAGCATTCCAGCCTCAATACGTCGAATTGTACTGGTGTGGCCGGGTTTGAGACCAAACTCTTGTCCGGCTAGCATAATTGCCTCCCAGAGATCGGTCCCTCTGTTACCATCTTTTAGATAGATTTCGTACCCAAGCTCATTAGACCAGCCCGTTCTTGAGACCACTACCGACATGTCTTCCAGACTAAAATGATCATGCCAATAATAATCAAGCGAACGTGCGCGATCCCCAAACAGCTTGTGAATTATCTCGCCAGATTTTGGTCCCTGAAGCTGAAGAGGAGAGACGTCGGGTTCTGTAATTTTTACCTCTAATCCTGAATTAATTGCCACTCCCTTTGCCCACAACAAAATATCGCTATCTGCAATCGACAACCAAAAGCGATTCTCCTCCAGACGAAGTAATACTGGATCATTAAGAATACCGCCTTGTTCGTCTGTTATGAGTACATATTTACACTGACCTATTGCGATGTTCGATAAATTTCTTGGTGTTAAGAGCTGCGTAAAAGTATGCGCGTCTCTGCCGGTTATCTCCACTTGACGCTGAACCGAAACATCGCTCAACGTAGCACTACCTATTAGGTTCCAGAAGTTTTTTTCTGGATCACCGAAATCTCTGGGGATGTACATATGATTATATACCGAGAATCCGGTAGCACCGTGACGGACAGTAGCTTCGAAGAACGGGGATCTGCGGATTTGTGTACCAAAACCAAAGTTCTCTAAAGCATCTGTTTTTAAGAATCGTTTAATTTTTATCCAAGCCCAAAGTCAAATCAGTTAAATAATATATTTGCCATGATAACGAAAGCACAAACAAGAGTAATCAATAACATCGCGGTGCTAATACAAGCTAATGGATCTTCATGATCTGTAATATCTTTTGCACTATATTTTCCTAATGCGTGTTTCCAAATTGTCCAAAGTTTTTTATTTACCCTAACCTTGGTAATAAGCTGTATTTTAGTGCTTTAATTGAACATTAGATCCAACCAAATAATCGGCAGAAGGATGCTCCTAAGAATAATGATATGCATTCACTCCTGCGACTTTTTTGTTCTGAAAAACAACATAAAACATCCGTCAAATGCTTGAGCATTATTGTCGGGCAACTTAAAATTTATTGCGACATATTCACGGGTTCCTCGAGGAACCTGAATAATATGTCAAAAATTTTTTCTTGAGCGTTTGCTATTAATAGCCATTCTTTCCACATCTTAGCCTAGTACTATGAGTTATGAACGAATTAATTTGGACGCGCGCTTTCTGAGCTCGATTTTCTGTTCTTTTCCAGTTGAAGTCTTATGAATAGCCTCCAGTAAAAAGTATTTTGGAACTTTATACTTGGTAAGGCTTGTGTAACATAACCTACCCAGTATTAAACTATCGCGCTCGTTGGGATTTACCGGAAATACGTCATAACCCTCTGTAATTAGTGCTTCCATATATTTAAAGCTATCTCTCTGCTCGCGCACTGGCCCCCACCAAAGAAATACTATTTACAGCCAAATGAATTTCTCTCAAGTAGCTGTCTGAGTAAGACTAATGTCTCTGAAAAACACCTCCCATATTTTTAAAGTCCTTACTACAAATAAAGCCGACCCACTTTCAAGAAAAAAACAATACCACATCCTCAGCAAATGGGCTTTAAAACTTATCTGTAACTCCTGATGCAGTCTAATGCGGGATCCTCATGTTTGTTGTAAACTTAAACCTGGTCATGGCAATTAAGGAAATTTACATCATGAAACGAGCTAAAGACTATTTAAGCGAGGCAGATAGTGTTTGTCCGAGAATCAGTGCAGCCGAGGGTGTCAAGAGGCATCTAGCCGGGGGTTCAGTTTTTGTTGACGTGCGAGATAGTGCAGAAATCAACTCCACAGGCACCATAGCTGGCGCTTTAAGAATACCCCGAGGATTCATCGAATTTGCAGCTGACGACAACACCGACTTCCACAACAAGGCATTGAGAAAAGAGTCTGATATTGTCTTAGTTTGCGGTGCCGGCGGGATGGCCGCATTAAGCGGAAAGACGTTAAAAGACATGGGTTATACAAGTGTTTCTAATGTCGGTGGAATCAGTGACTGGATTGATGCGGGTGGTCCCATCGAAACCTAGTACGTTTGGACAACAAAAAATTTACGTTAACCTAAAGAGGATTTTCATTCTGTGATTATAGATTTATCGCAACAAGTTGATTCCGAGCTAATCTCAACACTCAGATAATGACCAATCACAAAAAAGTTTCTGATAATTGACTCAAGGAAAAATGAGAAGCCACAGATTACCTAGAAGAAGTTTTCTCCAAGGAGCAATGTCTTTGTTGAGCCTTCCTCTGTTATCCTCCTGCGCTCCTCTCCGCGGTAATAGTCACGACTCATTAGATAAATATGGTGGATGGAAGGAGAAAAAATTTATTGCCACCGGCTATTTCCGAGTCGAAAATGACGGAACTCGTTGGTGGTTCGTGACGCCACTAGGGAATGCCTTCATATCATTTGGTATCAACCATTACCACATGGAGTGGTGGGCGCAAACATACAATAGACATATTTGGAACAAAAAATTTAATGCGCGGGAGACCTTTGATGCTAGGTGGCTTAGTTCATTTCGCGAATCTGTCATTTATGACCTACGTCGTCTCGGTCTAAATACTCTGGGTATCCACACTACTGCGCCCCCATTAACAGACCCGCCCGGCACCTCGCCCTTTCCTTATGTAGCACCTTATGAGCCCCTCCTTTTATCACATTATAAAAATCCTAAGGCCTATGTATATGCTGATATTTTTTCGCCTGAATTTATTTTAACCTGCCGTAACAAAGCACGAAATGAGGTGAGACCACGCTCGGAAGATCCAATGGTTCTCGGTTTTGCGATGTCTGATTGTCCGCCTCTTACTGATTCTGAGGCAGACCATTATGGAACCACTACGTGGCCAAGGAGGCTGCGTAATTTGCCGAAAAACGCGCCCGGCAAGATTGCGTATGTAACTATGATCAAACAAATCTATCCACATATCCAACAATTTAATTACGTTTATGGAACACAATTTACCGATTTTAACTCACTACTTTTGGCACAAAACTGGCGAGCAGATCACCCTCCAGCAAATGATGCAGAGGCCAGAGATAATTCGTTATTCTTGAAGAAATGTGTGAGGCAGTATTACTCAGTAGCGAAATCTGCATTAAGAGAGTATGACAAAAACCATCTTTTTTTTGGTGACAAATTAAATGGTAACAGCGACGCGCTTGATCAGTATCTTCAGGTAGTTGCCAAATATAGCGAGGTTATAAATATTCAATACTATGCGCCTTGGCAGCAACAAAAACAACTACTTACCAAGTGGTTACCAATTGTAAAATTACCAATACTAAATGGTGATTCGTCCTACTCTAGTCCCACCGAGTTAACCCCCTCGCCGCATGGAAGACCCCACGCCAGAGATCAGCTACAAAGAGCCGACTGGACAAAAAAATTTATGGAAAATGCCTTAAAACTACCTAACTTTGTTGGATGGCATATGTGTGGGATTATCGATGCATCAAAAGAGATGCCGGGCAAGGAAAATGCTCAACATCAGGGCCTCATGTCAGTCGATGGAGTTTTCTATGCCGAAATGGAAGAAGTGATTACAAATCTTGCTTCAAGACTTTATGAGCTGGCCTCAGAAAATTCATCGAAAAGGGATACCTAACACACTCTAGTTTGACTATGACTAGCATGCCTCACTAGGAGAATTGATGAAAATTAATAGATGATCAGAATATTTATCACGATCACACTAAATAAGCTCCTGTTACCATATCCACGCTGATGAAATAAAAAAGAGCGTTGTTATTTATACTTAATTGAAAATTTGTGGTAGGTAAAAATAAAAATGGAAAGAAGGAATTTTATTAAGGGCTTACTTGCAATAACCGCACCCATTCCCTCGCATAAAAATTTTGCGAGCAGAGGATCTTCATCGGGATCAGATACATCATATAAAAACTTTTTTAAACTTAAATATTACAAAAAGCGCTTTTGGCTCACAACTCCCGACGAAAAGCCATTTTTTTCAATTGGTCTAAACCATTTTGACCCTGCGAGTCTTCGTTACCCAGAAAATATTGATATTTGGCGCAACCAATTTGGTGGCAGCACATTACAATGGATAGAAAAATCAATAGTCCCCAATATTAAGGCATGGGCGTTTAACACAATCGGTTGGGTGCAAGACGTGACCGTTCGAACTTGGGCGCATTCTCGCTCCTTTACAATAGATGAATACCGAACGTTAAACATGCCCTACTGTCATATGTTACCTTTTACGCAATCGCATCAATGGGAAAAGCATACATTACATTTTGATTTTTTTAATCCTGAGTGGGTAGAGTGGGTGGACTATGTTGCCCGATCACACTGCGGAGCTTTAGCACTTGAGAAAAATTTAATAGGATATTTCTTCAGCGATTGTCCTACTTGGATACATACCCGTCCGCACAACCAGTGGCGAGGACCAATTCTTGACCCTGGCCTCTTGGATACAAAAACTGGTCTAAAGGCAGTAAGTCAACTCGCCACGCAATACTATAAAACCATATATAATGCGATCCGTCGGTATGATAAACATCATCTTATCTTGGGTGACCGGTATGAGGGCAATGCTCCCATATCCATGCATGTTGTCAAAGCAGCATTACCATATGTCGACATCCTTTCTTTTCAGGACTTCGTTAATCCAGTAGAAACTCTAAAATTTTTCTTCCACGAAACCAGAAAACCGGTTTTGTTGGCCGACTCTGCAAAAATCAAGTGGGATACAAAGCCGGGAGAAATTTCTGAAAACGATGGCGCGTGGTATGCAGAAATTTTGTGGAAAGTTTTTAATAATCCGGGATGCATAGGTTTTCATCTCTGCGGGGCTTTTCATCTCAATAGAGCACGGCGTTACGGTTTATTGGATGAAAGGCAAAACGTGAACAAACATAATCTAGACATAATCACAAAAGCTAATAAAAAAATTTCAGACGCTGTGAACAGAATTAAATTTTGAATTTAAATGCTGGCGTAAGAGAATTGTTTTTCACTCCATTGTAAAAACAAACACTTTGGTAAAATGATACAGCATAAAGTTAATAATCCTGTATCAGTTCTGAATTTGGCCCACCCCCTAACAAGTTCAAATCCGTCTGCCATTTTTTTCCGGGCATTTCTACGGATATAACGATCGGCACCCAGCCTAATTTTCGAGACTCAGTTGGGGTAACAATTAACCCATTATCAATTTCAACAAGATTAATTTGGTTATCGTGCTTATTACCAGGTCTTGACAAAAAATCGATGTATGACACAGTGGAGTTGACCAATTGAGCTTCTTAAGTGGATTGTCACACATCGAGTGTCGCCACCTGTGCGAATCACACCATCGTGGTTAAAAAGTAAATTTCCACTACCACTACCACTACTACCAAAAAGACAATGTGATAAAGTATGGCGTATGGTTATCCAGAAAAACTTTTTTTCCATATTGCTATTAATTGCTCTATTTGGCACTACATTCCAATCCTGGGGTACTCAAAAAAAACAACCTAATTTCATAATTATCTACATAGACGATCTTGGCTATTCAGATATGGGGATCTTTTCGGACCAAAAACTTAACACCCCCGCCATCGACCAACTTGTAGCGTCGGGACAAAGTTGGACTGATTTTTATGCGACATCATCAGTTTGCAGTCCGAGTCGAGGAGCGTTACTTACGGGGAATCTTCCGGTAAGAAGTGGCCTCTATGGAGACCAAATATCAGTTTTCTGGCCAGGAAGCACTAAAGGCATACCCCAAGAATATACAACCCTTCCTGAAATTTTCCAACAAAACGACTATGCTACGGCCATTTTTGGCAAGTGGCATTTAGGGGATGCGAGTTTTGCGTTACCGACTCGGCACGGGTTTGATGAATGGCTGGGTATACCTTACTCTAATGATATGGATTGGGAGGTTGAGGGCATCACCTCCACCAATATCTTTCAAGAACCGGCATTGGTGGGAAAAAAATGGAATATTGTTGGCCCAATATTAAATCAGAGGATAATGCATCCACAGAATTCTGATTGGTATGTCCCTCTGCAACGCAGTGTCCGCATCTCAAATAACTCTTTTAACGACGAAATAATAGAAAGGCCTGCCGACCAAACTCAGCTCTCCCAGCGCTACACCAAAGAATCCATTGAATTCATTCACCGTACCGCAATTGCTAAGAAACCTTTCTTCTTGTTGCTATCACACAGCATGCCTCATGTTCCCCTCTTCCGCTCGCAACCCTTTGTAAATAAAAGTGCCAAAGGATTGTATGGTGATGTACTTGAAGAAATTGACTGGAGCCTTGGAGCAATTATGCGAGCACTTGAAAAAGCGCATATTGTAGATAACACATACATCGTCTTTACTAGCGATAATGGGCCATGGTTGCGATACAAAGATCATGCTGGCTCAGCTGCACCACTGAGGGGCGGGAAAGGAACCTCATACGAAGGCGGTTTGAGGGTTATGACAATTTTTAAAGGACCACGAATCCAGCAAGGAATCTCAAACGAACTCGGTGCGCAAACCGATATTTACAACACATTTCTCAGTCTAGCAGGTATTGAACATTCCAAAGAAGCGCAGGATAGCTTTGACTTATCAATTACTCTGACAACGGGTCGAAACAGTCCAAGACAATTTATCCCATATTACAGCGGCTCCGAGCTTAGGGCATTTCGAGTGGGCATGAGTAAATTACATTTCGTGACCGCAGATCCATTTAACGAAAACCGAATACTACATGATCCACCGATCTTAACGGATCTGAAAAATGATCTCGGAGAGACCAAAAATGTCGCAGCTTTGCAACCTGAAATCTTAGCTATAGTAAAGCAGAGAAAGGAACAATTTCTCAAGCAATTGACCATTAAAGCTTCTATTTTGGACCGCCAATACCACAATTAATTAAAAATACCAAGTCAGCATAGTCAGGTATCTGTCCTATTTGGCCCTCTTCTAAAACGATCCGCTAAAACTGCAAAAATTATCACTAACCCAGTAATAATGAGCTTTGAAGGCTCTGAAAGTCCCAACTGTGCTAACCCATTCTGGAGGACCGCTATAATCAAAACACCTATGAAGGCACCTATAATGGAACCACGGCCTCCCATAAGACTCGTCCCACCGATCACCGCAGCGGCAATAGCAGACAGTTCCAAGCCTATACCGGTGTTTGGATCTGCCGAACCGATATATGCAAGGTTAAAAAGTCCACCGAGTCCAGCCAAAGTTCCTGATAATGTGAAGACTCCAATTGTGTATGGTCTTATTTTAATACCTGAGATGCGCGCTGCTGTCTCACTGGTGCCTATAGCAATAATATACCGACCAAATATAGTTCGAGTTAACACGAAGTGTGCAGAAATCACTGCCAGTAAGGCCATTATCATTGATATGGATATACCAATGCCAGTAATTGGCAACGCTAATTTCTGGATATCAGACCCAACATAAACCGTCTGCGAATCTGAGCTAAGATAAGACATACCCCTTGCAACTTCTAACATTCCTAGCGTAACTATAAAAGCTGGTAAGCTAAATCGAGCAATTAAGTACCCGGTTGAGAAACCCATTATGGTGCCAGAAAAAACACCTAACAACACTGCGAGAATCATCGGAACGTCATGAGAAACGATTGCAGTCCCAATTATGCAAGCGCTCAAGGCCACCACCGACCCTACCGAAAGATCGATCCCTCCTACGATAAGTACCAGGGTCATACCCACAGTAACAACCGTAAGGGCGGGTAGCTGACTCATTATCGCTGACAAAGTTTGTAGAGAAAGAAAATGGTCCGTAGTGAAACCAAAAAGTGCCACCAATAATAATAGCGAAAGGAAAATGTAAACATACTCTATGCGCTGATTAGTCAAAGATCTTCTCAGCATTGAATGTTTCTGTGTTCTTTACTTTGTATGCTCGGAAAGCAGCATCTAAAATTAACTCTTTCGACCAAGCATGTCTGGTAAATTCTCCACTGCATTCGCCATCAGATAATACGACGATTCGATCACACAGAAGCATCAATTCTTCTAATTCACTTGATACTATTAAAAGCCCATTACCTCTGTCCCTGAAGGCAAATAATTCACCGTGTAATGCAGCTTTAGCACCAACATCCATACCTCGCGTTGGCTCGTCAAGGAGTAGAATATTACAGCCAGCCATCAGCCACCGTCCAACTAAAGCTTTTTGTTGGTTCCCCCCACTGAGGGTCTCAATCGACTGATAAAAACTGCTACAAACTATAGATAATTTGGATATCAACGCAGTTACGGCTTCTCTTTCTTTTATAAGATCCAAAGATTTTGGCCAAGTGCAAAATCTCCTCAGACTTGAAATAGTAATATTCGAACATACATCTTGGCCAAGAAAAACACCCTGTGTCTTCCTGTCCTCTGGTATAAAACCAACGCAAGCACTCACTGATTCGGAAGCATTCATGGGAGATAGCCATTGTTCATTTTCTAAATGAACTTTAACTGAACCTGAAAGACGCTCCTCCAACCCATAAATTGCTTTCAATAATTCAGACCTACCCGACCCCGCTAACCCCGCTAATCCAACAATCTCACCCCCATGGATAGTTAAGTCAATAGGATTCTTAGTTCTTGGTGTGACCATATCTAAAACTGACAGACGTTTACTTTTTTGTCCTTTAAAACAATGTTTTTCTTCTATCTCTCCTGTCGATTCGGACATCTCCTTTATTAGCCAACTCGCGTCAATATCGCAAGTTTTCCTTGTGTTAATCAGAATTCCATCTCTCAAAACGGAGACCTTGTCACAAAGCTCCAAGACGTCATCAAGACGATGACTGATATAAATAATAGCCCTACTGCTTTGGACCAGTCCACGCAACAAATCATGAATAATCTTAGTTTGCGCCTCAGTTAAAGCTGCTGTTGGCTCATCAAGGATCAATAAACGAAACGGGCAGGAGATTGCCTTTGCCAATTCCACAAGTTGCCTCTGCGCTAGAGTTAGACTTGAGACTTGCCGCTGGAGATCAATTGACCCAAGACCCACCTTTTCAGCGAGTTGCCTTGCGCTTCCCAGTAGCTGCCGCTCTTTGATAATTCCGAATTCGGCTGGAAATGTCCGAAGCATAATGTTTTCAGCGACTGAGAGATTATCAATCAAACTCATTTCTTGGACCGCCAACGAAACTCCTCTGAGATTAGCATCCGCTACCGTCTTTGGTGTATGTGGTCTGCCATCTAAAAGAATCCTTCCACTATCCGCAGAGAGAAAACCCGCAATTATATTGGTAAGAGTGGACTTGCCAGCACCGTTCTGCCCCACCAATCCATGAATCGTTCCTGAGTGAACTTCAAAATTTATGTCTCTAAGGACTGGCTCGGCAAACTTTTTTGAAAGATCCGATATCTCAAGCAGAGCCGAGGACATTTAATCTCTTCCCTGCAGTATTTCCCTTGTAATAAGGTCTACAGGAGTCTTTCGTCCATACTGGACTTCCTTTCCTGCTAGAGTATCCAGTGCGAACTCGATACCGTAAACCGCAAGCAAATCGCCATGCTGGTCTGCTGTTGCCAATATTTCTCCTTCCCTAACAAGTTTATTGACTGCGGATATGTTGTCAAAACCAACCACCTCAATCTCATCTAATCGACCCAGCTGTTTTATCGCAGACAATGCCCCGAGCGCCATATTATCGTTCGCGGCCATTACACCTTTCAACCTTGGGTGCTGAGTGAGCACTGCGCTAGTAATTTCCGCAGCCTTGGTTTGCTCCCAAGAAGCACTTTGTATGGTAGCGATGATTAAGCCTCGTGCATTCGCAGCTTCTTCAAATCCATCGCGACGAGCTTGGGAATTAATGGAGCTCACGATCCCCTCAAGGATTGCGACTTGATCACCCGCTGCCAAAATACTTGCCAAATAGTCACCTACTTTACGAGCACCCTCTTTGTTATCAGGACCCACATGGGGGATGACCAAATCAAATTCGGACAACACCGAAGCGTCTAACCTGTTGTCAATATTTACTAAAATAATACCTGCCTGACTCGCTCGAGCTAGCGCAGGAACCAAGGCTTTTGAATCTGCAGGTGCAATTACAATAGCATCAACTTGAGCAGCGATCATTTGATCAATAATAGAAACTTGCTGAGTAATATCACTTTCATTACGAATTCCATTGATGATCAAAGAGTATTGCTGAGAATTTTCTGATTGATGAGTTTGAGCAGCATCAGCCATATTTACAAAAAATTCATTAGCAAGAGATTTCATAACAAGCGCTATCCTGGGGGATTCAGATGGTAGAGTTTCACCATCATTACCTATGCATCCTGGTAACAACAATATTTGCGCAAGAAAGACCCAAAGAACTAAACGTGTCATCACCTTATTATCTCCAAGAAAAGCGGCGTACAGTGAAATCTACAAATGATTAAAAAGCCTATGTTGAGTTCAAAAGCCGGACTAAATGATATTGATAAACAGTTAATATATTAATTATATTTCTCTGACTATGCACACTTTCGTTAATCCATCCAACAAATTCATCTATGTGTACCCATTTACTCGAGACTCCGTACCTGCTGCAATCAGGCATAATCCTATGTGTAAATGAACAGTCTTTTGCGCCAATAGAAGGTGACGATGTCTTGATTACGAGACATGTATAGTGACGCACTTATAACAGTTATACCATCGTAAGGACACATTTTATTCTGTCGCCCGACAATTGTGGTTCGCCACTATACTATTCAAGGGACAAAGTTTTCTGACCCTCATCATCCAAATAAAACCGAAGCGTCTCATAGTTGCCTTCCTTTGAAAAAACTCTCGCTTCATACTCGCCTTTAAAACCAGTTAAATTATACCTGCCGTGACGATCTAACTGTATCGTGATATCGGTATTCCAATGCTTCTTTGTGAGAAACAACCATAGTCTCCCCCTAGAATTCGGGGCTCCACTCCTGTCTACCAAGTGCCGCTCCAAAGGAACACCACTGGAGCTTACTTTGCTATTTTCAAAAAGCGTGTAAACGTAGATTGATGTTACGCTTGGATGACTGAAATACTGAGTCAATACTCTCTCCATCATAATAACTCGGATGTTTTCCTCTGTTATAGTTTCCCCTTTTATTTCAAATTCAGTGCCAACAATCGGCAGCTCAAAATCACTAAGATAATCCAGCCGATCTATAATTCGTTGAGGCGGCACGTCAGAAAAAAAACGGCTCTGAACCCCAATGCCCTCAATAGGTCCTCCTTTTGCTAAAATGGTACTAATTCTTCCTTTGAAGTCTGACAAATCGGGTGGAATAGTTCTATTTCGGGAATTTGAGATCATTTGATATTCATTTATGAACATTTTCGCGTTTGGCTCAAGACTCTCCGCTGTTTGAAACCAAGACACCTCAGCTGCAATACCATCTTCGAGGTTAGCATTCACAGATGTGCTCAATTCACCCTTGTGTATCGGCTCATTAAGAACATCCCACTCTATTAAATTGGGCCATCTATCAATTTGGAAATTTATTATGTAATCAATGTATATTTCAAGCTGATCTGGCGACAATTCACTTGGTGCAATATCTGACTCCCTAACAATAAAATTTGAATCATATTGAGAGATAAAATTCTGGTCGGATATCGATATGAGTGGCTCCATATTGTTAAAATCGGGCCAAACCAGTGTATGGCCTCTGATAGGAATATCATTGGCCCTCAACCATTGCATAGCCTCTTCAGCCTCGGAAGAGAGAAATTTTCGTAACTTGTATTTATGGCCGTTTATTAATCCAGCTCGATTGAAACCAAAATCAATATATGTTTGCTTATAAAGATCGGGCGACGGATGGGCAGGGTCCACTGATTTCCCTGCTAAAAGTTTAGATTCGACTTGACCCCCAAAACCAAAAGCATGATTTACTAACCGAAAATTTACCTCTAAATTTTTTACTGGCAATCCATCATTATCTAGCACCTGAATTTCCGACGATGACATTCTGTGGCTAGCAATTCGCTGTCGAGCTTCCTGTCGCCAGAACTCATCAGAACACTGAATTGATTCAACTAGGTCGGTAATGCCCGTCAAGTTAGTCCCCGACATATCATCTGACTCAGAAGTATCCGAACCAATACTCCCACAGGGCGGAATCACCTTGCAATAAACTGCTAGATCTGTAACTGATCTATCATAAAAGGATCCCTGATTGTTTATGACCTCACAATTTGTGTTGGCATCTAGAGCGGACAAATCAACCGAATATTGATCTCCATTTTGAAAATCGTAAGAGAAATTAAATTCACCAATCCGATCGACTGGTAATTGTTCCGCTACCACTCCATCAACACGTAGGTTTAAGAAAAAAGATTCCGCAATTTGCCCTCTCAAATCACCCTGAAGGACAAACGTATCTCTAGGGGTAACCTCAGGAACTTTTTGAGAAGGAAGAAGTTTAAGAAATCCAAACTGCCCATTGTCGATACCGATCATCAAACCGCCATCCGCAGAGGCGGCTATGGCCTCACCGGCCCAGTCACCGCCGTCAGGCGCAGAAAATGTTTGTTGCGATACAAAATTACCATCTTTGTCGAATTGAATCAGATATGCCCGCCATTGATCTGAACATCCTTGATTATTACATGAGGAATAACTCTGATACTCGTCCCCAGTTCCGGCGATGACAAATATATTTCCACTGTTTCCGACTACTATGTCCCACGCTTCATCATGTATGTATCTCGCGTCAAATCCTCTGGGATTACCGAGTTTCTTTTCCCATATAACCTCCCCCGATTGATCAACTTTTACAGTGTACGTATCCCAATTTTCAACTCCAGATAAGGTATGTCCAGATAAATAAATAAACCCATCATTGGAAATATCCATCCCAAAATTGTGATCTGAATTAGCACCACCAATAACTTTTGACCATATTAATTGATGTTCAGCATTAAATTTAAGAAGTCCATAATCCTGTGCATCCTGAGTTAAGCCAGCAACATAGTAAGAATTTTCGAACTGTTTCACTCGATATCCATGAGCGAGATAGTTACTAATGTCTTTTTCAACCAACTTATTTCCTTGATGATCAAAAAATACCATCACACCCTCTCCCTCCGTGAAAAATGTGTTGTCTGTGTCGACTGCATAACGATAACCTACTCCGATAAAGCCTTCTGACGTCCTTATAAGCGACTCTATTGCATCACTTCCTCCTAGATCAATTTTTCGCTCGATCAAAAGGTCACCTGAATCTTTGTCGAGCTTTAATAAAACGCTATCTTGATCTTTTGATCCCACTACCCAATATGCTTCATCTGTCTCAAGCACCGAGTTACCTAAATTATGCCCAAAATCACCGAATTCCTTACGCCACATTAGTGCTCCGCTACTGTCAACTTTAATCACCAAGATCTTGGCTCCCAGCGGGATGAATCCGGTCTCGCCAACCTGCACAAATCCACTATCCGATGTTGCAAGCATGAAATGTCCATGAGACTCCTCCTGAGAACCTGAATAATCTTGAAACCACTGTTTGGTCATCTCAGTCGTAGACCTATCATTTGGATCACTAGTATCGGATGGCGCCCCACCGTCCGATGATGACTCCGAACTTTCGCGAAGTCCCCATTGTTCGGCAGATCCGCCTTGTGATGCGACCAGATCACTAAAATAACCCTCAGCTACTGTTTCACTGCCCTCAGGTGCAATCCAGTTGCCATTCACATCGCCCATCAGAACACCAACGAGATTCTTTACCCTGGTCTCCGGATAATTAAAGACCACTCCATTCGAATCCCAACTCACATCACTCGGATTCATTTTGAAGCTTTCTGATTCGTCATCCCAAAAATCATAATCCTCCGCAACAAATACCCATCTGCGCGGTTCAGCAGACTCAAGATTCACCGCCATCTTTAAGATTGCTAGTGCATCAGCAGAGGTCACCCGTCCATCCATGTTTATATCCGCTGCAATGTATTGATATGGCGATACTGGCAAGACCTCTAATGGCCCTTCCCCATCCGGATCAGTATTAGGATTTATTCCTACCGCGATCTTAAGCGCCGCCAAAGCATCGCTCGAACTTATAACGCTCCCAGACTCATCAGATGTAATGCCCTTACTCACAGCTAGAGAATTACTGCCAGAATAACTTTCATAAAAGGCGTAACTTCCTAAAGAGTCAGATATCGTGTCCTCTGAGAAATCACTCTCAGAACTATCAGTCAAACCAACCAGACCGACATTTACCGAAGAAAGCAAAGCGTGGTTATACCAGTGATAAGCAATGCCTGAAACAGGTTGTAGGCATTCAACACAGCTATGCTTATCAAGTGGATCGGTACCATCAAGGGCTTCCTGTGCATCACTAACTCCATCTCCATCATCATCGGGATCTGCATTGTTACCCAATCCATCAAGATCAGTGTCATACCACTCTGAAGAGTCATCGATAAAAGCATCAACATCATCATTGAAACCATCAGAATCACTATCCCGCATAAGCTGTTCGTCTACGCTCTCAATGACAAGCTCTAACTCAGTATCATTCTCTATATTGTAGTCTGTGAATTCCGTAGTGACACCATCCACAGTAACCGAAAAATCATATACGCCTTTAAAAACCTGCTCTGTAGATACCCAACGTCCCTGTTCATCGGGCACTAGATTACTATAACTGGTCATCCATTCATCCCTAACCAACTCAAACCACGGAGACGCCTCATCCTTTACCTCCCAATTAGCGTCAAAAAGGGGACCATTGCCTCTCCAGTGACCTCGGTCCCAGAACCCCCACATAGAAAAACCAATCACCGACTTACTTTCAAATGCCGCCTCTAAAAGATCTCTAAAAATCTGTTTTTGTTGCGCTGGTGTGAGTTGTGAAGCATCATCGCGAGTGTCAAACTCTGTGATTTCAATATCTAGACCCGTCTCCGCAAGGATGTTAATACGCCTCAACATAGACGCTTTATCTACATTACTCCGGCTCATATGAGCTTGAACCCCAATAACATCAATCGGGGCTCCCGCAGCCAATAAATCAGCAGTAAAGTCTCTGTATGCCCTCGCATTGTTATCATTCGGAGCATTCAGTATGTTGTACTCATTAATTGCAAGCTTTGAATCCGGACGAATACCGTCAGCCCTTTTAAAAAAATCTGCAAATGTCTCTGTATTTGATGAGTAAAATCCAGCCCCCACGAAAACGTCAGCATAATAACTGTTGTTCATAGGCTCATTTAACACATCCCAATCTGTTACAGTGGGTCCAATACCTAAATCGCTAAATCGACCGAGAATACCCGAGCCCTGAAGACGATCGGACAATAATTGACGGTAAAAAATCGAGGGATTTACCTCACTTGCACTCGAGCGAAATTGGTCCGGAGTTGGCCAACGATCTCTTGGCCACACAACAGAATGCCCTTTTACTGTGAATTTCTTCGTCTTCAGGAGGTTAACGACTCTGTCAACGATCTCAGGTCCGCGATTATTGTACTGAATCCACTGCATACCGTTAGTTGGTATAGCATGATTGAAGTTATTCCATAGGACCTCTCTATACCTTTCCACATCTTGCCATGAAGGCGTGTGTGCGGCTAATCCCAGCTGTTCTGTGGCAGGATCCATCAACGCCTGTTTTTCTCGAGCACTCAAACTCTGAAATTCGTCCTCCGAAATCGCCACAAGGTGATCTCGAATCTGCGTTCCAAATCTAAAAGCATGCCTCTTCATTTTAAGAGTTAAACGTGCTTCGGGAAGTGGGTGACCCGCTTTGTCTTTTATAACGACCGCAAGATTTGTCTTACGATGAGATAAATCTGCCAAAGCGGGTACAGAGAGGGATAATGTCAGCGCAATACCCCATAATAACCAAACGAGTTTGCGCCAAGACTTAATTAACAGATGCCGCAAATTTAAGATAAAACTGGTCAAATCCAGCACTTTATTCCTTAGTTGCGTGTCGAAGCTCGTCAAAATAACATTGACGCTTTGAAAAGATAAAAACCCATAAGAGGCCCACTCCAGAAACAAGTCTATCACAGTTTCTATCGTTTTCATTTAGCCATATACCTCATAACTGAACATGAGAATTATCGCTTGTCTCTGTGGAGGCAACGATTTTGTGGTGCGTGGGCATTTATTTTAGAAAAAAGTTGTAAAAAATCGAGCTCATATAATTAAGAAAACATTGGCAGATAGCATGACGAACAAACCACATATGCACTTTTATGAGCGCTATCTTAAGGTTCAATAATTGATTGGAAAGGCAAGCACGTTGACTTGTAAATGTCGAACACCGACTCTGGAGGACTGGTGAAGTGGCAATATTATGCCGACCTCTCTCTGAGCAATATAAAATTACGGCTATAACAAACAACATTTTATAGTTAAAGTTAAACATAGGGGGTAATCTTGGAGAGCAAAATGGGTTGCGGCAAGGGAACCTACTTTTGGTAAGATAAAAACCGCCACATGATGTATGTCAACTGGGATATAAATATCCCATCGAGTGGCGCAAGGACATCGTATCATGATGGATTATCACACCTAGGCGCACAAGATGTGTCCTCTGTCAGTCACGGCTGAAGCAAGTTCACTGAAGTTGAAGATGCGGATGTTGAGGTGCACAGGTGAAGGCATTTGAGGACCACAGGACGACGTTCACGCCTGTGTGTAAAAGATTCGATTGGTTTGATGTTATCGCGCCCAAAAAGCTGCAGGTTAACTAAGAGAGCCTCGCTTCTTGATGTTTTCATCATGGTAGGGATCCAATACATCAATATCAGTCAAAGAGGAGCTTTCTCTCCGCCACGCAAACAAGCGCACCCGAATACTATCGGGTGTAATATCGAGCAAGGTAAATCCATTACGCTCAGTGACCGGGGCAGGACTATCCAAACGAATATGACTTGCCACCATGGGCGGTGTGCCTCTTGCCCTGCTCGGCCATCCCGAACCTGTGCCCAAAGGGCCAGTAATAATCGAGTGGATTGGATTCGATTCAAAAGATAGGTCACCACTCCCAACAATTTTTGAATGGCCGGTCGCATGCAAATCTCCGCTCAAGACGAGCCCAGGTCTTCGTTTCTGGTTAGAGATAGACTCCAGCAGACGTTGATGTTGATTCCACCAACCCTTCTGCCACATAAACTTGGCCTTTCTAGTTGTCAGTTTGAAACGTTGGTCATTTGTATACATTTGGGCGGCCTGAGTCCCAGCTTGTCCACTATCAGCCACATCGGGATACCACTCTCTCCACTTGCCAGCACTCCAACCAAAAGGATGCGACGGGATATGCATTAACTGGTCAACGGTCTCATCTGCCGTGCGACTGCACAGCCAATGTTCGACTTCCGGTGGAACTAATCCAGCAGTCTCACCCTTTAACGATAAAAAGCCGGCGCAGTCATACATGAGCGTCTCACTCAGTCGACCCCAGCGCAGTGCGCCAAAATGCCGATTATGCCCATTGATCATCGCGCCACTCAACGTACTAGGTACGTCTGGTGAGGGCAAAAAATCCGGCAGGTAGTGATCTCTGACAAAGCTGAAAAACTGCTTTTGATAAGATTCTGGCGGAAGTGTTACATATCGATCTGTAGCTTCATCGTTTTCAAAATAATCATGATCATCGTTAATAAAATAGCTCGGGGTACTTCGAAGCGCAGTTCCATATAATGGGGTAATTTGCTCACCCGCCACTACTTTTAAAATCTCCTCATTAGTGCCACCATAGGCTGGAGCCATCCGATCGAGCATACCAACGGCATTGTAGAGTCCCGCCGAAAATTCTCGTATGCTTGCAACACTAGATTCCAGCCACGCACGCTGGTCCCAGTAGACATGATCGCCAATCGCGATCATCGCATGCGGTTTAAAGGACAATCCGCGCATAAGAAGCCGACGACGAGTACTCTGAGGTAAAAAGGCAGAGTTTTCTCCCTCACTCATCAAGGGATGCCCCCCTGCACAAGTAAATACTAGTAAACGCAGATATTCTGGTTGGCTGGTAGGATCAGGCATTGTGGACAGAGACCAATTATCAGTTAACCTAGTCGTGCCCTCCATCAGAGCCAACTCATACCCAGTATTGGGTCTTAAGCCAACGGCGTCGAAAGCAAAGCCGCGCCCTTCACTATCTGTGGGACGGCCCTTAATATATTTTCCATCGATCGAAAGAACGGCGTTGCTTATATGCCTAGAGAAAACGGCTTTAAGAGAAATACGAGAGTGGTTCGCCGATGGAATTAAATGCTCAACCGGCCCTGCTCTCCAAGTCTCATTTGGCAAATTACTAGAAGCACCAGTTAATGTCGATAGTGCGATAGCACCCTGCAAAAACTGTCTACGATCCATGTTCACCAAATTTTACTCCTTTGAATCTCTCGGCATTTGATCAGTCAAATCAAGATCCTACTGCCCTTGTTGATATGCATTAGTGAGCATGGCGATTTCAGCTCTTTGAATGATCTCAGCTCCAGCAGGACCTGTTGTCGTCAAAGCCTAATTTAAATGTGATAAAATTCTTAAGTTTTACCTCACTACATTGTCTTAATCTTTACATATCGCAGCAAAAACTTGTGAATAATTTGCCGCCTGTTGCGAAAAAAAACCTGCCTCAATAGCAATTTCATCAGCATGACTTTTGTTTCTAAATTCTTCGTTATCCAAACGTTGCCATCTTTGATCCGTTAAATTTAAAAATTTCTGAATGCCAAAGTATATTTCTTCACAATTAACTTCATCATGACCTTCTGAAAATTCTATTTCCTCTTCTTCACTAAGAAAGTTGTGATGCACCTCTCTAAGTGAGCCAAGTTTTTCAATCTCGTAATCTTTGAGGAACTGAGCCGTAGCGAGTCTACCTTCTCTTATTGCATCTCCCAGAGGGGTATACCCAGCATTATTTGGCGGAACTAGCGGATCGGCACCCAGCTTAATTAAGAGTTTTACCGAGCCTAGGTGTCCAGCTGAAGCGGCCCATCCCAGAGGAGTTGAATCATACCAATCAGTCATCTTCAAGTTTGGATCGCATTCTTGCTCACTGCACAAGATATTAATGAGCTCTTCGTCACCAGAATATGCAGCCAGGTGAAGCGGCCATTTTTTTAACCACCCCTCTCGTTTAAACCACCCCTCAAAACCCTCTCGATTGGGATACTCAGCAGACTCAACCACATGATATTTATACTCAGCACATCCAATGAATAAGGCACAAAAAGTTGCAACAATAATCGTTTTTATAATTCGACTCCTCTATGCTAGTGCAATGTGTAACCGTTTAAAATATTTGTGTCCCCTTTTATTAAGTTTTTTAGCAGAGCGTCATCACTTTTCTAACAGCTTTACAGGAATTTTTGATCGTGCAGTAAGCTTTGATAGCGCGCCTAATCCTTTTCAAGGTCTTAAATACCGGGATCGTATTTTAGACAACGATTTTTAACAGTAGCATTATCGCTAAAGATTTTACAAGATTTTTAAAGTGTCAAAGCAGGTACCTTTACTCTCTATCCTAAGCGTGCGTGAATTTATAGCCGCATAGCTCAGTCTGGTTAGGGT
>CACETF010000016.1 GCA_902562425.1 Porticoccaceae bacterium | reverse complement strand
GCGTGCGCCTTCAACCACTCGGCCACCTCTCCGAAAGCATCAGTTTAAAAAGTCATTTAGCCTCGCGATTTTAAAGAAAATTTTTCCAAAAGCAATATGACCCTTCATGATAACTTGAATACATGTTGCCATGAATTTTCACTGCCTAATCTCGCGAATTCTTAGCGGATATATTCCGGAATTTGTCCTATAAGGGTTGATATCTAAGCCACCCCGCCGCAAGAAACGCGCCCAAACTGTAAGCTCAGTGGGATTGCAGTAGTTCAGGATATCACAGAAAATTCGCTCCACACATTGCTCATGAAAATCGCTATGCTCCCTATACGAAATTATGTATCGAAAAAGAGCATCGCGATCAATTGACTTCCCTCGATACATAACATAAACCGAAGCCCAATCGGGCTGGGAGGTGACTGGGCACTTTGTGCGAAGTAAGTGACAAAATAATGTTTCGCTGACTTTTTTTTGACCTTTTGTTATCAATATTTCTGGAGCAGGTCCAATATTGATTGGTTCCACTCTATGATTATCAAGACAATACCCTTTTTGTATTTTAATCGGATACTGTTCCCTGAAAGCGTCTAAAGTAAATAGTTCAACAGCAACGCTTCCCTTCAATACCTCACAGAGCTCCGACCGAATTTTCTCAGCAACCGCTGGCACACTCTCCATTTGTTTTTTGTAAAAGCTGTTCAAATATAATTTCATAGACTTAGATTCAATTATATTTTCGCTTTCACATTCAACACTTATATCGGCGATGGCTAATTTGGGCATGCCATTTTGATCCAACCAAGCTAGCTCGTAAGCAGTCCAAAAATCGGCTCCTGAAAACGGGATACCAGTCATTGTTAGTGATCTTCTCGCTTCAGCACGTGCTATTGGATTTAAAACTGAAGCGTCAATTTCATTATCCTGAACACTTCTTCCCAAGTGAGTAAATTGACGCATATCCACTAAGTTCGGAGCCTCGGACTATCACGTAATAATTTTAATGAAATTAAAAACAAAACCAAAGTAAACAGAGTTACCATTGTAAACGCCCAAAAAATATCAATATCGGTCACCCCTGAAAATCCAAACCTAAATGTATTGACCATATAAAGTATTGGATTAATCAACGAAACATTGGCCCAAAATTCACTAAGGAGGCTTGTCGAGTAAAAAACTCCCCCTAAATATACTAATGGTGTCAGAACGAAGTTTGGAATCACAGAAATATCATCAAAGCTATCGGCATAAATAGCATTTAAAAATCCTGCAACCGAAAACATCATGGATGTCAGCAAGATAATAGCAAATGCGATCACTGGACTGAAAACGGAAAACTCCGTAAAGAAAAGAGAAACCAAAGATACAATCAACCCCACCAACAGACCCCTTGCCATTCCACCCACGATGTATCCGCTTAAAATGATAATATTAGGAGTCGGAGAGACCATCAGTTCTTCAATATTACGTTGGAATTTCGAGCCATAGAATGAAGATACAACGTTACCGTAAGAATTTGTAATGACTGACAACATTATTAATCCGGGCGCAACAAACTGACTATAAGGGAGTCCCTGCATAAAACCGATTCTTGAACCAATAACATTTCCAAAAATCAGAAAAAAAAGCGCCATAGTAACAACTGGAGGTATGATTGTTTGGGGCCAGATTCGAAGAAACCTCCTGACCTCCCTAATTACTATAGTCATGAATGCAATCCATATTTCGTATCGATTCATCTTTTACTTGCTCTCATTCGTTTCAATAATTTTCAAAAACAACTCCTCAAGACGGTTAGTTTTGTGGCTCATGCTCACTACCTCTATCGATTGATCACTCAGACCTGTAATTAGTGGATTTATTGTTTGATTTCTCAACACATCAACTTCGATTACATGATCATCCACTTTACGTATTTGATAATCTCCCACCAAGGGTACCTGAAGTAATTTATCCTTTAAGTCAACAGAAAAAGTTTGAACTTGCAGTTGTCGTACTAATGACTTTACACTGGTATTTTGCACTATCCGACCGTGATTAATAATCGCCACGTTGCGACAAAGATTTTCCGCTTCCTCAAGATAATGTGTTGTAAGGATTATCGTGGTGCCAGCCTCATTGATATCTTGCAAAAATTCCCACATCGATCGTCGTAATTCAATGTCAACCCCTGCGGTGGGCTCGTCAAGTATCAATAACTTAGGGTTATGGATGAGAGCGCGCGCTATCATCAGCCGCCGTTTCATCCCACCTGAAAGAGCCCGAGATGATACTGCTCGTTTATCCCATAAACCAAGCAGTGTTAAATATTTTTGTGCTCTCTCTAATGCGACGCTCCGAGAAATCCCATAATAACCAGCTTGGGTAACAAGTATATCGATAGGTTTCTCAAACTGATTAAAATTAAATTCCTGAGGAACAATTCCTATCAATTTCTTAGCACTGGAGAAATTGATATCAGTATCATGGCCAAAAATCTTAACAACTCCACCAGTCTTTCGAATCAACGAGCATATAATGCCGATCGTTGTTGACTTACCTGCACCATTTGGCCCCAACAAAGCGAAAAAGTCTCCCGACTCTACTTTTAAGTTAATACCACTCAAAGCCTGAAAACCATTTTCATAAAGTTTACTTAATTCATGAAGTACTAAAGCCAAATCTTTTTCTTCTCTCATATCACTTATACGACAAACAATGTAATATCAAGGCACTGCAAATCACAGTCCTGTAACCCCAAGTAAAATTGACTTTTTTCAAGAAATACATAATTCCATCAAATGCAGATTGAAATTCGCTCACCGCTGGGTCCATTATCACTAACATCCAAAGAGGGTAAGTTAACTCACTTACAATTCTCAGGGCACAGAGCTCAGAATCCCGACGTTCAACATAAAGATTCAAATTCTAGAGATTTTGGAATTATACAGCAGGCATGCTTGCAACTGCTCGAGTATTTTAATGGAAAACGACAAGTATTTAATCTTCCTCTGTCACCGCAAGGAACTAACTTTCAAAAGGATGCTTGGAACATTATCAAAGAGATTCCCTATGGAGAAACTCGGTCTTATACTTGGCAAAGCAGCGCTATCAAAATATTCAGGGGACAGAGAGCTGTGGGAGTGGCAAATAGTAAAAATCCCCTACCTATTTTGATTCCTTGTCATCGTATAATCGCCAAAGATGGCGCTCTAAAAAACTATATAGGTGGTACCCAAGTCAAGAAGCGTCTACTCTTGCATGAATCATTTTTTCATTCTCAAAAAAGAATAGGGCTACCTTTGTAGTGATCGTTGTTTGAAGTGAGCAAATGACCACACAAAACGGTAAAAAGGTATAAAACTAATGCCAAGAAAAATTTTGCGTCGGTTGCTTCCGAAGATAAACGAGACAGCAAAAAAGTCAAAAGTAAAATGGCTAAGGACGCTAGCAAGTGATCCCAATCTGCTCCAAATAAATCGTCATTCGGTATCTATTGCTGTTTTTATTGGTGTTTTTACAGCCTTCCTGCCCATTCCTGGACAGACCATATTGGCAATTATTATGTCCTTATGGAGCCGTGCAAATTTGCCCATAGCAGCTTTGATCGTCTGGCTCAGTAATCCTCTCACCATGCCACCGATGTTCTATTTATCTTACCGGTTAGGTTCGTCTCTCACACGTGTGGAGCCAATCGACTTTTCGGACATCGCAAATTGGGGATGGTTTTCCATAGTCGGAAGTAAAATATTAATTCCACTAATGATAGGAAGCGTCATATTAGGTTTGATATGCGGCATCCTTAGCTACTTTTTAGTGCTTCGAGCTTGGCGTTTTAAAGTAATTAAAAATTGGGAACACCGCAACATGAAAAGGCGGCCCGCAAAAGATAACAACACAACGATAAATTAATATCGAAGCTCTTCTGCCGGCGCAACTCCACTAGCCCTCAATGCAGGATACAAACATGCCGTAGCATTTAATACTGCGGCCGTCATACTTATAAGCACAACATCTACAAGTCTGAGATCGACTGGAACGTAGTCTATCGGGTAAACGCTGGTATCTAAAAACCTCTCCTGAGAGAAGTTTTCAAAAAGGTGGACTAAATCCGCCAGATATGTTGCGCCTAAGCAGCCCAATAAAGCACCGACACCAATTCCAAGTACACTAATGATAGTTCCTTGAGCCAAAAAAATATGAGTAATCGCTGCTCTACCAATTCCCAAAGTCTGAAGAATCGCTATTTCTCGGCGCTTATTGGTGACCGTCATCATTAGCATTGATATGATATTAAACGCCGCTATTACAATAATCAGAAAAACCAATAGTGCCACCATATTCCTCGACAATTGGATAGCTTGATAAAGATTTCCGTGAGTTTGAAACCAATCTTGAAACCCATAATCCCTTGGCAGCAACCTGAGCAACTCATAACCAAGATCTCTTGCCATAAAGGGATCAACAACTTGAATTCTCAATCCAGTTATCATGTTATCTAAGCCTAATATCTCACCTACCTGATCCAGGTTTCCGACCGCAAGTACTTGGTCTAATTCAGTATGCGTTAAAAATATTCCAGCCACCTTGAAATAATTGAGGCCTACACCTCTCAATTTATTTCCAGGAAAAACAAAACGTACGAAATCTCCCTGAGAGACGCCCAAACTGTCGGCTATTGATTGTGACAAAAGTATCTCGTCGTGTACCGGAACTGACAGATTCTCCTTTAATAAAAGTTCCAAAAAACTCAAAGGCATGTGGGTCTCACTAATTCCTAAAAATCTCACCGCTTGCGTGCTACCGCCTGCAAAAAGTAATCCGTTAGCTTCGGTATAAGGGCTAATTTCTATTATGTTGTCGACATCCGCAAGCTCGCTAAGATGAAACCGCCAATTTAGATCGCCCGATTTATTGACCAAAACTAAATGTGGCACTACATGCAAAATCTTTTGCCTCAATTCACGCTCAAATCCATTCATCACGGAGGTGACCAGTATCAACAGAGCCACCCCAATAACTAATCCAGCGATAGCTAGAAATGATATAAACGAAACCAAACTATCTTTGGAACTGCTGGAAAAGGTATAACGCCACCCTATATAGACAGGTAAAGGCTTAAACAATTTTTTCTCCAACACCAACATCCACACAATCAAGTTGAATTATTCGATCCATTTGATCAGCAACTGTTGGGTCATGCGTCACTACTACAAAAGAAATTTTCATGTCAATATTGACTTCAGTAAGAAGATCCATAATAGACTCGGTGTTGGCAATATCCAAATTCCCAGTGGGCTCATCCATAAGTACCACCGATGGATGGGTAACTAACGCTCTCGCAATTGCCACACGCTGTCTCTCTCCACCAGACAAAGAAGCGGGGATATGGTTTGCTCGATTTTCTAAGCCTACTCTATGCAAAAGATCTAAAGCTCGAGTCTTGGCATCAACCCGTGTGACTTTTCCAATCAATGCTGGTATCGCCACATTTTCAAGAGCACTAAATTCAGCAAGTAAATGATGAAATTGATATACAAATCCGACATGTTTGTTACGCCAAGAAGCCTGCGCTGATGGATCTAATTCGCTCCAAGCGACTCCGCAAACGCTAACGACGCCGCATGTAGGTTGATCGAGACCACCACATAAATTAAGTAGTGTCGTTTTACCCGAACCTGATGCGCCCATAATCGCTACCTTTTCTCCCTCCATAACCTCTAAATTAAATTCTTGTAGCACTGAGATCTCCTCAAGTCCTTGTGAGTATGATTTAGAGACCCCTATTACCTGTAAGACTTTATTAGAGTTCATATCGCAATGCCTCGGACGGATCAATCCTACTTGCCTGCCATGCCGGATAAAGCGAGGCAAGTATACAGAGTAAAAACGCCGCAGAAGCGATAAGCAGTATGTCTGAGATAAGGATTTTTGAGGGTAGAATATTGATTAAATAAACAGATGGGTCAAATAAATGCATATCCAGCAGGACCTCTAAATGCGACAGCACCAACCCTATATTGTAGGAGAGAAGACAGCCTGCCAAAATTCCCAACAGAATACCGGCTAAACCAACTATAGCTCCCTGAACCAAAAAAATTTTCATAATTGTTGCCTGAGTTGCGCCAAAAGCGCGCAAAACAGCTATATCCGACCTTTTTGTCGACACCATTAAAGATAAGCTAGCAACGACGTTAAAAGCTGCTACCGCAATAATAACACTTAATAAAAAGCTCATAATCCTCTTTTCCATCTTCATCGCTTTAAAGAAGCTCCCCATTTCATCGTGCCATGAGCGCCACACTGAGTCCTCAGAAAAAAAAGGTGCCATAGTGTTGATGTGAGAGACAACATTAAATGGATCTGAAAGATGAATCTGTAATCCACTATAACTGTTATTTTGATTTAGCAAGGCAAGTAGATCCTTCCTATGCATGAGCGACGAGGACGCATCCACTTGAGCGCCTACTTGATAAATACCTGCAACAACAGCTGATTTGAAGCGAGGAAAAATTCCAATGGGAGTTATGTTGATCTGCGGTAGAGTAATTTGAACTTTGTCTCCCACAAACAATCCCAGTTTGCGAGCGACTTGATTGCCTACAAGAATTTGAAACTCTCTCTCTTTAAAGTTTTCTAGACCACCAAAAACAATATTATCCTGAAAATCGAACGCAAATTTCTCTTTTGGATCGACTCCGCGCAACCTCACTCCGATCTGTCTACCCTCGTATGACAACATTATATCACTCTGCGCCATAGGAACCACAGTCTCTACACCGTCTATATCTAGAAGCCTTTGCATAACGGAGCGATACTCAATCTCACTATAGTGCTTTGGTGGCTGCACCGTGATGTGAGGTATCACTTTAAGTAAACGGCCCTTGATCTCTTGATCAAAGCCATTCATCACCGAAAGTACCGTTATAAGCGACGTCACGCCTAGAATCATTGCGGTAATAGAAAAGAAGGAGGTAAAAGTTATGAATCCCTTGCGCCGGATACTAAGGATATAACGCAAGCCCACAAAAAAATACACAGCCTTAAACATGTGCACAGTACTCACAAGAAAATGTTGATATAGTACATTAAAAATGAATAGCGAATATGTTTGATATTTTTAATTAAAATGTTTGGGTAAATAAAGTAAAGCTTCTGAAGGGTCTACGGCTCATTATCCCCGATTGATGATTCACACTTTTTGGCATCACCACCACATAATTCACAATTATAATCTGGCTGCCCGAGAACCTTCCCTACGCTACCGCACGAACCGCTTATTGTTTTGCCCGAAAATATAAACCCAACGGCCATTCCGCAAAATAATAAAATGAAAATAAATATGCTAAGAACAATCTCAGTCAAACTATTATTACCTCTGCTTACCCCTTTAGATAAACAATCGTCAATCAGCTAAAGCTAAAAACGACTCCATTTCAATGCTTTTATATGCCTCAAATCCATTAGGACCCCTACTAATAAGGTAAACAGCAATTCCCTCTTGATTGGCAATGGTCATTGCCCGCTCATGACCCATAATTAAAAAAGCAGTTGACCATGCATCGGCCTTCGCGCAGCTGTCCATGACAACCGTCGAGGAGACAGTCGAATGTTTCAGAGGATAACCATCTCTGGGGTCGATTAAATGCGAATACCGCTTTCCCTCAAACTCAAAAAAATTTCTATAATCTCCAGATGTAGCGAGTGCGTTTGCTTGTAACTCCAACACACGCTCAACACCACCGATCATTTGGGGGGTCTCAATAGCTACACGCCAAGGTTTCCCCTTTGGATTATTGCCGCTAACGCGAACCTCTCCACCAATCTCAACTAGATAGTCGGTCAAGGCGAGCATTTCTAGGTGGTTGGCAACTATATCAACGGCATAACCTTTAGCTATGCCGGATAAATCAATCCGTACATTACGGCTTTTAATGAGCCAAAAACCTTTTTCATCTGACTTAAGCGTGACCGAGCCAAAACCCGTTTGGGAGAGGGTACTCTGAATCTCTGCCGCCAACGGCACACGATCATTAGGAGAAATCTCGGGTCCAAAGCCCCACAGGTTTACCAAAGGTCCCACCGTGGGGTCAAAGAGATAACCGGATGCTTCCCAAACTTCAAAGCTTAAAGCGATGACCTCTGCAAAATCTGCAGATATCCTTGTAGCTTTATTTATTGCGGTTCCATTAAAAATAGTGAGCTCGGAATCACCACGATAAGTCGACATGGATTGATCCACCGAACCAATCAATGCGGCTATTTGATCAGATAGGTCGTCTGGCGCGGGTTGATCTGCGACAACAGTAACACGATACTGCGTACCGAACTGTTCACCACTTATTTTGATTACGTCAGGTCCAGCATCACACCCAGCTAAAAAAAATACTACTGCCATGTGGAACGCACAACGAAGTTTCTCGTTGACTCGAATAATAAGATCCGACATGTCTGAGCTAACCACCGAAATCATCAAGAAAAATGTTATCGTTTTCAACACCCAAATCTTGCAGAAGCTTCACGACCGCTGCATTCATCATGGGCGGACCACACATGTAATATTCGCAGTCCTCCGGAGCGTCATGATCTTTTAGATATTGATCATATAAAACGTTATGAATAAACCCAGTGAAACCCTGCCAATCGTCTTCAGGCTGAGGATCTGATAATGCCAAATGCCATTCAAAATTATCGTTTTCAAAAGCAAGCTTGTCATATTCTCTGTCATAAAAACACTCTCTCAGTGACCTCGCCCCATACCAGAAGCTAATTTTCCTATTTGTCTTAATTCGCTTTAATTGATCAAAAATATGAGAACGCATAGGGGCCATACCAGCACCACCACCGATAAAAATCATTTCAGCATTTGTCTCTTTGGCAAAAAATTCGCCGAATGGCCCGAAGACAGTGATGGTATCTCCAGGTTTTAAACTAAAAATATAAGATGACATTTGACCTGGTACTATACCTTCAGATCCTGGGGGTGGCGTCGCTATCCGTATGTTAAATTTAACAATTCCATGTTCATCTGGGTAATTTGCCATTGAGTATGCTCGAATGACCGGCTCGTCCACCTTAGACTCGTGCCTGAAAAAATTGAATCGTTCCCAATCGGCCCTATATTGCTCCTCGATATCAAAATCTGAAAATTTTACATGATGCGGAGGGCACTCCAACTGAACATAGCCCCCCGCTCTGAAGTTCACGTTCTCTCCCTCTGGCAATCGCAAGGTGAGTTCCTTGATAAAAGTGGCTACGTTTAAATTCGACTCCACTGTACATTGCCACTTTTTGACTCCAAACACTTCATCGGGCACGAGGACCTTCATATCCTGCTTGACAGGAGTCTGACAAGATAATCTCCAACCCTCCCCTGCTTCCCTTCGATTAAAATGTCCCTCTTCCGTAGGAAGCATAGACCCTCCACCATCAGTGATAATGCATTTACATTGGGCACAACTACCTCCGCCGCCGCATGCGGACGGCAAAAATAAACCAGCATTTGATAATGTCTGTAAAAGCTTATCTCCAGCGGCTACAGAGATTGTTTTCTCTCCGTTGATTTCGATGTTCACGTTTCCAGATGAGACCAGCTGGCTTCGCGCAACTAAAATGAAGCCTACAAGAGCCATAATTATAGTTGTAAACATCATCACACCTAGCGCAATTTCAAAACTCATCAAAATAAAACTCCCACTTGTTAAAGCGCTATACCACCAAATGACATAAATCCCATCGATATCAAACCGACTGTTATAAATACAATACCCAATCCTTGTAGACCCTCAGGGATATCGCTATACTTTAGTTTTTCTCGGATCCCTGCTAAGACAGCGATTGCCAACGCCCAAGAGACCCCAGAACCAAAACCATAAACAATACTTTCGGAAAAATTATAGCCTCGCTCCGCCATAAGCAAGGACCCACCCAAAATTGCGCAATTTACCGTAATCAGGGGCAAGAACACTCCTAATGCCCCGTATAGAACAGGTACATATTTGTCCAGAACCATTTCCAAGACCTGTACCATCGCTGCGATAACGCCTATAAAACATAAATACATCAGAAAACTTAAATTAATATCAGGCAGCCCCATCCAAGCGAGAGCTCCTTCACCAATAAAATAATTAAGAATAATATTGTTTGCTGGAACCGTGACAGTCTGCACAACTATAACAGCGAGTCCTAAACCCAAAGCCGCATTAATCTTTTTTGAAAGTGCTATAAATGTGCACATTCCCAAGAACAAACTCAGCGCAATGTTATCAATGAAGATTGACCTGGCCAATAGACTGAGGTAATGATCCATCAGACTGTCCCCTCCGACCTGCTGTTATTGGAAATATTAAATTCCCTTTTTTCTATTTGATCTCGTTTCCATACACGTAGCCCCCAAATTATAAAGCCGATCAAAAAGAAAGCGCTTGGAGGCATCAACATTAAGCCATTAACTACATACCAACCTCCCTCCGTGGAAGGAGCGAAAACCTGGATGCCCCATATCGACCCCGCACCAAATAATTCTCTCAAAAAGGCAACCAGCATCAATATCACACTGTAGCCGAGTCCGTTTCCCACACCATCAAGTAGACTTGCAACTGGGGGATTCTTCATTGCAAATGCCTCCGCTCGACCCATGACGATGCAATTAGTAATTATGAGCCCAACAAACACAGATAGCTGCTTACTTATGTCATAAGCAATTGCTTTCAGGACTTGATCCACTAATATTACCAAAGAAGCAATAATTGTCATTTGGACAATAATTCTTATGCTATTAGGAATGTGATTTCTTATCACTGAAACGAACAAATTTGAAAGAGCGCAGACGATGGTCAATGCTATACACATTACGAAGGCAACCCTCATACTCGATGTTACAGCTAGTGCCGAGCAGATGCCCAAAATCTGCAATGCTATTGGATTATTTGAGACAAGAGGCTCTAAAAGAGTTCTTTTAGCACTGGACATTTTTAAGCTTCTCGAGTCTGAAGGTTTTTTATGAATGGTGCGAAGCCACTCTTACCCAACCAATATTTCACCAAATTATCAATACCTCGTGTTGTAAGAGTAGCGCCAGCCAACCCATCTATCTGGTATTCAGCCTCTGGCCTTTGCCGATCTACTCTCCCCTTAATAACAGTAATAACGCGTTCGTTGTCGACAAACGCTCGCTTACCAATCCAACTCTCTTTCCAGGCAACGTTGTCAACCTCTCCACCAAGACCGGGCGTTTCAGCATGCTCATAAAACCCAATACCTGCCACAGTCTCAAAATCTCCCTCAAGCGCAAGGAATCCGTAGAGAGTAGACCAGAGACCATAACCCTTTATGGGCAAAACTAACTTTTCTATCCCATTTTTACCTTCCGCAAGATATACAATGGCGTAGTGTGGACGCCTTCGTATTTTCGCAGGATCCGCCTTAGCTGTTAGAGCAACCGACATCGACGGGTCTTTCGCCGCTTTTCTCTGATCATAAGTCTCAACGTCCATATCATTACTAAACTGGCCTGTTCTGAGGTCGACCAGCCGAGCAGAAATACGTTCGAACTGTTTTTCAATATCGACTCCCGGCTCATACAGACCGGCTGACTGGAGAATATTGGCCTTCAAATCCAAAGCCTTGTTGAACGCCTGTGCAGGACGCAACATTACTGCGGACGTTGAAACCACAACAGCACATATGAGGCAGAGACACATAGCCACAAAAAAGGTTTTCTTGATGGAATCATTATCCACGAGATGTCCTCCGGGCAATATTCGACTGCACCACAAAGTGGTCTATCAATGGAGCAAAAAGATTTGCAAAAAGTATCGCTAACATGATCCCTTCAGGGAAGGCCGGATTGAGCACGCGAATCGTAATAGTCATAACGCCGATTAAAACTCCATAATAGAACTTGCCTGCATCCGTCATTGATGCTGAAACAGGATCGGTTGCCATAAAAAATGTTCCAAATGCAAATCCTCCAATCACCCAATGCCAATAAAAGGGTAATGACATCATCGGATTTGTTGAGCCAATATTGTTAAGTAACAACACAAAAACGGACGAGCCAAATAAAACACCACCAACTATTCTCCATGATGCTATGCGCATGTACAACAAGAGTAATCCACCTAGTAATATAGCAAATGTTGAGGTCTCACCGATCGATCCATGTATGAAACCAAAAAATGCATCAGACCAGCTCGATATATTTACTACGCCATTCACCCCATCAGCCGCCGCCAATGACAACATCGTAGCGCCGGTGTATCCATCGACGGCAGTCCAAACAGCATCACCGCTCATATAGGCAGGATAGGCAAAATACAAAAAGGCTCTGCCTGTAAGTGCTGGGTTGAGAAAGTTTTTACCTGTTCCACCGAAGACCTCTTTACCCACAACAATCCCAAAGCTTATTCCAAGAGCGACCATCCATAACGGAAGATCTGGCGGACAACACAATGCAAACAGGACGGAAGTGACGAAGAATCCCTCATTTACCTCATGATCTCTGACGCTAGCAAATAGAACTTCCCAAAAACCACCTGTAACAAACGTGACAAAGTAAATAGGTAAAAAATAAGCCGCTCCATGAATAAAATTATCCCAAATACTTGTCGGATCATAACCAGCCAAGAAACCGATTAAAAATCCGCGCAATCCGTCTTGAGCAGCGAGCCCTGTTTCCGCAAGAATCGTATTTGCCTGATACCCTACATTCCACATTCCAAAAAACATTGCTGGGAAGGTAGCTATCCATACAGTGATCATGACACGCTTCAAATCGATACCATCGCGCACATGGGAACTATTTTTTGTTACGTCCGCTGGCTTATAAAGTGCAGTGTCTACTGCTTCATACAAGGAATAGAGCCGCGACCACTTTCCCCCGCGTTGAAAATGCGGTTCATACTTATCAAGTTTTTGTCTCAACACCTTCTAACCCTCGGCTTCAATTCGATTCAAGTTTTCTCTCAAAATTGGACCATACTCGTATTTTCCTACGCACACATATGTATACAGGCCCACATCCTCTTCATCTAATTCTAAACAACCAAGCTTTTGCGCCATCTCAGTGTCACCAACGATAAGCGCTCGTAATAATTGTGTTGGAAGGATATCAAGTGGGTTCACAGCCTCATAGGCTCCTATTGGAACCATCGCTCGCTCACTTCCATTAGTGCTTGAAGTCATGGGGTGTAACTTCTTTCGAAAAGATGACAAGAACACAGGCAAAACGGAATGGCTATTTGTGCCGCCTCTCAAATAGTGAAGGAATTGACGCTCTCTTCCTTCTCGAATAACTGAGACCTGGATATGATATCGTCCCAAATATGCGAGATCTTGATCTGCTCTTCTACCCGAGAATACTGAGCCCGAAATTAATCTATTTTCACCATAAAAAAGCTCCCCAACTACAAGCTGCTTTATCGGCGCACCGAGACGGGTAGCCAATAATCTGGGGCGTTTAACCTGAGGTCCTCCAAGCGCTATTACTCTACTTACGTCAATGCGTCCACTTTTAAACAGTCCGCCAATTGCAATGACATCTTGATACCCAACATGCCATACAGTTTTCTGAGCACTCACAGGATCAACAAAGTGGATATGAGTCCCAACCAAACCCGCGGGATGCGGGCCGCTAAATGAAACTTCTCGGACACCAGTTATGCAAGATCCCTCAATTCCAGAATTCGGTGCAGTGCATAGTGTGACCATGCCTTCAGTGAGTCGTTTTAAGACTCTTAACCCACACTTGAACTGGTCCGACTTTGCAGCGATTATCCCACTTGGATCGGCCGCCAAAGGATTAGTGTCAATAGCGGTGACAAAAATAGAAGTCGGCTTTGAGGACGGATCAGGCACCTTTGAAAAAGGGCGAGCTCTCAGCGCCACCCAAGCCCCAGATTTGAGGAGGTTGTCTATGATTTCCTCGCGAGACATGTCGTCTATCTGGTGATCACTGAAACTCTCGAAAGTTTCTTCTGACTCTCCCTCGAGCTCGATAACTAAAGACCTAAAAACCCTTCGCTCCCCTCTGTTAATTGCTACTACCCGTCCCGACCCTGGCGCCGTATACCGCACCTGAGGGTTCTTTTTATCAGTAAATAACATTTGTCCTAATCTAACATTATCACCAACCCGCACTGCCATGGTGGGTTTCAAACCATGATAATCTGCTCCCATCACTGCTACCTGACTGACATTAGGGGCATCCTCAACAACTTGCTCAGGTGCGCCTGAGATAGGAAGATCGATCCCACGACGGATGTTTATCATTTAAATCACACTCAAAATATTTCACAGGCCAGGAAGTGAGTCCTGACAATCTCTCGGCGGAAAACCTTAGTGGGTTGCAAGAAGCGAGCCAAGACGCGCAATCATCGGCGGAGGCTCGTCTATCATGTTATCGAACACGTATTATAATAGGGAGTGTCTCATGATTCCAGTCACCGTAAGGAAAAATACGGTTTTTTTCTCACGGAAAAAGAAACATGCCTTACCCGTAATAGAGATGGATGTAACCGGCGATCAATGTAGAGTAATCAGGTATATTTGTAAGTAGAAGAACTTTTTTCGGTTGCCCACGTCATCCCTGCATGTAGGGGGTTGAATGGGTATAATAAAAGATTGGTCAAAACGATTGTAAGATTGACCCTGAGTTTAACAGACCAAGCATCAGCTAGATTTAATATTCAGTAGCCTCGGACTTTAAAGACCCAAAATACTAGAGAAAACGAACTGGATTTAAATCAAAGGTGGCAGGCATACGCAAGATAAGGGTTACATTTAAAGGAAATGACAAAAGTAAATTTTTCTTTCGACAAAATAGCAAGTGCCAAAACAAATTGGAGGGACCTATCGGTATCAGCAACGGCTCTGGCAATTGCTGACTCGGCCAAAAATTTTACCGGCCTTACAGTTGTGATTGCTGGCTCCGCAAACGAGGTGGATGCTTACGCAAGCTCAATCAATTTTTTTACTCTAGGGCACAATCTTCCAATCTATCGTCTCCCTGATTGGGAAACACTTCCCTATGATATTTTTTCACCTCACCAAGACATCGTATCGGAGCGACTTTCCACATTATCTCAATTGTACTCAGTATCGCATGGAATTCTTGTGATATCAGTTCAAACGATGATGCACCGACTGATTCCAACCGACTTTGTTGCTTCACGCACTTTTCTTCACCGGGTCGGAGACATTTGTATACGAGAAAAGTTTTTGCTGCAACTCGAACAGGTAGGGTATCAAAGAACGGATACCGTGTTTAATTGTGGAGAATATGCACCTCGAGGATCTATTATCGACGTCTATCCGATGGGTGCCAAAACACCATTTCGTATTGACTTGATCGATGATGAAATAGAGACCTTACGTCTTTTTGATATTGATTCTCAAAGAACAATAAAAAAAGTTAATGAACTGAGTATTTTGCCAGCGAAAGAATTTCCGATGGACAGAGCCTCTGTAAACCGCTTTTTAAACCGATGGTGTTTAACATTTCCAAACATTCCCAGAGAAACTCCGATTTACCGAGATGTTGCAAACGGTATAGCGCCTCAAGGAATAGAATATTTTCTAAAGTTATTTTTCGAAAATATGGCCACAATTTTTGATTATCTGCCGCCTGAAACAAAAATTTTTAGCCTCGCTGGGGTCGAAACTGCGTCTAAGAATTTCTGGGAAAATATTACGAGCAGGTATGATGACTTCCAGTTGGACAATCAGCGGCCATTACTTCCGCCAGATGAAATTTTTATTTCCGTTAACGAACTGTTTCAGAGGATAGGGGCTTTACGAACAGTTAGCTTATCCGAAACTGCAGACCCCAAATCGAATGAAAACTATAATTTTCGCATCCACAATTTGCCAAACATTAGTATTAATGAAACACCTAAAATATCATTTGTAGCACTGAATACATTTCTTAATGAAATTGATGATGACTCGCTTAAGGTGCTTTTTTGTGCTGACTCAGCAGGGCGAAGGGAAATCTTGATTGATTTGCTAAGCGACTCCGGTATTACTGCACAAGTTCATAAAGACTGGAAAAACTTTACGGAATCATCATGCAAGTTCGCAATTACAGTATGTCAATTAGAGAGAGGTTTTTTTTGGGAAGAAAAAAATATATGCATAATTGCCGAGGGAGAACTCTTCGGTAAGCAAGTCATGCAGCGTCGTCGGCGTTCAAAAAGTTCAAAGATTCCTGAACAAATTTTTAAATCCCTAGCAGAACTTCAACAAGGTACCCCAGTAGTGCATATTGAGCATGGAATCGGCAAATATTGTGGCCTTAAAACACTAGCTATTGATAACAGCTTTCAAGAATTTCTGGAGCTCTCCTATGCAGAAGATGCAAAATTGTACGTGCCGGTTGCCTCTTTACATTTGATTAGTAGGTTCGGAGCTAGCAACCATGAATCGGTTACACTTAGTAGACTGGGAAGTGACAAATGGGGAAAGGCCAAAGAAAAAGCAGCGAAACAAATTCGAGATACGGCGGTGGAGTTACTAGATATATACTCCCGTCGTGCTTCAAAAACTGGTTATGCATGCAAGGATGACGTTAAAAATTACGACCAGTTTTGTCGAGAATTTCCATTTGAGGAGACCGGAGATCAAAATGAGGCAATTCAAGCGGTGAGGCAAGATTTATTGCGACCCCAACCAATGGACAGACTTATCTGCGGCGATGTGGGATTCGGAAAAACTGAAGTCGCAATGCGAGCTGCATTTATAGTAGTCAGCAGTGGCAAGCAGGCGATTATTTTAGTACCTACCACTCTCTTGGCTCACCAACATACAGAAAATTTTCGAGATCGATTTTCAAACTGGCCAATCACGATTGAATCTCTCTCGAGATTCAAGACGAAGACAGAACAGAAAAAAATTTCTGTTGCACTTGAATCTGGATCTGTGGACATTTTAATTACGACTCACAAATTACTCCATCTGAATTTACAGTTCCCCAGACTTGGCTTGCTAGTAATCGACGAGGAGCATCGATTTGGCGTTCGCCAAAAAGAAAAAATCAAGTCTTTACGTAGCCATGTGGACATTCTTACCCTTACCGCCACACCTATTCCTAGGACGCTCAACATGTCTATGAATAAACTTAGAGATCTATCGATCATTGCAACGCCGCCAGCTAAAAGGTTATCAATCAAGACTTTTGTACGAAAAGATGATTCTCGGGTAATAAAAGAGGCCATAATGCGCGAAATAATGCGTGGCGGGCAGATCTACTTCCTACACAATGATGTGAAGAGCATTGAAAACATTGCTCACAATTTATCTAGCCTTGTCCCCGAGGCACTGATAAAAATTGCCCATGGGCAAATGCGGGAGCGAGATTTAGAACGTGTAATGTCAGAATTTTACCATAAGCGTTTCAACGTGCTAGTGTGTACTACAATCATCGAAACTGGTATTGATGTGCCCAGCGCAAATACAATAATTATTAATCGAGCAGACAAATTCGGACTTGCCCAACTTCACCAGCTCCGCGGAAGAGTGGGCCGTTCACACCATCAAGCTTATGCATACTTAATGATACCAGTGGATAAAATTATGGATTCCAATGCGAGAAAACGATTGGAAGCGATATCATTGTCTGATTATCTGGGCTCTGGATTCGCTTTGGCAACAAATGATTTAGAAATTCGGGGAGCGGGCGAATTGCTTGGTGATGAGCAAAGCGGTCATATCACCAGTATTGGCTTTACTCTGTACCACGAAATGCTAGATAACGCAGTAAAAGCGATCAGGCTTGGAGAAGAGCCCTCATCAATTGACGTGATGAAAGAAGTTGTCGAGGTCAACCTAAACGTTCCCGCATTGATCCCTGACTCCTATTTGCCTGATGTGAATATGCGGTTAACTTTGTATAAAAGAATCGCTAATTGTCAGACCAACCAAGATTTATATGATCTTCAAGTCGAAATGATAGATCGATTCGGATTGCTCCCAGAACCAGCTAAAATGCTTTTTCGAATGGCAGAGCTTCGCCAAATTGGAGAAAATCTAGGTATCACCAAAATAGAAGCGGGTCCAGTCAGCGGAAGACTCTGTTTCAGTAGTAAGACGCCAGTTGATCCGATAAAAATTATTGAGTTAGTTCAAAATAACCCAACTAAGTTTCGAATAAAAAGCAACGATCAACTAAGTTTTTATTTTCCGATGGAGGAGCCCGACATGCGAATTTCACAATTAAAGACCATCATGGATCATCTGTTTGTGGAAACTAACTAATAATGGAATTATGGCTGAGAGACACCAGAGTTCAACAAGTCAAATGCTTATGTATGAAATTTAGATACCCCATCACAACAAAACGATACTTCGTTTTCGTACTTTTTTGCCTGATACTTACTGATTTTGCTGTCAGTACAGATAAAGAAACAAATTTGTGGAAACCAGACAACTGGTATCAGGCAGAGGTAGTGATATTCAAGCATAACAGGCGAGCGGATGATGAGCGTCCACCAGCGAACTTTGAGCTGAATTATCCTCATCATTGGCAAAAATTGATTATGCTAAATACAGAAATTGATGTGCAAAATCTAGCAACGCTTATCGAGTATGGTAGCAGTAGAGAGATCACTGAATTACGCAAAATTGATATCAAGTCACAGGCAAATCGCGAGGGTGTTGATGTTCTACCGAATACAGATTTGTTAAATCATGTTGCTAATGCCCCTATCGAGGAAGAGCAGATTCGAGGAAATTATCCTTTATTTGAGGTTCCTTATATCAAACTGCAAAGGAATCTCCGGAACTTAAACGAAACAACCATGGTGTTGCGTCGTCTCCCTCAATACAGCGTATTGTTCCACAATGCGTGGCGGTTCCCAATAAACACTACCGAAGAAGATCCATGGATAATAGTGGAGGCTGGATCAGAAATTAACAGTCGCTTCGAGCTGGAGGGTAGTCTTCGATTTTACAAGTCTAGATTTTTACATTTCGAGAGTAACTTATGGTTTATTGAAACCGACTTGGATATCGGTGAACCGTCAAACGTTAGCTTTCCAACACTACACGATACGAAGATTCTCAAAACTCTGGGTCATGATTCATCAAAAAGGGCGACAGATATACATGAATCGATTGCACCACATACATCATTCAACCCCGATAATATTCAAGAAAATCATACGACCTTATCAACGCCAAACGCAAAAGAAAGTGAGTTTTTTGATGCGAGCTACAATGTCACAACAGGCGTAGCTAATAACAAAAATCAAAGCACTACTGCCAATGATCAAATGGTCTCTGCCTTATGGAGTATTGATCAGTCCCAAAGATTAAAGTCTTCTGAGGTACATTACCTCGATCACCCGAGAATCGGGATCATTCTTACAATCAATAAACATCAACCGCTCTTATTAAATTCTAAAGAATCACCTACTGTTGACACGAATCTTGATCAGACCTGATTTAGGTATAATGGCAATTATCTACCGCTGTATGCTCCAGACTAGGTTATTTGTGTTAAACCCTAGAGAAGTGGATAATTCCATAAAGTGGTCTCTGACCGATTCTGATATAAAACGATTGCGCGACAAAAGCCACAAATAATTTTGGTTTCTACCCGCTACGAAGGCAATCTGATAACCCTCGTCGACAAAGAAAATTATGTAAGTAGTATAAAAAAATCCAAAAAATGATACCTTCAAAAGACCGATTCGTTCTGACCCAACGAAGTAAGCTTTTCCCGTGGCCTCTTTAACTTTACCTGTTGAAGACATGCCGAAATTTTTAATTTGAATACCTCCATCCTCCCTCATTGAGTAATTTGCTCTGACATCGTAAAGCCCACGCTCAAAGGAGTGATCTAGTCGAGCAATTTCATGCCAATCCCCCAGATATCGATTTAAGTCAAAATCGTCGATCGGTTTTATTCCCTCTGGCAAATCACTGCACCCTGCAAGAATTGCAAGAAACAATAAAAAAAAGACCGAGTGACTTCGAAACAACAATTTTATTAATACCCTTTTAAAATCATGAGCCTCGAGCAACCCTTCCCCTTTTGACACTCAGTGGTGTAACATCATCCGATGAAACCTCCTCAGACAGATCTATAGTTGTCGTTGGGAAAGCGACCTCGGCACCCTCGGAGATAATTATGTCTGAAATATTGAGTAATATCTCCTGCTTGACTTGATGAAAATCAATCCAGTCAGTGGTCTTAGTGAACGTATAGACAAAAAAATCAATCGAACTTGATGAGAACTGATTAAAATTAACAATCAATGTTTCGCTTGAATCAATATTCCTATGACTTTGTAACATGGAGCGGACCTTGTGGACAATTTTATCCATTTTATCAATGTCGGAATAACGAATACCAATCGTTTCAAATATGCGCCTGTGACTCATTCTCGAGGGATTTTCCACCGATATATTAGCGAATACACAATTTGGAATGTAAAGAGGTCTTTTATCAAACGTACGAATTCTGGTAAGTCGCCAACCTATGTCCTCTACACTCCCCTCAATCTCTTGGTCTGGAGAACGAACCCAATCACCCACTGCAAAGGGCCGATCAAGATATATCATTAAGCCACCAAAAAAGTTAGCTAATAGATCCTTTGCAGCAAAACCAACAGCTATTCCTCCAATACCTCCAAAAGCTAGTAGTCCAGAGACACTATAACCAAAGAGCTGCATTGCAATTAAAAATGAAGTGATTAAAATCGCAGCTCTCAATAATCTTGCAACAGCCCTAACTGTGGTCGGATCCATGGGCTTTGAGGTGAATTTAGGGTCAATCAAGTTGCTTTCAGCGCGCTTTATGAAGTTATTTAGGAATAAAGCACCCAAAAATATTACTGCAAGACGGTTGACCGGTTCAATGATTAGCAACCAATCAGATTCTATCTTTTTCGCCGCGATACTGGCCGCAAAATTCACTCCCAAGATCCATATCAACCAGACAATTGGCTTCCGGCAAGCTTCAATTAGCGCATCATCCCAGACGGTCAGAGTTTCTTTTGCCTTCAAAGAAAATCTGTCCACTAAAAGGTTAACAAAATATCCTGCCAAAAGAACCGTAAAAATAACAATGAATAGCTCTAATACCCAAAGATAATGCTGTCCAACCCAAGAATGAATGCTTTTACTGAAGTTACCCATTACAATCTCCAAAATTACATGCGTTTTTTATTTCTATGCGAAAACTTAGATACTATTTAAAAGTAGACTAACCAAACAGCCTATTAAGTGTCTGAACAATCTTTAGGTATCGATTAGACGCCTTAAGATTAGACCAAGTTGGGGCCTTTTTTGCCATCATGGATTTGTAAGGTTTTGGCTCTAGACTCCCAAACGACTCGAGATAATCAATAACCTCCATGGCACCGAGCCGGTTATTACAAATCAAGATCATATCGCAGCCCGCCTCGAGAGCTAATTGAGCCCTATCCTTAAAGGTTCCGGCAACATTTGCAGCCACCATTGAAAGATCATCACTAAAGATAATTCCTTTAAAGCCATATCCAGCTCGTAATAGGTTATTTAACCAATAAAAAGAAAATCCAACAGACTGTGAATCAATCCGCGGAAATGTTATATGCGCCGGCATGACTGCATCAAACTTTGGAGCCAAGCTCTTATATGGTTTGAGATCCCGAGACTCAAGCTCCGCTAATGTTCGTTGATCTATAGGGGCCTCATGATGGCTATCAGCCTCTACACCGCCATGACCCGGAAAATGTTTTGCCGTAACTGCCATTCCAGCCTCATGCATTCCGTTGATATAGGCATCTGTAGCCCGCACGACAATGTCAGGATCATCGGAAAAAGCTCTATCTCCAATGACTTTACTTAGTCTTCGATCTACATCCACAACCGGAGCGAAACTTATATCAATACCGCATGCCAAAATTTCTGATGCCATTAACCACCCTATCTCATGACACAGAGACACTCCTTGCTTTTTGTCCCCATGAATTAGGTCTCCTATCCTCTGATTAGCAGGCAATGTAGTAAATCCCCGTTTAAATCGCTGCACCCTTCCACCCTCTTGGTCAACCGCAATTAGGAGGTTGGGCTTTATATCTCGAATCTGTCGCACTAAACTACAAATCTGTTTTTGATCAATAAAATTACGCGCAAATAAAATAACCCCACCTACACACGAGTTTGATAGTAGTTTGCTCTCCTCACATTGCAGGTGGGTACCAGCAAGGTCAATCATCAGTTGGCCTTTTAATACAGACATGTTGCCTCACTATTAATCACTTGATATCACGTTGCATTTTTTTGCTTAATAAGTGATCGTCCTAATTGACACCAAAAATTTCTAGCTCCCAAAAAGCACATTAAAAGTGTTTTTGCAAAACACCCAGAATCGTTTGTTGGCAATATATCAAGCCAACCTATGCCGTTTGCCTGTGGCTAGACCATAAAAAAGCGCACTACTGTCGGTAAAAGAATGAATCCCAACCATGCACTCAGTTCAATTTTAATAAAGTTTCACTCGATATTCTCCCAGTCAACATTCCTAGACTTTGAACCTCGGACAAATAGGAAGTTTATGTAAATTTTTTTTACCTAAGTTATCAGTATAAACGAGGTTGACAAGCCAACCTAATACTGGACATAATAACAGCGTTTAAGGTCAAGGAGGGTGCCAGAAATCGTGCGTAAGCTAACGGCTCGGCAACAGCAAATTTTTGATTTAATACGCGCAAATTTGGAGGAAACAGGATTTCCACCAACGCGCGCTGAAATAGCTCAAAGATTAGGTTTTAAATCAGCAAACGCAGCTGAGGATCATTTAAAAGCCCTCGCTAAGAAAGGGGCCATAGAGATGATACCAGGAGCATCTAGAGGGATTCGTATAGTAGAGAAAAAGATAGGAACTCCTATCATAGGTCACGTTGCTGCTGGAGAGCCAATTCTAGCGGAACAACATGTCGAGGATTACAAGGAAATAGCACTAAACACTTTCCATCCGACCGCGGATTATTTTTTACGCGTTCAAGGTGACAGTATGACCGACATAGGCTTACTGGACGGTGATTTACTCGCCGTCCACCAGCAACCTTCTGCGGAAAACAAACAAATTGTGGTGGCCAGAGTAGATGGCGATGTTACGGTTAAGAGACTTGAAAAAAGCAGCAGTCCACATAGATTGAGGTTACTGCCTGAAAACAAAGCTTACAAGCCAATTTGTGTAGACCTCAAGGACCAGGACTTCGCAATCGAAGGGATCGCGGTTGGTATCGTTAGACTCGGCTTGTAGCAGCACGTTGTCAAAAAAACAATATTGTAAAATGCTATAGTATTCTATACTTTAATGGAAAACTTCACTCTTACGACCTGCCATTGCAATCGGAATTGCATGCTGTTCTTGCAGATCTATGACTTTCCTTAGACCAGCATCCACCATCGATTTAGCAACATCCACGTGTCTATCCCCAAGATACGCTAAAACGTCTGGAGCAAATTTAATCGTTACCAGTGTTCTCTGATCGGTCGCATGCTTTAGTGCGATGTCTCCATTCCCCTGAACAACTAACTCAAATTCTCTCAGTGCCATTAGAGGCTCTCCAGTTACTGTGTTTAACACGTTAAATTAAAACTTGCTTCTACTATACATCGGCAAGGGTACTCCGTCACTCCATCATAAGCTCCCAATGTGCAGCATGTGACAACTTATTTTGTACCTTGTACCTTCTCCTCCCATCTTCCTCCCGAATAGAAAGCAGTCCAACCTAGGGCCTTACCATTTTTTTCACTTCTAATATACTGCTCTTTTGTCTTCCGACTATAACGAATCACAGTGGGAAAACCATCTGGATCTTCAGTTGGTGCGGTCAACAAAAACTGATATTTAGGGTCAATCACTGCCCCATAAGGTTGCAACTCAGCAACGGTCGGCGCCCTTGTTTCTCGATGCCGCGGAAACTGACTAGCCGCCAAAAACAATCCAGACGCACCGTCTCGAAGGACATAATGATCCTCAACCTTTTCACATCTTAGCTCAGGCATCGAAATCGGATCAGTCTTTGGGGGAGCTATCTGGCCACTTCGCAACAGTTTGCGCGTATTTTTGCAAGCTTGGCCGTCATCCGATGTACCCGTGCAACCAAAATATTTGCCAAAGCGGCCAGTCTTGAGTTGCATTTGACTCTGGCACTTATCACAGTCAATTACTGGGCCCTCATAACCTTTTATTACATATTGTCCCATTTCTACTTGGAAACCCTCGCAATCAGGGTTATTGCCGCATACGTGAAGCTTTCGTCCTGTATCAACAAGGTAGCTATCCATCGAGGTATTACAGATTGCACACCTTTTACGTCTTAATAAACTCTTGGATTCTGCCTCATCATCTTCTTCAATATTTATTGCGTCATCGCCGGGTGTCAAATTTATTGTCGATTTGCACCGTTCCTTGGGCGGTAGTCCGTAACCGGAACATGCCAAAAACACGCCCGTGCCAGCAGTTCTTATCGTCATAGGTCGTCCACACCCCGGATTGGCACAGACAATGTCTGTGATAGAGGGCAAATTGGGACGCATACCCTCTCTACTGCCTTTTGCAATATCAAGTTGTTCGCAAAAGTCAGCATAAAAATTGTCCAACAATTTCTTCCAATTTAGCGACCCTGAGGCGACCTGATCTAATCTCTCTTCCATTGTAGCCGTGAAACCATAGTCCATTAAGCCAGCAAAGCTTTCTGACAACCTATCAGTAACAATATCTCCAATCTTCTCGGCAAATAAACGCCGATTTGTAATTCGCACATAACCCCTGTCTTGGATAGTTGAAATTATAGACGCGTATGTCGACGGTCTTCCCACAGCCCGCTTTTCTAATTCCTTAACTAAAGCCGCCTCTGAATAGCGAGGTGGAGGTTTTGTAAAGTGCTGTTTAGGGTTAAGGCTCACAAGACCAACGCTGTCACCGGTTTTAAGGTCTGGTACTTCGACATCTTTTTCACCCTTGCGATAATTTGGGATCATAGCCAAATACCCATCAAAGCGAGTAATCCTGCCTCTTGCCACTAATCCATAATCACCCGCCGAGAAGCGTATGGTGGTCGATAAAAATTCAGCTGGTGACATCTGAGACGCAATAAACTGCTGCCAAATAATCTCATATAGCCTTACTGCATCACGCTCTACTCCAATGATTAAAGATGATGTTAGGTTCACATTAGATGGTCTTATACATTCGTGAGCATCTTGAGCAGATGAATTGCTGCCATATACATTAATCTCTTTTGCAAGATAACGCTTCGGATACTTCTGCTCTATTAGCCCTCTGCAAGCACTAATAGCATCTTGACTCACATTAGTGGAATCCGTTCGCATGTAAGTAATGTACCCTGCCTCATAAAGCCGCTGTGCTAACGCCATGGTCCTCTTCACCCCAAAACGCAGTCGAGTGCTCGCTGCTTGCTGCAAAGTAGAGGTAATAAATGGTGGACTTGGCTTAGAGGATGTTGGTTTATCCTCGCGGTTTTCGACGACAAAATGTGAACTCTGCAAACGAGCGCACGCTTCATCAGCTTGAGACTTATTCAAGGGACGAAAAGCCTCATTTCCGTGTGTCTTGACTTCTATTGTTAATTCAGCGTCGTCTCCAAAGATCACGTCCGCGGTAACAGTCCAAAACTCCTCTGGCTCATAAGCCCTAATTTCTCTTTCCCTCTCGACAAGCATTTTTAAGGCCACTGATTGCACTCTCCCCGCTGACAATCCTCGACCCACTTTTTCCCAAAGCAGAGGAGAGACCATAAAACCAACAATTCTATCTAAGAAACGTCTGGCCTGCTGAGCATCCACACGATCAATATTAAGCTCACCGGGGGCCGCAAATGCTTGCTGAATAGCATTCTTAGTAATTTCATTAAATACTACTCGCTTAAATCGACGGGCGTCGCCTCCAATTACTTTAGTCAAGTGCCAAGCGATGGCCTCCCCTTCCCGGTCCATATCAGTAGCTAGATAAATAACGTCTGACTTTTTTGCAAGACTCCTCAGTTCACCAACTACTTTTTCTTTACCAGGCAAAGTATCATATTGAGCGCTCCACCCTTTTTCCGGGTTAATGCCCATGCTGTTGTATAGCTGGTGTTTAGCTTTGGTCTCTTTGTGTCGCCGCTTTTCTTCTGAAGTCATTTTCCGCGTGAGGGCCGCCAGTCTTGCTCGCTCCTTGGGGTCTATGCTAGCCCGTGTTGCCCGAGATGGAAGGTCTCGAATGTGACCAACACTGGACTTGACAACGAAGTTTTCTCCCAAATATTTATTAATCGTTTTCGCCTTTGCTGGGGACTCTACGATTACTAAAGATTTCCGCATTTTTGCCTGCCTTGATGTCTGCCTATGTCACGACAACGGTTTCAAGCAGCCGTAATTAGTAGCTGCACTACTCCGTTTTGATCTGTAATCAAATCTTTATTTTATGGAACTGCCGCGATATATACGCGTTTGTACCCCCTTTGGTCAAGTTTTAGATTACTTTTTCTCTAGGGTGTTCCTCATTAATTGCAGCATTTCATGCAAAGAATCAACAACATCAATAGTCTCTTTTTCTCCCCAAATAATGCCGACACCAACCTCATCAGATACAATGGCAATTATAGAGTTCGGAGCTTGAGTGATAACTGACTCTAAAACTTCAGTTACATCAGAGTCTGGTATCCCGTCAAACCAATTCCAACCCTCAATAGGGGAACTCTTTCCGCGATTGCTGAAACAATGAAGCACCCAATTTTTTCGAGAGCGATCAGTTTTCCAATGAATCTTGTAGCAAATAAATTCCAAACTGCTCTCATGCTCCAAAGCATCTGGACGACGATTCAGTGAAATCTGCAACCCAAGGGTGCGAGCTCTTCGCCTTAACTTTACTATGTGATCCTGTCGACGAGAGGTTCTCATACCAAAAACAGGAGTCAATGCAGCCGTTACAATCACTAAAATTAATATCCAATCTGCCATGTATCACCATAATGATTCTGACTAAAATACACTTGGGAAGATAAAAACTCGAATTCTTATTTTGTTATTTCTTTTGTTTCAGTCAAGTGGGCCAACCAATTTTAAAAGGTTCAAATAACACCTCTCCCCAATCATTCTAAATTAATCCACACACGAAGTAGTTTTGAGACTTGTTCAAAAATAAAGCATGTTTTAAGCTTTAGGAGCCAGTGCCAACCAAACCGACCCCTCTTCTATCGAAGCAAGGAAACAAATTGTTACACACATTTATTATTTCAAAACCAAAAAATAACATAGTTAAGGTTATTTTACTTTCCATTCTCCTATTCGCTGAATTGAACTCATTTGCATTTGCAAATATGAGCAGCTTGTCTCAAATCCCTAAAAAAATAATTTATGATGAAAGTAGCCTCTCTAGCTACAGAGAAATTTACAGTAAAGCACAAAAGCTAGCTGACCGCGGTAACTGGCGAAAATTACGTTTAATTAAGCGTAATCTAGAGGGCTATCCTCTTTATCCTTACCTTGATTACAAAGAACTTCTAGAGAAAATGAGCATACCTAACCGTGGAAAAATTTCAAATTTTCTAGCAACTCACAAAAACTCTGTCTTAGCATACCGACTGCGTTCAAAATGGTTAGAATATTTAGCTCATAGAGCTCAGTGGACTAACTATCTTAAGTATTATGCTCCTGAGGAGGCGAGTATTTCTCGCCAATGTCAATATTTTGAGGCGCTTTATAATCGGCAACGTCAAGAGGAAGCTCTCAAAGGTGGAATCGCACTTTGGACTGTCGGGCACTCTCAACCTCGCCAATGTGACCCGCTTTTCCGCATTCTCTTCAGACACAAAGCCATAACCACCGATCATGCTTGGGAACGCTTTAATCATTCGGTTCGCGAGCATAATTACTCGTTAGCAACTTACGCAAACCAATTTATCACAGACACAAAAACGAAGGAGCTTACTGAATCTTTTTTAAAAATCAGACAGGATCCAAATTACCTTAACAGTGCTATTAACATCCTTATGTCAAATAAGAGGTCAGCCCTATTAGTCGCATATACACTTGGTGACCTCGCTAATCACAATCCAATAAAAGCGCATGATCTATGGTTCAACTGGGATGACCGCGTTTTAGTCGCTAACGAGGACTCGCATAAATTCATCTCAAAACTCGTAAAATCATTTATCAAGAATGATGCAAATGAAGCTGCAGACAGAGTTCTGCATGAATATGCTGAACTAATTAACACTGACCACAACGGAGACCTTATCGAATGGAGGATCCGTCATGCTTTAGGAGAACAAAATTGGACTGATGTTGAAAAATGGATCGGCAAATTACCTCTCACTATGCAGAAAAAAAGTATTTGGCGCTACTGGCATATCCAAAGTTTGGAAAATAATATTAATTTTCAGAGGCGGGACGCAGTTAAACTAAAAATGCAACTTGCGGAGGAACGTGATTTTTATGGTTTTGTCATCAGCGACAAGTTGCGTCAGAACTATAACTTAAATTATAAGCCAGCACCCATAGATAAAACTGTTTTGGATAAGGTTGGGGCCATTGACGCTCTATTACGAGCAAGAGAACTACATTTCCATGGCAATAAAGTAGAGGCTACTCGCGAATGGAATTCAGGGACACGTAACTTCGACAGAGCACAATGGATCGCTGCTGCTCAACTCACTCATGAGTGGAATTGGCATAGCCGCGCAATTATAGCGATGGCGTCTGCTAAATATTGGGATGATCTGGACATCCGGTTCCCTCTGGCATTTGAACCTTCAATTAATTCAGTATCAATCAATTCAAATGTTCAGCCACATTTGCTTTTCGCCATCGCTCGACAAGAGAGCGCTTTTGAACTGCAGGCGGTATCAAGAGCAGGCGCAGTAGGTCTTCTCCAAATAATGCCACAGACAGCAAAATCAACGGCTATGTCACTCAATATTCCATACAAAAACAGTCTACAACTATTCGAGATAGAGAAAAATTTACTCATTGGATCTAGTTATTTCAAAAGTCTTCTAGAACGTTATGATAATAATAGAATATTGGCACTGGCTTCTTATAATGCAGGACCCGAACGTGTGAGTACCTGGCTCTCAAGGAGTAGTGGCAAACTAACGTTTGACCTATGGATTGAACTAATTCCCTTCCGAGAAACACGAAACTATGTGAAGAGCGTGCTGATGTATTCGGCCATTTATTCCCATAAAATAGGGTCCCAAAGAAGGATGCTAGAGCCCGATGAGTTTGAACTTTTACTCTGACTTTTAAGAAAATTTTTATGTTAATAGACATTGGTGTTAATTTATCAAGTCATCGTTTTAAAGATGACAGACGCGCGGTACTTCAAAATGCCTTGGACGCTGGTGTGGAAAAATTAGTTCTGACGGGAACATCAATTTCCGAGTCAAAAGAAACAATCGATATTTGTAATGTTTTTTCTCACGATTTTCCGAACATGCTCCACGCAACTGTCGGCATCCACCCGCACAATGCTGAGCAGTTCACCGGGACTGCATCTGAAAAATTGTATGACCTCGCGGGTAAAGATGCAGTAGTTGCGATAGGAGAGACAGGATTAGATTTTTATAGGAACCTTGCAACGCCAAAAGACCAACAGGAGTCTTTTGTTGGACATATAGAACTGGCCAAGAAAATTGGCTTACCACTATTTTTACACGAGAGGGATGCCGCCACGCGGCAATTAGAAATTTTGAGCGATTATCGAGAACATATTTCAAAAGCAGTTATTCACTGCTTCACTGGAGACCGAGCAACCCTTCACAAATATCTTGATATGGATCTATATATTGGTATAACTGGATGGATATGCGACATGCGTCGAGGTTGCGATTTACAAACTATTGTGGCCGATATCCCCATAAACCGCCTTATGATTGAAACCGATGCGCCATATCTTCTTCCTCAAAATATGATCTTTAAACCGAGGAATAAACGAAATGAACCGTCATTTCTTCCATGGATCGCAAAAAAAATCGCAACTCATAGGCTTGAGTCAGTCAATGAAATTATCGATAAAACCAGTGAAAATGCAAAAATGTTCTTTGGAATTTAATAACCTACACTGAATTCAGCTCGTCAATCACATTGCATTATTGCACTTTCGGGCAAATCGGTTGACAATCTCAAATCTTTGATCATGATGGAAAATGTTTTTCTAGTCTTCAGAATCAAAGGGGCTCTCACCTGGCTTAAGTCCGCCCCCGCCCTCACAAAACACCTGAGCGGCACAGCACTTCTTACCCACTGGTCCTCCGGAACATTTCTAAAAAACCCACCCATGTTAAGTTCTGCACTACATGAAATTCCACAATCCACTTCCTGGACGACTGACCCCTCAGGCTGCTCTATGACTTTAAAGGTCATGGATAAAGCCGCATCTTGGTCTAGGTAGTCTCTCCAGTCGAGGACAGAGGATGATCTCCAAAAAAATTCACCACCAATATCCCTATCATCATCACTACTCCAAGTTACCAACCTTGAGTCTTCCTGAACATCTCCGTCAACCGTCATTACCGACAAAGATTGAGATGGCGAAACTGTACTTGCGCCAGACACAGGGATAGTATAATCCGCTGAGTCAGCCACGTAAGCCGCAAATGGTTTTCGCGTTGTTCCATTAAAAATTACCAACGGCTTCAATTCTTTTCGTGCACAAGCAACTTCCGTCAAGTCAGCCTTCACATTCTCTGTGTCTCCATAGCTTTTTCCATATCCTCTTTCAAATAACATCAACGAAGCTGGCAAATCCGGATTTCCCTTTGACATCTCGACATCCGGCCAACCGAAGGGTAGTGTTCCTGTAAAGTTAAATCTCGGTCGATCATACTTGTCTGCTACCAAAACATCAGCGATACCATTACCCTCGCTACCGGGTAGCCATGCAACAACAAAAGCCTCAGACTGATTAATCTGAGAGTTAACTATCAAGGGTCTTCCGGTAAGCATCACTGACACAACCGGAATACCCTTCTCCCTCAGCCGCGAAAGAAGCCGAAGGTTATCAGAATACGAATCGCAAAATAATAAATCCTCTCGATCACCTACTCCCTCCGCATAGGGATCCTCTCCGAACACAACCACAGCGACATCTGGATTGAAAACATCGCTCCAGCTATCGTTTGTTGTTAATTCAGCGGAGCCTCCTATATCCTCCACCGCTTTCTTAAGCCCTTCAAATATGGATGTGGCCCCCGGAAAATCTGTTGGAATATTTTTATTTCCTTGCCAGCTCAGGGTCCAACCGCCGGATTGTTTCGCAACACTGTCGGCTCCATCACCCCCTACCAATAGCTTAGGTTTTCCGCGGAGAGGTAAAATTCCGCCATTATTTTTCAAGAGCACGAGTGATTCCCTCACTGCCCTGCGTGCAAGAGCGCGATGTTCTGAGGAGCCCATAATAGCGAGATCCCCAGCTAATAACCTCTTTGAGGGTCGCTCCTTCGAAAACAAACCAGCTCGTATTTTAACCCGCAGAATTCTCCTAACCGCATCATCGATTCTAGACATGGGAACTTCTCCATCGCGAACCTGCTTTAGTGTATTTGCGATAAATTTCTTCCACTGCTTGGGCACCATGAACATGTCTATTCCTGCTAAAATTGCCTGGGCACAGCTGGTATTCTTGCAGCCCTCAACTTGGCCGTGACCATCCCAGTCACCAACCACAAACCCATCGAAGCCCATGTCTGTCTTTAGCACATCAGTTAGCAACTGTTTGCTGCCGTGAATCTTTTTACCATTCCAACTATTAAACGAGGCCATGACCGTTTGTGTATTTGCTTCTATCGCTTTTTTATATCCGTGGCCATGTATCCTTAGCAAATCTTCTAAACTGAGACGTGTATCTCCCTGATCAACACCCCGAATGGTTCCGCCATCACCAATGAAATGTTTTGCAGTTGCAATGACTCTGCCAGGATCTGGGAGTTGGTGCAGTTTTCCCTGTAAGCCTAAAATCATTGCCGAAGCGTAGTCACTTACGATTTGCGTATCATCACTGTAGCTCTCGTATGCACGTCCCCAACGAGTATCCATTGACACCGCGATAGTCGGAGCGAAGACCCAATCTAAGCCCGTAACGGACACCTCACGCGCTGTTGCTTCGCCAATTTCGCGAACTAAGTCAACATTCCTCGTCGCTCCCAGAGATATATTATGTGGGAAGAGAGTCGCCCCTTTAACATTATTATGACCATGGACAGCGTCAGTGCCCCAGATTATTGGGATTCCAGCACTCCCGTACCTTGTATCTAAAGAAGCTTCATGATAACTGTCTGCTGCATCAAGCCAGTCGTATATGGAGGATTCTTTGCGCCCATTTGGCCAAGAGCCACCTCCATTTAGCACAGACCCAAGGAAATAACGAGATACATCGTCTGGGGTCACATGAGTTATGTTTCCTTGGACCATCTGCCCGACCTTTTGTTCAATAGTCATCGATGATATAAGTTTTTCTAAACGCTGCTCCACCATTTCCGAGTCATAGTCGGCATGAATGGAAGTCAAGAAACAAACGGTAAAAAAAGTAAGGCTAGCTCGTCCCAAATTTCTTTTACACCTGCCGTAGCATATTGACTTGCTCATTTTTCAATCTCTCTACATGCTCTTCTTACGACTCGTATTAGTTGATTCAAATAACTGAAACTTAACCGAGCGGTATAATAAATCTAGGGAAAATATTTTGCCAGTGTGAGTATCGGTAAATCTGAGGTGAGCACTGTGATATCTGGGGTTATTGATGCATTAAATTATCAAAATTAAAAATGCGAAAATAGACGTGACACATGCTGTCTATAGTTCCTGCTAACTCTAAGAGACTCACCATTCTCTAAAACCAGTGTGCTGCCACCTTTTTGAAGGGATCGTATTGAAACCACTCGAGTGATGTTGACCACAGTAGAGCGATGTACGCGCACGAAAAGATTACCATCAAGCTTTTCCATAAGTTGCTTCATTGTACTTCTCAGTATATGTATTCTACCCGCCGCATGTACACACATGTAATCACCAGCTGCATCAATCCAATCGATATCAGCAAAAGCTACAACGTTTAAAACTCCCGCATCCTTGATAACAAGTTTGTCCTTCACGCTTCGCGTTCTAACTCGATTGCTTACCTTCTCTGTTATTTCATAGTGTTCTGAAAAATCGTCCTTTCTTTTTAACGAAATATCATCTGGAGCACTAATATTAGAATTATTTTTGAACTTTCGGGAACGCGCTCTTTCAACCGCAAGGGCAACACGATTCGGATCTAACGGCTTTAAAACATAGTCGACTGCATCTATATCAAAAGCTTTAACCGCATAACGATCAAATGCTGTGACAAAAATAACCATAGGAGTATAGTTATCCCTCAGAGCCGCTACCACATCGAAACCGGTCAGTTTTGGCATTTCAATATCAAGGAATACTAAATCAGGACGAATTTCTACAATCTTACCAATTGCTTCTCTACCATTATGACAATGGCACGCTACTTCTATATCATAAATCTCGCTCAAGATATTGCTTAAGAGCTCCAAGGCAAGTGGCTCGTCATCCACGATAATTGCCGACATCACCCCCACTAAAATCGCTCCAAAACTTCTGATGGCATGCTTGCCAAAGCGTGCGGTGAATTAACACCAGAGGTTAGGGGAATCCTCATAAAAATTGAAAGGCCACCGGAATCACTCGATGTAACCTTGAAAACGTAATTTTTTCCATAAAAATTTTCTAATCTATCGATAGTATTGCGTAAGCCAACTCCAAGACTAGAATCTGAACTTTCGGAAAATAAACGGCCGGCTTCCAACTCAGACCCGCCAGTGCCACTATCACTCATCTGGAGTGCACAATATGATTCTTCCAAACGAGTAACAATAGAAATCTTTCCACCCTTCTCTTGCGGGGCAATCGCGTACTTTACGGAATTTTCCACTAAAGGTTGTAATATAAGGCTTGGTACATAAACTGACCTGGATGCTGGGTCAATATCCATTTCGATTCGAAGTCTTTCACTGAACCTTGTTTTCTCTATCCTCAAGTAGAGATCTACAGCCCGAATTTCTTCCTCCAACGCCACCAATTGCTCAGGGTCATTGTCTAAAGAATATCGAAGAAAGTTGCTTAATTGCACAATCATAGAATTCGCTCGGTGTGTATCATTCATCGTGACAAGCGCTGATACAGCATTAAGCGTGTTAAACAGAAAATGAGGATTCAGCTGATATCGTAACATTTTTAGCTGGGCATTTCGCGCCACTAGCTCGGCTCTGGACCTCTGTAACTGAATCTCTCTGTTTTTTGCTACCAACTCTCCCAGCTCTTTCCGCTCTAAGAGCCATAGTTGATAATACTTGATTCCGTGATAAAGGGACGCCCATCCGATAAAAATGATTATTGATCCCCAAATCCAACCACCAAAATCCAGCCAGATTTCCCGCTCCCCCGTCATCGCCATAAAACTTACAATACGCGAAACGGTCCATAACGCTGAGGCCAGAATGATACCAAAGGATATTCCAAAAAGGCGCTTTACAGCTTTTTTATCCCACAGCCCGCTGAACAACCCTCTTAAAGGCCAAGACACCAATACACCCAGCATTGATTGCACTAAGGTATGAAGAGTGTAATTTAGCTGCAGCTCGTCCTGTTTATACCACAATGTCAAACTTAAAAAACTGATGACTGTCAAGGTCGTCCAACCTAAAATCTGTAATAACAAAAATTGGTGTTCACCCCACCTTGTCAGAAAGGGCCGACCAAAGCGACTCTTAAAGGCCTCGGCGGAGACAACATTAAGCATTATTTAACCCCTAGCCAATTTCATTCATTCGTTCATTCAGACATTCGCTACAATTTACCAACGCACAACACCAATGACCAGCGAGATAGCAATAATAACCGATTTTAGTGCACTAATAAGCTACCGACACGAAATAGGTTGACCATAAAAATCAAAGAATGGACTCTTGTCACACATGTTAATGAAAAGGTATATATCTACTTTAATGCTCGGACCCAAGGATCAGGCGCACAAAACGACAGCAAAAAAAACCATCGCACATTGTAATAAAGTATGGCCATCGAGCTCGGAGCTGATGAACTACATAAGCGATATCCCCCAGCAGCCGACAGGAGTGCTTGAGATTGGTTGCGGCTGGGGAGGCTCATCAATCATGCTAGCAAAGCATTTCAAAGCGTTTGTAACTCCATGTAATATTGATGTCGCCGTAAAGCCGATCTTGGGTTTACATTGTCAAATCAACAAATGTGAGACCATCTTTCAAAAGATAGATTTCAGATTTCTAAATAATGATCTATTGAATCGATATAATATGCTTGTAGCGTCTGATATATATTCGTAGGACTACCCATTGGATCGGTTGTATGCGTTGATCGATCACGCAATACGTGCTGGATGCAAAGACGTTTTTATTTCTGACCTAGGACAATAACTATCCTAAAATTTAGCCGAGCGTCTTATCTTGAATTATGATGCAAAGGGAATCGTAGGCGAATTTTTCGGCCTAAAAAAACAAATCAATTTACCTTACGCATAAGTCAACGTTCTATGAGTTTATGGTACGACAATACAGGGACTCTGTGCTGACCTTGTCACTCGATAAATACAATTTACTGCCTCTGAAATACTCGGATATAATCCACTAACATTTGCTGAGGGAAGCGAGTAGACTGGTCCGGAGCTCCAGGCCAATTTCCCCCAACTGCAACGTTCATGATGAAAAAAAACTCATTTCTGAACGGAGCTAAGTCCGCACTATTATCGATTGTCATCTCGTTATACTGAAAACCATCAATTTCCCATTTAATCGACTCTCGAGTCCAAATCAGACTAAAAACATGAAAAGACGTAGCCAGGGACTCTCCTCCTGGTAAAAGATACTCATTACTCGGCCCACCGTTATATGGAGCATTATTGGTAGGCGAATAAGCTGCTGCAGCACCCCCTTTATTCCAATGCGCAGTCCCAACAACAGTCCTCTCCCTACCACTGCCTCCGACCATCTCCATGATGTCTATCTCACCGCAATAAGGCCATCCTACAGACGGAAAACTGCTGCCCATCATCCAAATAGCGGGCCATAGTCCTTGTCCAAAAGGCATTGCGGCACGTATATCGATACGTCCATATCGAAAGCTTTGTTTTCCCTTTGTTACTAATCGGGAAGACGTGTATTGACGGTCGTCATAATCTTCTCTCCTCGCCTCTATCACTAACAACCCATCAATCACTCGAGTATTATTACGTCGATAATACTGCAGTTCATTATTGCCCCACCCGTCTCCTCGAGTTCCAATCTCAAAGCTCCAATCACCCTCGTTAAGCTCTGAGCCCGAAAATTCATCAGACCATACCAAGCCATACCCTGGATATGAATCCGGGCTGAAAGCACCAGAGTAATTTGGATTTGTCCAACCATTGACTTCGCCTGATGAAACCTCTGTTTCGCTACTGTAATCTGGAGAAGCCTCCCAAAACACATTATCAAGCTGGAAAACTGAATTGCGGGTACCGCTTGCCCAGATTACCAACCCAGTGTCTACTTGAGATAGGTCCAAGCGGCCCGGAATAGCTAAATTATCAATGGGTATTTGAACCGTTTCCCAACCATTTTCTCCAACTGGTCCAACGGTCTGTTCTTCCGACTCGCACGGCCATACGCACTCTATTTTCATCGTAATGCTGCTGTCTCCAGATACAGCTCGCACATCGAATTTAATTACACCACCAGCATACTCTGATAGGTCCTTTGGATTATTTGTTTCGATTAGAAAAAGTGCCATATCTCCCGAAGATCCATGACGAATTTCTATCACTTGACCGCGCTCTGAATCAGGAATTAACTCCCAACTTATATTTGGGCATCCCGCACCTCCATCATTTATGCATCGTTGCCAACCATTACCTGAATCTACAGCGCGAAGAGTATTATTCCATTCTCCTCCGATCGTTCCATTTTGAAATACGCTCAGCGTTTTTAAGCTTGGAGCCGTAACTGGCTCTGAAACAGGAACGGGCTCTGGAGAGGCCTGCACTGGCTCTGATTGGCCGACAGGAGGTGTAAGTTCATAACTTGAGACTGCAGAGCCACTGCCACCTCCTCCGCATGCAGTTAGAGAAGCCGCTGTAAGTAACAAGCATACTGTAACCAACGGTAGAGCATCAGAGAGACTTAAATTTACTCCGACCTTTTCTAACTTCCTGTTCAACATTTTTCGGATATCCCTATTCACCTCGAAGCGCTCGACGCGGCACTCTCGCGTAGTACCAACAAAAAAATTCCAAAAATACCTGAAGGTAATAATAGCAGATAACTTCGAATTCTGATCGCGATTACACTAAACACAACTATTTTTTTCCTGTTTTATTTCGGACAACCCTTGCTTGAAAAATTTTGGCCGCTTTACCTCAGTGTTTAGATGATCATACCGGCTAAAACAACATTTTCCCGTTAAGTCTTATTGTCGACAGCTCATGAGTCTGTCTTAACATGTTGCTGCTCCTTGGACTCAAAAAAATAACCTTTTATCGCATCCTTTGCCTATCGATTCACTCATTGATGATATGTTATAATCCACTACAATGCGGACAAAAGAGTGCTCAAGAAAAGCAAAAACACTTAGGAATGACGCTCTTCAAGTCTGAAACATCAGGGGGGAAATATGTCGTTCAAAAAAACAACTCTATCAAGCAGCATTGCACTGATTGTAGCCGGGATGGCGACCACATCATTATCCCAAGAACAGATGGAGTTAGAAGAAATTATCGTTCAAGGAGGCATCCGTGAAAGCCTCCGAAAATCAATGGATATAAAACGAGATTCTACCGGAGTGGTTGACGCGATTACTGCCGAAGACATTGGTAAATTTCCAGATACAAACTTGGCAGAGGCTTTGCAGCGTGTTACTGGCGTCTCTATCAATCGTGAGCGCGGTGAGGGATCTCAAATTACCGTGCGCGGCTTCGGTCCCGAATATAACCTTGTGACACTCAATGGAAGACAGATGCCAACAACCAACTTGACATCTAGATCCTTTGATTTTGGAAACTTGGCAGCAGAGGGAATATCAGGAGTTCAGGTCTACAAGACTGGTAGGGCCGACGTCCCCACTGGCGGCATTGGTTCTCTGATCAATATTTCCACTACCAGACCTTTAGATGCACCTGGAGAGGCTGCAAGCTTTACGTTCAAAGGGAAGAATGACCCCTCGGCAGGCAGAGGAGATGACATAACGCCTGAGGGATCAGGAATCTATCGAAATACTTTTGCCGACGATACCATCGGTATTGCAATAAGTGCAAGCTACTCCGAGAGGGACAACGGCGTGAACAGTTACACTACTAGCGGCTGGTTCACAGAGCTCGCATCTACCATCGGCGGCACAATGCCTCCTGATAATGATGATCAGATCAATCGCCCCTCCCCCACTGAAAATGCAGATATCTTCCTGTCCACTCCCAGACAGGCAAGTTACACTATAAACGAGTATTCTAGCCAGCGAGTCAACGGGCAACTCACCCTCCAGTGGGCGGCATCAGATACTGTGGAGGCCACTGTAGACTACACTTACACGGAGTTTGAATTGGCTAGGGCGTACAACAGTTTTGGAGGATGGTTTTCACATAATTCCAATACCGTCCAAACTACCTGGGAGACCTTTGGGTCGCACGCATCGCCCTTAATTTATACAGAAATCAGTAACCCCTCGGATAATGCAATGGCTCTGGGGTACGAGGGGAACATTGATGAGAGTGAATCAATAGGACTGAATCTGGCTTGGCAGGCAAAAGATAACCTGCGGCTCGAGATTGACCACCATGACTCTGAAGCAAAACAAGGTGCAGCTGGTCCAGAGGGAACTGGTGTCAACTTGAATATAGCAAGCTATAACCGAGTGTTAACGCGAGTCGATTACCGGTCAGAGTTGCCTATAATGACCATAGGAATGGACAGTGGCGTCGATCCGGATGGTGATGGCCCCTTAGACCCTGTAGCCCGCCCACTCTATAAGAGCGATATGCGGATCAGCGGTAGTGTAATCGGGAACGAACAGATGGAGATGGGAATCAAGCAAAGTCGGTTCAAAGGGAAATTCGATGTCTCGGACGTGACATCAATCGACTTCGGCCTAGAATCTTCCAAAGTAGAAAATCAGGGTCTCACCTCCAGTATTCAGCAAGATACGTGGGGAGGTGTTGGTGATCTTGGATTGTTAGATGATGTACTTACCAGAGCTTCAATGAGCAATCAGTTCGACCAGATTGAGGGAAATGATGACCCAGCTCGTACCACCGACTTCTTCATTGCGGATGCAGCGGATATTAAGACAATCGCCAGGCAAATATACACCGACACGGGTAAGGTATATCAAGAAGTTGGGGATTGTGGAGACGGGTACTGCCCCAGTACCGTCTGGGAGGTAGATCGATACACGGAAGAGGAGTCAATTGCTGCCTATGTCCAGCTGAACCACAGCACCGAGCTGTTCATACCGCAGTATGGTACCTACCCTTTAAATATCCAGCTCGGCATCAGACATGAGGAGACAGATATCACCTCTATGGCATTGGCACCCGATATCAGTGAAGTTTACACCACTGGAGGCAATGAAGTTTACTACAAGTTTGAGACGCAGGTTAAGGCTCCATACACAGGGTCTTATGAAAAACTTTTGCCAAGCGTTGATATTGACCTTACGGTGCGCGACGATGTCGTATTGCGCCTGTCGGCGAGTCAGACGATTACACGACCAAGCTACACCGACATCCAGGGCGGTCTTACGGCTTCTGGTACTAACTTCCCCAATGATAATAGACCCCGTGCAGCGGGGGGGAATCCCGGTTTAGAACCGATACTAGCTTCAAATTTAGATGTCTCTTTTGAGTGGTACTACGGCGAAGATAGTTATTTCTCCTTGGGATACTTTTTAAAAGATACGGAAGACTTTATTGGCACAAGCTTCAGAGATGAGGCACTATTTGGTGATGGTGGTCTTGCCGACTTCAAAGGGACAGCGCTCTATGCGGCCGTAGAAGCTGATGTAATCGCTAGCGGAAATACTGATCCCTCAGTTACAGATATAACCAGCCAAATTTTGTCCGATTATAACGTCGAGGGTACGGTTGCGTTCCAGAATTTGTCAGGTAGCGAGGTATACTTAGAGAATGGCGAGGCAAGGTTGCGTGGTATTCAGGGTCAAGGCGACCCACTAGTCTGGGAGATAAGATCCCCGGCAAATATTGATGCCGCCATTATTGATGGCATAGAGATCAATCTACAACATACATTTGGAGATACTGGTTTTGGCGTGATAGCAAATGCTACCTTGGTGGATGGAAACGTGCAGTTCGATAATAACAATCTTGAAGCCCAGTTTGCTTTGAATGGTTTAAGCGACTCTGCTAATTTGATAGCCTTTTATGATAAAGACAAGTTTGAGATGAGGGTAGCTTATAACTGGAGGGATAACTTTTTAGCAGGAGTAGGTCAGGATCAAGGTCGCTTCACAAATCCGCAAAACGTCCGTGGCTATAGTCAAATTGACATCAGTGCAAACTACCAATATTCAGAAAACATAAGGGTATTCTTTGCGGGTATCAATATTGGAGAATCAACTTATCGAGTGTATAGTCGGCAGGCGCATCAAGTCTTACAGATGGGTCAAACAGGTGCGCGATATGACTTCGGTATAACCTACAATTTCTGACGCAACTTTGTGTGGTCCAAAGAACCGTCATGAATACGGCGGTTTTTTACGTTACAAAGATGCAACATCGAGATATGTCTGGGGCAACGTCCATATTTGATAGCCAACCGTACTATGTCATTTGAGATTAATATTTTTTGTTATGCAAAGACAAGTAAACAACATTGTGATTTTGGGGGGTGGCACTGCAGGATGGCTTACTGCGTCAATAATAGCAGCAAAGCATAAAATCACCTCGACTGACAGCGCCTTCAATGTAACCCTAATAGAGTCGCCAAATGTGAATTCTATTGGAGTCGGAGAGGGAACCTGGCCATCGATGCGGGTATCTCTGAGGAGAATCGGTATAAAAGAGACTGATTTCTTTAGGAAATGCAACGCTAGCTTCAAACAAGGCACCCAATTCTTTGACTGGACTTTTAAAGATAAACGTAGCTACATACATCCTTTTACACTGCCGAACAACTATGCCGAAACAAATCTGGTTGAACCTTGGCAGGAACTTTCTCATGAGGTTACTTTTGCAGAGGCAGTATGTCCTCAAAGTAAGGTTTTTGACAAACATTTGGCACCAAAACAGATTTCGACTCCTGAGTACGTTGGTCACCTGAACTATGGGTATCACTTAGATGCGGGTAAATTTGCGGAGTTGCTTCGAAAGCATGCAACAGAGACACTTGGCGTATGCCATCTGACAGACCATGTAGTTACGGTTAACAACAATGAAGAAGGTGATATTAAATCACTAACAACCACCACTCGGGAGATAGAAGGTGAGCTCTTCGTGGACTGCAGTGGTATGCAATCTATTCTCTTGGGGAAACACTTCAAGATACCTATCACTAGAAAGCATAAGTATCTCTTTAACGACTCTGCATTAGCCGCCCAAGTTCCTTATGAAGACCAGAATTACGAGATAGAGTCATGCACACTATCAACCGCACAAAAAGCGGGTTGGATATGGGACATCGGTTTACAAAGTAGACGCGGCACCGGTTATGTTTATTCGAGCGCTCACACCACTGACGAAGCAGCTCACGACGCACTATTGGCGTATATAGATGGGAGTTCAAAAGCTGTTAATCCATCATCGATATCGGCGCGAAAGATCACTTTTGAGCCAGGCCATAGAACCGCCTTTTGGCACCGTAACTGCGTCGCCGTGGGCATGGCGGCAGGTTTCATCGAACCACTTGAGGCATCAGCACTGGTGTTGGTAGAACTCGCGGCGTCCACAATAACTGACCAACTTCCATACGACCGCGCTCATATGGAGATCGTCGCGAAACGTTTCAACAAAGATTTTTCTCGACGATGGGATTCGATTGTTGACTTCCTCAAGCTCCATTATGTGCTGACAGATCGACAAGATAGCGCTTATTGGAGGGACAACAAAGATGCCCAAACTATACCGGAAAGTCTTGCCGACTCCTTAGCACACTGGAAATACCACCCGCCTTGGCACCATGACAACATTTACGCAAGTGAAATGTTCCCATCAGCAAGCTATCAGTACGTTCTCTATGGTATGGGATTTAAGACCCACCTTGAGCAATCACGAGAGTCCTCCAAGCTAAACTCATGGGAAATTGCGAGACAATGCTTTGAGAACAATCTCAAGCAAAGTAAACAGCTTTGTGCCACATTACCCACAAATCGAGAACTGATCAGTAAGATAAATACATATGGTTTCCAAGCGGTTTAGCAGCGGCAAAGAGTTTTCACACTCCACCCTACGCAGGGAGTAGGAGGATGGCCAACTACAAGCTTGTTACAAGCGCCGAGCATCGAAATTACCGTATCATCACCGAGAAGAGCTACGCGCTCGGCGACGGATTAATGCATATAATGGTGTTTCCTCCAGAATTCCGAGCTATCCAACATCATTTCCCTATTTTCTTTGCCAAAGATCCGGACGACGGATCATTTTATGCAACTGCGTTACTTGGGTTAGAGCAAAATGAGAATTTATTTCTACAAGATGACGGCTGGGGGGCTAACTACGTTCCGATCATGATGGAACGGTCTCCCTTCTTTATCAGTTTTCAATCCTCTCAGGGGAACAAAGAAAAGCCAGTAGTCTCGATTGATATGGATAGTCCTAGAATAAGTGAAACAACAGGAATGCGGTTATTCGAAGACTCTGGGGAACCCAGTGAGTACCTGCTTAATGTAGTAAAGAGGCTTGAGGCTATCCACTCAGGACATGATCATAACAAGCAGTTAGTTGAGGCCCTGACTGATTACCAACTAATGGAAACTTGCAACATCGAAGTCGGGTTAGTGGATGGGTCAAAGCGCAAACTTACAGGGTTTTACGCTATAAACGAAGATACACTTAACAAATTAGATGGGGAAGCATTGTCATCACTCCACAGTAAAAACTTTTTACAATCGATATATATGTGTCTCGCATCTTATTCTAGAATTGGAACTTTGGTTGAAAAGAAAAATTTGCTTCTTACACCAGATGATAAATAAAATCTCACCTAATTACTAATAGCCCTAGCCGAGAATTGAATAAGTGCTGAAGATAATCCAACATGTTGAAGAATTCGAGGGAGCAACGGCAAGCGAAATTCCGGACGACTTAATACAATGTAAAAAGCCCATGATTCTGAGGGGTCTCGTTACTCAATGGCCCTCGGTTCGGGAAAATGAACAAGGGGCGGATCAGGTTACGAGGTATCTCTTAAATTTTGATGCTAATCGACCAGTCACTGCCTGCGTAGGTTCGAACGAAGAATTTGGTAGAGTCTTTTACAACAGCGACATGACCGGATTTAATTACAATACTGTAAAGATGTCTTTGGGCGACGCGCTAAAAAGGATTTTGAACAACCGTTTCATCGAAAAACCTCAGACGCTTTATGTGTCATCAACGAACATTGACCATTGGCTTCCAGAATTTCGAACAGAAAATGATCTGAATCTTGATCAACAAAAACCACTAGTAAGTATATGGTTTGGCAACCAAAGTCGAATAGCCGCCCACTTCGACTTTGCAAACAACATAGCTTGTGCTGTTGCTGGAAAGCGGGAATTTATCCTCTTTCCGCCGGAGCAAATAAACAACTTATACATCGGGCCTTTGGATTTTACCCCAGCTGGTCAACCCGTTAGTATGGTTAATTTTGCTGATCCGGATTTTAGTGCCTTCCCAAAGTTTCAAACGGCCTTAGATAATGCGCAATCAGCCCAACTTAACCCCGGTGATGCTATATATATTCCAAGCATGTGGTGGCATCATGTTGAAGCAATGGATCCATTTAATATTCTCGTAAATTACTGGTGGAGGAATTCTCCAGAATATCTTGGTCCACCATTGGGCGCCTTACAACATGCCATATTAGCACTCAGAGATTTACCGACGGAGCAACGAGCAATATGGCGGGACTTATTTAACCATTATGTTTTTGAGGCAACAGACGACAAGTTTAGTCATATTCCCCAAAACGCAAGAGGCATTTTAAATCCGATTGATGCTGAAGCAGCAAAAAATTTAAGAACAAATCTGTCAAGGTACTTAACATGACACTTTTTAAAAGTATGAGGTCCAAGTGAATAAGACCTCTGTTGAAAACATTGTTATTGTTGGGGGAGGGACCGCTGGTTGGCTGGCAGCCGCATCAATCTCAAAATTACTTGGAGACAATCTGCAGGTAACTTTGATCGAGTCAGATGAGATCGGTACTATTGGAGTGGGCGAGGCAACAATCCCCACAATGTTGGTTTTGCATCATCTGCTAAAGATAAATGAACAAGAATTTATGTCGGCCGTTAATGGATCCTTCAAACTAGGAATCTCGTTCGAAAATTGGAGGGCACTAAACGAAAAATATATTCATTCTTTCGGATTAACAGGAAAAGGATGCTGGGCTGCAGGGTTCCATCATTTCTGGCTTAAGGGTAAAAAGCTTGGATTAAGTGGCGACTTCGGAAATTATTGTACAGAACTAATGGCAGCCAAGTCAGATCGCTTCGCAGTATCGGTAGATAACGAGAAACTCAACTATGCCTATCACTTTGATGCTGGGCTTTACGCCAAATTCATGAGGAAAATAGCAGAGGAAAATAATGTCAAGAGAATTGAAGGTAAGATTATCAATGTTACAACCGATGAAACTACAGGTTTCATATCTGCATTAGATCTTCAATCAGGCGAACAGATAGAAGGCGATCTGTTCATAGACTGCAGTGGCTTCGCGGGTCTCATCATCGAAAAAGTGTTAAATACGAAATTTGACGATTGGTCTGAATGGTTGCCATGCAATCGGGCGGTTGCCGTACAAACAGCATCTACATCAGAACCAGTGCCCTACACGCGCGCAATCGCCAGAGGTGCGGGGTGGCAGTGGAGAATACCACTTCAGTCGAGGGTGGGTAATGGCTTGGTGTATTGCAGCCGATACATCTCAGACACACAAGCAGAATCTCTTCTTCTATCAAATGTAGATGGTAGCCTACTCACCAAGCCCCGCTTAATAAAGTTCCGCACCGGACAAAGAAAACTGCACTGGAATAAAAACTGTATCGCATTGGGATTGGCCGCCGGCTTTGTAGAACCGCTGGAGTCAACAAGTATTCATATGGTCCAGAAGGGCATCATAAGGCTACTACAGATGTTTCCACGGGAGGGAATAACAGCAGCTGATAGAGATGAATTCAATTTTCAAATGACTGAGGAGTTCCTCTTTATTCGTGACTTTATCGTGCTTCATTACCACTTGACTGAAAGAACCGATACTAGCTTTTGGAATCACTGTAGGTCTATGGCAATACCGGAAACTCTCCGTCATAAGCTTGATTTATTCCGAGAATCAGGACGAATTTTTCAAAAAGATCGCGACCTATTTGCAGAGAACTCGTGGGCACAGGTTATGCTGGGACAGGGCTTGATGCCTGCCCACTACCATCCAATTGTTAATATGATGGCAGACGCTGACCTATCCTCTTTCTTGCAAGATATCGAGGGTCGAGCAACTCATCGTGTCACACAACTCCCAAAACACAAGCAATTTATCGACAGCTATTGCAAAGCAATAGTCTGACTCAATCTTTCGGTCATTCCCTGTCTTCTGTTTTTACACTTTTTTTGGCGTTAAGAAGACGGTTGGAGAGCATTTGCATAAGATGTCTGGTCTGCTCAAGGCTCATAGTGGATACAACATCTTCAAGATTTGTCGGCAGATGAGTATCAGCATTAGTCCCAAATACATAATAATCGAAGAACACTTTCCATGCATGTCGAATTTCAACGTCAAGTTTCTTAATACTCATCATACTATGCAGCAAGCTCTCATAAGGCGATACTCGGCTACCGGACATTCCTCCCCACCAATAATTGACAAGCATGTTAAAAGGTGCAAGAGATCTTACCCCGTGCCACCACAGCGATGGAATATAAATTGCGTCTCCCGGTTCTAGCACAGCCTCTTGAGAATTCTGAAGAGCGTCTCGAAAGCGTGGGAATTTTTCAAAATCGGGGTTTGCAATATCTACCATGCTTACTGGTACTCCCGCAGGCGTGAAGAGAGCAGGTCCAGGATAAATATTATTGACTTGGTTTGGTGGAAATAGACTAAAATGCCGACGTCCGCCGACAACACAAGCAAGGTTATTATGGATATCAAAGTGAGTTGCCACACTTCCTTGGTTCCCAATCCAGAGAGTCGGTGCGACATCACCAAGAAGAACCTGAAGATTTTCATCCTCAAAGGCAGGGCAGACATTCCTCACAGAAATGGCCTGAATCGACAAAGAGGGAGAACTTGACGAGTCCCGAAGGTTAAGTAAACGCTCAATGGCGGCCGGTAAATCAGAGCTTGCTCTCTGAAAATTTAGACCCTGCAAGTCATCTGTATAAAAGAACCTGCCGCCCTCAGACCGGTTGGCGACCAACACCATCACAGATTGATCGTTACACATCGGCGTTAGGTACTCAGACAGAGATTTTGACGACTGACAAGCCCTCACAACAGCAGGCCACTCCTTTACTATACCTTTTAGTACAACCGGTTGAGCCTCCATAACGATATCATCATGAAATTGCTTAAAACTAACATCATGCCGAACTTGTATTGTTTGCATAATTCTAATTAACTTTTTATTGGCTGATTGTATACATTCCTAAAACCAAAGAGGGCCAAGCAATATGGCCCTCGCTAGTAGCCTGTCCTTATGTTTAACGGACAGAAAAAACTTGCCAGTCCTACGCAGATTGCCCATATCTTTGCGGAGAGTAATGTCGGAGCATCCACAACTGGTGAATCACACGTTCAGCATTTCGACTAAGGCCTCAGGCCTGAAGCCGAAATCCGCTGCCGGCGGGTTCATTGTTTTTCAGAAAACACCTATACTCCCAACCGGCAAAAAGCGGGCTATCCTCCTGGAACCAACCTCATTCTAGTGGTGCTACACACAATGGATAATAATTCGCCCAGTTTTCTGGTGCAAATACATCATCAAGATCATTTACCACAGTTTCTGTGTCGGTTGCACCTGCATAGTTAGTCGTCGCAAGTCTTACATAATCTGATGGCTCTCCTTCAACAAGAACACCCCCAGTAACCTGGGCCGCATCAGCAGCATAAACGCGTTTATTTCCCTCAAAGCCTTCATATCCCGCTGCCACAGCGTCCGCAACAGTAGAACCCTGCGTCCAACCAGGCCACAATTCTATTGCATATGCCCTAGCACCAGTTCCAGTCCAGTAATGATCAAATCGGTGTCTCGGCCATCCAAACGTCGCATCCCACGTACCAGCAGCAAGATGTGGAACCAGATTAGCTTTCACTTCCGCTGCGGTAGCAAGACGCCCATTCAGCGACGCACAGTAAGTATGCGCATCCTCTGTTGCCGTCCAATTTCCAGTATGAGTGTAAGTCTGTCCAGTAGTATCAAGCGCAAACCTAGCAGGAAGTGCTACCGCTAACTTGATTCTCATCTTGCGGAAAGACAAGGTGCCAATATTTTCAGTATCTGAACCACCACCAGTACCATAAGTAGCTCCCGGAGCCTCACCAGAAATTGGCGGCCTAACCCACCTAAGCCCACCAGCATCAACATACCCCTTCACCGTAACCCCTTCTTTCACACGGTTCGGCAAAGCTGCATCATAAACCACATCAGGCAATACCGTTATAGCACTCGTCGGCTCAGTACTTACTGTTCCATGGAAGTAAATATTGTCGAGGTATACAGTAGGTGATCCGCCATCAGGATCTGCATCAGTCTTGAATTGAAAGACGTCAGTCAAGTCCAGACTGGAGTTGCCCGTTGTGTAGTGAGACAGAGGAATATCAACACTTACCCACTCCTCATTCGTTACAGTTAACTCAAATGGATACTCACCACCAGCTGATTCAATCAATGAAAAACGTAGCGTTGTAGCATTCGGCGTCCAAAAATCAAGATGAACGTGCGTGTATCCAGACACATCCTGGGCAGTAAACTCCATGCCCTGATAGTTCAGACTCTCATACTTCAATACGTTCCCACCATCAGCAAGTGTCTCAGTAGATTGTACCGTCGCTTGATTCCAGTTTGGATTAAAGTTTGCACCATCGATGCTAGTGTAAGTATCGCTAAATATTGACAATACACTACTCGCATCCGCTGTTGGTGCTGCCGCAGACTCAGTTGGAACCGCTAATACCGCCGGCTCCGTTCCAGTCGCATCAATCACAATATTATCTACACCAATGTGGTTATGGTCATTCCAAAGCACTACGTACTTAACATGCGTCGGGACTCTATCTACTCCATCCTTAGACACCGATGCTGGAATCGTGTATTGAAAGCTGTAGTTAGACCAGGCAGAACCATCACCTACCACTGCAACTCTCATATCTCCCGTATCAGTCAATCTGTCATTGTAAGTAAGACCTACATCTTCGTTATAAATCTCCACTTTCAAACCAACAACACCTGCAGATTGACCAGCAGCAGTTGAGAATATCTTGCTGTCCATTGTTACGTTGTAAATATATCCAGCCGATAAACCAAGCGTCGATAGCTCTGCAGGACTCTGGGAAATTAATACCCATCCAGAAGCACCACCATTGTCACCATCAGAATTACAGGACCAATATCCGCCCGTATTACCACCCTCAGTCGGGAAAGAGGAACACGCAGAACCATCACCCTCAAGAACCCACTGAGTACTCGGACCACTCACATCATCAAAATCCATGTTCACCCGGTAAGGAAACACCTCAGCTACAGCACCACCATCCGAACCACTGTCAGTACCACCATCAGTACTACCTCCAGTGTAGTTGCCGAGAGTTATGACTGTTTCCAGTGTTTCGGTTTTTGGATCACTGGTGCTTCTCGCACAAACGCCAAAGTCATCCAGGTAATCCTCTGGCTGACTGTTCCAATGATCAATATTAAAGGTACCGTCATCGACACTTCCAGGCTTACGCTCAAAATACGTGTCGTTATGCGCCCAGTCGGCTGAAGTACCAATACTATCATCAGCGTCCTGCCCATCAGCGCCAAACTGGCTTACAACGACCCCATTCATAACAACCTGATAGCCGTCGTCACCATTCGTTGAGGCTGTTACTGTAACGGCATTCTCACCCTCCGTGAGCGTAGTGCTCGGGAAGTCCGCCTGCGTCATAGCAAGATCTCTGACGAGATAAACGTAGCGGTCAGTCACCTTGCCGAGCGCCCGGATTTCATCAAAGTAGTCTTGACGATCCGCAAATGCGGCACCATTCAACATATAGCCGACAGAAACAGTATTTGGATCGCTAAAGTCCACCGTTCCCCCAACATAAAGCTCAACTACCTTTATGAACGGACTTGTACAATTTGTCTCGATAACTTTCGTTATTGAAACAGTACCCACAGGGACGGCGACCACATTTACGGTCCTTGTCTTCTCCTCCGCCGCATTCATGGCCTCGTCACTGACATTAAAGGTCACCGTATAACTACCGATGGTCGAAGTGTCAACTGCGGACGCGTCAATTGTAACCGTCTCACCAGTGTCCGCTGTCGCACCCGCATCTGTGTAGGTGGATCCCTGTTCAACCGACACAGTCGCATCACCAATCAACGTGATCACTGGCGCAGTTGTGTCCGCTGGAGTAGAGGTATCACCACCATCCGTGCTCGGTGCACTACAGCTACCATAAGCTACAACAGGTAATACGATATCCGCCTCAGCAACATCTACGAAGCGATCGTTGTATTGACCCATGTTACAGCCGCCAGCGGCAATACTGTCAGCATCTTCAAATCCATCCCAAGTACCGAATGAGGGCTGGTTGCGGAACTTATATAGGTACTGCGCATTCTGAGGCAAATCTACGGTTACCGACCATACATCACTGCCATTATCACTCATGGCAACTCCATCCTGACCAAAATAACCGCCCGCAATATACACACCATCAGGGTGGGTAGTAACTGCTGACATATCAACCTGGAAGGTAACAGCTGCCGTCTCTGCTACGGGGACCCCAGAAACAGTTCCCCCAGTGGTAGTATCTGCTTGCACGGATGCTAGAGTTGTCCGAGTATCATCCCCCGGCATAGGATCCGCGTTGTAATAGATTGTTGGCCACCATTTAGCCTCTCCAGCATTACGTGAGATAATTTTGAACGATTCGCTGGTTGGGAGGTCTCCAGACTTGGCAATCCTCATAACCACATATTTGCCAACACCTGCACCACCGTCATATGCTTTATTCAACTCGGCGGTAAGCGTAACGTTAGCCGCAGCAGAGGTGTATATATTATGATCTGGCTCTTCCGAGTCTATGGCGTCTCGAACAGCAGTAGAAATAAAACTGCTTTGAATCAAAGTGGACTCAAGATCGTAGTCAGTCTCATGAAGAATATCCGTGTTATCCGATACACGAACTACAGAGAGATCAGCACCCCAACTGGGATTTCCCATCTCATGAAGACGAACACCTAACTCACTATTCGTAAATGGATCAGCGGTCTGTCCAAGATCAGGAAGCTGGAAGAATCCTATATAAGCAGTTCCACCGCCGTACCACTCTCCAACTTGAACATTCCAACTATCAGTGTTTTGAATCTTCGTATCACCATTGTTAAAACGCTCTATCATACCGTCTGCATCGGATCCCACTATTTTGGGAGGAGGCAATCTTCCGTCGGTACCGATGACGATATTATCTACACCGATGTGGTTATCATTTCCCCAGAGTGGGACAAACTTTATGTGGGTAACATCTGAGGGAATTTCATACTCGAATTCATAGGTAGCCCAGGCAGTCCCCCCATCTATGACTGCAGGCCGCATATCACCAGTATCGCTAGCTAAATCAAAACCTGTTCCGTCCGCATTGGCTTTGAAAAACTCTACCTTCATACCTCCAACTTTGGCCTCAAAGCCGTCTTTTGTTGAGAAAATCTTACTGTCCTGCATTACCTTATAGATTTTCCCGGCCTCGAGACCAGAATCCTCAAGGGGTGTAGGATTTCCTCCAGCGGTAACCAAAACCGACCACCAGGTCTCATTATTCGCGGCGTCCATATCCCAGTATCCACC
>CACETF010000015.1 GCA_902562425.1 Porticoccaceae bacterium | reverse complement strand
TGGGGCCACTTACTGATACTACGTTTACAGTACCGATATTGGGGTCGTAAGCTTTATTATAACCCTCCGGAATGTTCATAATTTTGTTGGATGCGATCTTACCAGTTCGCGCATACGCGTGATCGTGCCCACTTAATATCAAATCAACCTTGAATTCATCTAAAAGCGGTTTCCAAAGCTTTCTTATTTCAGGATTATCTCTATCTGATGCTGGGGAAAACAGCGGATGATGGAACGTGACGATTGTCCAAAGATTTGTATTACTCTCCAGCACCTTTGTTAACCACTCTACCTGGGACTCCTTTGCATTATTCGAGTCAAGAGATATGAATCTTACACCTTGAAAGTCAATATAATACACAGTTTCGGCAAGTGCAGGGTCAGGAACATTCTGGACAGGAAACGCAAACTGTGCACTCCAGTGATTGCTGAGGGAAGCTTGCTCTGGATTACGTTGTCGATTAAACAGTGGTGGACCGTATAAATTTCGAGCTAGTAATTGTTTTTTAGAAAATCCAGTTACAACCTCTATATGATCGTCTACTTGAGTTATTACACCGGAATCATTAACTTCTATGGATATCTTATCGCTGTCAGATGCCAATAATGATATTTTATAAATCTTACCCTGATCATTTGCTTCCTCAACAATCGAAGTCACCACAATTTCGACATCATCTCCTCTCTGATCAGTCCAGTAAAACTCTGCATTGGATCGTTTGTCATAATTAAAGTACTCGTGGTTGCCTGGTGTCGCAATCACTGGGATAGTGCCATTAACCCAATCTGGACCTTGATGCCATTCTCCCCACTCGGAATCGCTATACTTTCGATTCACCAAATCACCAGCATGTAGTGTAAAGGCAGCTCTGGGGGCATCGCGAAAGGCCTCTCGAAACACTCGGGACCAATGTGTCCGTACTTCGTTTTGAGCATCCCCAAAATATATAAAGCTGAAAGGTTCGTTTCCTTTGGTTGCAGTTTTGAAATGATAATATTCGGTAAAATTCACCCCATCACCGACGCGATATGCATAGAGTGTGTCCGGCTCTAGATCTCGAAAAATTACAGTATGATAATGCGAATCATTAAGATCAGTTTGGAGAAAAGTTGTTTTTGAATTGAAAGACTTTGGTTTCAATGCTCTACCATTAGAATTTGCAACAGCTAATTGCGCCATGCCTTGCTTTATTGTTGTGTCAGTCCGCCAAGAGACTGATTGAGTGGTTGCAGTATCGTCCTCCCATGTTAATACGACTCTATCTGGTAATGGCGTAGGTGCATGAGCGTCTATTGACGAATATGCAGTTGGCTCCCAACTCTCATGTGCACACAAATTGAGGGGCAAAATAAGGCTTATCAAAATTAACTTAAATAGTACAAAGCGCGACATAGCAGTTCTCCATTTTTAAAACTATTTGCAAACGTTTAAAAGACCTTTTTTTCGCAGTGGTACAACGCCTTTTCTCCAGATCAATATGCGAACGACTAAGTTATTGAAGTGTTAAATTTCGTTCAAATACCTTTTCCATTTTATTCAAATGGGAATACCAATTGTGGAGATAAGTTGGTTCTCTTGGATCAAAGAAGGAGGAGCCGCCACCTCCCTTCCTTTCCACGCGCAAAAAAACGATGTGGATCTTCTGTTTCGAATGTTTAGTTATCATAGCTATTCCAACACGGGGAAGGTATTTCCAACACCCTGAAATAATTGAATGATCAATGGTCCTAGCTAAAGTCATCATTTATCAAAACTCTATGAAGCGAGCTGCCATCATCACTACTGTGATGATCATATGTCTATTTGTTATCCGTTGAAAATAAGTCTGGTGAGCTCTCGATCGTGACGACAGCGATACCTCAAGACCCATCCACACCAAATACTTTCTCATGCATTATTCCTTTTTGATCAACGTCCCTTTTGACAATATGGGTACGGTCAAGATTAGCTCCATTTGGCTCTTAATAAGAGATTAATGTGGCAGACTTCAAAAGAATTTTAAAGCCAACTTACCTTAGGCTATAAGTGTGTGCATCCTTAAATGGCTGTAGCGACTTCGTTTAAATAACGGCCCAAATCACATCCCTTATAACCCTCCTTTGGAGTATGCGCGGGACACGTAGTTTGTTTCTCTAGGAAACTTCTTATCTCAAGCAATGTAGGCGCGACCCATGACGTATTTGCTCGGTATGGAATGATAATTGCCGAAAACTCCATCCATGCCTTTCTTGGATCTTCATCGATCAACATTCCGTTGATATCTTTATGTTGAGCATCTACATAAACAAAATAGCCAATATCAGAAACATCTAGTCCTTTTTTTCTGGCAACCCAAACGTAAATGTCCATTTGACGTTTGTAACTGACTTTCCATGGCTCATTCAAAGAAACAGGCTTTTTATCATATTTCATCGGGCTGCGAGTGCCTTGCGCGCAAGATTTATAATCAACAATGTGAATTTGTCCTGATTGCGTGTTTAAGAAAACGTCATCGAGGCCCCCGCCAAGCTTAATATTCGATTCCGAATGTACAGCATTGAAGTAATTGTCATTAGTCCCATAGTGCAAGCTATTGGTCCATTTCTCGAGATTATCATGGTCAAATGGGATCATGTATCCAAGACCATTTGCTCTCCAGAGCGGGAGAGAACACCTTCCACGCACGGTATCTGAATCTCGCTTGAGCAAGATATCTGTTGTAGTGTTAATTGTGAAAGCAGGGAACTCAGGAGGCTTAACTCCTTTGATTTGCTCTAACCAAAAACACGCCCTGCACTTAATAAAATTTTCGACTCTCGATCGGGATAGCTCATAAGGAGCAACATTAGATCTATTAAAAATACCGCGATGTCTTGCCATCCGTCTTTTCCTTTAATCTGGGAATTCAAATTTGTATCATATTTTTGAGTCTTTTTAGAAATTGTATTACATTTCTTCAGAGGTGCGACTGGCTGTCTCTCCTCCTCATTGTTGACTTACACCTCGCTCAATCCGTCTTTTTTAAAGGACTACTTTTAAAACCTATCGACGAAAGATCAATCTTTGAGCGACCTTGTTCCTAGGATCGCCTCAGTGATTCTCTCTGATGACATACGGTTGCCCCCATCCAACGCCGAATCGAAAATCATCAGTCGCTGCTGATCAGGCTCGCCATTTTGCCACTCTGTCCAAGCCACCTCTTCGCCTGACCGCCCTTTGCTGGGGTCACCGGTATAAGCAAACTGTGCCCAGTAAGACATCATGCTCCGTGAGACGGCTTCTGTTTCTGCTGTCATTGAGCCCTTATAATAGATTCGCATTGAATTGGTTAAGTTGCCAAATACAAAAGGAATCTCCATGGCATGGGAGGCACCTAAGAGCAATTGCAAGTCGATAAAACCAAGATCTCGTAATTCATCCACATCCCATCGATAGGCAAAGATCTGCTCTCCCTGCGCCTCTTTCATCAGGCTAGCTAAACTATCTACGCCGCGCATTTTCCAGAGGTCTGAGCCTTGCCGAATCATTTTTTGATAGCCCTTTAGGTCTTTGAATCCAACTGGTAATACACCAAACAGCAGGTCGATGTATTTGCTATTGGTGAAATGAAAATAAGTCATCTCATCACGATTGGTTCCCAAAATGATGGGAACTGCGTTGTACTGAGATATATCTGAAAACAGCACCGATGGATTCGTATTGCTGGGCAATACAAATCCATCGCCAAAGACATTCGGTTGCCCCGCACTAATGTGATTTTGCCTTTCTATTTTATGAGGATCCTCGTAGGCCAAGGCTTCGAAAATATGATCGGGAGATTTCTTCAGAATATAACTGGCTAGCTCTTCTGCACTCATCATTTCTTGTTGTTTTTTTGCAAGTTGTCTTGTCAGCGGCCGGCTATTTTGGGCAAAGCTGTCAATAATCAGTAGATTATTGACTATTTCTTTAGCACTCCGCGGGTTACCTGGATCCGCATCATCACGGTAATTTTCGGCCAGGTTGATTGGTGTAATATGAAACATGCCACTCTGCACGATCGCTTTGTGGAATAGCCCTTTAGCCAGTGGTGAAGCCAGCATTGTCATTACATTAAGGCCACCGGCCGACTCGCCAAATATGGTCACGTTCTCCGCATCTCCGCTAAACGCCTCAACATTAGCTCTCACCCACCTTAACGCTTCGATAATATCCAAAGTCCCGTAATTGCCCGAGTTATCCTCGGGCGAATCGTTACGCAGCCCAGGGTGACGAAACCACCCCATTGGACCGAGTCGATAGTTGATCGAGACCACGATTAGATCGTGGTGATACGCTAAGTTTGCGCCGTCATACACAACGCTATTGCTGCTCCCACTGGTATTGCCACCTCCATGAATCCAAAACATGACGGGCAATAGCTGATCGGTCTCAACATGACCGGGGGCCCACACATTCAAGTAGAGGCAGTCCTCACTGCCGTGACTTGGCTGCACGCAGTCGCTGCTAAAATCTAATGCCTTATACTGGCCAGACCATGCCACTGCTGGCCTCGGTGCTTTCCAACGAAGTTCTCCTAGGGGAGGCTTCGCATAAGGGATACCCAACCAGGCATGCGTGCCGTTGTCCGTCTCAAAGCCTATCAAAGCGCCCTGTTGAACGTTTCGCAGGGTCGAAGATGAGATCTCACCCGGAGTTTTGATCTCTTCCTTTGTATAGAGGTAAAGAACTACCAATATAAATGAGATAGACACGACGGTACCCAGCATTCCCATGAGGAGTATTTTAATAACTTTTTTCATTATATTTTCGTTAAAACCTAATGAATTTTTAGATTTTCTCTCCTGTGAGTAAGGAATATTACCGACGTAAGCTAATCATTAAACAGAGCATATGCTAAAATTAACAAAAGCATCATATCAACAGGGGCGCATTTAAACCGTGGTGGGTAATAATTATAACGTCTCAAAGTAAATAATCTTACCTCTTTCCAATCTACTTCAATTCAAATTTAAATACTGTCGCTAGTTCATTCATTGCAGCATCAGGTATCGTAATAAAAAAATCTTTGCTGGTAAGCTCCCAGAGAACTTCAACTTCAGACCCAAGAATGGTAATTCTTTTAATCGGTGAAGGGGTAGGATAGTGGTGAACAGCCAATGTGCGGCGCAAGTTTAGGCGTTTACCAATTTCAGGCTTTCCAAGAAAGAAAAGGTACATTGTCTTATAATCTTTGGACACCGTGAAGCGAATATCATCAGCAGTGTATTTCACAGTTGCGGACTGACCACCATGACGCCCGTGATCTATTTTGGCTGGACCCTCACCGTATTTACTATGAGGACGGGTGTTGTATACCGCCTCTCCAAAATCTTGCAGCCAGTCACCAATTTGATGAAGCACCTCCCTTTGCGATAAGGGAATTGTCCCATCGGCACGAGGAGACACATTTAGCAAAACAACCCCGTTCTTGCTCCAGACATCAATCATATTTCGCAAAACTAATTTTGCGCTTTTATAAGTCTGGCCGTTGACATAACTCCATGATCTATTACTCAGCGTTACGTCGGTGAGCCAAACGGAATCAGACAAATCTCTTTTTCCCCCCTGCTCAATATCGAGGACGCCTACCGACTTTGGATAATCTGTTTGTTTATAACCTATAACTACTTTTTGCTGCCTTTTTTGTGCATTATTTAAGTAATAAGCGGTTAACTTTAAACGATACTCTTCCGGAATCAGGTTGAGCCAAGAGTCGAACCAGATAATATCAGGTGAGTAATTATCGATTACTTCTTTAACCTGCTCCATCCAGTACACATAAAATTCGTCAGCTGGAATATTTCCGTAAAGCTTAGATAGTTCTGGATCTGTAGATGAAGTGGCAAAATCGGGATGATATGGAAAATGACTATTCCACCCCTCCCACTCATTAGGGTTGTCAGCATTTCGTTGTAGGTTTCGAGCGTGATGAAATGTAGTAATGAGCATCATACCTTTAGCCTTCAGTTCATTTGCCAGTTCACCCGTTATGTCACGTTTAGGGCCAAGGTCTTGTACGTTCCATGGATTGAGCTTACTCGCCCACATTGCAAATCCATCATGGTGTTGCGCAACTGGTCCGGCAAATTTTGCGCCAGCACGATGAAATAGTTCTACCCAATCCTTCGGATCGAAATTTTTGGCGTTGAACATCGGTATAAAGTCATGGTAACCAAAGATGGAGGGATCACCATAAGTTTTCTCGTGATGCGCCCTGAGATGATGATCATTGTAATACATGTAGTGTGGATACCATTCAGAGCCCTTGGCTGGAACGCTGTATAGTCCCCAGTGAAAATAGATACCTAGCTTAGCGTCGGCAAACCATTCAGGTGCCTGTTCATGTTTAGAAAGCGACTCCCAACTCTCGGTGTATATTTCTTGATTCGTGGGTAGTTGAATTTGACTTGGACGAGCTGACGGAGTGAACACCCAAAAGATAATTAGGGGAAGCCATATTCTTTTATATTTATAAATGTTCAACTTCTAATATTTTTGTTCCATATTATTACTACATTATAGGTAAAAATTAACAACTATCCACAATTTGGTATCACTCCTCCGTTATTGAATAGAGCTGTGATAACGAAATCACAAGTGGCACGGACAATGCAACTAAACAAGCATTGCAGTTGCTACTGTTAGCGAGTAGTGAAAATGAGGCCATGCCGGAAGACAGTGACTGAGTACTGCTAAGAATTAGCGAAAGAATCTATGTAGGTCGCAAGTTTATTGATTGAATCACTGACTTTTTTAGTTTCGAATTTAGCTCTTTCCGTAATTGCTTTTTGTAGCTTTCGATCAAAAAATTATATAACGTCCCACTAACCTGAGATTCTTGCATAATTTTCTCATGGAAGAACGTTAAGGGGTCCAAACCAGAAAGAATAGGAGATTTGTCTTTGTGCCAATCTGGTTAAAAGTATTAATGCCCCCCAAAGTACCGGTTAAAGATAGGATCTTCGTAATAAAATCACTGAAGGTCTGGGGAGAGGTATTTAGTCAAAATAAGAAAAAGTCTCTCCGCCTTTTACATTAAGCAGCGTCTCATAAATTAGCATAATGACATTTTCAACATCGTCCTTGTGGACCATCTCAACAGTTGTATGCATATATCTCAACGGCAGTGAAATCAAAGCAGAGGGTACGCCACCATTACTGTAAGCAAAGGCGTCCGTATCAGTTCCTGTTGCCCGAGATAGAGCAGACCTTTGAAATGGAATTTTGTTGGTGTCAGCGGTATCAATGATTAAATCACGCAGTTTTTGTTGCACAGCTGGTGCGAAAGCTATTACGGGGCCATCACCATTTTTTACCGCGCCTTGTTTTTTTTGATTAATCATGGGCGTCGTTGTGTCATGGGTAACATCCGTGATTATTGCCATATCAGGTTTAATCGTTTGAGTGATCATCTCTGCGCCACGAAGCCCCACCTCCTCTTGAACAGAGTTCGTGATATACAGACCAAAAGGGAGTGTCTTCTTGTTTTCATGTAGCAATCGTGCGACCTCCGCGATCATAAATCCTCCCATCCTGTTGTCTAGAGCCCTGCAAACAAAATTTGTTTTATTAAGCACATGAAACTCGTCTGAATAGGTAATTACACACCCAACGTGCACGCCCAATTTTTCAACCTGTTTTTTCGTTTGACATCCGCAATCGATGAATATGTTATCGGGTTTTGGCGTTTGTTCCCTGCTTCTATCTCGGGTATGAATTGCCGGCCATCCGAACACACCTTTCACAAAACCAGTTTTAGTATGAATGTTTACTATTTTACTGGGCGCTATCTGATGATCACTGCCGCCATTACGCACCACATAAACTAAACCGTTCTCAGAAATATAATTTACATACCAAGAGATCTCATCTGCATGACCTTCAATCACAACCTTATATTTCGAATTAGGATTTAGGACTCCAACTGCGCTCCCATAGGAGTCAGTAATAAATTCATCTACGTAGGGCCTCAAATAACTCATCCACATCTTTTGTCCCTCCCACTCATGGCCAGTCGGAGCAGCATTGTTTAAATACTCTTTTAAAAAGGACATTGATTTGTTATTCAAAATCTTTTTCTTGGGCATATTTCAGATCCTACGTTAATGAAAAATCAGGCTTTACTGTTGGAGTGTCAAGTGTAACCAACAGGATGAACTTAGCAAGTGCAGATAGAATAATATGAATTAGATGAGGGATGAGTAAAGATTGAATTCGCGACCACTCGGTTAAAAGTTATTTGTATTTAAGGTCTGAGCTGAATTTAACTTGGGTATTGAAAACCGGACAAGGAGCCAATTTGATCCAAAGATGCTAACAAAGATATTTTGATATTCGGAATCTTTTCTCCTCACATGTTAATGCCCAAGGTCTAACAGAATAATAAAAAATAATTAAGAATATCGAGCTTTGAAGGTGTTGAGTCACACAGACAAGGCGAGGGAATCGTGTGGTGGGTATTACAAATATGTTTCCTTTCGCGGTGAATTATGTTGTTTTAGAAAATAAATGTCCAAATTGGTAGTTTAAGTCAGTTGACCTTTGCACTTTTATAGGCTGAGAAAGATGGTATTGCCGCGGCGATCATAGTGGTAATCATTATCGTACATATATATGTGAAATTATTTTTTGTGATGATATCCGAGTTAATATTTAGTCCATAACTAGACGCCAGCAAATCATTAGTTACAAGTAAACTCGTTAAAAGTGCGAGTGTACCAATGACAATACTAATAATGCTGATCAATAACGCCTCTAATTCCATCAGCAGAAATAGAAATATCGGCGGTGCGCCTATTACCCTGAGCAGGTAGATTTCATATCGACGCTCCCTGATAGATGCGAGCATCATGGCACTTAAGCCCAACAGTGCTGCTATGAGGATGAGAACCGAAACTAAACGTAAAGTATTTTCTATGACTTTCATCATTTGCCACAATTCGGATAGAGCCACGCCCGGCAAAATTGCTGTGAGAGGTTCAGCTGAAAAATTATTGATCTTCCTTTGAACTTTAAATGAAGCTATTTTTGAGGTGAGGCCAAGCATGAATGCCGTGATGGTCTTCGGTTGAAATTGTTTGAATTCGATTTGGTTGATGTTTATGGGAGTCTCTCGTAACGTCTGAGTTATTCTTTGGTTATTATGAATCGCCTCCATGCCCTGAAGACTTACTTGAAGTGATTGGTCAACAGGAGTGCCGGTTGGTGCTAATATTCCCACCACTCGAAATGGCTTATCTTCATGAAGGCTAAAACTAGTCTTTCCCAGTCCATGTGCTAGCAAAATATTAGCTCCAATGGAGTATTCCAATTTTTCAGCCACTTCTGAGCCCAATACAACATCAAAAATTTTTGAAAACGGTTCTCCACTCTCAAATTCAAGTCGTTTGCGAGAGCCATAACTGAAATTAGTAAAGTACCCTTGTGTTGTTCCGACTACGCGATATCCTTTGTGAGAATCGCCCAAGGATATGGGTATAGACCACTTAACTAAAGGATCTGAGACGACATGTGTGTAGGAATCCCAACCCACATTATTGGTAGGTGCGCCAATCCTGAATACTGAGTAAAGCAATAAGTTTAGGCTCCCCGTTCTTGCTCCAACTATTAAATCTACGCCAGACACGGTGCTTTGAAAGTTTTCCTTTGTTTGCTGTCTTATATGCTCCACACCTAATAAGACAAAAATACTTACGCTCATGGCAATTATTGTCAACGAGACAGATCCTTTTCTATTCAATAAGCTTTTTGTAGCTAGTTGGAAAAACATTAATGAGATTCCTTTAAGGAATTAATCTCTTCTAAAGTATCAATGCGATCAAAATTATGGGTTAGTGACAAATCATGGCTGACGAATATCAGTGTTGTGTTCTGTTTAGATATCATTTCTAGGAGTTCTGACATAAAGATATTTTTATTCATCTCGTCGAGAGATGAAGTTGGTTCATCAGCTATCAGGACCTCTGGTTGATTTATCATTGCTCTCACAATGGCAATACGTTGTTGTTGTCCGATGCTCAATTTGCCAGTGGGTGCAATGCTGTCTGTATTACTAATGTGAAAAGTATTCAGTATTTTTTTTATCCCTAATTCCCCAATAGATTTTGATGTGTCTTTCGTGAATCGTTGAGCGAGTTGGATATTCTCCACGGCATTTAGATATGGAATTAAATTAAATTGCTGGAAAATGTAACCTATATGGTTAGCTCTGAATTTATCTCTTTCAGCGTTATTCATTTGTCTGAGGTTTTTATTTAGAACAAGAATCTCTCCCACATCAGGCTGAAGAATACCGCTTATTAAATTTAAAAGAGTTGATTTACCCCCTCCCGAGCGGCCATGCAAAAATACTTTTTCTTGCTTTGAAACAGACCAAGTTTCAATAGCGATAATCGGCTTATTAGGTATATCGGGATATGAGAAAGTAACATTTTTTAAATAAACAGACATATGACGGGCCGATCGCGTTTCCTGAGAGGCTTTATATTATAGGCCCGAAACAGTATCATTCAAATATCAAACAGAAAACTAAAAGTCATTATTAAGGGTTTATTAGCTTTGAAGAGTTTTGTGGGGAATGGGTTAGGAAGTTCAAGAAATCTACTGTTTCTGCTGTCAGTCGCTGCCATTTTTTCGGTAAATGCAAGGGATACTGTAGACTTTGAATCACGCGAGACATCTCCTGTATACAAAACGATAGAGTGGGATGATCTGATCCCAGAAGAGGACTTGCAGATCTTGCTTAATCCTCCCAGTTTTATAACTAATATTGAGGACGGATCTTCAGAGGATGACCTCGGAGATTTGTTAAGTGGCGCCTCGGATGACCCAGACTTGGCAAGGTATCAAAAAGCACTTATCTCAAAGGATGTTAAGCAGGGAATGAACGGGACGCTTGTTCGTTTGCCGGGATTCGTTGTTCCATTAGAATTCGATGGTCAGCAGGTAATTACCCAGTTTTTTCTCGTGCCTTATTTCGGAGCGTGTCTTCATATGCCTCCTCCTCCTCCTAACCAAATTGTTTTTGTCAGATACCCAAAGGGACTTAAGCTAGAGGCCCTAAACTATCCCATCTGGCTCTCTGGGAAACTAGAAACTGCTCTGACTGAGAGTGAAATGGCAACTGCTGTTTATGCCATGGATATGGATAGCTTTGAGTACTACGTATCAGAGGGATAATTTGTGGTCAATAAGCATGATAAGTGTTTAATTGAAAATATGAAGCTTTCCAGGTTCTTCAGAAAAACTTCTTTGATAATGGGGCATGTCTTTTAGTACATAAAGGTCCAATTTGCACTTTCTGTAACGTAGAAATTAAAACTATGATTCGATTTTTACTTTAATCGAATTTCTCAGCATGACTAGCGAAGAACCACTGTTCCAGCGTTTTCAGTTAGTTCCACCGCCCCCTGACGTTGGTTGGTTACCCACATTACCTTCACTTTTTCTAAGTAGGGAAAGTGTCTGATTAAGCTGACATCGATGACGGTCAGTTTTTCTCCAGCGTCACACTCATAAACATAGCTAGACGAGATTTCGCTGTGATGTTCCTCTTGTTCGTTATTACTCTCATGTCCGTCGTGTTCGGCATGATTCTCGTGTGTATTATTTTCCGAATGACCCTCGTGAGCATGCTTTTCATGTCCATCCTTTTCTAAATGATCCTGTTCGCCATGAGCCTCACGTGCGTGATACTCTTCAAGGTGACCCTTATGTCCATCCTGTTCGATTTCTCGCGGGATTATCTGGGGTTCAGCAAAATTTTCAATGCTAACTTCTGAATTTTTCAAAGTACAGTTTGTGCCCTTGAAAGAGAAAATTCTTTTTGCTGAATTGAGGAGTGCTTGTGATTCACTAACCCGTTGAATTTCTTTTGAGGATTTGGGTTGGTGCTCGAAGCCAACAATATTAAATGCCGGAGAATCGAAATTTATTTCTAGTAAATCACTGTCCAATGCAATTGTTAATTCGGCATACCCATGGAGGTGTACGTCATGTGCCGCAGTATTATTGGATCCTTTCGCAGTCAGTGACTCCGAGAGTAAAAAAGAGCATGAGAAAGCAATTAAAACAATTTTGTAATAAAACAGTGATCTGATCATATTCATTATTACGATTCCTCTGAGAGATAAAAGATTATTTCTATTTGCTTTCCTTGCAAACACCAAAATACCCCATGTTCCAGCTACAGATCTTGCCATTGCTGCAATCTGAGTCCAAATCACACGTGTTGCTGACGACTTGGTTAGATCTTAATCTGGAGGCAAGAAAGGAGCTATATGCGGTGGGATTTCCTCTCAAGGAGTTTGTTTTACTTTCCATATTGTTTGAGGACATACCCACATAGCATCTGTCGTAAGAGTTTCCATTTTTTATGCATTCTAAATCATATGTGGGGATCGAAAATCCATTAGTAGAGGCATGGAAGCCGCAGGAAAGAGCAAGATTTGATATGGATATTAGAATCAGGAAACAGCCGACGAGGACTCTTTTAATAACTAATTTAATGATTCTTTTCATTCAACGGAGACTCCGGTTAGCAGGCAGAACATGCTGTGTAAGATTAAAAGACATCCGCTCCTTTTCAGGCTGCAATTACTCTAGGAGACAATAACATGTAGTTATCGTTATTTTCAAATAATGACAGTAAGAAGCGAGCCTTTTCGCTATAACAATGAAACTTTAGAGGAGATACTTTAAAATTAGCATTTCAATGTCACGCAAGAATTTAAATCTAACTGATTGGTACAGCACCAAGAATATTTGAATCAACCAAAAAGACAGATTTTGGTAAAGACGGTCATAAGCAGACTGCAAAATAGGCTTTACGATCAATTTTTAATGAGTAGTTTTTTATAAAGCCAAAGGATTGTTTTAAAATGGTATATAAATTTTTAGGATACTGAGCTTTCATCCCATTTTTAAAAAATTTTGTTGTGGATGGATCTGCACTATTTACCACTGGCTGGCGGAGGGGCGTTTTCTGCTATTTGCTGTAACAGACGAGTGATGAATTTTTTTTCTCTTGTTTTTATGGCAATACGAAAGCCCTCAGGGTCCATAAACGTGCGGGCACTAAAAGGGGATCCGGCAGAATATTTTTGGTGCAATCCATAATGGTTTGCGTGTGCAGCCACCCATATATCAGGACTCATCTTTTTAAGTCGTTTGAAAGTCATAAAAAAGTCATCAGCGATCCCCGGATATGTGGAGTTAAAGATGAGCTTTTTGCCATCTACTCCGCAGATGGGATCCGAGGTATTTACGGTCGGTAGATTGATGATTGCCACTTCGAAACTCTTATCTTCATTTCTTATCGTTAACGAATAACTTGCGCTACCTCTGGTGTGTCCGGGATGTTCGTGGACATAGAGTACAATCTTGCTGAGGATAATTGTGTCGTTATGTGCAAGCTGTCTCTTAACTGTTACCTTTTCAAAGAGACACCTTTTTGGCGGTCCAAAATAGGGGTCGGAAAGCCCGCCGCTCTCAAGTGTTGGTGCGTCGCCTCTTGTGGCATATACGTCGGCGCCGCTAATTTGTTGTAGCTTAGAAAGAGTTCCGACATGGTCATAGTGAGCCTGAGTGATGAGGAGAATTTTAATGTCACTCGCCCTAAACCCCAATTTACTGATATTTGAAATCAGCTGAGCCTCAGTGCCAACCATACCAGTATTGACAAGGATGTGGCCCTCATCTGATGTGACTAGGAAGGAAGCCAGGTCATAACCCCCTACATAATATAGGTTGCCAATTATCTTGTGGGGCTCGAATTCTTTGAGGAACCAAGTTTTTGCTTTGATTTTTTTCTAAAGGAGTCTCAGAACCGGCATACCCAATAAGCATTGCTGCAAGTACCCCAGAGAGGATATGTAAGAGATTAGTGAGGGACCTAAGTTGCATAATTTTTTCTCCATACCTTGACAGCTTATCCGATTAGTAGCCGAATCGATATCTTTGGGGTAGGTGTGGCGCAAACAGAACAAGAGTCGGATCGATAGTGTCATGGTTTTTCGGTGCTTAGGTGGGACAATTCATAAAAGGTTTTGTTATTAAAAAAGTTTCCAGCTTGGATTTACTGGAGGTTTTGGGTGTTGCTTAGCGAGCCCCATTCAAAGCCCTCCACATTATTTACTTTGTGATGTTAAGCTATGCATTAGGACGAATATTTTAAGCCTTTTTGGCGTTATGCGCGATTGGTATTACAACGGAACACATTATGGTATGTGAGCAAAAAATTTATTTACACTCCCGTTTTCATAAGGGAAATGTAAGTCCATTAGTTTTCGGTGGGTTCCTGGAACACCTCGGGAGGGCTGTTTACGGAGGCGTTTTTGATCCCACTTCTAAATATGCAGGCAAAGATGGCCTTCGTTCGGATGTGTTAAATGCATTAGAAAGCCTCGGGATGACCATCATGCGCTGGCCGGGAGGTAATTTTGTCTCTGATTACCATTGGGAGGATGGTGTTGGTCCAAAGGAGCATCGTCCCACCGTTAGAAATCTTGCATGGACGAGTATGGAGTCAAATCAGTTCGGGACAGACGAGTTTTTGAAGCTGTGTGAGCAAATGAATTGGGCGCCTATGATTGCTTGTAATCTCGGAACTGGAAGTCCTGAAGAGGCGCGAAATTGGGTTGAATATTGCAATTTCAATGGGGCATCGAGGAACGCTGAAATGCGAAGAAAAAACGGGAGAGTTGATCCGTATAATGTAAAATATTGGTGTTTAGGTAATGAAGTTGACGGGATATGGCAGATAGGCCATACCTCTGCTGAGCAATACTCAAGTCTTGCGAGGCAACTTGCACATATGATTACAGGTAAGTTTGGAAGCACACGCATCGAGCCGATATTTGTTGGCTCAAGCAGTCCAAACTCACCCACTTATGCTGAATGGGATCGTAAGGTTCTTGAGGAAGTGGGCAAGCTTTGGAAAAGCTTTGAGAATCACAAGAAAGATAATCAACCAGCACATATAAGCCTTCATCACTATGCTGCGAATGACGAAAATAATTCACAGGAATATTTGGCGACTGGTGTCAGTATCGATAGACAGATTCAAACGATGGATTCGGTCTGCAATTATGTTCAGGCGCGGTTGAGACTAAAAAGTAGATTCTATTTGTGTTTCGACGAGTGGAATGTTTGGTATAAAAATCGGCAGTGGAACGGGAAAGACCAATTTTCGCCGCATCTTTTGGAGGAGGTATATAACCTAGAGGACGCGCTGGTGGTTGCGCAGTTTTTTAATAGCTTTATACGGCATGCAGATGTTGTGAAAATTGCCAATATCGCACAAGTGGTTAATGTAATCGCCCCAATTTTGACACGAGGAGACAAACTCATCAAGCAGTCTACCTTTTATGTTTTTCAACTCTTTTCTGAGGTTAAATCAGGCATTTCCCTTGACTTGGCTCTCGAGGGCCCTAGTTACGAAATAAAAAAATATGGAGCAGTAGATTGTATTGATAGCTCGGCTATCCTCAATAAATTAGATCGCCAGCTGACATTATTTTTAGTGAATCGTTCCACCGATTATGATATTCCAATCTCTGTGTATGCCAACAGTTTCCATGATTTAAGACTTGATGGAGGGATTGTGTTGTCCCACAGCGACCTCAAGGCGGCTAATCTCTTTGATTCACCCTGCAAAGTTGTCCCTCAGCCTTATGACGCGGTATCGATAGTAGGTGATGAGGTCAGTTTTAACATACCTCAAGCGTCTTTCATGCGAATCATTTTAAAATTTTGATATTGGTATAACATTCGATAGCGATTGGGAGAATATTTTGGATAATCTGTGGTTGATGGAGTAGTAGCCCCTACAAAAGCTCGGCTCTCTGCGGCAGGATATATGACAGTTAGCGCATTTGGTTTTGCTGTTATGGGTATGTGCGTTAAGCTCGGAGACAGTTACGGCTTCCCAATTATGCAGATGATGGCGGCCCGAGCATTCATTGCGTTCCTCCTCAGTTATTGGGATGTCCGTCGGAAAAAACTATCTCCGTGGGGAAACAAAAGGTTGCTGTTGTTCTTAAGGGGTGTTTTGGGGCTTGCAGGTCTGATTGCGGTTTATACAAGCCTTACGCTAATGCCCCTTGCTGAGGCGACGCTGATTCAATATCTTCACCCCATTTTTACAGCATTTTTAGCTTGGATGTGTCTGGGGGAATTAATAAGAAAAAATACTATTCTTTGCATAATTTTTAGTATCTTCGGACTTTTGTGCATTGTACAACCGGAGTCGGTTGGGGGCAAAGAAATTCCGATTTATGCACTATGCATTGGTTTAATAGGAGCTGCGGTAAGTGCCGCTGCTTATACACTAGTGCGCTATTTGAGTATTTCTGAGCACCCAGCAGTCATCGTTTTCTATTTCCCAATGGTTTGTCTACCCGCAACTTTGGTCGTGGGTTGGGATGGCTTTATCATGCCTGATCTATCGGGGTGGTTGATACTGCTTGGCATAGGGGTAGCTACCCAAGTTGGTCAGGTAGGTATGACCAAAGGAGTTGCATTAGAGGTAGCAAGCAGGGCAACAGCTTTCAGTTATACTCAGATAGTTTTTGCTGCTGCGCTAGGGGTTGTTGTTCTTGGTGAAGCGCCCTCAGTTGCAACGATGATTGGGGCTCTCCTAATAATTTTGGGGGCTTTTGTTAATAAGTTAGAGGAAGAGCCTAAATCCGTATAAGGTCATCTAAAACATGGAGAGCGATAAAAAATGAAATTAAGAAATATTTTAATAACCCCTTTTTTTTGTTTTGCATGTAGTGGAGTCCCACTGCAAGATGGATTCATAAATGAGGATTCTTTGCGCACTGTTTCCAACTTCCCTATTGGCGCTGCGATGCGTTTTATACCCTTCAGTGATGATCCAGAGTTGCAAATTTTACAAAAGCATCATTTTGATAGTTATACCGCAGGTAATGACATGAAAATGTACAATATCATGCCAAAGGAAGGTGTATATGATTTCAGTGTGGTTGATGCGATTCTGGAATACACTCAGGAAAATGATCAGAGATTGTTTGGACATAATTTAATATGGCACAGCTCAACTCCTCCTTGGGTGAAAGAAAAAGCACGAAAAGATCCAGATTGGTTGTCCTCTTTTATGAAAAGATATATCTCCAAATATGTAGGTCGTTACAGGGGTTTTGTGCATGGATGGGACGTCGTAAATGAAGGCTTGAGGACTAAGGGAGCAGGGTATCGAGAGGATAGTATATGGTATGAGGTTTTGGGTTCTCGCTATATTGAGCAGGCTTTTTTTTACGCACACGCAGCTGATCCGCAGGCAGTTCTTTTCTACAACGACTTCAACATAGAGCGTGATCTTGAAAAGTTCAATTTTATGATTGATATGGTAGAAGACTTTATTGAGCGTGGTGTTCCTATATCGGGAATCGGTTTTCAGATGCACATTAGGATGGATACACCAAACGGCGTGATTGCATCGACTTTGCAGCGTGCTGCCGCTACAGGATTGCAAATTCATCTATCGGAGGTAGACATAATTTTTAATCACCACGACGATACTCGAGGAGGAGGGTTTCAGATACGGACTTCACTGACTCCAGAAATGGAGAAGGCGCAGGCACAAAAATATTATGATCTTGCTATGATGTATCGAAGTTTTGTGCCTTCAGACCAGCAATATGGGATTACCCTGTGGGGTTTTAATGATCGCGATACTTGGATAAGACCATTTTTCGCGATTCAAGATTGGCCAACCATCTATGATGAGAGATTGCAACCCAAACCTGCGCTTTTCGGTTTACTGAGGGGACTTAGATAAAACAACATTTCGGTTTGCTGAGGGGACTCAGATAAAACAACATTTACTTTGCAGCGAGGTATTCGTCGGAATTATAAAGATTAGATATGCAGTTTTGGTTATGAAGTTTAATCTAATTCCTCAAGGGACTTTTAATCAGTTTAAAATATAGTCAGGTTGCCACTGACAGGAAGATACCTACCCGTATTTGACCTTCTTCAACAATGTCCATGTAGTCAAAGAGACCTCTGTGCTGTATCATTATCAAGAATTTATGACTGTTAAGCTACATATAAGTCATTAAAAACAATAATAATATAAGGGGATTCTTTGTAAGCATGAAAACTGTCTTAGGTATTGATCTGGGGACCCAGAGCATCAAGCTGGTATTTTATGATTATCAAGCAAAAGAGGTGGTCGCAAGTTCATCGGCAGATTTGGAGGTGCATCGTGATGATTCCGGAACAGCAGAACAAAATGTTGATGATTGGCTGTCGGCGTTAGAAAGCTGCTTTTTGGATGTATCCCACGGTGTAAAGTCTTCCATTGTGGCGATTGGTGTCTCAGGCCAGCAGCACGGTTTTGTAGCGCTTGATGCCAATGATGAGCCACTTTACCCGGTTAAGCTCTGGTGTGATACGGCAACTCAAGCTGAGGCAGATGAAATTACCGATAACTTTGGAGGTCCTGAGAGACTGATCGAGCTTACCGGCAACCCAATGCTCACTGGTTATACAGCGCCAAAAATCCTGTGGTTAAAAAAAAATTATCCCATGGCATATGAGAGATTAGCACATATCTTGTTACCACATGACTATTTAAACTTTGTTTTGACCGGGCAAAAGGTTATGGAGTGTGGAGATGCATCCGGAACTGGGATGCTTAATGTTCACGAGAAGCAATGGAGTAAGGAGGTTCTCTATACGATGGACTCTGGACGGGACCTAAGCTCTTGCCTCCCTCAGCTGGTTGTTCCCGATCAGTTCATCGGAGCGACCACAAGCGAAGCTGCGGAAGCCTATGGTATTCCTTGCGGGGTGCCTGTTTCGTGCGGTGGCGGTGATAATATGATGGGTGCGATTGGGACCGGCAATGTGGTGCCGGGGGTGCTTACAATGAGCCTTGGTACTTCCGGATGTTTGTATGCATACTCTGATAGCCCTATTGTTGATCCGAAGGGAAATATTGCTGCATTTTGTAGCTCTACGGGAGGTTGGCTGCCACTGGTTTGTACGATGAACTGTACCCTCTCTACAGAACTAATAAGGGCTCCTTTGGGTGTTGCCTTGGGAGAGTTCGAGAATATAGTAAGAGCGGCGAAACCCGGTTGTGATGGAGTTACATCCCTCCCATTTTTCACTGGAGAGCGGACTCCTAACCTGCCGAGTGCAAGAGGCTCAATCCTAGGTCTTACACCAGAGAATTGCAGTGCTCCAAATTTATTGAGGGCGCAGGTGGAGTCGTCGATTTATGCACTTAAATTTGGCTTGGATGAGATGGTTTCAATTGGTGTTAAGGCCGAAGAAATTATTTTGACAGGTGGCGGTTCCAACAGCGCAGTATGGAGACAGATAGTCTCAGATGTTTGTCAGCTGGAGGTTGCAGTGTTGGATCAAGGGGAGGGCGCTGCGTTTGGTGCTGCACTGCAGTCACTTTGGGTCTTTACTCGGTCATTCGGTCAAGATTTGTCCATAGCAGATATAACGACCGAGCACCTAACAAAAGATCTTTCTTCCCATGTCAAGCCCGATAAATCTTTGAGAGGGATCTATAATGATAGTTATCTTCGATATAAAAACGCAATTCACCATATTGCTCCATATTATTTAAATATATAGGTAAAAAGATGAGTAAAGTATTTATCGGTAACCGAGAGTATTTTCCCGGAATAAGCCAAATTAAATTTGAGGGGAACTCCTCAGACAATCCCTTAGCGTTCAAGTGCTATGACGCAGAGAGAATGGTGGGCGCAAAAACCATGCGAGACCATTTGCGATTTGCCATTTGCTATTGGCACAACTTTTGTAATGATGGTTCTGATATCTTTGGACCCGGAACCCAAATTCATCCGTGGAATGAGAAGTCGGATCCCTTATTGGCAGCAGAGGATAAGTTGGATGCAGCGTTTGAGTTTTTTACGAAGCTAGATGTGCCGTTTTATTGCTTCCACGACGTTGATCTGGCTCCGGATGGCGCCACTGTAGCCCAAGGTGAATCTTATCTGAGACATATGGTGGATCTTGCAAAGGTCCGGCAGCAAGTCACCGGTGTTCAACTGCTTTGGGGCACCGCCAATGTATTCTCAAATCCGCGTTACATGAACGGTGCCTCGACAAATCCAAACTTCGATGTTGTTGCGCACGCTGGAGCACAGGTGAAACGCTCGCTTGATGCGACAGTGGCTCTTGGGGGAAAAAATTATGTATTTTGGGGAGGCAGGGAGGGGTATGCCTGTCTTTTTAACACCGACACCCGGCGAGAGCTGGAGCACATGGGTCAGTTTCTTACCATGGCTCGGGACTACGGTCGCTCAATTGGGTTCAGGGGAACTTTTCTTATAGAACCCAAGCCCATGGAGCCGATGTATCACCAATATGATGTTGATGCACAGACCGTGATAGGCTTTCTCAGACAGTATGGGCTAGATAATGATTTTAAGCTCAATATTGAGGCAAATCATGCAACCCTGTCAGGACATAGTTTTGCGCATGAGCTGCAGATGTCGGCGGATGCAGGTCTTTTGGGGTCGATAGACGCCAACCGTGGTAACGCACAAAATGGTTGGGACACTGACCAATTTCCAACCGATTTACATGATACTGTTCAGGCTATGCTGGTTGTATTGGCGAGCGGAGGATTGAAGTCTGGAGGGCTCAATTTTGATGCTAAGCTTCGTCGCGAGTCCACTTCGTTAGAGGACATGTTTTTAGCTCATATTGGCGGGATGGATTGTTTTGCTCGCGGGTTGCTGGCAGCTCATAGCATCCTTGAAAAATCAACTCTTGCTCAGGATAAGAAAGATAGATATTCAAGTTTTGATGACGGACCAGGCGCTATTTTTGAAGCTGGAGGTTTAACTTTGAAAGAGTTGAGGGATCATGCGGAAATCATAGGTGAGCCGGAAATAGTGAGTGGTCGACAGGAGAGCATTGAGAATATGATCAATGATCACCTGTTCAGAACATAACATTCTACAGTTAGTCGGTTCTAGGACTTCTGGAGAATTGAAAGCATTTTATACATCTTGGATATCCATCGCTCGTGCTCCGAAAGTACAACTCCAGTATGAGCACACTGCAATTTTTTTATTGATAGCGTTAAAATGCATTAAAATTATGGCATTGCCTCTTCTGGCTACCATTGGTGGTTGTGGTGGAGGGGGAGGAAGTGGTGCTCCTAGTATCCTGCAGCAAACAACACAGGAGTTCACTTCAACAACAAATGATGTTCAGGCAGATTCAGATGTAACGGTGGCCACTCCAGGTTTTTCAGCAAGTCCGACGGACGGGATAAATGTGCTCTTGCAGTCCGTAGATGGGAGCCTCAGAGAGCGCACGTTTCACATCCGGTTTCCGTCTGCGATGAATAAGACAAAATATCCTGTGGTTTTCTTTTTTCATGGCGCCGGGGGAACAGGAAGTCAGTGGCTTTCTGAGGGACGTGGGGTAGTCAATTTAATTGATTCCGGGAAATTTATCGGGATATTCCCCGATGGTTATGATCGTCGCTGGAACGTTGGTACAGAGACAAATGCCGATGACGTAGATTTTGTTAGGTCAATAGCAAATTTTATCGGCTCTTCCGAATTGTTTGATCTAAATCAGATGTATGGTATTGGGACGTCCAATGGTGCGGGGATGGTCAACAAAATAGGTAAAGAGACTTCACTGTTCAAGGGTATTGCTCCTATTATTAGTCAACAGACGGAAAATATAGGGTTAATTGTACCCCCGCAGGCATTATCAATATTTCAGGTAAATGGAACCGAAGATAATCTGATACCGATTGATGGTGGGGCAGGCGTGGCAAATCATGTTTTTATGTCTGCGAAAGCGAGTGCCGAGAATTGGGCCTCGAACTTTTCGTGTAATTCTGAGCCATTAATCCGATCTGTTCAGTGGGGCAACTATGGAGCCATCGAACATACCTACAACGCATGCATTGAAAATAGGCGCGTGAGGTATGTAACGGTTGACGGAGCGGGGCATACCGCCAATTTCGGTAGAAATTTTGATTTGTATAATCGCATCTGGGATTTTTTTTTAAGAAATAACGAGGGCTATTATGAAGAATTTCTCTCCGAAATTTACTTGACTCAGTCAGAAAAAGATCTTTTTATCAGAAACGCACAACGTTTTCAGGAAATCTGCCTAGATAATTTTACCGGATTGAAAAATCCGTTATGGCAGGTATATCAGACAGGGGAATGGCCCATATATTTCCATATAGAGTCATGGGATGGTCCCGTGACCGCAACAGCAATTAATCGCATGAGAAGTGATTATCAGAGGATTGCAAATGAATGGATTGCCGGTTTGAGGATATATGATCCAACTTTTGTCAGACAGGCAGACGTCAAACTATTCGGTTTTGTCTTTAACACTGGTGTTTCGGGTGACAAGACATTTACCGATGTGTTTTCGAAGTATCCGCAAGTAAAGGATTATACAGGGACAAATGAGAGCTCTCCATGGAAGTTAGTTTTTCGTGACAATGGAGCTCAATTTAATCAGAACTGGTATTCCCTCGATGACTTTAGTCGAGTAAAGGTCGTTGGCATTGGCGAAGACCTTAGTGCTGATGTGTCATATTATCCTAAAGATTGGGAAGCATATCAGCACCCTGAAAATATAGATTACTTTTTGACCAAGTTTTGGCATAAAGTATCTTGGGACGCTGTTGCCCAAAGGCAGTATCTAAAGCTTGGTGGCAATGTTACTAAATACGAACTGGGTGAGACCCGATATAGTGTTTTTACTCATGAAATGGGACATACACTTTTTCTTGATGACATATACAGTATCGATAAGTATCCAGATGGGACAGGGATTAGCTCGATTATGAACAACTCAGATTCGATTACTGATTTTGATACTTTTACTATGCGAATTGTATGGAAACAGCAAAAAGAAATGTACCACGTGAGTGTCGATCCTTAGGACTTGAGAATTGATAAGAAAGGAATTTATGGTTAGCAGTGCTGTATTAGCCAGTTGTCTACCTCCTTTAAGCACATCTGAAGCAAGTGTGGCAAGAATTATGGAGGGACGGTTCGGCGCGTTAGCTGATGGATCGGAGGTACGTGTGTTTAGGTTGTCGAATGGAACAGGAGCATGGATAGATATTACCCCCCTTGGAGGCACTATTTTAGGTGTGCATGTGCCTGACCGGATTGGTGAGATTTCTGATGTGATATTAGGATTTGATGGACCACAAAAATATGCCGAACCGGGTCCTTTTTTTGGGGGAATCATCGGTCGTTATGCCAATCGTATTGCCGCTGGGAAATTTTGTATTCACGAGCTTTGTTATCAGCTGGACAAGAACGAGGGGGAGAACTCTTTGCATGGAGGCTTTGAAGGTTTTGATAAACGTCTGTGGTCTGCTAAGGTCCTCAACGATGAAGATGGCAATTTTTTACAACTAACTTTACACAGCGTGCACGGCGATCAAGGTTTCCCAGGGAATCTATCGGTGACGGCTCAATACCGTTTTAGAAAAGATAACAGACTTTCGATTGACTATTTTGCTGAGACTGATGAGGACACCATTATCAATCTTACGCAGCATCCCTATTTTAATCTCGATGGGCATGGCAGGGGAGATATTTTAAACCATCAGCTTTTTATTAACGCAGATAATTACCTCCCCGTAAATGAGATTTTTATTCCAACTGGCGATTTACTAGCTGTTGATAAAGTCATGGATTTTCGCAATCCAAAGTCCATTCGCGATCATATCTTTGCCGAACATGCGCAGCTAAAGATTGCTAAGGGTTATGACCATACATGGATTCTGTCGGGCCCCGACAGTGGTGGCTTACCTATTGCAGCGACTTTGTACTCAAAAGCGTCAGGGCGCAAATTGTCGATATTTACCGACCAGCCAGGTATTCAATTCTATTCTGGTAATCACTTGAGTATTACCAGTGGGGGCAAATCAGGAGTACGTTACAACAGATATTCGGGTGTTGCTCTCGAGACACAACACTTTCCTGATAGCCCAAATAACAAACATTTTCCAAGCACGATTCTATATTCTGGCGAAAGTTACTCCAGCCGCACTGAGTGGGTATTTTCAGTCGAGTGATTGATCGTGGACGTAGCAAGTGACTGGCCAACATCCGGATCAATGGCCCCAATGACCAATTCATTTTTATTGGGATCTTGGCTTAGCTTTCGTCAACAGTAGGTGGATTTTTGATTAAGAGTCAGTGGCTAGTTTATGGAGTGCAAAGTATGCTCTTTTTGGTTGTTGTTTGGAATCAAACAGGAGTGGATAATTCGTTCGCCCGATTACCGGTCGATAGTTCCTCCACGTCTCATCATCGGATGTTCCCCACAGAGATACCCTTGGGATTTTATCTTGATGCTTGATGAACAATCGAAATAGTTCTTCATACCTCTCGGCAAGAAGTATGCCTACCTTTTTGGGTAATCCGTTTTTGTATGGATTTAATTTGTCCGCTTCTTCGGAGAGGTCATTGATATGCTGATCCCTGTAACGCCATGCATTCGGGAGCACATCCACATCTAACTCAGTGATATGAACCTGCAAGCCCTCGTTATAAAAGTTTATGATGGTTTCCTCAAGTTGCTGGATTGTTGGTTTATTCGAGTCTAGCTCTACATGACACTGCAGTCCTATGCCATCCACCCTGACACCTTTCTTTTTAATTTTTTTTATCTGTTGTATCGTAAACGCTTGCTTTTTTTTATTCTCAAGCCTGAAATCATTGTAGATCAGATGCGCTGTCGGATCAGCCTCTCTCGCAATTTCAAAGGATTGACTCAAAAAGTCAGGACCAAGCAAATTATACCAATTACTTTTTCGCCAACCGACTTTCTCATCAAATGCCTCGTTAACCACGTCCCAAACAGCAATATAGGTTTTGTAACGATCCACCACCGTACTGATGTGATTTTCTAGGCGTTTGTATAATTTTTTGGGAGAGATTGGTTTGCCCCTATCGTTGAAGAGAGAGGAGGGAGTTTGTTTGTGCCATACTAGAGTGTGTCCGATCATCAGCATAGAGTTCGCTCTTCCGAAACTTACAAACTGATCACATAGTTCCCAATTCCAAAGATCATCGCTGGGATGAATTGAATTCCATTTCATCGCATTCTCTGCCGTGATTGCATTAAACTCTCGTGCTATGAGATCTAGTATTGGGGGGTTCTTACCGCTCAGAGTATTTGTTGAAATGGCGGTCCCTAACTTGAAAGAATCCTTAAACACCTCAGCAAGACCTGTCTTTTTGATAGCTTCCGCCTGCATTCTAGCCGGCGGTAAAGTTAACGATATCCCGGCACACGCACTATTATGGATAAATCGTCGTCGATCCATTACTTTAAGAATACTCGCATTGAATTATTTTGATTTAAGGTTTCTTATAGCAAAATATGCATCTTTCGGGTTTCGGGAACGGTCAAATAGTAGGGGGTAATTTGTCCTTCCTGCGACCGGCCAGTCGTTCTTCCAAGATTCATCGTCAGTTGTACCCCAAAATGAAACCCGAGCTATTTTGTCTCTGTGTTTTATAAAGAGTTCAAACAGTTCCCTATATCGTTCAGTCAACCTTGTAGAGACTTTAGTTGGTAATTTATTTTTATATGGATTTATTTTTTCCGAATACTCATAGTTCACATCTATTTCAGCTCCCTGATAGTCCCAAGCGGATGGCAGCACGTCCACGTCCAATTCGGAAATATGTACCCTCAATCCAGCTTTGGCAAAGTTTACGATAGCAGTTTCTATCTCACTTATCGGAGGCCCTTCATCCAGCGTAGCATGACACTCCATCCCCACACCGTCCACTCTTATGCCCACTTTCTTACATTTATTCACTTGAGAGATAACGAAATTTTGTTTTTTAGGATTGTGCATGTTGTAGTCGTTGTAAATTAGATGTGCAGTCGGGTCTGAGTCCCGAGCAAATGCGAATGCCTTACTGAAATATTCTTCTCCAATAATTTCCAACCATTCGCTGCGTCTCCATTTGCCCTGCTCGATAGCCTCATTGACCACATCCCAGACGGCTATAGAGTCCTTGTAGCGATCTATCACCGTCCCGATGTGATGTTGCATTCGCCTTAGTAATGTTTCTCGAGAGGCGAAGGATGCCTTGCTTTTGAAGACATAATCTGGCGTCTGTGAATGCCAGACGAGGGTATGTCCTACTGTGAGCATATTATTTTTGCGGCCGAAATTCACAAAGTCATCCGCCAGGTTCCATGAAAATTGATTTGCCCTCGGTTGCAAGCCCTCCCACTTCATCGCATTTTCAGCAGTAATAGTGTTGAATTCTCGTGCGATCAAATTTAATAAAGTACTATCGTCACTTTTCAGGGTCGCGTCAGAGATAGCTGTGCCTAAATGGAAATCATCTTTGAATACCTCTGCTAGACCAGACGATATTACTGCAGATGCTCGAATTTTTGCTGCCAGGAATGGCATAGCGCCAAGCCCCAGCGCGCTCTGAACTAAAAATTTTCTCCGGGTCTGTCTCAATTGATATCCTTACTGAGAAATGTATTATTCGGGGATGGCTAGTTCATCTTAATTTTGCTTTCTGGGCTTTCGGCCCATCCGTACTTTACAGCCTTGAAGGTAGCAGTCTTTCCAGCTCCAATTTGGGTGGGGCCAAGATAGAGCTTCCAAGGACCATTTTCTATTTTGTACCCAATTGATGCAGATTTAGTATTGTTTGTTGCTACAGCAGTGCCTTCTTTCTGAGACAGTGTAGGAGGCTCCGTTAAGGGCTGGATACCGTTAGGCCAAAATATTTTTGCCATATCGATTTCAGTTTTCTCTGCCATGTCGGGCATACCCTGCATCCAATGCGACAAGGCTGACCTCATGTCTTCGAGTACATGTGAATAATCTGGATTACTAACAAGATTATGGAGCTCGTGTGGGTCCTCGAGAACGTCAAACAACGATTCCTCAGGCTGTGGACTAAACCAAGCACTTTGTTGGACATTAAGTTTGCCTTCAGCAAGGTGTTTCCATAAATCCTGCATGATATCCTGATTATCGCGATAGATAAGATGTCGGCCACCGGGTAATCCGGGCAGATAATTACGGATATATTTGTACTGATGTGTCCTGACTGCTCTTTCATAGAAAAAGTGCTCATCAAATCTATCCTTGGCAGCATAGATGTGTGTTCGTTCTTTAGCTTTTTGGGTCCCAAAACGCGCAGAACCCTGCATGTACCCCGGCGCTTCTAGCCCCGCGAGGGAGAGAATACTTGGACCTAGATCGACAAAGCTAATCAAGCTGTCTTTTTGACTACCGGGTTGGTTATTAATTGGACGAAAGCGTTCCGGCCAATAAACAATTAGTGGCACCTTGATTCCGCTGTCATATACCTCGCGCTTGGACCGAGGTAGTCCGTCTCCATGGTCTGTTGTCCAGATGATGATTGTTTTGTCGGCCTCTCCATCTGCTTCCAATTCTGCAATAATTTCGCCCACCCTTTTGTCCATGTAGTAAATGTTATTGTAGTGCTGTGCTATATCTTTTCTTACTACCTTGGAGTCGGGGTAATAGGGTGGGACAACCACATCCTCTGGATTTACAATTACCGGAATGGCTCTGTTTTTGTTATTTTTGCGAACCTCTTTCGGAAAAATTTTACTCTCGTGGGTCTCAAATATTGTGATGAATCCGAAGAAGGGTTGGTCTGTTGATCTATCTTTCCACGATGCACCATCCCTCGCCGCATCCCAGATCGTAAAGGGACCACCGTTGCCGTGTTGACGAGTACCAAACTGAAAGTCAAGCTTGTTATCGTTGAACGTGAAGTACCCGTGTCGACGAAGTAGTTCTGGATATGCCTTCATGTAACCGGGGGGAATGGTTCGGTAAGGTGACTCTTTAAACTGGTCGGTCCGCATGTGATGAGCACCAATAGATTGTTGGTATACACCTAGTATCTGCGCCGCTCGGCTGGGCGCACAAACACCCGATGTGGTAAAGGTGTTAGGGTAGCGAGTGCCTCGTGCCGCGAGCTTGTCAAGATTGGGGGTGACCGCAACCTTGTCACCGAATGCGCCAACACGGGAGCTCATATCTTCCGCCATGATGAGTAATATGTTAGGTCGATCGTCCGCCATTCCAAATGGGCTAACACTCAAAATCAAATAACTAAAACTTTGTAGGACTATCTTGCGCAATGAGATTGAATGATGAAGCATCGAGTTACCTCTCAAGTGTCCGAGTGCTTGCTATTTGGTTCGAGTAGCACAAATGGATGTTTCCCTCGGGCTGGGTCATGCTTTTTTATGTGCGAGACCAGCAGTTTTTGTAACCTCTCGACCGTATCATGGTATGAAGGGTCATCAACAAGATTTCTTTCCTCCAGCGGATCCATCTTATAATCATAAAGCATATGACCTGTCATCCGGTTACGGTCTTTCGGCCCACTATTTCCGAAGTATGCAGAGTAAGAGTATTTGTCAGTGGTTACATTATCACCTCGAGTGTACCGTGGATACACTGCTGGCTTTGTCGGTAGCGAAGTGTCTTGCAGATTAGCCTTCAAGGATTTTCCATGAAGGTGAGTCGGTAGCTTCAAATCCGCCAACTCTAAGATTGTCGGATAGATATCAACATACTCGGCTAAGCCTGATACCGTTGCATTTCGTTCAACTTTGGGACCGCTAACTATAAGTGGTACCTTTGTAGCAATTTTAAATAAAGAATGCTTGTTCCAAAGAGTATGATCGCCGAGGCTGAAGCCATGGTCACTGGAGACTATGACGATCGTATTCTTTGAAAGTCCTTGTTTATCCAGGGCTTCTAGCACTTTTCCGATCTGTGCGTCTGTATAACTCACTGCGGCATAATACCCGTGTGTGAGTGAGCGAGTTTCGGCTTCAGAAATGTTTTGAGTCCAAGGTTCCGGTACGCTGGGAATACCCGTGTACCAGTTTCTGATTTCTCCAGAGTTGTGCCATGCCCCAGGTGGGGCGTTGTCAGGTTTACGTTGCATTGGTGAGACTTTTACTTCGGCGCGTTCATACAGATCCCAATATCGTTTTGGAGCGGTGAACGGCAGGTGTGGCTTGTAGAATCCAACAGCCATGTAGAACGGATCCTCCATCCCTGACCCTACAATGGTTTCAAGTGCGGTCACCGCTGCCGCAGCGACTTGGCCATCATGGTAGGCTGTGTCAGTAACATCTTCTATTTCATAAGCTGGAGCCCTTCCGTTATTTGCAGGATCACAGATGCCAGTTTTCTTACAGGTCTCTCGAAGTTTAGAGATCCTGTTTTGTGGATTTGCATAAAGTTGGGTACTCGGGGTCCAGGGAGTCGCGCTCCATGCATGGTCACTATCTCCCTTTGCGTGGATCACCTTTCCGTAGGAAAGCGTCAGGTATCCATTATTTTTCAAGTAGCCCGGCAAAGTGACTGTATTTGGCACCTCTTTATCAAGTCGTGCTGTATATTCAACGAAGCGATCACGCTTTCCATAAAGACCTGAAAACATACTAGCGCGGGAGGCCCCGCACGTTGGAATGTTGACATAGGCTCGCTCAAAAACTGTGCCTTGATCTGATAATTTATCGAGGTTAGGTGTAATCATGGCTGAATCGCCATACATCGCCAATCCCTCGGCCCGAAGGTCGTCGACAATGATGTGTAAGAAATTTAATCTCTGGGGGGTAGCACCCGGGGTAGTAGCATCGATTACACAGAGGGGCCATAGGGGGGACGAGCTATTTCTCGTCCTGAAGGTATAAACATCCTCGCCTGATGTATAATCTTTGGTGATAAATGCCTTGTGACTGTCTTCATTAACGGCATCTGCAGTCCAGTATAATTGGTTTTGTTGTGGCCAATTTAATTCCGACTCCCAAACGCCATTGCCGTTGGTGCCGACCGTTGGGATGAGGTGCTCTGAAATCTCATCGATTGTCGCGAGGCGGCTGCCAATACTCTCGCACCATTTTCCGGCTTTTGCATGGGGCATCCTTCTAAAATACACTTGGCCTACTCTCGCTAGGTCTCTTCCAGCACCAGTTTTACCGCAGTCTGGACACCAGTCAGTTACCTTCGCCTCACGACCAGTAGGAGGGCGTAAAAAGGTGAGATTGCCTGACAAGTAGCTACCCTGAACCGAATATTTCCCTTTCACTGCCTCTGCAGACAGGTCCTCAGGCAACATGGTTGCCGCACAGATTTGCCCTACAAATAATGTGAGAAAAAATATTTTTATTATCACTATCAGGTTTTGCTTCATAAGTTTTTTGCTCGATCAGTTTCCAGTGGTTTGCTATTCTTATTTTGAGTTAAAAGTTAGGTTCGATATTTTGTAATCGTTCACGCTCGCAACATTACAAGACCAAACGCTGAGTTCATTTCGTAGTGTGCTGCTCGTTTGATAAACCTAGTTTACAGAAAATCCTGCGCTCTTTCCTCCCTCTGCTTAACATGCGAGAGCAGCTCTTCGCGGAGCTTTGTAACCAAGGGGCTGTAATCATCGTCTCCGGCTAGGTTCACCGTCTCTAATGGATCTACTCTTCTGTCATATAGCATGTGGGCAGTTATCCTATATTTCTCATCGAGCCATGCCGTGTAAGAAAAACGTTGATCCGATATGCTCTCACCAGCCTTGTAGCGTGCATGTACAAACTTCTTAGTGGGCAGTTTTGGATCAGACAGATTTTGAGTGAATGATTTTCCCTCTAGGTGTCCCGGGTTTTTAATTCCTGCCATTTCTAGTAGAGAAGGAAAGATATCAATATATTCGACCGGCCCCATAACTCGGGTTCCAATGGCGGCACCAGGTCCGCGAACTATTAGTGGCGATTGTATAGCCACATTGAAAAGGGTGTGTTTGTTCCACAGAGTGTGATCCGCAAGATTATACCCATGGTCACTTATTAAAATTACCATTGTATTCCCGGCCAAACTAAGGCTTTCAAGCTTGTCAATGATTCGCCCTAGTTGTGCGTCAACATAGGTTGTCGCTGCATAATAACCATGGGTGAGAGTTCTCGTTAAATCTCGTGGCACATTTTGCACCCAAAGATTTGCGGCCTGCGGAATACCGCTAAATTTTCGAAGCTCGCCTGAGCCGTGCCAAGGATTCCGAGGAGCTTGTTTCGGTTTATCCGGAGCAGCTGACATCACTATGCTATCTCGGTTATACATCCTCCAGTATTTTTCAGGAGCATTGAATGGGAGATGAGGCTTGTAAAAACCAACGCTCAGGAAGAACGGTTTGGCAGGATTTTTTTTGAATCCCTCGAGTGCACTGATAGCTGCTTGTGCAACTCTACCATCAAAATATGCGTCATCTTCGACTAGGCCTATTTCGAATGCAGGTGCCGCTCCTGATTTTTTTGATTTTCCGACACAGGTTCCCTTGGCCTCACAATTCATTTGCGCTTCGATGTTTTCTGCCATCAGATAGTTTTTTGGATGTTTTTGCCCGATTCTAAAATCCACTCTCGGCGAACTCCAGGCCTGATCGCTGTCATTTACTGAGTGAAATACCTTGCCGATTGAAACAGTATGGTATCCGTGATCTTTTAAGTATTCGGGGAGCGTTTTGACTGATGGCGTATCTTCGTCAATTCGTGTGCCGGCGAAAATGAATCTGTCTCGCGTGGGGCGTAAACCCGTGAAGATACTTGCCCTCGAGGCACCACATGCTGGAAAGTTAGCGATTGCATAGTCGAAGACAACTCCCTCAGCGGATAGTTCATCGATATTCGGCGTGATCATTGCTTTTTCGCCGTATATTGAGAGTCCTTGAGCCCGCAAGTCATCCATGATAATAAGGATAAAGTTAAGTCTATCTTGCTCTCCAATTGATGGCGGTGCAATGAGTATAAGGCAAAAAATACTGATTAATTTCTTCATCTCAAACCCAAAGAGCTCAGGGGCAAGATTTAAAAGGGGCAGCATGATCGCAGGCAGAGAGCTCAGTCTCAACGCCCTTATCTCCCTGGCTATCCATCCATGCAATTAGCTCACCTGTCAAGCGGTCAATCAGCGCTGCTTGATTTGGGTCATTAGCAAGATTTACCAATTCAAAGGGGTCCTTGGACAGATCATAAAATTCGACCATGGGCCTATTCCGATAGCTTTCGATTCGCTGGATAGCCCAACTATCGCCATTTTTAGCAAATATGCGCCAGTCTTCAGGAAAGCCCCAAGGGGTAAACTTTTTTTTCGGCATTAGGTTGAGAATTAGCTTGTTTTGCCTACTTCTAATAGATCGGATCGGGTAGTCAGTACCACCACGAATATTCCTTGAGGTGTGCACTCCGAAAGCATAGTCGCGGTGTTCCTTGACGCCTTGATGGAGCACTTCCATGAAGCTCTTACCGTCTAGGTCAGTGGGGACCTCCCCGCCAGCAGCATCAATGAGGGTGGGCACCACATCGACATACTGGACAATGGCATCACTCCTTTGAGCCGGTTTTAACTGCTCGGGCCATCGAATAATAAATGCGGTCTTTATTCCTGCGTCATACAGCGAACCCTTTGCAAATCCAGTGTTGCTCCCTTGTTCACTGGTAAATATAAAAATCGTGTTGTCTTTGGTTTTTGTATTTTCAAGGATTTGGTCAACTGCACCCACCTCTTTATCCAAATCTATAATCTCTGCAAGGTAATTTTTTAGGTTTTTCCGAGTGGTCGGTGTGTCCACAAGAAATGCGGGCACTGTTAGCGAATCAGCGTCGAAGGCAGACTGATTTCCTCGGTTGTGAGGTCCATGGGGATTGTGTGATGCAATTATGAGTAAGAATGGCTGGGAGCGGTCTCTGGAAATGAAGTATTCTGTCTGCTCAAGGCTAAAGGTAGATTCGCCATCAATTCCTTTTGTCCCTTCCCCTAAATACTCGAATGGATAGACAGAACGGGGACCTATGTGGTCCTTCCCAACGAGTGCAACTCGATAGCCCATGGCATTAAAATGATGTGCGATACTCTTTGTTCCCACGTTGGTTACAGAGTGCTGAGGATAGGCACCGTTGCGAACTGGAAACAGCCCTGTGTAAAGCTGTTGTCTAGTGGGTGCGCACAGTGCGGTGGCCGTAAACATCGAGGTAAATATCATTCCCTCTGAGGCGATTTTGTCGATGTTAGGCGTGACAATATTTTTTGGTGCGTAGTCATACAATTGGTTGTAGGCGCTGACATCAAACCAGTTCATGTCATCCGCAAGCATCAGGATTATGTTTGGTGCTGTCGGCTCATCGGTATTGGGGTTCTTGTCAGAAATTGAGTATCCGCTTGACAGTGCGATCAAAATGGTGAAAGCGACGGCTTTCATAAAATAAGAATTCTCATTGACTTGTTGAGCAAAAAATCGCCCGCCAAACGGCGGGCAGTTAAAATGCCTTTTTTGGTTCGATATACGCTGTGGTGTTAGGTTCACAACTTTTTCGCCGGGTTTTTAGATGGAACCTCGCAGAGTAAGGGTCCATACGGTATCGTTCACTTCATAGCGAATAAATCGCTCTTCGATCTCTTGATACCATTCGCGTGGCTTGTCTAAGAGATTGATTACTCCAAGGCTGAGCGTATAGTTCTTAAGTCCGAGCTCGTCTAGCTTGTAGGCTAGACTACCATCTAATTGTCCATAGTCCTTGCTGATTCTCGCACCGCCCGCTTGGGTAGTCTCGTCAAAGTAAGCCTCCCGCCAGTTATATGCCATACGAGCGCTCAGCGGTCCATCTTCATACATTAATATCGCGTTGTAACTATTTCTAGAAAAATCAACCATACCAACGGGGAAACCGGTATTTGATTCGTTGAATAGAGAGCTGTCAGTATAGGAATAATTTGCTATGACAAAAAAGTTATTCCATGGTGCTGGGAGGTGATCGAGGGGCTGACGCACTGCCAACTCAATCCCCTGCACTGTGGAATCACCTACATTTGCATTTGTTTCCATCTGATATTTTATCACTGGATTCCAGGCTGCATTTGAAGATCCGTCCTCTAATGTGCGATCTGGAACTGCAGCTTCTTGGTAATTAGCCACTGCGAACTGCTCAGTCTCTCCGTTAGCAGCAGCTTTCACATAATTTGGATAAGTACCAGGGCAATCGGAAGAGTTAGCATATAGACCGTCGTCAAGTGAATCGCCCTCTCCGGATTTTACTCCCCAGCATTGAGTCTCAAAAGCTAACTCAATTGCATCTTTGTAGGACTTATGAAAGATTGCTGCAGAAAACAGGCCTCCGTTTTCCGTGTAATATTCTAATGATGCATCAACAGAGGACACAACCTCTGCTCGAAGGTAAGGGTTTCCGAGGTCTCCGGCCTGCTCGTAGAAACGCAAGTTACCAATGGGTGCTAAATTGAACATTTGCGGCCGACCCATTGCTTTGCCCGCAGCAAGACGCAGTAATAGCTTATTATCGAGAAGCGGGAAGGTTATGTTCATACTGGGAAGAAAATTCTCATACACGAATTCCGTTGGCCTGTCTGCAAGTAAAAGCCCTGCGCTTCCACTCTCCGTGACGCCCGCAGCATATTGCTCTGTCTCTACATACCGAAGCCCGAAGTTACCTATGAATGCTAGTCCGTTCGGCGAAACGCCATCAAAATTTGCTTTAATGTATACAGCAGTTGTGTCCTCTTCGACATCGAAAGCCCACCCGGCATCGAGCGTAGTAGGGGTTCCTCCGATATTTTTCATTTCGTCGCCCATGCTCATGATCCATTCGGCATCAATAGTGGCGTATGAAACGTCGTAGTTGCCGCTTGCGCCCTCCAATACGTCGTCATAAGGGAAAACTATGATGCGGCTCTCAGAGCACACGCGGGTGTCAGCAGACCAAGCTCCTGCGGGACACAGCCGCTCGTCTAGTGAATCACCGGCATCGGAAGTCCAAAACAATCCGGCTAGCGTGCCATCTGATGCGTTTACCTCATCAGAATTATTGTTGTTCCAAGTGTCTCGGCTACGAAGCCGGCTCCTACTCCCTTCTCTGGATGCTATTCGGACGCCAAACTCAAGCATGTTAATGTTGCCCCAGTCAACCTCGTAATCGAAGTCCAGCTTATACTCTTGCGCCTTTTGATTAGAGTACTGAGGTTGGTAGTTGATACCTCCCATCCGGAACTGATTTGAATCGAGAGGATCAATTCGGTTCTCCTCAGTCAGGGGATCGGAAGTCCTTGCATGGTGGGTCACGTCAAGCACATCTTTCCCATTTGCAAAATCAAAGCGGGTGAATGGAAGTTGACTGAATCCGTAACTCGCACCTGCATACAATTGGTCCTGAACCTCATCGGCCTCCTGAACCTGCACTTCTGCCTTCATTGTGAGGCGATCTCGGATCTGTTTCTCAAATGTAAAGTGCACAGACGAGCTATCCCCCTCAAAGGGCTGCCGCCGGGGTTGCACATAGATCCCTGCACCTCGATCATTAGTACCGTTTGCTCTTACATTACCTACAATAGCGGTCATAAGCGTTTGGTTAGGCGTTAGGGCATCAATAAAATTGGTGGCCCCATCCGCAGGTCGGAAATCTCGGGCCAGCTGACGACCATTTAACTGAACACTATGCTGATACCCGATATCGTAGCGCGTCGACTCCGAGTAGCTGAGGTCTAAGATCAACTCGGACCCGTCGCCGGTCTGAAGTTGTAACGTAGCTTTTGCAGTGTCTGTCTCTCTGTCTTGATCTCGAAGAAAAGTTTGTATGTTGCGAGGCCTCCAAATGGCATCATTTAGCTCCAGTATTTTTCCCGTTCCTTCTTCAATAACCATTGCCTGTCCAGCGGTACCATTGCCGTCAAGATCGTATGCAAACGCAGTCAACCCATTAGTGTTACCATGGAGGCCGTTAGCCCCAGTATTCTGTGCTTGCCAACCCCTCACGAACATTGCATCTTGACGAGCTTTACGAGCTGAATGCGCAAAGTTGAAGATCGCTCCAAAGCGATTATCATCACCTAACTCCATATGCGGAGCTTTAAAGTAAAGTGATCCTGCAGGAACGCTTTGCTCACTCCGTGCACCATAAACGTTGTTTAAATTAAAAGAGACGAACCTTTTAGGACCGCTGTCCAAAGGCTTTCTTGTGTTTAGGCGAACAATCGCACCCAGTCCACCCTCGGTCTCGTCTGCACTCGGAGATTTTATTACCTCGAGGCTGGAGAACATCTCCGCTGGTAACATCGAAAAGTTGGTTACACCTCTCGAATTTGCGGTCACATCAGAGCCTATTTGAGTTGCTCCATTGAGTTCAACCCTCACATTGGCAATACCTCGAACAGCAATTTCTTCTCCCTCTCCGAAGTCTCTCCCTATTTGTACTCCCGTAATACGTTGGAGGGCCTCGGCAACGTTTCTATCTGGAAGCTTTCCAATATCCTCAGCATTAATGATGTCCCTTATGTCCTGAGCATTCCTTTTTTTATTGATCGCGTCTAGAAGTGATGCTTTTACGCCTGTGACTACAATTTCATCAATTTCCCCGCTCTGTGTGCTCTCCTCATCTTGCGCGATTGTAAATGTTGATCCCAATGCAATAAAAAATGTAGAAATCGAAATGCGAATGATTTGTAAAAATGTCAGCGATGTCGATGGATGTAGCATATCTCCCCCAAAAAAGTCGGTTTACAGGATGCGCCCTAAACTTCTGGAATGTGGTCTAAAGAGCAGATTTTATTGTTGTATCGTTTTAGTTATGTTACCGCAGACTGCAGCAGAAACCCAACGATTCACGGTGGCATAGGCCAAATTAATTGTCAATAGCTTATTCAACCAGCATTGACCACTGATACAGATACAAATTCACAAATTTTTAGCTCAAATGCTCTGGGCATAGTGGTTACGATAGTATTTTTGTATACTCTTCTAATGCAGGATTTCGCGATAGCATTTGGTCTTCGGTGCAGTAACGAAATTTTACCTGAGATCTGAGATAAGAATAAAAATTTGATATTTATAACGGGGTGTGTGATGTCTGAGGGAATGCTAAGTGTGAGGGAAAAAATTGGGTATGGTCTTGGAGATGCTGGATGCAACGTCGTATTTCAGGTGGTGATTAACTACTTAGCAATCTTTTATACAGATGTTGTTGGAATCTCCGCGGCATCTTTGGCTACGATGATGCTGTGTGTCCGGCTAATTGATGGGTTTACAGATCCAATTATGGGAAGTATTGCTGATCGCACCTCATCTTCGCTCGGCAAGTATAGGCCCTACTTGATATGGCTTTCCATACCCTATGCTGTTCTTTTTGTGGCAACATTTTTATCTCCAGACCTCAGTGACCAGGGCAAGATGATATATGCTTTCACTACATATGCACTGCTAATGCTCTGTTATACAGGCATAAATATCCCATACTCCGCATTGGGTGGGGTCATGACTAAAAATATCACAGAGCGAGCCTCCCTCCAGTCGTATCGAATGGCATTGGCAATGGCGGGTGGCGCGGCAGTGGTTTATACCGTTCCAATTCTGGTTGAGTACTTCGGGGTGGGTGATGATGCAGCTGGGTACCCCCTGGCAATATTTGTGATGGCTCTTGTTGCCATGGTCTGCTTCTTTTTATGTTTTATCAGCTCTGAAGAGCGGGTGCCTCACGAACCAGACCAGGATGCTGGTGTTAATATAGGACTTGTACTAAAAGACTTCTTGTCTCTCAGGTACAACTCACAGTTGGTCTTAATTTCTTTTTTTACATTCCTTATCCTCGTGGCGGTAGTGATGCGGGGCACAGTGACGGCCTATTACATCAAATATTTCTTCGGCCGAGAGGATCTTATTAATGATTTTATCACTTGGGGTATGCTCGCTGGGATTGCAGGGGCACTTACAACGAGCTGGCTAACAAAACGTTTTTGCAAGGTAATGCTTTTGCGAATTGGTATGGTGTTCATGATTATGTTACACCTTCCCTTTTTGCTTCTTTCGGCAGACGACGTTTTTTTTGCATTTGGCCTTGCAATTGCGGCCAATTTTCCTCACATGATGGTGATGGCTCTTCTCTTTGCCATGGTGCCGGATACGGTAGAGTATGGAGCACATTTGGTAACGGAAAAAGTGAATAAGATGGCTCTCGCTTTTTCTGGACATCTTTTAGCGCTGAAGTTTGGCATTGCGGCGGGTGGTTCATTAGCATTGGGCTGTCTGGCTTATTTTGGATATGTTGCAAACGCTGAGCAGACTGAGCGTACTCTCAATGGGATTATGCTTACATATGTGGCTGGACCCGTGGTATGTGGGTTTGTGGTTTTGATGCTACTCCCAAGATATATACTATCGAACGCGAAGATGCGTGAGATTGGTGGGGCACTGAAGAACGTAACTTAGGCACAAAACTATGTAGTACTTGATGGAGTAAGCCCACTATGACGACTTCGAAAAACCAAAATCCAATTTTGAAAGGTTTCAACCCTGATCCGTCGATATTGAGGGTGGGTGGGGATTACTACTTAGCTACATCCACATTTGAGTGGTACCCCGGTGTTCAGATTCACCACTCTCGGGATTTAGTCAACTGGAGGGTAGTGGCGCAGCCCCTTAACCGTTCGGACCTCCTCGACCTAACAGGAAATCCAGACTCATGTGGGGTCTGGGCGCCATGTCTCTCATATGATAACGGACTTTTCTACTTAATTTACACCGACGTAAAGAGGCACTGCTCAAGCTTTAAAGATGCCCATAATTATCTGACGACGTGCCCGTCAATCGACGGGTGTTGGAGCCCAAGGATCTACCTTAACAGCAGTGGTTTTGACCCTTCTCTGTTTCATGATGATGGGCGCAAGTGGTTATTGAATATGGTTTGGGATCACAGGCCTGGAAAGAATCCTTTTGGTGGCATATATATCCAGGAATATGATCACAGCGCTGGGGTCCTGAAGGGGCCCGTGACCAACATCTTTAAGGGAACCCCTCAAGGTCTGACTGAGGCTCCACATATATACAAGCGCAACGGCTATTACTATCTCGTGACGGCAGAGGGAGGTACGGAGTATGAGCATTGCATGGTCTTTGCTCGCTCAAGATCAATTACTGGTCCTTATGAGGTCGATCCTCATGGATATTTTTTGACTTCGAAAGATGATATAGCATTGCCTCTTCAACGCTCGGGACATGGCGACATAGTGGAAACACCAGAGGGTGATACTTATGTTGTGCACCTCAGCAGTCGTCCATTACCAGGGACAAGAAGGAGCCCGATGGGGCGTGAAACCGCAATTCAGAGGGCACTGTGGGGGCCTGACGATTGGTTGAGGTTAGCCGATGGTGGTAATAAGCCTAATTTGGCGCTGCCAGCGGTCGATCTCCCTTTGCATCCGTGGCCTCGTATTCCCGAGCGGGAGGATTTCGATGGAGATGTTTTGCCGAATCACTTTCAGTGGTTACGGAATCCTGATCCCTCCACTTTTATGAATCTTTCAGCTCGACCCGGATACCTCCGTCTGTTTGGCAAGCAGTCGCTTGGCAATTGTTTTGAACAGGCACTCATAGCAAGGCGCCAGCAGGCATTTTGTTTTACTGCGACCACTTGCATCGACTTTGTTCCCACATCCTTCCAACAGATGGCTGGACTCGTTTGTTACTACAACGGGCATAAATATCATTACCTGTATGTGTCAAATGACCAAGAGAACGGGCGTCACCTTTCGGTTATGAGTTGTAATGGTGATGTGTCAATGACAGCACATTTTCCGTTGTTTGACTTAGAACCTAACGACAATACAATCAAGCTTGATGATGATAGCACCGTATATTTGAGGGCGAGAGTAGATCATTCTGACCTCCGATTCTCATGGAGTTTAGATGGATCGGCATGGCAGGAGTTAGGAATTTTATTAGATTACAGTGTGATTTCGGATGAGGCCGGCAAAGGCGCTGGAAACAGTTTTACAGGGGCTTTTGTTGGCATTTGTTGCCAAGATATATCTGGTCAGGATACGCCAGCTGACTTCGATTTTTTTGAGTACATAGAGCACTAGTATACCAATAACTAGTTGGTATAATTAAAAAATTGCGTTGTATCTCATTAATCCATCTTTGCTTAGTTATCGATAACGACTGGGATCAAACTTAAATAGGGATACTGCGCGGTGAGCGCCGAGAACCTGCTTCTCGTTGCAGTCAAAAAGTAATCCAGCTTTCATTATTTTTCGCCGAAAATTTGGTTTATCAAATGACATTCTTAAAATTGACTCATAGAGTCTTTGCAACTCCAAAAGTGTAAATTTTTCTGGTAAAAGATTAAGGCTAATAGGCTCGTGTTGCGTCTTGTACCGGAGCCGTGTAAAAGCCCACTCAAGTATCTTATAGTGATCAAAAATCAGCATCGGTATCCCTCCCAATGGGAAACCATTCAACCTCAAGTTTATCTTCGCCTCATGCTAGCTGATAATCATCAGGCCGAATTAGGGCGCAGAATGCTGTGGTAATTGTAAGGTCGTTTGGATGCCGATCTATACTGGTGAAACTCTGAAGCTGCTCGAGGTGAATATCTTCCAACCCAGTCCTCGTTCTAAGCACTCTTGAAGCCGCAGTTTTCAAAGTCTCGTTACCTCGCAACCAATCGCCGGGCAATCCCCACTCTCCAGCAGTTTTACCGGATGCATGTTTTATCAAAAGGACTTTCAGTTGGCTTATTTCACAGCCAAATAATACATTGTCAACGCTGACCATCCGTCGCCCCCCTAAACTTGGTGAAAAACGTGTTTCTTGATGCGATCCGACGGAATATTTGTCTGTTGACGAGACCACTGGCATTGCGTACCCACTGATATGGATTATGAGGCTACCCCAAGCTAGAACACTATGTTTCTAATGGTTAGCATTAGAGAGCAACAGCCACTGAGTTAGAGTTTTTTTTTGTAAGTCTATACACTCTCATATTAGTGAGTAAATCGGAAAGAAAAACGGGAGAGTTTTGTTGAATACACAAGTGAATGAAGATAATAAAATATTTATCGTTTTAATAAGTGCAGTCGCTACTATTGGTGGCTTTCTGTTTGGTTTCGATAGTGGGGTGATCAACGGCACGATTGACGGATTACAAAGCGCTTTTGACTCGGATAGTGCAGGTACTGGTTTCAATGTGGCTAGTATGCTTTTAGGCTGCGCGGTTGGTGCATTTTTTGCGGGTCGCTTGGCCGATCATTTCGGTCGCCGCTCATTGCTTATTTGTTCGGCAATTTTTTTTATTGTAAGTGCTTGGGGTTCTGGTATGGCATCAAGCTCTGTCGAGTTCGTTTTTTATCGCATTCTAGGTGGTCTTGCTGTTGGCGCGGCCTCAGTGATGTCGCCGGCATACATCAGCGAGGTTGCTCCTGCTCGCTACAGGGGTCGATTAACGACTATTCAGCAAATAGCAATCATTGGCGGTTTATTCATGGCTTTTGTGAGTAATTATTTGCTGGCTGATCTCGCGGGCATCTCCACGGCTGAACTTTGGATGGGTTTTTCAGCCTGGCGTTGGATGTTTTGGATGGAGTTAGTGCCTGCCACGATATTCCTGCTAGCATTGTTTTGTATCCCTGAAAGTCCGAGGTTTCTTATTGCGTCGGGTCAGAAGGAAGCTGGAAAAAAAGTCTTAGTAAAACTTTATGGTGAAACATTGGGGCAAAATAAAGTTCATGAAATTGAGCACTCGCTCGAGGATGATCATCAACCTCGATTGAGAGACCTATTGGATCCATCCACCGGAAAAGTAAGAGGTATCCTCTGGATCGGCATCGGACTCGCTGTTTTTCAACAGCTGGTCGGTATCAATGTTGTTTTCTATTATGGCGCGGTGTTGTGGCAGGCGGTTGGATTTTCTGAGGCAGATGCTCTTCTCATTAACGTGATAAGTGGTGCCGTTAGCATAGCTGCATGTCTGATCACTATTGTTTTGGTGGATCGAATCGGTAGAAAACCACTGCTGTTATGGGGTTCAGTGGGTATGGCAATAACGCTAGGCATGATGGTGATTGCATTCGCAAATGGGAAAGTTTTGGAATCAGGCGAGCTTGATGTGGGTGCTTGGGGTCCCCTCGCACTAGTTTCCGCGAATGCTTATGTGTTTGTGTTTAATATGTCATGGGGTCCTGTTATGTGGGTAATGCTTGGAGAAATGTTTCCCAACCAGCTAAGAGGATCGGGTCTTGCGGTGAGTGGTATGTTGCAGTGGATTGCTAATTTTTCAATAACTATGACGTTTCCCATTCTTTTGGTGGGTATTGGCCTCGCTGGCGCTTATGGTTTTTACGCAATTAGTGCAGCTGTTTCGGCGCTGTTTGTAATCAGATTTGTGAGGGAAACAAAGGGCATTGAACTCGAAAAAATGGTTGGGTAGTGTTACGAGAATTAATCGCGGTAAATATCATTTTACCGACAATTAGAATGAAAGCTGAGACTTGTCGTACGTAGATGCAGTTTATGGATGGTGGTGGATGGAAGGTTGGCTTTATGTAATGTCAAATGAGAGCCTGCGGCCGGGATTAGTAAAAATTGGTCGCAGTAACGACCTACGTCAACATGTCAAAGATTTATACACGCACGGTGTTGCTGCACCATTCAAGATCGCGTACAGAGGCTTGGTGGAGGACTATGAAGAAGTTGAAAAAAAGGTTCATTATGCATTGGAAGATTGTCGACTTAGCTCCGAGCGTGATTTCTTCGAGTGTTCGATAGCGAGAGCCATCCTGACGATTCAAGAATCAAGTCACATAATGAGTGAGGATGTTTATGTCAAAGACGAACATCAACTTGAAAAAGAAAAGGAAGCAAGAAAACAAGATAAGTTACGATTACAATATAATGAAAAAATAAAGAAAAATCGTAAGCAATATATTGAAGATGAGGGTATTTGGTTAGACAAACCAAGTTTTTATGTAACAATATTTCTCGGGTTGGTGGCTTTTATTTTGTTTCCGAAAATGGATGAATACTTTCGGGATAACAGTGCCATAAAGTGGTTTTTAGCAGCCATTCCTCCCTATATCTATTGGCATTTTGCGTCAAAGAAATATTCTCGAAATTACCGAGAACTAGAAACTAAAGCCGAAAAACTTTATCCACTCGCAATTAGTTATGACTTGATACCGGCCTCTGAGAAAGGAGACAACAGCTCCAAGATTGAAAAAGATGAGCATTTTTCTGAATCTGAGGAAGCGACATCGGAAGTGTCAACGTTTTCTGACGTACTGAGTAATGGTACCATAGTTGAGTCTTTGGTCAGTGAACCGGAGGCAGTGGTTGCCCAAGTGACTCAGGCCAAGATCAGTTGGGTTTGTCATTACTGTGCGACAGACAATTCATCCGAGCCGGCAAATCAGGTGGTTTGCATCCGATGTAATCGGGCCTCTTCCATGGAGGATATTTGGTGATGGGACTGACACAGATATGTGTGAATGTTAGTGACAATAAAACACTATGCTCTGGCCCGCTTTTGCTTAAGCATAAAAACCTTTATTGCATCTACATGCACGTTTAACCAACCAATTTCTGTGTCCATTGAGACCGTTTCTCGAGCAATGTTGTCCCAGTAAGTGAGGTATATCGCATCATTGTTAGATTCGCGAATATACACTCTGAGGCTCATTGAGAGATTTGCCTCAAAATTGAGTCTTAAAAAAGCTGAGAAGTCTGTCGCTACCATGCTTTCGATGAAAAAGCCAAGTTGAGTCGATTCAATCAGCATTCTCTCAAAACGGTCATTCATGTTTCGAGCTTCGCTGTATGCACTGACTGTGTTCATAAATTCTCACTGAGGGTGTCGGACTTTAAAAACTAATACTCCGATAGTGGTCTAAGTTTTTAAAAAATCCAAGTGGTATTTAATACAGTAGAAGATAAGTCAAAGAGCTAACTAAAAACCTAAAATATTTATCTAAACTTATGATCTATATTATTTAATCGGCACATGGTCATTTTATTTTAGGTTATTGAAGCTTGCTAATTAAACTTTTTAAACTTCTGTCGGATTAAAAATATTTCTACTTAATTTGCTTAGTCGGTGGCAAAAAAATCAGGAACTTGTTATGAGTGCAAAAATTTCCAATTCAGCGGATCTAGCTAAAAAAAATGTGAGTTACTTGTTGCCCTTGTTATTTTATGTGTTTGATGGCTTTCGTGACGTTTATCGTTTAGATCAAACGATGTTTTTACTAAAATCTGGCTTCAAACATGACTGAGATTGCCCCTTTTAGTTATTGAAAAATCATAAGATTTTTTTGCTTATGCAGAGTGTTCAAACCGATTAAACTCCTTTTTAGGCTGATACACGCGCAGAAAATTTTTTCCGGCAAAAGTTTGCCACGTGTCTAAACTTTGGAAAAATGGTGACGGTTTCATATATATCTTTATCAGATTCATCTTTTGGGGAAATTTTATATGGATGTAAACACGAATATTTCCGCTCAACGCGCTTCCGGTTACGTCGCAAAAAACGAGCGCGTTACAACAGAAGTTATGCAAAGACTTTCTACTGGAATCAAGATTAATTCGGCTGTCGATGATCCGGCTGGGTGGACGATTTCATCAAAAATGACCTCAACACTCATTAGTATGAAACAAGCATTGAGAAATGCTTATGACGGGATATCGATGCTAGAGACGGCTTCCGGAGCTACAACAGAAATGGGCAACATGGTTCAGCGCGTTCGACAGTTAACGTTACAGGGAATTAGCGATAGTTCGACTCCCGCCCAAAGAGCCATGATGCAAAACGAGGCAGATGAGTTAATTGCGGAAATCGAGAATATCGCCAAGGATACGCAGTTTAACAATAGAAACTTACTTGACGGAAGTAGCGAAAATCTGAGGATTCAGACCGGAGATGTTGCGGGCCAGACCTTTAATATTTCCATTGCTTCACTTTCCGCTGAGAATCTTCAACTTAAAGGACTAGACATAATTACTAATTCGTCAGAGGCTTTATCCAAGGTTGATGCGGCGGTATCACAAGTTGTTGGGGCACAAGCACAGTTTGGGGTGCACGTCGCTTTACTAACCCAAGCTGTCGAGAGTCTTTTAAATAGCTCACTAAGTTTTGAGGCAGCGCGCGGACGGATAATTGACGCAAATTATGCACATGACACGACAACCTTGGCGAGTAAGACTATCATGGGTCAAGCGGCGATGGCCATGGTATCTCAAGCAAATCAACAACCGAAAGCCGTGCACCATCTTTTGAAAGTGGAATCTAATAAGAGCTTGTGAAAATAAATGAGGTTCAGCGGTTTTTAACGAATAATTATCCAAATCTCTCGAGTTTTATCCTCTATATAGCGGAAGAAACTCAAATGGAACCGATTCGTAAGGATGGGCATAAGTAATGGCTCGTTCAACCCTTTTTGCGGCAGAAATCGGGCACAGCATTTCAATACGATATTCAATTACGTGATTTAAATTATTTTTGCTACCACAAAATGGGTCAGTCTTAGAAGATGGTCGAAACTGACCACGACCTTTTGTCTCCCAGCAGCATTGTTGATACTCATCTTGCCCACCTGCCCCCGCTGCAAATGCCGAGGATTTGACTAATTCCTTGTGTGACTCAGGAACAAAAATTACCAGTTTTACGGTATCGGGATCTAAATTCACAGGAAAAACCTCTGGGATAACTGTTTTGTAATAATTTGTCGTACATGCACGTATGACCTAAGACTCTTGAATTGAATTAGCTGTCACAAATGACTGAGATCGATATACAAACATACACTCGTCCAAATAGTACCCAAATTATAACAGCTTGTGCCTAAGGATTGTTTGCATATTTGCGATGATTTTGACACCATGATTCTCTCAATTTATAAAGAGGCTTGCGTTATGAGCTTTTTAAATCGCGCAAATTCTAAAAAAAGTTGTCGCTTCATACTTGCTGTTCTGTTTGTTATTTCCACCGCGTCGTGTAGTGGACCAATCAAGGTATTAAAAACGCCTCAGATATCAGAAAAAACAATTCACCCGAGAGACCGTTTGCATGCATATGACAATAAGATTGGCAAGGTGCTGTCGGTTGGTAGATGTATGGCAAATGGATCTCGATCGATACAGCGGTCTTTGGAGTATACATCTCTCGACCTTCCTGCCCTCAAGGAAAAATTTGAGGATTTGGGTAAGAGACAAGAAATACTTGATATGGATCGGCAGAGAATTCGCGATGTCATATACAACACCACGGCGAGCCCACAGAAACTGGTACAACCTTTTTCACACTTGCAACCATATGCAGACCTCTGGTTTGAAAGCATTACGCCAAATGACTGGCGTGTAATTGATGAGCGTTATGATCAACATATTTCGTTTCTTTATGGAATGGCAGCGATGGTGATGGATTATCATGACGAAATATTTTTGCAGGATCCTGATTTGGATCGAAGCTCGCTCCTCAAACCTATGTTTTGCAGCACTATACTTGAGACTTTGCTCTACGAAAATAAACTCGATCACCCATCATTTTTCGAGCGGGAGTTGCTGCATAATACTCTGAATGACGGGATCAGAGAGACTCGATGGAAAAAATATGTTCCAAATTTTTTTGCTGGCTCTGATTTGAAAATTGGCGAGAAGGGTGATTCCCATGTCAAGTGGGTAAACCGGTTGGGAGCTTATCAAGACTCATGTGATTGTTACAGAGACGTTCAGCAGGAATATAAAAAAACTGGGGCTCGTTTTTTTAGACAAAGTCAAGTTTTTGGCGACCTTTTGTGTGAATCTTTAGAAGATCAAGAGGTGGCTAATTTAGAAAGTTATAAACGAGAACACATAAGTGCAATAAACGAGAGGAAATCTCAGCCTTTCACTAAGCGGAGCGATTTACTGGATTTCTTCAAGACGGTAAAACCCGACTTAACTCAAGAGGAGAGAGCTATAAATTATCAACAGAATTTGCAGCGGTACTACGTTTCGTTCTTTAATGTGGCGCGAGCACAGTTCGCAGACTCTATGAAAAATCGGGAGCAAAGCTCTCTTCAGTATTCTCGGGACGCTTTGGTGTGCTTGTATAACGCACGTGCAAAAATGCGTGGCAATCAATATTTGGCAGCTGATTATGTTCAGTTTGAAAAAGTAAATTAGATTTGCCGAATTCTTCGAGTCGTAATACTATATTTTATTGCGATTCAATGGATGCTTGGCGAAGCTTGCCGAGTGACGAAAAATGAGGCTGGCTAGTGTTTTACATTGATCAAAAAGAGGTATTGTTAATTGATGTTCGTTCTCCTCAGGAATGGTCGCAGGGAATTTTAGAGTCTGCAGTTAGAGTCGAGTGGCAAGATATTTCTGCAGCTATAATATCGCTCGCAAAGGCACTTGACCAGCCTATAGTGCTCTATTGCCGGAGTGGGCATCGTTCACAAAAGGCTAAAACAATATTAGATAGTTTGGGATTTACGCGAGTTGTAAACGGAGGTTCTTTGTCCGAAACCGAAGAGTTTCTCAGATCGGAGTGCTGCGCATAACGTCTACTATAAAGCTACGATTCGCGGGGGTAATGGAATATGTTGAATAGTTTTCTACTGCTGCTTCTTGTTGCTATCGTTCTAATGATCGCAAGCTTGCTGGTGCTGGTGCACAAAGTTAAGGATGTCGAGGAACGAATTAATAGTGGCGAAATCCAACATTGGACCGATCGCAGAGATGATCAAGAACACTAATCATTTTTTTGAAAGCGTGTAAAATCCGCTTGTAATGATAGCGAATATTTGCCTGGTATCGGGGGTTTACAGACGGATTTCGAGACTTGAAACCAAAACATAACGTGTGTGGAAGAAGTGATCATTAAAACGTGACAAAAAATTTGCTCGGCGCCAATTTCATCAATCATAGTTGACATTTGAGTATTAATTATAAAGTATTTTCTTGTCGCGACGGGAGCGATTACAAGGTTAATGTTTAAAAAAAGATATTTTTTTGTTGTTTCGGCACTCTTCGTAGTCGCCGTTATCACTACCATCGTTACGATGGAGTCACCCAACCATGGGGTTGTGGTCCATCTCTCATGTGATCGGATCGACAGGGAAGCCGATGGGACTTTAAAAACGGTAATTACGATAAATTCAAAGAATAACACTATGACTTGGAATGGCGGTACATTTGATAACCTGATAATAAACGAACATCAGTATCAGATTAGAGCGGTGCCCCGAGATCAGTGTAAGAGTAAACTCAGCTGTCCAGATGCTACTATGATTGTAAACAGGATTACATTAATTGCGAGCAAAGACAGATATCAGGGTCTGCAGCAGGACCGAAATCGGCGATATCAGTGTGAAAAGTCCGAGCGGGTGTGACCTATAAACCTCAGTATTTGACTACTTTTGTCGTTTCATCACGGAATGTGAACACATGTCATATAATTTTCCGGTTTTGTCACCACTGAATAAAATTTTTGAGAATACATAACGATCCCCGATTTCTTTTATGGATAAACAGCATTGTCCAGTCCCAGCATAAATTTTGATGTTGGCGTCACTAAAGGGATAGCACACATCCTTTCCTCCCTCCCAAACGCCCGTCAGTGTTTGTGAGTTTGCTTTGCCAGTGTAGGTATGTGATTTCGCAAATTCATGCATCCTCACAGGAGTTATCGATGCATATTTACCCCTAATCTCTGCATGAGCCGTCCCAGAGATGAGAAATATTAAGATTATTCTTTTTAACATGATCGAAGCATCCTCCTTTGATTTTGTTTTCATTCATGCCACATATTAAGAAAAAGGTGTTGGGATTCTAAAAAACACAATCCGCGCCGCCAGGATTATGCGCCCTTATTATTTGACCAACAAGATTATTTTGGTTAGCCGCTGTGAATTTATAAGACCTAATGTGAAGTTTGGTTAATCAAAGGCTGAGTTTCAATTAAATTGGATTTCCGTAAAAAGACACTGAATGGGTTGTGTCTGCTCATAAAAATGTTTATAACAACGGCTGGTCATTAGATATCGCATTAGCAAAATGAATATTAACTATAAATTGCTCGATAGCGTAAACCAATTACCGCTTGAGAAATTCGAGGTGAAGCCTGATGCGAGTATTTTCGAAAGCTGGGACTTTCTTCAAATGGGGGATGGGGAGAATAGTAAATACTTCAGTAGGGGAAGACCGGGAAATCCTAATGCTCGAGGGAAGCAGTTAAAAATTGAGATAGATCTATCAGATTGGCAAAATCAAGATCGGTCCAAGACATATTTAGCGATTGCGCACAAGTTAGATTTCACACGCCAATCGGAGTACGTTGGGAAGATAGCGAAGTGCGATGTTTTTTTTCCGAATGAGCAATATAATTTTGTATCAGATCACTCTGGTGATGCGACATGGAACGGTGAAATTAAGCCCTGCAGGACCGATGATGCAGCTGTGACCGTAGAAATATCTCATGTGCAAGATCAAGAGTTGAATGCTACTGCAAGTGTCAAGTGTGGGTGGCAGGCAAAGTTCTATGTGGTCTCCCGAATCTTGGTTGACAGAGGTCTAATGGAAACGATCTCTGAAGACATAAATTCAGGTAATTTTCAACGGTTGACAGTAAGCATCCTTATTAGCCCATGGAGACTTCTTGAAGGCACTTTTAAAAATTTGGTGCCGACTGAGAATCCAGTGGACGATGAGGATGGATATGATTTTCCCCAGATATCCGAAACCTGCTGTAGTGACATGTTTCGCTTTACCTTGGAACCCTCACTCAAGGACAGAAAGGTTGAGAGTGAAATGGTTCAGCTACTTAATCGAAACACTGAATTAGTAAATATCATCAGGCATTTGAGAACATTTGTTATTATAAACTCTGCGCTTCTATTCATTCTGGTTGTCGGCACTCTCATGCAATAGGTGTCGGACTACAAGCTTGACATGTGCCAACAAACTCGGGTTCTGTGAGGGGTTTTCGACAAATAGATTCCGGCGTTAAACAAATGAAAAGACTTTCTCAGCTTCCGTTTTCTTATACATCGTGCGTTGAGTATTAGACATAGATCCAATTATTGAATTAATGCGAACTAGTTTGAGTGAGAGGCTAGGATGCGCCGCAGAGCGACTTAAAGGAGGTGAACTTCATTGAGGTATGTTTTGATCTCTCCATTGAAAATCTTTTTAATAATTGAGCATATTGCTATCTGTTAACAAGACGAAGCCTTGTTAGACCTATCACAAACAATATGGATGCAACAGTTTTGGAGCAAAATGAAACACATCTACAGCAAAAATGAGACCAGCAGCTCGCAGGTGTCATTGGTGTGCTGGCTTATCCTGATTTCATTTGTCATGCAAGGTTGTACAGTACATCTGCGTGAGCCACTTATTAATTTGATTCAAACCACTGGTGGGGTGGTTTCCGGATATGAGTCAATTATTGGTGGAAAGCCCCTTAAAACATGGGTAGATATTCCCTATGCGCAACCTCCCACAGATGACTTGCGATGGCGAGCTCCGCGCGCTTTAGCTAAGACATATAATAAATTTATACCGCCTGATGTAACCTCATGCGTTCAAGAGTCTAGCGCTTATGGTGCTGTTCAAGGGGATGGCATAGTAGGAAGCGAAGATTGTTTGTATCTAGATATTCGATCACCGATGGATGTGTCAAACGGAGCGCTTCCTGTAATGGTCTGGATTCATGGAGGAGGAAATGTAACGGGCTCAAAAGATTATTATGATTTTTCTCGCCTAGTCGTCGAGGAGCAGCTGGTCGTAGTAAGCATTAATTATCGGTTGGGAGCTCTCGGATGGTTTACTCACCCGGCGATCCAAAACCTCCAGAAAGGTGTTGATCAGTCCTCGAACTTCGGTACTTTAGACATAATTGAGGCGCTTCACTGGATAAAACAAAACATCGCTAAATTTGGAGGAAACCCCGGAAATGTTACTATTTTCGGAGAGTCCGCGGGTGGGCATAATGTTTTAGCTTTGCTTGTGTCACCCCTCGCCAAAGGGTTATTTCACAAAGCGATTATTCAATCCGGTTACACCAGCAGTGCTTCATTAGAGAGTGCTTACAACCAAAATGCCGTGGACCCATTGGTCCATCGAGGATCTTGGCAGATGACTCGCAGGTTGTTGCCAAATTTTCATGAAGATCTAGAGCAGCTCAGTGTCATCCGAGAAAATTTAAGGGCTTTGGATGCCAAAGATTTGATAAGTGTATATGCCCAGTACCGAGATGAGGACTACATGCCTCTTACCACATCTGACGGAATTGTAATTCCAAAGGAGGGGCTTGAAACAGCCTTAACAAACCCAAGCTACATGAAGGATGTGGCCGTTATTGCAGGCAGTACTAGGGATGAGCTCTCTTTTTGGCTTGGAACTCACAGATACTTTGTCGAAGAGTATTATCCCTACACGAGGTTACTTCCGAAAGGTTTGAGGTTGAAGGATAAAGAACTTTATAAATTTTGGCGTAACATCCGCTCACACGCATGGAAGTTGCGGGGCGTCGATCATGTTTTAAATGCGCTAGAGGTGGCTGGCTACCAATCGTTATATGCCTATCGATTTGACTGGGATGATCAAAAACGTTCCATGTTTGCAAATATTCCAGAAATTATGGGAGCGGCACATGCTACAGATGTCGCATTTCTGACTGGGCGGTACCTCTATGGCCCCATTAGTGGCTACATGTATCCCGAGAGTCGGTCTCGCGATCAAATGGAAAGGACTATGATGGAGGCCTGGAGTGACTTTGCACGTTTTGGAAATCCCAATAAGAGGTTACCGTTGAATTGGAGAAAATATAATCAAGATCGGGGCGAGTTCTTGATCCTAGACAAAGAT
>CACETF010000014.1 GCA_902562425.1 Porticoccaceae bacterium | reverse complement strand
TAATAGGCCCTGCAATATTATTTACCGCCAGTGATGGATCTGTACTGGAAGTTTTGAGTAAGCTAGGCTCTTTCTTCGTCGGCTCTAAATTATCAATGTATTTTCTTGGCTTTTATTCAAAGCACACTACAGAACGCGGACTTCTTCTAGGAGTAGCCGCGGGATTTTTTACGCTATTTTATGTTGAATTTTTCATGAGTGTCGCCTGGCCTTGGTATTGCGCAATCGGAGGTGCAGTAAGTCTCATAGTAGGTTGGTCATCCAGCATTCTGCTTGACGGTTACCAGGAAGATTATCACCCTCTAACTGTTCAAGGCCAAAAGCAGTTATTCGATAAAAGCTCTGCGCAACAAAAGCGTGATGGGTGGTATAATATTCCGGGGAGAATTGACTTTTGGAGTTACGGACTTCTGATCTATTTCGTTATTTGCATTGTAGCTCTACACGTGTTTTACACATCAATATGATCAATTAATCAACAATCTAGTGGTAACCACTTATTAGGTTATTTAGTCTAAGTAATCTAACTTCATATGCTATTTTGCGTAGACAAAAACTAAGTAAAATTCCAGTAGAAGGATGGGCTCGTACATATCTAGCTTGTAAAGTTAGAAACTCTCTAAATCATTGAATGCAGGACATACAAACTAATTAAACAGACAACAAAGAATATTAAAAGTCCATAGCTTTGCGGGTCTACTTTTCCTGGCAGAACATACCATCCATTTGATTTTATCGGCAACATATTTTCCTCAAAAAATTTCTTTTGCCCCTGCACAGTACAAACGTGATGTTTATCTTGGAATCCATCTATGGCAATACTCCCAATCCAGCCTACGGTCACGCTTACAAATCCGCCAATTGCGCAGTACCAGGGCCAAGCGATAATCATGAAGTACTCTACGTACAGAAGTGTTAAAAATCCCGCGGCTACTCCTAGAAGAAGTCCGCGTTCTGTAGTGTGCTTTGAATAAAAGCCAAGAAAATACATTGATAATTTAGAGCCGACGAAGAAAGAGCCTAGCTTACTCAAAACTTCCAGTACAGATCCATCACTGGCGGTAAATAATATTGCAGGGCCTATTACCAACAAACCCCACATAACTGTGAAAATACGTGCGGCTCGCAGGTAATGTTGCGGTGACCCATCTTTCTTAAAGTATTGCTGATAGAAATCAATGTTAGTTACGGTTGCCATAGAGTTAAGACTTGAGTCCAAACTTGACATTGCTGCTGCTACAACTGCAACAGTTATTAGGCCCATCAGTCCGGGTATCTTTGACAGTGCAACGAATTCAAGTATCACAGTGTTACTATTTTCAAACGTTGCTCCGTCAAAGAATTCATGCAATAGAATACCCAGAATGAAAAGTACCGCATAAATCAAAAATGCGGCATAACCCATCATGATGTATGCCTTTTTTGCGTCGCCAATAGTTTTTGCGGCTAGGGTCCTTTGAATCATCATTTGATTTACTCCGTAAACTACTATGTGGTAAATCGACATTGCTAATACTCCGGTCCAAATCGTTGCCACTTTGTCTGGAGCGACGGAGAACTCGAACGGATCAAGCATTCCTTTTTCTTTTGACTGCTGTAATGTTTCAACGAGGGGTAGCGGTAGGGCGTTAATTAACAGAAACAAAACCACAAAAATTCCTGCGAGTAGGATAAAACTCTGAGCTACATCAGTCCATATAACAGCAGACATTCCACCGAGCAATGTATACGTCATTGCTATGACTGAGACGAACACAATAGCAGTTACGACGTCAATGTCAGTTATAAACTCAATGACTAAAGCGGTGGTGTAAAGCATTATTCCAGAGTAGATTATGTTCCCGAAAAGGAACACAGACGACATTACAAGTCGGGATACTCGGCCAAACCGTCTCTCAAGGTATTCAAATATGCTCGCGACACCACTGTTATAAAAAAAAGGAATGAACACTGATATGACCACAAAGACCGCTATGGGATAATTAATGTGGATAAAAATTACCGAAAGCCCCTCATTGTATGCCCAGGCTGGACCGCCCAAAAAAGTGAGCGCTCCAGTGTAGGTCGCCATTACCGATAGGCCTATTGCCCACCAAGGGGTAGTGCGATTCCCCAAATAATAGTGGTCTGCGGTCTGTACTTTTCGATTCAAAAATAGTCCGAGAGCAATTGTCCCAGCGGCGTAACTACTGAGGATAAACCAATTAAGCAAACCGAAATTACTCATAATATTAAATTCTAGTTAGATGGAATTCTGCGTGCCTTGAAGGGGGAAATCTCTTGGAGCCTTTTCAGTGGATCCAAACCTTGTTGTGCTAAAAAATAGAGCAAATCAATAAATACCCAGTTTTCAGCTAGTTTGTCTCCCTCGCGTCGATAGATATCCACAACGCGCATGTCAACTCTCTGGTTTGAGCCAGGTAAACCCAAAAAGCCACCTGTTGGGGTCATTGTCAAGTTAGGCCAGCCAAACCATGCTCCAAATTCACCCTCTGCTATTCTTGCAACATGACCGTTGAACTGGATATCTTTTAGTCCACTTGCAAACGGACCTTGGTGTTGTATTTCATATCTATCAAATGTGTAGGTTGATCCGATACCTGTGGGACCCCACCAAATCATATGCGGGTGCCAGGTGTTTGCGAGTTCAGCTTTGGATGATGCTAGACCGGAGCTCACGAGCTCGTCGCACATCTTAGATATTAATCGCATGGTTTTGTTACTCGATTCTTCACATTGATCACGGAACATTAAGGCATTATTACTTAATGGACGTGGATTGATTATATTTACTCCAGTCTGCTCAGGTAAGGGATAAACTCCAGACTGATTCATAACTCCCAAAATATCTATGAATAGCGCGGTTTCTTGGATTTTGCAGTCTACCACCCTATGGAATTCAGCATACCGTAAGAATGACATTTTTCTGGTCGCGGGGATTCCCAACCAAGGTTTATCCAAAAGTCCCATGAAATGTCCCATCGAACAAACCCATGCAGACTGGCCAGAATCAATCTCGTTTCGGCCTGCCATAAAAACGTCCATCCTTCGTTGCAGGTGGGTAAAGGAATTGACCAAGGGAGTCCAAAATGTTTCTACTACTTTTCTTGATCCCACTAACTCATAAAAAGGATGCATGCCTTTCCAAACATAATCATCCGACACAAAAGAATCAAATACGTGTTGTATATGTGCGCTGTCTGTTTTTTCTAACTCATTGTAGAAGTTTAGAACAACTTGCTTACACTTTTTAAGTTCGCTCACTATTGTCCTTAACTTTGAGATTCCCTGCGATGTTTAGCAATTTGCATCATCAGATCAAGTTCATTGAAAAGTGTCCACTCTCTGACGATTTTTTTGTTTCTTATGAGATGTTGAGTTATACCCCACAATTGAATGCTTGTGCCGCTGGCTACGCCATATTTTCCATCATTCATATGGGTTCCCTCTGCACTCCACCGGATTGAGCTAATGTATCCTTGCATGTCATTTCCCATCCAGTAGACCTCGTCTACTTGAAGTTTTAGATCAAAAAAACAATGCGTTATTGAAGCGAAGTAGACTTTCAGAGACCTGAGTCCTGAACATACAGTGTCGGTGGGGCCTAGAAACGATACATCTTCAGTGTAAAATTCTAAAAGCCTGGAGTATTCACGATCCGTCCAAACGATGTTGAATGCTGTGCGACAAAACGAGTCCGGATCAAAACCAGAAACTGGCTCTGTTTGTGATATCGGAGCATGCGGACTTGCATCACCCCTCAAATTTGACCATTGCTGGCGATTTCTCGGCCATCCATCATGTTCAAACGCGTCACACATTTCCTCAGCTACTTCTACCAAACAAAATCCCAATTGGCGTAACAAACTTGAATTGTTGTAAAGAACATGCTCAAGAAATATTTTGTTATCTTTTGCAACACAATTAGCAATGACGAGGATATTTACTGATTTTCCAGTTGCGGGCCCGTACTTGCTGTTACCGTCATTCGTTCCCTTTATGATAGTTCGGTGGGATGTGTGGTAGCCAACTTGATCATCTCCGGCCCAGATCACTTCATCCGCAATAAGCTCGATATCGGAAAACGCGCCAGTAGTATGCCTTGTATCGGAAATTATTTTTTTATTTCCAAATTGCAGGCCGTAATCATCATAAACTCTAGACGCATCACAATAGGTATCCTCGATATATTCAACATCTCTTTCTTCCCAGATTCTGTGAGTAATTCTTACGATATAATCGATGATATTCTTATAAGTTACTTCGAAACCATCCATCGACTGTTGCGGTCCATAACTGACGGGAATCCGTGGCTCGCCCTCTCGATAACCTGAACCAATAAGTTGTCGATCAAAATACTTGTCAAGCGAAATATTAAAAGTTTTCGGCATGTGCTTTCGCGACAGCGGTAATGCTATCTTGGGATTATTTGACTCCATGGATAGTTTTGTCCTTATATTAGGATTTTGGCCAGTGATTATAGGTCAAACAGAATTGATTTGTGCATGTAATCACGTAGTGGTGAGCCTGAAGATTAACTTATTTTTACGCATTTTGTTTTATCTTTCACAGATTTTTTTGAGGTTATTCGAAGCTTATAAAAGCACATTTTAACTTGAAATTAGTTTAGCTTTCGGCACCTACTCTGATCCTCCTCTCAAGCGATGAGTTCGAAAAATTGTTTCTAACACCGCCAACTCATCAAATACGGTCCATTCTTGCATTATTTGACTTTTTGAAAGGCGATAATGGCTCTCTCCTAAAATTAAAATGTTACCTCCACATGGCTGGCCATACAAACCGTGTCCAGTATGTTGCCCGGTAAGAGTCCAACGTACGGAAACATCAAAGTCTAAGTTTCCGTCAGGTAAAATACATATATGGTCGGGGGAAAAAATCAGGTTTGAGAGTGTGGCGAGCATAGATATATAAAAAGCCATTATTTCGTTGTGGCCTCTGAGATTTCTACCACTCGGCCCGGTTAGAGTAGCGTCTTTGTCATATGCACACCGCACATCCCCAACTAGACGCTGATTCCATATGTTATGTAAGTGATCTTGAATGAAACTTTCAGGGTCTTTAGACTGAGTATGCTCTGGACTGATTCGGTCTTTGCGATCAGAGTTTTTTAGACGCAGAATTTCTCCATTGTACCAGTCTTGAAATTCTTTTCTTGGTTCGTCATTTTTTGCTTTTTCTTTGGCAAATTCCACTGGATCAAGCCCTAGTTGCGACACCAGGGAATAATTATCTCTGACCAACCACTCCTCTACGACTTGGTTATTTAAACAAACACAGTGTGCTATGACTTGAATCACAGCTTGGCGCCCAGTCGCCACTCCGAATTCGTTATTGCCGAGGTGTGTCATCACAGATGTGAGGCGATGCGAAGAGTGAAAACCTTCTCGGTCATTTCCGGACCAAATAACTTTATCTGGATTCAATGTTCGGTCAGGAAAGGTGGCGAGAATGTTAAGCGTATTTTGCAAAACCTCTTCTGACCCTATTGTTATTCCCGCTAAACTATACACGGGACAAGTCGAGGAGTAGTAATCACGACATAGTCCAACTTGCTTTCCCTCCCAAATACGATGGGTAATTCTCAATATAAAATCGACTATGCTTTCGAACTCTGGGTCAAACCCTTTTAGTTTTCCGGCTAAGGGATTATTGGGGGGTGACGTATCGAAGTGGGTTGAGAGACGATTCATGTTTTAAATTTTTTTCACTTTGTCTGCTTGCTGACGAAATTTATTCACTTGCTACTTGAGTCTCATCCAACACTCCCTGAATACTAATCGTCAACCGTGCCGAGAAAGCGCTGTGTTCTCCATCCATTTCAAATTAGATTAATTGGACGTTGGGAAATTTGTAAATCCACCACCAAGTGTATAAATGAGTGATTATCTTTCATCAAGGGCAAACGTTAGTCTGGTAATGCATCCGAAAAGTAATTGTTGAGGCAATACAGCACTACTGAAAGTGTGATCTATTGGGCATGGGATTGCAATAGGGTACTTGATTGCGATTGGTAAATATTGGAAAACATTTGGCTGGCATAATTCGGAAGACAAGTTGTGATTACTTATGATCTACTATAATTACTACTCCGTATGAAAAGACTAATTAAATTCTTACAGCGCTTGCGTCAAAGATTCAGCATGCGGGTTCACATTTTTGCGCTCGATATTGAACCTTACAAAATGACTTTGAAGTGAAAATAAGCCCCCAATAAATTAAAAGGACGAATACGCTATGCCACTTAGAGCAAAAAAAACAGCACTTGCAGCAGCAATCTCAAACGCGTTGCTTGCAACTACCGCACACTCGCTACAAATTGAAGAAATTACTGTAACTGCCACCAAGAGAGAAGCTGATCGGCAGGAGGTAGCAATGGCGATTTCAACGCTTAGTGGGCAGGACATTGCATCTTTGGGTATCGAGAATATTCAGGATATTGCTAAAGCGGTTCCTGGACTAACGATAAGAGATGTGGGTATGGACCCAACTTTGATCATCAGAGGTGCCGGCTCTGCAGGTACAAGTGACTTGGCTGTTCCAATATACAACGATGGATTATATCGTCCGCTGCCTAGCCAAGGCCTGGCGAGTTTTGTTGATATTCAAAGGATAGAGGTGCTTCGCGGCCCGCAAGGGACTCTTTTTGGAAGGAACACCCTTGGAGGTCTAGTGAACGTAGTGACAAACAAACCGTCGAGTGAGGACTTTGACTATGGTTTGGGGCTGACTGTGGGAGACTATTCGCACTCGAAAATTGAGGGCTTCTTTAACGTGCCCGTGTCAGACAAAATTGCGGCTCGGGTAAGTCTTTCAGACACAAGTCACGACCCTTACGTCGAAAATATTTTTGACGCCGAGGGAGGTTTAAAAGATGCAGATACTCGGTATTTGAGGGCTCAACTTCAATTCGATATATCCGATTCCATCAATCTCAACCTTACAGCTTCGACTTGGAAAGATACCGCAAATGGTGCCGGTGATTTTGGACATAAACCTCTTGGAATCCCCATAAACCTTGCCACCGGCTCTACAAACGGATTTTCTGGAAGTATCCACCCACGTGTGGGTATCATGGATGGCTTTGAAGGAGGAAAAACATACAACGGAGTTTTCCCAACCGACGACAGTGCTTCAGTAACCTCAGACAACAGAACGATTGCGGTAGATTACCGAGCTAATCGTCGGCTAGAGGAAGATTCCTTTACGATGGCATTGAAGTGGGATCTGGGGACTGTTTCTCTAAATTTAAATGCCGGCACGTTTGACTATGACGGATATAATTTAATGGATGGAGATCAGTCGGTGGGGGGTACTTACGCTGTTGACGGACATCCGGGGTATGCATCAGGAGAACAACAGGCTTCCGATTCATCCCAGGTAGATTTAAACATCAGGTCAACGGGTGAGGGCCCATTGAAGTGGACTCTGGGTTATTACACTTTTAGTGAGGATGCTCTCTACCGATTTATTTGGGGTTCAACTTCCCAAGCTTCTCCCCAATCGGTCGCTTGGGCTTCATGGCTTCACGGATCGCAAACGACCAATGATTCGTCAGCATTTTACGGTCAAGCTGAATACGATATTACTGATGCGGCAACTTTAACCCTTGGAGCACGACAGAGCGATGATGAGCGCACGTCTCAAAGCTTACAGCCAGACGGACCGAGTGACTCAGATCTGCCTGGATACACAACTACCACCGCCCAACAGCAGATCGGGGATGATAGCCAGTTTGACTACAGGCTGGCTCTCCAGTACGACATCACCGATGAGATTATGTTGTTCGGATCTCTTTCAACCGGTTATATTTCTGGTGCTGTTCAGGAAACGACGGGTAACTTGCTAGATGCCAGCGAAAACAAGGCGGTTGAAGTAGGACTCAAGGGTACGTTTCTTGACGGAGCAATGTTACTGAATGCTACATATTATAGTAGTGAATATAAGGGCTTAACGACTAGCCGCACCGTTTTGAACGATAACAATGTTTTTATCTCTGAAACTGTTCCAGGTGGAGGTATAGATGCGTCCGGACTGGAATTAGAAATGATTTGGCAAGTAGCTGATAACCTCATGGTAGCGTCCAGTCTGGTATTTGATGGGTCTGAGTACAGTACCTTCGAAGACGAGTACAAGTATACGGAAACTGATGGCAATTCGAGAATAACAGTGATCGAAAATGGTTCCAAGATGATGAACCTCTCTGGAATGGACACGCCTTTCTCACCAGATATGAGCGGGACTCTCTCTGTAACGTACAGCGCTGACCTGGGGGATTTAGGAACGTTAGAGCCTAGTGCATTTATTCACTACTCTGATTCGTATGACGCTTTCCGAGGGATGACTTATTTTTGGGCACAACAAGATAGCTACGTAACGGCAGACATTAATGTTATGTATCGACCGTCCAACAGTAAATTCTCGTTCCAAGCCTACATTTTAAATGCCACGGACGAGGATTATTTAACCGGCGGCGATGCCTTTAGTGGGGAAAGAGCCATTGTACAATTCAACGATCCACGAACTATTGGTATCAAGGCATCGTTCAATTTTTAAATGTGTTCTTGCATTTTTTCGGGGGATTGGAGATGCTTGCTTACCTAGGAACTCCAATCCGGACCGGACGTGAAAACATCTTCCTCACTAATCGCCAAATTAGTAAAGCGGTATCAAGCCGGTGAAATTAAGCAAACTGAAAAGTTGTGTGGTCAAATTTTATACAGCGATCCCACTGAACCTGTGGCCTTAAACATTTTAGGAGCCATTTGTTTAAACCAGTGTAGATATGTAGAGGCTATCAATCTCATTTCTCGTGCTCTGAAAGTAAGGCCGAATGACCACCAAAGCCTTGCCAACCTAGCTCTAGCACAGTTGCATGTCGGCGATAATAGAGCCGCTTTACAAAATGTAAACACATCGCTTGCTTTAAAAGCGAATAACGCTAACGCGCTTAACACTCTAGGATCAATACACAAACAAAATGGTGATCTCGAAAGTGCAGTAGCCGCTTACAAATTGGCTGTTAAGCTTAACGCTAAAAATGTGGGTAGCTTGCTAAATCTGTGCGAAGTTGCGCGGCTTCAAAATGAACCTGATCTGTCTCTGTCTTATGCGCTAGAAGCAAAACGAATAGCACCCAACAGTAACGATGTTATACTCCAACTTGCTAATGCCTATACCACGATTCCTAATTTTAAACAGTCAATTTATTGGTATAGAAAGGTTATCGAAGTTGATCGACTAAACTTAATTGCTTGGATAGGGCTAATTGATGTTCTCCGCGAATCAACAGATATTTTGGAGGCTCAAAAGGCGCTTCAACAAGCGTTCATATTGTTTCCAGAAAATTCAAAGGTTCATTATGCGCAAGGCATTCTTTTTGACCAGTGTGGTGAAAAAGAAAACGCTATCAAACACTTCTCTCTTGCTATTAAATCAGAGCCAAATTGGGCTAAGCCGCACTATCAACTTTTAAGACTAGACAAAAAGCCATTAGATTGTGATGTGCTTGACCGCATAACTAATTTACCGAGGACTAATAATGTTGATTCGGAGGTTTACCGATATTTTGCAAGAGCCTTGGTGTACGAAAAACAATCAGATTTCAAAAGTGCGTTTGAGGCATGGACTTTTGGTAACGAACTTTTAGCTAAACGGAGTTTTTTCGATTATGAATCAAGAATAGCTCTGTATGCTTCTATTGCCGATGTTGTTTGCAAGGTAGCACAAAAAAAAGTTGGCGTAGCTTCTCAAACACCGCCTACCCCAATATTTGTTATCGGTATGCCTAGATCTGGGACAACGCTCATCGGACAAATTATTGCTCAACATAGTTGCGTCCAAAGTTTAGGAGAAACTGCGTTGGGAGTGAGTATCACCAGGGAGGCTGAGGCTATAGGGGGAGACCCATATCCAAAAGTACTCAATAAATTAACTACTGAGAACTTCGATGCGTTAGGTCGAAACGCGTTAAAGCATGTTGGATCAAAACTTAATGCCACCACCTATGTTTTAGATATTACACCCACCAATTTTCAACATCTTGGACCTATTGCGCTGTCAATACCCAATGCAAAATTTATTCACTGCGTAAGGGACCCTATCGATACTTGTTTTTCCATTTATAAACAACCACTGGCAGTTGGCCAGGATTATAGTACCCGTCTAAAATGGGTAGCCCAGCAATATAAAGCTTACCGTCATCTCATGGAAGTATGGAGCGGACTATTTCAGTCGCAAATTCATCAGGTGAAATATGAAGACGTAATATTACACAATGAGAGAGAGGTTCGCTCAATATGTGCGTTTTTACACCTCTCGTTTGAACCAAAAATGCAAAAGTTTCACGAGTCAAAAAACTTGGTTAGATCACCAAGTTCGTCAGACGTGAGAATAGCGCTTTACCCTACTGCTATAGATTCCTGGCGGAATTACGAAAATTATTTAGAGACTTTAATAAATGAGCTAGCGACATAGCAAAATCAAATTCTAATCACCAAGATCTTAATAATTGAATGTTGTATTTGCCTCACGTTTGAGAATATCAAGACCTTGCTGCTTTAGCCACCATAGAAGATCTATGAGAACCCAGTTTTCGGCTAATTTGTCCCCCTCTCGCCTGTAGATATCTGCAACTCTCATTTCAACAGAGCAACCTGAACCAGGTAACCCCAAGAATCCTCCAATTGGAGTATGTGTTAAATTTGGCCATCCAAAAAAACAGGCGTAGTTACCTTCAGAAAATCTACAAATATGCCCGTTGAACTTTTTATCCCTTAAGCCTTGCCGGAAGGGATAACTATGTTGTTTTTGATAACGCTCAATGGTGTAGGTTGAACCAATACCCGAGGGCCCATACCAGCTCATATTGGTATGCCAAGTTTTTTGGAGGATTTCTGGGGGGTATGAGTCATCACCAGAAATATTTAATTTATTAAGATCAGCTACCATAGAATCCACGAGTTTCATGGTTTTTTCACCTGATTTAGGATTCTTAGTTCCGAGGTTAATTCCATCACAGCTTTTTGGCCCTGGCACCAGGCCTTCCCAGGCGGTCGCGCTGGGAAGGGGTTTCAACCCAGCTTGATACATGACATCTAAGATGTCGCAAAAAAAACTAGCTTTCGTAATTTTATTATTTTGTACATTAAAAAACTCAGCATATCGTAAGAAGGCTAGCTTATGATTTGCAGGGATACCGAGCCAAGACTTATCAAAAAGACCCTGGAAATAGCCCGCACTTAAAACCCAATCGGTTCCATCGATTTCGTTTGTGCCCGCTAGGAAAATTTGCTGACGTCTTTGAATTGGCGACCATGCTTCTGCGAATGGCCTCCAAAAGTTATTACTCAAATCATGTACATTATTCTGCTGTAAAAATGGATACACACCGTACCATTTGCAGTCAGGTAAAAAGTATTTGTCAAAGACTTTGGATATGGATTGGAGAGACGTTTTCTCTAAATCTTGGAAGTAACAAAAAATTAAGTGTTTATTTCGTTGGTTTTGGTCCATGTGGCAACCCGCAGGTGAAAAATTCTTGAACGGCTTTGGATAAGGCAAAGAAATATCTTAAATCGATTGTTGGTAATCCAGAGTCTTTAATTATTATAGAACTTAGCTAAGTCAAAGTGTTTACCTACCATTCCGGTGACTTATTATTTAAGCTAATTAGCTGTTAAAATGGAAGCAATTAATTCGATTATATGTCAGTAGCCCAACGATCTGTAAAGAGTTCTTGACTGCAGTTTAGCATTACTTAGTTCTTGATATAAAATACTGTACCTATCCTATTGTTGGTTTTACAAGAGTGTTTCTAAATGGCATATGGTGTGATGTGTTTAAGCTTTTTAGAAATAAACTTATATTTACCAAATTTAGTTAAAAATAAAAACACGGTAGTTAGCAGATTTTTGTTCATTTAAGGGATGGTAATGAAAACGTCTTTATTAGTTACCCCCCATTCCACGTTAAATTAAGAACAAAGCTCTTTTATCGTCTTTATTCTTGTCGGAGGAGAGTGGATTGTAGAGTTAGGGCACGGCTCGGACATCAGTGTTCAACAATATCTGATTTAAAATACAAAAAAGATCTATTTGTTGCTGATCTTCGGACATAGTGGGGTGAATCTCGTCTACAGTGTTTTTGTTGGTTGCGGATCTCTAACTATAACGGCACTGGCAAGTCTCGGCTTAATCGGCACCATACTTATCATGAGGGCGGATGTTGTCGAGGGCTTTCCCATTGGGGGGATTGGTGGACTATTGTGCGGGTGGTATTTTTTTAATTACAATCTGAAAAATTTGGTGTTAACGCACTCGGTGATGAGTGTCTTTGATATATCCTGCAAGTGTACTGACAAAAAGAAGGGACCTTGTGAGGTCCCTTAAAGTTATCCCATAGGCGGGATAAGAGGGGTATAAAATATCCATTGATGACGCTCAGCCACTACCGAGCGCAATATTTTCAGTGGCGATTGAGGATTACCTCACAAAAGACAATGATTCCGCGTCTATTTTAAAATGCTTCGAGCGTCTCATAAAAATCGACTTTGTTATTATCGGAAAAAAACTAACATACCTCAAATGCATACTTTTTATAAAGTTTATTACAAAATAATATAAATCCCAATATCAGAGTATGGCTCAAAAAAACTGATGTGTGCGAGACCAGTAACTGGTAATTAATTTGGATCAGACACGAATAATATCTGAGTATGAAGAGTCTTTATTTAGTTGAAACTTAATCGGCTTAATCGACTATTTTACCAACAGTCTCTATTTAATCGATGACTCTGCTTTGAATTAAGTTCCTATTGTTGTTATGTAGGATATCGATAAGTGATACTGGCTAGAGTCGCTACTATTATTCCACAAAGTATTTTGATCAAATCGTTGCATCAGGTTAAGGCCTTAGGGCTTGTTAATGATTATAGAACCTAGGCTGATGTTAACTTGTAATTAAAATTTGCGATCCTAGAAGAAACATTACTAGTGTTTTTTGTTATTGATTAAATATCTACTATACTCAGTGCTTATTGTCAGCTCATAGGCGAATAGTTCTACCCACTATAAATGGAAACCTAAAGGGAGTTGAAAGCGTTGTATGGTTTTATCCTTGGGATCAAAATGAATCTACCATGTTGACAATTACTCGATATACTGAAACCGTGGGATGATTCTAATGGAAAAATTAGAGGGCCGTACAGCACTTGTCACTGGCGCGAGTCGCGGAATAGGACGCGCTGTGGCTGAAAGGTTCGCCTCTGAGGGAGCTAATCTTGCCATAAATTATGTAAAGAATTCGGACGCCGCTGCTGAGGTTGTTGATATTGCCTTAAAATTTGGTGTTGAGGCTCGTGCATACAAAGCAAACATTGGGTGCGAGGAGGAATGCACTCAATTAGCGCTAGCGGTAATCGAGGATTTCAATAAAATCGATATTCTTGTGAATAATGCCGGCGTTGGGGCAACTGCTATTCACAGGCCTAATGTTGTAGAGGCGACAAATGAGCAGTGGAACAGACTCATGTCCGTAAATTTCTGGGGCCCAGTATGGCTATGCAGAATCTTAGTACCACACATGCGTCAAGTCCCTCGAAGTGATGTGATTATGATGTCAACGATTGCAGTACAGGCATTGTCACCGCGTTTTGGTGTCTACGCTGCAAGCAAATCTGCTTTAGAGGCAATGGCTCATACACTGGCTCGTGAGGAAAAGCGTAATGGGATGAGGGTCAATATTATCGCGCCGGGTCTTGTAGATACTGACATGGGCAGAAATGTTGTCAATGCGACCGGCTTTGGTAAAAATATTCGTGAGGTAGATTCTAAATCGCCATTTGGTTTTGTTTGCACTCCGGCGGACATAGCGGCGACAGCTGTGCACCTTTGCTCCGATGATGGTCGTTATATCACAAACCAACGGATTACCGTGGCGGGAGACTGATGCATCGGCACACCAATAAACTCGGTGAGTTCAATTCATGTTGTTATCGCTTAGCTCGTCAATGATTGAGTTGGATATATAATACTAAGTTACAATTGATAAGCCTTTGTAACTGAGTTCACGTTCGTTAATTGAATATCCTCTTGAGTTCAACAAATGAGCGGGAGGACTAAATGCAAGAGAATTTAACATGAAGCTATCTAAAAAAGCTGTTCTCCTATTGACGACATTACTTTTTGTTTCTCTAAATAGCTATGGTAAGAAGCTCAATTTCCTACACATAATCATTGACGATTTACGCGCTCAGGGACTATCTGTGTACGGTGAAAAAACTATGGAGACTCCTAATATTGAGGCATTTGCTTCGACGGGTATTGTATTTAAAAAGGCCTATATAAATATACCGACATGTGGTGCCTCGAGAGCTAGTATGTTCACAGGTCTTTATGGCCGTCAGGATCGCTTCAGAGAATATACTTCCCGGTTGGACAAAGACGCGCCTGGAACGATCTCATTACCGGCATATTTAAAAGAAAATGGCTACCGGACACTATCCTTTGGAAAGGTCATACATACAAAGGCCGATTCTCTTCATGTTTGGAGTGATGATCCATGGAGATCAAGCTTTTCGGATTACAGGAACGCTACAAATATCGAGACTAGGTCCCCTGAATCCTGTAAGACCACTGGTATGTGTGCTCCGTCCGGTTTAGGTAAGGCTCCCGCTTTTGAAATGGAAGATGAGGCAGATAATACCTATCCGGATGGTGACGTTGCAGAAGTTGCAGGCGAGATGTTGAAGTCTATAGAGAAAATGGTACAAAAGAAGCCATTTTATATGGCAGTTGGTTTTGTTAAGCCGCATCTTCCTTTTGCTGTGCCTAAAAAATATTGGGATTTTTATGATAGTGAGTCTGTAAAAGTTTCTGCTGCACAATTTAAACCAAAGGGAGCTCCGCTAGAGGCTTGGATGAAGTCAGGAGAACTGCGTAATGGATATACTGGGATTCCAGCCGCAGGAAGCCCTTGGGAGAATAATATTCCGGAGGAACTGATAAAAATACTCACACATGGATATTATGCATCGACAAGCTTTACCGATGCCCAGATAGGACAGCTAATCGGCGTTCTGGATAATCTTGAGTTAGCCGATAATACAGTTGTCATCCTATCGAGCGATCATGGTTTCAGCCTCGCTGATCATACGCTATGGAACAAACACTCGCTTTTTAACGTTGCGACCCGCGTTCCTTTGATAGTTCGACTTCCTGAACAAGAAGCCTCGGGGAGTGTGGAAGGTGTAGTTGAATACGTAGATATCTACCCTACTGTAGTTGACCTAGCAAATCTTAGTATGCCAGGACATCTTGCTGGGATCTCGTTAAAGAAAAATCTTTATAAGCCTGAGCTACCTACTAAAGTAGCAGTATTTCCAAGATATCAGCAAGGAGATAATGTAACAACTCAGCGTTATTCATACTCTGCCTACTTCGGTAGAGGTGATCAATCCAGTAAAATGAAGGGACACATGTTGTATGATCATTTTGTAGATCCTCTGGAAACCGTCAATTTGGTAAATAATCCAGAATATGCTGACACGGTTTTGCATTTGCAAATGCTACTGCTGAGACATATTACTCAAAATGATCCCGAAAGAGCACTAGAAATCTCTGATTTTTTAAAACCTAAATTTTTATAGATTCTAAAAGAAGATTGTCGTTTTTGAGGGATAGATAACGCTATGAGATTTTCTAAGGTTTGTAATTCTATGCTTCTCTATTCACTAATCTGAAAAGTCATGCATTCTAATTTAATGGCGCGTGTTGAAAAAGCATACATTTACGCTGGTTAGTTTAGTAAAAAAAATAGTCAGGAAAACCAAGAATTTTTTCCAAACTGATTTGGGTAGACTTTTTGTCGATTTATGGAGAAATATTCCAGCCCTTCTAATACACACTTAAGATAAGATCCCAACTTATTGCGCATATAAGGCCTTACGATCGGTCGGAGAAGTAAGGCACTTAGCGGCATAAAACGGGGGACTATCGTTATTCGTACTGAGCAGCCTTCATTGACCTTTAATATACGCCAGCTCACGTCTGCCATTGGTTTCTCTCCAATGAAAGATAAATCGTAACCAGTGCCATCAAACCACTGGTGAAACTCTCGTTTGAAAACTCGTCCATTTAGGTAGGTAAGTTCATCAATCGAACCCTCTCCGCACCACAAAATCGGTGTATTGCTTTTACAAAATGGGTGAAAATTTTCTAGATTCCTCGGCTGCGAAATTATTTTCCACATCTCGGATTTTTCTAATGTATATTGCTTTGCAACGGTAACTGCTGCTGCCATTTAAAAATCCCTTCCATCCGCAAATCGATGATTTACCTCACTGTGTTTTTGCTCATCAGCGCGCACATGAAAAATTAAGTCAGTCAACTTAGCATCCGGCTTCATTCCATAATAATCAATCGCCAATTTTGGCGCAGCAACGTTTTCTGTCACACCACTTTCCACCAAAGCAAGGTACTCGGTATAGCTCTGAACCGCCTCTTCTTCAAAGAATGCAATCATTCTGTGAGCCGTCTTGTAGTCTATTAGATACAGAACTAGATAAAAGAGTCCGAAACTTATTTGTGCGATCACTACTAACATTCGCTCAAAGAAATTAGGCTGAGCGATTTCGATAAAAAACATCAGATGCATCCTCTCATTCTCTGCTTCAGAGAGAAGCTCTCGTATTGTGGCGCCGTACCCCGTTTTCATTTTCCTCAAGCTAGTAAAATGCAGGAGCATCCCTGCAACCATACCGGGAACTCCCGCGACAGTTTCTAAAACCACTGCCCTGTGTCCGTAACGCTTAGCGAAAAAAGTGTCAGCGACAAACCGAAAGAATCTAGTCATAGATCTTGCAAATATTTTTCTCATTGGTGCATGCCTAACTTAGGTTAGTCTCGAAAAAAAGATCCAGAAGAAGCGCATCGAAAGCAGATTTGCGGCAACTCCTGCGACGTAAGTCAAAGCTGCAGCAAGCAAAATGGAGCGACAGGCGCTGTGATAGTCAGCAGGGATTTTTTCCCTAATGATTGGCATTGCTCGGTTGAAGCTGGCATCAAGTTCAACCCCGATGGTCATGACATGAATAACTAAACCGACTGCAATCATAGTGGCCAAGACGGTCGCTCCGAGTTTTAGGAATGACACGCCGCTCGTCGATAAAAAAAATGGCATTGCAACTAGAGAGATACCTCCAAGGATTTTTCCGCAAAACCCAACTAGCTCGATTACCTTTGTACGATATTCCAACGGCTTGTAGCGTTCATGATGCTGCATAGCATGTCCGATTTCATGGCAAACGATTGTCAGCGACGTGAGACTTCGCCTTGTAAGACGACGTTGTAGAACACTCACTTTTTTTTCCCTAACGTTATAATGATCGAAGACGGGAGTATCTATAATCTCAACATCCCGAATGCCTGCTTCGTTTAGAATTAGTTCCCCAAATTCTCGACCATTGAAGGGCATATTTTCCATCACCTTATCATGCTTATGGAAGATATAACGTAGCCAGAGCATTGGTGCGAATGCAATAATAAGTAATATCAGAAGCAGAGTCATCTAATTGTTCAAAAGCCTATTAGTCGTCACAGTGATAATCGTTAGTGTGTTTATACGATTACAAACTTAGTTTTGTGCACATCTTTTTGGCCGAGCAGAGTACAAATAATCAACTAATCACTTTGCAGTTCTCAATCATCTTTGTTTTTAGACACGAGAATTCTGGAATAAATAACTCTTTTGGATGAGTCAACAACACACCGTAAGTTAAAGGGTTAAAAAACATCACCAATATCGGACTTCACATTGACCATCCGTACCAGATTCAAATTATCTACCTCTTTAAGCTCTCCTTTTGGATGGATCAGAGTTTCTATATGATGTTTGGTCGCTAGAAATTCCGGTGTTATGAATTGACTCGGGTTTCTGGGTTGAGGTACTGGAACCTCTATAATCTCCTGAATTTCGCCGGGATTTGCTTTTAACACCACAACCCGATCCGCAAGGTAAACAGCCTCATTAAGGTCATGAGTAATAAAAAGTATCGTGATATCGATATTTTTCCAGATCTCCATTAAATACACCTGCATTTTTGCTCGGGTTTGAGCATCTAGGGCACCAAAAGGCTCATCCATTAGAAGAATTTTTGGCTGATTGGCAAGCGCTCTTGCAATAGCCACACGTTGTTTCATACCACCTGATAGTTGACTCGGGTAATGATTTTCAAACTTCTCAAGTCCAACTAGACTAGTCCACTGACGGGCTTCTGACTCTGCATTACTTCTAGTCGCTCCACTCTCAAGTAGTCCAAACATGATATTCTTTTTCACGGTTAACCAGGGGAAGAGTGTGTATTCTTGATAGACCATACCCCTCTCTGGACCGGGCTTGGTTACAACTTTGTCATCAAGTAAGATTTCCCCCGAAGTGGCCTCCTCTAAACCTGCGAGAGTGCGTATTAAAGTAGATTTCCCACATCCTGACGGACCAATTACACACACGAATTCGCGTTTATGCACTTTTAAATTAATGTTTTTGAGCGCTGTTACGGGTCCATCAATACCCTGAAATTTTTTAGTGAGATTCCTAACCTCCATCGTTATACTCCGACGCTTAAGCCGTGAGAAACGCTCTTTTACCTTTTCGGTTTGGTATTTATAGTCTGGTAACTTCAATCTAATCAAAAATAAAACTCCGTTAAGTAGTTTTCCAAGGAAAAAAGCGGCGTCCGAAATAGGCCAGTAGAAAATCTATGAAAAGTCCAAGAACGCCGATAATTATTATTGCTGCGTACACGTTATCGAAATTCTTATAACGGGCTTGTTGTGTTATAAACCACGTAATACCCGAGCTAGTTCCGATAAGTTCGGCAACAATAAGGTAAGTCCAGGCCCACCCCAAAAGGATTCGTGTGTCTCGGTATAGATCTGGTAGAATTCCAGGGATAACTACCTTCAGCAATAAAGACCGATTGTTCGCACCAAGCGTTTGCCCGGCCTCAAGCAAAGCAGGGTCAAGTTTACGCGTAGTATTAGCTACAACGAGGACCTGTTGAAAGAATGTACCAATAAAAATGATAGCGATCTTTGGTGCCTGATATATACCCAAAATTGCTACAGCGAGGGCGCCGAATGCCGGTGCCGGAAGATACCTGAAAAACTCAATAAAAGGCTCAAATAATTTTGAGAAAAAATCAAAGGTGCCTGCAAGAATGCCGATCGGAATGCCTAGCATTGAGGACAAAATGAATCCCCAGAATATTACCTGAATACTGCTCCATAAGCTTTCATGAAGCCACTTCTCACTTTGTCTTCTGGGTTCGGTGGCAAATGCGGTATACAGCGCTTTTCCAACTTCATGCGGTGCTGGTAGGTACAGAGGATTTGCAGGTAGTCCCGAGGGCGGGTCAAGGCCCGCACTGACCGACTTTTCAGCTTCGAATTCGAACGTTTCTCGGGGGACTAACATATTTGCTTTAAAATAGTCCACAGAACCAGCATCCGTTACCTTGATAAGTGGGTGCCATACAAAGGGCAGGTAACTGACCGCACTCCAGATCATTAGTGGGATAGCAAAACTCAAGATTGCCACCAATGATCTTTTTTCCTTGCTGAGTGGCTTACGAACTGCTAGAAAAGGCATTTGTAACCTTACTAAAATATTTATCCTTGCTTAATAATAGGCTGATGCTCCATCTTAGTTGCAAATATAAGGAAATGTACAACTTCCAGAAGTAAAATATTTATGGCGAGCTTTTCAATTTTATTGCATTAACGATAGATCGATATAGGAGTCAATCGGTTGCGCTTCATTATATACTTCGTTTGCGACATTAAAATCATCAGCGATCTTGGTAGATCCATAGATTGATGTGAAGCCGTCGCCTCTTTCCGCAAACACTGATGCTTCACTTACGCTCATTATTTTTGTGCCTTCAATAAAACCCTTGTACTCTTCTGAAGACAACCCCACTCGGGCCGCCATAATGGAGATTGCCTCCTCGCGAGTTTCTGGATTATTAAGAAAGGCAACGGCCATATCCCACACTTCAATTACCTTTGCCCAGCTCTTTCGATTCTGCGCAAAGCTTGTTGGTGATACCGCTAGGACATCATAGATAAGCCCTGGCTCGTCTGCAGACGTGTAAATCGCAGTTGAGCCTGGTACAAGATTGAGACTTTGTCCCGAATTAGGTTGCCATGCGACGATAGCATCAACTTCGCCAGAGGCTAAAACTTGAGGGGTTTCGTTTGTTGGTACGTTTACCAGTTCAACGTCGCTTTCTGAAAGTCCACTTTTTTCCAACGCGTTGAGCAATAACAGATGCCCTACAAACCCTATTTCAACACCTACTTTCTTACCTTTCAGTTCGTCAATTGTTGAAATGCCTGGGGCCGCTACGATCATGTCGTTTCCATTAGAATAATCGTTGATGAGAATCATTACATTCTGTGCACCGGTTGCCCCCGTAACGAGCGCATCACCATTTGTCATGGCCACAGCATCAAGCTGCCCTGCGGCAAAAGCATCCATGCTGGCCACGTAATCAAACCACTCAAACTCAACATTTACCCCGACCTTTGCAAACATGTTTTTTTCGATTGCAATTTCCCAAGTTACCCAACCCGGCCAGTCACTGTAGCCTACCTTAAGGGGTTCCTCTTTAGCGCAGGACACCAGGGTTAATAGGGCGATGAGAGTGATAGCCAATCTTCTATTCATATTTAACTCCAAAAGAACTCTACTTGAGTAAATTACGTGGGTTTTATTGTCTGTGACAATTGGTTGCAAGCATTTAGCATGCCAATACGCTTGGTATTGAAAGTAGGCCATTAGAGAAACCTTACTATCTAAAATAGCTACGCACCGAGGAGTTCTATTTTCAAAATGAAACAAGTTCTGACCGACTTTTAAATAATTTCGCGCCTTTTTAGTCCAATGAGGTGAGGGAAAAGCATTTATTTGGTGCAAATTGACTATTTGTCTTTTAACCTCAACCAGTACAAACATCATCTCGAAAGCAAATTTTTTAATCTCGTTTGAAAAGAGGCTTACTCTTTGTTAGATTAAATTCGTTGATCTGGATTAGCCAACGTCACTTATATGCATGTCTTTGCTATGGTGTAAATTAAGTTGAGTTGTCGGAGTTAGCTAAGCCTAAGATTCAAAGCGATACTGTGATTGATTTGTATTTTAGCGAAGCGGTTTTGGCTTACTTTTTACCCCTTGTGTACCCGAGCTGTTTAACTAAGTTACAAAGGATAAAGGCATTAACTTTTTATAATTGGTGTGTCTTTGCCCATTAGTTGGCGGGAGGCGCCTTCTTAGAATTTAGAAAAGAAGCTGGGTATACAGCTGCAAGCGCTGCCCGAAGTATTTACGCTTCATCTCTATGGGGACTTGTAATGATAAGGTCTATCAATTACTCCACGCGAATTCCTGCGGGTGGTCATTGTTCTTTCAGACTAAAGCGGGGCACCGTAATTCGGATGACTGACATAGAGGGAGGTGCCAATATTGGAATGTTATTTTATAACTCAGAGAATTTACTAGAACGATATAACGCGCCAGATACCTTAAAGTGTCAGCATACTTTTAAGATCGGTGAGGGTCACTGTCTTTATTCTGACATGGGTCGCATTTTTGCATCTGTCATTCATGATACTACGGGTTGGCATGACTCGATTTGTGGAAGTTCGCATGCTCAACACTTGGAGCAGCGTTATGGAAAGCGTGACTATCAGAGCGATCGCAATTCCTGGTCCCAGAATGGGACCGATGCATTTTTGGTAGAGCTTGCTAAATATGGTTTGGGAAGAAACGATATCGTGTCTAATTTAAATTGGTTCAGTAAAGTTTATGCAGATAATCTAGGCACTTTAACTTTAGATGATAAAGCATGTAAGCGTGGCTCCCAGGTTACGTTGAGGATTGAGATGGATTCTTTGGTCATTATGCACGCATGCCCACATCCGCTGAACTTTGCAAACGATTATCCTGATAATTCTGTCCAAATTGAAATTGGATTAGCACTTCCGTTGACCACTGATGATAGATGTATGAATTTGTGTGCGGAAAATCGTCGAGGTTTTGCTAATAACGCGCTTTATTACCTCGGTTCTAAGGATCAGTATTTGCCACCCAACATCGCTGATTTAGCAGAACTAAGTCAATAAAGAAGGTTAACGTTTATGGCTTCCTCAAACTTCAAAATAATTGAGAGTAGTTTTTCTCCACAGCAGGCGATCCTGAGGGAGGTGGTAGATTCAGGAGATTATTTCATAACGTTGATAAAAGCGGGTCAAACGGCCCGTATCATTGATTTGGAGGGAAATCAGGCTGTAGACACTTTATTCTATAGCTCAGACGATCCGAGTGAACGTTACAGTGCTTCGGACACAATTCGCGAGCAAAGAAGTCTTTATCTTACGACTGGTTCTTGTTTGACGTCTAACGCTAATCGTCCGATGCTGCAGATTGTGGCTGACACGTGCGGCCGTCATGATACATTGGGTGGGGCTTGTTCCTCCGAGAGTAACACGGTGCGCTATCACCAAGACAAACGATTCATGCATTCGTGTCGGGATAGCTGGATGCTAGCTGTATCAGAGAATCCAGAGTACGGACTTAATAAGGGAAATATTTCTCACAATATTAATTTTTTCATGAATGTGCCAGTGACTGAGAAGGGTGGATTAACTTTTGAGGATGGGATATCTGCTGCGGGAAAATACGTTGAGTTAGAAGCATTGATGGATGTAGTGATGCTCATTTCAAATTGTCCCCAAATGAATAATCCTTGTAGCGGATTTAATCCAACGCCAATTGAAATTCTCATCTGGAATTAAATTTATCCACACGGAGTCAGATGCATAGGTTTCTGGGAATTCTCTTAGATCAGAATTATCTGATATTGGTAGAGCGATTGATATGACACAGCTTGGAAAAGTATTAATTGCAAACCGAGGTGCCATTGCTACTCGCATCATCAGGACACTCCAAGCTATGGACGTTCCATCGGTTGCCGTCTATGCTGTTTGCGATTCTGGCAGTTTACATGTTCGTATTGCTGATGAATCTGTTTGTTTGAATCCCGAGATTCCTGAACAGAATCAACCGATTCACACTTATATGAATATTAATCGTATTTTGAAAATTGCCCGCGAAACGGGTGCTGTCGCAGTGCATCCGGGATATGGATTTTTGAGTGAAAATGCTGAATTTGTCGATCGCTGCGAAGATCATGGTCTGATATTTATTGGCCCAACATCTGAACATATAGCCATGTTTGGGTTGAAGCATAAAGCGCGTGCTCTCGCCATGGAGTGCAATATACCGCTGTTGCCCGGCTCTCAGCTTCTTCCTAATTTGGAACAAACAAAAATAGAAGCAAAACGCATCGGTTATCCGGTAATGTTGAAATCAACTGCCGGTGGAGGTGGTATCGGTATAACTGTATGTTTTGATGAAATCGAACTTGAAGAGTCGTTTGAAAAAGTCAAAAGTCAAGTCTTAAACAATTTTGGAAACGACGAAGTGTTCGTCGAGAAATTCATTCAACATGCTCGCCATATTGAGGTACAGGCCTTCGGTGATGGAAGGGGGCAGGTGCTTACAATTGGTGAACGTGATTGTTCATGTCAGCGTCGGAATCAAAAGGTGGTTGAAGAGTGTCCTGCACCAAATTTGGATTTTGATTCCAGACAGTCCTTACATGAATGGTCGGAGCGCTTGCTAGCTGGAGTCGGCTATCAAAGTGCGGGAACTGTGGAATACATACTAGATATTGATACCGGAAATTTTTATTTTCTGGAGGTGAATACTCGCTTGCAAGTGGAGCATGGAGTGACTGAAGAGGTTTTTGGGATCGACATAGTAAAATGGATGCTGGTTTTAGCCTTCGAAAGTGCTGATAAACCCTCCTTAGATCTGAACAAGGAGAGAGAGAGATTAAAAGTTAGAGGGCATTCCATTGAGGTGCGAGTATATGCGGAGGATCCTTATCTAAATTTCCGGCCCGCATCAGATCAATTAACCGAGGTTGATTTTTATAGGGGTGGAGATAAAGAGAACGTTCGCGTAGAGACTTGGATTGAGGCTGGTATCCATGTCCCGCCTGATTTTGATCCTTTGCTGGCGAAATTAATCGTGCATACCAAGTTTCGTATGGAATCGTTATCTTTGTTGTTAAAAGTCGTCAAAAACTCAAAAGTTTATGGCTGTGAAAATAATCTTGATTATCTCGAACTTCTTTTGGAGGACAATCTGTTAAAAGCGGGTGAGGTGACAACGAGTTATCTTGATGATTTTGCTTATGAGCCCGCACGTATTGATGTCGTTTCCGGTGGCGCGCAGACAACGGTGCAAAATTTGCCTGGTCGCACTGGGCATTGGTCCGTTGGAGTACCACCTTCCGGACCATTTGACAGTAATTCGTTTAGACTTGCTAATCGACTGTTGGATAATGATTATGATGCGGCAGGGTTAGAGATTGCTCTTTATGGGCCGACTTTATTATTCAGTAAAGCTACAACTATAGTTCTTGCCGGCGCACAGATAGATGCTGATTTGAAAATTTCTCTCGATAACAGAGAAATTATAAAAAAGCTTGCTTGTTGGCATGTCTACAAGATTCCTTCGGGCTCTGAACTAGTTTTGGGGAACGTTTATGAAAGCAGCGGGGCAAGGACCTATCTTGCGATTGCTGGAGGTATTCGGTGTCCAGAATACTTAGGATCCAGAGCAACATTTACTTTAGGTAATTTTGGTGGGCACAACGGGCGTTGTCTCCGTTCCGGCGATGTGGTCCGGTTAAATGAAGACAAATTGCTGCCTGATCTGGAACAGGTGCGGCTACCAAAGTCGCTTATCCCGAATATTTTCAAGTCGAATGACGCTTGCAGCCGCGCACCTCTTGGCATAAGGGTAACTTATGGACCGCACGGGTCACCAGATTTTTTCACCGAAAGAGATATGGAGATTTTTTTTTCCTGTGATTGGGAGGTCCACTATAACTCAAATCGCACCGGGGTAAGACTCATTGGTCCCAAACCTGAGTGGGCGCGGCAGGATGGTGGTGAGGCAGGCTTGCACCCATCTAATCTTCATGACAACGCATATGCATTTGGGACGGTTGATTTTACCGGAGACATGCCCGTAATTCTCGGTCCAGACGGCCCATCCCTCGGCGGATTCGTGTGTCCTGCGACAGTAATCACCGCTGATCTATGGAAACTTGGTCAACTGCGTGCTGGAGATAAAATTCACTTTATTCCAGTCAGTCTCAGTAAGGCGACTGAGCTTGAGGCGGCCGGTCACACCTCTATAAAAGAGTTAAGAGAGATTCAAGTTCAAGTCCAACCGGAGGAGCGATCAACCCCAATAATGCTGACTTTGAGGTCCTGTGAGTACGGGGATGACATATGTTACCGCAAAGCTGGAGACAAATTTTTGCTCATCGAGTATGGTCAGCCAGAGATTAATTTTCGTCTTCGTCTACGTGTTCATGCTCTTATGGAGTGGTTGAAAAGCAAACCTGTGGAGGGTGTCCATGAGATGACGCCAGGGATCCGATCCTTGCAACTTCATTACAATCCACAAATAGTATCCGCTACAAAATTGATAGATCAATTGCTCGTTGCTGAGAGGAGTTTATCAGCGCAGCTTGATAACATGAGTGTTCCCTCCCGCACACTTTTCCTTCCAATGTCCTGGGATGATCATGCCTGCCGCTCCGCGGTTCGTAAGTATGATCAGTCAGTACGAAAGGACGCCCCCTGGTTTCCCGATAATATTGAGTTTATTCGAAGGATTAACGGTCTCAATAATCTGGATGATGTGAAACGGATTATCTTTGATGCCTCTTATCTGGTTTTGGGATTAGGTGACGTGTACCTCGGTGCTCCGGTTGCAGTGCCAATTGATCCGCGTCACCGCCTTGTTACCACTAAGTACAATCCTGCACGAACTTGGACGGCCGAGAATTCTGTTGGTATTGGTGGGTCGTACCTTTGTATTTATGGCATGGAGGGTCCAGGGGGCTATCAACTTGTGGGGCGGACGTTGCAGATGTGGAATCGTTTTCATCAAACAAACGAATTTTCGCGTCCTTATTTGTTACGCTTTTTTGATCAGATTCGATTTTATGAGGTAAGTCATGATGAGTTATGTAAGATTAGGCGTGATTTCCCGGTAGGCCAGTTCTCTCCGATAATTGTAAATGGAACATTCAACATTTCCGATTATCAAAATTTTCTGGATGATAATCGAGAGAGTACCGAACGTTTTATAACGAAAAGAAAAAATGCTTTTGATGAGGAACTCAATCGCTGGCATCATGATGGGCAGTTTCAATTCTCTGTCCAAGAGGCTGACCAGCTAAATCAAGATATAGAAGATTCTGAGGGGGACTTTGTATTACAGAGCCCAGTTTCAGGATTAGTTTGGCGAATAATTGTAAAAAAAGGTGAATTTGTGGAAAAAGGCGCGGTTGTTATGGTTCTTGAATCTATGAAAATGGAAATTGAGGTTCGTGCAACCTTTGCCGGGGTGGTAGCAAAAATTCCTTTGAAAGAAACTAGTCGAGTGAGCTCAGGACAGACCTTGATGGTACTTTCGTACTCCGAGGCAAGCGTATGAGCGCACGTAATCATTACATTCTTGACCTCGGCATGGAAAGGCTCCGTGAGTCATATCGACGTGGTGATCTGATACCACAAAAACTTGTAGAAAGTATAATTTCTGCAGCAGATGCCTTGGAACACTACAATATTTTTATCAAACCGCCGTCGCTTTGCTGGATTCAACCTTTCATAGATTGCCTTAAACAAAAAGATCTTGACACTCATCCTCTCTGGGGTATTCCTTTTTCAATAAAAGATAATATCGACTTAGTTGGGGTTCCAACCACGGGCGGGTGTCCTGATTTTGCGTACTTACCTAAAAAGTCTGCGTTCGCTGTTCAGCTGCTGATTGATGCTGGAGCTATACCAATCGGCAAGACTAATCTTGATCAGTTCGCGACGGGCTTGAATGGAACTCGTTCGCCCTATGGGGTTTGTCATAACAGTTTCGAATTCGATCTTATTAGTGGTGGTTCCAGTTCTGGTTCTGCGGTCGCTGTTGCGATGGGTCTCTCCACGTTTAGTCTTGGCACTGATACCGCAGGTTCAGGACGAATCCCTGCATGTCTTAATAATCTGATTGGGCTAAAACCCAGTTTGGGTCTCATATCCTGCTCGGGTGTGATCGATGCTTGCAGAAGTCTCGATTGCATTAGTGTCTTTACCAATAGTTGTGACGATGCCAATGAGGTATTGGATGTCGCTATACGATTTGATAGCGAGTACAGCAACAGTCGAGAACTTCCATATTTTAACGCGACGCGAAATTACGGTTTGGCCGATACCAAACTTACTATAGGTGTTATTAAAAAAGAGCAGCTTAGGTTTTTTGATAATCGGGAATATTTTAAGGCCTACACTCAAACTTTGGAAGTTATGGTTGATCAAGGTTTTACACTCAAAGAAATTGACTTTCGGCCTTTTGAGGAGGTAGGGGATTTACTATATCAAGGACCTTGGATAAGTGAGCGCTACATAACTACCGAACAAATCATTAATCATAACCCTCAAAGCATGTACCCCGTTGTTAGGGAAATTATTGAGCCTGGCGGTGAATTATTGGCTACTGACTTGTTCAAGGCACAATATCGACTACGAGAATTAAAGATTATTTGCGAGAGATTGATGAGTGATCTGGATTGCTTGATGACTCCTACAGTCGGATGTTATTTCACTATTAAAGAGATGCTTGATGAGCCAATTAAAGCGAATACGAAGCTCGGATATTACTCCAACTTTGTGAATTTACTTGATTTCGCCTCTGTGGTGGTGCCCACGCGCTTAATTCAAGGAGCTCGTGACAATTTTCTGCCTTTTTCAATTTCATTAGTCGGTCCATGCATGAGTGATCGATGGCTCCTCTCTATTGCTAATAGAGTTCAGTCTATATTCTCGCTCCCAGCAGGCAACACAGATTATATCCGCAATAATCGCGAAAACAAGCTGGTATCTAACCCTAAAAGTGTAGACATCTTAGTTTGTGGAGCGCACCTGTCTGGACTGCCATTGAACTGGCAGCTGATCGAGCGAGGGGCGACATTAAAGCAGGTCATCGATACTGCACCAATATATCGAATGTATGTTATAGCGGGCGGTCCACCATTACGTCCTGGATTGGTTCGCGACGAGAAAAAAGGTGCTGCCATCGCGGCAGAAGTGTGGTCACTACCGGCTGAAAATTTTGGTTCGTTTGTTGAGAATATTCCCAGTCCTTTGGGAATCGGTAAAGTTGTTCTTTCAAATGGGCTGACTGTCTCGGGTTTTATCTGCGAGCCCATGGGTCTGGAAGGTGCTATTGAGATAACCTCTTTTGGGGGATGGCGAGCTTGGCTTCAGCAGAGTTAAAAAGTAGATAGCTTATGTGAATTTTGCCGAAGTACTTCTTATTTTTAGGAGTGAGAAAACTAATGGATAAGCATTAGAAAAGTGAGTAGATAGTTGGAGGATGTATTAGTTGTGACAAAAAAATGTGAGTAGCTAGGTCAATTACAGTAGATGGGTAACAGGGTAAAAGTAACACACTTTGGTGTTATGTCACTTTATTAAGGGAGAGTAGTTTCTTTGGATGGGTTTCTTTCTTGGGTAGAACGTCGCGGGAATCAATTACCTGATCCAGTATTTTTATTTTTGTGGCTGATAGCATTACTCATTTTTGTGTCCGTTATCGCTGATTTCGCTGCTCTTTCCGCGCTCCATCCGTCCGAAATAGATCCGGTTAGTGGGGCATATCGAGTCTTGATGTCAACAAGTTTACTTTCAGCCGAAAATGTCGCACGAATTTGGGTCGAAATGCCAACTACCTTTATGCACTTTTATCCTCTTGGATATGTTTTGGTCGTAATGCTTGGTGCTGGCGTTGCTGAGCGAGCTGGCCTTTTCAGTTCTGCAATGCGTGCGGGTCTGAGATATGCACCGAAAGCCGCATTAACGCCTTTGATAGTTTTTATAGGTATGATGGGTAATCTTGCCTCAGATGCTGCTTATGTTGTTTTAATCCCTCTATCAGGACATATATTCTATGTTACAGGCCGCCATCCAGTCGTTGGCATTGCAGCTGCTTTCGCTGGAGTATCCGGAGGATTTTCTGCAAACCTTCTTCCAGGTCAGTTTGATGCGTTGCTCTTAGGTATTACGCAGGTAAGTGCCGAAAATGTGTTTGGCGAGGTTACGATAAATATCGCTGGGAACTGGTTTTTTATCGCAGCGATGGTGGTGGTTTATCTACCGGTCATCTGGTTTGTTACCGACCGTATCATTGAACCTCGGCTCAGTGACTTTGATCCTGCACTAGCAAAAATTATCAGTATTGAACAAATTAGTGACCGCCCATTGACGCTTGAAGAGAGACGTGGTCTTGTTTATGGAGGAATTTCAGCGCTCGTCGTCATTGGCCTTTGGGCATTAATGACTTTGGGTCCAGGTACACCGTTAATTGATGAGGGAGCAGAAGCTGAAGCTCAACTGACACCATTTTATAAGAGCCTTGTGGCTGGATCTTTTCTTCTATTCTTATCATCAGGATGGGCCTATGGCAAAGGAGCCGGTACAATAAGATGCCATAGAGATGTGGTTAAAATGATGACAGAGTCGATGGAGGACTTAGCGTATTATCTTGTGCTCTCTTTTGTTGCAGCGCACTTTGTCGCTATGTTTGGCTGGTCAAATTTGGGTCTTATCTTTGCGGTCCATGGCGCTGATTTTCTCGAAAACATAAGTATGCCATCATGGATTTTACTGACTCTTATTATTTTATTATCGGCGCTATTGAATCTTTTTGTCGGCTCAGCGAGCGCCAAGTGGGCTCTAATTTCTCCCGTTTTGGTTCCAATGTTAATGTTGCTAGGCATCTCACCGGAGATGGCTACTGCAGCATATCGGGTTGGTGACAGTGCAACAAATATTATTACTCCACTGATGGTTTATTTTCCCTTAATTCTCATTTTTTGTCAGCGTTGGAAAAGTAATTTTGGCATAGGTAGCTTGGCGGCCATGATGCTTCCATATTCATTAGCATTAATTACCGCGGGATTAGGTATGACAATCTTCTGGGTTGTGCTTGATTTACCGCTGGGACCAGGGACGGGAGTATTTTTTGAAATACCTAGTCCTTAGGCGAACGGAAGCTTTAGGTGCTTAGCTAGATAAAAATCTGAATAACCTGTTGGAATTCAGAGATTTGTATTTATAAAGTAATCTAAATTAACTATCGAAACCTGGGTCATGGACTTTATCTCAGGCTGGTGTTTTCCGAAGATATCACGCAAGAGTAGCTGGACAAATCTTGTTCCAGGAGTTACCAGTGATAAATTCTAAAATCATTTGTGCAAATGCTTGCGTTGCATCATCTTGTCCAGAGAATGGTACTTTTGAACCTTAAATATTTCTGGAGTCTTTCTCTCGGAGTTTCGTTTTAAAACTAATAATCCATTCGACCATAATCCTATTTGCGCCAAATGCGGATAAGAATGGCTTATTGAATTTCCGCAAAGAAACCCAAGTTTGGCGGTTTTCTGGCACCTTCGAGTCAACGGCAAAAAGTGGGATCAGACTGGGGAATAGTCGCACCTTGTTTGGATGCTTCCACTGGAAATGGGGTAGCATATCCTCGTTATTCTTCTTAAAAGCAGTCTACTAACTAATGCTTCATCATTTTAACTGAAACAAAATCTTCCGACATCGCCTAATGCCGTATCCAGGAGACAAACGATGGTAGTGTATCGCTGCCGGCATTTTTAGTTTAAATCTGAAATCCGCGTCTCTCACTGAGTCCTTGCCGTTTAGCAGTATCGCAATCGATGGCATTGAGTATCGGCGTTTTGGTAAGCTACTGTCGAAGCGGCGTAGCCATTTCTAATCAAATATAGCGGGCATCTACAAGTCCTATCTTAGAGACAAAAACTTTTATTCCCGGTCTTGAATACTTTAACGTTAAGGTTACCTATACATTTATTTACTGATTATTCAGGACTGCGTCTACTTCAGGACTGTTTTAGTTATCGGTGTTGACATGGAATAAAACCGGTATCAGCAACCTGTGGCGGTCAACTCCCATATGTGCTGCACCGCTTTATGCTGGTTAGGAAGATAATTACCCTAAGCAAATTTCCAAAGCTATTTAAATTGACAAGTTTTAATCACATCACTGCTCCTATCTGCCACGGAACGAACTCTACCTCGCCAAAGCCAAGCTGCTCGCTCTTACTGCGCTTTCCGGATGCGATTTTGATCATCAGTTCGAAAATTTCTTCTCCTTTTTCCTGGATATTTTTACCTTCTGATACTATATCTCCGCAGTTAAGGTCCATGTCATCCGACATGCGTTCATACATCTCAGAATTAGTTGCAAGCTTGATACACGGAGTAGGTTTGTAGCCCGAAACTGATCCGCGACCTGTTGTGAAAATAATCAGATTTGCCCCTGATGCTACTTGCCCGGTGACGGAGCATGGATCAAAACCAGGACTATCCATAAAAACGAAACCATTTTTTGTTACTATTTCTCCGAATTTGTATACATCCCTCAGTGGGGCAGTTCCGCTTTTGGCGACTGCCCCCAGAGATTTTTCAAGAATATTCGTTAACCCACCTCGTATGTTGCCACGGCTGGGGTTATTATTGATCTCTCCACCATTGCGCGCTGCGTAATCCTCCCACCACCGGATTCTTTCGATCAACTTTTCTCCAACTTCAACTGTTTCTGCCCTCCTCGTCAGGAGGTGTTCGGCACCATAAATTTCCGTAGTTTCAGATAAAATTGTTGTCCCTCCATGGCGCACTAGCAGATCTGAAGAATAACCCAGAGCCGGATTTGCAGTGATTCCAGAAAATCCATCAGACCCGCCGCACTGCATTCCAATGGTAAGTTTAGAAATCGACACTGGCTCTCTTCTCGCTTCATTCGCGGCGTGAGCAATACCTCTGAGTTCCTTGAGGCCTTGCTCGATGGTTTTGCGAGTTCCGCCACTTCCTTGAATGGTCATACATCGTAATTTGCCATCTAAGTCTGTTGCGCGATCTCCAAAAAGATCACTAACTTGCATTACCTCACAGCCAAGACCTACCACCAAAATCCCACCGAAATTCGGATGGCGGGCGTAGCCAGATAGTGTCCTAAACAGGTTAGAATATCCCTCATCACTCCTGGACATGCCGCATCCTGTTCCATGAACTAAAGGGACAATCCCATCGATATTCTGAAAATCCTCAAGCAGGCCACTTTTTTCTGCAGCGTCGGCAATAAAGCGCACGACCGATCCAGAGCAGTTCACAGAAGTGAGAAGACCGATATAATTCCGAGTACCTACTCTGCCATCTGATCTTACATAGCCTGAGAACGTGCGGTCATGCTCGATTTTTGAAAGCGGTGCATTACTTGTTGCAAAGACATATTTTTTTTCTTTGTGTCCCATCCCAAGATTATGTGTGTGTATATGCTCGCCCGGGAGGATGACAGAGCTGGCCTGGCCGATTACTTGACCATAACGCAGTATATCTTGACCCTTTGAGATAGAAACTGATGCGATTTTATGGCCTTTGGCCACTGCTGACATTGCATGAAATGTTGTTCCATGGCTTGAAATCGGTTCTCCATCCAAGATATCACGAAGCGCAATCACTACGTTGTCGCTAGGATGCAGTCTTATTATAGTGCCCTCTGTTCTTTTCATTTTTTAGATTTCCGCTTAACGCATTTCAACAGCACTTAACAACTACTTAGTAATTTTGGTACCCACAAAATTTATTAACATGTTATTGCGTTCTCTCTCTTTTTTCGTATAGCTTGACTAATTTTGTCCAACAAGTAAATGATAGGGAGACTGAAGTTTCCATTGGGTAAGATTTAAGTGTTAGACAGTCAGTGAAAAAAAATCGTACCCGAAAGGTTAGTGTAGCGTAGCTCGGCGATTTGCCCATTTTTAAGTCGATCCGCTACGGCACTACTTTAAAATTTATGTTACCCTTTTTCGGCCTATAAATGTAACGTTACTGATATGCGTGCATACGATTTTAGTCTGTTGAATCAGTTTATTAGTCGGCCCGTCAACCTTGATAGGATAGGGTTCGGCGGTTCATTATTGGGCGACGTCTGCACAAAGGGTAGTAAAAAAATTCACGCTATTGTTCAAAGACGTCTAATTTTCGGAAACGATTTTATTCGAGCTTTTAATCAAGAGATAATCTGATGCCATTTTCTAATACTGATCCCGAGGGAGTTTGGTTAGGCCGCGCTGAATTAGTTGGATTAGGCCCTGTAGTGGTAACAATACGCGACGGGTATCTTCTGGATATTACCAGTAGGGATTCTGCGACAACCCGCGATGTATTAGAAAAAAATAATGCCACAGAATTTGTAAGGACCTGTAGGGGTACTCCGCTGGCAGTTATTTCCGATATTCCACCAAGCATAAAATGGCTTGCTCCATGCGATTTTCAAGCAATAAAGGCCTGTGGTGTAACATTTATCGGATCAATGATAGAGCGAGTGATCGAAGAGCGGGCTGCGGGTGATTTTGAAAGAGCGCACGATGTCAGGATTCAGATTACTAATCGCTTGGGGGAAAATCTGAGTGAGATTGTACCGGGGTCTAATGAAGCAGGAGAAGTGAAACGTATACTTATTGAACAAGGGCTTTGGTCTCAATACCTTGAGGTCGGGATAGGCCCGGACGCCGAAATATTTTCGAAGGCACAAGTTTTATCTGCCGTCGGTTATGGTGACGATGTAGGTTTGCATCCGTCTTCGATTTGGAATAATCCAGAGCCAGAGGTAGTGCTTGCAGTTTCATCTGGAGGCAATATTATGGGCGCAACCCTAGGTAATGATGTTAATTTGCGTGATATCGAAGGCCGCTCTGCATTACTTTTATCGAAAGCAAAAGATAACAATGCCAGTTGTGCCATTGGGCCTATGATTCGTTTATTTGATGACAAGTTCAAACTTGACGATGTCCGAAATGCTGAACTGGAGTTGCGGATTGTCGGCAAAGATGGTTATGAGTTGATCGGGTATAGCGCCATGAACCGAATTAGCCGTGATCCAAAGGATCTTGTTAAACAGACTATAGGACGTCATCATCAATATCCAGATGGATTAATGCTTTTTCTCGGTACTCTCTTTGCTCCCACGCAGGATCGAGATGCAGTGGGTAGAGGGTTCACTCACAAGCTGGGTGATATTGTTACAATTTCTTGTTCTGAGCTAGGGAATTTAAAAAATACGGTTCAGCTTTCCACAGAATGCCCAAAGTGGACAATTGGAGCGACTGCGCTTATGCGAAATCTAGTTGCACGAAACCTCATTTAAGCGCAAACCGGTTCAGTTTAGGAGTTTTTTTCAATCGAAATAACTAAGGCTTTCTGAGCATGGCGCGATCGACCAGTCATTAAAAACACAGTTTTTGCTAAAGTTGATGTTTCACGGAGATGGCTAGTCTTAAGGGAAAGTAATAGAGAGTTTTCTTTTACAGGAGAACTTACTAACGGGGCAGAGATTGCAGAAGTTAAAAGGTATTTTAAATAATTTTTTGTTTTTTTTGCTTGTGAGCTGCGGGGGAGGCTCTGAGCAAAATAATGATGCTCGACCACAACAAAACTCGGTGACTGCTTTGGAGACAAATTTAATAATTACTCCCATGGCTGAGGGCGCTGAGGATTTGCAGGCGAAAGATAAACTCAATTATCAAGTGGTTTCCTCACGTGAGTTGGTTGCAGATGGAATTTCCGGTATCGACACATATGAATTGATAAGGAATTTTGGAGGACCCAGGTCTTTAGAGACACCGGATCTGTATCTCATAAATCATCCTTTTATACGGCATATTGTTGAGGACACTGATCAGTCTGTTGGACATCATTTTGTGTTTAAACTTCATCGAGATATTGATCGGGACCGAGACAGAGAGGAAATAACAGACCGACAGCGAAACGAGATTAAAACATATGCTCAGTCCGAGGATGCAGTAAAAGGTTTTGAGCATGAAATAGTCATCTTGACCTGGAAGTTTTTCATTCCCGCCGAGTTATCCCTTTCTACTCGATTTACTCATTTTTTTCAGCTAAAAGCAGTCGGGGGAAATGATTCACAACCAATACTTACTCTTACTGGAAACAACGAGAGTGATGGAGATGGATATGAGATAAGACACAGCCCACATGAGTATGATGTTGACCTCGCAAGAGTGTCGAGGTCGAAGTTGGACGCTCGATGGATGAGGGCATACGTGCGTGTAAAGTTTTCAAATGAGGGAAATCTCAGATTGATTGTTAGTGATCTGCTGTCAGAAGAAATAGTTTTCGATATTGAGAAAGAAAATATTGATATGTGGAGGGGAACCTCTGCAGAGCATTTTGTGAGACCAAAGTGGGGAATCTATCGTTCGTTATCGGATAGTTTTAATCTCCGTCCTCAGGAGGAAATTGTCAGATTTGCCGATTTTCAAATATCTAAGGTCATAACACGTTAAGACTGAGGTTGTCGCTCAGAAATAAATAGTAGACTAGGATCAATCTACGGAAAATTACCTTTGGACTCTATCTGGAAAATTTAATTCTACTTAGAGACAATTGCATTTTTTAAAGAGGTGTTATTAGCTATGATTTGCAAAGCACCTGATTTCACCAAAGCGAAGACGTTTTATCAGATCACTCAAGCTCATTTGTGCTCTCAACTAAAAGTGTCGCGGCAAAAAAAGGGTGGTATTAACTCGATATGTTTAGTCAAAATCCGATAATCGCAAGTAACTTTGCTAAAATCGAATTATAGTGTAACTCTCTCTAGCATCCCCATACTTCGTTTTTGAGAATTTGGGAGGTTCTAGTGAATAATTCATTTAGAACTTGCATATTCTTGATACCAAGCGACCACAAGTGAGCTGCCAACTTGCGCGATAACAAATTATTTGAATCTTTATCCAATAAGGATTTCCGTCTACTTTGGATGTCCAGTGTCTGTGCTTCCTTCGCCATGCAGATGCGAAACATTGCGCAGGGATGGCTAGTTTATGATATTACGCAATCACCCATGGCACTTACGTGGGTAATGCTATCATTTATTGTGCCGTCTGCCATTTTCTCGTTGATTGGCGGGGTACTTACTGATCGGATTAGCAAGAAAAACATTATTATTTATACCCAATTATTAAATGCTACAGCTACTTTTTTTCTCGCTTATCTTACCCATACCGGAGAAATAATCTTTTGGCATTTTATACTTTTTGGAGTTTTTAATGGTGCCATTGGTTCGGTGAGCATGCCTGCAAGTTTTTCAATTGTCCCGGAAATTGTTAAAAGCGAGAATCTTGTGAATGCCAATGCCTTGAAAGTCTCGACATATAATCTGTCTAGTATTCTCGGTCCCGCTATTGCAGGAGTAATGATAGGAATGTTTTCATCAGGTGGTGAGAACTCGAATGAGAGTGTGGGAATTGTCTTCTTCATAATTTCAGGTATTTTGTTTCTGGCAACTTTTTTGGCCTCACTATTGGAACACAAGGGTCAACCCGAGACTACACCTGAAACATCATCAATGGAGGATCTTCGTGAAGGAATAGACTTTGTTAGGAAAGAGGACTTTATTTTGGGTTTGCTTCTCTTGGGTCTTATTCCATCTTCCTTTGGGAAGTCAATAAACTTTCTCCTTCCTGTATTCAACCAAGATGTCGTTGGTGGTGGCCCAGAAGAGTTGGGAATTCTCACGGCGGGGATGGGGGTCGGCGCGCTTCTGGGCTCATTACTTCTTGCCAAACTCGGCAATTTCAGGAATAAAGGTCGGGCAATGTTTATGCTTGTTTATTGCTGGTCGATAGCCGTTGCTGTATTTGCTCTCGCAGGAAGCTTATATATCGCGATTTTTTTCGGCGCTTTTATTGCTTTTTTTGGTACTTTTTTTGGCTCACTCAATATGAGCATGACACAAATAGTGACACCAAAGCATATCCGAGGCCGCGTAATGAGCTTGGTTATGGTGATTAATATCATAAATCCATTAGCAGCTATCCCTATCGGAGCCATCGCAGAGTATTCCAACATAAACATCGCACTTTTGTTTGCATCAGTAATGTTATCGATATCTGCTTTTGGTTTGAACAAAACTTTTCCGAATTTAAAGTTGGTCGATGAAATCTATGTTACAAAGAAAAGCTCAGAAATTTAGCTATCGCAGGCTTGCCCTAACAAAAAATAACCAAGATTTACTTTTGTAGTATTATTAGGAGACTTTTTATGTTCTGTTTCTTTTACCCTGACGCATTTGCTGGCTGAGTTTGCGATGAAATCGATTCTTTTGATACTCTTTGTGTATTTTATTTCAGATGACTTGTGTTTTGCTGACGCCTCTTCTCACTTTGAAGAGAAAAAAATACCTAATCGCATTTTATTTGTTGGTAACAGTTACTTGTTTTACAACGACGGTGTGTCTAATCATGTAAAGCGAATGACAGATGAGATGTTCCCTGAAAAAGCACATTTGTTCTCCTACAAATCAGCTACGATCAGTGGAGCTAGGCTTGAGAACCACAATCTAGATTGGCTTTTGGATACAAAAAAATTGGGGGTAAAAGATCAATTCGACTTGGTTATTCTTCAAGGTCACAGCGGAGCGTCTCTGTCTGAGGAGACTCGTAAAAAATTTTATTATCAAACTGGATTGAAAATTAAAAAAATTAGGGCCTCTGGTGGTGAGGCTGCGCTTTATATGACTCCTGCGTATGTGGAACCTCATGAGCTAAATGATGCCAATATGCTCAATATGATACAAGAAACATACATTAAATCTGGTAATAACTATCAGGTGCCAGTTATTCCTGTTGGTTTAGCGTTCGAAAGAGCATATCAAATGAGACCGAAATTAACTCTACACAAAAAATTTGATGGATCGCACCCAGATTTGCTCGGCACTTATCTGGCCGCTTGTGTCGTATTCGCTTCAGTCTTCAACATAACGCCAGAAGGGCTTCATTATGATTATTATGGAGCTATCTCAACTGAGGATCGAATATTTTTGCAAAAAATTGCTAAAGAAACCGTAGATGCATTTGTTGGCGATGAATATAGTAAACCCAGATAGGTTTCATAAAGTTTAAGGGCGATAGGAACCTCAAAAGCTATGATCAAGAGTCATTAGACCGATTTCGCTATAAACTCTATGGAAACATAGTTAAGTTGAAATTGCTGCTTCTAGTGCTGAAGATGTTCTTGCACTCAAGTTTTGTTCTTGTTCCCAATTTCGAGCATGTAATTGCCAGGTAAATAGGTATTTATCTTGGTTACTGGATAATTTTTCCACTATGTAAATACGTACTCTTCTTTTTTTTTCGTGAGATGTTTTCGCAAATTTTAACCCCGACGTTATCGATGAGGTTACATCTTGGGTTCTATCCCCTAAGCTTTGCCAATACTCTTGATGCTCATTCTACGAGCTCTGGGAACTATCTTTTTTTAGGGAATACCTACACGCGAACCGAACCTAATGAGCCCGCAATTCAGCACCTGTTCAAGTCATAACAGTACCAGTTGAAAATGGGCTCCACCAAATAGCACCCGTCCCCCAGCCGTAAAACCGGTGATCGTTTTATTAAATGTAGTAAGCCCAAGTGAAACGGATTCATGGATTGACCAAGCAGATTTTGCTCTTGTGACGTGGTTGGGGGGCAGAAAGTCCCTGTGGCAATTTAACCGCAACTTGGCCACGAGGGTATAATGATTTAAAATCTTCGCAAGGATTTCCTCGTACGGTCACCTCTGGCATGGCTGAACCTAGCCTCGGCGGCACTAATATGACAAAGCCCATAATCTTGGAATACACAGAAAGAAATCATATCGGTTATAGAGATGTTCCTCCGTCTGGCACACTATCTTCATTCCCTTTAGAATATGGATTGCATTACTCGGATTTTTGTCGTGAGGATCTATCCATTGCTCTTGTCGAAGATACGGTAAATTTGCATGTCTCTGTAACGAACGTAGGCAATGTTTCTGGAAGAGATGTTGTTCAGAGCTATGTCATAAATGCCACCAGTGATAATTTGAAATATCGTGAGTTGAAGGGTTACGGAAAAACTAGAAAGCTGGAGCAGGGCGAATCACAGGTATTGCTGATAAGAATCCCTTTTTAAGAAGTTGACAGCTTTTGACGTCGATTGTGGCTGGTATTTACCCAATGGCTCGTATACCGTGATTTCAGCGAAATCGGTTGAAGAAATTAACATCAAAAGGCAATTAAGCATCAAGAGCGGCTCTTCATGCAAAAATAAATAATCGAATTAGATTTTAATGTGGTAGTAATTTGTTTTCAGGAGTTTAGGTCGATCCCCAAAACTTTAATCTGGGCCAATGGCAATTGAGCAGAAAACTATGAATCGCATAATTTTTACGATCCTGTATTTGGCCTTGGTCGCAGTCAATCCTTTTCTTTTTGCGGATCAACCAGCCGATGATTCAGATATCGGTGAAATAAAGCACTCGTTTTTTCTGGTGCATGGTATGACTGGCGGTGGCTGGGACTGGCAGATTGTAGATCAATTGCTGTCTGAAAAAGGACAATATGTGTACAGGGTCACCCTGACAGGTCTGGGAGAAAGAGTTCACCTAGCGAGCCCCTCAATCGGCCTAGAAATGCATATCAGTGACGTTGAAAATACGATTGCTTTTGAGAATAAGCATGCTGTGATTTTGGTGGGGCACAGCTATGGTGGGATGGTGATAGGGGGGGTAATGGACCGGATACCCGAGAAAATATCCCATGGAATTTTCCTCGATGCAATTGTGCCCGAGCATGGCAAATCTGTTGCTGACCTACGCCCTGAATTACTTAAATTTAGGATCAGTGAAGGTATGATTCACCCAGCTTGGATAAGATTAGATTCCCTCCCCCCACATGATGTCCCTCAATCCTTAAAGACATTGACAGACAAAGTTAGTTTTAGCAATCCCAAAATTGTGGGGATAAAAGCAACTTTTGTGGCATTCTCAAATAATTCATCAGAGAGACAGAAGAGGATGATTGATGATCACTCATGGCGCAGGGCAGAGGCAATGGGTTGGGATATTAGGCACTTAGTAAGTGACCATAATGCACAGCGTTCCAAACCCGAAGAATTAGTGGATTTGCTATTGGAAATAGTGAATTGAGGATGACTGCTCTGCAGCACTTTTAGTATTTTTATCGAGGGTCCAAAAAGGACAGAGTAAATGAAATCGTTGGATACTAGTAAGTAGATCTGAATATTACTGATTCTTAGTATTTACTACCTTTGTATTATCAATACCTAATTATGTTTGAGCTTGGGAGGTACAATCACCTGATGAACAGTTGTCTATTGTGGAAGATTTGGACAACGATGTCTTACATACTGTCTGGTGCAGAGGCATTGAGATTATGGATGTTTCAAAGATTGCGATGGATGATGGGGCCGCTTGGAACAAGTATCGAAGCTTAAAGTGTCCAAAGGGGTTGTAGAAAGTTTGTTTCAGAAGATGACTTTGTGTGTTCCTCACAAAGTCGCCTTGGCAAGGGTGTTTTTAATCAATTGATACTGGACTTAAAAAGGCACGATCATTTGACATTTACGGTTGTAATCAAGGATTTTCTGATAGATTTAAGAATCTTTATCTGTAAATAGAAACGTTTTATTGTGAGCATATGAGAGTAGTTTCATTGCATATAGCTCGTTTTTTTCTGCAAGCATTTTCTATGTATGCTCACAATTAGCGGTTATATTTAAAGAAACTGTTGTCGGAAATTTGTAGGGGAACGTTCCGCAGTTTACCAAATGGTGTATACTATATTTGCATGTAATAAATAAATACAATGCATTTGCTGCATGACATGAGTTGTTTTAACATGAGGCAAATCAGTGATTCAGTGCTTTAGTACCAAATTCTTAACAATTTGTGATGTAGTTAGGTGAGGGCATGCATGTAGTGACCAACGAGCAAAAGAAAATGTGCCCTCACAGCCACCCCAAACCCCTCTAATCCTTTCTATGTAAGGATTGTTTTTAAGGGACCGTCCTAGGTCCCTTCTTTTTGGTGCTTGTTGTAACACACACAATGCGCGCATCGACCAAGGCTAAGCACTGGTTATTCTTAAATTATGGACTTTTGGCGCGAAATTCTCGATTATAATTGTGTTTTGTCAGCTTCACTTTAAGGGCAATGGATGGCCAATGACACCTTTAGCTAATGGATTTTATAGGTTGTATGCTACTCCTCACTCTTTATACTCCGGACGGGCCCGAGCGTATCTTATAAAAAAAAAGATACCCTTTGAAGAGTTGTCTATTGGGCACAAAAGCTTCTCAGAGGAAGTTATCTCCAAGAGTAAGCTCCACACGATCCCAGTGTTGGTAACACCGACAGGCGAGGTAATCCGCGATGGTGGAGCCATTATTGATCACTTTGAGCAAACATCTGGAAATCCATGTACCCCTAGCGGTTATCAACAGCAGATAATCAGCTCTCTCTTTGAGTTGATTGGATCTGAGGGCTTGCGCAGGCCGGCAATGCATTTTCGTTGGAATTTTCTAGACAAAAATAAAAATTATTTGCGTTACCATTTTCTTCACACTTTGCCGGATAACGATGATCGTGAGCTCAGGGCAGCAAGGCTAATGGCCCGTTTAAGCAAAGTCACTTCACTACGAGGCGTTAACGAGGAAAATCAAACGATAGTAGAAACTTTATATTATGAGTTTATAGAAGCGCTGGACGATCACTTTAAATACACTCCGTATCTTCTGGGAGGCCGTCCCAGTAGGGGAGACTTTGGTCTGATTTCTCCTTTATATGGACATTTGGGACGAGACCCCTACCCTGCGAGCCTAATGGTTGCCCGTGCCCCGCGAGTGTCTCGTTGGGTAGAGCGCATGAATCGTCCCCATCAAGACGCTCCTGAATATTTTAGTGTGGAGACAGAATATCTTGACGATGATGATATCCCAGAATCATTGTTGGAAACTCTTAAGATTCTATCGGAAGACTTTATTCCAGAGACACGGGCTTCGACTCAGTTCATGAATAGTTGGCTTTCGAAGCACAAGCCCAGAGCAGGAGAACCCGTAACTAGCAATCTAGCTTCGTTACCCGGCTTCATCGACTTTACAGTAAGGAATAAATTATTTAGGGCGGCAGTGGTTCCTTATAGACATTTCCTTTTGCAGAAAATACAACAGATGTATGACAAGCATGAGAAACCCGTAAGAGAAAACATTAAAAGTTTGCTAGAGTCCTTTGGGATGTCAGAGCTTCTTAACCTTCGCCTAAGTCGGCGTATGGGTCGTAAAGACAATCTGGAAACATGGCTTGAGTAGTTTTTAGTTATTCATGGTAGTGAATGAACAAAGAAACAACGTGAAAATTAATTTAATGCTTATAAAAAAGGGTCGCAACAGAGCTGCGACCCTTTATAATACTCAATCAAGCGACATACTTCACACCGCGATATGTGTTTGCTTTGTCTACTTTTTGTGCAGAGGGCAAATCAAAATATTGAGAACCTCTGTACATTTTAGGTAGACTAGCTTCGCGATCTAAAGATGAATTGCTTTTTTGAGAGTGACATACGCCACGATACGTGTAGTTATTGTTCATAACACTTCTCCTAAGGGGTTACCCCATTTTAGGTGCAAGTGGTCTTTTAACGCATGATCAATGCGAGACATTTAATGCGTATCTAGGCCACGGTATTGTAATACGGAACTTATGTATGATCAACAGGTTTAAGCTCAAAAAAATTTTCAACGAAAGACAACTCAAAGAGCTCATAAAAGACTTCAACTTTCTCGAACCAGCCCATGCGTTAGAGGGATCGATCCAAAATGCCTTCAGCGATTATATTATCAATGCCCTATCAGAAATGAGCGGCAGTACAGATGAGCACAAAAGATTGTATGTTGAAGCAATCTACTATTTACAGAAAGGTCAAAAATTACTCGAGGGACTCCCACACCCGGCGGGCAAAATGGCAAATAGATTGTCGACGATGGTTAGCACATTAAATAAAATATCATCAGATCAGCAAAATATATCTGCGGAGAGGGCAAACAGATTTATAGAAAAAAATCTTATTAGGCGACTGCGGCATGTCTGGGAGTGTAATACTGAGGTATTGTTTTTTGATTTTTCCTCCGAACAAAGATTCACATCGCGTGAGTATTTAGTGAGGTGTCTCAACGCAGCAGGAAAGCAGTATCCTGAAATTACTTGGCTTAGCCTTGTAGATCACAAATCTGTGGACAGTTTGATAAGAAGTATCAAAAGATAAAATTACTGATTTTTTGAAGCCAAAAAAATGTAATTTAAATAGAAGTGTTAGAGCAATTTCGTCTTTTGTTGCGGGTTTGCTTGATACTTTTGTAAATGCTACACGGAGTGATCGCACTCCAATTAAGCATAAAGAATTATCGCTAAACACAAAAGCTTAGCTTTTAGAACCACAGGATAAATAATTCAATATGAAACTGTGTGTCTACGCAATTCTGTCATTGATGATGTGACTTACCTTTCCAAATACCACCTCATTGCCTAGAGAAGGATTCGTTGGGATATTGCGCGCTAATAATAGGCTCGCGGTAGCAAGAGCTGATCCCATTAAAAACACAAGGGTGGGCGAGATTAGCCAAACTAATCCGAAAAGTACGGGTATAAAAACGGCAGCAATGTGATTTATGGTGAAGGCAACTCCGGCAGTTGAGGCCATATCTGCAGGGTCGGCAATTTTTTGGAAGTATGTCTTGATCGCGATGGCCAGCGAAAAAAACAGATGATCAAGGACATAAAGAATGGCTGCCCATTTAGCATCTGATACAAATGCGTAAGCTGTGAACACACATATAAGTCCGATGTATTCAAAGGTTAATGCGTTACGTTCTCCAAATTTACCTATCATAACTCCAATTTTTTCGGCAAAAAACCAGTTAAACGCATGATTTATCATATAGAGAGCAGCAACATCAGCCACAGAATAACTGAATTTTTCGACCATGAGAAAACCGGCAAAAACTACAAATATCTGTCTCCTAGCCCCACCCATGAAGGTAAGCGCGTAATATAACCAGTAACGTTTTCTGATAACGAGATTTTTACGTTGAGGAGTGGCGCCCTCAAAATGAGGGAAGGAAAATGCCAAAATCATTGTAAGCACTAAGCAACACCCTCCGGTGAAAACATAGATTTCAGTGAAGCTGAGGTTGAAAAAGTCCTGGGAAAGCCACAAAAACCCATAGATCGCTAAAGAAGTTACAGAACCCACAGAAATAAGTTGGCCTAATATTTTGGGAGCCTCTTCGATACTCAGCCACTGAAGAGATAAGCTTTGTTTTACGGTTTCATAAAAGTGAAAACCTGTTGACATAAGAAGGGTTGCCATCATCAAGCCAAGCATGTTGGGGAAAAACCCAGTGCTTGCGACTCCAACACCAAGAAACAGTAGTGAGAGGTATGCAAGCGATTGTTCCTTTACCATCAGAAGTACCAATATAACCGTGAATGCCAAAAATCCTGGAATTTCTCGGATGCTTTGGAGCGTTCCGATGTCAGCTCCCGTGAAGTTTGCCTCCTCAACGACAAAGTTATTTATAATCCCCATCCAAGTAGCGAAGGCAACGGTCATGGCGATGGTCATAAGCATCAGTAAGTTTTTTGGAGTTTGCCATGAGTATCTTCGCACTATTCGCATATTTGTGCCCTTTTGCCGTATGTTGTTTGAGAAAAAACTTGAACTAGCGCAATTGTACAAGGCTGTTTTTGATTATACATGCTGAGGTCCAAAGGAGAGCGGATTTTGCTGTTATGAGTGGTACGTAACGCAACAAATATAGATTGTAGAGAGCACTCACTATTCTGAAGAAATAACTTCTTTAGAGTTTTGCAAAGCGATGTGTATTTTTTTGCTCAAATCGAGAGCTTTCTGTTTTTTAAATAAAGTAAATGGTTGAAGAAATCAACAAGCACTATAGACTAAATATAGCTTTAAATATTGCCATGTGAGGGCGGCACAAGAAAAGCAGAAAATATTGTCAATAGTGTATCAAAACAGCTGTTAAAAAATCTACTTTTGCAAGGAGCACAAACTGCCGTGGGACACGAATTGCCAGAACTAATAGCCACTGTTGATATCGAAAATGAACTGGGTGAAGGAGTGGTATGGAATGAGCAGACTGAATCGGTATGGTGGACGGATATCGAGCGGTCTAAATTGTTTGAGTACCAATACGGGTCGGGAAGGTTGGTTAGTTGGGACACCCCTTATCGGGTGGGATGTTTTGGGTTTATTGAACATGATGATCGACTAATTGTTGCCTTTGACTGTGGGATCGCCTTTTTTGATTTAACCAATGGGAATATCGATTGGCTTTATGGTCCTACCGTTTTAGCGGATGGATTGAGGTTCAATGATGGTAAAATTGATCCATTCGGGCGTTTTTGGGCCGGAACTATGGTAGAGGACCCAGGGGTGGCTAATGGATCTGGCGCTCTATTTAGCATTTGTCCTCATCAAGCCCCAATTGAGCACATCAGCGATATCACAACCTCTAATGGACTTTGTTGGAGTTTCGATGGATTAGTTATGTATCACGCAGATTCACCACGGCAAACGATTTGGAGGTATCGGTATGACCCAGTGCAAAACCTGCTGTCTGATAAGAAGATATTTGCGAAACTTGGGAAGGGTATGTTTCCGGATGGATCAACGGTGGATAGTGATGGAGGCGTCTGGAATGCTCAGTGGGGTGGCTCTCAGATCGTTAGGTATCGTGAGGACGGAGAACAAAGCCTTGTTTTAAAAGTGCCTGTCGATCTGCCGTCCTGCGTAGCATTTGGTGGAGAGGATCTTGATCTACTTTTCGTTACTTCGGCTAGGGTGGCCCTGAGTAATGAGCGTTTGATGAAGCGTCCCAAGTCTGGCAGTCTGTTGGTATACAAAACAAATTTTAAGGGCTTACCAGCTAGTCGTTTAAAACTTTTGTAGAGTCTTTTATACACTTAAAATCGGAGGTTTGGACATTTTTGCCGGTTTCTTATGATCCAATTTTAGTTGAACTGAAGCTCCTCGTTCATCAAAAGCTCTTTTGCCTTGATGAAGCTATAGGGGAGGCGGATACTTCCACTGCATGTACTCCCTCTTTTGTCTCGCACAGATATACTACTGGGATAGTTTAAGCAACTTTAACCGTTGGTCAGGCAATAATTGTGGCAAGATCTTGGGGGCAAGCCTTTGGCGGTGGTAGTGTCTTTAATTCGTTTAAGTCAGAAAAAATTGTCTTAAGACCAATTTCGGTTTTGATATCACTCCATGCGTCTTTCATCAATGGAAATCGATTTTGTGAACATTGTCAGTCAGTGAGCCAAAGCATATTTTTTAGCGATCGGCTGGATTGCGCCCGAGACGAAGACACTTCTCTACTAGTCTATCATCTTACATTTTTTTCCTGCGGTGATTTAACATAGAAGGTATCTAATTACGCTCCTATCTAATTACCACAAACGTTATTGGAGACTTAAATTGCGACGCTATTTATGGTGGTATTAATATCAGGTAGAGTAATCAAATAAAGCTGTTTTTCAAGCTAAAAACTGTTTAAAGTGCGATCTCTCCATGTATTATGTTAATGTTTTGGATCGTTTGTTACGGTGGTCGTTGGTGTGTAGCCATCGAAAGATAATGTGTAATGGGCTTTCCGAAAGCTGGTGGGCAAGGACTGTAAATCATGATGGTTTTTTTAATAAGAGGTTTCGGCACCGCTCTGCGTTGTGTCATGATAAAAAAGATACTTAGGCTTGTTTTTGTCGTTTTATTGATTGTCTCATGCGGCTCGGATCCATACAAGCAGTGTATGAAAGAGGAGAAAAGAAAGAATGCCTACCTCGGCGAGGATGATTATTTAAAGGAAAGTTCTAAAATCTGTGCCAGGAAAGCTAGGCAATCAAAGTCATACTGAAGAGTAAACAATAATTCACCTGACTCGTTTCGGAGAAATCCTTTATGGCAGAGCGTTGTATTCTAGCAATGGTGCCCTGTACATATTTCTTATTATTGATATTACAAGCGCCAGCATTCTTACTTCTTTGCGCAAAAGTAATGGCTACGGAAGCCACGACGGTGGTTAGTGCCTTTTCTGAAACAAATACAAATCAACTTATACTCGATGTCGAGTCAGCTCTCGCCAGGACACAAGCTATGCAGGGTATTATTCCCCAGTGGGCCGCGGATGAGATTACAAAAAAAGCGACCGTTGAATATATGAGTGTCTATGATGTAGAACGAGAGTATAAAATTGTCGGTCACAGATTAGTTGCAAGGCTAAATGTTTGGAAAAAGTCTCTTGATAACGGTGCCGAAGAGTATATTCATTTCGGTGCGACTACCGTGGATATATTAGATACAGTTCTCGTGCTTCAATTAAAAAATTCTGTCGGACTTCTCATTCAAGATTTGCTTGAGATTGAGGGCAAGTTTTTAAAAATAGCAAAAGCGAACTTGAGTACTTTCATGGCCGGTAGAACACGAGGCCAACATGCGTTACCCGTTACTTTTGGGAAAAAGGTGAGTACTTGGCTCGCCGAAAATCGACGAAACATCGACAGGCTAGCCCACATTAAAACCAAGTTAAATGCTTCGGGAATTTTGAAGGGAGCGGTCGGCACCTATCTTGGTCTTGGACAAACGGCATTCGAAACCGAGGCTCTCATGATGGCGGAGTTAGGCTTGGAGCCGCCATCGGTAGCTGATTGGCATGGCATTAGAGATGTTTTTGCTGAGTATGGACTCACCCTGGCACTCATTTCGAAGTCCTTTGGACGATTGGGTGGGGAGCTTATCCTTCTCCAGATGACAGAACTTGGAGAAACGCTTGAGGTTCTTGGGAAGGGAGATATTGGCAGCAGCACCATGCCGCAAAAGCGAAATCCCAAGGGACCAGCGCGTTTAGTGGAGTACTCTCGGAGTATTCCGAGGTACTCGGAAATTATTTTGGATGATATGGTGAATAGCTTTGAAAGAGATGGTCCTCGAGCGGATCATTACCTGAAAGTCATTTCAATTGAATCTGAGAAAATGTTATCGGACGCCAATCGATTGCTCGACCAACTGCGCATTAACAAAAAAACAATGCGGTTGAATTTAGATATAACTAAGGGCTTAATATTGTCACAGAGACTTACTTTTTTTCTGGCAAATAAAATAGGAAAGGATACCGCGAATCAACTTATGCACGAAGTAGCATTGTTTGCATACAAAAATAATGTTTCATTGGCGGAGGCCGTTCGGGGCCATGAAAGGGTTGCTAAAGAGTTCTCGGAGGTTGATCTCGCGAGACTGCTAGACCCCGAGACTTATATTGGGCTTGCTATCGAGCAGACTGAAAAGATTATTAAGGAAATTGAACTGCTCAGAGGGAACCCTTAAATAGGTCTCTTGGTGTTTTGCTCTCACAGTAAGGTAGATGAGGACGTCTTTAATCAGTCGTTTGAGCGGGTGAGTTTTGGATATCTTTTGAGATCAGATTTGCATTTATAAATTTTATTTTAAAATCTTCATCCTTCCGTACAAGGAAAGCACTTTCCATCCAATCAATTGTAACGCGGAGAGTGGTTCCATGCTGAAATGTGCCTCTATTCATGTAGCTCACATGAGCAGAGTGTTTATCCAACGATAACCTGTGGTCGGAAAGTTGCCAGCTTGTGTGAATCAGGGGCTCCGCATTCGGATCTTTCTGCGTAAGGAATGCATGGAAGGCATCTATATCCATGCTACGTGCGGCTTCAAAAACTAAAAAATCATCCGTGACGATTTTTCGTAGTTTTTCTTTGTCATAGTTTTTTACATCCAGCACGGTATAGAAATTTTTGAGTACACCATAGACAGCATCTTCGAGTATTTCCTGAGGGTCGTTGCTTTGCGCGACGTTTGCGAAAAATAATAGACTGATTAAAATTGCCGCTAAACACTTCATTGACCGCTCCTCTAGTAAATACACAGGTCCAAGATGCTAAGACATTACGTAATTACAAAGTAATAGTAAAGTAGCAGTCTTTAATTTAACTTGTCTTGGAGTAAATCTATGAAGTGTTTTAAATATATAGCGGTATTCATATTCTCATTCTTTGTTTTTTCAGGATCTGTTTTTGCTGGACACTGTGGCGGTTCTCATTCTACTTCAACCGCTGTAAAATCTGGGACAGCTTCTTTAGCCCCTGATACTGAGGCAGATGACGCAGTAATTGAAGCGGCTGAAGGTGCCGACCTCAAAGAGGACGAGAAGTCGGAAAAACCCCAGGCTAAAGAGGCTTAAATCCATTTAACCTCATTCGTTGGGGAGGCAAGCAAAATCTAACTCAGTTGCGTTGTTTAACGTCAGCAATGCTGCCATCTAGCTAAGGCACTATTGGTTGGGGGATGGGGGATCACGCTTTCTGTATCCCTCAGCACGAATTTTTTAGGAAATGCATCAGCCTGGCAACCGTTCAGGCTGCAAAAACAGTTTTCAGTTACTTGTGTTCATCGGAATACCTAAGACCATCGAAAAACGGTGTCTCAAGCGCTGGAGAAACCAATTGGGGTGAATATTCGATCACACACTTCTTTCTCATGCACACACATATTTTTAACACGGAATTGATCGGTCCGGCGCATCGCACTGCGAGACCTGTACCATAGACTGTGATCCACTGAGAGTGAAGCCTTCGACCATGATTGGGTACATTACCCTGTAGTGACCGTTATAATTGTTCTCAGCTTTGTGCCACGTAGCCCTATTTACCCAGACTCCTGCGTCGCCAGCTTTCCAAATGATTCGACACTGAACATTTGGGAATAGGCAATGCCTATATAGGGCTCTCAGTATTGTCTCGGACTCCTTTGAATATAAGCCGGTGAGAACATTGGTGACTTCTTTTTTCTCTGGGGGCAGCCCCGACTATCGGTAGAAGCGCAAATAATTATTTATCCAGTTGCAATATGGTATCTTGATTTGAAAGGAAGTATTTCCGGTGTATAAACCTTAACACAAGCTTAAATTGAGACAAATCTGATCTTCATTAAAGGCAAATTGAAAACTTGGGGGAGGAGTAATAGTGCAATTAGGTATAATTTCAAAGGGTCTAGTGATTTTTTCTTGTTGTTTCACTGGGTTCATGTTCATTTTGTTTCTTCTTCATGTGTCAGGCGCTCTTTCGTCCTTTTACGTTGGACTGTTCAATAAGGGCGGAAAATATGAGCGTTCAGTGAGTATTTTCGAAAATATTCCAATAGAAGTTGGCGATGTTGTGTTTTTGGGTGATTCGATCACAGAAGGAGGAGCATGGGAAGAATTTTTTGAGAAAACAGTTACACGAAACCGTGGCATAAGCGGTGATACTACATCAGGCGTGTTGGCAAGACTCCATCAAATTAATCGTTCTAAGCCATCAAGCATATTCTTAATGATTGGGACTAACGATATTTCGTTTGGGGTAGCGGAAGACAAGATCGTTGAGAATATCTTGACAATAGTCGACCGTATCAGAACATCCTCCGCGGACACAAAATTATTTATCCAAAGCATTCTCCCAAGAGCACCCAAGTACAAAGGGAGAGTAGAAGCTGTCAACAAAAAGGTCAGGGAAAGAGTGACATCGGATGTAACCTACGTAAATCTTTATCCACACTTCTTGGATGAGCATGGAACAGCTATTGATGCAAGATTCAGCAATGATGCTCTTCATCTAAATGGCGAGGGGTATCGAGTCTGGAAAGAGATTATCGAAGGGCTCGTGGTCGAGAATGGCTAATCGAGTTGGGATGCCTCGGGTCTCTCACCAGTAACAGAAACTTTTTATGTCTGAATTACTCATCGATTATTTTCATGACAAAGAGCTTTTTAGCATGATTACAAACACCCCTAGAATCGTCACTCTATTCTGTCTGGTGCTGATGCTGTTAGGGTGCCCTGGTAAAGTGTATCTGCCAGAGACCGAGGGAGGATTTTTTTTGCGGATGGGATTTTCTTTGCAAAGGGAATTCCATATGCTGAGCCGCCAGTTGGAGATTTTCGATGGAGGCCTCCGGTGGACATGGTTTTTGATGAGAAACTACATTTATATTCAGATTTTGGATCAAGTTGTATTGCAAATAAAAAGAAGCCGTTTAGTAGTGTGTTAAGTGAAGACTGTCTGTATTTGAATGTATGGAGTCCTAATTTGGGAGGTAAGCTCCCAGTAATGGTTTGGATCCATGGGGGCGGGCTCTCAAATGGGCATGGAAATGTGGCGGGCGAGTTATTGGCAGAAAAAGGTGTTGTGGTTGTTTCGCTAAACTATATACTCGGACCTCTAGGTTTTTTTGCGCATCCAGAGCTTGAGACTAAGGACCCGAATTTTGGATTTCAAGATCAAATATCTGCGCTACGTTGGGTCGCTAGAAATATTAAGCGTTTCGGCGCCGATCCTGAGAGAGTAACTATTTTCGGTAATTCCGCAGGTGCACTCTCTGTTGATATCCTAACAACACATCCAGCGGCAGGGGGTCTCTTTCGTCGAGCAATTGCACAGAGCAGTTACATTGGGTGGCAGCGTCATTTTATGCAAAAACTGCATGACTATACAAAAACCGATTTTAGTGGGAGAGAACTAGGGATAGCCGAAGATCAAGCGATATCATTGATGATAGGGGCTGGGTTAGAGTCTGGGACCTCGCTGGGAACACTTAGGCAACACGATCCAACTCTTTTTACAAATCAGCAAAAGCTTCAAATCTTACCAATTGTTGACGATGATGCCCTTAAGGTCGACCATTTTGGTTGTGTCAGAGATGAAAAATGCAAGAACCAGATAGATGCTTACATGACCGGTTTTACGAGTTTTGAGGGGCATTGGTTATCAAGACGTTGGCTGGCAGAGGATAAAAATCAAAAATGGGTTCTAAACAACTGGGAGAAAATTCGGGCCGTTTATCGGGACGATGTTCAAAAACGAGTGGAGCTGGCTCATGCAAGGTTCATCGGGGATATGATGTTTCTTAATTCATCTCACCTATCTGCAGTGGCAAATTTTCAAAATGGGACTAAGGTATATACTTACTACGCTGATGCCGGAATTGTCTTCGAGAATGGTGATAAGATTGGAACACCTCATGGGGCCGATAGTAATATATTTTGGACTCAAGAATATGACGATAAAAACTGGGATAAATTACGTAAACACTATTACGAAAATCTTGTTAATTTTGCACATGGTAGGGATTTGGTCAGCAACGGCCATTGGAAGGCCTGGAGTGATGGCGCTCAATATTGGCAGGTTCTTGGTGATGATGGTGATAATGCCATGCCCGTCACTAGAGACAGGCTAAGATTAACGGAATATTTTTATAATCGCACTCACTAGAGGTCTTCAAACTGCAAAAGGATAACTAATGCTTAGAAAATATGATTATGACTTGTTCGTCATTGGAGCGGGATCCGGTGGTGTTCGTGCCGCACGGATGGCAGCATCTAAAGGTAAAAAAGTCGCCGTGGCGGAGGAGCGATACCTTGGAGGCACATGCGTAAACGTGGGCTGCGTACCCAAAAAATTATTTGTTTATGCATCTCAATTTCCTGAGTTGTATAAAGCCAGCGAGGGTTTCGGGTGGAACTTCAAAACTATGCCTAGCCTAGATTGGAAAATCCTCAGAAATAACAAAACCAAGGAGATTGAGCGTCTAAACGGAATTTATCAAGATCTAATTGAAAATAGTGGTGCTGATCTTTTTAATGGTAGGGCTACGATAGCCGGACCCAACAATGTCACGGTGAACAAAACAACATATAGTGCAGAGACTATTTTGGTGGCGACTGGAGGATGGCCGTTTGTGCCCGATTTTCAAGGTAAAGAATTTGCGGTCACCTCTAATGAGATGTTCTATTTGGAGGAGTTGCCAAAAAAAGCGGTTGTTGTGGGAGGGGGTTATATAGCTGTAGAGTTTGCTGGAATACTCAACGGCTTAGGGGTAGAGACCCACTTGGTTTACCGTGGCCCCAGACTGCTCAAGTCTTTTGACAAAGAAATGACTGATAAAATTTGTGAGGGGATGCAGAAAAAAGGTGTGCATTTTCACTTTAACTCTGAAATTAGGAAGATAACAAAAACAAGCGGGTCGTTGGATGTTACCTTACACTCGGGTTTGATATTAGACGCCGATCTGGCGCTTTATGCAACCGGCCGAAAGGCGAACACAGAAGCACTTGGATTGGAAAATACTGCAGTTGTAAGGCGGGAGAATGGATCCATTGTGGTGGACTCATTTTTTGCTACTGCAGACCCGAATGTATACGCACTCGGCGATGTCATTGATCGTGTCCAGTTGACGCCAGTAGCCATTCAAGAGGCGATGGTTTTAGTCGATCATCTGTATGGTGACGGCGCGACAACAATTAACTATGATAACATCCCAACAGCTGTATTCTCTCAGCCGGAGTTTGGCTCGGTAGGTTTGAGCGAGGAGAAGGCATTAGAAAGATATACTGATGTGAAAATTTTTGTTTCGGAATTTAGGCCTATGCTTCAGACGCTAGGTGGGGGTGGCGAGAGGATACTGATGAAGCTGGTGGTGGACGGTGAGACAGATTTGGTACTCGGGTGTCACATGGTCGGGGAGCATGCGGCTGAAATTATCCAAGGCATGGGGATCGCTTTAACGGCCGGCGCGAGAAAAGCTCAGTTTGACGCCACAGTGGGGATACATCCTTCGGCTGCTGAGGAGTTTGTCACAATGAGATCTCAAGTTCGGTAGGATTTGTGAAAAAGGTTATGAATCGAGCAGTATGATTTAGTGGAAGATGACTTTTTAATGTCTTGTTTCAATCGGACCAATCCTCTTTTAGGATCATGGCTCTTGCCAGCTCCCCATAAGTTTTACATCCTTTGCTATCATTCAGCCCACTAAAAAATGGGAGATATTCCTCTTTTCGAACGATCATTTGGTACGAAGCGCTTTGTGGAGATTCACCATTAAAAGTGCTACTCCATCGCGTTATAGTTGTTCAGCGGATATTCTTACTCGACTTCCGTCGAATTTGGATAAATGAAAGCTGATGATAGCGGTATCGATAGGACTGTGCTTGATTGTCGACAGGCTATTTATTAATCCCGCACGTCTGAACATTGACATAACTATCTAACCCGCGTAGTTAACTGCCCAAGCAACTTATATCTGGAATTGAGTGAAACATTTAAGCATCAACTACTACCGGGTACTTCGGAGCGATTCGTTCCTCCCATTTCTTTTTTAACGGCCGATGATGAAGAGACTAAATGCGATTTAGTTTATATCTTTGACGGTGATAATTTTAACTCCTTGCTCCTACTTTAAAAGCTTTGAGGTTTTGAGTAATCTCAAATTTTCTTCAGCTGATTCAAACAAATTTGGTAGCTCTATCGAGTGGGTCTTTTGAATTTTGTGTTTTACAAATTCTTGGTCTATTGGTCATCTGGGTTCACTCATACCTTTGTCTGAAAAACTCATCCTACAAATGAATAAAAAAAAGACCTTTCGATTTCGGGTTAGGTAGAATTTTATGACAGTTAAAAGACCATACATGTGATTGAAATGTAAGTGCCATAGTATTACCTCTTGTCTTTGAAGATTTATTTTAAAAAGCTCCATTTTTTACCCACGAAATTGACGATGTGGAGGAAAATGATTGCGATTTCATTTTTACGATTAGGGTCTGTGTTAAAAAAGTATGGTTATGCCAGGGAATCTGAGGTTTTGAACCATAGTTTTGCTGTTTGGTGCCGTTGCGAGATGTGAAACTGGAATCCAAGCTTTCAAAAAAAATGATTATGGATAACTATTTAGGAATTTTAGTTAAAATTACACACTAACAATGTATCATATTGTCCGAATTGACTATCTATCCCGCCGCCAGTACACTCTGATGGGATAAAAATAAGTGGTGCAACTTGTTGTATGGGTAAAAAAAATACTTTGCTTAGCAAAGATAACTGCCAAAGTTTTCTCGTGATCGTCGCTGGAGCGGTTCGGCGGCGGTCTCATGTGTATATTTCCGAATTGTAAACGCGTTTTCTCGGCGCATAACGAGCTCAAAAAGGATAAAGAATATGAAATACCTCGACCGAACTGAATTGAATATTAGTCAGAATGGCGCCTCGATTGATGCGGCTGAGGAAAATAACCCTAAAATTGCTTACATTTTTCACGTAACAGCAGGAGAATCCTTGCCTATTGAGGTACTTCGTGCTGAGCGCGAAGGTGAAATCTCAGAATCTGTAAGGATTGCAGCTCATGATGGTGAGCTTGAATCATTTGCGGCATCAAATAGCGAAATTATTCAACTCATAGAGCTTCCGAAGCGAGCTAAAGCTCGTGAAAGAATGATTTCCAAGTGGGTGAAGAAGGCATCTGAAAAGGGCGCTAGTGGTTTGATACCAATGATGGTACTTCCCCTCGCTGCTTGCGGTGGTGGCGGGTCCGGTTATAACCCTGTGTACCAGCCGCCCGTAAATCAGTTCCGTGTAACGGAAAGCACGAGTGGTTCGGGCCAGTGGAACATCGATTCTGATAATGGTGCGGTATCGATGGCTGTTTCAGAGGGAGATTATGTTTTGTTGCCTTCAACGGGTTCCTCAGTTTCGATTCCTGTATCTTCCGTTACTGAATTCGTTTGGGATAGTGAAGAGCTCACCGTTGATGCAGCAGCAGGCAACGGTGTTGCGATATCGGGCACTGGGACCGTCTCGATCATCGAAGGCGAGACTAATTTGGCTGTTGACCTTGGATCCATTACCACGTCCTCACTGAATGCAGTCGTAAATGCAAATGGGCCGGTGATATTTGAAAGCGGAGCGAAATTCGGTGGAGCAAATATTACTGTAAATGGGATCGAGGGGGATGCCGATAAGGCATCCTTTGCAACGGGCGCTGACCTAAGCGGCGTCTCTTTTGTAGTATCAGCTAATGCCTCATTAGAGCTCACAGCCAGCCAGCTAAACACAGTTAGTGAGAGCGGTACGATCACTGGAGCGGGAAATGTTGTTATTATCATCCCTGACGATACTGAGGATAATACCGTCAACTCGCTCGTTAAGGTTGACCTCGAAGGAGGAAACCTAACCTTCGATATGTTGGACAATGCCGATACTTTCATTCTTGCGGCCGGCAGCGAGGTTGATTTTGGAGGCGGTGACCTCATCATCGATGATGGAACAGTGGATATTCTTACAAATTCAGTTGGCCTTACCAATGTCGGTAGGGTGGTCATCAACTCCGGGTTAAAACTATCAGTCTCTCAGCTTCAAGAAATTAGCGCACCGGTAGTTACTCAGGGTGAGGGTCGACTAGACGTCAAAGTCTCTTCACCAGAGGATGTCGCAGTCCTAGCGGAAATTTTGGCAACTGTTGTCCAGGAAGGACAAGAGCCCCTAATATCTGTGGGTGTTGATCCCGCAGTAACAGATACGACAGCGCTTGATGAGGCTCTTGATGCGGACTTTGCAGCGGCCTTAGCTGAAGCCACGGGCGTCAGTGTTCCCGTAACAAACAGCGAAGGAGAGTCTCATATTGAAAGTCCTGCGGATGCAACTACTATAGATATTGCATTGACGGGCGATGATGCAGCTAATAGTTTTGAGATTAAGACACTAAGTGCGACAACAATTAACGTATCAGGAGACCTCGGTTCAGGAAAAGATACCGTCGTTCTTAGCATAGTAGACACTGATCCCTCATCACAGCAGATACGTGAACTCACGGTTGATACCTCCGGTCTGTCAAGTTCTGGAGATACATTGCATTTTCTCTTCGAAAGCAGTGCAGACATCCACAATGATACCATTGTGCTCTCAGCGGACAGCAAGATTACCTCTGCGGTTTCTTCCATAAGCGTTTCTCATGGTACGCTTGATTTAACGAGTGCAAATATAGCATCAGGAATTGATATCCCCTCCTTAGCGTCTGGCGTAATCGTCACAGTTGATCAATTCAAGACCATGGGTTCGATCGTAAGTGTAGCTGGAACCGGAGAGCTTACCATCGATGTAGGGAACAGTGATGCGCTCTCTGAGTTGGAGAGTTTCCTTGCTGCCCCCGGTTCCTTGAAGTTAATCGGCTTGGACATATTCATTCGAGATGGAGATGGGCTCTCCACCGCACTTTCAAATTTAGCTGATGCGACAATAAAAGCCGGTCTGCAGGCGCTGTCTTTCCCTGGAATACCGCAGCTCACCCAGTCGGTGAATAATCTACAAGACCAGCTCAGCACGGTTATCGATGATGCGGATTATACAACGTTTAGTGATGTTGCGACCAAGCTCACGAGCTTACAGTCGGCCGTTGATGTGTTGAACGGTGTTGCCGCTGGTTCTGTTGCTGAGAGTATCAGTGATGCAATTGGTGGCCCGTCTGATTCAGCTTCTTC
>CACETF010000013.1 GCA_902562425.1 Porticoccaceae bacterium | reverse complement strand
ATGGGGAGCATATTTCTCTTTTCGTCAACACGGGATTGCGTCAAGATGTGATGCGATCACTTAAGAGTGGGGCTGAGGCCGTGGGCCTTTACCGCACAGAGATTCCTTTTTTTTCGCATTTAGGGTTCCCTACTGAAGACGAACAGGTGCTGATTTACAAAGAACAGCTACAAGCATTTGCACCCAAAAAGGTGACCATGAGGACTCTTGATATTGGGGGAGACAAAGCATTGCCATATTTCCCGATTGAGGAAGAGAACCCTTTTCTTGGTTGGCGAGGTATAAGAATATCTTTAGATCATCCAGAGATTTTTCTTGTGCAAATAAGGGCTATGCTGCGTGCATCTGAAAATAACGAAAATTTAAAAATTATGTTGCCCATGATAAGTAGCATTGGAGAGCTAGATGGAGCGTTACAACTCGTAAATCGAGCTTACGAGGAACTCATTAATGAGGAGGATCTATGTATCAAGAAACCCCCGATTGGTGCCATGATTGAAGTTCCAGCAGCAGTATATCAGGTCGATCAACTAGCCAAGAGAGTAGATTTCCTCTCAGTTGGAACTAATGATTTAACACAGTATTTACTTGCAGTTGATCGTAATAATCCTAGGGTTGCAAGTCTGTATAATTCTTTTCATCCCAGCGTGTTGTCTGCACTGCATCTTGTAAGTAAACAAGCGAATAATGCCAAATGCGAGGTAAGTATTTGTGGAGAGTTAGCCGGTGATCCTTTAGGTGCTGTGTTGCTTGTCGGCTTGGGATATAGGCACCTTTCAATGAGTGCAAGTTGCCTTTCGCGCGTAAAATCAATGTTGTTACAAGTTTCAGTCAGAAAGGCACGGGATATTGCGGAGAGATCAATACAAATAACTCACGCAAACGAGGTTATGGAGTTCTTAGCGTGCGAGTTAAAGAACCCTGACCTCACAAAGCTATATCATCGGTCTATCGAGTAAAAGAACAATTTAGTATAATAGTTAATAGGTTTTATTATTCTATAAAAACATATTAAATATCGTATTAGTCTCTGGAATACGTTTTAAGGCGCCTCGCGACAAAGAAATTTGCATGGGCTTTTATTACATAATAACTTGGTATAAAAAATTTTATGCTTAATTATCCAGCGATCGACCCAGTGGCACTATCTGTTGGACCCTATGAGGTTTTTCATCTAAATATCGGTCCTCTTCACATCCATTGGTATGGTCTCATGTATCTTTTGGCCTTTCTGTTGGCTTGGTTACTGGCAATTAAAAACTGCCGCGCGCCTTGGTCCCCCATTAAGAAAGCTGAGGTAGAGGACTTGATAGTCTACGGCGCTTGGGGAGTGATTCTGGGCGGTAGACTGGGATATATGCTTTTTTACAGCATGGACCAATGGTTAGCAGATCCTCTTCTGGTAATTCGGCTTTGGGAAGGTGGGATGTCTTTTCATGGAGGATTGCTGGGTGTAATGTGCTTTGCCTTGCTTTATTCGCGAAAACAAAAACTTTCCTTTTTAAGCGTTACCGATTTTATTGCGCCTTTAGTACCTTCGGGCCTTTTTTTTGGCCGAATAGGAAATTTTATTGGACAAGAACTTTATGGAAGGCCGAGCGATGCTCCTTGGGCAATGTTATTCCCCGCTGACCCTGAACAACTGTATCGGCATCCTTCGCAGTTGTATGAAGCATTCGGAGAGGGGGTGCTTCTTTTTATTCTTGTTAATTGGTTTGCTCGAAAACCTCGCCAAGCGGGTTCGATCTCGGGAATATTCTTAATTGGATATGGCGTAGCTCGTTTTTTAGTTGAATTTATGCGCCAGCCGGACCCACAATTTTTACATGAATCTGCAACGTTTGGCCTAATCGATTGGATGACCCGTGGCCAACTACTGTGTTTGCCGATGATTTTAGGAGGGCTCTGGTTGTGTCGAGGATCGGTTGAATTGAAAAGTAACAAGACTAAAAGGGGTTGATTTATGCACCAGTATCTTGAACTTATGCGACACGTTCAAAGAAATGGGCTTGAGAGACAAGACCGCACCGGAATCGGCACAAAAAGTATTTTCGGTTATCAAATGAGATTTGACTTGAGTGCTGGCTTTCCTCTTGTTACCACCAAAAAAATTCATTTTAAGTCCGTTGTCCACGAGTTATTGTGGTTTGTCCGGGGCGACACAAATATACGCTATTTGGTTGAGAACGGAGTAAGTATTTGGAACGACTGGCCTTTTGAAAATTGGTTAAGAGAATCAAAGGTTAAGCGTGATTTGTCGATTCAATCCAAAGCCCGAGAAGAGCAAATGTCGGAATTTGTTGAGCGAATAAAAGTAGACGAAGAGTTTGCGCGTAAATTTGGAGACTTGGGACCAGTCTATGGTAAGCAGTGGAGAAATTTTGAGGGAGTGGACCAGTTGGAGCAAGTCATAAAGGATATAAAAACTAATCCTTACTCCCGTAGACATGTTGTTTCAGCTTGGAATCCGAGAGAGATTCCAGTCATGATTAAGTCCGGTCTACCGCCATGCCACACACTCTTCCAATTTTATGTGAGTGAGGGGAAACTCTCCTGCCAACTTTATCAAAGAAGTGCTGATATTTTTTTAGGCGTTCCTTTTAATATAGCATCTTACGCGCTGTTAACTTCTATGGTGGCTCACATTTGCGAGCTTGGTTTGGGAGATTTTGTTCATACTTTTGGAGACGCACACCTTTATCTCAGTCACAGTCGCCAGGTGGAACTCCAGCTAGCGCGGGAGCCGCTTCCCCAACCAAAACTGCGAATCAATCCAGAGGTAACAGATGTAGCTGAGTTCGTTTATGAAGATTTTGAATTGTTGGGCTATGCCCCTCATGACGCAATTAGGGCCCCGGTAGCTGTATGATTCGTTTCTCTATAATTGCTGCAACAGGTCGAAATCTGGCGATTGGTTTTCAAAATCAGTTGTTGTGGAATATTTCTGAGGACTTGAGACGGTTTAAAGAAATTACCATGGGGAGTCCAATCGTTATGGGCCGAAAAACTTTTGACTCCATAGGTAGACCCTTACCTGGTCGCGCAAACATAATCCTTACGCGTGATTCGGAATTTTTTCAGAAAGGTGTTAGTGTAGTTCATAGTGTAGAGGAGTCATATGATAAAGCGCTTAGCCTCTGCTCTCGAGATACTTGTAAGGAGGCTTTTATTATCGGAGGGGAACAGATATATAAATTATGGCTACCATTTGTCTCTAGGCTTTACCTTACGGAAGTGGAATCTGAAATGATAGGGGATGCTTTTTTTCCAGTCATTGATCAAGACGATTGGGAAGTAAAAGACAGACGGCCTGGAAAGGGAGTAGATAATCTAAGATATACTTTTGTTACGCTGGATCGAAAGGAAAGCCCAACCTTTGTTTAAATGTTTTTATTTTTTAGAGAGATTTATTAATAGTGATTTTTAGTACTTCCATTGATTCTTTGACACGACCCTGCTAAAAAGACGGGCCTAGGTTTGTTATAAAGTACTTTATTTAACAAGCACAATAAAGTTTTTTAAATAAGATTAATCCCATAGAAAGGGCTTAAAACTGAGGGAACCATGAAACAGACATTTATAAAATCATTTATATTCTTTACAACTACGGTTGCTACGTTACTGTCTCCATGGGGTATGGCGACTGAGGTCGGTGATATCTTGAGGGCAGGAGCCGCAAAGGTAGAGGCGGCGAGAGTCGCGCAGGTAAGGGTCGACCGTATCGCCGATCAGACTGATGGCCTCCTGCAGGAATTTAAACAAGTCAACAAGCAAATCGAGTCATTAAGAGTATATAACTCTCAACTGGAGCGTCAGGTTAGTAGTCAAAAGAAGATAATGTCAGAGCTTGAAGAGTCAATTGCGAATGCAACGGTAATCGAGAGAGGGATTACTCCTTTGATGATAAGTATGCTCGACAGTTTGGAAGATTTTATCGCCCTTGATATGCCATTTAAAAGAGAGCAGCGGTTGGGTGCCATTGAGGAATTGTCAGTAAATTTAGATAGCGCTCGATTTTCTGCTGCTGAGAAGTTCCGACAGATTCTGGAGGTTTATGACATCGAATCGGATTATAGTCGATCACTTGAGACTTATAGGGCAATGATCGACATAAATGCAAATGGTATCGAAGTCGAAGTAGACGTGCTCCGGATCGGGCGAGTTGCCCTTGCGTATCAAACTAAAGATAAGTCGCAGACCGGTGCTTGGAATAAGGGTAGCGGATCATGGCAGACACTTGGTTCAGAGTATCGACGGCCTATTGATCAGGGAATTCGAATAGCCAAGAAGTTATCACCACAAGATGTTATTGAGATGCCTATCACTGCACCGGAGATGCTATAATGAAAAATTCAGTAAAAATAAGCATTTTGTCTCTGTTTTTAGGGTTTTCGCTGGTCAGCACCTTATTAAATGCTCAAGACGCAAAGAGCCTTGATGAGCTTTTGCAGATGATTGAAACTTCAAAGCGAACGGAGACATCAGACTATAACAAACGTCAAACCGAATTTAATTCCGATAAAAATGAGCAGGGAAGATTGTTAAAGAAAGCGCAAGCCACTAAGGCTGCTGAGGAACGTCGTTCAGACCAGCTTGAGCAAAATATAAGAGATAATGAGAGGAAGATCGCAGCGCTCAGGCAACAATTAGATAAACGTCTGGGCTCTTTGAAAGAGCTCTTTGGACATTTAACTGGGGCGGCTGGAGACGTGCGTGAAAACCTCAAACAATCCGTGGTGAGTTCTCAGATTCCGGGTCGTACTGATTTCCTTGGTGAGTTAATTGACAAAATGAGTAGCGATACGAGACTCCCATCTATTGAAGACATAGAGCAGTTGTGGTTCGAGCAGCAGCGGGAGATGGTAGAGGGTGGTCGTATTGTGAAGTTTGATAGGCAGGTTACTTTAGCAAGCGGAAACCAGCGACAAATGGAGGTAGTGCGGGTTGGAACCTATAACTTATTGGCTGATGGAATGTATCTTGAATATAATCCTGACAGCGGTATTGTCTCAGAGCTTCCCCGACAGCCCGCAGGAAAATACCGAGACAGTGCGGCCGAAATTCAGTCGGCAACCGGCGGTTTTACCAAAGTTGGGTTAGATCCAACGGGGCCACTTGGGGGAGGGCTTCTGCGTGCTCTAATAAACACACCTACGTTGGAGGAGCGCTGGCATTTTGGCGGTATCGTTGGTTACGTGATTACCGGTGTATTTGCTTTTGCGATCGCACTGGCGTTGTGGAGATTCATCGCTTTATTTATGATGTCTTCGGGAGTTAGCGCGCAGCTAAAAAACTCCACTCCCAACCCTAAAAACCCACTTGGGCGGGTTTTACAAGTTGCAGCGGACAACCCAAGACTTGACCCAGAATCTTTGGAGCTCAAACTTCATGAGGCGGTGCTGAAGGAACGTCCTGCCATCGAGTCAGGACTAAATCTCTTGAAAATCATAGCCATGGTTGCTCCCTTATTAGGGCTTCTTGGAACTGTCACCGGAATGATTATTACGTTCCAGATGATAACGTTGTTTGGCGCTGGAGACCCTAAGGCAATGGCAGGCGGTATCTCTCAAGCGCTTGTTACTACCGTCTTAGGTTTGGTTGTGGCAATCCCTACTGTGCTAATGCATACCCTTGTTAACGGGAGAGCCCAGCGTATTTTGCATATCTTAGAGGAGCAAAGCGCCGGTATTGTCGCAGATTCGGTCGAGGCACGGTGATATGTTTCTAGAGGATCTTTTTGCTGAGGCGAGCAAGTTTATGGATTCAGGGGGGAGTGTCCTCTGGGCTATTGTTGTTCTGCTCTTCGTTATGTGGACCCTAATATTCGAGCGTATGTGGTATCTGCGCGCAGCTGTGGGTCGGGATGTAAATATTGCTCTTGAAAAATGGGAGTCGAGGTCCGAGAGACAGTCGAGGCGAGCGCGCCAAGTTAGAGAAAAGCTGATCTCAGAGGTAAGTATTAAAATTGATGAAAATATTATGATGATCAAAACACTGGTAGCGTTGGCGCCGCTGTTCGGTCTATTGGGCACGGTGACTGGTATGATTGTGGTGTTTGACGTGATGGCTTTCACAGGCGGTGGGGATGCGAAAGCCATGGCAGGAGGGGTGTCGAAGGCAACGGTGCCCACTATGTCCGGTATGGTTGCGGCTCTTTCCGGCGTTTTTGGCTTGACCTATGTCGAGCGTCATGCGGAACGAGAGAAGCACCTTCTCGAAGACCATTTAACTATGGATCATTAGGGACACTAGTTAACATGACAATATTGGGGAACATGAACGCAAATGCGGACTAGAACACGTAATTCTGAGCAACAGGGACAGGCTATAGACCTGACGCCGATGCTGGACGTGGTTTTTATAATGCTGATTTTTTTCATTGTGACCGCATCCTTCATTAAGCTACCAGGGGTAGAGGTAAGTAAGGTTGATGCAAATACTGCAGATCCATACAAGAAAGTAGGTATTTTAGTTGCTGTAAGCGGCAACAATGAGTTTTGGATAGATAAGAAGCGTGTTGAAACGACTGCTTTGAAACTCAATCTTACGCGACTTTTCAATGATAATCCGAAGGGCGGTATGGTGATACAGGCTGATAATGAATCCAATATCGAATCTGTTGCTAAGGTTGCGGACATTGCCAAGGATATTGGTATTTCTCCTATAGCGGTTTCTGTTGAAAATGACTGAGCTTAGATTATGGCAATATTAAGGCTAGGAACGTCGGCGATACTTGGGCTCATGGTGACTTTTTCCTTGATCGTATTGATGTTCAAGCTCATTGATTCTGGTAATAAAGAGATGGATGAAAAAGAGGCTATCAAGATTGCTGATTTTTTACATGTGGAAAGGGAGAGGACTACGAACGAAAAGGTAGCTGAAATAGAGAAGCCAGATGAGCCGGAACCTCCTCCGGAGTTGCCCGATGATAATATTGAATTCGAGACTCCAGAGAATATGGTAAGTATGGCTGCGGCGCCAGTTGCGAATAAGCTAAGCGTGGGGCTGGGTTCTTTTGCTCGAGACACCGATTTTATTCCGGTATACGTGCCTCAACCCCAGTATCCTCGTCGAGCGCAATCTCGAGGTAAGGAAGGATATGCCGTTGTTCAAGTAATAATTACCACCACTGGCGGTGTTAGGGATCCAATAATGGTTGAGGAAGATCCAGAGGGATGGGGTTTTGGAAGGGCAGCCCTAAAGGCTGCAAACAAGCTTAAGTATAACCCTCGAGTTGTTGACGGGATACCTGAGGAAGTATCCGGTGTGATGTACAAGTTTACGTTCCAGATGCAGAAATAGGGGAATGTGCATGAAGGTTTGTGTAACAAGATTTTTAACTTTAGTGTCGGCCTTTGCACTTTCTTGTGTAATTTCGGTGGTAAAACCCGAGTTTTCTTTTGTAAGTTCGGTTCATTCTGAAGAGAAGAAGACGGAGAAAAAATATAAGGATGTTCAAACACGCAAACGAGAGTCTGTGGGGGCTAAATGCGCGAAGGCTCTCGAGAAGATACAGGTTACTCTTGAGGAGGAGTTGTGGGCCGAGTCCTTAAAGGCGTTGCAGGATGTGGAAGCTAGCAGCAAGACCTGTAAGAGCGACTATGAGCAGACCCAGATTTGGCAGTTTTCTGCTTATGTATATTTTTCGCTTGATGATTTTCCAAATGCAATCAAGGCGTATCTTAAGGTAGTTGAGGGAATCGGTACTCCTCCAGAAGTTCGGTTAGACATTCGATATACACTTGCGCAATTATATGCAGCTGAGGAAGATTACAAGAATGCGGCATTTCAGCTTGAGGCGTGGCTGGCGGAGGCTACAATTATTGGAGCGGACCAAAGATATTTTATGGCACAAATATACTATCAACTGGAGCGAAAGGCTGATGCGCTGGTTGCAGTTGAGATGGCTATCGCAGACCAGGAGTCGAAGGGAATCTTACCGAAAGAGCGTTTTTGGACGTTACAACGCGTGCTTTATTACGAGAAAAGCGATTACCCGACAGTGATTAAAATTTTGGAAAAGCTGGTGAAGCACTATCCCAAATGGACATATTGGAAGCAGCTTGGAGGTATGTACGGTGAGCGTGAGCGCGAGATGGATCGGCTCGTGAGTACTGAGCTAATCTATTTGAATGGCCAGTTAAGTAAGGAAAGCGAAGTGATGAGTATGGCATACATGTACCTTGGTGCCGAGGTGCCATATCGTGCTGCTAAGATCATTGATAAAGGAATGCAAGATGGTTACGTGGAGCGCTCATCCAAAAATCTTGAGGTCCTGGGAACTGCATGGTATCAGGCCAGAGATCTTGATTCGGCAGTGTCGGCTCTTGAGGCTGCTTCCGAAAAGGCGGACACGGGTAATTTACAGGCTCGGCTTGCAGGTATTTATCTCGATTTGGGGAGAGATAAGGATGCGTACAGAGCGGCGACTCGAGCCTCTAAGAAGGGGGGGGTTAAACGCCCTGACACTAATTATCTAGTGATGGGAAATGCACTAGTAAACCTTAACTGCTTTAACGATGCGATTAGTGCATTCAAGAAATCGTTAAAAAATGCAAAAGATAAGAAGGCGATGAAATACCCTAGACAGTGGATCAAGTTCTCTGAAAGTGAGGGTTCGAGGTTACAAAAACTTAGAGATGTTGGTTTGAAAATTCGAGGGTGCGGAAAGGCTTAGACTCTCATCTTCTAACAGCCGTTAAGTGTCAGAAACAAACTGAGTGGTTTTTTGCACGGATTAAATGCTACCCTTTTTGGAAGTATTCGCAAAAAACACCTCAGAGCTGTGAAAGATCTCTCACGGCCCCCTTGTCGGCGCTTGTGGCTAGTTTGGCGTAAGCTCTTAACGCAGCAGAAACTGATCTGGGTCGATGCTCTGATGGACGCCAGCCTATCGATTCTTGTGCTTTCCTTCGACTTAAAAGTTCCGCGTCACTCAATATGACATTTATGCTTCGGTTAGGGATATCTATACAAATTATGTCACCATGCTGTATGAGCGCTATGTTGCCGCCTGCTCCAGCTTCTGGAGAAATATGGCCGATAGAAAGTCCTGAAGTGCCGCCGGAAAATCTACCGTCAGTAATTAATGCGCAAGCCTTGCCGAGGTCTTTTGCTTTAATATAACTGGTTGGGTACAACATTTCCTGCATACCCGGGCCCCCACGAGGGCCCTCATATCTTACAATAACGACGTCTCCGGGTGATACTTTATCTTCTAATATGGCTTTTACTGCGGCATCTTGACTTTCAGTCACGAAGGCTGGGCCTTCAAAGAAAAGTATTGATTCATCTACCCCAGAAGTTTTCACCACACATCCGTCTTCGGCAATATTACCAAATAGAACAGCCAAGCCGCCCTCTGAGCTAAAAGCATGCTCGTAATCTCTCACACAACCTTCTACACGGTTTAGATCGAGCGATGGCCATCTTGTACTTTGGCTAAACGCCGTTTGAGTGGGGATTCCAGCGGGACCGGCTTTATAAAATTTCCTGACCTCATCATTTGCATTTGCAGCTATATCCCATTTGGCGAGTGCCTCGCTAAGCGTTTGAGAGTGCACAGTCGGCAGTTGGTTATGAATTAGGGAGGCGCGATCGAGTTCTCCAAGTATAGCCATTACACCTCCAGCGCGATGGACGTCTTCAACATGATACTCGGGAGTGCTGGGGGCTACTTTACATAACAATGGTACTTTGCGTGATAGCCGATCAATATCATGAAGGTCGAAGTTTATTTTCGCCTCTTGGGCAGCTGCAAGTAGATGTAGAATTGTGTTTGTGGAACCACCCATCGCTATGTCGAGGGACATTGCGTTTTCAAATGCCTCAAAACATGCGATTGAACGTGGGAGAACGCTATCATCGTTTTTCTCATAATATTGGCGGGCTAGAGAGACAATGGTTCGTCCCGCATGTTGAAATAGTTGTCGCCTATCGGAGTGAGTTGCCAGCGTAGTTCCATTTCCTGGAAGAGAGAGGCCGAGAGCCTCGGTAAGACAGTTCATTGAGTTCGCAGTGAACATCCCGGAACAGGATCCACAAGTAGGGCAGGCGGAACGCTCATACTCGGCGACGGTGTCTTCACTTGCCGCTTCGTCTGCTGCGATGACCATCGCATCTATAAGGTCAAGAGAGTGCTCTGAAAGCTTTGTTTTACCAGCTTCCATGGGTCCTCCCGAGACAAAAATAGCGGGAATGTTTAATCTCATAGCGGCCATTAGCATGCCCGGCGTAATCTTGTCACAGTTCGAAATACAAACAAGCGCGTCAGCGCAGTGGGCATTTACCATGTACTCGACAGAATCAGCGATCACGTCTCTTGATGGCAATGAGTAGAGCATTCCGTCGTGACCCATAGCAATGCCATCGTCCACCGCGATAGTGTGGAATTCTCGGGCAATACCGCCAGCCACTGCGATTTCAGCAGCAACTAGATCTCCCATGTCCTTTAAGTGGACATGTCCGGGTACAAATTGGGTGTAGGAATTAGCAATTGCTATCAAAGGTTTTTGAAAATCGTCATCTGTCATCCCGGTCGCGCGCCACAAGGCTCTTGCTCCCGCCATATTTCTGCCTTGCGTTGTTGTATGAGAACGATACCTTGGCATCTAATGCTCCGATTAAAAAATTCTCTGAAGGATAACAGAAATTACAATTTTGCTACACAGCGAATTGAAGATCCATTTTTTTTGAAAGGACTTTAGAATTACGTTTGTAGTTGTACAATAATTTTTTATTTTCGGGCAATAGATCCGGACCGCACTCGGTAAAACCTTTTTCAAGAAACCAGTGCGCTGCATGTGTAGTCAATACGAATAGGCTGCTGATAGATTGTTGTTTTGCTCTCTCCTCAATCACGGTCAAAAGGCGGGAAGCGGTCCCCTGCTTAGTAAAATCTGGGTGTGTGGCAACACAGGCAATCTCTCCCATATTTTCATCAAGAGGATAAAGTGCTGCGCAGCCAAGCATAAAGCCCTCAGGATGGATACTGACATAAAACTGTTCAATCTCTACCTCTAGTCGCTCGCGAGAGCGCTTAACTAGAATTCCTCGCTGCTCAAGGGGTTGAATTAGCTCAAGTAATCCCCCGATGTCTTCAATCTTTGCTTGACGTATTGTTTCCGATTTATCCTCTGATATCAGCGTTCCGGCACCCTCTCGGGTAAACAACTCAGACAGAAGTGCTCCGTCAGTTTTTTCGGTAATCAGGTGTACTCTTGCAACTTGTTTAGAGCAGCATTTGTAAGCTGACTGTAAAATTTTTCTTTCCAACCCTGATTGTACTTTGTCACAGGCAATGAGCTGCGCCAAAGTCGTAAGAGACAGTCTTTTTTGTAGCGCACCATTGATATAAACTCCATCGAGAGAGCTGATGAATATGAGTTTTTCGGCCTTCATGAAAGAGGCTACTTCGGAAGCTAAATCTTGGTATGAGAGGTTAAAGACTTCACCCGACGATGAAAATCCAATTGGCGGCATTATGACAACGGAACCACCATCGAGCGCAGATTCTATTGCACCGTTGTCTATGCGGCGTACTTCGCCGCAGAAAAGGTGATCAATCCCATCACGAACGCCAACTGGCTTCGCAACAGTAAAATTACCGCTAACAGTTCGTATTTGAGTGCCGAGCACCGGTGAATTAGGCAGTCCCATAGATAATAATTTCTCCAACTGTAATCGGATCGATCCTATCGCTTCTTCGATGTACGGCATCATTGTATTATCAGAAATTCTAATATCTTCGTGGAATGTAGATCTAAAACCTGCTTCGCTCAGACGTTTATCTATCTGTGGACGAGCGCCGTGCACGAGAATGATGCGAACACCAATACTGTGCAGTACGGCGATGTCTGCCAACAAACTAAAACGATTCGGACCTTCTACGGCCTCTCCAGTCATAGCAATCACAAAGGTCTTACCCCGATGAGCATGGATGTAAGGCGCGCTTTCACGGAAAAGATTTACAAAACTTTTTGATGTCATAATCATAATTATAAGCAACAGTGACCAATAAGTTCATATAAAAATTGGATATTCGGATTAATTTTGTCCAACATGAGGTGTTCGTTCGGTTGATGTGCAACCTCGATGTCTCCGGCTCCCAGTACGACGACATCCATCCCAAGCTCCTGAAAATATGGGGCCTCGGTGGCAAATGCTACTGAGCCGCTTGTGTGTCCAGTAAGTTTTTCGCATAGAGAGACCATTTCAGAGTTTTCATTAGCTTTGAAAGGAGGTACTAAAAGGCGCTCAAGATTCCACTCTGCTCGATCAGCGTCAGCAATCTTGGCAATTTCACTTTCCAGGTCAAACTGTAGCTGATCGATATTCATACCCGGTAATGGTCTGATTTCAAAAGCAAGGAAACAGTGTCCGCATATTCTATTAGCGTTATCTCCACCTCGAATACACCCCAAGTTAAGTGTGGGATAGTCGATTTCAAAGCCAGGATGCTTCTGATGGCGCATACGATCCCTAAGTACCATGAGTTGTGATATGATCTTGTGCATTGTTTCCATCGCGTTACGACCTAGATAGGGATTACTCGAGTGTCCTGACCTCCCAGTGACGGCAAGTTTTTCAATCATGATACCCTTGTGCATTGATACTGGGCGCATACCTGTTGGTTCACCTATAATCGCTCGGCGAGCAACCGGAGTTCCTGCGGCCACCAAGGCTCTGGCCCCCCGCATGGAGGATTCTTCATCTGCAGTAGCTATGATTATAAGTGGGTGTCGGAGGTTTTTGCCATGGTGCTGCTGGAGGGCGGCTATTGACAAAGCAAAAAAGCTTTTCATGTCACAACACCCCAAGCCGATCCAAGAGTTGTTTCGTTCAGTGAGTGCGAATGGATTGCTGTCCCACAGCTTCTCGTCACACGGTACTGTGTCGGTGTGCCCCGCGAGAACGAGGCCACCCGGGCCTGTGCCAAGTGTTGCAATAAGATTAGCTTTTTTGTCAGCGAGTGTCATGATCTCGCACTTGAAACCCAACACCTCTAAATAGTTCGCTAGAAGAGATATTACCTCCAAGTTTCCATGATCCAAGGTCGGATCTATGCTGCTAACTGAGTTACATGCTATCAGCCTCGACATAACATCGTTTATTTTGATAGTTGATTTCCTACCGAGTACATGCTTACCCATATATTATGTCACCACATTAGCACCAAAATATAAGGGTGCACTTCACCTGATGACAGCACATTAGGATTACTTCAGTACACCTTAGTTTTTGGCGATTTGAATGCTAGGCTCATCAGATCTGTTTGTTTTTATGTTTTTCTGCCTTGAAGACAATTAAATTACAGGCACACCTTTGAGTGCCTCTTGAATAGCATTCTGATCTAAATCCAGATCTTGCATCTCCCCAAGCAAATATTTTTCGTATGAAGACATGTCGAGATGCCCATGTCCACAGAGAGCTGTGAGAATGGTTTTTTTCTCTCCTGTTTGCTTGCAATGAAGTGCTTCTCGTATGGCGGCGGCTATAGCATGTGTAGGTTCCGGCGCGGGGACGATACCCTCTGTTTTCGCGAACATGATCCCGGCTGCAAAACATTCTTTCTGTGCAATAGATATTGCCTCCAAAAGACCAAGCTCATAAATATGGGATACAAGGGGCGCCATTCCATGATAGCGGAGCCCGCCCGCGTGTATAGGTTCAGGGATAAAGTTGTGTCCTAGCGTATGCATCTTCATTAGCGGAGTCATGCCTGCGGTATCACCGAAATCATACCTGTATTCACCTTTAGTAAGGGTCGGACAAGCACTAGGTTCCACACAGCGAATGGTTGGGTACATTTTCCCGTTGAACTTTTCTCGCAGAAAAGGAAAAGCTAACCCTCCAAAATTGGAGCCACCGCCAGTGCAGCCAACAAGAATATCTGGCGTCTCGTCAATCTTAGTCATTTGTAGCAGTGCCTCTTCGCCGATGATGGTTTGATGCATGAGAACATGGTTAAGTACACTTCCGAGCGCATATCGAGTATTTTCATTTCCCACTGCTTCGCTAACAGCTTCTGAGATTGCTATACCCAGAGATCCTGGATGGTTTTCGTCTTGCGCCAAGAGTGTACGCCCATATTCAGTAAACCTAGAGGGACTGGGGTGAACTTTTCCGCCCCAGATTTCCATCATCGTTTTTCTATAAGGTTTCGTACGATAAGAGGCTGCAACTTGCCAAACTTCACACTCCAAACCGAATTGTGCGCAAGCAAATGCAAGGGAGCTACCCCACTGACCAGCTCCCGTTTCAGTTGTGAGTTTCTTCACACCCTCCATAGCGTTATAGTATACCTGGGGCACCGCGGTATTTGGTTTATGAGATCCTGCAGGACTGACACCCTCATATTTGTAGAAAATTTTAGCAGGCGTATCAAGTAATTTTTCAAGCCGACGTGCCCTGAATAATGGCGTCGGTCGCCATAATTTGTAAACGTCTAGAACTTCACCCGGGATGTCGACGAAGCGTTCAGTCGTCATCTCTTGTTCGATTAGGGCTTTAGGAAAGAGAGGTGCAAAATCTTCGCTTGTTGCCGGTTGCCTCGTGCCTGGGTGCAGAGGAGGAGGCATCGGAACACTTAGATCTGCTGTAATGTTGTACCATTGAGTTGGAATTTCGTTTTCTTCAAGAAGTATTTTATTGGGATATGTCATAGCGCTTTTTCCAGAATGTTAGTTTTAATTTTATTGTGTTTAGTCGTCCAATGCTCTTAGTCCAGCTGGATTGTAATCCACTTCCAACGGGTCATTATATCTAGATCTGCATCTGTGCCCTCTCGGCCGAAACCACTCATTCCATTTCCCCCAAAGGGCACGTGAGGCTCATCTTGGATCGACATTGCGTTTATATGTACCATCCCTGCATTAGACTGCTTGGCAACTTTCAACGCGGTCGTTATGTCTCGGGTGAAGAGTGAGAAGCTCAAACCAAACTCGGTGTCGTTAGCCATATTTACGGCCTCTTCCACCGTGTCCACAGTATAGATTGATGTTACGGGTCCGAAAGTTTCTTCTCGAAAAACGCTCATACTTTGATCAACGTTCGTCAGAATTGTTGGAGGACAACAGGCTCCTTTCCATCCTTCCTCTCCATGAAGCCTGATTGCCCCCTTGGCAAGTGCATCATTAATGTGATTTTTTACCCTTTCTTGCTGACGATCACTAATTATAGGTCCGATAGCAGTCTGGGGATCCGATAAGTCACCGACTTTTATACTGGCAGCAATGTTTTTAAAGGCAGGAATGAATTTATCGGCGATACCACTCTGTAAGATGATTCGACTAGAGGCCATGCATGCTTGTCCTTGAAAGAAAAAGATTCCCAACATTGCCGCCTCAAGTGCTTTGTCTAGGTCTGCATCATCAAGCACGACAAGTGGGTTTTTTCCTCCCAGCTCCAGTGTAATCGGTTTTAAATCTTTTGCAGCCAATTCAGCGACGTGTTTTCCAATGCGGGGTGACCCACAGAAATTGATCGAGGCGATATCTTTATGGCTTGTAAGGTGGTCCCCGATCTCAAATGGGTCGCCTGTTACATAGTTAAAAACGCCAGGAGGTGTGCCGGCTTCCGCCAATGTTTCTGCAAATTTTACGGTGACTTGCGTAGCAAATTCAGAGGGAAGCAGGACAGACGTATTACCTGTGGCGATAACCATGGCAATTTGTTTAACATTTTTCAAGAGAGGGACATTGAATGGGGTAATGCACGCGATTATTCCAACAGGCTCCCTAACCGACATACCAAATGCGCCCGGTCGGTCAAGTGGCATAGTTTCACCTGTCAACCGCCTCGGAACTCCCGCGGCAGCCCTAAATGCATTTATACAGTAATCCACCTCGAACTGAGCTTTCATTATAGGAGAGCCAACCTCGTCGATTAATAGCTGCAAGTACTCTTCTCTATCACGCTCAACAAGTGCTGCAGCGCGACTTAGAATTACCTCGCGATCCTTTGCCTGCGACTGACTAAAGGACACAAAGGCTTTCTTAGCAGCCGCGACAGCCTTATCTATATCAGCAGTTGTTCCTTTGGCGACCTTTGCTATGATTGACTGGTTAGACGGATTTATGTCGTCGAAGTACAGACCACCAGAGGGAAGTGCCTCTTGGCCATCGATCCATAGGTTTGATGTTTTCATTTTACTCATGTCCTCATTTCATTTGTGTTAAAAGCGTTCTTCTCGCATGAGAGTTTTCAAGGCGAGGGTTTCTTCCATATGTCGGCATCTTGAAGGAGCTGTACTTGTTTTTTAAGGACCTTCTTCTCGTACTCTGCATGCTTCATCGGAGCACGATTTAAGTAAAGATTTTTTGGGTATATGGGATCTTTATAAACAATCTGATATAGCTCAGTGCGCAGATCTTTCATCCAGTTAGTCCAAAGAGAATTTTGTCTGTGGGAGCGCATCGCCTCTATGTTTATAGGCCCACAGACGCTTGTTGAAACGCCTCCATAGCGCTGTTTCCCAACGATTTGCCCTCGATAGTCAACAATCATGGATTGTCCACCAAAAGTATCTACTGGGGTTTCCTCCTCCTGAGTGAGGTAATAGGTTCCCATGTTGGGGGCAATGATAAACAAGTTATTGTCAAGTGCTCGAGCCCTAGTCTGAATTTCAAAATAGTCATTGGAAGCTGCCGGATGAGGGATGGAGGCCCGATAAATTAACTCTGCTCCATTCATGGCCAGTGCCCTGGCATTTTCTGGATAAGACCCCTCGTTAGCCATCATAATACCCATTCGACCAATTTCGGTATCGACCACCGGCCAGAAACTTTCTAAAGTATTTCCATAGCGCTCGATCCACCAGTCGTAAATATCATGGGGGCACACGGAATGTTCAACCGGATAAAGCGGGGCCACCTTAAAGTGTTTGAGAATTATTTCACCCACCGGATCCATTATAAAACCGACGTTGAAAAAGCGGTCGGGGATCTCCTCATGCCGCATTTTGGCTTGTCCCATGACATAAACTCCATGCCTCTGGGCAATTTTTTCGGCGATCATGTCAGTTTCTGGTCCGGGAATATCGATCGCGCACTCGCGCGCGTAAGTTACATGATCGGCGTCCATCACTTCATCATTGAAGCCTTGAAGTGCACCCTCTGGCAGAGCAATTAATTTTACCGGAAGATCCAGTGAAGAGAGCCATAGAGCTGCGTTTGCCATCGATGCTAGGTGCTCAATATTCTTGAAGATCTCATCGCGTGTTCTTATTCCCCAGACTGTTGGAACTAGACCCACGGCATTGTAAGTTTCGATCATAATATTTATTCGCTTGTATTAGTGGCACTTGGTTATAATTACCGGAAAGTTTGTTAATTTAACCTTTCGTAAAAGGTATAACAACTGCCGAGGCACAAATTTTAGCGGGGAGACTTGGTCTCATGAATAATATGACATCCGAAGAACTTCGGTTGATGGTTAACACACGGCCTATGACCTTTTTTCAAATTACTGCAATAGGCCTTTGTGTTGTAATCAATATGTTGGATGGTTTCGACGTTTTGGTGATGTCTTTTGCTGCTTCATCTGTATCTTCTGAGTGGGGTCTGTCCCCCAGCGACCTCGGAATTTTGTTGAGTGCTGGGTTGATCGGTATGGCCGTTGGATCCGTTTGGCTGGGTCCTTACGGAGATCGATTTGGTCGCAGGCGTCTGGTACTAGCTTGTTTGGTAGTAATTACCCTCGGTATGCTTCTGTCTTCTCAAGTGGCCGATAAGTATCAGTTAGTAGGGTGCAGATTCTTTACGGGACTGGGTATCGGTGGAATGTTGGCGACCCTTAACACTATGGTTTCCGAGTTTTCAAATGATAGAAAGCGAGGCCTGTGTATAAGTATTTTACAGTCCGCTTACCCAATGGGTGCGATAGTAGGAGGCATTATCTCAGTATATATGCTGTCGGAATTTGGTTGGCGATCGCTCTTTATTTTTGGTGGTCTGTCGTCATTGGTCATGATTCCGATAGCTTACTGGACCCTTCCTGAGTCAATGGATTTTTTACTCTCACAAGGAGGTAAAAATTCGGTCGATCGTATCAATGAGCTCTCGGCGAAGATGGCCCTGCCTAATATTAACGCTACCAACTCGAGTGAAGAGCGAAAAGAAGTGGTGAAACTGAGGGCTCTGTTGTTGCAACCTTACATCCAAAAAACTTTTTCCATTTGGTGTGCGTTCTTTTGTCTGATGTTCGCTTTTTACTATGTAGTCAGCTGGACGCCAAAGTTGTTAGTCGATGCGGGGCTTACGACGACACAGGGAATTTCAGCGGGTATATATCTCCAAGTGGGAGGGATTTTGGGTGCTATAAGTCTCGGGGTATTGTCCGCTGAATTTGACGTCAAACGATTAACTGCTGGCTACTTGGTCATGAGTGTTGTTTCGATGTTGGTCTTTGGTATGGCGGAACTGAGTCTCCTGAGTCTAATGGTATGTGCTTCCGTGACAGGTTTTTTCCTCATCGGTGCAATGATTGGCCTCTATACAATCGCCCCCGCGTTGTACCCCGTGCGTCAGAGGGTCACCGGAATCGGCTGGGCCATTGGGATTGGTAGAGTTGGTGCTATTCTTTCGCCACTAATCGGAGGCATATTGCTGTCTTATGGGCTGAGTTCATCACAGAGCATGGTTTTTTTTGCTTTCCCTCTTTTAATCGCTTCAGTTGTTGTTTGGCGAATACGAGTCGTTAAGAATTCTCTTTAAGTTCAACTGGGACGTTAAAACTTTGTCCTAATGGTGTAGTATTGCGCACAGAGATTTTTAATTACAACCTTTGGGGAAGAGAATATGTTTAGTGAGTCATGCATAGCTATATCTGGTGGGGCCAGCACCCCATCTTTGCGTCAGTGGTATATCAAGCATTGTCATAGAAGGCTTGTTTTTTTAATGAGTACGATATTCATTACATCAGGCTCCGGGTTTGCGTCAGCGAATCTCGAGGAAATAGTGGTTACTGCGAGGAAGAAGGCTGAGGGATTACAGGATACACCAATCTCCATTACGGCACTCTCAGGTGAGCGCCTTGAAGATATGGGATTAACTCGAGTTACACGTTTACAAGAAATTACCCCAAACCTCGTTTTTCAGAATACTCCTACTTTTAGCGGAGCCGGAAATAATGCAGCAGTTTACATAAGGGGTATCGGGCAACGGGATTTTATTCCTACAATAGATCCCGGTGTGGGAATTTATGTTGATGAGGTGTATCTAGGACGTTCTGCGGGCGCTGTATTTGACATGATCGACATAGGACAAGTTGAAGTGCTTCGTGGTCCTCAGGGCACTTTGTTTGGCAGGAACACGATCGGTGGAGCCATCAGTATTTCTACAAAAAAGCCGGAAAACCTTGTTGCCGGTAAGTTAGACGTCAAGTTTGGCAATGACGGCCGCCAAAACGTTCGCGGCATGTTAAATCTGCCTATCTCAGAGTCATTGTTCATGCGCGCAAGTGCGACCATGATGGAACAGGATGGATATGTCTTCCGGCCCTTCGACGGAAAGGATCTCGGTAATCAGGACTATTCTAGCGCGCGTGTGGCTCTTAGATGGAAAGCTTCGGAGACATTTACCGCAGACCTTTCAGTGGAGCAGTACGATGACTTCACTAACGGACCGCCGATGTTGATTACTCGGGTCGATGGGTTCCCCACAAATTTAAATGCGGTCACGCCCCCTGTTGGTCCGCCAGGAAACTTCCCTTATACCAATAATATTTTTGCGGGCTTTGGACCTGAAGGCCCTGATCTGTCGAATTTAATTTGCGAGTCTGCCGACGCTCCAGCGACTTGTTATACGACTGCTAATGCTGTAACCGGAGACAATACGAACCTCGGCACTGGACCAAACTTTTCAGAGATGAAAAATGATGCAGTTTCTCTTATTCTCTCTTGGGAACTTGATGCGATGACTGCAAAGCTGATTGCTGGAAACAGGTCTCTCGACGGATCCTTTGCATCGGACCGAGACGGATATCATCAGCCGGACGGCGATGCTTGGGTCCCGGGTGGACCGCCGATAGAGATCAATCCGGTGACTCACTATTTTGATACATTTATTCAAGACCAGACTTCGATCGAGCTACAGCTCTCTGGAATGTATATGGAGGATCGCCTCGATTGGATTGTGGGTGTTTATGCATTTGAGGAGGATGGAGAGAATATTAACCCTGTTGATTTTACTCCAGCATCAATTCAGAGTGGCGGTTATTTTGATTACTCGAGCAATGCAATTTTTGCGCAAGTAACTATGGAAATTACCGATGCAATTTCGGCAACGACGGGTATCCGTCACACCAAAGAGGATCGAGACTACACGCCAGATCAGTACTTCGAAGAGCTGCCTCTCGGTCCCCCTCCATTTTCGTGTTACACCTCAACAGGTGCTACCAAGGTGTGCGAGCTTGGTGACAGAGTGGTTCCTTATGAAACAGTTAATAATGAGATGTCTGAGACCACACCGATGTTGAATTTGGCGTACACAAGTCAAGATGGGAACATGATCTATTTCACGTACAGTGAAGGTTTTAAAGTCGGAGGTTTTAACCAGCGCATTTTCCCACCAGAGCCAAGTTTGCCAACATTTGCCCCAGAGTATGCAACTTCCTATGAGGTTGGAACAAAGGTGGAGCTCTTAGACAGTTCCTTGAGAATCAACACTGCCATATTCGTCAGTGATTACAGTGACTTACAGTTGTTGATTGCTGAGCCAAGCCGAGTGGGCCCTTATGTAACTAATACCGGAGAAGCGACTATAAAAGGTTTTGAGTTGGAGATGTCCTTTGTTACGACTGACTCCATATTCGTTGACCTATCGATTGGATATACCGACGCGGGTTACGACAAGTTGAGTCAAGCGGCACTTGATGCTGACCTTTCCGTTGATTCACCCTTCGGTTTTATCTCGGAGTGGAATACTCACCTTTCGGTTACGAAGAGTTACGAGTGGGAGGGGGGAGCCATTACTCCGAGGCTTGATTGGGCGTTCCGATCGGGCTGGTACACTAACGCGAGCGGTGTGGCTTTGAGACAGGCGTGGTTGGACGCGCCCGAGCTCTACCAGCCAAGTTATTCTGTGGTAAATGTTAGCGCTCGTTGGGAAAGTTTGGAGAAAGGCCTTTCAGTGACTGCTGGTGTCGAGAATTTAGCGGACGAAAAGTACAAGATTTTTGGCGATTATCAGCCCAATTTTGGAAGTGATGCCGAGGCTTATGATCGTGGACGTCAGTGGTTTTTAATGGTTGGCTACGAATTCTAAGGAATTTTTTGAGGCTTACAAACCTTTCGGGTCCTCATGCCAGTGAGAACCCGATATGATCTAGGGGGTAGGGGAATGTCATTTTCAGATCGCGATGGAAAGATTTGGATGGACGGTGAGTTGATAGATTGGCGAGAAGCTAAGGTGCACCTTCTAACGCATACGCTTCATTATGGGAGTGGCGTTTTTGAGGGGGTTCGAGCCTATGATTGTGGACACCTTGGAACCTGTATCTTTCGCCTCACCGAGCACACTAAGAGACTTTTTAGCTCAGCTAAAATCATGCATATGAGCATCCCATTTTCTCACAAGGAAATTAACGAGGCCCACCGAGCAGTCGTTCGAGAAAACCACCTGACAGAGGCCTACATAAGGCCTCTGGTCTTTTACGGGTCAGAGGGTATGGGTCTTAGGGCCGAAAATCTAAAAGTACACGTTGGAATAGCTGCCTGGCATTGGCCTAACTACTTAGCTCCCGAAGCTATGATTAATGGTTTGAAAGTAAGGACGTCCTCCTATTGCAAGCACCACGTAAACAGTTCGATGTGTAAGGCAAAAGCCTGTGGCAACTACCTTAATTCCATGTTGGCGTTGAAGGAGGCCTTAGACGCTGGTTGTGACGAGGCTATGCTTTTAGACACCGAAGGGTTTGTGGCAGAGGGCAGCGCGGAGAACTTTTTCATGGTTCGAGATGGAGTAATTTATACTCCTGATTTGACATCTTGCCTTGATGGGATTACTCGAAACACGGTTTTTATATTAGCTGAGGATTTGGGGATGCAGGTGCGTGAGAAGAGGATAACTCGTGATGAGGTCTATATATGTGACGAGGCTTTTTTTACCGGCACTGCGGCCGAGGTGATGCCAATACGGGAATATGATAGTCGTATAATCGGAAGCGGTATGCGAGGCCCGATTGCGGAGCGGTTGCAGAAGTCCTACGTTGAGCTTGTGCGTGGTGGCGGGAAGCAGAAATACAGAGAATGGTTAGTGCCGGTAGCCACTTAATGCCCCCCGCTGATTTGGCGTCTGTGTTACAGACTTACTTGATAAACCTCGACACCTCTGAGGACCGTTTACATGTCATGTATGGTCGTGCTCGGTCCGTTGGCCTCAGTTTCCAGAGGATACCAGGGATACTTGGCTCAGATCTCCCTCTGGAGCGGCTTGAGGAGGTTGATATAGCATCCTATGAGAAGTGGCACGGAAAGGCCCTAAACCCTGGCGAGGTTGGTTGTTACCTATCGCATATTTCTGCCTTGAGGAGATTTTTGGCTAGTGGTGCCGAATTCGGATTAATTTTAGAGGATGATGCTAACTTCCCAGAAAATTTTCAATTGTTGATTCACTCTATAATTGCAAATTCTTGCTGTTGGGATATAGTTAAATTATCGTCTTTCCATTCGGGTACCCCCGTCAATATCATAGCACTTGAGGCCGGTTACAATTTGGCGGTACCGTTATCTCGTTTAAACAACTCCAATAGTATCCTTTATAACCGAGTCGCTGCTAAAAGATTGGTTCGAGAGCTCCTGCCAATGAGGTTACCTTTCGATCATGCAGTTGAACGCGCGTGGTTATATGGATTGAGATTTCGTTCAATCAATCCAATTCCTTGCGATGCTGACACAGGTATGGAATCGGAGATAGGGTACTCATATCAATTAAAATTCCCAGTGTATCGACGCCTACGCTGCTTTTTGTTTCGTATCCGCACGGAGTTAATGAGGATTTGCTGTGGACTCCGAGAGATTTTTAAGATTTTTGTTTTAAGGCATCGTCCCTAATTTTGGGGGTGTAATCACGTATTGATTAGATTAGTATCACAGGTTATGCAAGCAATAGTTAACTACTGATGTTTCAGAAATGGGGTCACTCGGCGGCACTCTTTTTTTACAGTGTTTCGTTTTACGTTTTGATCCCTGTAATTACTACCCGATTATTACTCAAATCGTTAAAGGCTCCAGCGTATCGAATCCGACTGCGCGAGAGATGGGGCTTTGTCCCTCGAAGATCTGATGAAAACCTCGTGTTTTGGGTGCATGCGGTGTCTGTGGGAGAGAGTGTTGCCGCAACTCCAATGATTAAGGCGCTTTGTGCAAATAACCGTGAATTGATTGTACACGTAACTTGTATGACTCCAACTGGGTCTCAACGTATACAAAGTACATTTTCAGATCAACTTGGAAAGACAATAACTCACTCCTACGTGCCTTATGATCTTCCTGATTCGGTGAGACGATTTTTAGGGCGAATTAGACCTGATATGTTGATTGTTATGGAGACAGAGCTCTGGCCAAATATAATTTCGTTATGCCGTAAAAAAAATATACCTGTCGTTTTAGCAAATGGACGAATGTCTGAAAAGTCAGCAAAAGGTTATGAGCGATATGCGTTTTTCACAAGACCCATATTTCAGCAGTTATCAAGTGTGGCGGCTCAAACTGATGTTGACGCTGCTCGCTTTATACGGCTCGGAGCACCAGAATCTCGCACCACAGTGACGGGTAACATAAAGTTTGACATGGTGATCGAGAATAGTCTCCGGCAGACTGCAAGACACCTTCGATGCCGACTCTGTGCCAGAGGAGAGCGTCCAATTTGGGTTGCAGCAAGCACCCACTCTGGGGAGGAAAAGATTGTGCTCGACGCCTTTTTTTCTGCACGAAAAAAAATCTTTAATCTTCTTCTGGTAATTACTCCGCGCCATCCAGAGCGTTTTAAGGATGTGCTCAGAATGTGTACTTCCCGAGGGTTTCGGGTTGCTTTAAGCAGCAATATGCCAACTGATGAAGAGTTTGATATTCTTGTAGGAGACACAATGGGGGAATTAATGACGTACTATGGGGCATGTGATATCGCATTTGTTGGTGGTAGTCTTGTGCCAGTTGGCGGACATAATCTTATTGAGCCGGCCATGTGGGGACGACCTATTTTGAGTGGACCTTATCTCTATAATTTCTCGCAGACCGCTGAGGCTTTGAGTTTCTCTCGAGGACTCAAAATATGTAATGTCGCCGCTGAAATTTCGACAGCAGTTGTTGAGGCATTAACCGACTCGGAAAGTTGTCGAGAAATGGGAGCCTCGACTCTTCGGGTGGCAGAAGAAAATATGGGAGTACTCCCAAAATTACTTGGTGTAATCGAAGATGCCAAAATTAGTTAGCGCTTGTATCGTTTCAACGACTAATGAGTTGCTCAGGTTGTAACCAGCCGTTGAGCATGTATATGTCTTCAGGTGAGAGTTGCCCAGATACTTGCTTCAAGCGCATCATAGAGATTATGAAATCGAATCTTGCATTGGCGTAATTGCGGCGGGCTCGAAAAAGGTTCTGCTGTGCGTTTAAGACATCAACAATGTTACGTGTGCCCACTTCGTATCCAGCCTGCGTAGCCTTTAAAGCGCTATCAGCCGAGATTATGGATTGGTTTCGAGCACCCACTCGCGCGGCGTCAGTAACAACGTTTTGATATGAAGAGCGAGCTGATTGAACAATACTGCGACGAGTTGCGATAAAATTCTCTTTGGCTGAGGTCGCGAGGTGTGTTGCTGCTCTCCGTTGAGCATGTAACATGCCGCCGGAAAATAGAGGTACACTGAGACTTAATCTGATTAATGAGCCATCGCCCTTACTGCCGAAGGCATTAGTTGATCCAAGATCATTTCCGATGAATTTCTGAGAGCCTGTCTCAGTGCCATCTCTTTCTGATTTATCATAACCAGCTATTAATGTGACCTCAGGAAGGTGCTCTGATCTAGCTGCTTTGGCGCTGTTTTGAGCAGCAAGTTCCGTTAACTTAGCAGCTTTAAGATTAAAATTGTTTTCAAGTGCAAAATTTACCCAGGAATCACTATCGACTGGTTTTGGTGCCGATGCAATAAATTCATCTCCGAGCCCAAAAAGAGCCTCATGGCGTCGACCTGTTAAGATTTGTAATTCATCAAACGCGATTCGCTGCGCACCCCTGCTCTCTAAACTGTTGACAGCTGCCTCATCGAATGCCGCTTGAGCTTCATGTACTTCTGTTATCGGAACAAGTCCGACTTGGTATCGTTCACGGGTTTGTTCTAACTGCCTTTTGATCGCTTTTTCTTCAGCTTTTCGTGTTTCATTGTTGTCAAAAGCTCTGAGAACATCAAAATATGATTGGGTGACTCGAAGAATGAATTCCTGTTGTTCGTATGCAAACTGAGCCCTAGCACTTTCGCTAAGATTACTCCCGCGTTGAAAATTGTACCATGCGGGTAGGTTAAAAATGGGTTGAGTTAGGTTGATTTCATATCTGTGCGATATGGTGTCTGCTTTGGTATCAACAATTGAATATGCATTAAAACTTGATTGATTATAGCTACTATCAGTGTAAGACCCCGACGCAGAGATTTGTGGGAGTATCCCCGCTCTAGCAATTGCCCTAGCTTCGAAATCAGCCTTATAGCTTGCACTTGCCGACGCAAGTGTTGCATCCTCAGTTAATGCAATTTCATATATTGCCTTCAGACTTTCTGCTGCTACAGCGTTACCTAACAAACCAAAAAAGATACAAACTAGATCTCGAGCAAGTTTCAAAGTCATTCGAATTTTTGCCATCGGTTATTTTGCCTTGGGGTCTACTTTTAAACTATCGTTATTCTAACAGAACGTTGATACGTTTTCTTAATAGATTTCGCTCGAAGACTTAATTGAAAGTATAAATATCGTATAATTATTGATGGTTAGAATAGTATTTTAGATGGAGGTGTTTTTGCAAAAGCATAGGTTTTCTAGTAGAGATTTTAAGATCGAAAAGACCGAAGCACTGTATGATGGTTTTTTCAGAATGGTTCGTTACACGATTCGACACCGTTTATTCAATGGTGGGTGGAGTAAAAGTATACAAAGAGAGCTCTTCCAACGCGGGAATGCCGTCGGGGTTTTGGTGTTCGATCCTATCAACGACACCATTGGACTTGTAGAGCAGTTTCGCATCGGAGCACTAGAGGATGAAAATAGTCCTTGGCAATATGAATTGGTGGCAGGTATGGTTGAGACCGGTGAGTGCCCGCGTGCGGCGGCTTTACGTGAACTTGAGGAAGAGGCAGGACTTTTTGTTGATGAATTGGTACCAATTTGCGATTATTTCGTAAGCAGTGGGGGTACAGACGAAAGGATGCATCTCTTCTGTGCGATGACGGACTTGTCGGCTAGCGGGGGTATTTACGGTTTGTCAACAGAAGGTGAGGATATACTCTTCCAGGTATGGAGTTGTGAAGAAGCATTGGCAGCTTTTGGGCGTGGTTTTTTAAATAGTGCTGCGATGTCGATCAGTATGTTGTGGTTACAAAACCAAAGATCCTAGATTATTAATTTTGGCCAAGAAGACAGTGAAGTAATGGGTGAAAAAGGTGCATCAATTAAGGAAGAAAAAATATGATTTAGCTTTGCTGCACGAGGAGTGCGAGCTAAACTTCAGGAGGTTATACAGACTTTTACCCAACATTAAAAAAATTGGAGAGGAAATTCGTCTTTCTCCATGTGATGGTTATCCGGGTAGTTTTGAGCTAAAAGTGACTGAAGTGACCCGATACACGAGCCTTGTGCGAGCACTGTCATTGCAAAGAACGCCGCATTGGATAGCCGATATTGATATTCAAATCCGTGTTTATAGAGACGCGCAGATGGCAGAAGTGGTCGAGTGGTGCCGAGATCGCAGTATTCCGTGGGCTTTAAGCGAACCATCGGGGTTGCAGGCGCCCGATGAAAAATGGCAGTGGAATATGTTCCTGAGTGAATTATTAGCACAGGGTATACGCAGCGCAACTAAATCTATCAAGGCCCCCATTTGAACTGAAGTTACCATTTCATTTTCAGTGAACTTTCTATATTTAGTGTGTGAATGAGACCGAAGCCTGTTCACAATGTAAAATCTTAGGATTGCACGAAAAGAAGTACAGATTTGTTTTCACTGCCTCAAAACTGCCAGTCGTGGGTAATAGGAGGTCTTTAGTCTAAATGGTATCTTGCCATTGTTTTTGCGCAATTAGGAGTGGGTAGATCAGGTGCTAATGTGTAACCACTTTATCAGCTGTTTCGGTACGTTTGCTGTTGGTATCTGTGAAGTTTCTCTATCATGAAGATTATTTCGTGCTCTTGTTTGTTCTCAAAAAAGATTCTGTACAAATTTCGCTTGATTGTCGGTGTAGGATTTTTATATAAGAGGTAACTCGATTAAGCTAGGTGAGTGAACATTATGAGCACTTATAATTCAAAGGACATTGAGGTATTAACGGGATTAGATCCGGTCCGTAAACGTCCCGGGATGTATACCGACACGAGTAGGCCCAATCACCTCGCTCAGGAAGTTATTGATAACAGTGTGGATGAGGCATTGGCCGGTCATGCCCACCAGATTGATGTAATTCTTTATGAGGATGGATCATTATCAATTACCGATGATGGTCGCGGAATGCCCGTAGACATTCATCCTGAACAGGGACGTCCTGGTGTCGAAGTAATTATGACCACTTTGCATGCCGGCGGAAAGTTTTCCAATAAAACCTATCAGTTTTCTGGAGGTCTTCACGGAGTCGGTGTGTCCGTCGTTAATGCTCTTTCTGAACGACTTCAACTAACAATTAGGCGGGAAGGTAACGTTTATCAAATTGATTACTCTCACGGAGATAAATTGGAAGACTTAAAGATTGTTGGCAGTTGTGGTAGGCGTAATACAGGGACCTCTTTGCGGTTTTGGCCTAATTCTGAATTTTTTGATTCTATTCGTTTCTCGACTAATAAACTTCGCCATGTTTTGCGAGCAAAGGCGGTACTGTGTGATGGTTTAACTGTCTCTTTTGAAGATCAAGCAAGCAAGGAATCGGTGCTTTGGTACTATGAAAATGGGCTTCAGGATTATTTGGCAACAGCACTTCGCGAATTGGAAACACTGCCAATGACCCCCTTCGTGGGGACATTTGGGGAACCTAGTGGGGCAGTTGATTGGGCAGTGCAGTGGGTCCCTGATGGTGGCGAATTGGTGCAAGAGAGCTATGTGAATCTCATACCAACGCCACATGGAGGAACTCATGTTAATGGATTGCGTTTAGGCCTTTTGGAGGCGCTACGAGATTTTTGTGAAATCAGGAATTTAATTACACGAGGTATTAAATTGGCTCCGGAGGATGTATGGGAGAATTGTAGTTATGTGTTGTCAACAAAGCTGCTAGATCCGCAGTTTTCTGGGCAGACGAAAGAACGTTTGTCGTCGAGAGAGGTGTCTGGCTTTGTATCTGGAGTGGTTAGAGATAACTTTAGCTTGTGGCTCAATCAGCATATTGAGGAAGCAAAAAAGATAGCGGATTTGTGTATTTTAAGCGCACAGAGGCGAATCCGTGCTAGTAAAAAGGTTGTGCGGAAAAAGATAACTCAGGGTCCATCACTACCGGGAAAATTGGCAGATTGCGCGAGTGCTGATGCGAGACGTTGCGAAATTTTTCTTGTTGAGGGCGACTCGGCCGGTGGATCGGCAAAACAAGCTCGTAATAGAGATAATCAAGCAATCATGCCCCTTAGGGGTAAAATCCTCAATACTTGGGAGGTGGATTCACAGCAGATTCTGTCCTCTCAAGAGGTGCATGATATATCCGTTGCTCTCGGCGTGGATCCTGCGAGCGAGTGCACTAATTCATTGCGTTATCATAAAATTTGTATTTTAGCTGATGCGGACTCTGACGGTCTTCATATTTCTACATTACTTTGCGCATTATTTGTAAGGCACTTTACCCCATTGGTGAGGGCAGGGCACGTGTATGTTGCTATGCCACCTCTTTTTCGTATTGATCATGGCAAAGAAGTCCTTTATGCCCTAGATGAGGGAGAGAAAAGATTAATAATTGATCGAATTCGGTCTGAAAATAATAGAGTTAAAATCAACGTACAGAGGTTCAAAGGTTTAGGTGAAATGAATCCGTTGCAGTTACGAGAAACGACTATGGATCCAAATACCCGCCGTTTGGTTCAACTTACCCTGAAAGATGACGACGACACAAATTCAATGCTAGATCTGTTATTAGCAAAAAAAAGGACTGCAGATCGTAGGACATGGTTGGAAACAAAAGGGAAATTAGCGGGCGCTAACAGCTTTTAATTAATTTGGCTTAGAGTAAGATGATAAGAGACACCGTTACATTTAATGATCAAGGGGATGAAACACGTTCTCTTGCCGCCTACGCTGAACAAGCATACCTTGATTACTCAATGTATGTAATTTTAGACCGAGCCCTCCCTCACATCGGAGATGGATTAAAACCTGTTCAACGGCGAATAATTTACGCAATGAGTCAACTCGGTCTCAAGGCTACAGCGAAGTACAAAAAATCTGCGCGAACCGTTGGTGATGTGATTGGTAAATTTCACCCACATGGTGATACTGCGGCGTATGAGGCGATGGTGTTAATGGCTCAACCATTTTCTTATCGTTATCCTTTAGTTAATGGTCAGGGTAATTGGGGGTCAACAGATGACCCAAAGTCATTCGCAGCTATGCGATATACTGAATCAAAGTTATCTAGCTATTCCGAACTTTTGCTGTCGGAGGTAACGCAGGGCACTGTAAGTTGGAAACCTAATTTTGATGCTACACTAGAGGAACCTGAGCTGCTGCCTGCACGCGTTCCAAACGTTCTCTTAAATGGTACGACGGGTATTGCTGTTGGTATGGCTACAGATGTACCTCCGCATAATTTGCGTGAAGTCGTGGCGGCAAGCATCCATATAATTGATAATCCTCATTCAACTACTGATGATCTGATGGCTTTTGTTCAAGGCCCTGATTTTCCCACTGAGGCGGAGATCATAACCTCCTCATCTGACCTAAAAGCAGTTTATGAAAACGGTAGGGGGTCCTTGAAAACGCGAGCCAAATGGCACCAAGAGGATGGAGATATTATTATCAGTGCACTTCCTTTTCAGACATCTGGTGCTAAAATTTTAGAGCAAATAGCCAGCCAAATGCGGGCTAAAAAGTTACCCATGATCCACGATTTGAGGGATGAGTCGGATCATGAGAATCCTATCCGTCTTGTTATATCACCCCGCTCAAATCGAGTAGATGTCAAGGCGGCGATGGATCACCTTTTTGCCACCACAGACTTAGAAAGAACGCACAGGGTAAATTTTAATATTATTGGCATTGATGGAAACCCTCGGGTTATGAGTCTGCCTCGGCTGCTTGGAGAGTGGACAGACTTTCGAATAGGCGTAACACGTCGTCGCATCCGACATAGGTTGGACGGTGTTCAAAGTCGTCTTCATCTTTTGGGGGGGCTCCTAACAGCTTTTCTTAATCTTGATGAGGTCATTACCATAATCCGAAACAGTGAAAAGCCCAAATTAGACCTGATTTCTATATTTTCATTGACAGAGATTCAAGCGGACTACATTTTGGAGACAAAACTACGTCAGCTAGCCAGATTGGAGGAATTAAAAATTCGGGCAGAGCAAGAGACCTTGGGTGTTGAAAGACACCAATTGATGAAATTGTTGGATTCGGATCGTCTTCTAACTGATTTAGTAAAAGCGGAATTAGAATCCTCGGCTCAAGAGTTTGGTGATGCGCGTCGTTCCGCCCTAGTAGCGCGTGGCGAGGCAAAGGCATTTAGTGAGCGGGATATTCTTAGCATAGATCCGATTACAGTTGTCTTATCAAAACATGGCTGGATTCGTTCCGCAAAAGGACACGATTTGGATCCCAAAACTTTGTCATATAAGGCTGGAGACACCTTTCTCGCAAGCGCTAAGGGGCGAAGCAATCAAAGTGTCTTCTTTCTGGATAGCACCGGACGTTGCTACGCTGTGGCTAGTCACACTTTGCCCTCAGCTAGGGGGCAAGGGGAGCCATTAACAGGTCGACTAAATCCGCCCAGCGGCGTGCACTTTTGTGATGTTATCATGGGAGCAGACTCTCAACATATCCTTTTAGGCAATGATGCTGGATATGGTTTTGTTACATCGCTAGACATGCTGAGTACAAAAAATCGCTCTGGTAAGGCGGTTATTTCAATACCTGCCGGTGGGAAACTTTTAAGTGTGAAATTCATCTCAGACAAAACAGCATTTATCGCTGCGGTGAGTAGTACAGGCAGACTTCTTCTTTTTCCTGTAAAAGAGCTCCCATACCTTTCAAAAGGAAAAGGAAACAAGATTATTAACATTCCGGCATCGCGAGTTATTAATCGAGAAGAGTATGTTGTGGACTATGCGATTGTCCGCCAAGGCTCATCTCTTTTTGTGCATTCGGGAAAGCGTTATCTTCATATGAAGAATAAAGACTTGGATAATTACATCGGGGCACGCGGGCGGCGTGGACATAAGTTACCCAGAGGATTTCAAAAAGTTGATCGACTTGGGACAGATGATTCTTAAGTTTTATGTCTCTGTCCCAGAGGTGAGAAAGAGACGAGAGCCTCTGAGTATGTTCAGAGCTTCTTTAAGCTGATTATCGTTATTTAAATTCTCAATTTCGATTTCTGATTTTTCACCGAGTTCTTGGTGCATTTCCAGATGACCCTCTAAATCGCTTTCGCGCAAACGTTTCTGTTGAAGAGGAATTTGGACATCAACTCTTGGAATAATCACATCTGGCTCTATCCCTTGCGCTTGAATTGATCGGCCTTTCGGCGTGAAGTACCGAGCCGTGGTAAGTTTAACCGCTCTACCGTCGCCAAGCGGTAGCAAAGTTTGTACAGAACCTTTGCCAAAGCTTTGGGTACCTACTATCACCGCGCGCCTGTGGTCTTGGAGAGCCCCTGCGACAATTTCAGATGCCGATGCACTGCCTCCATTTATAAGCACCACGATAGGAATATGCTGGATAAGATCTCCCGGAGTAGAATTGAATGTAACATTAGCACTTGCCAACCTGCCCTCTGTGTAGACGATTGTTCCGTTGTCTAGAAGTGCATCTACGACGTCTACGGCGGCAGGAACAAGACCACCGGGATTATTTCTGAGATCCAATATGAGACCAAGTAGATGCCCGAAGTTGGAATTGTCGCTTCTCAAATTCTTTAAAGCCTCAACGAAATCCTCGCCTGAGTCTTTTTGAAATTGTGAGATTCTTATGTAGGCAAAACCAGGCCGCAAAATTCGACTTTTTACCGAACTTGTATATATTTCGTCTCTTATGATGGTGAATGAAAGAAGTTCGTCCTCATCATCTCGAATAACACTAATGTCAATAGTGCTTCCCTTTTTCCCGCGTAATTTGGCGATTGCTCGAGGAAGCGCCAAGCCCCTCACTGAAGATCCGTTTATTTCAACAATTAAATCCCCTGCACGGATACCTATTCTCTCCGCAGGACTATTATCGATTGGTGAGATTACTTTTATAAGCCCGTCTTCAGCACTTATCTCTATTCCTAAGCCACCATAATAACCTGACGTATTTTCTTGTAGGTTCTGGTAGTCTTGCTTTGATAGGTAGGCGGAGTGAGGATCTAGTTCTAATAACATTCCAGTTATGGCATTTTCCAAAAGTTGCCGATCCTCAACTTTTTCAATGTATCCTTGACGAATCTGTTCAAATACCTGCGTGAAAGATCGTAGCTCTCGGAGTGGCAAACGGCTACGCTCTTCCATCGCTCGAGCGGTATCTTGATCAGAAATTTTTTGTTCATCAGATACTGTAAACCATGCAACAGTTAGCAAATATAGATAAAGTACTAAAACTTTTTTAGTAAATTTCATTTTATACTTTCACCTTCACTCAAATGAATCTGATACTTTTATTTTTATTGGACCACAAAACTTGCATCTATCCCAACACTGTATGTTCTGTTGAAATATCGTACTCAATAGTCTGAGAGCCACGTGATCTCCTAATTTGATTTAAGCCACTGTTTCGGGTTCCGAGGTTTTCCATTTTGACGTATTTCGAAATATAAAGCAGGTTTATTTAAACCACCGCTGTCACCTGAGTGAGCAAGTATTTCCCCTGTATCTACCCAATCTCCGGTATCTTTCAGAAGTTCTTGATTATGAGCATACAGCGACATATAGCTATCGCCATGATCAACGATTATTAGAAGTCCGAAGCCACGTAAGTAATTTGAGAAAACAACTCGCCCTTGATGAACAGTGCTCACGGGAGTCCCCGCTTCAATACCTAATAGCCACCCCTCCCACTGTAAGGAACCGCTTCGGATGTTACCGAAGCGCTTTTCCAATCGCCCACTTACAGGCCAGTTCAGTTTGCCCTTTCGAGATAACATCGACACATAGTCATCATGCAGAGTGAATTCTCGAGAGGACTCCTCAACGGAGGACACGAGACGCTGAAGACGTGAACGCTGTTTTTTCCACTGGTTCAGCTTTTTTTGGTCGCTGGCAAGGGAAAGGTGCAGTTTGCTTAATGTTGTCTCACGTTGTTTTTTTCGTTCAAGCAATTCATTTTGATTCTTTGCGAGGGTAACTTTTGATTGAGCGAGATCAATTTTTTGCTCATCAAGGGCAATTAGTACTTTGTCGAGAGCCCTCAAATTCATTTCATATGCTTTGATTTGCTTGGTGCGAGACTGAGAAAAATAGGTATAGTAACTGAGCATCCTTGAGAACTTGGTAGGATCTCTCTGGTTCAGCAGTAGTTTTACAGGCTCTTGCGCACCCATCTTATATGCCGCGTTGAGGTGTAATGACAATTCTGTTAGCTGACTCTCTATCCCATCTTGGAAGGTTACTTTTTGTTGCTGAAGTTCTATTTGCTTTTTTTCGAGTTGGACTATATCAGCGCCCAGTTCTCTTAGTGCACTGTTTAACAGGGCAACTTTCAGCTCTACCAACATTAATTCGTTTTCTATTTCCTCTTTCTCGAGACCACTCTTTTGTAGACTTTTTTGTAATTCGTCTATTGATTGTTGTAACTGAGTTAGTTGCTCCTTGTTCTCCGCGCCTAAGGTGAATGAGAGTGCGCTTAAAATCAGCAATAACCAAGTCGAAAAAATTCTCATTTAGGGGGCCTGTAAACAAGAGATATTCCGGTCATTTCTTCCGGTTTGCGCATTTTTATTAGAGCCAATATTGTTGGAGCTACATCAGCTAGACTTCCGCCAGAGCGAAAGCGTATGTTCTTTGGACCAACATAAACAATCGGCACGGGCAATGTAGTATGCTGGGTGTGAGGTTGTTTAATTATCGGATCATACATTTGTTCAATATTACCGTGGTCAGCAGTCACAAGCGCTTCTCCACCGATTTCATTTATTGCGCAAAGCGTACTTGAGAGAGCAGCATCAATAGCCTCTACAGCTTCTATTGCCGCAGTAAAGTCACCCGTGTGTCCAACCATATCACAATTTGCATAATTACAAATTATCACATCAAAGCGTTGCGATTGTATGGCCTCGACGAGACTAGCTGTTATTTCAGGAGCACTCATTTCTGGTTTTAAATCATAAGTGCTCACGTTTGGTGACTTTTTTAAAATGCGCTCTTCCCCCTCGAAGGGTGCTTCTTGTCCTCCGTTAAAGAAAAATGTTACGTGAGCATATTTCTCGGTTTCAGCAATGCGGAGCTGTCGCCTATTTCGTTTTGAAAGGTACTGTCCCAGTGAATTTTTAAATTTTTGAGGCGGAAAGGCACAAGCTTGATCAAGCCCTGCTTCGTATTCGGTTGTCATTACAAAATTTGACATGTCTTTTACTACTGAACGTTTAAAACCCTCAAAGTCTGTTCCACCCACGAGCGCTCGAGTAAGTTCGCGTGCCCGATCTGGACGAAAATTCATGAATATTACAGCGTCCTCATCGTTGATTTTTACCTTTTTTTTGTTGCTACTCTGTATTGATGTTGCGCTAATGAATTCATCGTTTTCTCCTCTGGAATATGCTTCGGCCAATGCAGTTAAAGGATCTTTGGAGACATAGAGCCCTTTCGCTTCTGTAATTAACTTATAAGCAGCTTCAATTCGATCCCAGCGGTTATCCCTATCTAGTGCGTAAAATCTTCCGATTAAAGACGCAAAACTTCCGACGCCTAAGGTTTTAAAAAGTGCTTGCGTGTTTTTAATGTAGGGTATTGCACTTCTTGGAGGGCAATCGCGTCCGTCTAAAAAAGCATGGAGATAAATTTTCTTGGCACCACGAGTGGCAGCTAGTTTGATAACAGCATTGATGTGGTCACTGTGGGAGTGGACGCCACCATCGGATAAAAGACCAAGAATATGAACAGCACCGCCAATAACCAAAGCTCGGTCGATCGCTTCACAGTAGGCTTTGTTCGAAGAGAAAGAGCCGTCACGTATGCTACTGTTAATTCTGGCGAAATTTTGATGAATGACCCTTCCCGCGCCCAGCGTTATGTGTCCAACCTCTGAATTGCCCATTTGTCCTTCTGGGAGCCCTACTGCTGGACCAGAGGTTTCGATTAGTCCCCTTGGGCAGGACTCCCATATTGAGTCCCAGGTCGGCGTATGGGCTTGTGAAATTGCATTAAACCTTTTTTCCTCGTTATAGCCGAAGCCATCTAAAATAAGAAGTAAGGTTGTTTTTCTTTTGATTTTGGAAAATTTTTTTTTTGGCATAGCTGCAATACTAAGACTTGTGTTACCTCTTGACTAGTTCGGCTTGCTTGTGATTTCGATCATCTTGTTGACATCGAATGGTCGCACTAACAAAATTAATTTTGGGAGCAGGGTCATTGATCCAAGGAGCGCGGCTATCATTGAGAGGCTAGTTAGAAGGCCAAAGTAAATTGACGGAATAAAATTGGATAGACACAAGATAGAGAAGCCGGCAATAATAGTTGTGGCGGTGTAAAATAGAGCCCTTCCGGTGCTGGAATGCGCTCGGTACATAGCTTGTGCATAGTCTCTATCAAGGCGGTGCTCTTTTTCAAAACGGGTTAGGTAGTGAATAGAGTGATCTACCCCGATCCCTACAGTTATTGCTGCGATAGTAATAGTCATCATGTCTAACGGTATCCCTGCTATTCCCATACCTCCAAGCACAATAATAGCTGCAAGGAGGTTTGGAATAATAGCTATAACTGAAATCACAATAGATCTGAAGAGCACTGTGAACATCATTAGTATCCCGGTAAAAACGGCTCCCAGCGTAACAACTTGGGACGTGTAGAGACTCTGCAGCATATTATTATAGAGAATGAGTAGCCCGCTCAAACGAATATCTTCCTCGTTATATTGTAGTTCTTCAGTGAGATACCGCTTAATTTTCCTAATTAAGTTTTCCCTGTTCAGATGCTCGCTAGTTTCCATCACGCGCAGTTGCACTCTGGTTTCATCTGAGTCTTCTATGTAGTAGGGGGATACAAGTTGATCATAAATTTCTGAATGTAAATTTTTCCTAAGGACCGCCAGTTCAAAATCATTTAATTTCTTTCCGGACAAGTCATTCGCAACTTTGTAAAGTTGCGCCAGAGAGTTCACTTTACCTATTTCTGGTTGAGTTTCGAGGAATGCATGAAGTTTACTTAAGTCGTCTAATCCGGCAGAGGACAACCAGTATCCTGAAGCTGCACTTTGTTCCACTGTCGCACTTTCTAGGCTATCAAAGTCGTCATCAAAGTAATCATCAAAGTCGTCATCAAAGTAATCATCAAAGTCGTCAGCATCATCGAGGGAGATCAAATTCTCAGTTTCAATTTGCATAGGAGCTTGTAATACTATATCCAAGGGAGTGGTGCCTCCCAACGAAGTGTCGATAGTTTCCATTCCCTTATAGATCTCGGTGTCGCTATGGAAGTAATCGATGAACCGGTTTTCTACTTCAAGTTGTGTTATACCCCACGCTGCCATTAAACCCATAAAGAGCGACATCGACACGATAAGTCTGCCATTTTTTTCTGTCGATACCGCGAAGATGCGCGTTACGGAAACGGTTTCTTCATAGGGAGAAGGGTGGGAACGATGGAGCAACATCATACACGCGGGGATAACGATAAAAGTAGTAGCTAGAGAAACGCCAACTCCAATTGTCATCATCCACCCAAAATCAATCACCGGCCGGATGTTGCTCACTACGAGAGACATAAATGCTACTGCAGTTGTTAAAACCGTGTAGAAACATGGCTTTATCATTGAGGCCACTGTCGCCTTGACGAGTTTCAGTTGGTTTGTCTTTACAAGTTGGCTGGAGAGCTCTTGATAACGGACAATTATGTGGATGGACAATGCTAGCGTGATGATGAAAAGTAAAGAGATGAAATTGGACGAAATGATAGTCAGTCGCCAATCGATCCAGCTAAAAAACCCCAGCATTGCAACAAGGCACGTAGTGCAAGAGGCTAGTGGTAACAAAACCCAGCGCATCTGACGAAAAATTAGCCACAGGGTAACAATCATGAATATCAAGACACCTATTCCAAAAATAAGCAGATCCTCCTTCAAGAATTGCATCATGTCGGCTGTTATCATGTCAGGACCACCTAAGAAGATCCTCCCTTCCTTCTTATGCCCACTGATGACGCTTCTGATTTCAGCAATTAGTATTTCTATTCTTAACGCCTCATTGGTGCGGTGCTTCAAAAAATCTGCGCTGATTTGTTTAAGCTCCTGGTATTCCAAGGTGGTCAGAGGTTCTTGAATTTGTTTTGTTCTTAGAGTATCTCGTTGTCTTACCAAGTTGAGGAATGTCTCATCATATTTGAGATTTAAAATCATTCCAGTAGTCTGGCCGTCTTCACTGATAACGGTATCTTTGTATATTGGGCTGTCTTGGAACTCCCTTTCGGCAAGGGTCTTGTTGATATTCTCGGAGAGGAGGTTTCGCAGTTCTCCGCTGAAATCGGTATACTCAATCTTAGGGCTGTAAAGCAGAGGGAGATCAAGAATGGATACCACGCCCGTGACCCCCGAGATCAAGCTTAAGTCGTCCCTCAAAGCTTTTAGGTGGCCAATATTTTTATTATCGAAAAGGTCGCCGGCCTTAGGTTGGTAGGTCACGATCAGGTAGTTGTCACTGCCATATCGCCCGACCATATCGCGGTAGTAAGTTAGGTCATTATCGTTTTCTAGTGTTAGTGATTCTGCTGATGCATCCAACTTGAAGTTCTGCAATCCCAACGCCATAAATCCAGTCAAGAGAAAGATGCAGGTGAGAGCCAGAGTTGGTTTGCGGAGTACGATCGCCTCGTAGATGCGCAAGATTTTTAACTGCATGGAATGTTCTCGCTCAGTCCTAAAACTCGGTGACTGAAAGTTCATTAACGTGATTGCCACTTTCCGCGGATTCTATATCATAAAGATTACGTAGTTAAGTCAGTTACTGATCTTTATTCTTCTGGAATGGCAATTATTTTTTATATAATTAGCTAGCTTCTGGTTGAGTTGCATGACACAAGGAACAAGTATGCACATACACATACTCGGTATATGCGGCACTTTTATGGGCTCATTGGCACAACTGGCCAAGCAGCAGGGTCATTACGTCACAGGTAGTGACGCTAAGGTATACCCGCCCATGAGTGATCAGTTAAAAAGGGCAGGTATTCCTTTTGTTGATGGCTATAAACCTGATCAGTTCCAACCTCGTCCGGATCTTGTTGTTGTTGGCAATACGCTATCCCGCGGCAACCCATGCGTGGAGTCGATGCTCGATCTTCAGTTAGATTATATCTCTGGTCCAGAGTGGCTCGGTGCCAACATTCTTGCAAATAGGCACGTGATTGCTGTCGCAGGCACACATGGAAAGACTACAACCGCTAGTATGATCGTTGGAATGTTATCTTGGGCAGGGCTGGATCCAGGATATCTCATCGGCGGGGTGCCCATAAACAAAGAAATATCAGCCACTATGGGGAGCGGTCAGTATTTTGTAGTCGAGGCGGATGAATATGATTGCGCTTTTTTTGATAAGCGATCGAAATTCATCCACTACCGGAGTAACACTTTGGTGATTAATAACATTGAATTCGATCATGCTGATATTTTCTCAGACTTGGGAGCTATAGAAACTCAGTTTCATCACCTGCTTCGTACGTTGCCCAGTAATGTTGACATTATTTACCCGGATGACGACAAAGTCGTAAAGGCTTTGATCGATAGAGGGTGTTGGAGCAGAACAATATCGCATTCCGATGATGGTTGCGCTTGGCAATATCGATTGATCAAGGAGGATATGTCCTCTTTTGAGGTTAAGTACTCTGACGGCCTCAATCCAGTTAATACTGCCCGTGTAAATTGGGATCAATTTGGCTTGCATAATGTAAGGAATGCGATGTCTGCGATTATTGCTGCCCACCAAGTGGGGGTTAGCATCGAGGACAGTTGTGCCGCTTTGAGTGATTTTTCTGGAGTCATGAGGAGAATGCAGATTATTTTCCAAAAGGAAAATTTTACTCTTTATGATGATTTTGCGCACCATCCAACCGCCATCGCGGCTACTCTGGGCGGGCTTCGCGCAAGGGTGGGTGGTGCAAAGATTATTACTGTCATAGAGCCTGGATCGGCGACGATGCGCCGAGGTTTTCACGGAAAAAATTTGGCTTTGTCGCTCGAGGACTCGGACCAAGTTTTCTGGTACTTGGGTCCGGAAGTTTTGTGGGATGCCTCCGACATAATGTCATTCGCAGATGTCAACTTCAAGGTTTTTCGGGTATTAGAGGATCTCATCGATAGTTGTATCTCGGCTGCGAAGTCAGACGCTCATATGGTGATCATGAGCAATACAGGATTTCAAGGTTTCCACGACAGGATACTTAAGCGCTTAAGATCATAAGGATGTTTACAGTCAACTCTCAAGTGCAAAAGTTACCGGCCCGTCATTACACAATGAAACTTGCATATTGGCACCGAAAATTCCGGCTGCAATATTTTTATAGCTGAATTGGGCTCGCTCGACGAAGTATTCATAAATCCATTTCGCGTGGTCGGGTGGTGCGGCGCCAGAGAAGCTTGGTCTCAGACCTTTTTGGGTGTCAGCTGCCAAAGTAAATTGAGATATTATTAATAAGTTTCCTGATACATCTTGAAGGGAAAGATTCATCCGACTGCTCTCATCGGCGAAAACTCTGAGGCCAAGCACGCGCTTTAGCATTTTATCAGCAGAGGTTTCGGTATCCTTTTTCTGAATACCTAGAAAAAGAACCAGTCCGTGGTCAATTTCCGCTACGACAGCCTTTTTAACATTTACTTGTGCCGAGGTAACTCTTTGAATCAGTCCAATCACAAGTTTAAATCATGGCAAGGAGAATTGTTAGTTTTGCGACTCATCATCTATATAATATTACTTTTGATCTTCATTTTATGCTACCGGTGGTATTTGAAAAACATATTTTTTATTTGTGTACACCCTTGCAAGTATCCAGAGAGATGTCTCAGTAATTCGCTATTTCACTTCCTTTATTATGGATATCGGATGACTTTTTAGGAGACTTAGACTAAACGCTTTTTGAGGCTCGTTTTCGAGCATTTTCAGTGAGCAGCTTCTTTCGTAATCGTATTGAATGAGGCGTGATTTCTACAAGTTCATCTTCGGCGATAAATTCGAGGGCTTGCTCTAGGGTGTGTCTAACTGGCGGGGTGAGAATCAAGTTTTCGTCCGTCCCAGCGGCACGCACGTTGCTTAACTGCTTTGCTTTTGCAGGGTTTACGGACAGATCGTTGCTACGGGTGTGGAGGCCCAATATTTGACCTTCATAAACCTCCAACCCATGACCAATGAATAAGCGACCCCTATCCTGCAGTGTGTGAAGCGCATATGTGAGGGTCTTTCCGGCAACTTTGGAGACAAGGACCCCATTCTTCCTCACTCCCAGAATACCGCTCTTTGCAATACCATAGTGATTAAATATACTGGTCAAAATGCCAGAACCACTTGTCATTGTGAGGAATTGTGACCTAAAGCCAATCATTCCTCTGGATGGTGCAATAAATTCTAGTCTAATTCGCCCTTTTCCATCCGGTTCCATATTGGAGATCTTTGCCTTTCGGACGCCCATTTCCTCCATGACCGCGCCTTGATACTGATTTTCTATATCGATGACGATAAGCTCAAAGGGCTCAAGCGTATTTCCACCCTCTTCTTTTTGGATCACTTCGGGTCTTGAGACGCCCAGCTCATACCCTTCACGACGCATATTTTCAATCAGAACTGATAGGTGTAACTCACCTCGGCCAGAGACAATGAATTTGTCGGACGATTCTCCCTCCTCGACTCTAAGTGCCACATTGTGCATGAGCTCTTGTTCAAGTCGCTCTCTGATATTGCGTGATGTTATGTACTTTCCCTCTCGACCCGCAAATGGGGAATCGTTCACTTGAAAGGTCATACGGACAGTAGGTTCGTCAACAGACAAGGGTGGGAGCGCTTCAATTTTTTCGTGGGTACAAATCGTGTCTGAGATGTTTAACCCCTCAATTCCCGTAATACACACGATGTCTCCCGCTTGACCTGCATCAACCTCGATCCTCTCTAGGCCTACATATCCCATAACGGAGATTATTCGAGCTTTTCTTTGCTCGCCTTTACGGTCGATTACAATAACCTGCATTTTTGGCTTTATAAGACCGCGAGTTATTCGACCAATTCCTATTACACCCAAATAACTGTTGTAATCCAAAGCGCTAATCTGCATTTGTAGAGGCCCTAAAATGTCTACTTTCGGGGCACTTACTTTCTCTGATATCAACTTTAGCAGCGGCATCATATCTTCTGCTATATCGTCTGGCTCGAGACCAGCAACCCCATGCAAAGCCGAAGCGTAGATAACCGGAAAATCCAGCTGTGCATCTGTTCCCCCCAAGCGGTCAAACAGATCAAAAACCTGGTCTAACACCCAGTCAGGGCGGGCTCCCGGACGGTCTATCTTATTAATTACCAAGATTGGATTGAGGTTTTTTTCAAAAGCTTTCTTAGTCACAAAGCGGGTTTGTGGCATTGGGCCGTCCACCGCATCTACCAGCAACAATACCGAATCTACCATAGTAAGGACGCGCTCAACTTCTCCTCCAAAATCAGCATGGCCAGGGGTGTCGACAATATTTATACGGTATTGATTCCAGTTTATCGCAGTATTCTTAGCAAGGATTGTTATTCCCCTCTCTCTTTCTTGTACGTTGGAGTCCATGATCCGTTCGGTTTCCATGCTTTTACGGTCTAGGGTTCCTGTTTGTTGCAGCAGTTTGTCAACTAAAGTCGTTTTACCATGATCAACGTGGGCAATGATCGCTATGTTCCTGATAATATTCGCTGACATCTTTGGTTGCCGTTTAGCTCTGGGAAGTTTCTTTGGATCGGGAGGGGTACTGCATGCCTGTTGGCGGGTCGATTATACGAAAAAAATCAATATTCGCCACATATTTTGATAAATTTATTCTATAAATTAGGACGAATCCTGTCTTTTCAGAGATAGAGTAGGTTTGATGTAAATTCGACCGCTTTTAATCTACAATTGCACCACAACCGTGCATATGGGTTTCTGCCGCACCAGTATACAGCAATTGCCGGTTGCAAAACGTATGATTTCTGCGCTAATGGTCAAATATTTTCTATTGAAGTCCGTATCAGATCTATGGTTTGGTCTACAAAAGCTTAAAAAGATATCTTGGCACAGCATTTGCGTCGATTATCAACGGCGCTTTTGTATCGCTGGAGTGAGTCACGCTCCTGTTTAAGCTGCCTGAAAGCTTGAGGCGTAACAAAACGCCGATTTGAAATAAATTTTAAACTGGGAGATTTCTCGAAGATGAAAGCAAAATTAGAATATATTTGGTTAGATGGTTATACCCCTACGCAGAGTCTGCGGAGCAAGACGCAGATCCGGAATAATTTTGGCGGCACATTAGAAGAGTGCCCGATGTGGTCCTTCGATGGTAGCTCCACCGAGCAGGCGCCAGGGGACGCTTCAGATTGTCTGCTAAAGCCTGTTGCTATCTTTCCTGATCCTGATCGTTCAAACGCTTACCTTGTGATGACGGAGGTCTTGAACGCGGATGGAACGCCCCACGCTTCCAATGGCCGGGCGACGATTGATGATGATGATGATGATTTTTGGTTCGGATTTGAACAAGAATACTTCCTTTGGGATGTGGATACGAAATTGCCACCCGGATTCCCATCGGGCGGCTATCCGGGTCCTCAGGGTCCCTACTATTGCTCAGTGGGAGCAGCGAATGCTCATGGGCGTGACTGTGTTGAGGAGCACCTAGATCTGTGTCTTGAGGCGGATATTAATGTAGAAGGAATTAATGCTGAGGTAGCGGCGGGACAATGGGAGTTTCAAGTTTTTGCCAAAGGCGCGAAACGAGCCGGAGATGAAACCTGGGTTGCCCGATACCTGTTAGAGCGAACCGGCGAAAAATATGGTTATTCTATCAACTACCACCCAAAGCCATTTGGAGCATTGGATTGGAATGGTTCGGGAATGCATGCAAACTTCTCGAACGGCGTCATGAGAGAGTGCGGTGATGAGGCGACTTTTAACAAGATTTGTGACAACTTTGGAAACAACATCGATCGACACATGAGTGTTTATGGTGCTGATAACGACCAGAGACTCACGGGTGAGCATGAAACTCAGGCATTTGACCAATTTAGTTATGGAGTATCGGATCGGGGTGCTTCGATCAGGATTCCGGTGGGCACCGTCGAGAATGGATGGAAAGGTCGTTTGGAGGATCGCCGAACTGCCTCTAACGCTGATCCTTACAAAGTTGCCGCAGCGATAATTAAAACTACGAAGGAAGCATTGTAATACAGAAGAAGTATTGCAATTTCGGGTGCGAAACCGGATAAAAAAGGGGAGGTGCCCGAGTTTTCATGAAAAATTTGGGGGCACTTTTGGTACTACTGAAAGCTTCCTACATGCACGTCGATAATCTAAACGCACCATTGAGGTGCGTTTAGATTGCGAACGAGTTATAGTGGCGCCTGAAGTTTTGCGATGATCGAGGATCGTGCCTGCGTCCGGCCTCAGGGCACCTTGGCCCTGATATTTCCTCACCTTTAAATTTGCTTTTATTAGCTTGCAGGTAGAGCCATTGATGTTGGATAGAATAGAAGACAAACACTATCTGTCGTTATTGGGTAGCTTAAACACTGCCGTGGTGCTGGCTGATGACACTTTGTCTATCGTCTACGTGAACTCTGCGGCTGAAGCAATTCTTAAGATTGGATTTACTAAGCTTCGCGGAAGCAAAATTTACGATCTTTTCTCCGAACCTGCGCAATCGCGGCGAGTCATGAGAGAGGCCATCCACTCTAATCAATCATTTACCAAAAGACATGAGTCCGTTCACATTAATGATTCAAAAGGTAATTTGATTGACTATTCTGCCACGCCGGTTCAGTCATACAATTCCTCATATCTGATCATTGAGATGCAAGCCATTGAAAGGTTTATTCGCATAAATCGCGAAGAAGCGCTGAGCTCTCTCCAAGATAGTTCCCGGAGCCTAATAAGGGGACTGGCTCATGAGATAAAAAATCCTTTGGGTGGTATTCGCGGTGCTGCTCAGCTCTTAAATCAAGAGTTAAGTGACTGCGAGATGAGTCCAGAAACTTTGGAATTCTGTCAGATAATCGTAACGGAGGTGGACAGGCTTAGAAACCTTGTTGACCGCCTTCTAGGACCCAATCAGCTTCCCCAAATGAGGACAATGAATATTCATGAAGTCCTAGATCATGTGGTAAACCTGATGGATGCAGAAACAAGAGGCTCTATTTCATTGGTTCGTGATTACGATCCAAGTATTCCTGACGCACATGGCGATCCGGAGCAAATCATCCAGGCAATTTTAAACATCTCTAGGAATGCGATGCGGGCCCTACAAGGGTCGCAGCAATTAACACCGATTATTTATTTTAAGACAAGAGTTCAGCAAAGTTTCACCCTCGGTGGGCTCCATCAGAGGCTGGTGTGTCGCATCGATATCACTGATAACGGCCCTGGTATAGACCCTGCTATCAAAGATCGAATCTTTCTCCCTATGGTAAGTGGGACCGGGGAGGGTGCCGGATTAGGGTTGATGATTGCTCAGACAGCCATCAACCGGCATGGTGGGATGATTGAGTGTAGCTCAGTACCTGGGGAGACAAAATTTTCAATTTATTTACCATTAAAGGTGTAACAATGGATGGTTCATCAAAAATTTGGATTGCGGAGGACGACCGATCGCTGAGGTGGGTCATGGAGAAGGCTCTGACGCGTGCGGGTATTGGAGTTCGGTCCTTCGAAAAGGGTGAAGACGTACTGAGCGCATTGGTTTCGGACCAACCGCATGCCATCGTTTCCGACATAAAGATGCCCGGCATAGACGGACTGGCAATGCTTCGGCGAATTAAGAGCTCCTATGCTGATCTGCCAATAATTATAACCACTGCTCATTCAGACCTTGACAGTGCGGTCTCCGCTTATCGTGGTGGTGCTTTCGAGTACCTGCCTAAGCCCTTTGATATTGAAGAGTTAGTAGCAGTTGTCAAGAGAGGTATCGCAATATCCTCCGAAAAGAAATCGGCAAGCGAGTCGTTGGAGCAGGTCACATCGCAAGAAATTATCGGAGAGGCCCCGGCAATGCAAGAGGTCTTCCGCGCCATTGGCCGCCTTGCTAACTCTAATATCACCGTACTTATAAACGGAGAATCTGGGACTGGTAAGGAACTAGTAGCGCGCGCCCTCCACAACCACAGTCCAAGACAGGGAAGAAATTTCATTGCCTTAAATATGGCCGCAATACCTAATGAACTTATCGAATCCGAGTTGTTTGGTCATGAAAAGGGTGCATTTACCGGTGCTGGTCAAAGACGGGAGGGGCGTTTCGAGCAAGCAAACGGAGGTACTTTATTTCTGGACGAGATTGGTGACATGCCGGCTGAGGCCCAAACGAGGTTGCTGCGAGTTCTGTCGGATGGAGAATTTTATCGGGTGGGGGGGCATACGCCAATTAGAGTAGACGTGAGAATTATCGCCGCAACTCATCAAGATCTGGATCAACGTGTTTCGGAAAATCGTTTTCGTGAGGACCTATTCCATCGTCTCAACGTTATCCGGGTTCACTTGCCGCGACTGTCAGAGCGAAGAGAGGACATCCCCAGGTTAATGAAACATTTTTTTTCTCAGGCCGCAATTGAGCTCAACGTCGAGGCGAAAAGTCTCTCCGCGGAGGCTAGCTTAGCCTGCCGCAACCTTCCTTGGCCCGGAAATGTCCGACAGTTGGAGAACGCATGTAGGTGGCTCACCGTAATGGCGGCGGGTAGAGAGGTGTTATTGTCTGACTTGCCACCAGAGTTACAACCAAAAGATGCCGACACTACCAACTTGGAGGCGGACAGCTGGCAAAAGTTACTTCGCTCTTGGGGTGAGAGGCAACTTCAGGCGGGCTCAACCGGCATAATGGTTTCCGCGATTCAGGACTTGGAGAGGGTGATGATAGACACTGCCTTGTCACATACCGGAGGTCGGAAAAGACATGCAGCAGATTTGTTAGGTTGGGGACGAAATACGCTTACGAGAAAGCTCCAAGAATATTCTAAGGCAGATTTAGAAAGTCCTTAATGACGAACTTTGCCGACGGATTCTCCAGGACTAGATTGTTCTTTATTTTTTGCTGCGGCAACTGCGGAAGCAAATAACGCCTCAAAGTTGACAGGAGGAATCATTAAAGGTGGGAAGGAGCCCTTCGTGAGAGTGTTATCTATTACCTCACGAGCGTAAGGGAAAAGCATACTTGGACATGTTGTATTCAACACTTGAGCGAGCTGCTGGTCGTTTAACCCTTCAATTTTGAAGATACCTGCCTGGTCTATTTCAATTAGGTAAAGGGTCTCTTCGTCATGCTTTACAGTTATGGTTAACCGGAGAGAAACCTCAAACAAAGTCTTGTCTAACTGAGCTGAGTGGGTGCTAAGATCTTGGTTAACCTTCGGTTTCCATTGCTTCTGAAAAACTTCAACACCCTTTGGTGTCTCAAACGAGAGGTCTTTCAGGTAAATCCGTTGCGCTGAAAAGCTCGGAGATGCGTTCTCTTTAGACTCTGTGGGTGCGGACGCATCTGATTGCTTATCCTCTTGATCTGACATAATTTCGCTCCAATTTAGAGTTTGTGTAATCTTTTTTCTATTATTTGTTTTGCGATCAATTCTTTCGATGAAGTTTCTGTTTGTAGATCGGGTATTTCAACAAGCGCACTTCATGTACCTTTCACGACGGGCATATTCTGGTCTCGCCATTCCACCATCCCACCATTCAGCCGTCGGACATTATACCCAAGGTCAGAGAGCATCTTACCGGAACTGCCCGAATGCTGACCATATTTATCTGCTAAAACTACAATTTTGTCGACGTGTTGTTGGAGTTCTACGTGTCGTGAATTTAGCTTGGTGTGCGGAATATTTATTGCTCCAGAGATATGCCCCGACCGGAATTCGTCAAGTGGACGCAGGTCAATCAGCACTGCTTCCTCTGAATTGATAAGCGAAACAAGTTCGTGCGGACCCAGTTGCTTTCCACCTTTGTCTTTCTCATAGATAATCAAGAGGAAGATAAGTGCTATTAGAATACTGAACAGTAACCACTGCTCACTCACAAATATAAAAAAATTCACGAAATCTTAGCCGTATTAGTATGTCAACCTGCCTACATGCAAAGTTAACCTAGTATACATCTATTGAATAACAAGAGGAAAGCCAGTTAAGGCGTACTATATCCAATCAGTCCAAACAGGACGACATTGTTCCGGCAACTTGGGTACATTGCCAAGGGCCGCCCAACTTTCACCCGGCCTATGAAAATCGGAGCCACAGGATGATAAAAAACCGAACTGATCACAAAGTGTTGCAAGCCCGGAGGTTTCATCAGGTAGTTGATGTCCCGAGATCACCTCGATTGCTTTACCACCAAGGTTCTTGAAATCTCTTAAGAGGGCCAGAAGCTTTGTTTTAGAGAAGCCGTATTTATTGGGATGGGCAAGGACTGAGGTGCCTCCTGAGTGATCGATCCAGTCGATAGCTTCCCCCAGTTCCGCCCAATCTGCTCGTACATATCCAGATTTTCCTTCGCCAAGAATTTTTTTGAATGCCTGCTGCTCGGACCTTGCGGCTCCGATATTGACAAGGTGCTTGGCAAAGTGTGGTCGGCCGATTTGACCACCGTCTGACAGATCGAGGGCAGCCTGTAAAGTATTGGTGAAGCCAAGGATTTTCAGTTTTTCGGCAATCTTGTGGGCTCTCTCGCGACGGATTTGTTTTTGAGAGCGGATGCCCTCCTTCAAAGAATAATGGCTCCTATCAACATTGAGGCCGAGCATATGGACAGTGTTGCCACCCCACTTACAAGAGAGTTCAATACCTTGAATAAGTTGCAGGTTCGATGGATAAACAAGCTCGGTATCAAACGCATCCATGGTATCGTGGTCCGTGATTGCAAACAGATCTATCCCTCTTTCCGATGCCAAATCCACCAATTCCTGGGGCTTGAGGACCCCGTCGGAGGCTGTGGTATGTGAGTGTAGGTCTACGTTCATTGTGTCTTTGTATTAAAAATTTCTTATCATTGTAGCAAGGCTTTAAACCTTTATACTCATTGAAACTTTCTAGGTGGAGTTGTTGGCTTGGCTATAGATACAGAGACTTGGTTTGTTTATATTCTGGAGGTATCAGATGGTAGCTATTACACCGGTATATCTACGGATTTGCAACGTCGTCTCAAACAGCACAAGTCCGGCCGCGGCGGTGCCAAGTACTTCCGTGGGCGCGAGCCACTGCAGGTCTTATATTTGGAGCAGCACCAATGTCGCAGTGCGGCAAGTCGTCGAGAATATCAGCTAAAGAAGCTTTCACACCTGGAAAAGAGGCTCCTGATTGAAAAGAATTCGAGTGAGTAGCATCAGGTTGATAAACGGATGTTGAGTTTGACCCGTTATTTCTTTTTCTTTAATTGCGAGCCATCATTTTTTTCGCAACGAAATGCAGTTGTTGGTTTTTGTGTGACTTGCCCACTTGAATCAAAAGTGGCTGATTGGCTAATGTAAACAAATATACATGCTGCTGCAAAGCATGACTGAGGCTGTAAAATGGAAAATAATCCTAGATAGCATACGAGAGGGCACCAAGCCAAACGAAATGTATAAGCACATACCTTATAAGAAAAATGTCATAATTTTGTCATCAATCTATCATTTATTTGTCACGAGAATTTAATGTAATAGTAGTAACTTAGACATGAAATCTGTATTTGAAGACGCGAGTATGCCTAAAAAGACGGTACTAGTGGTTGACGACGAGCCTGCGATAAGGGATATGTTGACAATGGTACTGGAAGCAGCATCCTTTATTGTTCTGGAAGTAGAAAATGCTCGGCTGGCACATGCTGCAATAATTGATCGGCGGCCTGATATCGTGTTGCTTGATTGGATGATGCCAGGTACCACCGGCCTTGAGCTATTGCGGAGGCTTAAACGTGATCCACTGACTAAGAATGTCCCGATAATTATGCTTACGGCAAAGGCTGAAGAGGGGGGGAAGGTCGTTGGCCTTGATTCCGGAGCAGATGATTATGTGTCGAAGCCCTTTTCTCCGCGCGAGCTGGTGGCCCGCATCAAGGCAGTCCTCAGGCGTATTTCGGAGGATGAGGTAAAAGAGATTATCGAGGCAGGTTCTCTACGATTTGATCCGATTAGTCATTTTGTGACCATCGCCGGCGAGGAAATAACACTGGGTCCAACTGAGTATCGGTTATTACATTTTTTCCTTAAACATCAGAATAGGGTCTTCTCTCGTGATCAGATTCTAGACTTTGTCTGGGGTGCCAATGTGTACTTGGATGAACGTACAATCGACGTTCATATAAGGCGCCTGCGTAAATCGATTGCGGTTGCAGGATGTGATCAGTATGTGCAGACTGTACGTGGAGCTGGATATCGGTTTTCTATCCGGTAGTTTAGGGGGTTCATCAAGGAATTGAATTTCGTGCGAGCAGGACTTTCTGTCGAGTTACGGCGTATCCTAGCAGTCATCGCGATTGGTCTAATTTTGGGAATAAGTTTTCAGGCAGCTCTCGAGGGAGTCTTGATCGGTCTGCTGGCATATCTGTTCCTCTCAGTTCGTAGCGTGCGACGGATATTCAGGTGGGTAGATTCCGGAATGCGATCGGCTCCGCCAGACACTGACGGTGTGTGGGGAGAGATTAGCGACGCTCTTAACCGACAGAAGCGTCGTCACCGCCGTACTAAGAAGAAGATGAGCAACACAATAACCCGGACCATGCGCATGACTGAGGTCCTCGATCAGGGCCTTCTGGTTTTGGATGCGAATAATTCGCTCGATTGGTGGAACCGCGCAGCCACAAAGATGTTAGGGTTACGCCCAGAGGACCGAGGGAACGCGATTGTTAACTTGATTCGAGATCCTGATTTCCTAAAATTTATTTCCTCCTCATTCGTCGACCCCTTGGAGCTATCCTCAACTACACATGAGGGCCGGACACTGGAGTTTTCCGGTTCTTATTTCGGTAAGGGTGAGGTTGTATTGATAGTTACAGATATTACGCGGATAACCAGCGTAGAGAGGCTGAGGAGGGAATTTGTGGCCAATGTTTCTCATGAATTAAGGACACCGCTGACAGTTATCAAGGGTTACGTAGAGACGATAAAAGATGCATCTGAGGTACCCTCTGGTTTAGCGACTGCATTCGATAGTATTAGTGAGCAGGCAGAAAAAATGCAAAACCTCGCAGAGGATTTGTTGGTGTTATCAGAACTCGAATCAGAGCCACAACCAAAAAACTTGGAACCATTACAATTACACACCGTGCTCATTGCAGTTGTAGGTGATGCGGAACTTTTGAGTGAGGGTCGCCATCATTTCGAAATTGATTGTGACAATGAAATTATGTTGTATGTCGATGAAAAGGAGATGCGTAGCATGGTCGGTAACATCGTCATTAATGCTGTTCAACACAATCCAGAGGGCGCTCATATTCAGATTCAAGTCAGAGATGAGGAAGAGGACTGGGAAATCGTCGTCATTGATGATGGCATCGGTATGGAGTTATCAGAAATTCCTCGCATCACAGAGCGGTTCTATCGAGTAGACAGCAGTCGACACTCTATTTCCGGGGGGACCGGCCTCGGGTTAGCAATTGTAAAGCATACTTTAAATCGATACGGAGGTAGCCTGATCATACATAGTATTCCTGGTGAGGGAGCCGAATTTCGGTGTAGGCTCCCAAAGCAGCACTTGCATCAAGGTCATTGACAAAGGAGATTAGATGTTTGTGTTGCCGGAGATTTTGCAGCTGCACCCAAGAAAACTTTTTGAAACTCGACCCGCAGATGAACTGGTTTTTGTAATAATATGTTTTACCTGTTTTGGTCTGCTTCATTGGTAACGTGAGGCCCCAAGACACTTCACACCTCCGTCAAAATTTTTGCTCGATACCGATACCGATGGCCTGCTGTTTGTCATTGCTCCCATCAAAGTCTCGATTTTCAGTGTAGAAACCGTAAAACTTTGTGTCTTTGGTGATTTTGTAGTCGGCGCCCATTGATACTGTTTCCTCTTCTTTAGCGTCGTTCCCTGTCACACGGCCATACTGCGCCTTCAGAACTGTGTTTCCGATTTTAAAGGATGTACTCAAGAAGGAACCCTTCTCATCGAGGGTACCGCCGTTGTCCTTATTTTTTTGATGCATAAATCCTAGTGTCAGCGCATCTATGCGGTAGCGAGCCACAAGGCGCAAAAGATCCTGATTGTCGATATCTTTGTCACCGGCGATTGCAAGGTAAATATTATCCCCAGTGTAATTTAAGGAGTAGCCGACACCGTCTGCGAGGCCGCCATCATCAATGCCGTCACCGTTGGTATCATTTCCCTCACCGGGCACCACAACCAAGGTTGCCTCCAAACCGTTGAGCCGAGAGGTGGTAATACCGATCATATTAGATACGCGATTTTCTCCTTCGAAGGTATTCTTGATATCTCCTTCAAGATCATTGAAGAGGTCTATCTTATTCTGGGCAACCTTGGTCGGTGTATCCCGTTTACCTGCCCAGAGCTTTCCGAGATTATTACTTATGCCAATAGTGATATTTCGCTGCGAAAATGTGGTTTTATCGCTCCCTACCAGACAGCTCTCATCGCCGTTGACGCTTTGAGAGCAGATCGTATTTTTTGTAGTTTTATTGCCGTCATCGGCATATATCTCGAATTCTGCCGAATAATGAATAAGGAGCTTATCTGAAAGCGACCGTTTTCCGGTAAATCCGATATGCGAGGCGTTGCTGTTAAGTTTCCATTCATCCGACTCGTTGACGCTAGTGTTTACCAAAGAAAGGTTAAGTTTTCCGTAAAGCTTCTCCTCGGCCCGGGCGAGAGATATTGGAAGCAGAGAGATTGAAATCGCTATAGTACCTAAGGGGAATATTGACCAAAATTTCATGCCAGTTTCCTTTTTTATAGGTGAGTAAGGTTTTTGAGTGATCGACTTTTGTGAAAATTTAGTGACAAATGTATGTCATATTTATTACAAATTGATGACATCTCTCAAAGTTTGTCATCATTTTGTCACATAATTTTCATATGGTTGTTTTTCTCATCGATATACCTTTGCAAGTTAATTTAAACATAAATTATTCGGGGGAGTTGTTAATGTCGCACTGTAAGATCACTAAAATTATCGTTGTGAACCTTTTCTTGCTGGCGGCCGCGAGTCTCGTCTCGGCAAGAGAGACGATCGCTATTGTAGGTTCATCGACGGTATATCCGTTTTCAACTGTGGTGGCTGAGCGGTATGGCCGCAGTAATGAGAAGCCGACTCCAAAAGTTGAATCGACAGGCTCTGGCGGTGGGATGAAGTTGTTTTGCTCGGGCATCGGGACGAATTTCCCAGACATAACGAACTCATCACGCCGCATGAAAAAATCCGAGTTCGACCAATGTCAAAAAAATGGAGTGAAGGAGATAATTGAAGTTCACATTGGATATGATGGTATAGTCTTGGCGAATTCAATAGCCACCAAACCTATGAACCTCACCCGCAAGGACATATTTTTGGCGTTGGCAGCGCACGTTCCCGGGGAAGTTGCCGGTCAATTGATTAAAAATCCTTACAGGACCTGGAAGCAGGTAAATGAGGGGTTGCCGGCGACAAAGATTGAGGTTTTGGGACCACCACCGACATCAGGTACCCGCGATGCTTTTGTGGAGTTGGCGATGGAAGGTGGCTGCAAACAGATCTCATGGATAGCGGGCCTCCAAAAGACCGACAAAGATAGGTTCAAGACTGTCTGCCACACGATCCGTGAGGACGGGCAGTACATTGAGGCGGGAGAGAATGATAACTTAATCGTCCAGAAGCTGCAGGCGAATCCGAGGGCACTAGGAATCTTTGGATTTAGCTTCTTAGATCAGAATGCTGATACGGTTCAGGGCTCTCAGATAGAATCTATTGCACCAGAATTCGACTCTATTGCGGATAGATCCTATTCTATATCTCGCCCACTATACTTTTATGCGAAAAAGGCACACATTGGCGTGGTGCCAGGAATTGAAGATTTTCTTTATGAATTCACCAGTGAGAGGGCATGGGGTGGAGAGGGGTACCTAGCGGAAAAAGGGATGATCCCGTTGCCAAATGACATGCGTCGAAGCCAGGCGAAAAAAATTCGGGGGCTAGTGACGATGAATGGCGATGAACCATTGAAATAATCGACGCGGTTTGTCACAGTAGCGCGCTATTGAGCAATTACACTCGCGCAGACTACGAAGGTTTAGCTTTGACTTATGCACGCAAATAATCTGTTACTTCTTTTGCTGGCGTTCGCTGCGGCGGCGTTTTATGTTGGTCGCGGTAGGGCTAACCACATAGCAAAATTGGCTGGAGGTTCTCGTCAACTCCACTCGTTGCCTGATTACCATGGTCATTACACTGCGCTTTGCTGCGGCCTTCCTGCCGTGCTCCTGCTGATTCTTTGGATTATTTTTTCAGGACATGTAATTTCCGCTATGGTACTCGATTCTCTGCCGGCGGGTCAGTTTCTTGGTGATCCTGGAGGCCGCGAGTTGCTGGCAAATAAGATTGCTAATATTGCGCAGGGCGTCTTGCCTAAGGCAAATCAACCGGCGATTTTGGTTGCGGCCGCTGAGGAGCTCAATAGGCTGACTCAGATCTCTCGCTGGAGTGTTACGGCGTTAGCGTCATGCGTTTCATTAGTAGGTTTGATCTGGGCTCGGTCAAGAATCACCCCAGAGCTTCAATCACGCCCTAGGGTTGAAGCCTCAATAAAGTATGCTCTCTTTTTTTGTGCGTGTGTGGCTGTATTTACAACCTTTGGTATTATTTTCTCCGTCCTTTTCGAGTCGCTGCAGTTTTTCCAATCCGTACCGGTTGTTGATTTCATTTTCGGTCTTGAGTGGAGCCCCCAGACAGCGATTAGGGATGATCAGGTTGGATCATCTGGCAGCTTTGGTGCCGTGCCTTTGTTCGTTGGAACATTGCTGGTATCTGCTGTGGCAATGGTAGTCGCCGTCCCGATTGGCCTCATGTCGGCAATTTTTTTGGGGGAGTACGCCCATAAATCGGTTCGCGCCTATGCGAAGCCGGCCCTTGAGGTTTTGGCGGGGATCCCGACGGTGGTTTATGGTTTTTTCGCTGCACTTACTGTAGCGCCTTTTTTGCGAGACCTTGGTCAGGGATATGGCTTTTCCGTTTCCTCTGAAAGTGCCCTAGCGGCAGGGCTCGTAATGGGAGTAATGATCATTCCATTTATTTCTTCTTTGTCAGATGACGTCATCACCGCGGTACCCCAGTCCTTGCGTGATGGCTCTCTGGCGATGGGAGCAACTCATTCTGAGACTGTCATACGCGTCGTGATTCCGGCAGCTTTACCGGGTATCGTTGCAGGAATCATGCTGGCCATTTCCAGAGCTATCGGCGAGACGATGATTGTTGTCATGGCGTCAGGTCTCGCGGCAAATATGACCTTTAACCCTCTTGATTCAGTGACCACAGTTACCGTACAGATTGTCACCCTGCTGACGGGAGATCAGGAGTTTGATAGCCCTAAAACATTAGCCGCTTTTGCATTGGGTCTCGTACTTTTCCTAATTACCTTGATCCTAAACATCATCGCCTTGAAGGTAGTAAAACGGTTCAGGGAGCAGTATGAGTAAGGAACCAATCTATCTAGAGAAGATTCAGCGCTCGCTTGTCGGGCGCTATCGTGCCGAGCGGGCGTTCAGGGGGTGCGGCATGCTGGCTGTTTCACTGGGCCTTGCCGCAGTCCTTCTGGTCTTTGTAGATATTTTTATAAAGGGCACAGGCGCCTTTTCGGCGACTTACATTGCACTTGATGTGACTTATGAAAAAGACCTCCTGGGAATTGAAAATTTAGCTGATCAGCGACAGGTAAATTCGGGAGATTGGGAGGCACTTTACAAACAGGCGCTACGTAGAGATTTCCCCGACATACGAAAACGTGGTGAAAGACGTAAGCTATATGCGCTTGTAAGTAGTGCGGCAGGTTATGACATAAAGGACCGTCTTCTGGCTAATCCGGGTCTGCTAGGTTCTAAAGAGACATTGTGGATTCTTGCAGATGACGATATCGACTCGTATTACAAAAGCTGGTTGGACGGCAATGCCTATACGGCTCGGCTTACGGATGGGCAGATTCGTGTTTTGGATACGCTGATCAATACGGAGCGTATGCAGTTGCATTTCAACGCAAACTTTTTGACTCGAGGTGATTCTCGAGAGCCAGAGCAGGCGGGGATATGGGGTGCTGTTATTGGATCTTTTTTGACGCTAATGCTGACCTTGGTCTTGTCATTTCCGGTCGGTATTGCCGCTGCTGTATATCTCGAAGAATTTGCCCCAAAGAATAAGGTAACTGATTTTATTGAGGTCAACATCAATAACCTTGCGGCAGTACCTTCAATAATTTTTGGTCTTCTGGGGCTTGCCATTTTTATCAATCTCTTCCAAATTCCACGATCAATCCCTGTGGTGGGCGGTTTGGTCCTCGCGGTTATGACATTGCCTACTATCATTATCACGAGCCGGGCGGCTATCAAGTCAGTTCCACCCTCAATCAGAGAGGCCGCTCTAGGTATGGGTGCGTCGCGAAACCAGATGGTGCTTCACCACGTCTTGCCACTTGCTTTGCCGGGCATGTTGACCGGAGCTATTATTGGTATGGCGCGGGCGCTAGGTGAGACTGCACCCCTCTTGATGATTGGCATGGTGGCGTTTATTGTGGATATTCCGGCCGGTTTTATGGATCCTGCAACTGTCCTTCCTGTACAGATCTTCCTGTGGGCAGACAGTCCTGAGCGCGCATTTATTGAAAAGACTTCAGCAGCGATTATGGTTTTACTCGGATTTCTTGTTACGATGAACATCAGCGCCGTATGGCTGCGTAAACGACTTGAACGGCGTTGGTGAGGGAGGAATAACCATGAATACATCTGCGACCTTTGGTGTTGGTACGCCGTCTGAATCAGATTTCCGAGATACTCGCGATGGAGATATGTCTGATATCGGGTTGACCAAGGGTCACGTCACCGTGGGTAGCGTCGAAATACAGGCGGCCAAGATCACGGCGAGGGGCGTGAATATTTTTTACGGTGACAAGCAGGCGATACATGATGTCAATGTAGATATTGGAAAAAACCAGGTTATAGCAATGATCGGCCCCTCCGGCTGCGGAAAGTCTACCTTTCTGAGATCACTTAACCGCATGAACGACACGATCGATGGTTGCAAGATCGAAGGAGATATTCGAATCGATGGTGAAGATTTGTACTCACCAAAACTTGATGTGGTTGAATTGCGGGCTCGCGTTGGGATGGTATTCCAAAAACCTAATCCTTTTCCTAAATCTATCTATGACAATGTCGCCTACGGACCCAAGATACATGGGTTGGCTGAGACGCGTGCGGATCTTGACGAGATGGTAGAGAAAAGTCTCCGGAGGGCTGGGCTCTGGGATGAGGTGAAGGATCGACTGTTTCAAGCTGGGACTGGGCTATCAGGCGGTCAGCAACAACGTTTATGCATCGCGCGGGCGATCGCTGTAAGTCCGGAGGTCATCCTCATGGACGAGCCTTGCTCTGCACTAGATCCGATTGCAACTGCTCGCATTGAGGAGCTGATTGAGGAGCTTAGCCACAATTTCACTATCGCCATTGTGACCCACAACATGCAACAGGCGGCGAGGGTATCCCAGCGAACCGCGTATTTTCATCTGGGTCGGCTAATTGAGGTCAATCCTACCGAGCAGGTCTTCACAAACCCAGAGCACTCGTTGACGGAGTCCTATATCACTGGCCGCTTTGGCTAGAAGGAATTTTTAGCATATGGCAAACATGTCTTTTGAAAATCATATCGTGAAGCAGTTTGATGGCGAGCTAGAGGACATTCGGACGATGCTGATGGAGATGGGGGGTAAGGTCGAGCAGCAGCTCAAAGATGCAATTACCTCGGTGGCAGGGGTTGATAGCGCCCTGGCCGAGCGTGTGATCGAGAGGGAGAGTCATGTAGACGAGATGGAGCTGGATATCGATGAGGCTTGCATGCTGATTATCGCTCGTAGGCAACCGGCCGCGACCGATCTGCGGCTCGTCATGATGGTCAGCAAGGCAGTAAATGATCTGGAGAGGATTGGCGACGAAGCCAAGAAAATAGCAAGTCACGCGATTATCCTTGCCGAGCAGGACGTTCCCTCGAAAGGCTATACCGAGGTCCGGCACCTTGGTAAGGGTGTGTCCAACATCCTCGCAAACGCCCTCGATGCTTTTGCACGTTTCGATGTCGAAGCTGCATTGAAAACACTCAAGGACGATCATCAGATTGATCTTGAATACAAGACCGCACTGCGTGAACTAGTGACATACATGATGGAGGACCCGCGAAGTATCAGCCGGGTGATCAACATTCTCTGGGTAGTTCGGTCGCTGGAACGGATCGGTGATCATGCTAAGAATCTCTGTGAACAAATTGTGTTTGTTGTCAAGGGACAGGATATTAGGCACAGCGAGCTACGAGGTTAGCCACACATTTGCCCGACCCAGTCCATCCTTGATTTCCCAAGCTTCCCCTTTGTCCCTAAACCTTTTGATCGGTGCAAATTGTAATCTTTTAGTCATAAATCAGTCACCTTAACGTCATTTTTTGTCGCTATCTTTTTAATCAGCGGGGGAAATTTTCCCCTGGCATGCCCACAATAAAATGAGTTA
>CACETF010000012.1 GCA_902562425.1 Porticoccaceae bacterium | reverse complement strand
GAATATATCCCGAGGAAGTAAAAATCTTCCTCGGGGTTTTTTTTAAGGGGAACAATTTGCTGAGGAGCCAGTAATAGCTCCAAGCTAGACACAGGTGATTATGGTAGCGTTATGTGGAGAAATAAGTTAATTCAGCTGCTTTTAATCTACGAGGGATGAGTTAAGTTTAGGTCAGAGTGGATTACTAAAATACAAGTATGGTTTTGACATCAACTTTTTTTCGTGAAACCAATGACATGTTTGGGGAGTAAATTATGAGGATCTTCAAAAAGGTAAGTCGAACGTTCATCGTTCTTACTGCAAGTGTATTTTTGTATCCAGATTCATCACTCTCGTCAGATCACAAGATTCAGCGATCAGCCGATAAGACATGGAAAGAGAAACAGTTTGAGAAATGGGATCAGGATAAAAGCGAGACACTGTCTGCAGATGAAATGTTAGAAATGATCACCACTAACAAGAACAATGGTGGCAGATGGGAGGAAAAGTGGGGGACTCCAGAGAGCCAAACTAAAGGGCGCATCAGGAAGCGCGATGTTGATGGTGATGGTGAGCTCTCGCTAAAAGAATTTACGGCCAAGGTAACTTGGAACTAGTTGTTTTTACTCCTCCTTGCCAGTAAATAAGAATATACCGTGTCATCAATCGTTTTTTTAAACCACTAATCGATCCATAAGAGCCTCAGGGAGACCTGGTTTTTAAGTTTCTTCGTTTTATACAACAAATTTTCAGATGGAGGTGTAACCGGGCCAGGGCCGCATCATTGATTTGTGGTTCGGAGTAATAACTCTGTTCACTGTGAATATTTAGTGTGCGATAGATCATTCGCTTGAAATTTAACGTAACAAGATTCTGTTTTTAAATCAGACCCATTCAGGACTCGGGTCCTCAAACTATTGGTCTTAAAAAACCGGTGAGGTTGCTTTACAAGACTTCAGCAGATACATACGAGGCGGAGTACTATTTTCGCATAAATTTAGAGCTGACATAGCTCTCTTAGTTACCAAGGTATAAACCTTTAAAATTGACGAACGGGATAGATGCGATACAGGTAGTCAACTTATCGCATGTCTCGTCGATTGAAACGTTAGACTGGCGTTGTCCATTGCTCTTTGTACTTTGGGTCCACTCTTGATTTTTGGGATATCTGATTTTTCTTTTGGCAGCGCCATGTTGTGATAAATTGGTTGCAACTGTCACGTCTAAAGTGATCAGTAGGTGGAGATTGATGTAAAATCTCTTGCGAAAAAAGAAAATTAGACTTTTTATCCCAAGATGTAGGGAACATTTATCGTTTTGTCTGCTTTTTAGAGGTGATGTAAATACTGAGGGATTATGAAAAATCAGGCATTGAGAATTACTGTACTAGGGATGTATTGCCTTTTTGTATCTGCATGCGGAGGGGGATCAGGCGGCGGCAATAATAGCCAGCCCCCCAGTGCCCCATCACAAGTTATTTCGGAGCCCGCCAATCTCGCCCCAGAAATTAACATATCCTCCACAGTTACCGTCCAAGAGAATCAAATTAGTGTGTTGACAGCTGTGGTTTCTGATGCTGATTCTGGTGACACCTTAACGCTGAGTATCTCCGGTGGGCAGGATGCAGCCCTTTTTTCGATCGACAATGATTCTGGATTGATCACTTTCAACACCGCACCAGACTATGAGGCCCCATCAGATGCAGATGCAATGAACGACTATGAGATTCAGGTGAGTGTTAGTGATGGAACAGAGTCCACGACAAGAAGTGTGATTGTTTCGGTATCAGATGTGGATGATGTGCCTCCTTCTTTTATTTCTCCGGCGATATTCAACGTGCGAGAAAATCAGACACTAATTGGTACATTGGATGTTATTGACCCTGATAGCTCTTCTATCACATTTTCTGTGGTTAATTCCAATATGACAATTACTAAAGAGGGAATTTTGTCGTTTTTGACGGCACCAGATTACGAGGTTAATGATAGATATTCTGTCACCGTTTCTGCGTCAGATGGAGCGAATTCAACAAACCAGACATTCACTATAATCATAGAGGACGTGGATGAATCAGTTGTAGGCCAATCGGTAGCGGTGTGGAATCCATTTGATGGTGCGACCAAAAATGGAAACACATTCACTTGGCCAACCGGAGCCCAAGATTGGGCTGGATTTGAGAACATAAATGGATCGCTAATGCCAATTAGCTTTGCGCAAGGGGGAAGTATAAACCTCACGGCGATGATTCCAACAGGTGATGCAGAGATTGGGATAAAGTTTACCTTTGAGCGGTCGGTTTGGCCGAATGTGGAACCACAGTTTGATACTGAAATAATCACAGTGAATGGCAACAGTGAAAAAAACTATTCAATCTTGATCCCTCCGCGACCAGCAGATCAAACATATAGTTCTATTTTAATGAAGATAACAGAACGTGATAAGTCAGTGATCATTAAAGATGTGAGCATTGTATCTGGTGCAAATATTGATGGAATTACTTCAGAAAATAGTGGTGATTTAGGAAATTTATCCGTCACTACCTGGTCCTTTGCAGAGAGCAAAGTAAAACGAGACGTTGAGGCTCGTATAAGTAACATTTTGGCTCAAATGACTTTGGAGGAGAAGGTAGGTCAAATGGTACAAGCGGAGATTGGTGCGGTGACACCGGAGGATATTAGACTTTATGACATTGGTTCAGTGCTAAACGGCGGTGGTAGCCATCCAAACGGAAAAGCATCGGCAGTCTCAGAGTGGGTGGCACTTGCTGATCGTTACTTTGACGCGAGTACGGATGTTCGAGATGGTGGAGTTGGTATACCAATTATTTGGGGCACCGACGCAGTCCACGGACACAACAATGTGATGGGTGCCACCATATTTCCGCATAATATTGGTCTTGGCGCGATGAATAATGCTGAGCTCGTTAAGGAAATTGGTGAGATCACCGCTTTGGAGGTCGCTTCTACTGGCATAGATTGGACGTTTGCACCTGTTGTTGCGGTCATACGAGATGACCGCTGGGGGCGAAGTTATGAAGGATATTCCGAGGATCCAGAGATAGTTCGAGCATATTCTTATGCGATGGTCGAGGGTTTGCAAGGCGAGGGCGGAACTGGTGACTTGTTTAATTCTGGTCGGATTGTGGCAACCGCTAAGCATTTTATTGGAGATGGTGGAACAACGAATGGTATTGATCAGGGTAATACAGATATTTCTGAAAAGGACTTAAGGGATATTCACGGAGCGGGTTATTTCTCATCCCTTCAGGCCGGCGTGCAAACAGTTATGGCATCTTTCAATAGTTGGCAGGGAAACAAGGTTCACGGGAGCAAATATCTGTTGACGACCGTTTTAAAAGAACAGATGGGTTTTGATGGTTTTGTCATTGGAGATTGGAACGGCCACGGACAGGTTCCAGGTTGCAGTGATGTACAGTGCGCGGCTGCTATAAATGCGGGTATCGATATGGTAATGGTTCCTTATTCTTGGAAAGCTTTCATACAAAACACTCTGGATCAAGTTATCTCCGGCGATATTCCTACTGCCAGAGTAGATGATGCGGTTACTCGAATCTTAAGGGTAAAAACGCGCGCTGGATTACTGGATTCCCTGAGACCCAGTGAGCGTGCTCATACAAATGCCGGTAATATTCTGGGAAGTGAATACCATCGGCAAATTGCTAGACAGGCGGTTCGGGAATCGATCGTTTTGCTGAAAAATAGAAATGGGTTGTTACCATTAAATCCAAATTCGCGTGTGTTGGTGACTGGCTCGGGAGCAGACAATATTGCCCAGCAGACTGGAGGATGGACGCTAACGTGGCAGGGCACGGGTAACAGTAATGACGATTTCCCCGCGGGAACTTCTATTTATCAAGGTATCAAACGAGCCGTGGAGGCGGCTGGTGGCTTGGTTGAGTTCAGTAATGATGGGAGCTATCTTGGTGATGTTCCAGAGTTCGCTATCGCTGTTTTTGGAGAGTCACCTTATGCGGAAGGAGCTGGAGACTTATCAACTCTGGAGTACCAGGCGGGAGTTAAGGTAGATCTTGCCATGCTACAAGGTTTGAGGCAGCAAGGGATCTCGGTTGTATCTATTTTCCTGTCAGGACGTCCTATGTGGGTTAATGCTGAACTCAACGCCTCAGATGCATTTGTCGCGGCCTGGTTGCCCGGGACAGAAGGTGCCGGGATTGCAGATGTAATTTTTAAGGGATCTGATCTCACCACAAAGTATGATTTTAGCGGGAGGCTTTCTTTCTCATGGCCAAAACGAGCGGATCAGACAGTCCTAAACCGTTATGATTCCGACTATGACCCCCTGTTTCCTTTAGGTTTCGGGCTGACATACAGCGACATAGATGTACTAGGTGAGTTAGTCACGGATGGTGTGATAGATTCACAAGCCACCGTATCTTTTTCTGCACCGGGTCTCATTGAGGCGGAGAACTACTCAGATATGTACGGCGTTCAAGTTGAAAGTACCTCTGATACCCTAGGGGGATCTAATGTTGGATATATGGATCCAGGTGATTGGGTGGAATACAGAATTGATGTTGTTGAGGAGGGTAACTATACAATTGAGTATCGGTTGGCGAGTTTTGGTGGTAGTGACGGTTTTGTGGTGCATTTGAATGATCAAAACATAGACTCACAAACCGTAATCGATACGGGTGGCTGGCAGGATTGGGTAACTCAAACCAGTAAGATAAGGCTGGCCGCCGGCCAAAATGTGCTCAGACTAAACGCAGTAAGCGGTGGTTGGAATATTAACTGGATCCGGTTTATTGAGGAATAAACGTGATTTTGGTGCAATTAAGCTTCCATCATAATTGATTTAGTAAAAATTTAAGAGTAGTAATCTTATGGAAGCTTTGCTCCTTAAGGGACAGCTTTAGTTATTTGCAGTTAGCCTGTTCATGATGATCTGTTATTTCTTTGATCCATTGTGCCTGTATCGATATAATAATTTTACAATTATGATGAAATCTTTTTTGCTATATTAGCAGCCATTATTTTTCTGCAGGAAGGAAAAAGCTGCTCTGTATCTGATGTTGTGATTAAATTATGTGAGGGGTAAAGATGAAAAGTATTGGTATGAAGACAAAGTCGCTATCAGAGGAACAGAGAAATATTAGCGACATCAGAACCGTCGTTTTAAGTAATAAAGCATCACTGTACCAATCGCGCGCCATGATTGAAGAAAATCGTATGATGATCTTGAGTAACTATGCTGCGGCTTTCATGGGGAATCGGCAGTTAGCAAACCACAATACTGAAGAAATTTTTGCAAATCGGAAGGCTATCTTGGAGTCATTTGTTACTAAAAACGATATGGAGGCCGAGAGTATTCGGACGAAAATAAGTAATGCAGAATTAACTTTTTTACAGAATCGTAGCTCACTCAACACCGCAGTTTTGAGCATTAGCGAAGAAATGGCAAAAATAAACGCCAGCCTAATAAAGATCAACAATAAAATAATGGAGGCAAATGAAAAAATTGTTGCATTCAACTCGAGCCAAATTGCAATTAATTCTCAATTATTGGAGGGAACATCAGCAGGATTAGAGGCCACTGCCGAGGACAATGCTGCATTAAAATCTGAAAATGAGACGCTGATAGAGGAGATTGCGTCTGAATCACATGACCAGTCCGAACGAATTATGGATATATTGGAGGCTTCAATTGAAAATGCTGAGGCTCTTTCGGAAAATAAAAGCACCATATCGGCAAGGCGCGATGAGATTATGAAAAACAGGGCGTCGTACCTGAAGAATAGACAAATTATTAATGTTTAATTCGTTTGAGGAAAAAAGTTTTTGGTTGAAAGGTTAGTTTTATGAGTGATCACCGGAACCTAGCCTCACCTGTCCACATTACCTTTGAGAGTAATCTTAAAAGTGACGCAGATGAGCTTGCCGCCCTTGCTGCAGCGAAGAGTAAGTTGAGTGAGCAAATTAAAGCGGAAAACTCTGTTAACCAACGCATGTCATTTCATAATGGGAACTCTTATGATGGAGAAATGTTAAACGGTTTTTATCATGGCAAGGGGACGTTTAAATGGTCTGCGGGAGCGGTTTATGAGGGTAACTGGGTTCATGGAAAACGCGATGGAGAGGGCACTTATAGGCACCCTAGTGGAGCACTTTACAGTGGTGGTTGGAATAACGACAAGCGTCATGGCGTCGGCAACTATAAATATCCGGACGGCTCTGTTTATGAGGGTGATTGGTTAGCGGGCAAACGTACTGGGAAAGGTAAATCCTCTTATATTAACGGTGCCACATATGAAGGAGACTTTGTCAATGGTAAACGTCATGGGGAGGGTAGGTCATCGTTTGTCAATGGTGATTCTTACCAGGGTGGATGGATCCACAACCAGATGAGTGGATTTGGCAAGTATCTTTGTAAAAATGGAGAGTACTATGAAGGTCAATTCGCTCATGGTAAGAGGCATGGTGAAGGCAGATATGTATTCAAGAATCAGTCGTCGATTGAGGGTAAATGGGTTGAGGGCATACACCAAAAGCAAAAGCAATAAGATTTGTAATTAAAAAGTATCCATGTGGTTTATGCTTATTCGGACTGATATAAAGCCGCCCTTGTTTGCGGGCTTATCGGAGACCGTTTCAACGCGTCACGTGCCTTCTGTCTTGAAGACTACAGCCTGATCTAGTTTGAACCTTACCGGTAGTTCGTCCCCGATCGCATGGTCAATATCATTTGGTGCTAGGCATGACAGTATTTGCCCGTCCGCCATGGCAAGATGATAAAGGTAATTGGCTCCCTGAAAGAGCTTCTCCACAATGAATAGCGGATGGCCCTTCTCTTTATCAAATATCACTAGATCTGGTCGGATTAGCAACTTAATGCGACCCCCACTTTTTTCCGACCATTGTTTATTTGATAATTTACCCCAACCATTCAGTAAGTTGCCAGCTGCATCAACTTCAAGATTTATAAGTTTACCCGCTCCAATGAAATCTGCGGCAAAGATTGATACTGGGTAGTGATATAAATCTTTAGGCGAACCTATTTGCGCAACGGATCCCTGATCGAGTAATACGATCTGATCAGACATCGCAAAGGCCTCATCCTGATCATGGGTCACCATTAGTGCGGTGATTCTTCGTCTTTTTAACAAAGAGCGAACCTCAGCCGCAAGCTGACCTCGACGGACACTATCAAGATTTGAGAACGGTTCATCGAGCAAAAGGATCTCTGGATCTGGTGCAAGGGCTCTTGCTAGAGCTACTCGCTGCTGTTGACCACCAGAGAGTTCATGAGGATACCGCTGCGCAAGTGATTGGAGTGAAATCAGATCAAGCATTTCTTTAATTCTAATAGCTGTTTGCTCTTTAGTTGCCTGTGTGATACCAAAACCAATGTTTTGTTGGACAGTTAGATGAGGGAATAAGGCAAAATCCTGAAAGACCATTCCAACGGAGCGCTGCTCAGGCGGCTGCCTGAAGCTTGGTGAACTTATAATGTTGCCTTTCAATTTTATTTGACCATCGAGGATCGGTTCAAAACCCGCAATTGCACGAAGTAAACTTGTTTTCCCACAACCTGAGGGCCCCAGTAAACAGCCGATTTCGCCCCGCGGTAGGGCAAAAGATACATTAGTAACTGCTGCAGTATTGGGATATTTGATACTTACTCGATTAAGAGACAATTGCTCATTCATCCTAGTTTTTATCCTGAATGATAATGCGAGTAATTAATAATACAGGCACTAGACCTATGGCGACAATCGATAATGCAGGAAGTGCTGCATCCATTAATTGCTCCTCTGAGGCAAGTTCATATGTGCGTATGGCAAGTGTATTGAAATTAAATGGTCGCAAAATTAATGTTATTGGCAGTTCTTTTAAAACCTCCACAAAGACCAGAAGTAGTGCCGTAAACAAACTCGGTCGCAGGATAGGCAAATGGATGCGGGATAACAGATGCGAAGGGGAGGCCCCTAATGAGAGTGCAGATTCATCAAGATGTGGTTTTATGGTGGACATCCCAGACTCTATGGCTTGTAAAGATATGGAGAGGAAGCGTGCAAGATATGCAAACAGAAGTATTCCTAGCGTGCCACTAAAAATTAGTCCCAAAGTGTCATCGATCCATAAGACACTGAGTTCATTAATTTTCTGGTCTAACCAGCCCGCTGGTAACATGATACCCACGGCGATCACTGTGCCAGGGACAGCATATCCGAGTTTAACTACTTCTGTTTGTACTAGTTCTCGATGTCCCCCAAAACGACGTTTGATGAATGACAGAAATAATGCAAAAACGAGGCAAATAACAGATGCAGCTATAGCGAGTGTAATACTGTTTAAAAGAAGATGAAAGAAATCCACTTTTTCAACTTTTTGCCAATAATTTATTGCCCACAATGTAAGTTGTGTTGCAGGAAGAAGAAATCCCATGATTATTGGAAAACTGAGGAGAATTATTACGCTGGCCGCGTGCCACTTTTTTAATGGGATTAATTTAGTTTTTGCATGCGCAAAATTCTGATAATATCTCAACCTTTTCCTCGATTCCCTCTCAAAAAGTATCAAAGAGAGAACAAAAACGAGTAGGAATGCACATAATTGGGCAGCAGTGAGAAGCTCTCCCAAACCCTGCCAAGTCCTGAATATTCCTGTAGTGAACGTATTAACTCCAAAGTATGACACTGCTCCATAGTCTGCTAGCGTTTCCATTAGGGCAAGGCTGAGTCCGGCAATAATTGCAGGTCGAGCGAGAGGGAGAGAAACGCAAAAAAATGAATTCCATGGGCCGCGACCTAAATTTCGACTGGATTCAAAGGTGGTGAGCGATTGGCCTGAGAATGCTACTCGTGCCAAAAGGTAAACATACGGGTAAAGAACCAGTGTTAACATGCAAATAGCGCCCCCTAGCGACCGAATTTGGGGAAAATAATAATCTCCATATTCCCACCCAAATGTAGATCGAATCAAAATCTGCAGTATTCCAAAGGAATCAAAAATGCCGGAATAGGTATAAGCTATTATGTAAGCCGGCATAGCCATTGGAAGCAGTAGAGCCCAACTTAACAACTTTCGACCTGGGAACTCACATAATGCACTAAGCCATGCGGAACTTACCCCCAACAACAAGGTCCCGATCCCGACTCCAAAAACTAGCAACGATGTGTTAATAACATACTCTGTTAATAGAGTGTCACTTAGGTGCTGCCATGTGTCACTGAAAGGTTGTAGTAAGCTCGCCATTATTAGAAATAGTGGCATTGCTAATATCGCAGTAAGGCAGGTGGCCATGTTACGCAAGGTCAGCCAGTGAGATCTATGGGCCGCAGAGACGGTAGTAGGTGTTATTTCCAACCAGCTCGATCCATTGCCTTGATAGCGGCCACATTTTGGCGCCCGAGTTCAGAAACGTTTACTTGGCTGGCTTTGTAAGCGCCCCAAGACTTCAGGATATCATTTAACTCTATGTCCTCACGAAGGGGAAATTCATTATTGACTTGAGCATACCACTTTTGACTTTCGTCACTTGTTAAAAAAACGATGAGGTTAGTTGCAAGGCCTGGGTTAGAGGACGATTTGGTGATCCCTACTCCTGTAATATTAATATGCGTCCCTTGCTGGTTTTGATCTGGCCAAAATAGAGCCACCTTTGATGCTGCTGTCGCCTCGACGGGATCTCCGGAGCTAAGCATACCTGCCAAGTAATAACTGTTCACGAGAGCGATGTCACACTCGCCTGCTGCTACGGCTTTAATTTGATCTCTATCACCACCCGATGGATTGCGGGCAAAGTTTTTTACTAAACCTTCAAGCCAAGCTGAAGTGAATTCAATTCCTTTAGACGTTAACATGCCAGCTACCAATGATTGGTTGTAAATATTACTTGATGAACGGACGCAAATCTTTTTACGCCACCTTGGGTCTGCTAGGGCTTCGTAAGTAGCTAATTGATCTGGAGTGACTCGTTCTCGAGAGTATACAATTACGCGAGCACGAATACTTAGTCCGAACCATTGATCGTCTATACTTCGCAAATGCGGAGGGATATTTTCACTCAGAGCTTTTGAAATCATTGGCTGAAAAAGTCCAGCGCGCTGTGCTCTATAAAGGCGTCCGGCATCTACGGTCAACAAAAGATCAGCAGGCGAGTAAATCCCTTCGCTTTTGAGGCGAGCGATAAGAGAATCTCCCGTGCCGGTGATAAGATTTATTTTGGTTCCCGTTTTTTTACTGAATTGATCCAAAAGAGGTTTTATGAGAGCCTCTTTTCTAGCTGAGTAAATGTTTAGTTCCTCGTCAAAGGTGTCGGAATTGTAACCCATACCATATGCTGAATTCATAGTGCATAAAAACGATAGAAAAATCCAAATACTTTTCATGGTGCGCTTTACCAACTGGTTGAGAACGGTAATTATTCTCATTTACGCAAAGAATGCAAGTAGAGGTATTTTAACGAGTAAATTTTGAATTATTCCGCCCAAACATACCCTTGTTGAGGTCATGGCAGTAGTGGTCTGAATTGTTTTGAACTTTATTATTGTAAAGGGCGTGATGTTTATCAGAGTATAGATTCAGGTTATCAGTTGATAGTGAAAAATTGTTAGACCCTTGTATTAAAATCGCGCTTAATATTTGGTGTGTGGACCACTTGAAATTATACATTATAGAGGAATTGTTTGAATGGTGAACGGTAACTACCTGAATCCTAGAGATATTGATTTTTATCTTTATGAGTTTCTTGATACTGAGGCTTTACTGGAAAGGCCGAGATATGCGGACCACTCTAAGGAGATATTTGATGCTACCTTAAATGGAGCTCAGGATATTGCAAAGAAATATTTCGCGAACCACTACGCCAAAGGTGATGATAATGAGCCTACATTTGATGGTGTAAGTGTGACAATGATACCTGAGACCCAAGTAGCTTGGAATGTGGCAGCTGAATTTGGATTAATGGCAGCACACCATGATGCCAGTGAGGGCGGATTGCAGCTACCGGAGATAATTTGCAAAGCAGCAGGTGCATATATTCAAGCCGCAAATTGCGCAAGTTCCGGCTATTATATTGTTACCGCATCCGCGGGAAACCTAGTGCGAAATTTTGGCAGTAAAAGACAAAAAGAACACTTCCTGCATCCCATGATGGATGGGAGATTTGCCGGCACTATGGCTTTGTCAGAGCCAGCTCAAGGCTCTGCGTTGGCGGATATTACGACTTCAGCAAAGCTTCAGAGTGACGGAAGTTATCGTATTCGAGGACAAAAGATCTATATCACGAACGGCGATCATAATCTGACTGAAAACATAATTCACATGGTCTTAGCAAAGATAGAGGGTGCACCCCCGGGAGTGAGAGGAATTTCTCTTTTTATTGTTCCAAAAGTGCTGATCAATGAGGACGGAAGCCTCGGACGGCGTAACGATGTTGCTCTTGCAGGTTTGCTTCATAAGATGGGTAATCGAACTGCGACCTCTACTGTTTTACATTTTGGGGAGAGAGAGGGAGCAGTAGGTTATCTGGTAGGTGAACCACATCAGGGACTCAGATATATGTTCCAGATGATGAATGAATTGCGTGTGGGCGTCGGTCTAGGTGCAGCTGCTATTGCATACCGAGGGTATCAACATTCACTCCAATACGCACGCGAGAGGCCTCAAGGTCGCTTACCCTCTAACAAAAACCCTTTGACGCCACAGGTAAAAATTATCCAGCATGCGGATGTTCGGAGAATGCTCGTAGCGCAAAAGGCGATCGCAGAGGGTAGCATGGCATTGACGTTGTATGCTGCTTCACTATTCGAGGATTCACAAACTTTGCCGCATGCGTCAGACAAGGAGCGTGCGCATTCGCTTCTTGATCTACTCACGCCAGTGGTCAAGAGTTTTCCGGCAAGGTATGGCTGTGTTAGTAACGATCTAGCTATCCAGGTTCTGGGTGGTTCTGGATACATACGTGATTATCCTGTTGAGCAGCTTTACAGGGATCAGCGGCTAAACCCAATTCATGAGGGCACTGATGGGATACATGGCATTGATCTGTTGGGACGGAAAGTTTTCGCCCGTCGAGGGGATAACTTTCAACTTTTAATGTCCGAGATTCGCGCTTCACTGGTTGATGGAGCTGACATTCGAAGCGTTGAGCATCTTATTTCGCCAATTAACGAGGCACTTGAACGTGTGGAACATGTGACTGCAAGTCTTCTTGAGAGGATCACCGCAGATCCCGACCGAGGTTTGTCAAATGCTTCGCTTTACCTCGATATGTTTGGTCATCTGGTTGTGGCTTGGATTTGGTTTCGACAAGCCGTAGTAGCGGCAAAAAAACTTAGTTGTGATGTTGATGAGTGTTCTGAAATAGATGCCAATTTTTATCATGGAAAATTACAAACAGCTAGCTATTTTATAAAACGAGAGCTCCCAAAGACATCTCATGAGGCGAAAATTTTAGAAGAGAACGACAGTATTTGCTTTGACATGCAAGAAACATTTTTTTGATAATCCCTTAATCCAAAGGAAGCATAGGTGATATGATTTGCAATACCCAAAAAGGAGAGCATGATGAAATTTTCAGAATTCGCACGGGAGCGCAAAAGTATAAGAGGGTTCAAAAAAGACCCCTTACCAATGCATATAGTTGATGAGATCATAGAAACTGCGAAATGGGCCCCGTCGTCGTTCAATTCACAGACTTGGAAGGCCCACGTGGTGTCGGGAGAACCGCTTAATAGGATCCGTGAGGGTAATACAAAGCAAATACTGGCTGGGGTACCGCCCAAGCGTGAATTTGCTTACATAGAAGAATATCAGGGTGTTCATCGGCGAAATCAGATCGATGTAGCAGTCCAGCTTTTTGAGGCAATGGGCATTGCGAGGGAGGACAAGGAAAAACGTATGGAATGGGGGTTGAGAGGTTTTAGGCAATTCGATGCTCCTGTTTCGGTCGTGCTCACCTACGATAAATATCTTGAACCAGCTGCTATGACGCACTTTGCGTGCGGATCGCTTGCCTACGGTATCGTGCTGGCAGCATGGGAGTTAGGCGTGGGGTGCATAATCAATGGACAGGGAATTCAGCAGCCAGATGTCGTTAGAGAGCATGCAAATATTCCCGACGATGAAGTAATAATGATCACTATTGCGATGGGTTATCCCGATTATGATTTTGTTGCTAATGATGTAAAGTCAAGGCGTGCCGACAATGCTGATTTCGTGAAATATGTAGGATTTCAGTAAGGCAAATTTTAATCTAGGTCAGATTTTTGGTGACGTTCTGAAACTTGCTTCGATTTGTTACCCCAGACGCGATTTACCCTGATACCGCGCTGAACCGCGCTTCTTTTTTGTATCGAGTTTGACCAGCGTTTTACATGCGTGTATTGATCGACTTCCAAAAATTGTTGCGCATTGTAAAGTTTCCCAGATACTAAAGTTCCATACCATGGCTGAGTGGCCATATCTGCAATGGAATATTCATTTCCCGCGAGGTACTCACTTTTTGAGAGTGCCTTGTCTAAAACATCTAGCTGTCGTTTTACTTCCATGGCATATCGGTTAATCGGGTACTCATATTTTTCAGGTGCGTAGGCGTAAAAATGTCCAAAACCACCTCCAAGGTAAGGAGTGCTGGCCATCTGCCAAAAGAGCCAAGACAAACATTCGGCGCGCTCGCTGGGGATCGATGGAATGAAAGCGGAAAATTTTTCGGCAAGGTAGAGTAAGATTGCACCTGATTCAAAGATTCTGATTGGCTCAGCTGCGCTGTAATCCAATAATGCAGGAATTTTCGAGTTGGGGTTTGCTTTAACAAACCCGCTAGAAAATTGGTCACCATCTCCAATCTTTATCAACCACGCATCATATTCGGCTTCCTCATAACCTAGCGAGAGTAACTCCTCGAACATTATTGTTACCTTCACTCCATTTGGTGTCGCCACTGAATATAGCTGGTGGGGATGATCGCCAATCGGGAGCTCCCTCTCATGTGTTGAGCCGGATACTGGACGATTAATTGAGGCAAACTTTCCACCACTTGGTTTGTCCCATTGCCAGACCAAAGAAGGTTTGTAGGTATCGATCATAGTAATTTGCTCAGTTTTGATTTTGGTTGTATCAAGACTTTTATGTATACTCTTTATACCATATTAATGGCTGTTTTGAATGCCGGACGTTCCCCTATTCGATTAACATACGCTTTTAGATTTGGCATATCTTCTTTGACACAGCCTAAATGGTTACTCATGTAACAGGCATGCCCCAGCATAACATCTGCGGCAGAAAAATCCCCGATAAGGTAGCTTTTATTAGAGAGTACTTGATTAATTGGTGCAAGTGCTTTTTTGATAAGTCGTTGAGCTTGTGCGAGAGCATTTTTATCTCTCCGCTCTGGGGGGAGTAAAATTGTATTTACTACTATGATGTTTGCAGGAGGCATTACCATACCCTCACAGTAATGGAACCATTGCAGATATTGGGGGAATTTTTCACTCGAGGGAGGCGGTTTAAGCCCTCCATTTTTATGGCGTTCAAGAATATACTCGATAATAGCTCCAGATTCAAAAAGGCGAACGTCGTCATCGTCCAGCACTGGCACTCGTCCTAAAGGGTGTCGAGACCTATGCTCATCTGATTTTAAGTCACTAGGATGGAAATTCATTTTGTTTATCTCATAAGGGATTTCTAATTCCTCCAGCAGCCAGACGACTCGTCCCGCTCTTGAGTGTGGTGCGAAGTGAAGTTTTAGCATTTATTCGGTCCTTAGATGTTAAATTTAGGATCTCTTGGTTGCAATATTTAGCTGTCCTTTTAGTCCGGCTGTTCGATGCACTTCAGCTTCTAACCACTCTTGAGAGGAGATCATATTCAGGAAAGTATCGAATGATGGATATTCGGCAATCGCCACAGCATCCCAGACATCCTCGACTTCTCCGACAACCATCCCAGCCACCGCAGCTGTGAACAGTATATGTCCTCCACGTTCGGTGATTAACTTCGATACAACCTCTCCGTATAGTCCGTATGCCTCATATCCGGTCAGTGAAGTTTTTCGGCCATCCTCATATTCCGCTTTTTCTCTGAAGCTCAACAAGTTTAACATGTGCACCGGTTTCCCATCATCTTCGACTTTCAGCGCGGCGATTTGTTCTGGTGTATTTTTCATTCTGTCAAAATAGTACACGGGTCCTCTCCAAAAATTTTTCCGGGATTCAGTATGTCGCCGGGGTCCAATGTTTGCTTTATTTTTCTCATTAGAGCTATTTCAACAGGCGTTCTTGTGTAACTTAACCAAGCAGTTTTGTGGTGGCCAATTCCATGCTCCGCTGATATTGAACCGTTTCTCTTTCGAATACCCTCGTAAATAATTCTTTCTATCGCTATTCTCGTTTCATTTGAGCCATCTCCGACAGCTGGTAAAAGATGGAGGTTCCCATCTCCTAAATGCCCATAAGTAAATAAACTATTTTTTGACCAGCGCTCATTTAAAGCAGTTTTTACCTCATCAACGTAAGCTTCCATATCATTGATTGCCAGTGATACGTCGAACGCCCAAATAGGCGCGAGTTGAATGGCTTGGTTTACATCGTCGCGTATTGCCCATAATCTGTCACGTTCGGCCATATTTTTTGCTATAACCGCATCACTAATCAAACCCTCAGAAAAAGCTTCGCTAAGCATCACTTCGAAGCTTGAGATATTCTCCTTCTGATCCATGCCCTGTGTTTCAATGAGAACCGTATATGGATCACCGTAAGGAATCGGAGGCGAGTGGGGACAGGAGGGGCCAGTGATGAACTCATAATATTCAGCCCAGAGAACCTCGAATGACGAGAGCATACCCTGCGAGGAGCCCTCGACAAAAGTTAACAGTTTGGTTAGCGCCTCAAAACTCGGTACCGATACCCATCCGCAGCACTGACTTGTTGGAAGGGTTCGCAAACGTAAAATTGCCCTCGTAACAATTCCTAATGTACCCTCTGAGGATATAAAAAGGTGTTTAAGATCATATCCGGTGTTGTTTTTTAACGCTTTTCCTTGCATGGGGATAATGGTTCCGTCGGCGAGGACTACTTCTAGAGCCACAATCTGTTCCCTGGTCATGCCATATCGGATCACCCTATTACCACCGGCATTTGTAGCTATGTTTCCTCCGACAGTCGCACTACCTCGCGCTCCGATATCCAAGGGGTAAAAAAAACCGTTTTTTTCTGCAGCCTCTTGCACATCTTGCAGTTTTGCACCTGCTTGAACAGTCATTGTGCGAGATTCGGTATCAATCTCTTCAATCATACTCATGCGCTCGAGTGATAAAGCTAGTTCTCCTCGGCCCCGATGAGTACCCTGAACCATGGTGCTGTTCCCGCCAATGGGCACGATACTTTGTCCGGCATCATTGCACAATTTTAAGACCCTAGAGACCTGATCTGGGGATGCGGGGCGCACAATAGCACCAACGCCTCTCGCATCGTCCTCGAAGATACCATTTTCGCCTACTATAACTTCTATGGATTGTAGGAGCTGCGTTGCTTTGGGAGCCATATTTTTTTGACAAAAATTAGTTACATTTAGTTTCAGTTTGTGTAATCTCTTTGAAAAGAAAAAACCATAGCTTTTAGTTAAACTTTAGTATCAGAGAAGTCCATAAATTTGTCCATTTACAATGTGATATTGGAACATAAGCTATCATTATCATTGTAACTTTATTTTACAATTGTCATCTTGGTGGTATTCATAACAAGTCGCTATCTACTAATAAAAAATTGTCGGTAGACTAACTAAACCTTAAGTTTGATACTAATTTTGGGTATGCATATTTTCAATTAAGAGTGAATTGACTAACAATGCGGAGATAATCATAATTTGAAAGTTTGGGCAAAAGTGCTGGAAAATTTTGTTCGTCGATTTGCATCTGATCCTGATTACATTCGTGACATCAGTGATATTGAAGCGATCGAAAGGATCGGTTATAAAGATCGTTTCCCATGTCAATCACCTTCGGAGGCGCTTTCGCTTGTAAGCGAAATTGCACCTGATGAGGTCGCTGTACGATACCTTCCAAATGGCTTACTGAAAGATGATTCGTTGTGTTGGACTTATTCGGAATACTGTGCTGAAGTAGTCCGAACAGCCAACTTATTTCATTCTTTGGGGGTAAGTCAAGAGCACTCTGTAGCCATTTTGTTGCCCAATGTACCTCAAATGTTATTTGCTCTTTGGGGAAGCCAGATCGCAGCAGTTGCTACTCCTATAAATCCATTTCTGGATATCGATCAGATTACGTCGATATCTGATCAAGCAAATGCAAAAATTCTTGTAACGCTCGGCCCTCGCGAACATGGTGGTCAAGAGCTCTATCAAAAGGCCCTCAAGGTTCGCTCAGCTAGTCTGTCTATTCGCACGATTGTTGTCGTTTCTGAACTTTCGGTCTCGTCACAAGTAGCTGGATTAAATACAGTTTTTGAAGAGCAAGAGGATATCCTGGATTGGTCTGTTGGAATGGTTTCGCAGCGATCGGATCAACTTGTATTTGAACGCAGCATTAATCCAACCGATGTTGCGGCATTATTTCATACCGGAGGAACGACAGGTATGCCGAAACTTGCCCAACATACTCATTATGGGGAGATGGTGAATATCGGCCAAATGACTTTGCTGGGGCCAGATCCCAGCAAAGATCCAGTCGTTAAATCTCGAATGAAGGTGCTATGCGGACTTCCCCTCTTCCACGTAAACGCAGTATGTGTATCTGCCCTAAATTGTATAGTGAATGGAGGAGAGTTGATTTTGGCAGGTCCGCAAGGATTCAGAAATAAGTCAATGATGGCGGATTTCTGGGGCTTAGTGGAGCGGTATGGTGTCACAATGTTTGCGGCGGTGCCCACAATTTATGCAGCACTACTGGAGCAATCGAGTGATTCATATGACCTTTCAAGTCTGATAAACTGTGGCTGTGGTGCTGCGCCTGCTCCGTCCAGTTTGATAAATGAGTTTCATTCTCGCACCGGGGTGGACATTATGGAAGGGTATGGAATGACTGAGACTACCGCCGGCGCAGTAGGACACTATTATTATGGGCAGCGGCTTGTCGGATCCATAGGGCTTAGGGTTCCATATCATCAGGTTCGAGTTGTAATTATCGACGATGAGGGTCAAATATTAAGAGAATGCGATACTAATGAAATCGGTGTTTTACTGCATTCTGGTCCGAACGTAACTCCCGGATATAAATTGCCAGATAACAACTTGGGAGCTTGGCCCGAAACTGGCTGGTTCAACAGCGGTGATTTGGCACGATTTGATGAAGATGGTTATCTTTGGTTGGCAGGTCGCGCTAAAGATACGATTATTCGTGGAGGACATAATATCGATCCCCTAATAACTGAAGACGCTTTAGCGTCTCATCCGAGTGTAGAAATTGCAGCGGCGGTTGGAAAACCAGACGCCTATGCTGGTGAATTGCCAGTAGCATATGTCAAACTCGTTGAGGGTAGTGATGTTTCTGAGGAGGAGCTTCTTAGGTATGCGAGAAAGAATGTCTCTGAGCGTGCCGCTGCGCCAGTTGAGGTAATAATACGCTCGGAAATAGTTGTTACCGCCGTCGGAAAAATTTTCAAACCAGTCCTCCGTAATGACGCCATATCTCTTGGTTATACTCAGGCCGTAAAAAATATTTGTCCCGGTTTACAATTTAAGGTGTGGGTTACTGAGGATAAGTTAGCCGGCAGAAAGGTTTTACTGAAGATTTTAGCTCCCCTTACCAACGGTGCAGAATCCACATTACTAAGACTAGAGGGTGTTTTGAATCGTTTACCATATATTTGGGAAATAATTTCATAAAAGCATGTAATTGGGGTTAAAAATAGTTTTACCTATGCTGACAAAGAGGGTTATAGATTAGATGTTAGTGAAGAAAAAGCTAATCACAGAGGCCCACATTGATTTTAATCAGCACGTGTCGGAGGATGCATTCTATTCGATCGCGATAGACTGCTTTCAAGAGACATTAAATGGACATGGGATATTGAAACTCTTTTTTGAGGTTAACGTTGCGCCTATAATTTTTAACACTGAAATTCAATTTAAGCGAGAAATTTTTGTAGGAGAGAATGTTGAACTCCATATGGACATACTCCCATCCTCTCCAGATATGAGAAAGTTCCAAAGAACGATAAAATTTTTTAGTGCTGACTCTTCAGAGGCCGTAGCCGTGGTAAGCAATGGTGCGTTTTTTGATTTAAAGAGGAGACGTGTGACATCTCCGCCAAATGCTTTAGTGATGTCTTTCATAAGAAGCGGTCTAATCAGTAAATCCGCAGACTAACATGATTGTGTGTTTGCTTATTTTTATGGATCAGCATAGCTTAATTTTGAACCGAATAAGTGGAGTTTTCGAAGAGATTTTGCTGATTGTAAATATGGTGTGTGGAGCAAGAAATTCTGTTGCTACCATATCTCGTCATGTCAAGCTAAATTAATGAGCGAATATAAAGGACTTTTCTATAGACCAGCTCTCCATTTTGTGGTGATTGGTCTTATTTTATTCCAGTTGCAAAATATTTTTCTCCCCCAACCGAAGCCGATTCTTGGCCCTCTCACACAAGAGCGGATAGGCTTGCTTAAGAAAAAATGGATTTTTAATACTGGAAGACTGCCGACCGCCGAACAGCAAATTCTCGGCATCAGGGCAGAGCTAGATCGCGAAATGCTATTTGCCCGAGCAATCGCCCTTGAACTTTTTGATAATGATCCAGTAGTGCATCAACGGCTTTTACAAAACATGCGATTCCTCGGGCTTTATGAGGGGCTCTCTGATGTAGAAACCATAGGCAAGGCAATGGACCTGAGGCTGTATCTTAACGATGAGCTCATCAAACGTAGATTAATTCAGCTTATGGAAAGACTTCTACTCTCAGCCAATCCCCCATCAAGAATATCGGATGAAAATCTACTTAACGAGTTTAACACAAGAAGGCTCGAGCTAAAAAATCCACCGTTGTACAGTATTGAACACCTTTACTTCCCACGAGACTATCCAGCGGAGGCTCAACGTTTTCAAGAAGAAGTGGATCTCACCGACTTATCACCCTCTTCTGCGAGAGAATATAGTTTTCCATTTTTATCGGGATATCGTTTTTTTAGTCAAACTCCAGCCCAACTTAAGAAGTATTTTGGATCTGAATTTGTGTCTCAACTCATTGCCAGTGAGCCTGTTGAAGGGAGTTGGTTGCCACCTTTGAGTTCGACCTACGGTCTACATTTCGTCTGGTTGCATGCTTTTGAGGATGCTCGTGATGCAGAGTTGGATGAGGTAAGAGATTCCCTCTTGTATGATTTAAGGCGAGATGCTCGTGAGGCCGCGCTTAAGGCGGCTGTAAGGGAAATGCGAAAGGATTATGAAATAAGATTATGAAAAGATCCATGTTACTCTTAACATGTTGTTTGACCATATTGGGTAGCTCAATCGCGACGGCACATAAATTCGCGCCATCACTTTTGAAAATTATTGAATTGCCCTCTGCTGGGGGAAGACAACTGCTAAATGTAATGTGGAAAACACCAATAGAGAGTATCAGCTCAACTATGCTACGACCCTATTGGCCAGAAACTTGTAATGTCAAGCGCCAATCTTCACCTCAGGTCGAAGGTACTGCTACAGTCATAATTTGGGATTTGGACTGTGGGGTTGAAAACTTGTCATTGTCGGGTCAGAGAATTGGTATAAGTGGTTTAACTGAAAATCAAGTGTCGGCCGTAGCACTCGTCAATTTGCGCGATGGACGAAGCTACCAACAAGTGCTGTCATCAGAGCGGGCGAGTTTTGTGGTCCCATTGAAGTCTGAGGTGTTCAGTGTTTCGGTTGATTATCTCTCATTGGGTGTAGAGCACATTTTGACTGGTCCGGATCATTTATTATTTGTCTTTGGTTTACTCCTTCTGCTCACTACAAAGGCTAGGCTAATTGGGACGATCACCGCTTTCACCTTTGGACACAGTGTAACGTTGTCTTTTGTAGCTTTGGGTTTCTTTGACTATCCGGTCGCTTTGGTCGAGTTTTTAATAGCGTTCAGCTTGTTTTTACTCGCGATAGAGCTTGCTCGGCGAGATGGCGGAGGCACTCTGTGGCAAAATCCATGGTGGCTCGCTGGAGCGTTTGGCTTGCTCCATGGAATGGGGTTTGCGGGCGCACTTTTGGAGATAGGACTTCCCCAAGAAAACATTTTTTTCTCTCTGCTCTCATTCAATGTAGGTATAGAGTTAGGACAAATAATTTTTGTAGTCTTTGCGCTTTCAATTTGGAAAATCGCAAAAACAAATATTGGGCTGCATCATGAGCCTTGGCGTACCGCCGCTGTTTACGCTGTAGGTGGTCTTTCAATGATGTGGTGCATAGAGAGGGGAGAGGAATGGTTTCATTTTATACCTTTTCAGTAATCTTGCTGCTGTTAAGTTGTTCTGGGAGGGATATCATGCTTACAAAATTTCATTTTATTCCAAACATCGGGAATGAGTTTTGTTGGGTAATTGGATGTATAAGTCACTAGATCATTGTTATAACTTTTCTGAGTTAAGAAAACTAGCAAAGAGAAGGTTGCCGGGCCCTGTTTTTCATTATATTGACGGGGCGGCAGATGACGAGATTACATATAAACGAAATACATCTTCCTTTGACGATTGTGACTTGGTTCCAAATGTTTTGTCGGGTGTGGCGGAAATTGATATGTCGGTTGAGGTCCTGGGGTGCCGACTTAAAATGCCTATTTTTTGTTCTCCTACGGCACTGCAGAGACTTTTTCATTATGAGGGCGAGCGCGCGGTAGCGCTTGCTGCACAGAAATATGGGACCCTTTTTGGAGTATCCTCTTTGGGAACCGTGTCTTTAAAGGAGATCGACGATTTAATCCATAGTCCTAAGCTCTTTCAGCTGTATTTCCACAAAGATCGCGCCCTGAATGCTTTTATGCTTGAAAAAGCGAGAGAAGCGAATTTTGATATATTAGCACTCACTGTAGATACGATCACAGGTGGAAACAGGGAGAGAGACATTCGGACGGGTTTTACATCTCCGCCGACCCTCAATCTCAATAGTATTTTTGAATTTATGATGAAGCCAGCATGGGCCCTCAATTATTTTTTTCGTGAGAAATTTTCGTTACCACAACTCCAAAACCACGTAGATGAAGGTACAAGTACTGCCATCTCGGTCGGCGAATATTTCTCTTCAATGTTGGATCAGGATCTGAACTGGGACGATGTGGCGAATTTAAGGCAGGATTGGAGGGGGAAATTTTGTTTGAAGGGGATTATGAGCTCCAGTGATGCGATAAAGGCGGTTGACCTGGGGGCAGATGCGATTATGGTTTCTAATCATGGTGGCCGACAGCTTGATGGTGGCAGGAGTCCCTTTGACCAGCTAGATGAAATTGTGCAGACCGTTGGGGGTCAGATTGAAATTATTCTTGATGGTGGAATACAGCGGGGCACCCATGTTCTCAAGGCACTGGCACTCGGAGCCACTGCATGCTCTGGCGGTCGGATGTATCTATATGCCCTTGGGGCAGCAGGCAGATTGGGTGTTGAAAAAGCGTTGAATAATTTTAGAACAGAGATTGAGAGAGATATGAAGCTTATGGGGGTCAAAACCATAAAAGAGCTCAATCCTTCGATGATGAGATTTAGGAAATCCTAATGTTGCTGTAGTGTGATGGATCAAAGAAACCAGTGATTAATGAAATTGGACAAACACTTCATCTTAATTGTTCACTAATTTTGTTTGATGTGCGCTCATACTCTCTTGGTGGGTTGCGCTGATCGAGATGACATTTTTCGAGTATCTGAGGATAAGGGACAAAACAAATTTGTCCAAGATTCAGTAAGAAATCCGTTACGAAATGCTTACTTTGGCGATGTGCATGTACATTCTCGGAACTCATTTGATGCTTCTCTTTTTGGCGTGCTTGTAACTCCAGATGAAGCTTACAGGTTTGCTCAAGGTTCACCTCTCAGTCATGCATCTGGACAGACTATGATCCTGAGTCAGCCCCTTGATTTTTTCAGCGTGACTGACCATGCAGGGCTATTGGGAGGGGTGATTAGTTTTTCGGAAATGGATCCAAAAAAGGGAAATGAGATTATTTCTCTGACTAAAGAGGTTTCCAAGTGTTGGGAGGACGGATGTGATTTTTCGCCAATATCTAGCCCCTCATTGTCAGCTAATGCTTGGGATGCTCTACGAAATTTTTCGAGGGCCCTGCAAGCTTCCCGAGTTGGTAGAGGCGTTCTAGATAATCGTCAGGTGTTAGGTAACTCTTGGCAAAGTATAATTGAGGCCTCGGAGCGTCACAATGATCCTAATAATTTCACTACTTTTATTGGCTATGAGTACACCGCAATAAGTCCGACCAAAGGGAATTTGCACCGAAATGTCTTATTTCGATCAAGTGCTGTTCCGGAACTACCATTTAGCATGTTTGACTCTCAGAATCCTGAGGATCTTTGGCATTGGATGGACAGTTTGAGAGAGTCGGGCATGGATTCACTTGCTATACCTCATAATTCCAATGGGTCGGATGGATGGATGTTTCAAATGACGCAATATGATGGTTCTCCCCAGAATGCTGAATATGCAAAGCTGCGTATGAGAAACGAACCAATTGTTGAAAACACGCAAATAAAAGGGACGTCGGACACTCACCCAAGCTTGTCTCCCCATGATGATTGGGCTGATTTTGAGATAATGCCTTACCTCGTTGGAAGACAAGGTTTGAGCGAAATTCGTGGGAGTTATGTGCGACATGCACTTGGAAGGGGACTCAGGCAAGATAATGAGTTAGGGTTTAATCCGTTTAAGTTTGGATTTATTGGCTCGTCTGATTCTCATAATGGCGGCGGTTCAAACGATGAAGATGATTTCATGGGTAAGATTGGTATAGTGGATGGCTCCTCAAGATCTCGTGGATCAGTTCCTGTGAAAGATGCAGACGAATGAGAGGGTTTAAAAACGAGATTATTTGATATTGGACCGGAAGTAACTGTGGCCGCTGACGATCGTATCTATTCAAATACGGCATTTAAAACATGGAGCGCGTCCGGGCTAGCAGGGATTTGGGCAGAATCGAATACGCGGTCTGATCTTTTTGATGCGATGCTTCGGAAGGAAGTTTTTAGCACGAGTGGCCCGAGAATAAAGATCCGTTTTTTTGGATCTTTCAAATTTAAAGATGACCTTTTAGAGAGCAGCAATGCTATTGCGAGGGCTTATACAGACGGAGTTCCAATGGGTGACACAATGACCCAAGATGGTCAAATACCCTCATTTTTGGTGTGGAGCACTGCTGATCCTAATTCTTCAATGTTACAACGTCTCCAAGTCATCAAGGGCTGGATTGATCTTGGTGAATTCAGAGAAAAAGTGTTTGATGTAGCATGTGCGGGGGGACATAAGCCAGACCCCTCGTCTAGACGTTGTCCTGACTACGATTTTTCTGTCGATCCTAAGAACTGTGGTGCTTCTGAAGCGAGTGATTCAACTGAGCTTAAGACACTTTGGCAGGACCCAGAATTTGATGAGAGCCAACGGGCATTTTATTACGTCCGAGTCTTAGAGCATCCCAAATGTCGATGGAGTACGTGGGATGCCATTCGATCAAATGTAAAACCCAGAGTGGGGATCCCTGAGACGATTCAGGATCGCGCCTGGTCATCGCCAATATGGTATGCGCCTAAGCATGGCTGATATTATAAATTTGAATTTATAACTTTAACCACATCATATCCATATTTATTCGCTGCTTTAATGGCCTGCCTATCAGGGGACTTTTGGCTTATATCTCCAAGGTGGGCAAGTCCTGCATGAGCTTCATCATGCATCCCAAAGTGCTCCAAAGAACGCATCCACCTCGATACATTGGGAAACGGATCAAAATCAAACAGATTTGTAAATTTTGGTTTCAATTGTGCGATGTCTACATATGCGGCTAGGTCTGCTAAAGAGACTTGATCTCCTGCAAGATAGTCAGAGTTTTTTAACCAACCGTCTTCCATAGCTTTTAAATGTCGGTTAAAAACCGCCTTCGACATGGTTACCACGTCCTCTGGGAACGTTAAGTCTTTTCTGACATTCGTCGCGAAAAACGCTAAAGATGCGTCCCGCGCGCCTCGGTGGTGAGAGTGGAGGTACCAGTCAACTTTTGCTCGGCTTCGGTGCTCATTAGGGTAGAGATCAAACCAATGATATTTTTGACAAAGATATGCAAGTATCGCATGCGCCTCGGCCAGGACGAAACCCGACTTTGGCTCCTCCAGAAGTGGAATTGTACCTCCGGGATTTTTCATTAAAAAATCTGCATTCCGACTACCATTATCTCCCTTCGATCCCGGATTGGTTAGAACTAGCTTGAAAACTTTACGTTTATTGAGCAGCAGCCAAATTACCGCCCGAACTGGTTGCGACAGCGGGGTGCCATAAAGAATTAGAGGGTCATCAGGAGACATTATATGTGCCATTAATCGACTTCGGCTTGGGCATATCCTGTGAGGACGATTTCACCCTTTTGATTTATTGTGACTATGTCAAAATCTGCTAGCTTCCTTTCATTGGTCTCAAACAACCCGGTTACTGTGGCAGTAGCTTTTAGGTCATCTCCCGGCCAAACTTGCCGCGTGAACCTTACTCCGTACTTTGTTAGTCGCCCATCCCCGACATAATCGGTGAGCATTTTCCCGGTAATTCCCATCACCAGCATCCCGTGTGCGAATACGGTTTGGTAACCAGACACCTGGGTGGCATAGATTTCATCAGTGTGAAAGGGATTAAAATCGCCAGAGGCTCCTGCGTACTGAACTAATTGGGTTCTTTTAAGATCGTGTACAAGGTCAACAGTGTGAGATAGGCCCCTATTCAACTTGGATGCAGATAGCGCCATTGTCGATACCTATTGCTCTATTACGTGTTCAGTTATCACACCGACCGAAGTCTCCGTTACAACGAGTTGGCCATTCTGATCTCGATGTTCCGTGATTGTTTCGCTAAAAATCAATTTTCCAGAGCGTTTCCCTTGTTTTTCCCAAGTCTTTCCCTCTCTAGTTGTTGGTGTGAGCACGTCACCAACGCGCAGATGTCGGTGATATTCGAAATGTTGCTCTGCGTGTAATAGTTCAGGCTTAGGTGCTAATCCATCCTCTCCACCTTGTTGGGCTTGGGTGGTTGCATATTTTCCCGAACCCCGCCACGCTTGGTCTGGCTTTGGACGCAGATTACTCTCGGGATCAAAATGATGGTTTGCCTTTAAAAATGTAGGAGGGGCAATTATCGCACGTTGTTCGCTTTGACCCGCGTAATCCGCATCGTGATATATTGGGTTACCATCACCAATTGCATGTGCAAACATTTTAATGTGGGAGGCTTCGACAGGAAATTTATGTCCGCTCATGCTTAAATTTAATCCTTGAGATTTTTTGCTAAGTGTTTCAATTCACCTTAGCTTACCTTCAAGCTAAGCTTATTATATCTGAAAAATATTTTACAATTTCAATATTACCAGTCTTTTTAAGACTTAAGTATAAAAAAGCAGACGGTAGTTTGAAAAATCGGCAAATAGAAACGCAGTGATATATCAATCAATAGGATTTTGTTATGCAAATTCATTACGAAAAGGTGATACCTTCCTGTGCGTTTTCGATTAAAAGACGAGGATTGCGTACTAGCTGAACGGTTATTTTTTACAGAAAGTTGCGCTTAATGGAGACTCCATGTAGTTGTATCTGAGGTTAAAAGGCAAAATGAAAGTATTGAGGACACCCGAAATTTGTTTTGAAAACCTAGATGATTTCCCATTTGTTCCAAATTACTTAAACATCATAGACTCCAACGGAACAAACATGCGTATGCATTATATTGACGAGGGCGATCCTGACGGCGAAATAATCCTTTGTGTGCATGGCCAGCCAGTTTGGAGCTATTCCTTCAGAAAAATGGTGCGACCCTTAGCGGAAGCTGGTTTTAGGGTGGTTGTGCCTGACCTCGTCGGGTTTGGACGATCAGACAAGCCTTCAGAACGCAGTGATTATACCTTCGCAAGCCATGTGGACTGGTTTGATGACTTTGTAATAAAGCTTAACCTAAGCGATATCAATCTTCTGTGCCAGGATTGGGGGGGGCCAATTAGCCTTAGAGTGGTTGCGAGGGACCCCTCGAAATTTTCTCGAATTGTGGCGACAAATACGGGCCTAGGTGACGGAACAGGCATTCCCGCAGAAAAAATATCGGTACTTCGTCAACTCTTGAATGAAACACCAGTACTCTCGTTATATGAAGTTACTGCGATGATGAAAGCTGGGGGGGGGCGTTAGACCTGCGTTTATGTACTGGGTGCGCCACTGCGATGCTCATCCTAAATTTGATCCGGGCGAAGTTGCAAAGTTATGGATCAACGGCTGCACAGACGAGGAATCACGCGCTTTTTCCGCTCCATTTCCATCTGAAGCATATCTGCAGGGTGCTCGGCAATTCCCCTCCCTAGTGCCACTCATTCCAGATGATCCAGCTATACCCGACAATCTGAAGGCATGGGAAGTGCTAAGGAATTTTGATCGGCCCTTTTTGACGGCATTTAGTGAGACAGATAACACTGCCGCCGCAGAAAGATTTCAGAGGGAGATTCCGGGAGCACACGGTCTGAGTCATGTTACTATAAAAGACTCAGGCCACTACCCTCAAGACGACGCGGCTGATCGCCTGACGGATATTTTAATTGACTTTATAAGGAATACTTGAGGTGTTAGATTTAACAATCTAAACCAAAAAGGCTTGAATATTATAAGTATTCTCATAGATTTAGGAGGAGGGTATGAGTGTTGAGCAAAATCAAATAGAAGTCGAGGAATTTGGTAATAAGGTGATTTGGATTACCGGAGCCTCGTCGGGAATAGGAGAAGGGTTGGCACTCGCATTTGCCAGATGCGGTGCAAAAGTGGTCTTGTCCGGCAGGGATAAAAATCAATTAAATAGAGTTCATGGTGCATGTCAGGCGGATGGAGCGGTTGGTAAAAATTTATTGATCCTACCTCTGGATGTTACAGATTATAATTCGATGCCGCAGACTGTTGAGCGAGTGCTCTCCAAGTTTGGACGTATTGACATCCTCATGAATAATGCAGGACTTGGAGCTCGCGCTTTCTGTCTTGAGACTTCGATGGAAGTATATCGACGAGTGATGGAAGTCAATCTCTTTGGAGCCATTGCACTTACAAAGCTTGTCCTACCCGCTATGATAAAGCAGGGTTCTGGACACATTACAGTAACGTCGAGTGTTGCGGGAAAGGTTGGTGTGCCACTCCGTACTGCCTACAGCGCAGCAAAGTTTGCTATCATCGGTTTTGCAGATGCACTCAGGGCGGAGACAGCACACCATGGTATTAAAGTGAGCACAATCGTGCCAGGCTTAGTTCGTACGAATGCTGTAGCAACTGCGCTCAAAGGTGATGGTGAGGTTATAGGTCCTGAGGAGGGCATCATGGATGAGGGCCTTACCATGTTTGAAGCTGCAGAAATTATTTTGCCCCACCTCGCTCGTCAGGAGGATGAATTCTTCGTGGGAGACGGCCAGGAAGTGCAAATGGCAATTATGAAACGTAAGGACCCCCAAGCTGTATTTAGAGGGCTGGAAAAAATTGCGGCTCAGCAATTCAAGTAATAACCTAAATATATTACATACAAAGCTAAGAATTTTGAAAATACCAGTACGTGCAGGTGCCGAGTGAGGAATCAGCAAACAACCTTAAATAAAATGAAGTGGATTATGTTGATCTCTTTTACTGTGACGGGTTGCTCGGTCGACAAAAATCTCGATCCTTCCCCTGCGCCGCTAAGTTCCTCACTAAACCATAAAGCTACTAGCAAAATTACTGTGAATCCCGATCGTAACGTTTATTTCGGTGATTTACATGTACACACCCTTAATTCCTATGATGCCTTTACTGTTGCGCGTGTACGCGCTACGCCAGACGATGCCTACCGCTTTGCTAGAGGCGAATCAATTAAGCATACACTTGGTTATGATTTGAGGATTTCTGGAGACCCACTAGATTTTTATGCCGTCACAGATCACGCTGAATTTATGGGAGTGCCAGCTGACATGATCAAAAGCAGCACTGTGTTTTCGAATCATCCTTTAGTCAAGTATGCACGAGGTGCTGAATTGGATGAAAACCGAGTAGTAATGCGCGCGATTGGTCATGCTAACGCTCTCAACAAGCCGATTTCGCCAGGTTTAGATCCTGAACCAACAATTACCTCGAGTTGGCTTGACAATATTAAAGCAGCAGAAAGAAATTATGATCCAGGTCGTTTCACGACTTTTATCGCATATGAATATACCTCGGCGCCCAACTATGCAAATCTTCACCGAAATGTGATATTTGCAAGCTCAAATGTGCCTGAGATGCCTTTTGGGACTAGTGATTCGAGGAACCCGGAAGATCTGTGGGATTGGATGGATGATCTGCGAAGTAGGGGGGTAGAATCATTAGCAATTCCACACAATTCCAACTGGAGTCAAGGGCTCATGTTTCAGCGGATAAAATTTGATGGTAAAGCTATCGATGGAGATTATGTAGCTAAACGCATGCGTAACGAGCCGATAGTGGAAATTACGCAAATTAAAGGGACGTCCGAGACGCACCCTGCTTTATCGCCAACTGATGAATGGGCCGACTTTGAGCTTTGGACTAAAAGTACTCCGACCCGTGGTGAGGATGGAAACATGTTCATGGCTGAAGGATCCACAAATGGAGCATATGTTAGAGATGCTCTTAGAACAGGTTTGGAGTTGCAGCGAATAACGGGAGAAAATCCTTACAAATTTGGTTTCATCGGCTCCACTGATGGACATAATGGGGCGAGTCCTTTTGAGGAGAAACAATACTTCGGAAAACTGGGACGTCTGGATGGAACGCCTCAGTTACGCGGTAGTGTACCACATGACTCAAATGAAATGGCCTCTCCTCTAACTTCTGTTGAGTGGGGAGCGTCTGGATTAGTGGGAGTTTGGGCTGAGCAAAATACTAGGGAGTCGATCTATTCAGCACTTCGTCGAAAAGAAACTTTTGCGACTTCTGGGCCTCGGATAAAGCCACGTTTTTTTGCGGGATATGACTTTACTGATGAAATTTTGACCGAACAAAATGCAATACATCAAGCCTATCAAAGTGGAGTGCATATGGGAGGAGAGTTTCAAGCCGATGGAAAAAAAGTGCCGAAATTTTTTGTGTGGGTGACTAGTGACCCCAGCTCTGGATTTCTCCAGCGAGCCCAAATTGTAAAAGGCTGGATGGAAGGGCACGAATCGAAAGAGTTTGTTTACGATGTTTCTTGCTCCGATGGCATTCAACCTGATCCAGAAACATTTAGGTGTGTCAACGATGGTACCACAGTCGATTTGGCTGACTGTTCGGCATCCAGCAGTGAGGGAGCTACCGAGTTAAAAGCGTTGTGGTCAGATCCACATTTTGATCCAGGTCAATCGGCATTTTATTATTTGCGGGTGCTTGAGAATCCCAGTTGTCGTTGGTCTACATGGGACGCGATACGGGCAGGGGTGGAACCCGTCCGAGGTGCACCAACAACCATTCAAGAGCGCGCTTGGTCATCCCCGATATGGTACAAGCCGAACCCTCTAACATCAGTCAGTCATGTTAGCCAAAAATATCCAAAGTAGCTTTTTGCAGTTTTTTTGCTACTGCTTACCTTTGCAATTGGTTTTAAATTTACATTTGTACACCGTTTGCATTCATTACATACAATACTATCTTATCAAAACTTCCCGGTTTGATATCGATTAGTTATCACTATATTAGAAATTAATTTGCAGAAACAGTTGATTTAAGTCTATACCAGCTTACTATATGCTGTCAGTATGGGTACCATATAAAAAGTGATATAAACTTAGAGTGGCGCGTGAACTTAAAGAAAGCGTGCTATCATGACAAAAAAATTATCCGATAACATTTTTGGGGGTATAACTATCATGTCGATTTACTTAGGTCGCGGATTTCTAGCGGTAGGTTTATTGTTTGCCTATATTATTTCAGGACCGACTTTCGCCAAAAGCGAAGACGCATTAGATGAAATAATTGTTACGGCAACCAAGAGGGAGGAGAGGCTTCAGGACGTTCCGATGACCGTGAATGTTGTGAGTCAGGAGAGTATTGAGATACAAGGAATAAGAAGCGCCCAGCAACTCGCTGTAGGAGTTCCCGGTCTTGACTATCAAACTCCAAATAGAGGAGCGAATGCAAGTTTCATTGTTAGAGGGATTGCCACAGCTGTAGATGATCAGAACCAGGTGAATAAGACAGTTTCTTTGTACATAGACGAGTTGCCGCTAACAAGCTCAAATAGTGCAATAAACCCGGAAATAGGGCTTATGGACGTATCCCGCGTGGAGGTGCTTAAAGGTCCGCAAGGTACGCTATTTGGCTCAGGAACACTCGGCGGTGTTGTCAGAGTGGTGACAAATAAGCCAGATCCTTCTGGTTTCGATTCTTCCCTTGGATTAGATGTGGGCATGACTGACGGAGAACGATCGACGCGGGTAGACGGTATGGTCAACATACCACTTAGCGATAATATAGCATTTCGTTTCGCTGGGTTCATGCGGGACGGTGCGGGCTATGTGCAAAACACTGGTCTTGAAACAGATCCTGCCAATGGCCAGAATGACCATGGAATAAGAGCATCTTTGGCGTGGGATATAAATGAAAATCTGTCGGCCAGTTTTATGATGATGTCGCAGGAAACTGATAATGACGATGCATCGGCAGTCAACCCAGCACTCGGTGGACGTTTTTCAAGAACCACTCTGGTGCCAGAGTCTCAGCAGACTGAGGTAAAGCTATACAATATGACCATTAATTATGAAACGGAGTTTGCTGACTTTGTTTTCTCCTCGAGCAAATCTGAAACAGATTCAAGGTTGGTTAATGACCTATCAGATTTCTTCGGTGGCGCCTTTCCTTTTTTACAAAATCGAAGAGATCAAGAGGACAATACGGTAAACGAGCTTCGAGTTGTGTCTAACGGGGACGGAAGATTTCAGTGGGTACTCGGATATTTCGATCTGGAGCGGGAGACTGATTTCAATCGGCATTTCGGCGTTACTCAGGCCTTCGTTGATTCTAAAGGAGGAACCATAGGAGGTTTGGTAGATGTTCCTGGATACATGGATAATGCGTTCATTTATGGAGCTGCCGATAAAGGCTATGTAAATCTCCGAAAGAACATGGATAAGGAATCAGCGATTTTTGCTGAAATGAGCTACCAATTATCTACCACTCTCAAAGGAACAATCGGTCTGCGTTCTGGAGAGGTAGAGCAATATGATGATTCGCGAGCTGGAGGGTCGTCAAGCTTGGGAGCCTTTATCGGACCCGTAGTCTTTCAAGGCGCAACCTCCTTCACGCCGGCGCCTTATGCATCGGATCCTTTCGCAACAGGTCAGCAAGACGCCGACACAATGAAGTTTAGCCTGGCATGGCAAGTTTCGGATGAGACAAATTTATATATCTCTGCATCAGAGGGATTCCGTGGACCGGTGGTCAATGGTGGCTGCCAAAACAATGGAGGTGTAAGCACCATAGATGCAAACGATATCGTGATTCCTTGCCTTGCTGCATCGGATAGCTTGTGGATGTATGAGGTCGGTATGAAAGGTCTCTGGAATGACGGTGCCTTGACCGCAAACGCTGCATTGTATCAGATTGATTGGGAAGACATTCAGATGGTTGGAAACCGTGTTTCAGATGCTCAGCAGTTTACATCTAATGTCGACGGTGCCGAGCTGAATGGAATAGAGTTCGAGCTTATCAATAACTTCAGCGATGAGTTCATGATGGGATTGAATATGAATCTCTCCAGCCAGGACATATCAGCTATTACCCAGTATCAAATGGGATTCTCTGGAGCCGAAATGGGTTCTCCTTTGGTGGGGCCAGAGCAGAAATTTTCAGCTTTTGCACAGTATAATCGTCCTATGGACGACGGTAATGAGGTCGTTGTGAGAACTGACATGCAGTATGTTGGTGAAATGCCCAACACTTTTCCAAATACCGTCGGTGACCCCGACACGCCATCGAGGAACTATCAGATGATTCCCTCATACACTAACTTAAATGCAAGTGTGGGATATTTTACGGAAAATTGGTCTGTATCTTTGTATGCTGAAAATATACTAGATAATGATGACTGGACATTCGTTGGTCCAACTACGTTCCAAAACAATCGCTTCAAAAGCCTTACGCCTCGAACGTTTGGTGTCAGGGTTACTTTAAGATAAGGATGTTTTTGCGGGGGAGCACGTCAAGAGGCGTGCTCCTTTTGTAAGAAAATGCTAGAGCCATAATTGGGCTTGGGGCCTCAACAGTCGTGATCTTTTAAGGTGTAGGAACCGTTCTCAATTGTGTATCCTTCGTGATGGCCCAGCTGCTATTGCCTTTTTTGGGGTAAACGCTCTCCCGGGGTGGGCACGGTTTGTCTATGGAACAACGTACTGCACTTATAACTTGCTCCGAGCTTTACATGGGCCCGGTCCTTGTGAAAAAATTTATGGACTTGGGATTTCATGTGATTTGCCACAAGTCGACTGAGCTATCAGAGGAGAAGATACATAGTCTAGTGTTTTCTGCCAATCCAATTCATGTTTTAATTGCTAACTTTGCAGAATTACCGATGCCAAGTTCCGTTTCGGATATAGATACCGAAGATTGGCGGCAGTTATTTAATTCGCTTGTCCATCCACTCATGTATTTTGTTCGAGCCGTTGCACCGCAAATGCTAGAGCGTAAATCTGGAAAGATAATCGCAATAACAAGTGCAGCACCGTTAAGGGGTATTCCCAACAATTCAGCATATTGTTCTGCGAGGGGTGCCCAAAATTCTTTCGTAAAGGCGGTAGGGTTGGAACTCGCAAGGGAAAACATACAAGCGAATGCAATAGCACAAAACTACATTAAAAACTCTACATATTATCCTGATGATTTTATAAACACTGAGAAGTTTCGCAATCATGTCAAGCGGAATGTCCCCACTCAAGCGGTGGGCTCAGCTGAAGAGACTGCGGAACTAGCCGCTTATTTAGCTCATGAAGATCGCAGACACATCGTTGGGCAGATCATTCCCCTGTCGGGTGGGTGGATTACTTAAGTTTTGAATTTTGCTCCAGTCCCTGCTTACGATTGCCATAGGATAAAAAAATATCCATACTCATTCTAAAATTTTTTGTTGTAACGCAAATCATCTATCAGTTGTTATATCCTTTTCCTGCTAGGTGTTGACAAGAGGCCACCAATGGACATTAGACAGCTTAAACATTTTGTGGCTCTGATTGAGACCGGGACAGAGCACGCAGCTGCTGAGGATCAGCATATATCGCAGCCTGGGTTAAGCAGCAGTATTAAACGACTTGAAAATGAACTAGGAACTCCACTTTTCGAGCGTGAGGGGCGAGGTATGAGTCCTAATGCTCGAGGAAATGATTTTTATCCACATGCGAAACGAATTCTTGGGAACTTGCGTCTTGCAAGGGCGGAATTAGCGGACACTGAATCTCGTTTAATTATTGGCTTGGGTGATATTCGCGCGAGCAATTTTATTGCTGCGATGACCAAGGAAATGCAGGAACATTTTCCCCAAATCCAAATCGAGTTCTATGAGTCTCATTATCAGGCTTTGTTTAGCAGCATGGAAAAGGGAGACATTGATGCTGCTATTGTTGGTATTCCGGTGGATTTCAGTCCCCCTAAACTGTTGGTGAAGACACTTACTAGAACGCAATTCGCCGTTTTTGGCAGTGCAGATCATCCCTTAACCAAGATTGAGCGGGCTATCGAGATAAAGGATCTTCTGGATTACCCTTGGATGCAAAATACAAAAGCTCCAGACAACACCCCATTTTTACCTCAAATCGAAGGAGTTGGACCTATTTCCAGAGATGAAGCAAAATTCATTTGTGTTGATTCGTTGCACATGGGAAAGGAACTATTGGTAAACTCGCATTGCCTTTGTCATTGTCCTGAGCTCGCAATGGCGGTAGAGCTATCCCGCGGTCGAGTCAAGAAACTTGATTTACCAATTCGAATTTACAATGTCACTATCGCGGCTTTAAGACACAAAGACATGTATTCTTCCACGCTCGATCACTTATTTAGTGTGGTGGATAAATATTTTGAGAACACCGCTATGCATTTGGATTAAAGGATATTGTCAAATTTTGAGGAACTTTTGCAAATAATGGATCACTTGGAGCCTTATGGCTCGACGGCATATAACATCCATTTATTAATCGATATGTCATTGTCAATAGACTGTGTGACATAGCAAGTTATGCTTGAGCATCTAACAAATAACAATGGCTCTTAATTATTAACAAAGCTCCATTATCACAGCGAGAGTTCTTATGAATGTAGCAGAGGCTATAGCGGAAATACTCCGGAGAGAGGGAACCGAATACCTGTTCTGTTTTCCAACCACGCCTATTATGGATGCTTGTGCAGAAATAGGTATACGGCCGATTGTTGTGCGGCAAGAGCGAGTCGCTGGTAATATGGCTGATGGTTATTCCCGACAAACTAATGGAAAGCGTGTGGGTGTGGTGAGTGTGCAGCAAGGAGCGGGGGCTGAAAACTCGTTCTCCGGGATTACTCAGGCTTTTACTGATTCCAGTGCCATGCTCGTAATTCCCGGAAACTGGTCTATCGATTACGCTTCTCTGCCACCTAATTTTGATACTGTGAAAAACTTTGAGCACATTTCGAAATGGGCTGACCGCATTACCAGTAAAGATGGCTTTTTACCTCGCATGAGACGGGCATATACGCTACTGAGAAATGGCCGTTTGCGACCTGTCATCCTTGAGCTTCCTCTTGACGTTGCTTCGCAGGAGATATCCGATTTTTCTTATGCCCCTGTGGTTCAATACTGCTCTCAAGCGGATCCCTCAGAAGTTAAAAAAGCGGTTGATATGCTTATTGGGGCCAAGCATCCTCTAATATGGGCAGGGCAAGGTTGCTTATATGCGGAAGCCTCAAAAGAATTAGTGGAGTTGGCCGAGTTGGTCGGTGCCCGTGTCACAACCTCTCTAATGGGAAAAAGTGCGATTGATGAGAGTGGCCCGCTGGCCATTGGTGCAGCATCTTTTTCTAAAAATGCCTTGGTGGTGAAGGCACTGGCTGAAGCTGATGTGATCTTCGCTATCGGCGCAAGTCTCGCCAGAGATTTTACCGCGGCGCATATACCTACTGATGATCTCGATGGAAATCCGAAACGATTTATTCACTCTAATGTTGAAGTCTCAGATGTGAATCTTTATTTTTCTTCCGAATCGGTTTTGATAGGTGATGCAAAACTAGTCTTGCGTCAGATGATTACTTACATAAGAGAAAAAGGAATTCAGAGATCTGAGCAGCACGTCGGTGCTTTGAAGGAGAGTGTTGCTTTCCAAAAACGTGCATGGAGGGATTCATTTGAAGAACTGATATCCAGTGATGATGAACCAATTAATTTTTACAGGGTCATTGGAGATTTTATGAAAACGTTTGATCCTGATGAAACTATTGTTTCTCATGAGCCTGGAGTCACACGCGATGTCTTGGTGCCACATTATATTGCCACTAAGCCTCGAAGTTACCTAGGTTGGGGACATTCTACCCAGCTTGGGTTCTCACTAGGTGCTTGTCTGGGTGCTAAGCTCGCTGCGCCTGAAAAAATGGTCGTTAATTTTATGGGTGAGGCTGCGATTGGGATGGTTATGGGAGATCTCGAGACGGCTGTCAGAGAGAAAATCCCTATTATCACGATTATTTATCATAATTCGCTAATGAACAATTATTCTCGCATCATTCCCAAAGCAGCAAAATTATTCAAGAGTGATGAGCTGAGCGGAAATTATGCCGCTGTTGCTACAGCACTTGGCGCCTTTGCTGAGCGTATTGAAAAACCCGCAGAGATAATTCCAGCTTTTCACCGGGCAATCGAGGCAGTGAAGCGAGGAGAGCCGGTACTTTTGGATATTATCTGCGGTAATCAACCGTTTATCTCGTATGGGGGCGAGGATTTGCAAAGCTTGAGGGATATACAACAAAAAGGGGGTTATGGAAGTTAAATTATTACTAGAGCATAGGAATCAAAGTATGATGTTGGTAAGTATCATGCTGATTTTTCTCGGCATTATTCTTGGTTTTTTTGCTTCGGCAGTACTTAAAAAAGAGAGCCCATTACCGCCTCCAATGGCTGCTAGTCAGGAAATAAGAAATTATATTCTTGATAATCAACTCCCCATTCCAAGAGAAATACCCACCACTGACGAGGCGTGGATTGACCTTAGAGAGCGAGTAAATAAAGCTAGGGCAGGGGTAGTGGGATCGTCCCTGGAGGCATTATCGTCCCGTTTTGTTGTTACCGTGGAGCGAGATGAAATTCTTGGGGTACCCATCTTTAGGCTTATGCCCGAGAGTATTAATACCGAAGGACTATTCATACACCTTCATGGGGGAGGAAGATTTTTCGGGGGTGGGGACTTGACAGCGCAGGAGGGAATCATTATTGCGTCCAAAGTCGGTATTGAAGTAATCTCGATTGATTATCGGGTGCCGCCTGAGAACCCACATCCCGCTGCAATTGAGGATATAGCCCGTGTCTATGGGGCACTGTTTGCCGAAGAGCCAAGTCGTAAATATGCGATAGGAGGAACCTCAGCAGGGGGTGAGCTAGCAGTCGCCTCGATTCATTATTTTAAGGAGATGAATTACCCCATTCCAGACGCGCTCTATGCTGGGACTCCCCGCACCGATGCAACCAACATGAGTGATTCGTTGAACATTCTCAAGGGAATCGATCCAGTACTTCCCACGTATGACGGGTTTATGGATGCCCTAGCACGATTGAATGCTGGTGCAACGCGATTGGATGATCCTTTAATATCGCCAATTTTTGGTGAATTTGACAAGTTTCCGCCCGTCTATTTAGTTACTGGAACCAGAGACTTATTGTTGAGTGATACGGTGCGATTGCACAGGAAGTTAAGAGAAGCCGGTATTGAGGCATCATTAAATGTTTATGACGGAATGTTTCATGGCGGTTATCTTATTGCAGGAGAATCTCCCGAATTCCATCAAGTGCACAACGAATTGAGAGAATTTTTGGTCAAGCAGTTCAATGATTAGTTTTCTTGGCAAGTTGACAGTGAAAATGTCCCTCCATTAATGTTCAAAAGGACTTTGACGAAATGGATTTAAAACAACAATTAGATGAAACGAGGCTGCAGGCGATGGAGGGTATGGATATACCTTGGATGTTGGAGCAGGCCGTGTGTCGTTCGCCTGATAAGCCTTGTTTGATCTGGGAGCCATTTGAGGGAGATTCAAGTACCCTCAGCTACCGAGAGCTACAGTTGAAAGCTCGTCAATTAGGACGAGGGTTATTTAATTTAGGTGTACGGGAAGGCAATTTTGTCATCCTTCATATGGTTAACTCACCGGAATTTGTGATTAGTTGGTACGCATGTGCTGAACTTGGGGCTGTAGCTGTCTCGACAAACACGCGATCCGTAGCTAGGGACCTTAAATATTTTTCTCGGCACACGGAAGCCGTGTGTGCGATAACGCAGCCATCTTTCTCTGAACTCATTTATAACAGCTGCGAAGATATTTCACTCCTGATAGTCACCGATAATGATGCGGGTCAGGCTGCCGCCGTTCCTGAACATGTTGAATGTATTCCTTTCGATGAAGTCTATGACACCGAGCACACCCTTCCTGCTCTCTCAAGAAATCCTCAGCGGGACTTAAGTGTGCAATTTACTTCTGGCACTACCTCAAGGCCGAAGGCAGTGCTTTGGACTCATGCTAATGGAGTTTGGGCGGGTAAGCTTTCAGCAAGTCATCTAGGCTTGAGGTTTGACGATGTAACTCTTGTTTTTATGCCACTATTTCATGTCAACGCACAGGGCTATTCAATGTTGGCCACTCATTGGTCTGGCGGCACAATGGTTCTGCAACCCAAGTTTTCGGCGTCAAGATTCTGGCCGCTATCCTTGAAATACAAAGTTACATGGGCCTCGTCGATACCTTTTGTTCTGCAGGCGCTATCAAAGCATCCGGTGCCTCAGCATTCTTATCGGTTTTGGGGTCCAGGAGGTAACTTTACGGAGTATTTCCCTAAATTTAATGTCCCGATGCTTGGTTGGTGGGGTATGACTGAGACCCTGACGCAAGGTATTGTTGCGGATGTTCATCATTTGGGTCCAACAGGCACTATCGGCCGTGCTGCTAATGAATACGAGATACAAATTCGTAGTGATGATGGCTCATCGATACGCCCGGGAGAGAGCGGTTTGTTATTTATTCGAGGTGTGCGCGGAGTTTCCATGTTCAAGGAGTACTATAAAAATTCGAAGGCTACAGAGGATTCATTTGACGTGGATGGGTGGTTTGAGACAGGTGATATCATTCGTATGGACGCGGATGGGTGGTTATTTTTTGTTAATCGTGCGAAGGATATGTTGAGGGTCGGTGCTGAAAATGTTGCGAGTTCTGAGATAGAAAGCGTTATTCAGTCTTCTGGTTTAGTGGAGGAATGTGCCGTGGTGGGGCAACCGCACAGCATGCTCGAAGAGGTTCCGGTTGCATTTGTAATTCCCCTCAAAGATACCAATGTATATGAGCTTAAATCCAGAATAATTTCAGTCTGTTCTGAAAATTTAGCCGATTTTAAGGTGGTACGTGATGTGCACGTCGTTGAATCTTTACCCCGCTCGACTATAGAAAAGGTAGCTAAAAACGAGCTTAGAGAGCGACTTCCCAAGATAGAGGTGTGAGCTTTTGCGTTGTTAAGAGCATTATCTGCGTTGTTCAGACAAAGTGCTAAAACACTTAATTTGCTAGTTATTTTGTGATCAAAATTTGGATAAGAGGGATTGAGAAATGTATCAAGGCAAATATAAATTGATCGGACAAGAGATGAGTATGTTTACCCGTAAGTTGGAAGCACAGTTGCGATATCAGAAAATCCCATACGAATGGATGCTTAAAACTAATGATAACCGAGAGTTTATAGAGTCGAGAACCGGTACTCGTTTTATCCCAGCTTTAAGTACTCCAGATGGATGGATGATTAGCGATACAATAAGTTTGGGGCCGATGCTAAATTCAAGGTTTTCTAAAATTCCAGTTTTGCCAGAAACTCCAGTCCAAAAAGGAACCTGTTTTGTACTTGAGGATTTTTTCAATCATTGGTATCCCAGACACGCCCTTCATTCGAGGTGGTGCTATCCAGATAACGTGAAAGTTACTGGAGTTCGTTTTGGGATGAATACTCTTCTGGGAAAATTTATTGACGAGAAGTTGGATGATTTGGAGAGGACCGAGGTCGCTAATTTCGGAGAGCATATTCATAAAGCATTTGGAGTTGGGGCATGTGAAGTGCAGGGAGCGGGTCCTGAGCATAAAGAGGCGATTCAGCGCGATTTTTCAAGATTACTAAAACTGTTGGGGCAGCATTTGTCAAATCACGATTTTCTCCTGGGTCCCCGGGCCTGTCTCGCAGACTTTGCGTTGGCAGGCCCGTTTAAAGCTCATTTTTTGCTTGATCCAGAACCGCGCACCTGGCTTGGAGATCATTTAGAGGTGATGGAGTCTTATGTCCATCGAATTTGGGACGGTGCCAATGACGGTTCGCAGTGGCTTGAGGATGATGCACTCGCAACTTCGATCCACCCAATCCTTGATTATGCCCGTGACCACTATCAGGTTTTTGCGTCTTCTAGTATCTCAGCTGCAGCTCAAGGAAAAAAATACTTTACGTTGGACCTTGGTGATGGAGCTTTTGTTGCTCGTTCTATGAAGAGGCTAGAGAAGGCTCGTCTTCATGTGCAAGATGAGTTACTTCGGGTTGGCGCTGAGAAGTCAACCCTAATTGACACTGGAGTATTATCTTTCTACTTGCAACCTAGCATCTTTGACTGAAATTTCATCGATTCTAAGCTGGTAACACACTTGCCTGTTTAACTAGTTGTAGATACGACTATCAGTTTTTGATTGAGGTGAGTTTATATTTTTCATGATAACTTTGCGCAATCTTTTCAATTTTATCGATCAATTCATCACTTTTGTTAAGAATCAATTCGGTATAATCACTTTTGTCATCGATCGAGTTTATTTGTTTTGCGCAAGTTTTGAGTGCCATTTCGTTGCCACTTAAAAGCATACTTGCTATTAGCCTCGGGAGAACTTCATTATTCATATCTACTTTAAATTCTGCCGCAAGATGTTCGGTCAACAGATTTTCATAACCAGAATTCAAAAATAGTAGGAAGCGATCATTCAGGAGAGAATAGGAGGATTGCCATTGGTTGATTTTGTGCTTGCTAATTCCCTCTGAGAAAAGGAATGGAACAGTTTTAGATACCCAACCCCGCCACTTTTCGAAGACAGAATCACTTGCCGATGTGCATTCAAAATGTACTCGACAATCGTGGACAACTAAATTAGCAGCGGCAATTGTAATTTCTTCTTTGTTTTTGAAGTGCCGATATAGAGTCTGAACATGCAGATTCGCTTTGTCCGCGATATTTGATAGAGTCGTATATTGGTGCCCTTTTGTCGAAAAAAGAATACATGCCGCGGTTTCTAATTTATGTCGGTTTTGATCTTTTTTATGGGCTCGCTTGGGATATTTCGTACCCATGTATGTCACCTAATCAGCGCTTTAATTGAAAGCACACTATAGACATCTGGGTTTTTATCGCAATCCTTTTTGGATGGGCAATAGTTCACAGTAATAGACCATTTTATGCACAGAGGCGTTCTGCAAAACTGCTAGAAGCATAGATTATGATTGAACTCTCTGTGTTTTTTAATAGTTGTCAAAAAACTTATCCGGTGATAATGTAAAGTTAAATATAAAAATTAAACTTATTATTTACTCTCCCCAGATCTAGTTAATACCCGCTCGTAAGGAGTAAGCGTTGACGAATAAAAATAACGCGGTGGACTCTAATGATTTCTTACTGCTTATATTTCTAACCTTACTAAATTGTATCAATTACGTTGACCGTAATTTGATTCCGAGTTTTGCCAATTGGATTGTCCCTGAGTTGGAGCTTAGCAACACAGAATTCGGACTTATCAGCGGCCTACTTTTTATATTTGTGTATGCGGTGGGTGGAGTTTTTATGGGCACCATTGCTGATCGTGTTAATCGCATGAGATTCATAGCACTTGGAGTCGGCGTTTGGAGCGCCTTAACTGCGGTATCCGGCGCCGCGAGGGGATTTTATAGTCTCGCTATCCCCCGAATGTTTGTTGGTGTTGGTGAATCAGTATTGGCACCCTCTGCATTATCAACAATTGGTGATCGCTTTCCTAGCCAGTGGCAAGGTTTCGCTGTTGGTGTATTCGGTATGGGTGTACCTTTGGGGGTTGGGGGAAGCTTGTTTATCGTCGCTTACCTTGAGCCGTTGTTTGGTTGGCGAGGATGCTTCTATTTGATGGGGTTTATTGGAGTTCTTTTAGCGATAATTGCGTACTTTATTCCTGAGACACCTAGGAGAGGCATTGGGCATACTGCAGACCTTAATATCTCCATTTTGAAGCTTTTTACAACGATCGTTGGATTGTTGAGGGGGTCTAAAGTCCTTTCTCTTACGTTGGCGGGCTCTATGGTATTTGGTTTAATGATGGGTGCTTTTACGTTTGAGCAGCTGTGGTTTGTGGAGGAACGAGGCTTTGATAGGAACGAAATTGCTGCCGTTACTGCATGGATGGCTATTTCTGGAGGATTGGTAGGGAATTTCTTTGGTGGTTTGGGGGGTGATGTTTTTAAGCGAAAAACTAATATGGGAAGACCACTCTTCCTCGCTTTAGTTATGTTACTGCTTGCGCCTTTTCTTCTGACCTACAGGCTCGTTGAACCAAGCAGCATCTGGTTTTCATTGGGCATTTTCACTACATTCTTCCAAATGGCGTGTTTCTATGCTCCTGCATTCGCCACTGTTCAGGAAATTGTTCCTGCAAGTCAGCGAGGTTTGACATTCGGTTTTGTCGTCTTGATGATCCAGGTTGCGGGTGTCGCCATTGGCGTCACGTCTGGTGGGATTCTAATTGATTGGTTTTCATCTCAGGGGTACAACAATCCATACACAATAGTTTTGACTGCATACACCTGTATTTCTTTTGCCGCCATACCATTATTTGCAATGGCAGGTTGGTATCTAAAGGGTGAGCGAGAGAGAGTTGCAAATGATGAATAGTAGTTCCAGTGAAAATCTCGGTTGCATTAATTATAGTTCACTATATATACTTGACGGCATAACAAATACAAAGTTTCCATTACTGCTAGATTTTTTACTCAATCTTAATATAAAAAAATCAACTATTTGGGGGTGTAAGATAATGCTTAAGTTTAAAAATTTGTGTTTAATTTTTCATTCGATGGTTTTTTTGTTTCCCATCACAGCTCTGGCGACAGAGTTAGAGGAGATATTAGTCACAGGATCGAAAAGGGTAGGTACTGTGATGACAACTCCAGGAGCAATCACAGCAGTGACGGCAGAAGAGTTAGCAGCTCGCGGGATTGATGAAATTACCGAGCTTCAATTTGCCGTTCCTAGCCTGCACTACGGCGAAACCCTGGGCAATAAGCGAATAGCAATAAGAGGTGTGGGAGAGTTTAATTACCAACCGGGAGTGTTGGTGACCGTTGGTGGAGTTGTGCAGTCGAATGGCACCAGCTCGCAATTATCCAGCCTAGATTTAGAAAGAATCGAGGTATTGCGGGGGCCTCAGGGCACGCTCTATGGGAGAAATTCCAATGGCGGGGCTGTAAATTTTATCCCTGCAAAGCCCACTGAGGAAGTTTACGGAAAATTAAAGCTTGGATTTGCGGAGTACGACCATACCTCATTAGAGGGTGTGTACAGCGCGCCTATTTCAGACTCCGTTGGGGTGAGATTAGCATTTAATCACCTCGATGCGGGAGAAGGATGGATTAAAAATTTAATGGACGGCTTTAATGACCAAATGCAGGGTGAGAAGTCTAATTTCAGGTTATTGCTGACAGCTGAGTTAAGCGATACTTTGAATGCGGAAATAATGTATGGAAAGAGCACAATGGATGGTCCATGGGATCATCATACGATTGTCAAGGAGCATGCTGCGTATGCTAACGCGACCGCAAACTTGCCGATAGATGGGACTTTGGTATCAGAGGCTCCTTGGAGTGTCTATAGCAATGGGTTTTGGGACGCCGAGCGCGACTATGACGTCGCAAGTCTGACTCTAACTTGGGAAATGGACAACTTCACGATCACATCAATAACGGCTCAACAAGATTTTTATGATTACTTTGAGGGCCCCGCGGACTCATCGAGCGTTGGTTTGTTCCAGAGGACAGACGAAAATCAGACTGAGACCTTCACGCAAGAGCTTAATATCTCTGGCAAGTCAGGGCGCCTCGATTGGATAGCAGGTTTTTATTACATGGACGACCAGCGTAGTCGCGCAAATTACATTGGTCTCCCCTTGCCTGCATTTTTTCCAGTTCCCGGAGCTTTTGAGCAACTGCAGCCCCAAATGGATACAAAATCGACAGGATACTTTGTGGATGGAACATATTCATTGAGTGATTCATTACGTATTGGACTTGGATTCCGAAAGACAGATGAGGAAATCACAGAGGGACACTCTCGGAGGATCTACACGCTTGGCCCGAATGGTTTTAATTATGAAAACCCATCTGATGGTCTAGTTCAGACTCCTCTATTTTTAGATTTTTGTCAAGGAGTCAAAACCACCAGTTGGGAGGACTCAGCGAACACAATGCGAGCCTCGATGGAGGTTGATACTTCAGATTCTAGCATGATATACGCCTCCTTCTCAGAGGGATTTAAAGCTGGTGGCATTAATATGTCTGATTGCAATGATCCATGGTTGCCAGAGACCGTCCAATCATACGAAATTGGATACAAAGGGTCGCTAAGTGACGGAGCGGCAAGTTTAAGCGTGGCTGCATTCCACTACAATTATGACGACTTCCAAGTAGCTCAGGTAATCGGTATTAATGGAATCATCGCGAATTCTGGAGACACAGTGATAGATGGATTAGAGATTGAGTATCTATCAAATGTGAGTGACGAGCTAACTGTATCCCTAGGGTATACATACCTAGATTCTGCTTATGGAAGTTTCTTTAACAACGATTCGATGCGCTTATCGCTTGGTACGATAGATGTTGGTGGAAATGTCTTAAATAATGCTCCTGAAAATAGCTTAAACATTGGAGTCAACTATAATGTTGCACTTAACTCAGGAGGAAATCTCGGGCTCACGCTGAACACAAGCTACAGATCTCGCACTTTTTATCGAGAATTTAATCAGCCAGAGGATTCGCAGGAGGGTTATGTGGTTGTGAATGCCAATGCGAATTATGAGAGTGCCGACGGATTATATGGGGTACGTTTTTTCATTAATAACGCCACTAATCAAGCCTATGTTCTCGCGATGTCCACCGGCAACACTCAATATGGACGACATGGCACATGGGGCATGCCTCGCCAAATAGGTGTAGAGGTTACACGTTATTTTGGAGCACGTTAAACGGTTCCTCGGTAGTCTAAAATAGAGGAATTATCAAGGTGTTTGCTAAAATTAGGCGCTCCGTTTTGGGGCGCCGCGCATTCCTCAAGGCTGCTGGATTCAATGCGTTTTTAGCAGCAATTTTTTTACCTCGCTTTGTAAGAGCTGCTGAGACTAAGCAAAATAACGATTATTATTCTATTTGTACGTCCGGCTCTCCATTAAAACTTCCTGGTAAACTCGGGGACCCTGAATTAACTTTACTTCAGGACCCGAGATTACATCCTGCAATACGCAGCGCCTTAATGGCAAGCTCCGGAGCAAAGCCGGGAGTCTTTCCGCCAACTCTTACAATGGATTCCTCTTATGATGATTGTGTTAAGTTTGTGGAGTACATGCATGACGTTATTTTAAATAGCGACGTGGAAGTTTCCTCCATCCGACAAGACAATCCGGATGTCGTCGCTAGCACAGAGATTATTAAGGGAGATGAGGGAAATGATATTCTCCTTTTTGTCGAGCGTCCCAAAATTATTGATACAGTAATACCTTGCGTAGTTCATATCCACGGTGGGGGTATGACATTTTCTTCGGCAGAGACTCCGGAAACTGTTCTATGGCGAACGGAACTAGCAAAGATGGGGCTGCTTGTAATTGGTGTCGAATTTCGTAGTGAGGCCTTAAGTCCAGGACACCACCCCTTTCCTCATGGGCTAAATGATTGTGCATCTGCCGTGCGCTGGGTATTTGAAAATAAATCCAGATTGGGAGTTTCCTCCTTGACGGTGGCCGGCGAATCTGGTGGTGGTAATTTGGCTATAGCCCTTGGTATCAAAGCCAAATTAGAGGGATGGGTCGATAATATCGATGGTGTTTTCGCGATGGCTCCGATGGTGTCGGGTGTCTATGATGCAGATGTTCCGACGCTCAGTTCTTGGCGAGAAAATATGGGTTATCAGGGTACCATGCCGATGTACCGGGCGATGACGAAAGTGTATGACCCGACCTCGAGGTTTAAAAATGATCCGAGAGCATGGCCTTTTTGTGCAGGAAAGTCTGTTTTAAAAGGGCTTCCACCACATGTCATTTTAAATTATGAACTCGACCTGATACGTGATGATGGTGTGGTTTTTGCTCAGCGATTGCAGACGGCAGGTGTTAGTGCAAGTTCACGGGTTGTTAATGGTGCACATCATGTTCCAGAAATTGCGATGCCCGATGCTGTTCCCGAAATGGTTAGGGAGTCTCTTGCATCTCTTGCATCTTTCATTAAGGGCCTCTGACTGATTCGGTTGCGCTTGGTTCAAATTTACTCAAGATGAGTTTAAAGCAGTTAATAAGACTAGATATATAGATGTAGTAAGCTATACTTATCAAAGGAAGATATTTTTTTAAAGGAGAGAGGTATTACACAATGCTGACATTTGTTGATCCTCGGGGTCTTGTGAAGCGAGTAATTGAGCCTTATTGCAATTCATTAGATATTCAAAAAAAGGGTGGAGCAGGCATCACTGTTGGTCTTTTGGCGAACGGGTTCCCAGATTCCGAGTTATTTCTACGTAAAATGGGATTGGTTATCCAAAAACGCTTACCACAAATTAGCACGAGAATTTGGAACAAGGGTAACCCTGGCATTACGGTGCCAGAAAATATGTTGCAGGCTATTGTAACCGATTGCAATGTCGTTATTACGGCGTATGGTCATTGAGGCAGTTGTACTACCGGCACCGTGCGTGACGGATATTGCATAGCCAAACATGGACTTCCCATTGTTGCTCTCATTACCGATGACTTTTGGGAGCAAGGTCAGTTTATGGCTGAATCCATTGGAATGCCCGACCTACCGAGGTTGCAACTACCGCATCCTGTGGCTGGTACTGGTGAGGATCGAATAGAGTCCATAGCATATAGCATCGTAGATAAGATTTTGGATCGCTTTTCACATGAATGAGGTTTTAAAGGCAGAAAACGAAGAATCCGCATTGGAATTGCTGCATGAATTGCAGTGCACCGATGGTTTACCTGTCGTTATTCCCACGCGTGAACGAGTTGCGCGGATGGTACTGGCAAGTGGCCTTGACTCCGAGCTGGTCCTCGGTGAGTTGGGTCCTGCAGGCGGTGTTGCGTCAGTTGAAAAAGTAGCCACAGCTGCCGTGATGGCAGGGTGTCTTCCAGATTATATGCCGGTGGTGATTGCCGCTGTAAAGGCTGCTGCGAGGCCAGAATTCGATCTGGCGGAGCTTCAGGCAACAACGCACTGCACCGCGCCATTAATTATCGTGAATGGACCCGCTCGCAAGACTTGTGGGCCAATATCTTCAAGCTACGGCGCGCTCGGTCCTGGTCATCGAGCGAACGCGAGTATCGGAAGGGCGCTTCGTCTGTGTATGATTAATATAGGTGGCGGGCGGCCAGGGATATCCGATATGGCGTTACTGGGACACCCGGGTAAGTTTACATATTGCCTTTCGGAGGCAGAGGAAGCCTCTCCGTTCCCCCCCCTTCATACCAGCTTGGGTTTTGAGGCGTCCGATAGTGTGGTCACATTATTAGGCTGTGAGGCGCCTCATTCAGTTCTTTATGCGGATAATGCGGATGATCCGGAAGATGCAGAGAAACTTCTATATGTCTTATCAGTTGGGCTTGCGAATATAGCCACGAATAACGCTATATTTTGCAGTGGCGTTGCCCTTGTAGTGCTGGGACCCAAGCATGCAAATGTTTTGTCAAGATCAAGCTATTCGCGTGAAAAGATCGCGCTCAAACTTTGGGAATTAACTCACTTTCCTACTGCTGATCATGACTATTATGGGAACGAATTTGGGTCGCGATTTGATGGAGATACTTATTGCGCTTTCGAGAAACCAGAGGATATATTGGTAATGGTATCTGGTGGTGTTGGACTTTACTCTATGGTGATGCCTAATTGGGGTGGAGCCGGCCATCAGAATCGGGCTGTCAGCGTAAAAATAGAGGAAAACTTTTTCTGTGAGATTCCTGGACTCAGTAAATCCTGAGCTTAAAAAGCTACCAGACCGAATTGCCATGCGTTTTGTGATTTTTTGGAATTAAATTATGGAACCGATAACCCTTTACGGTGTTCCTTTCTCGTTGTGGACGGGCAGGGCAAGAAGTTACCTCATCAAGTCTGGAATTGATTACCGTGAGGAGCCTCACGCGTCTGCGCATTTCTATGAAAGTGTATTGCCAAAGGCCGGCGGACGTCGGGGTATCCCAACAATTGAATTTCCCGATGGCCGCGTTATCCGCGACGGAGTTGCCATTGTCGATCACTTTGAGAAATTAAACGGACATGTTTTTTCTCCTTTTACTCCTGCACAGCGCATGATTAGCCTTTTACTCCAAGTAATCGGAAGTGAAGGGTTGAACAGACCTTGTATGCACTATCGATTTAACTTCGGTGAAGAGCATGGACAATTTTTGCCATTTCATTTCTCAATGATTTTTGAGGGACAGAATCGTGAGCAAATGGCTTTAGAGCGCATGTCAGAGATTAAGGAGTTTGTCTTACCAGCATGGGGAGTAGTCCCAGAAACTCATGAGTTGATAGAAAATCTTCACTTAGAGATGTTAAAGAGACTCAATACGCATTTTTCGAATTACCCATATTTCCTGGGTGGCAGACCCTGCATAGGTGATTTTGGCATGATTTGCCCTCTCTATGGGCATTTGGGACGAGATCCGAAGCCTCTTGCTTTGATGCATAAGCATGCCGTGCGCGTTTTTAGGTGGGTTGAGAGAATGAACAGGCCAGAACCGGATATTGGAGAGTTCGTCGACAGGAGCGAGGATTATCTTGCAAATGATTTGATTCCCGAGTCATTGGTGAATGTGCTTAAACATTTTGCCGTCGATTTTGTCCCCGAAACTCGTAGTGCATGTGATTGCATAAACACTTGGCTTGCAGAAAATGATGATATCCCTCCGGGGACGCAGGTACCCAGAGGCGTCGGAATGGCCACCTTTGAAGTAAGGGGAGTTAATGTATCCGCAGAGGCACAACCGTTTCGCTTTTATGTGTTAAAACGATTACAAGATGAATTTGATTCGCTCACCGATGAGTCAAAACTTTCGATAAGAAAACTGCTGATAGATTGCGATATGGAGGAGATTTTAGATTTTAAATTATCAAGAAATATTGGTCGTGCAAATAACTTGGAAGTATGGTTGTGATTGTTGAGAATTTTAAGGGGCAGACGCATCGACTTAGAGGACGCAAAGCTCTTATCACAGGAGCCACAAGGGGTATAGGGTTAGCTATAGCCGAGGAATATGCTCGCCATGGAGCAGATTTGGTGTTGACAGCTTCGTCAGTGAATGGGCTACCGAAAGTTGAAGATAGGTTAAAGCGTTATGGTGTCGGGGTAAAAACCTTTGCAGCTGATCTAGCGTCAGATAAGGAAATTGTTAGCCTATTTTCATTTGCGGTAGGCGCAGAGCCGGAATTAGATATCCTAGTAAATAATGCAGGTATTCATGTTGGCAAACCCTTTACAGAACATACCATGGAAGATTTTAATCGAGTAATGCGTATTAATGTGTCCTCCGTGTTTCGTCTGAGTCAGTTAGCAGTCTGCCATATGATTCGATTAGGCCGGGGAAAGATTGTCAATATTTCATCGGTGGCAGGACTTAAGGGTAGTGTGAATTCGTCAGCATACAATACTTCAAAACATGCCATGATTGGCCTAACAAAGTGTATCGCATTGGAAACAGCAAAAAAAAACATTCAGGTTAATGCAGTGTGTCCGGGTATTGTAGAAACAGATATCATCCGAAATTTTGAAAAAAAAGTGGTAAGTACCGGTGGGAGTTCTGAGGAATTTTGGACATCAGTAGAAAGTCAAAATCCCATGGGAAGGATGCTGCAGCCGTCTGAGATAGCGCACATTGCCGTCTTTTTAGCGAGCTCTGAATCTGATGGTATGACAGGTCAGACGATCACTATTTAATGGAGAAGCCACGGACATTATGGAAAAGAACTTGGAAAAAATAGTCAGGCCTTTCGATGGCTTATTGATTGCTGATGTTAGTGGTACCGTTGCTACGGCATACACGGGAAAATTGTTTTCTGACTATGGCGCAAGGGTTGTAAATGTAGAGCCACCAGATGGATTTCCGACTAGAAATGTGGCGCCATTATTAAAAAATGGGTCCAGCGCTCTCCATGGATACCTTAATGTAAATAAAGAGAGCGTAGTCACCTCTTGTCCTCATAAACATGCATCAGTACTAATGGCTGACTTAGTTTTGATGGATCCCCATCAGCTTCCCAGTGAACTATCCATAGAAGATTTTGACACTAATATGTGTGCAATAAGTTGGTTCGGTTTGACTGGCCCATATACTAAATTCAATGGTTCAGATGCTGTGATTCATGCGCTCACGGGTCTTATGATAGGCATAGGTGAGCCTGAGGGACCACCGTTAATACCAAAAGGATATCAAGCGCAAATATTAGGCGGATTGAGCGCGTTTAATGGATGTGTAGGTTTTTTAACGCACAGGTTATCTGAGGGTAGAACAGATCGTAGTGCACCTCGTTTTAAACTAGATGCCAGTATTTTTGAAGCGAATTTATACCTCACCGACATGGGAGCTTTGGGAAGTTATAACGGTGAGTCAACCCCGTTACGCTTAGGGATAAATCGATTTTCTCCTACTTACCCTCTTGGTATATGGCCATGCAAGGACGGGTGGATTGGCGTAACAGTGCTTAGTCCGGGTCAGTGGAAAGCTTTTTTGTAAGTTATTGGATCTTGGCGATATTGCAGACGAGCCCTTATACCAAAGCAGTATTAGTCGTTTAAATGCTATTGATATTTTAGAGCCACTGATCTTGGAGAGCCTAGCAAAGCATAACGTGGAGGATATATTCCAAAAAGGACAGGCGATGCGTATTCCTCTGGCCAGAGTTCCGACGATGGATGAATTATTTTCAGTCGATCAATTTGAGTATAGGCAAGCTTTTTGCGATATATCAGATGGAACTGAGACTTTTAGGGCACCCTCGACGCCTTTTCGCTTGTTTAAGACGCCACCTAATTTGGGTGGGCAAGTGACCATGCTGGGTGGAAGTGATGATATGTGGACTAGTCCGTCCGATGGAAATGGGGAGGTCAAGGATTTATCTGAGCGCAATGAAGACAAAATACCATATTGTGAAGAGATATCAAAAACACCTCTCGAGGGTATTATAATCATTGACCTATCCATGGGTTGGGCAGGCCCAGTAGCTACAAAAAACGCAGCGGATCTTGGAGCCACAGTCATAAAAGTTGAGGGGTGCGTCAGATTTGACTGGTTCCGAAGTTGGGAAGCTACGCAAGAATGGATTGATAATAATGGAGCAGAAAAAGCTTTGAATTTCGTCCACTTTAATCGAAACAAACTGGGCGTTACCATCGAGTATGAAAAGAAGGCTGGCTACGAACTTCTGGTGCGTCTCTTGAAGGAGGCAGATGCCGTGCTTGAAAACTATTCGGGAGGAGTGATGTCCAAGTTAAATCTTGGATATCACCAGTTAGTGGAAATTAACCCCGAGCTTGTGGTTGTATCCCTACCCGCATTTGGGAGCACGGGACCTTGGGCTAAATTCCGAGCTTATGGTTCGACCGCGGAACAGGCTGCAGGATTACCGCACCTGCTCGGAGACAAGCATCAATCTCCTACAATGCAGCATGTGGCCTTTGGTGATGCAATTGCCGCGGTAAATGGTACCGCAGCGCTGTTGACAGCTCTTTACCACAAATCTCATACCGGCAAGGGTCAGTTCGTTGACTTGAGTCACGCAGAGTGTATTTTGCCACATTCACTTCTTGGTATTCTCCACTACAGTGTGGACGGTATTGTTCTCAAACGATCGGGGAATATTCATCCAGATTATCTGGTTTTTGGTGTTTTTCCTTGTAAAGGTGACGAAAATTGGATACTTATTCAAATTGTTAACGATGTTGAAGAGAGTGTCATTAACAATGTTCCTCCCTTGAGGAAGCTTTATGATAAGTATTCAGCTGAATTATTTTCGGGGTTGCACAATGAAATCAATGCCTGTGTTGGGGAGTGGACAAAGTGCAAAGATGCTAAATTACTGATGAATGAGCTTCAGGATTTGGGCGTCACTGCTGCCGTTTTGAACGACGGCGATGGATTATTGAATGACCCGCATTTAGTAGCCAGAGGTTATATGCAGCTCCTAGAAAGACCTTTTGTTGGGACACAAATTCATCCCAGCCCTCCATGGCGTGTAGGAGAATCGCCAATACCAGTTCGTCATTCTGCGCCCACTATGGGTCAACACAACGATTTCGTTTTTAAAGAGATGCTTGGTCTTTCTGCAGCAGATTATTCGTCTTTGGAGCGAGATGGGATTATTGGCACCAAGCCGCGGTTGGCTTAGTCTTTATAAGAGGAAATTTTATGCGTTTTCGTGGGATCTTAATTGCTAATCGTGGAGAGGTTGCTATTCGAATCTCGAGGGCTTGTGCCGATTTAGGGGTGCCTTCTGTGGCAATTTTCTCAGAGGATGATAAAAATAGTTTGCATGTCAAGATGGCAGATGATGCAGTTTCGATCTCAGGAGTAGGTACTTCGTCATATCTTGACATTGATGCTTTGTTGCAAGTTGCAAAGGATACTGGCTGTGATGCTATACATCCAGGATATGGATTCCTATCTGAGCGGCCAGATTTCGCAGAACAGTGTAATGCCGCAGGTATTACGTTCATTGGGCCTGAGAGCCATCATTTGCGACTTTTTGGGGACAAGGCGGCCGCTCGCTCTGCCGCACATTCTGCTGGCGTTCCGGTTTCAAAGGGAACTTTTGGAGCGGTATGTCTTGAGCAAGCGGAAGAATTTTTCGATTCTGCCAATGGATCGGTGATAATAAAAGCGCTTTCGGGCGGTGGAGGTCGAGGAACGCGTTTGGTGAGTCACAAAAAGGATTTGAAAGAAGCATTCAGAGCTTGTCAGTCGGAGGCTAGAAAGGCGTTTGGTATTTCAGATGTTTATTTGGAAAAGTTTGTAGAGCATGCCAGACATATTGAAGTTCAGATTATTGGTGATAAGTATGGCAATGTGGCGCATCTAGGTGATCGAGAGTGCTCGGTTCAACGCAGAAATCAAAAACTCGTGGAGATCGCTCCCGCGCCTAATCTACCAGATCAACTCAGAGATGAAATTCTTGGATCAGCTTTAAAGTTTGCCCGAAGTCAAAAATACTCAAGTCTTGGAACATTCGAGTATCTTTTAGATCTGGACAGTGAAGAGAATCATTTTGTATTTATTGAAGCAAATGCGCGTCTTCAAGTCGAACACACTGTTACCGAAGAGGTTACCGGTGTTGATTTAGTCGTAAGCCAGATTGAGGTGGCCTCCGGAAAATCTCTCAGCGATCTTAATATTATTGAGGATAAATATGCCCCTCGGGGATTTTCCTTGCAAGCGAGGGTAAATATGGAGCGTATACTCTCGAATGGGTCGATTGCACCCTCATCGGGTGTCATTCAAACTTATGAGCCTCCCAGTGGCCCTGGAATACGGACGGATGGATTTGGTTATGCAGGTTACATTACTAATACAAATTTTGACTCGCTAATTGCAAAGGTTATTGTTCATTCAAATACTAACAAACTAGATGAATTGGCAAAAAAGGCAGTGAGGGCGCTTTCAGAGTTTCGATTTGAGGGTGTGAAAACTAATATTCCGCTTCTTAAAAATATAATATCTCATCAGGATTTTATGCATAGTGGTATCCACACGCGGTGGGTCGAAGAAAAAAGCATTGAACTTGCCAAGGATTGGGATGGAAAACTAAGATTTGTCAATGCTGAAGAAACTTTTGAAGAAACTGATTTACCAGTGACGATGGCTACAACTTATGATCCCTTGGCATTATTTAGTTATGACAAAAAAATGGCCATCGGCAAAGTCAAAACGGATCAAAACGAAGTATTAGCTGAGGCCGATGTGCCCAACGATATGATACCTATTTCCGCGCCAATGCAAGGGACAATTGTTTCTGTAAATGTCCAAGTAAACCAAGAAATTTGTGCAGGACAGGTGCTTGCCGTGATGGAAGCAATGAAGATGGAGCATGAGCTTGTTTCTGACAGTGATGGGATCATCTATGAGGTAAGAGCAAGTGTGGGTCAAATTATCGGTGAGGGATCTCCTGTAATTCTTTTGGAGAAGTCGGAAGTTTCAATCGACAAAGAATCAGTTGTGGAGGAACCTGATTTCAATATTGTTAGGCAAGATCTGCAGGAAAACTTTGACTTGCATGCCTATACTCTTGATGAGCACCGGCATTCTGCAGTCGAAAAAAGGCGTATTCGCGGTGGGAGGATGCCTCGAGAAAATATTGCTCATCTTTTAGATGAGGGTTCATTCAAAGAATATTGGCCGCTTGTAGTCGCGCGTCAGCACCAAAGACATGATATGGAGACATTGCGAACACGTACTCCAGCTGATGGGGTAGTCGTGGGTACAGGAACGATAAATGCCGATGACTTTGGTGATGAGGCGTCAGCAGCGATAATTGTTCATTATGACTACACTGTGCTCGCAGGAACGCAAGGGGGGAGGGGGCATTACAAACAAGATCGTATTTTTGAGCTAGCACTTCGGTTTAGTTTGCCTGTAGTTTTATTTTCGGAGGGCGGCGGCGGTCGGCCTGGTGAGGATAATATTGGCCCATGGGTTGCTTATGACACGCCAACCTTCACACAATTTTCAAAACTCTCCGGTGCAGTTCCTTTGGTTGGTATAAATCACGGGCGTTGTTTTGCTGGTAATACCGTTTTACTTGCTTGCTGTGATGTGATTATTGCAACAAAAAATTCTACGATTGGAATGGGTGGACCTGCAATGATCGAGGGCGGTGGGTTGGGCGTTTACACTCCAGAAGAAGTGGGTCCGATGTCCTTTCAAGTGCCTAACGGTGTGGTGGATATTCTCGTTGAGGATGAAATAGAGGCTGTTGAAAAAGCACAACGATACCTGTCCTATTTCCAAGGAAACAAATCTGATTGGACATCGCATGAACAGCTTATATTGAGACATATTATCCCTGAAAATCGATTACGATTGTATGACATGCGTAAAGTTATTGAAGTATTGGCTGATAAGCATTCTGTCCTAGAGATTAGAGAAAAGTTTGGCATTGGGATAATAACGGCCCTTGTTAGGGTCGAGGGCAGACCAATAGGGGTAATTGCCAATAATCCACATCATCTTTCAGGAGCCATCGACTCTGATGCTGCTGATAAAGGCGCTCGGTTCTTAAAGCTTTGTGATGCATTTGATCTTCCGGTACTGAGTCTTATGGATTGTCCTGGCTTAATGGTTGGACCGGAGGTAGAGGCAACTGGCCTCGTCAGGCATGCTGCGCGATTATTTAATGTTGGTGCAAATTTAACGGTGCCGCTGTTCGGTGTAGTTGTGCGCAAAGCCTATGGTTTAGGCATCCAGGCGATGCATGGTGGGGGCTCTATGGTTGGCTTTTTCTCTGTTGCTTGGCCTACTGCAGAGTTTGCAGCAATGAATATAGAAGGAGCAGTAAAGCTTGGTTATAGATCAGAATTGGCGGCAATAGAAGATACTGAAGAAAGGTTAAGAACTTTTGATGAATGGGTTGCAAAGGAATATCAAGCTGCAAAGGCAGTAACATCGGCTGTTGGGGGCGGTGTGGACGACGTTATTGATCCAGCAGAGACTCGGGGATGGATTGTAGCAGGTTTAAAACGGATTCCGGTGGTGCAAAAGAGGACATCAAGGAAATATCCTCATATGGACCCATGGTAGTTAGGGTTGAAATCATTAATGAGAAGAAGTAAGCAGCTGAAAATCTTTCTATATTAAATCGAAGGAACTCAGCATGATTATTTAATCTCAAATTAGTAATATGGAAATACTTTGGAATTGCCGTTAATTTTGGAATACTTCGGATGTTAAAGGGGAGCTGTAACTAGTTGTTTTTTGCTCGAGATCAAAGTCATTGGCGGGACTGTCAATGCAAGCATTCACTAGGTTTTGCTTCTTATTTTTTCGCTTTTACAGATAATTATTGATATCTCTCTGCTGAAGTTCATTAAATTAGCTAGGACCTTGGTGGCTAGTTTTTCTCACTTAGTCGTTCTATTATTTTTTATCTGTATAAACTGTGTCTAATGAGTGATTGAATGACAATAAAAGAAAAGGATTTTGACAGACGTCGATTGCTACCCTCAGTCGATAAAGTGCTGAGACATTCCGGTTTGTTAATCCAGAAATGGGGGCGTATTAGGGTCACTGATTGTCTTAGGAATGAATTAATCAGAATAAGAGCCTTGCCTATTGATGACTTTGGGCAGGAGGTGACACTCGACGAAATAATTAAGATTGTGGAAAATCGTTTGCTTATGTCGGATGAATCGAGTTTTCGCCGTATTATTAACTTATCGGGGATCGTCCTGCATACAAATTTGGGCCGCGCTATACTGCCAAAAAAAGCGATCGAGGCAGTTGTTAGCGTTGCCTCGTGCCCAACCAATCTTGAATATGATTTGAAATCGGGGGGAAGAGGAGAGCGGGATCATCATGTAGAGCAGTTAATTTGTGAGTTAACTGGAGTGGAGGCTGCAACGGTCGTAAATAATAATGCTGCTGCTTTACTCTTAGTCTTGAATACCTTGGCAGATCAGAAGGAGGTGCCCGTTTCTCGGGGAGAATTAGTAGAAATAGGGGGAGCCTTTCGAATTCCGGATATAATGTTACGCTCTGGATGTAAGTTGGTAGAAATTGGCACTACTAATAGGACTCATCTCCGTGACTATGAGTGTGCGATAAATCATCGAACTGCACTTCTTTTAAAGGTTCATACATGCAATTTCCGTGTGGAGGGTTTTACCGCGGCTGTGGAGGAAAATGAGTTATCGGTTTTAGCGAAACAAAATGGAATCCCATTAGTTGTCGATCTTGGGAGCGGAAATCTGATTGATATGGACAAACTTGGTCTGCCGAGGGAGCCAATCGTTTCAAAAGCTGTAACTGATGGTGCTGATATCATAACTTTTAGCGGCGATAAACTTCTTGGTGGTCCTCAGTGTGGCATTATCTCTGGTCGAAGGGATTTAATTAATTGCATTCGAAAGAATCCTCTTAAACGAGCACTAAGACCTGACAAGATGATCTATGCTGCTCTCGCGGAAGTGTTGAAACTATACCGAAATCCCTGTGAACTCGAGAAAGAGCTGCCTACCATCCGTTTTCTCAAGCGGAGCGTGGTGGAGATCGAGGCTCAAGCGAAAAGATTAGTGCCGCAACTCTCTGCTGTTTTGCCAAACGATTATTTTGTACGGGCAGATATCTGCAATAGTCAAATCGGGAGTGGTGCGCTGCCCGTTGAAAATATTCCCAGTTATGGATTGATTGTCTCTGCCGTGAATGATGCTCGGTTAAAACAGTTGTTAAATGCGTTTCGCAAATTGCCTTACCCTGTGGTAGGTCGTTTGAGCAAGGGGAAATTAATTTTAGACATCAGATGCATGGAGTTAGAGGCACAGTTTTCTACCCAGTTAAGTAAATTGGCGGATCTACTCAAGTGATCGTGGCCATTGCAGGACATGTGGATCACGGAAAGACAATGCTGGTTAAACAGTTGACCGGAGTTGATACCGACAAATTAGAGGAAGAAAAGCGTCGAGGGTTGTCGATATCACTCGGGTTTGCACATCGAGAACTGTGTGCGGGTGTGAGTGTTGGGTTCGTTGATGTGCCTGGACATAAAAACTTTATAAATACGATGATTGCTGGAGTCAGCAGTATTGATCTAGCACTAATCGTGATAGCGGCAGATGACGGACCTATGCCCCAAACTATTGAGCACTTTGATATTCTCAGGCTGCTTGGTGTGAAGGATTTTGTAATTGTGCTTACCAAGATTGATAAAGCGGATGGTTTTCATCAACGGGACGTGTTGCGCCTTGTTAAATCAACCATGCCAAATTTCGTAAATTTATTCTTGATAAATAGTTTGAAACCGAATTCCGGTTTAAATCTATGGAAATATTTAAGTGCTAAGGCAAAAACACTACCTGACAAATCAAAGCAAGGGCACTTTCGTTTGTCGATTGATCGCTCATTTTTGATAAAAGGAATTGGTCTTATTGTCACTGGCACGGTAATTTCTGGTATTGTCACTGTCGGTGAGGAGTTGCGGATTTTGCCCGGTAGCCACCGAGTCAGAGTCAAGCAAATTCATGCATTTGACAAAAAAGTCAATTGCGCTCACGTCGGTCAACGCTGCGCTTTGAATATTTCGGGAATAAAAAAATCTCAGATTACTCGCGGGGACTGGCTTGTAAGCAAATTATTTGCAAAAGGTACTCCTCGATTCGATGCCCGATTTACACTATTGTCTTCGGCACCCTTTTCTCTGAAGCATCGCACCCACATAAAACTATACATTGGTGCGAAACAACAACGTGCTCTGTTAATCTTTCACGATAGGGAAAAGCATGGGCTTAAGTTGTCTCCAGGAAGCACTGCGCTTGTTGAAATTATTACTCAATCGGATCTGGCATGTTGCAGGGGAGATAAATTTATTGTCCGAGATGACAGTGAGTCGTTTACTTTGGGAGGTGGCGTTGTGCTGGATCCGGCGGTTGATTCGACAAAAAATTTAACCGAATCTCATCGAGCTTTTTTGTCTGAAAAAGATGATCACCCTCCTGAGACATTGTTCTCAGTTTTGATTTTAAATTATAAGCAAGTCGTTTCTGTCAAATGGTTTAAAAATATGTTTAATTTACAGACTGAGGAGTTCGAGAGAATTTTGCATTCGTTTTCGAAAAAAAAGCGCCTTTTCCAATTCAGCTGGATTGATGAGGAATATATAGTTCTAAAAAGGCAATGGGAATGTTTTGAGAAGTTTATTCAAGATTCGCTCTATCTTTGGCATAAAAACAATCACGTAGGTCCTGGAATAAAGGAGTGTGATCTTCGAGGACAATTTCAAGACAGATTTGATAACGCTTTGTTTGAGTCAGTCGTATCGCAGCTTGTAAAAACAAACCTTATCGAACGATCTGATGGATATATGAATCTACAATCATTTCGTTTTAAGTTAGACACATCGCGAAATAGCAACTGGTCACTAATCGAGAACGCGTTGTCTGTGTCTTCCTCTCAGATTTTGGCGTTTCATGATTTATGTTTAGAAATTAACATTGCTAATGATACTATTTCGGATGTCCTCGGAAAGGCGGTAAAGGAGAAAAGGGTCTACCAACTAGGAGGACAGCGTTATATTCTGAGAGAAAGGCTACGCGCACTGATGGCAGCGACTCGAGATTTTGCAGAGCGAGAGCCCACCTTTTCGATTACGCAAATAAAAGAGCAATTAGGTTTGGGACGAAACTCATGTATCGACTTGATGGAGTATTTTGATTCGATTGGCTTCACTCGGCGGTCTAAAGATCGCCGTTCTGTTTTAAGACCAAGATATGTAGATAGATTATTGTAGGATTCTTATTTAAATATCGGAAGAGCAACGTTCCTGGTGGAGCGCCTGGTCTTCAAAACCAGTGAGGCGTTTAACTGCGCCTGGTGGGTTCGACTCCTACCTCTTCCGCCACTATTACTACATAAAATATTGATTTATATAGAAAAATTAAATATTTGCTGATAAAATTCCCGAAATAGTTCCCGTTTTCGTAAAGATGTGGACATTTATGGAAGCCAACAATTTATACAAAGCAGCACAATTAATGTCCGCTGGTTTTACCACAAGGGACGTTGCTGGTCGGTTTAAGGTTACAGAAAGAACCATACGTCGCTGGAAGAAGAATCCCGAATTTAATGCAGAGATAACTCGATTAAATAACAATCGGTCGGTGTTAATCAGTAAGCTTCTTGATGAGCTTTCAATTGCCAGCTTGAGTTGGGCACTCAATTACATTAACGACATTAGTGGTAATGCTAATGTAAAAGTCAAAATCTTTTCAAAGCTTAATTCTTTGTCTTCTGCTTGCTATGAAGAGTCCAACGACACTGCAGATGATATCGTTTTGTTTCAAACTGTAATTTCAGAGCTTGATAAGTTGGCTGATCTCAAAAGATCAAGCGGATTTGACGACTGACGGCGTTTTACTGTAGCAAAAGTCATTACGTTTAGTCATAGACGCAACAGACGTTTGGAAAGGGTTGAATACGATGCTTTGATGAACGCGTGTTCGGCGCATGACCAAGATTTTAGACCAGGGTATGGTGATACCGTTTTACAGTATGTGTTGGATAAAACTTTGCAAAGACCAGAGATATGCGTAATAGTGGATGACTACATTGCTCCAGATTCTGTCGTGGATTATTCCAAATATAGCCTCGGGAAACCTGGGTATCTGGTCGCTATTAATGAGCCGTTAGCGGGTTCAATCGGACCCACCAGTTTAATCCCGAGAATACTCAATTGGTGTAAGACATTCATAAAACTGTTTGGTAGCTTTCTCCCAAGTAAAATCGTGAGCCCGCTCGACGGGCAGATGCTTTGGTATTTTCAGTGCTCTGATACAAGCTCTCCCGAGATCTTCGTCAAGCACACCCGCACCGCTATCGCCAATAACATCAATTGGCCCCTCCACGGGGAAAGCCGCAACGGGCAGGCCGCATGCCATGGCTTCAACCATCACCAACCCGAAAGTGTCAGTGCGGCTTGGGAATACGAAAACATCTGCCTGATTAAGTAATGCGGCAATTTCTGAATGAGTTTTATAACCCAAAAAGCAGGTACCCGGGTATGAAGCACTTAACGACGTCATTGATGGACCATCACCTACGACAATCTTTTTGCCCGGCAAGTCCAATTCTAGGAAAGCTTCAATGTTTTTTTCCAATGAAACTCTGCCCACAAAAATAAAGATTGGTTCCTCAGATTTTGGTTGGTTAACCCTAACTTTAAAAATACTGTGATCAACCCCTCGAGTCCAAAGTTTAAGATTTACAAGTTGTTTCCCTTCAAGAAACTTAATCATTTTTGGTGTTGGCACAAATATAGCTGATGACGACCGATGGAAGAACCGAATCAGAGGATATATCCAGGAGGCCGGGATTCTAGTTCTGGATGAAAAGTACTCAGGAAAACGCGTGTGGTAAGCAGTGGTATAAGGCCAATTATTTTTTATTGCCGCTGCTCGGGCGGCCCATCCCAAGGGACCTTCCGTCGCTATGTGGAGGGCATCAGGTTTAATGCCCTCAATAAGTCCACGGATTGTCCGGGTCCTCACTAAAGCGATTTTAATCTCTGGATAGGTTGGAAGCGGCATAGTTTTGAATCCTTGAGGTGTAATCATTCTCACCTCAATTCCCATCCGTTCGAGCTCGATTTTTGTGTTCCGCAAAGTGTTTACAACACCGTTAATCTGTGGCTCCCAAGCATCTGTTACAATTACTAATCGATCGATTCTCATAGGCTTTTAGGATTAAATCTTTGCTTGCGGACTGCTGTGATAAACTTGATCGTCATAGAACGGCCAATGGATAAGCTTTAATTCGCCGGCTTTGGTCTCTACAAGCGCACTCAGACTTTCGACCCAATCTCCGTCGTTGCAGTAAAGGACACCACCAATGTCCCGAATTTCCGCTTTGTGAATGTGTCCGCAAACCACCCCATCAAAACCCCTTCGTTTTGCTTCATTGGCAATAGCATTTTCGAAGTCAGTCACAAAGTTTACGGCTTTCTTCACACGCTGCTTGAGGTATTGTGATAACGACCAGTAGGGGAATCCGAGTTTCCTCCTAACACGGTTGAAAGTGTTATTAATTGTAATCATCCTTACATAAAGAAAGTCTCCAAGATGTGCAATCCATTTCACATTTCTTATAATGCCATCGAAGAGATCGCCATGAAGAATTAAAAACCTTCGGCCATCCAGCAGCGTGTGCTCCGCTTCGTTGACAATTTGAATATTGCCCAATGATATTCCAAGGAAATTTCGGAGTCCCTCGTCGTGGTTGCCCACAATGTAGACAACCCGAGTGCCTTTGCGAGCTTTACGCAGCACTTTTTGTATCACGTCATTGTGAAGTTGGTTCCAATACCACTTTTTAGTCAATTGCCATCCATCGATGATATCCCCGACTAAATAAAGGTTTTTGGATTCGTGATTCTTTAAAAAATCGAGCAAGAATTCAGCTTTACAACCAGAAGTCCCCAGATGAGCATCTGATATCCAAATGCTTTGATAGAAAGTTGGATGGGCATGACGCCCAGTTTCCTCTGATTTCTGAATATCGACGTCTTTGTGCGCATTTTCGGAGCTCACAGATCACCTTTTACAAAAATGTACACGAGAATAATGCGTCAAAAATATGGTGTTTTTATGACCATTATGTTGCGGAAATAAGTCGAATTTTTGCGATGTTGGAAACATGTGCGGTGTCATTTCAATGTTTTCATCGCTAGGAATAGCATTAGGATTGACGGGTTATCTAAATTGGGGAGGATAACTCGTTAACCAGGCCTAACACCTGTTTTTTAATTAAATTTATTACCGCTCTAAAGTCGCATCGCGACATAGTTTTTGGATCGGGAATTTGCCAGTCCAGCCTTTGCTTTGCCGCTATTTTGGGGCATGGATCACCGCATCCCATGGTTATCAACGCCAAAATTTCTTTAGTCTCTAGCTCATCTACTCCTTTCGACCTATGACATGTCATGTCGTAACCTAATTCCTGCATCAATTCGATAGCGGTGGCATTAACACTGGCAGATGGCTCAGAGCCCGCGCTGGCCACCTCATATTGATCTGCAAAAAACGCTCGTCCAAAAGCCTCTGCTATCTGACTTCTGCAAGAGTTCTCAACGCACAAAAATACTATTACTGGCTTATTGCGAAGTCTCACTTTGAATTTTTCCCATAATGAGAGAAGCTACAACGGCTCCTGAAAACTGCGCAACCAAGAACGGACCAACGAATTCAGGATCAATTCCTGTAAATGTATCGGTAAATGCTCTGGCGATCGTAACGGCAGGATTGGCAAAAGAGGTGGATGATGTAAACCAATACCCTGCAGAAATATATAGGCCTACGGCAGGAGCGACCGCAAAAATACTGAACTGTCGAACGCCAAGTATGACCATTAATAAGCCGAAGGTTGCAATAAACTCGGCTAGATAGGTATGTATGTCGCCCCTGTAGTTTTCTGAGATTTGAAAAACATCAAGCCCAAACATGGCATGAGCAAGGAGCACACCCAACAGGCCTCCAGATATTTGTGCACCAATGAATAATAACATCAACAAGACTTGAATTTCATTTTTCATAAACATTACGAGCGTGACGGCCGGATTGAAATGCGCGCCCGAAATAGATATGAAAACCCAGATCAGAGCTGTTAAGCCAGCTCCAGTTGCGATGGTATTCGCTAGCAGTACAGTAAGCTCGTCATCGGAAAGTTTGCTCGCCATTATGCCTGAACCAATAACAACCATCACCAGAAAGCAGGTCCCCAAAAACTCTCCCAAAATTTTAGGACTCAGAATCGAACGCATAATTAAATATACCAACAAGAAGCCGATTACATTTATAAGTTAACAGACATTTATGTCAATTATATATCAACGTCGCGTTATTCCGGACGACGCACTAATTATTTGCGTCTCGGTAAGACAAGCTTTGCGGGGAGTTAATCCAGCCACGTAATTTATGTGAGCCCAGCGCGCTGGTTCTAGCGCGAGTTCAGCATCAGATGCAAACGAATGTAATCGGTCTCTTAGGTACCGTGATGCGCCTGCTTGACCCTATTTTGGAGGAATTTGGACGCAACATCGGGAAAATCAGTAAACAAGCCATCTACATCGAGCTCGATGAAAAGAGTTTCAAGAAGGCTATCAAAATCCTTCGTGAAGTTCGGTAAGTCATCTCTCCTTGCAGTGTATGGATGAATTAGTAACGAGGAACTCTGGATATGAGAGAAAAACTGCGTGGCGTAGCCTTTATCATCTGTGATCTGATTGATCCATGGACCTATACCCACCGCGTAATCAGATATCTCCTTGACCCCCTCAGCAGTCATTAATAGATCATAATCAGTCGAAGATATACCCCACGCATTTTCACCAATTAGCTGTATCAGCGGGTACGGTGAGTGCATTTCCTCTTTTATTGCGCGCAAGACGTCTTTATCGAAGCATTGAAGAAAAATATGATCCAGTTTTTTTCGGTATCCAAAGCTGTCAAGCAACGCTAAAGTATTTTCCACAATCGGTAGGTTATTGGTTTTATGAAAGGCTGGAGCCTTAATCTCCGGATAGATCCCGATTAGTTTTCCAGTGGATTTCTCCAAGCCCATGACGAATTCTAGGAATTCTCTAAATGTGGGAACCATAAAATAGCTGGCATCAAGGGGAAATCGTCCCTCATAAACTGTCTTGCCTGATGCCGTATCAATCCGCTCGTGAACCTGTAACTTTTTTATCTCTGCTAGAGTAAAGTCGGCAGCATAATAGTTACTATCTCTCCTTTGTCTATTCGGGAACACTTCATTAACGTTGGTGGTACTTTGCAGGTATATATCATGCAAGATGACCAGCTCTTCATCCTTGGTCATCACGATGTCAGGTTCTATAAAATCAGCGCCTTGAGCAACAGCAAAAGTATATGCAGGAATCGTATGCTCGGGGAGATAGCCGGATGCACCTCGATGAGCGATGACGATTTTGTCATTGATCATAGTCTGAGCGGCGCTAAATGATGTTACAGCTGATAGTAAAAGGATGAATAATCTCATATTTAAATAATACCCTCGCGATTTGGAGAAGATTAAATATTCCTATACCTAGTGGTATATATATAAAGGTCTACTCTTTGAGTAATAGGTGAAGGGGTAAACATAGGGTCTATCATTAGTCTTAAAATTAAGAAAATCGCCAAATTTAATTATCCCCAAAAAGATCTCTAGAAAAGCACTTAGCATGCACATCCTCAAGAACATCGCTTCGCCGATTAGCAACTATGATATCGCTGTAACGTTTAAATTCATCAATATTTCCTATAATCCTTGAGCCAAAAAATGTATCTTCATTCAGTGAAGGCTCATAGATCACCACCTCGATTCCCTTAGCTTTTACACGCTTCATAATCCCTTGTACGGCGGATGACCTAAAATTATCACTACCCTCTTTCATCACCAAACGATAAAAACCGACAATCTTTGGTTTCAATTTTAGGATTTCCTCAGCCACAAAGTCTTTGCGAGTGACATTAGAAGAGACAATCGCCTGAATAAGATTTTGTGGTACCTGCTCATAGTTAGCCAATAGCTGCTTTGTATCTTTTGGCAAGCAATAACCACCATAGCCAAAGGATGGATTGTTATAGCCATCACCTATTCGTTGGTCTAGGCACACACCCTTAATAATATGTTTGGTATCTAAATCATGGGCTAAGGCATAAGAATCGAGCTCATTAAAGAATGAAACCCTCATGGCAAGAAAAGTATTAGCAAACAACTTAACCGCTTCAGCTTCGGTCGAGCGAATAAATAGCGTTTCTATATCATCTTTCATAGCGCTCTGAACTAATAATCCAGCAAATTCTTTAGCCACGTCCAACTGACTGCCAACAACGATACGTGAAGGGTAAAGGTTATCTTTAAGTGCCTGACCCTCTCGAAGAAATTCAGGGGAGAAAATTACCCGATTAGTTTGGTGTTTTTGTTGTAACCATTTTGTATGACCAACCGGTATAGTCGATTTAATCACAATCAAAGCCTTTGTATTGATGGAAAGGGCATCATCCACCACGCTGTCTACGGAACTGGTATCAAAGCGATTGGTATCAGGGTCATAATTGGTAGGTGTTGCAACAACGATAAAGCTGGCATCTTTGTATGCGATTTGCTTATCCAAGGTTGCAAAAAGGCTTAATTCTTTTTTTGTGAGGAAGGATTCTATTTCGTTATCAACCACAGTTGACTGCTTAGAATTAACCTTATCAACCTGAGAGCCATCAATATCCAATACGGTTACATCGTTATGCTGAGCCAATAGCACTGCCAGTGATAAACCAACATAGCCCGAACCCACAACAGTAATTTTGACTGTATCTACCAAAATAAAGACTCTTAAATTAGAATTTTTTTAATATTACCTCTTGAATATGATAGAAATATTTAATGTCTTTTGACGGCTAGTCAGCTATAAATGTTAGAAGATATTAAAAAGCAAATATTACTACTAAACCTATTAAATAAGAGGCTTTAGATTAAAACGATTGATTTTAAAAGACGTTATAAGAATAAAATTTGGCGGTGAGAGAGGGATTATACCCTGCCAATGCAAACTATTGATTTTATTTATTATCCTTATACTTCTTAGAAGCGGGCCATAAAAGTTGTACCTTTCGTTGTACCTTTTGGTCCTTTTTTATAAGAGTCAGAAACTTCTCATTAAAATATCAAACGAATGTAATCGGTCTCTTAGGTACCGTGATGCGCCTGCTTGACCCTATTTTGGAGGAATTTGGACGCAACATCGGGAAAATCAGTAAACAAGCCATCTACATCGAGCTCGATGAAAAGAGTTTCAAGAAGGCTATCAAAATCCTTCGTGAAGTTCGGTAAGTCATCTCTCCTTGCAGTGTATGGATGAATTAGTAACGAGGAACTCTGGATATGAGAGAAAAACTGCGTGGCGTAGCCTTTATCATCTGTGATCTGATTGATCCATGGACCTATACCCACCGCGTAATCAGATATCTCCTTGACCCCCTCAGCAGTCATTAATAGATCATAATCAGTCGAAGATATACCCCACGCATTTTCACCAATTAGCTGTATCAGCGGGTACGGTGAGTGCATTTCCTCTTTTATTGCGCGCAAGACGTCTTTATCGAAGCATTGAAGAAAAATATGATCCAGTTTTTTTCGGTATCCAAAGCTGTCAAGCAACGCTAAAGTATTTTCCACAATCGGTAGGTTATTGGTTTTATGAAAGGCTGGAGCCTTAATCTCCGGATAGATCCCGATTAGTTTTCCAGTGGATTTCTCCAAGCCCATGACGAATTCTAGGAATTCTCTAAATGTGGGAACCATAAAATAGCTGGCATCAAGGGGAAATCGTCCCTCATAAACTGTCTTGCCTGATGCCGTATCAATCCGCTCGTGAACCTGTAACTTTTTTATCTCTGCTAGAGTAAAGTCGGCAGCATAATAGTTACTATCTCTCCTTTGTCTATTCGGGAACACTTCATTAACGTTGGTGGTACTTTGCAGGTATATATCATGCAAGATGACCAGCTCTTCATCCTTGGTCATCACGATGTCAGGTTCTATAAAATCAGCGCCTTGAGCAACAGCAAAAGTATATGCAGGAATCGTATGCTCGGGGAGATAGCCGGATGCACCTCGGTGAGCGATGACGATTTTGTCGTTGGTCATTCGATTTTTAGATAAATCGATAGAAGACACATCACTCAGAGCCTCTGTAAAGACAACAGTAGTCAGGACGGACCAAAACCAGTGCAATGATCGAGACATAAGGCACCATACTTTTCTTAATCATTCTGCATCTTAGCATGCTTTTATTTATGTTTAGTTACATAAAACTAGAGCCTATTGTGAGTCACATGGTTGATCCGACTTGGTCATCGAAACCTCTCAACCGGACTTTTTTTGATTTACCGGAGGGAGTATGATTTTTCCTTTTTTCTATAACTATCTTCGCTATCATCGTTCATCATTCGTTTCCAAAGATATTCAGTTTCTGATTACTTTTCCAGTGTAGACAACGGAATTATCGCAAGAAAAAATTTCATCTGCTTTTTTCTGATTTTCAGTGTTACGTGTACTGGAAAAATGGTCGTCCACATTTGCACCCCACTCCTCCATGTTTTCGTGTATGTAGGCTAGTGCAAAATCGTATTCTTTCAGATCGGCGGGGACTCCCTGGCGTGGCACTATAATTCTAGAGGACATTTTTCTACCCGCAAAATTGGCCGTATCCACTATCTTTTTTTGCGCAAAATATGCGTCCCTAATAGTCGCCTCTTTGTTAAATTTGCAAAACCAATATCCAACTACAAATTCATTTGGATCAAGATCCGATACTGATAAATTTCCCATCGAGTATTGCCGAGCTAACATATTAATTGAACATTTTTTCGCCGGCCAATATTGCCTTTGGTTAGTTGCGTTGAAAGCGCTCAGACCTCTAGCAAGTTCGTAGTTAGAAGGGGTGTGTCCTACCCACATCAAATCGATTCCAGAGGAGGGCGATCGGAATAAGGGTTTCAACAAGACTGCACCATATTCATTGAGGTCAGTGCTATCCATCCAAGCATTCCACCTCGTGATCCATTTGCTCATTTGCCTTTCAGTTTTTCCCTCATCGTATTCGCAGGCATAGTACTCTGCGTAAATTACTGGTGGTAAGTCTTCACTGAAAGCGTATTGTGCAAGGCTCAAAAAAATTATTACCGTCATGATGTATTTCATAGTGCGCTCCTTTTGATTTTGCTTTTTTTAATCCAAAACGGTATTTAATGTTATTTTCTTTTTTACTTACAATCCAGATATAAATAGGTATGGTGATCCTATCTGTCCTGTCTAAATGATTTGATGGCTTGAGACAATATAATCTTCTTGAGAATCAGTCGAAGCATTAGCTGTTTTCGCGAGCTAGCTCGTTAGTCTTATCGGCAGTATAATTGGCGTAGCAAGATGTTTTGCCTTTCTCTATGTAAACAGGCACGACTCTATTGGTTGCAGCGCCGCCCAAATTGCATTTTAATTTCATCCAAGCGTGGCGATCAGTTTTAAAAACAGTGAATGAATAAAGCCCTTTGGTCTCAAATTTTTTCTCGATACCTACACTCTGAGCCATAATGCGAGTTCCGCTAAAGTAGTCATCTGGAAGGGGAGCTACCCCAGCAGGAAAAACGATTCCTTTGTAACAATCGTGCATATTTGAATCTCTCGTACTGGTAAAACAACGTAAATGATCGAAGTTTATAATTCAATAATTGATTTCCCCTAACAAGCCTCACAACAGAACATCGCGGGCCATCAGCATGGGCCTCTGTTTGGCTGTCTGCATAATTGGCTTAGCCTACCCAGTCACGGTCTTTGACATTCCAGTTGCGCGCTAGGTAAATAAACGGCGTGTCGATGAGCGCGATCAGCACTTTAAAAAAGTACTTTGACAGCGCCAACGCCATCGCCACCTCAAGGTCGACCACGCCCCACCACACAACCAACCCGTAAATAACCGTGTCGAGCGCCTGAGAGATCAGCGTCGACAGGTTGTTGCGCAGCCACAGGTGTTGCCCTTGAGTGCGCTCTTTAATGTAGTGAAAAACATATACATCAACGCGTTGACTGATCAAATACGCCAGCAGAGAGCCCAAAACAAAACGCGGGCTGTAATTAAACAGCGTTGCCGTTGCCGCGTGTATGCTCTGCGCAAAACTCGCCGTGCCGGGAACCGTCGACGGCAGATAAAGCAAGCTAACGCTGGTCATCAGCAGAATGATCACGCTCACACAAAACCCAATCATTACCGCCCGAGTCGCCTCGCGCTTGCCGTAGCGTTCGCTGAGTAAATCGGTCGCAAAGTAAATGCTAGAGTACAGAATCACACCCATGCTGGTTTGCATACCAAATATTTCGGTCAACTTGGGGCCTTGAACATTGGCCAGCAGTAAGCTGACAACGATGGTCGCGTAAAGCCCCTGCTTGCCGAACAAATAGTAAAGCAGTAACGCGCTGCCTAGATCGAGAACGATAGTAGCAAGCCATAAAACCGCCTGGTGCGATTCAAAAAACTGAACGCTAAAATGAATATCCATAGTCGGGGTAAAAACCACAGTTAATTAATGGTTGATTAATAGTTAACTAGTAATTGATTAATCGCTCATTCATGCTCTATCGATAGTTTATCAACAGTTACGTGATAGTAGCGCCTATGGTTAACACTGCAAACTATTGACGCAACCTATTCCCCATTTGATCATTCAGTTGAGTATTCATTTGTGCAGCCGCTCGTGCTTACTCAGTGACAATGGCCCGTGTTATATCTCGGGTGAGCTCGCTGATTATCTTGAAGAAAATGGTATGAATCATACGCGCGGCTGTCCTTACCACCCACAAACGCAAGGAAAGATCGAGCGTTGGCATCGTTCGATGAAAAATCAAATCTTGCTCAATCACAATCCTTATCACGAGTCGATAGATAACCTAACACCGGCTGACGTGTATTATGGAAGAGGAGAGGCTATATTAACTCTACGGGAACGGATTAAACTCAACACCATCGCCTCACGGCGGAAAAACCATTATGATCAACCACCCTGAATAACTAAACTATCTCTTAAACTAGGCCGCGAACGGTCCAACTATCTTTGACGACATACAGGATGTGGGAATCTAATGAAAGTCAAAAAAATCCAAATTTTTATATGTTTTTTCGTAGGTATAAGTCATTTATCAATATCACACGAGTTGTCAGAAAGTCCTGTATATATCAAACCAATAATAGAAAAAATTTCGCCTGCACCTTGGACATCACTGAAAGCAGAAGATGAAGACTCAAAATTCCAGTTTGCTATTATTTCAGATCGGACTGGTAGAGAGCGAACGGAGATATTTGGGCCAGCGATGGAGAAAGTTGCACTAATGCAGCCAGCATTTGTATTGAGCGTCGGTGACCTCATAGAAGGCTATACAGACAATAAAGAAACGGTTATGAGAGAATGGGATGAGCTCGACAATTTCGTGGAAAAACTCGATGCCCCGTTTTTCTATACGCCAGGTAATCATGATTATTCAAATCAATCCATGGCAGATGTATGGCGAGAGCGTTATGGCGCAAATTACTATAGCCTTCTTTACAAAAATGTTTTATTCGTAGTGCTTAACTCTGGTCTTTTTGATAGAAGTGGAATTGATGGACACGGTCAGCGCCGAGGTAATTGGAATGAAGAGCAGTCAGAGCAACTAAAATGGCTGGAGAGCACCCTTACAGAATACAATGATGTTCGTTGGACATTTTTAATAATGCATAGGCCATACTGGCGTTTTGACTGGAAGCGAACCATAATTCCGCAGGGAACCAAAGGACCTTGGAAGAGACATACAGACACAATACCGGAATGGATTCGTGTTGAGGAAATGCTCGAAGATAGAAACTACACCGCGTTCGCGGGGCATTTGCATAGTTATGAATATTCAGATTCATCTTCAGAGAATCACACTCATGAGAAAATTTCCCTGGCCACTACAGGGGGAATCTCTAATTTAAGAGGTTTACAATATGGAGAGTTTGATCACTTTGTTTGGGTAACCATGAATGAAGACAGACCTTTTATCGCCAACATTCTTCTTGATGGAGTCTTTGACAAAAATCCTGCAATGCCTAATAAAAGACCCTGGTGGATTGATTCCGACGATAACCCTTAATTTAAAAATAGTAATTAGTCACACTTATAAGTGGTCTGGATACATTTGCATTACTATGCAAAGTTAGGATAGTCATAGATTTCTCGTATGACTGCAGGTTATAAATAGTTTCAATTTATCAGTGATTTAAAATTTGTATTCAACTTATTTTGATTCACAAACTGATAAATCCGCGCTTTCTCCATTTTGGTAACATTAATTGGTTCCGAGTCGCCCATCTCTGAAATAAACCTTTCTTATTCCATTAAATATCCCGTCCTTAAAGGAGGTTTCTGAACTAAG
>CACETF010000011.1 GCA_902562425.1 Porticoccaceae bacterium | reverse complement strand
CCTTGCCCTTAATTGTGCAATATTAAGATTAGATAATCCTATTTCCGTTTTCAAATATTTCTAAACGCTTCCGTAAGCGTTTTTAATCGTACTAAGTGCCGTCTCCGAGAGTGGAATACCATCAGATGTTCTCAGTGGATTAGCTTGTTTTGCAGTCGTGCCAGCTCCATAATTAAGCATGAGGTTTGCCAATGCCCTAGTTTTCGCCTATTTAATATAATTAATATCGCCGCTTCCTCAATATTCTCAAGCTTCACAATATTTTTTTGTTGGCCCTGATAATTTATTCTTCGGTGTACCACTTCTAAATATTGAGATCATGATGCGATTTTTGGAGGATAGGTCAATTCACTGAGACTCATTAGAACCTAAACATCAAAGCCGATAGTAGGTCTTCATGTTGAGAATAATTTTAATGAAGGTAGGTGATGCTGATTTTCTCTCGAATTTATAATTGCAGTACTTATACGATGGTCGTATTTTTAATACTAAAAAATTCGTTTTCGAAGTTTAACTCTCGAGTTTTTTGTAAAACATTTCGTAGGTTCGACATACGTTTATTATTAGCTTTTAATCTGTAAATCTCCTCACTGGTAACCTGAGCATAATACAACAAGCTTTCAATTCTTCTCTCAACTTCCAGACCAAATAGCTCTGAAGCCACACCCTCCGGTGAACTGTTGTAACTGAATTTGTATGTTGAGGGTTCTGAGAATATATAGTGAGAGCCATCTTCATATAAGGCCTCTTGCATGTGGTATATCAAATCGCTAGCTAACGTTGGGAACGCATTAATGTCCTTAAAGGCAGTTTTTAAAATTTCAGAAATCATTTCACCGCCGATAGAGTGGGTAATTAAAAGTTCGCCTGAAATATCTAGTAATTTTATCAATGGATCTATTACAAGACGTACTTTACGTTCCACGGTAGATCTTGATCGATAAGCTTGGGATGCAATAATGAGATCAAAACCACTAATTGGCCGAGCACTTTCAATGGTTGGAGAAATAAATTTTAATTGATCACTCCGGAAAATTTTTATGATACAAGGGTTAATGTACCGAGTGTTTCCAGACTGATCTATATTTACTCCCCAATATCGATTAACAAAGTTGACCACTGAATTATTTGTTATTTGAGACGTAAAATCATAGCTATTATCTCCCAAGAGCTCAATCTTCATAATTCTTATATCTCTATCATCGATTGATGCACTTTTGCCGAGCTTATCTATTTGTGTAAACTTTACGTTGGTTAGGGTTACGACTAACTTAGGATGCTCCACAAAACGATCTGACAATTTCTCTAGAGTATTTGTGACATCCTGATGGCTTATCTCTTTCCCAGTGAATGATAGTCGCGTATTGGGGTGAAACTTATGGAAAGCTTTGATCACATGCGAGGCAATTGTCCCATCACCTGTTCCAGCATCGAGAATTTTCACGTTGGTTTTTTTCTTGTCAATACCCTTAATGTGAGGCAATATTAATTCACAAATTTTAGTTTTCTCATTGGTGTTTTGCGTGAATGCTTGGTATCTTGAGCGATCATCAAAAAAGATATTGCTTTTCATAAAGTTGCCTGATTGCTTCAATTAGTAAACTTTGAAGATGACGCTCTTTTTTTTACCATCAGCAAAGTAGAACAAGTAAGTCATACCGACTCCAATCCTTTTCTCTTTGTCTCACGGTGATTATAAATTTGCCACAGGGCACTCAGATTATGTGCACATTGTCGACATTCATTAAGTGCATAAAGTGAATCCAGTTTATCCGTGATTAATAATATATTGTCGGAAATTCGTATTCGGGTGACAAGTCCAATAATATAATATTGGAAAAGTAGTTCAAGCTAGTGAAGAAAACGAGGGTACGAATGGTGTCAACGGACAGCCTATGAGGGGTATAGCCATCAAATGGCGGCATTAAATTCTAAGTGAGTGTGTAAATTTACAGATAAATTTTCTCCAGTATGATTTTCAGGGTTTGCAACTCTGACTATTTCTGTCTACTCTTTTCTGTTATGAATCGTGCCTGAATATCGACTTTAAGCATAGTATTTGACGAGTGATATGATCATTATTGGTCAGGTTTCAGTGAATGATTTATGATTTGGTACTGTAGCTAGTGGACCAATGAGTTCATTGCATTTGGTGCAATAAAAAATTGAAGTAAACTATAATATCGATTGGATACAGTAATTTACGAGTATCTGAAAGAATACTATTAGTAGAAATAAATAGAACTCAAACCATTGAAATATAGCTAAATGCAACAATTAGATGGTAAGAATTTTTCTCTTTTCAATCGTATTTTTTGATCAATAAGTTATATGATTCTTGGGATCCTTGGGCAAAAGCTATATCTCTTACCAAGCTATATGGGTTTAGCTTAGCCACAACATCTCTTGGTCATTGCGTCGCGATGAATTGTGGCAGAACTGAGGATCTACAGGAATAGTTTTAGTGTCCCGCAAAACATTTTGCCAAGTATATTACATTTTTCTGACGGATAAATATGCATTTAGAATAAAAAATTGGTTTAAATACAATTTGTCTAAGCTGACTCGTACCATCGGAATATAGTCTCCAAGACTGCATAAGCATTTTCAGCAGAGCAATCGGACGCGACATTACGCTTTATGCATGACACAACATGCTCTTGTAACGATTTTTCACTAATTATATTCAAGAAATTCTTGCTCAAATGTTTACGTTTCAATTTATTATTTTCTAATCTAAATAACTTAAAGTTCTCATGATCATTTTTGTTGGGGCTCAATGAAGCCCCACCCTTGTCTCCGTATAAGTCTATGTGCCATGACGGCTTGTGATGAGAGCTCCAAGAGAGATCTATCTGGAGTGCAATGCCTGACTCCAGTTTAATAATACCTGATGCAAAGTCATCTATATCGTCCAATTTCAATAGTCCCTTGTCAGTAGTCCCGAAGACTGTACTTACGTTGTAATCTGATGCTAGCCACATTCCCAAATCGATCATATGTGGTCCAAGATCTATTAGCACACCCCCGCCTGATTGTTTGGAATCAAGGTTCCATCGGGAGTAATCATTTAAAGGGAATGTCTTACTTCGAATTCGATTTAATCTAATGTGATAAATCCGCCCAAACCATCCCGAATCAATTAAACTTTTCATCTGGAAAATAAATGGATTTAGGTAATCCCATCTGAAGTTATTAACAATCAGGAGAGATTTTTTATTTCGTTTTGATGCCTCAATCATTGCCCTTGCATCATCCAGAGTCAGCGCCATTGGTTTTTCACACAACACATTATGACCAAGGTCCAAAGCCTCAATTGTTAAGTCACGATGAAGATGATTGGCGACACATATAACAACTAAGTCTAAGGCCTCCTTTTCAAGCAACCCCCGGTGATCAAAGTATGTAGTGTTAATATTAAATTTTTGCTTTGCCATCTTCAGTCTAACCGAATTAATATCAGAGATCGCTTCAACGCATACGTCATCAATACTAGCGAACTTTTCTATATGAACATTTCCAATATAGCCAATTCCAATAATTCCTACTTTAAACATTTTTTAAGACCATTTTTATAACATCCATCTCTTATTTATCCCAGCAGCAGACAGAGCAGAGTCAGTTTATTGACCTTGCTGGCTGACCTTAATCTTTAACTTCGCATCTTCACTTTCAGCTCATCAGCTAATTTCTCGAAGATATATGGAAGTTCTGTGGCTTTTTTAATCTAATTTTTAGACTAACGTGATGAGTATAGTGTAGTGGTTTTGGGAAATTGAAGATATTTCTGGTTATGCATTTGTTATGACGAGTTATTTGATTTGACTTGACACATTAGTTTTTTTCACACCTAGTAAAAACTCTAGAGGTATATGTAATCGACTCTTCCAGGCGCTCATGGTATGGCTTTCGCCTTGAAAAATGAGACTTTTCCAGTCCAAATCTCTAGTAAAACCTTTTTCTTCCATGATCGAGTCCATAAGTGCTTGGCCATGACCATAAGTCGCATCATAGCTTTCAGTACCTCTATCAAAATAGAGAAGATGATCTCCGGCCGATGGCCAGTGATCTTCATACCAGGTTGTTACAGCATCGCCTCCTAAAGGCCAGTGAGTTGACAGACAAGCAGCTCCACCAAAAATCTCAGGATACTCAGAGATCGCATATGCAGAAATCATTCCTCCCATGCTTGATCCCATAATAAAAGTATTTTTCTGATCAGATTTTGTTCTGTAATTTTTATCAACGTATGGTTTTAGTTCTTTCACCAAAAAACTTAAGTATTTATCTGAGGTAATCTCTTGGATTCTAATGTCTGATTCTTTGTGTAGAAATTCGGTCGCGATTTGCTCAGTTATCATTTTTTTGGGCATGTATTCTGCTCGGCGTTTTGTTCCAGGCAAGTTCCAAACTGAAACAAAAATGACCGGATCAATTTTCTCAGCTTTGATAAGCTGAGTAGCTATTTTATCCACATCCCAAAATAATCCGGTTCCATACCTTAATTTTGCATAGAGTGCAAAAAGCTTCATAAAAATACCTTTATTCATTGGTGAGGCGGCGTTATCAAACATAAATTGCCCATCATGAAGATACATCACAGAATATCGTTGCTCTGTATTCTTCTCATACCCATCTGGCAGCCAAATATCGACGGGACGGTTTTCTACAAATTCAGACCCAAAAGATTCAATGTGATGAAAGATGCCATTCTGCTTATTATCGACCAAAATCGTTTCCTTGGGGGAGCAGCCTCCCATAAAAATAATCGAAAGAGAAAACACGTAAAAGCGAATTGGGATCAAATAAAAATTATTAACGACCCTCATTACAGATACTTTATCCACTTTCTATCATACGAAAGACTGCACGAATTGCATTCAGGCAGAAATGTGACCAAAAGTCTTACCCTGTGATTCGCATTTATAAAGGTGATAGCATATCATTTGAACTAAGGGGACACACTTAAAAACGGTCGATGTAAAGATCTATTTAAGTAGTCCAATATACTTTTTATTTTGCATGGATATCGCAAAAATTTGTACTGTGTTATTTTTGAGTGTTAGCCTTGTAGGAACAGTGATATATGGTTGAATAGGAATTGTATTACTGCCCGTTTCTTCTCTGGAGTTCATATTTGTCGACCAAACTAATGACAAAGAGCCCCTAAGTTTATCGAGCATACCTGATCAATTATATATTGATAAATTAAAGGTAAATAGTTGAGTTACTTTTAGACGACAGGTCAGAGTATAGCAGGTTGCTGCCTTTTAAAATGATTAGTTCGCTAATCTGATATCTAACCATATTTTATAAAACCTAACTCGGTGGCTTACCGGAATTGTCTAGCTTTAATGCTTACCCGAACGAACCGTAATGAAACCTTTTAACCTTTGATTCAGTTACGGTAGTCCCTTAGCATTGAAGAGTATTTAATAACTGATAGTCTCGAGAAAAACAGACACTCGTCCAGTTTTGGGCCACACTTTTGTAGATGGTTCACAGGCGTTTCGGTAAGAACGTGATAAAAATTGCCCAATAAATTTTTTCGAGCGCAAAGGCCACAGCGTCAGATATCATTTAAAGTACCATTTTCGCTGTGAGTACACTTTCTGTGATGGTGGGCGATAGCAAGCTAACTACGGTGAGCGATTATCACTTACTATTGGGTCTGGTTCGCCTAGCACAAATCGGTGACTTACCTTAACGTATGGTGAATAGTTTTTCACATCGATATTTTGCGAGGTAGGCAGTAAAATATTGTCCCTTCTCGCCTAAGAGACTCATCTTTTGGGTGAGTGCGGCAGTTCTTCTATCGAATGTAAAGGAGTCTCGAAATTGCACCATATCCAAAGGATTAGCAGCGCGTGTAAACTGTATAGTATCTCCCTGCTTTTCATAGTTTAGACTAGAAACATTTCCAATAATAACGGTTTCAATTTTCGGATTGAATGCTAAAACAATATTTTCGAGTTCGATTGGTTTTACATTCATTCTATCAGTTTCATACCATTGCGATATTTGGATACAGTCGAATTTTTTTAAATTTTGATGGTAATGATTTTTATTGTGTTTTTGAATTTCTCCGGAATTGAGTACTTTTCCAGCACGCATATTTGGTGGTCGATCATTTTTCGAAATTTTTGGTTTCGTTGAACCAGCAATAATTGAAATGAAACCGGATAAAATTGCTGAGATGAGTATTCCGGCAATTAAACCGAGCGTAAAAGATCGGGTTGAAAAGTGATAACGCTTTTTAGTATTAATTTCCTTCATTTTCGGTAGATAATATTTTACTGGAAAAATTATTACTACTATTTTATCGAGTCTAAAACGACGTGCGACAACATCGAAAGTTGCGTCTCTAAAATAAAAGTATAAGTTTTAAATGTATTTTTCCAATAACAAGACCATTGTCAGAAGAGATTGAGTGCTGTTAGCCTATACTCTAGTGGCGGTTTTGAAAGTGCAAACACATACAGCTGCTTATTTGAAATTCACAAATATATTCCAGATTTGAAAACAAGATGAGGAATTATTTTTATTGGAAGATTACGGACTTTACTAACGCAAATCGCATAAAGGTTTTTGAGGTATCTAAATTAAACTTTTGAACTCTCAACAGACGCCTAAGAAAGGCAAGTAGCGCAACAAAAACTAATAACGATAATTTAAAAGCGCCAGAGTCAAAAGATTTTGAGAACTCTGGATACCGTTGAAAAAAACTGATAACCCGTCTGAGGATTTTTCCAAGGTAAAAATGGTGCAGTCATGGCATGAAAAATTAGTTCAAAAACGCATGTGTCTGTGAATCTCTCTTTTTTTTAGCCGCAGGTGTTCATACTAAGACGCTGGGCAAATGCGCATGACTTGATGTCTTAAATTTTCCGAATAATAGGGCAGAGCATGCTTATTTAGCACTAATTTCTACCTCTCAACAACAGAGAGTTGTCAGTGATGCCAGATTATCACGTTTATTGCAAAAAGTAGTTCGTTTTATAACTACGGCACACATAAGAAAAGTCGTATGTTCCTCAATTGCTAGCCGCGTTTAGTTACAGCATGTTGGACAGAAATTACAGCTGGCTAGAGAACATCGTTTCGGACCTGTTTTTTTTGTAACAGTTAGCAAAACTGATAAATAAAAGTTTTATTATAGGACGTTAATCAGCGGCCAAATGTCACTACTAAGGACCCTCGATTTAAGAATCATAAAAAATCGTTTATTTTCCGACACTTGGAAAATGACTTGCCAGCCTTGGGATACGCATTGATTTCTTTTTGCTAAATACTTTTAGCAGAAGACCCGCTGATTAGGAAAAAAGGATGCCACAAACTTTGGGTATTATGCTTAGTCGTTTATTATTTCTTCTTCGCTTACCCTCAAATGCTATTTAATCCTATAACTTTAGCTCACTAATAAACAAAGTGTAGATTCATTGTGCAGGCTTTATTTTAATGTAAAGTTGGATGGTGATATTTCGGTGACATAGTCGACGCGCCCTGGTTCTTAGGTCGTCCGTCATTCCAATTAGCTTGATTACAGCTAATTTAATATCCCATTTTGGTTGGTGTCACTTTTACAAATTATTGGAATCAACGTTTGAGTATACGTAAAGCTCCTCATGATCTGCCAATTAACATCGTCCAATGCAAATGTACAACACGCTTTAATGTGGATCAAACAAGAGTTGAAGTTAGATTGGCGTACGTGATCAAACTGTTAGCAATTTTTGTTCAATTTAATTTAATTTGATCGATGCGTATTTTTGTAATGTAAGGATAAATTTCTTGATGTTGTTTGGCATCATGTAGCACTATAGTAAAAATGTGGTTAGATGTTGTATTGAACCGATTTCTCAATATATCTTTTAATTGGTGAATTTATTCTCCGAAAATCAGGCCTTTTATAATTATGTTGTAAGCTGCTTGATATTTTAGCGTGTATTTAAAATTAATAGCTTTTCTGTGAGTACAGATTTTGACAGTTCAATCTCGTTTTTATAAACATTGAAAGAGTTACTATTTAAAACTGTGCATTTGAGGTGATATGGACATAGATTTAATCTCTAGCATAATTTTTCTTGCGATCCGCGCTGGTACGCCATTGTTATTGGTGGCGCTTGGGGAATTAGTATGTGAGAAATCAGGTGTTCTGAATTTAGGACAAGAGGGAATGATGTTGCTCGGCGCGGTATTAGGGTTCGTCATCGCATATGAAAGCGGTAGTGCGTTTTTTGGATTAATTGCCGCCGCTACTACCGGTATTTTTGCTTCACTATTGTTTGCTCTTATTGTGTTACAGTTTTTTGCAAATCAAGTAGCTGCGGGACTGGCGCTCACAATTTTCGGTTTTGGCTTGAGTTCCTTTGTGGGAGCGGGATATATCGGAAAAGCAGTTGACGGAATTCCTAGTTGGAACTTTTTTGGTTTAAGTGAAATACCTTTTCTTGGCGATGTATTTTTTTCTCATGACCCAATAGTTTATCTTGCCTTAATAGTGTGTCCTATACTCTATTGGTTTGTTTATGGAACACACGCGGGTTTGATTCTCAGGGCAGTTGGTGAATCTCCAGAAACGGCAAGCAGGATGGGTATAAATGTTTTAACAGTGCGGTACTGCTCAATCATGTTTGGCGGTGCAATGGCTGGTCTTGGTGGCGCATATCTTTCATTAGTTGTGACACCACTTTGGGCAGACGGCATGACAGCGGGTCGGGGTTGGATTGCTCTTGCTCTCGTTGTGTTTTCAAGTTGGCGCATTGGACGACTTGTATTTGGGGCTTTCTTATTTGGTTTGATGGGTATATTAAATTTGGCATTACAAAGTATTGGTGTTTCGACTTCGCCAAATTTACTCGCGTCCTTGCCGTACGTGGTCACAATAGTTGCTTTGATAATACTTTCGAAAAATCGACGCGGTAGCATGCTATATATTCCATTATCTTTAGGTAAACCATTCCATTTTTTAAAATAGTGACGGGGATTTTAAATGTTCTTCATCTTGAGTCGAAATTTTTCTTTAATAATTTTGTTAGCAATACTATTACAGGCATGTGGAAAAGGTGTTACGCCAGATGCTGTCGATGGTACTTCATCCGGTGAAGATGTTGCGCCTCTACGGGTGGCATTTGTATATGTTGGCCCGAGAGGAGATGCAGGGTGGACTTATGCTCACGACAAAGGGCGTCTTCATTTAGAAAGCACACTTAGTGATAAGATAAAAACCACGTTTATTGAGAGTGTGGCTGAGGGAGCTGACTCTGAACGTGTGATAAATCAGCTTGCTAGGTCTGGTAACGATCTTATCTTTGCAACGTCTTTTGGCTACATGAATCCCGTGATTGCTGTTGCAAAGCGATATCCTAATGTGATTTTTGAGCATGCAACGGGATACAAAAGAGCTGCTAATGTTGGCACTTATTTTGATCGAGCATATGAGGGGCGGTATCTCGGAGGTATCGTTGCAGGTGCCATGACAAAAACCAATATTTTGGGTTATGTGGCCTCATTCCCAATCCCTGAGGTCATTCGCGCTATTAATGCGTTTACCTTGGGTGCGCAATCAGTTAATCCCGAAGTAAAGGTAAAAGTTGTGTGGGTCTCAACTTGGTATGATCCTGCCAGAGAGCGTGAGGCAGCAGAAACCATGATTATTCAAGGCGCAGATGTGATAACACAGCATACTGATTCTGCTGGTCCTATAGCTGCGGCTCAGTCTAATGGAGTATATGCCATTGGGTATAATTCGGATATGTCTGTATATGGTGAAAGTGCACATTTGACGGCTGTCGTTCATGATTGGGGACCTCTTTATGTTGAGAAGACTCTCGCTGTGATAAATGGCACTTGGCTTTCCGAGGATGTCTGGCCTGGATTGTCCTCAGGTGTCGTTGGTTTATCCGAGATGCACAGCGATATACCTAATAGGGTGGTTGATAAGGTTAATGAAACAAAAGAAGCAATAATTTCTGGGAACATCCATCCTTTTATGGGGCCAATTTACAGCCAGTCAAATGAGCTACGTATTCCCGCAAATACAGCTATGACTGACAAGGAGCTATTGGAATTTAGTTGGTATGTCAAAGGTGTCGAGGGCAATTTGCCTTGATAACAGGCAAGCTATCTCCAAAAAACCTTTGGATCAAAAATCCAATCGATGTCCTTTCTGAGCTTGATTGCAGAGGTGGTGTTGTAGTCGCCGAGGGTAAGATTATCGAGCTAGTGCCAAAGGGGAAGTCACCAGCTGCAAACGTGGATGCTATCTTTGACGCTTCACGCTTAGTTCTGTTACCAGGCTTGATAAATACACATCACCATTTTTACCAGACCTTAACCCGAGCCTTTTCAAGGAGTCTAAATAAGGAATTATTTTCGTGGTTATCGACCCTTTATCCAGTCTGGGCAAACCTAAGGCCTTATGATATTTCCATATCGAGTCAACTTGCTATGGTTGAACTTTTACTGTCTGGGTGCACGACGACCGTAGATCATCATTACATATTCTCTGATAGCCTGATTGATGCAGTCGATATCCAGATTCAGGAGGCTAATAATCTTGGGATGAGAGCGGTATTTACAAGAGGCTCTATGAGTCTGGGAAAGTCTCAGGGGGGTCTTCCACCAAACTGCATTGTACAAGATGACCAGACTATATTAGATGACAGTGCTCGCTTAATCAAAAATTACCATTGTATAAATGAGGGTGCCATGACACAAATTGCACTTGCGCCATGTTCTCCATTCTCTGTCTCATCAGAATTGATGAGAGCCACTGCAGCTTTATCATGCACGGAGGGAGTTAGACTTCACACTCACTTAGCAGAAACAAACGATGAGCACGAATACTGTCAGTCACGTTTCGGACTAAGTCCTCTTGAATATTTAGAGGACGTGGGGTGGCTCTCAGATCGGACCTGGCTGGCTCATGGAATTCACTTTGACGAGCGCGAAATTACTGTCCTTGGCAAGGAGCGGGTTGGCATAAGCCATTGTGCGTCGGCTAACATGGTATTAGCATCCGGCATCTGTTCCGTCGTTGACCTTGAGAATGCGGGCTGTCCATTGGGTTTGGGAGTGGATGGGTCAGCTTCGAATGACTGTTCAAATATGATTCAGGAATTGAGGCTAGCGTTTCTCTTACAACGTTTAAAATACGGTGCTAGCAGAGTTTCGCACCTAGATGTTCTTCGTTGGGCAACAAACGGGGCGGCTAAATGCATAGGTAGGTCTGATATTGGCGTGATTGCAACTGGGATGCAAGCAGATTTAGCCCTGTTTAGTTTGGATGAGCCACGCTTTTCAGGTTTCGAGGACCCAATAGCTGCCATAATTCTGTGCGGAGCTCACAAAGCTGACCACGTCATGATTCAGGGGAGATGGGTGGTCACAAAAGGCGAAGTCATCGGGATTGATGTCCCAGAACTTTTGAGAAAGCACTCTGAGAGTGCTTCTCATTTGAGACAAATCTATAACAACGTTTCTACCCATTCTTAGGTCCATGCCATGTTCGTAACCTTAAGAGTAAAGATCATTAGTATCTTCAAAATTTGGCGGTAACCCTAGCCATGATCTGGCGAGGAGGAATTAACTCTAATCCAGTCGCATTGGCCCCAAAGACGTCGGTCATGCTGGAATTCACACCGTCTTCATCGGTCGCATTCATTATCATAAGATCATAACTCACATTACTAGCCGCAGGTTGGAAGCTTGCGGTAAAGTTTATGATTGTGTAGGCATCTATTGGATCGATCAAAGTGTTATTATTAACTCGTTGCATGAAGTCCCCGCGATACACCCAACCCAAAGAACTGCTGAGCACGCTCCCGGATGGCAACTCTTCCTCATAAGACAAGGTAACGTCCATTGTGAGGTCGGGGCTCTTTGCAAGTTCATTACCCGTGATATCTTGCGCATTACCAAGCCGAATATCTTCGTAACAAAATCCAAGGTATGTTTTATTGGAGTTGAAAGCAGGCGCGTCGAGTGTATCGTCGGTGAGGCACTCCGCCCCAAATGGTATTCCATTGTTTGCTGTAGAGTTATCGATTACACCATACTGCGGCTGCGTAAGCACTTCTGAATCGAGTTTAGACATTTTTACATCGAGAGAAACGTTATCCGTGATCAAAGCAGTGACTTCAAGTTCTATTCCACTCATTTCAGATTCTGGGATATTGGCGACGCCACCCTGAAATACGTCAGGATCTGTTGCTTGGAATTGAAGATTCTCATAGTCGTACATAAATACTGCAAGATTAGCGCGCACCCGATCATCAGCGAGTGTAGATTTTATTCCTGCTTCAAGGGCGGTTATAGTTTCGCTTTCAAAAATAGGAAGCACCAACGGAACTGTCGGCTTATAACCCGCGGCGACGTCTTGCTCGGTGGTTCTTCCAAAAGTCAAATTACTACCTCCGGGCTTAAATCCCAACGTGTAGGATGCATAGAGCATAGTGTCATCGGAGATATCATATTCTCCTGCAATCCTGCCGGTAGTCTCATCAACACTACTCGCTAAATCAGTACACACATCGGCAAAGAAGTTCTTTACACAACTCGCTACATCATCCTCGGTGTATCTTAGCCCAGTAATTAATCGAAACTGATCAGAAAAGCTATATGTGGTTTGCCCATAAAGTGAGTAAGATTCTCTCGTGGGGTAGGCATCTGACATGAACCCCCACTCGGCTCCACCAGGAATATTGGGGGCGGTGTATCCTGTATACATCGAGGGATACATATAGCTGTACCTCGTGTTGAAGTGGCGGTCAGTGAAAGATCCATCATAAACACCATTGTTATTATCATCTATGAATTCTCGGATGTGGTTCTCAATCTCATGATCCATAAAAAAGGCACCAACAATCCAGTCAAGCTTTCCACCCATAGGTTCAGTTGAAATTAGGTTTATTTCGAAGGTGGTTGTATCGACAGCGGATGTTTCCGGATTGAATTCAAAGGCTGGGTAAAAAGGCCCATTTACTGACGCAAAATTATCGATTTGGTTGTCACTACCAAACTGGTTATGCCTGTCGTTATCTCGAATAACATAGATGTCGTCACTTTGAGAACTTGCCAGAACCTTCAGAACTCCGACGCCAAGATCGAATTCGGCTATTGCTCCGAAGATTGTCGATTCGAGCTCGTATGCAGACAGCGTATTCTGAGACAGTTGTCGCTCGCCCGGGGTAGTGTCATAAAACCCTTTAATTGCAGCACCATTGCTTTCGGCTTCAAAATATTGCCCGAATATTCTGAGTGTATTTGCACCCCCTAAGTCAAAAAACCAGTCACTGCGAATACTTAGTTGGTCAGCATCATCTAAATCCTGGCCATTAAACACATTTTGAGTGAAACCGTCGTGTTTAGTGCTAGACACTGCAAATCGAGTAGCCACGGAATCGGAAACAGGGATATTAAACGTCGCACGGAACTTCGTGTAGTCGTAGTCACTTCCCAGTGTTAAGTCGGCCTTTCCTGAGAACTCATCCACTGATGGTGCCTTCGTTATTACATTTATGGCTCCTCCCGTAGAGTTTTGCCCAAAAAGTGTACCTTGTGGGCCCCTCAAGACTTCTATCCTTTCCACATCCATGAAATCGGTTTGAAGAGAAAAAGGGGACGCTACAAATATCCCATCCATATGAAACGCTACAGAGGGTGCCGCTATCGCATTTTGATTGGTTTCATTTCCAACCCCCCTTATGGAAATTACCGTCTTATATCCTTCATTTTTAGCTACAGTGAGACCGGGAGCAATTGCACTTAGTCCAACAAAGGATGAGATATTTTTTTTATCTAATTCAGAACCGCTCAAGGCTGTAATTGCTTGCGAGACGTCTTGGAGACTTTCATCACGCTTTTCTGCAACCACGATAATCTCTTGGAGTGCGACTTCACTCAAAGCAGCAGTTGAGGCGCACATTAAAAAGGTAATGACAACAGCTGCGGCTGGTCCATATTTGTTTAAACATAAATGCATAGTTGGTCCCCCATGAATTTGATCAATATGACTTATTTACTTTAAAAATAATAATGAGGGGTTGAAAGCATATTTTGTGCCAATTTTTTTATTCAGTATAGACTCTTGAGGGGTACCATTAACCAAAGTATTTTTCTTTGAGCCAGCATAAACCACCGTCAAATTTGAAAACTCATTTTTAATTTTGGTCTTTTTCAGTGCACACAAAATAGAAACGCACCATTTTAGTGACAAAGACGGTCGATTTGATCAGCTAGGGGTTCACAGGGGCCTTTCAATTTTATTTAGAATTGCATAGATCTCCGGTCTATGTTGTTTTATTTCTGTCTCAGACAGCCCCTCAAGCGAGTGAGGGTATTTCAACCAATCTTGCGTGGAATGCAAGAAGTAGTCTGGAGTAATGGGAGTTCGATTTCTATTTGGCTTGAAGTACGGAACGGCAATACGTATATCGGTTGGAGTGTTGAGTCTTGCCTTTATTCTGAGATGTTCGATGACACTAGTGATTGTCAAACCTGTGTCAAAAACATCATCGACGATAAGGAGCTTATCATCAGCAGTTATTTTTTTAATTAAATAATTCAATCCATGAATATTAATTTTGAAGTCCTGATTATCAATTCCGGAATAAGAGGAAGTCCTAATTGCGATATGATCACTTTGGCAGCCATGATATTGAAGCATTTCCTGCACTGCGACTCCAATTGGTGTTCCACCTCTCCAAATTGCGACGATGTATGTGGGTTCAAAACTGTCTTTTACGATTTTAGCGCCTAGGCGAAAAGAATCTAATAACAATTCTTCTGCATCAAGAAATAATTTCTTAGCCATAACATATTTTTATCCCGACAAAATTGTAATAATTGCTGACATAGATATATTTTATTAAATAAATTCAATTTGACCACTTGCCATGGTACATGATTGTACAGAGTTTATTTTTGGGAATACTATGAAAAAAAAGTTTATCTCTGAAACAGAACTTATCCATGACTCCTTTCGATTGGCAGTTAAGATTTTCATTGATGGATTTCGGCCTAATTTTTTAGTAGGACTTTGGCGCGGGGGGAGCACTGTCGGAATTTACGTCCAAGAATGTCTCCAGTACCTCGGGGTAAAAACTGACCATATTTCGATCAGAACATCTTATGAGGGCGCAGCGAATTACCAGGATATGATAAATAGCGATCGTGAAATTAAGGTTCATGGTCTTCAATACTTGCTAGAGAATCTTAACTATGATGACAAATTATTGATTGTAGATGATGTTTTTAGCTCGGGGTTGAGCATGAACGCTGTAATAAATCGATTATCACAGAGGACAAAACGTAACATGCCACATGACTATAGAATCGCGGTGCCATGGTTCAAGCCAGAGCGAAATTGCACCAGCAGAGGGCCAGATTTTTTTATTAACACGACGGACGATTGGTTAGTTTTGCCATATGAAATGACCGGATTATCACGGGATGAGATTAGATTGCATAAGCCAGGCTTATCAAATATCCTAGATGAAATCGACCAGGAAGCCGGTTAGGACCGCTAATTTTCCCCTTCGGAGCGTCCTGTTTGCGCGCCGTCGGCAATCCATTGCCCCAGCAAAGCACGCTCCTCATCAAGCATTCCAGTTTTGTTCATAAAGGGCATATCGTGTGTATCTACGGTTCGGGCCTGAATGCGCGGCGCCCACTGACGCATCTGTTCAAGAGTTTCTAGTAAAACGCCGGAGGGAGGTGTCCTAAAAACGGTGTCTGCTGGGGAAGCTGCGTGACAGTTTACGCATCGGTTCTGGACAATTGAGTGTGCTGCAGCTATCAGTTCCGGCGGTTCCATAATTATTTCCGCAGTCGGAGTCGATGGTTTGGGACTCATGCCAACTGCTAAGATTACAGTGGCAGTTGCTGTTCCAACAAGAATCAGTGGTTCTGTGATCTTTTTGTGTTTTAAAATGAAAAAATATCGTACCAGAGCAGTGATGGCTACTAAACATATAAGAATTGCCCAGTTAAAAGAGTGAGCATAAGTCATTGGATAATGGCTACTTATCATTATGAAGATTAGGGGGAGAGTTAGGTAAGTATTATGTGTCGAATGTAACTTTGCTTTTTTACCCCATTTTGGATCTGGAGCACTTCCATCTTTGATGGCTTTTACAAGTGCTCGTTGAGACGGCATGATCACCCGAAACACGTTCCCCGCCATAATAGTTCCTATGATGGCTCCGAAATGAATATAAGCGCCCCGACCGCTAAATAATTTGGTGAGATAATAAGCAATGATAATTCCGGTTATTCCTAGGATAATAGCAGTCCACAAGCCACTTCTTCCAATTGGGCTCATACATAAAACTTCATATAAAATATAACTCCCAAATATAAATGTAAGACCGATAGATACGGCTTCCATTTGACTTAATTCCGCAATTCTGGGGTCGATTAGATAGGAGTCCGCACCTAAGTAATAAATGATTGTCAGTAATACCATGCCCGTTAGCCAAGTGGTATAGGCTTCCCACTTAAACCAATGCAGCATGTCAGGCATTTTTTCTGGGGATAACTGGTATTTGGCCACTTCATAGATGCCGCCGCCATGTATCGCCCACAGGTCTCCTTTGACACCTTTTTTTGTCTTCCAATCTGGAGGAGTCTGTAGGTGGTTATCCAACCAGATGAAATAGAAAGAGGCTCCGATCCAAGCTATACCCGTAATGACGTGGAACCATCGAAAAAAAAGGTTTAACCAATCAAGATAGTAAGCACCCATGTTTTTCTCGTATCTCCAATAAAACTCAGATTCAAATTCTGCTGTGTTTATGTATCTCCAGCACAATCATATACTTTTACGCCGCCCGACCAAGTTTGTGTCACTACTCTATCATCGCCTAGCATCGTTAAAACGAATAATTGCTCAATAAGACTTTCGCACTGAGCTAATCGATCCTCCATCAGACGGGTGGGTGACATGTTTACAATTACAAAATCCGCTTCTTTACCCACAATAAAGTTTCCTATTAAATTTTCTAAATCAAGTGTTTTTGCCCCCCCAAGCGTGGCGAGGTATAGTCCGAGCAAAGGCGAGTACTGCTCATTTCTCATTTTAAGAACTTTGTAGGCTTCATTTGCTGTCTGGAGCAAAGATAAGCTAGTTCCTCCACCGACATCAGTTCCCAGTCCAACGTTAACGGAGAAGAGCTTCGCTTTTTTCATCGAAAATAAGCCGCTGCCAAGAAATAAATTCGACGTTGGGCAAAATGCCACTCCGCAATTAGTTTCTGCAAGTCGTTTCCATTCGTTGTCTGCCAAATGGATACAATGGGCGAATATACTTTTTGATCCCAGTAAACCCGCCTTGTCATAAACATCGACGTAATTATCTGTTTTCGGATAAAGTTTGCGTACCCATGCTACCTCATTTTCCGTTTCTGAGAGATGTGTATGAAGGTACGCATCTGGGTACTCCTTCAATAGTTGTCCGGCTAATTCCAGTTGATGCTCAGAGGAGGTGGGAGCGAATCGCGGAGTAACCGCGTATCTAAGACGATCCTTGTTATGCCAGGTTTCTATCAAACTCTTACTTTCATCATAGGAAGTTTGCGGAGTATCTTGAAGGAAGGCGGGAGCATTACGATCCATCATAACTTTGCCGCACACCATTCTTAAATTTCTATTTTTACAGCTTGTAAAAAATGAGTTTACGGAATCAATATGAACGGTACCAAATACCATTGCCGTTGTCGTTCCAACACGGAGTAATTCATCCAGAAACTTGTCAGCTTGTTTGCTCGCATAATCGGAATCAGCATATTTTTTCTCTGCGACAAAGGCATATTGTTCCAACCAATGCAATAAATCAGACCCAGGTGATGCGATCATTTCTAGTTGAGGGAAATGAACATGCGTGTCAATAAAGCCGGGTAGCAAAAGTCTTTCTTTATGATCATAAACTGTTGCGCCAGATTGGAGAGTTTTAAGAAGGTCCTCAGCGTGACCCAAAGCAATGACTTTTCCATCTTCAACAACTAAAAGTCCTTTTTCAAAATACTCGTAGGAGAGCTCCTCTTTTGAAGCTGATGGTTCGGAGAGAAAATGCAATATGTTTGCTTTATGGGCCTGTTGCATGGGCGTTATACTAATTTAGTTAGGTGCAACTTATGTCCTTAATATTTAAAAGTCTACCAATACCCTCATATTTTCAGGTATGTCTATCTCTTCACAATTTCCCTCTGATCCATCCCTTTCAACCACTATAAATCGTGTTGAGCTGTCGAGGCAAAGATTATGATGGTGCCAAGTACCTTTGTGATAATTGATTGCTTGGTCACTTCGAACTAAAAATGCTCTTAACTCTGTTGCATCAAATTCTCCTCTTTTGGCAACTACTACGATTGCCGGATTATCATCGATGTTTATGAATGCCTGTGTTCCTATGGGGTGCCGCTCCATTTTTTTGACTTCAAATGGCAATTCTACTGGACGGGTTTTATAAAGGTTTATTACTGTTCTTCCATTTTTAAGGTGTGTGTCAACAATTGAATCACATCGGATTTTCAGCGTGTGGCCGTAATTTATTTCATCTATCTCTCTCTTCTCACTATCGTCAATTACATCACCGAACTCGTAAAAAGTTTCTTGACACAGAGGTTGTAGTTTCAAAATTAAAGTAGACACTAGCTGCCCCTGTAGGTAGTGAAACCATAGAGTGACAGCAGAAGCGGAATGTGATAGTGCTGGTCTGTATTAAAGATGTTGAATACGACCTCAATAAAAGGATAAAAAGCACGTAATTTCATTGTCTTGAAGTAGCTTTCAGTATGGAATTTAAGTTTATAAGTACCTTTTTCCAATCTAATATTTTGCGAAATTAGGGCTCCGACACGACCGTTCGTATCTGTCACATTACTTGAAATTATTGTTTGCTTTCCATCTGCTCCTATCATTACAAAATCAACCTTAACGCCAGCGGCTGGCAAACCTCGTGTTGTATCTAGTATGTGTGTGCTTAATGTAATCAAAAGAGATTCCTCAGCCGTAGGAGCATGATTTTTTTTTGTTCAGAAGCAGCGATAACAAGTTCTTGCTTTCTGTTGTTGCTGAGTCTGGATTTTAAAAGCGACAGCATATCAGACGCACTTTTTCCAGATGCGTAAACGATAAAAATAAAACCAAATTTTTTTTGATATTGATCATTCAGTTCAGCAAGACAACTGAGCGTGTGTTCTGATGCTTTACTTACTGTTTTTTGCTCGTGTTGCGCAAAGGATGCCGTGTCCCGATATTTTTTTGCTAACGAATTGATGTCGCCTATTTTGGGATGCCCCTCAAATGCCTCAAGGAAATCATCCTCAAACATTTTCGACCATATGGCACATGCCTTTGTGAAAAGATCATTTTCGCAATCATATGGTCTGTGCAAACACATCTGAGTCACCCAATTCTTCGCGGTGCAGCATTTCATTAAAAGATCTGTGGCATCCGATAAATGCATTTTATTGAATTTGTCCAAAGTCATTCGAAAGTTGACCAATTTGGGGAACCAATTATCCTCAGACGGCTCACACCACCATCTGGGAATAAATTAAGTCGAATATGTGTAAATAGTTCTGATTTGGAGACTAAAATTTGGTCAATAAAAAGGTGTTCCTGGTGAGCATATAATGGAGTTGACAATATTTCTTGCCATATAGTACTGACGGATAGTTGCGAATTTTTTGGAATGTTAGCTCCCTCTAGGGTAATGCTGTCTGGAAAATTTCCCTTGAAGTGAGCTGTATCAATTATAATTTTTCGGACAGTTCCTTGAATTCCTAGCTGTATCATAACCCAGTCATGATTGAGATCACGTCTTCTTTTAGTTTCCCATCCATCGCCCATATTTTTCCCTCGACCCGGCATCAGAAGGTTTTGGGGCGAACTGAAAAAGGAATCACTAGCGTCTAAAACTTTACCACCATTTAATGTAGAGGCTAAATCTATTAACTCTCCATCAACGAATTGATTAGATCGGATTTTTACATCGCCGTATGCTCTTAAGCGTGCGACACCTCCATCGGGGTAGATTCTCAAACGAACATAGTTCCATTGTCCCTTACTGTCGCAATCAAAAAGATTTTGTCTATGAGCTCGGATAGGTGATTTCGGAACTAACTCTGTCCATTTGCAATCTGCTTGCCCGGGACTGTAAGCATTTGTTGCATCAATAGCTATTTCCTCAGGAGCATTACCCCGGAAGTGATTTGTGTCGACGTCAAAACCATAAATGATACCTGGTGCCCCAATACGGATTACACACCAATTATAAGTAACACCACCGCTGTAAAATTGCTGTCTTCGAAAGGTACGTCGCGTTTCCCATCCGTCCATTAACTGACCAGTTGATACAAAGTATCCCGGTTTAAATTCGCCCCTTCCTGACTTGATAAGATTATCGCAATTTGCAAACCAGTCATCACTGCAGTCGACCACGCAGCCTCCAAGTCTTTCACTCAAAAGATCTACGTACCTGCTTGATAAACGCTGGTCAACTGATTCGTCTAGTTGCATCAAACATATCCATTATATTAAGAAAAGTTTTGATTCATAAGTGTTTGTCCTCTCGGGGAGCCAATGATTTCCCCATTAGAGTACACTAAATTACCTCGCAAAAAAGTTTTCTCCACCATGCCTGTTACACGAGATCCAATATAGGGGCTGAGTTTATGCCGATATAAAATGTTCTGTTCCTCGATCACATATTCTGCGTGTTCATCAAACACCACAAAATCTGCATCAAAACTTGGAGCTAAACGACCTTTCCGTTTTCCAAGTCCACAAAATTTAGCCGGATTGATCGACATCCATTCAACAACCTTTGAGAGGCCGAAGCCTCTGTTTTTTGCTTCAGTCCAAGACAGCGGAAGTCCGAACTGTAAGGATGAAATTCCTCCCCAAGCATTTTCAAGATCACCACTCTCTAGTTGCTTGAGCTCAGGTGGTGAGGGAGAGTGATCTGATACAATGAAATCTATTGTGCCTTCTGCCAAGCCATTCCATAGATGCTCTCTATTTTCACTATCTCTTATGGGAGGACAACATTTGAATATACAATTCCCGTCCGGAATAGCCTCTGAGAAAAGATGTAAGTAGTGGGGGCAAGTCTCTGCGGAGATGCACAAGCCCGTGTCTTTCCCTTCCCTGATGAGAGACAAAGCGTCAGAGGACGACAAGTGGACGATATGAAGTTTTGTGAAAATGCCTTCATCATTGTTCGATGACGCGAGGGCAATAAGTAATTTAATCGCATTGTTTTCCCAGCGTTTTGGCCTTGACGCAAGGAATCTGCTATAACTTTTTCCAATTGGTTTTGTCTCTGGGACATTGTGTTCGGTATAACTATCTCGCAATTCAGCATGTACCAGAAGGGGCAACTTATATTTTCCTAATTTTCGCATTACCTGCTTTAGGTGCGCTGCATTCACCTCAGGAAATTCATCTATTCCAGATTCGATTGTAAATGCTTTTAAACCCAAGACTCCAGCATCGAGTAAATCGTCCAAATCATCGATATTTTGTGGTATTGCCCCACCCCAAAATCCGCAATCTACCCACCCATTTCCTTTGAATGACCGCAATTTCGCCTCTAGAGCAGCTACGTTAGTAGTGACGGGGCTGGAGTTGAGGGGCATATCCACTAATGATGTTATGCCGCCAGCCGCGGCCGCTCGAGTTGCGTAATGGAACCCCTCCCAATGAGTTCTCCCCGGTTCGTTAATATGCACGTGAGTGTCGACGAGTCCTGGGATTATTATCTTGTACCCGAAGTCATGTACTACCGCATCTTGGGATTCATCACTATCTAAGTGATAGGACCTTATTTCTCTAATGATTCCGCTCCCAACCAAAAGTGACGCAGCAACGAAGTTGCCATCAATCAGTACTCGCTTACTCTTGTATATATGAATGGTCAGATTGTCATTCCTCTTTATATTTTTAAAGAATTTGCAAGCACCTTAAAACCCTCCAGATCGACCCCTGTGTGGACGTTTGTAGTGTTAGCTTCGTTGTTAGAATGGATCATCATTATTTGGGCGGCTATTGATACTGCGACTTCCATTGGACGTTTTCCAGAAAGTGCTTCAAAACCCACGGGGCAGTTAACTGATTTATAAAATTCTGCTTCGTAACCCTTATGTTGGAGGCGTGATTTGAATTGACGCCATTTTGTTTGAGAGCCAATGAGCCCAACATATTTAGCATCATTTCTTTTGAGAATTGCTTCCAAGATCTCAAAATCTAGTGCGTGTTGGTGAGTCATTATGATATAAAATTCGCCTGGGGCTCGCGAACTTATAAAACCTCTTACGTCATCTGAGAAGACTTTGCGTATGTTTGTGTTTACCCTCTCGGGGAATTCGCTTTGTCGGTTATCAACCCAGGTTACATGATATGGAAGATCCTCAAGTATTTTGACAAGTGCTCTACCAACGTGTCCAGCACCGAACAGTGAAATATTACAATTTACATCGGGAAATGCCTCGAAGAGCAAAACTACGCTTCCCCCGCAGCATTGACCAGCTTTTGCACCTAAGGGGAAGTGCTCTACAGTTTGCTGGAGTTTGTTTTGGGATAGGAGAGTTCTCGCGATCTTAACAGCCTTGAACTCAAGATTTCCGCCACCAATTGTGCAAAAGCTTTGTCTTAGTGACACGACCATCTTCGTTCCAGAATCCCGAGGAGCAGAGCCTCGAGTTCCTAAAACAGTTATGACAACATAACCATCCCCCGCGTTCGTGCAAGTTTGAACTGCATTAATCCATTGCATCTTAATCGGTCCCGCAAATCTGTTTTCTCACCAGTTCATAAGACGTGAAGACTCGCTCTGGGGTCGCGGGCGTATCGAGCCGAGGACTAATGCGGTAGTTTGAAATACTGGAGATAGCATCTCTCAGCGCACTCCATATCGATATCGCCAACATCAATGGCGGTTCTCCGACAGCTTTGGAGTGAAAAATTGTTGCCTCCACATTCGGACTTTTTGGCAGGAGTTCCACGTTAAAGCTGATTGGCGTATCGCTAATAGCAGGTATTTTATACGACGCCGTGTTATTAGTTGTCAACTTTCCCTTACTGTCCCAAACTAATTCTTCACTTGTAAGCCACCCCATTCCCTGTATAAAGGCTCCCTCAATCTGGCCTATGTCCAGTGCAGGATTGATCGATGTGCCGACATCGTGACAGATATCAACTCTAGTGACTTTATATTCTCCGGTAAGTGTGTCGATAATAACTTCAGATACCGCGGCTCCATTAGCATAATAGTAGAATGGTCGTCCCTTACCAGTTTTTCTGTCGTAATGTATTTTGGGAGTTCTGTAAAAGCCTGTGGCAGAAAGGCTTATCCTATTTATGTGTGCGAGCATAATGAAGTCTTTGAAAGCGTATCTATTTTCCCCAATCAATACCCTTCCATTTAAGAACTGTATATCATTTTTACAGACAGAAAAATGGGCCATAGCAAACATAACAAGACGGTCTTTTATTTTTTCCGCAGCATTCTTAGCTGCCATACCGTTGAGATCTGTGCTTGAGGAGGCTGCGGTTGGGGATGTATTGGGAACTTTATCTGTTCGTGTGGCGGAACAACTAATTACGCCGGTATCCACATCAAAAACATGCGCCACAATTTGTGCAACTTTTGTGAACAGTCCCTGTCCCATTTCGGTACCACCGTGATTCAAGTGGATGGATCCGTCAGTATAGATATGTACTAACGCCCCGGCTTGATTCATATGCTTTACAGTAAATGAGATACCGAACTTGACTGGAGTCAGTGCTAAGCCTTTTTTAAGTAATTCACTCTTGGAGTTAAAACTTTTGATTTCCGCTTTTCGCTTCCAATAGTCTGATGTGGTTTCGAGACGATTTACCAATGCCGGAATGATGTGTTGCTCAATTTTTTGCCCATAGTGTGTTATGTCTCGTTTTTTTTCTTTGTTGTAAAAATTGATTTTTCTCACGGACAACGGATCTTTGCCAACGTTTCGAGCGATATCATCGATGATGTGTTCGATGGCTACCATTCCCTGCGGCCCCCCAAATCCCCTAAAGGCTGTGTTGGAAACCGTATTTGTTTTCACTCGATGACCGACAATTTTTGCATGCGGTAAAAAATACGCGTTGTCGGAGTGAAACATTGCACGATCAACTATCGCGTCTGATAAGTCCGCTGACATTCCGCAGCTAGCAGCCAGCTCTATTTCGATACCTGTCAATAGCCCGTTATCATCAAACCCAACTTTGTAACGGCTTTTAAAAGGATGTCGTTTTCCTGTAACGATAAAATCGTCAACTCGTGCCAGGCGGAGTTTTACCGGTCGATTAGTTTTCCGGGCGAGTAGGGCGGCAATACATGCCCATTGATTCGCATTTGTCTCTTTACCTCCGAATCCACCACCCATCCGTCTAACATCAACTGTAACTAGGTTCATTGGAACATTCAGCACCTCGGCAACTAGCCTCTGTCCTTCGGTGGGGCTTTGTGATGAAGTGTGAACTATCATGCCGCCACACTCTGTAGGGATACAGAGTGACACTTGACCCTCCAGATACATCTGCTCTTGCCCACCGATATTAAGTTCACCCGACAGCATCCGAGTGGAATTCTTCAAAGCAATTGCGACATTTCCCCTTGTTTGTTCATGCGCTGGTCTGACAAACTGCTTTTTTTTAAGTGACTTTTCAAGCGCGTGGTCAGCCTCATGGATTTCGTATGTTATTCGGGCTAGTCTGGCAGCTCTTCGGGCTAGGACATAACTTTTTGCAGCCACGGCAAAAATCACTTGCCCATGGAACTCAACCACATCCCCCTCGTTGACCATTATTGGATCTCCGGGGTAAACGGGGCCAATATCGCTAATTCCGGGTACATCGGAAAGTGTCAGAACGCTTACGACTCCTTCCGCTTTTTCGACTTGGCTCAAGTCAATCCTGGTGATGTGACCTTTTGCAATGGAACTTAATCCAACATAAGCATGCAAGGTTTGCTTTGGCTCTGGATGGTCATCGACATAGATAGCTTTTCCGCTAACGTGAGCAGTTGCACTTTCATGCTTTAAGGGAACCCCAACTTTACTGTTGGACTTGTCAACGCTGACCTCAGGATTGGATCTTTCTTCAAGCATTTTTTCAGTTTTAAGAGGCATAGTGCGTCACGCGAAACTTTTCGTTGTCCGATCTGTTTTCTTCCAGAAAATACCGCTTCAATAAATTTCTTGCCACGGATAGTCGGTAACCCGCGGTCGCACGAAAGTCAGATATCGGTGAGAAATCTTGAGGGATGCGCGTCATTGCGTCCTCGATCGTAACTTCTGACCACGTTTTTCCAAGCATGCTTTTTTCACATATTTCAGCCCGTTTAGGTACTTCAGCCATACCACCATATGCGATGCGAGCCTCTTTAATTAATCCCTCTTCGCGGACAATTGATATGGCTGCACACAGACTGGAAATGTCATCATCGATTCTTTTACTGACCTTATACGCTCTTAGAAAAAGGTGTCTTGTGCTCATCGGTATTTGAATGTCCTTGATAAATTCTTGGGGCATTAGTTGAGTTTTTTTGTATCCAGTGAAAAAGTCTTCCAGCGGGATTGTTCGCTCCGAATCCATTTTCATAAGTGTTATGTTCGCATTTAATGCGATAAGCACAGGTGGCATGTCAGCAACCGGCGACGCGTTGGCGATATTTCCGCCCAGCGTGCCACGGTTTCGAATTTGTAGGGACCCGAAACGCTCAATTAGCTCTGTAAGATTAGGTTGAAGATTAACCAAAGTAGCTTTTGCGTCGGTAAGATTTACTGCCGCTCCGATAATAATATGTCCATTATTCTCATAGATGGAATTCAGCTGAGGAACATTTAAAACATCGATCAACGTTTCAAATTTTTTTAATCCTTGAGTAATTTCCAACGAGAAGTCGGTACCTCCTGCAACTAATCTTGCTTCTGGATACTCATCGAGTAGTTTGCATAACTCCCGGATGTCTCGTGGCATAAGGTATTGTTGATTTTTAGCGAGTAAAAAGGCGGGGGCATCCTCGTTTTTGATCCGTTCTAACTTTTTTATGGTGGCACCCTTAGAGGCATCAAATTGATCACTGATATAATCCTGATACATAGAGAAAGCGGCGCTTATTATTGACTTATATCCAGTACATCTGCAGAGGTTCCCGCCCAAAGCTTCTAATATTTTTTCGCGTTCCGGTTTTTCGTTATTTTTTAGATATGAAAATAAAGACATTACAAAACCAGGAGTGCAAAACCCACATTGCGAACCATGGTTATCTACCATCGCTTGCTGGCAGTTATGAAGCGATTCACCACGTTGCAGATGCTCTACCGTGATTATTTGCCGACCATGTAAACTGCCGAGGGGAACTATACATGCATTGACTGCTTCGTATTGCAAACTTGATTTGTTAACACCAAGTTTCGACGTTACAACTGTGCAAGCGCCGCAGTCTCCGGAGGCACAACCCTCTTTCGTACCGGTAAGATACAATTCTTCCCTTAAATATTCCAACAAGGAAATGTTAGGATTTATCTCCTCTAGAGTAATTTCATTGTCATTTAGCAAAAATCTTATCATAAGATAGCCCATTCACGGTCTCGATGAGGCTTCTTAGCAAAAGAGCGAACAATCCAAAGTCAACATCTCTGATAGTATCTTTTGCCTAAACTTGTTTGGTTCTATTGAACCAAAAACCTCACTTTGAATCATCTGATATCCCTCGTGATCAGTCAAGATGCAGAAAAGCATAAGAATCATGAATTGCCGGCACTAAGTAAACACATCTGTGTCAATTTCCACCCCAAGATACGGAAGTGGTTAAGAGTTGATTCACTCTTAATACAGAATTACTTGGTTGATTAAACTGAAGGACGACCGCTATCAGTTTTATACTCACGAAAGCTTTCCATTTATGTTTTCAATGTGTAACTATGCTAATTTGTTTTTCCTGTAACCACTAAGGATGTATAAATTATATGGCGGACACTCTAAATGACTGACCTAGAAAATAGTTTAGTTCTATCAAATATTTCTAAACAGTACGGTGATCGATTTGCAAACAATAATATTAGCCTTGAGGTAGTTGGTGGGCGCATTACTGCGATAGTCGGGGAGAATGGAGCAGGTAAAAGTACGCTCATGAAAATCATTCATGGTTCGATTTCACCAGACTCCGGCAATTTGAATTGGAATGGAAAAATTCTAACGAAGCACTCCCCCGCTCATGCCAGAGATCTGGGGATACAGATGGTCTATCAGCATTTTTCATTATTCGAGACCCTCAGTGTTCAAGATAATATTAGTTTGGCTTTAGGGTCGGAAAATTTAATTGGGGAGCCGAGTATTCTTGATCGAATAAATCAAAAATGTGAAGAATTTGGGATTGTTATTGATCCTGACCGACTAATCTACAGTCTATCCATGGGAGAGCGTCAAAGGGTAGAGTTGGTAAGGTGCTTGTTACAGAAAGTAAATCTACTCATTTTGGATGAACCGACTTCGGTACTCACCCCGCAGGAAACAAAGTCCCTCTTCGGCGTACTCAAGAGATTAGCTGACCGGGGAGTGAGTATCTTATTCATTAGCCATAAATTATATGAAGTAAAAGAGCTTTGTGATCAAGCTATAATTTTACGTAATGGAAAAGTCGAGGGTAGTTTTAATCCAAAAAAGAAAACTGTTGTTGAAATAGCAAATCTCATGGTGGGCGAGGAGTTAACCGTTCCGAAGAACTTTGAGAAAAGAGAAAGTGAAACCACAATTTTGGAGGTAAAAAATTTTTACTCTGATAACTCGGGATCTTTCAGCACATCTCTAAAAGACTTAAATTTCGATTTAAGAGCGGGAGAGATCCTAGGGATTGCAGGGATCTCTGGAAATGGACAAGCGGAGCTTTTTAACGCTGTAAGCGGAGAGGGAGACCAAATGTGTGAGGGTATGATTGAATTCAAGGAAAAGGACATCAGTCACCTGTCCCCTCAAATGCGTCGAGAGACTGGAGTCCACTTTGTCCCTGAGGACCGATTAGGTCGTGGTGCTATTGAAACGATGTCGTTATGGGAAAATTCAATTCTTACGCTAGCAGTGCCGGAGATCAGAAAAAAGTTTTTCCTCGATAAAAGCTATTTAAACAGCTGGACTAAGGAGATCATTGAAAAGTTCTCTGTCCAATGTTTGGGCTACGCTGCAAATGCAGGTAGTCTTTCTGGGGGTAATTTACAAAAATTCATCATGGGTCGGGAGATTTTGCAACAACCGGAAGTTCTGGTCGTTACAAATCCAACCTGGGGTGTTGATGTTGCGGCCGCTGCAGCAATTCATCATGCATTGATTTCTCTTCGAGATCGTGGTGCTGGAATTCTCGTTATTTCTGAAGATATTGATGAGTTATTTAAGTTAAGTGATAGATTAATGGTTATTTGCGAGGGTAAACTCTCAAAAGCAAGGTCTATAAAATCTACTTCAATTCAAGAAGTTGGTCAGCAAATGGTCGGGGCTAATTCATCAACTACTCTCGCAAATGAATCAAGGTAATATTTTGGCTGGGCTATGATTAAGTTCGAACTTCGTGAAACCGAATCCAGAGTGATGAGTGTTGTTTCGCCCTTGCTTGCGGGTATTTTAACGCTTTTGACAGGTGGATTGCTGTTTTATGCGCTTGGAGAACCTCCAGCAAAGACCTTGTATACCTTTTTTATAGTACCAGTTAGCACCCTCTACGGATTGAGTGAGCTCACTGTAAAGGCGACTCCAATACTTATGTGCGCTATTGGTTTAACTTTATGCTATCGCGCAAACGTTTGGAATATTGGAGCAGAGGGTCAATTATTAATTGGTGCCCTTGTAGGGGGCTACGCCGCACTTTTGCTAGGCAATTCAACGTCTTTTTGGGCCTTGCCTTTGACCCTTTGTCTTGGAATTTTTGGTGGGCTTTGTTGGGCTTCGATACCTGCTATGCTAAAGATTTCCTTCAATACGAATGAGATTCTCACCACTATTATGCTGAATTATATTGCCCTTAACTTACTTCTTTTTGCGATTCATGGCCCCTTGAAAGATCCCCATGGCTACAACTTCCCCGAATCTGCGCTTTTCTCGGACAATGTACTTTTACCAACACTTTTTGATGCGCTGCGAATGCATATTGGATTTTTTATTGGCATTCTACTGATTGTTTTGTTGTGGATCGGGATAAACAAAACGTTAATTGGATTCCAAATCACTGCCTTGGGCAAGGATGACAAAGCGTCGCGGTTTGCGGGTTTCAATAAAAAAGCGTTGACATGGTTGGTATTTATAATGAGTGGAGGTCTAGCAGGTTTGGCGGGGGCAATTGAGGTAACGGGTCCAATTGGACAACTAATTCCACATATCTCTCCGGGGTATGGTTATGCAGCAATAGTGGTTGCTTTTCTTGGAAGACTTCACCCCTTAGGTATTCTTTTAGCAAGCCTCCTAATGGCCCTTCTTTACCTGGGTGGTGAAATGGTGCAAATTGAGCTTGGGTTACCTCTGGCGTTGACAGGGTTATTTCAAGGTATTTTGCTATTTTTTCTTTTATCTTGCGATGTTCTGATAACTTACCGCATCCGTTTTGTGAGGAAAAGAACAGAGTTGAATTAATCGGGGCGCCTCACTTTTAATTACAGTCCTCTTGGATAATTGCGTCAAATATTTATTTTGGCAGCGTTAGCCTGTGAGGACTTTATAAGGTTGATACCTTTTTATATTGAGAAATTAGATTTTCTTTCTGCGGCACCCCAATGGCGGCACCACCCGGTTGGTTTTATCTCACTGAGGTGTGGTGCGGGTTAAAACGTTCTAAGATTAAGACCGGTTCAAGATTGTAATTTAATTCGCACAGCTTGCTCAAAAAGAGAAATTTTTTGCTCTAGCTGCCACTGCATTCTTGCCTTCGAGCTAGTGCTCAAAAAGTGCTCGCAACGATCAGTCAATATTTCCTCGTCTGTGTTTTTGTCCTCTGAGCACTCGTCAATGACCTCTCCAGTGAGAGTATCTTTGAATAGAGGTGCTCCTTGAAGGAAGCTGTATTGGATCGCGTTTCTGGAGAGGCTTCTAATTGTTTTATAATCGAGGTCGTATTCCGTGACTGCGCGAGAATACTCATTCGTCAGATCAATTCGCGATACGCCCTCATCATCTGTCGAGATCGTGAGTGGAACTCCATATTCCATGTATGTCTTGAAGGGATGTTCGGCCCCACTGATGCCAAGGATAACATCATTACTTGTAAGATTGATCTCTACCGCAATGGAATGTTTTGCCATGTGCTCCAGTAATTCGTTTAAGTCATCTTCATAAGCAATATCGATTCCATGGCCGATTCGTTTGGCTCCTGCTATCATAATTGCAGCCCTGACGTGCCATCCAAGGTGCTTTGGAGGTACTAGTCCGAGAGTAAGTTCACCTGCATGCAATGCAATCCCGTTTGAAGAATTTTTGAACTGTTTGCTTATGTTCGAAATAAAGCTCATATGTAATCGGTAATCGCGCAGAGCAATAGGATCGTCTTCGGGTGCGACAAAGTTGAGTCCAACAACTCTCGAGTCTGCGTCAATCAGCTTGAATGCGAGTACCGTTTGAGCATAAACCTGGACAGGAGAAAATGTTCTTATGACCTGTGCTAGGTACCTAACTTCCACATCACAGCCATCAAACCGGTTTGACTTCACTTCTTTACATTTTTGGATTTCTCTCCGACGACTTTCAATTTGGTCGAGGGTACTAGTAACTTGGCTCACCTGATCATCAATGAAATTATGGTCAAGAATTTCAGTAAACTCATGAGAGGTGGTTCCATATTCGGTTGCCGCCCAGTTAGCGACCTCGAACATTCCTAAGCTCTGCATCAATTCAAGATATAGAATATTTTGCCTCGAGGCACGAGTGGTAACCTCTGCGACAATGTCACCTCGGTTTCCCGGGACTAGGCTAGAAAATCTACCAAATGTGGAGAAAAATTGGTCGTGTCCAGAAATTTCCTTTAGACCATAATCTCTAACTGAGAGCTGGTCTATTATTTCTGTTAAGTTGGGTATTCCATATTCATTTACTTTATTCGCGGAAGGTGGCTCTCCAATTAAAACACCTATTTCTGTACCATTTTCGTTTTTTTTGCAGGGTGGGGCAGAGAGCGTTTTGCTCACTGGGTGCACGCACATACCTTGTGAAATTGCTAAATCGATAAAAGACTCAGCGTAGAATGCTCCAGATAGATGATTGTGAAGATCTCCACCCTTCGGATACTTTTGCAAAAAATTACGCAATCGCACCGGATTTGACTTTACCTCTTCGAATATCGCTGATATGTCGTCGGTTATGGTCTTTCCGTTACATGCGTTAAGAAAGGACACCACAATTACGGGGGTTGCTAAAATTGATAGACGCACTATTCGGCTTAACACACCCACCTTTAGTCCAATCCTTTCTATGTCGATCATTTTGACCAAATTAAATTTTGAGTTTGTACGACTGTATGTATTGCTATTCGGTTTTAATTTTTTTCATTGAGGGGATTTGAGTTTCGTAAGTATCCCAATTTGCTATTAGCTCGTCTAAGACAACGCTTCCTGCTAAGTATATATTTTCAAGCGACACCTCCAAGCCAGCGTAACCCTCTGACTCCTTCATAAGATTTTCCGCTGCAGAAAGGTTTGGGGGTTGCATAGTAAAGTTACTGCCACCTCTGAGCACAAGCGCACGGTCAATGTCTACTTTATCTATTCTGTCTAGGTAGGTAAGTGATTGAAAAGTGCCTGTTTCCTCCATAGCTGATGTTACAAAATCTGTTGCGCCATCTGTCCAATAACTTACTAGCTCGTTAGCCCACTTATTTTTGAGTTCTCCATGCCAAAAAGTCATTGCGGCAATATGCCCACCTTTGAGGACTTCGGGCGCTTTTCGGGCGTTTGGATGCTCGGAGTAAAGATTTCGGGTATCCCACAAACTTTCTTCATCAAATAGCTTTAAATCTTGAGTTTTTTCATAGGCCCAATCACGGAGCAACGGGTTTGCGACAAATACTTCCTTATGGCAGCAGTAAGCCCTTCCCTCGCCAGATATCTTGGGTCGAGGAGTTTCAAAAGGAGTGCTCGTGTCAAAATGAAGGTAGCCAGTGCTCCAGTCATCGGGAATTTCACGTGCATCTAATTCGTAACCCAAATCCCCATCCACTAAGAAGGAAGACCAGACAACAGAGCCAATCGAGGCATCCTCCGGATCAATACCTGCAATTCCGGCGACCAGCCAGTACGCCCTTGAAAGATCGAATCGAGGATCCAAGCCTAGCGCCATTATTGCCGCCGCGGAGTTAGCAGTTCCTATCCCAGTAACCATTCCAAGAGTCTGTGTTTCCGAATTATAGAATAGATCATGATGAGACTGTGGGAATTCGAATTTTTTATTTAGCTCGCGTCTTTCCTTCCACAACTGAAACTCACCGATTTCGTCGCCTTCGTCCGCTCCAATTTCGAACATAGTAACAATAACGACTTTGACCGGCACTTTGTCCTCATTTACCGGATTTGCAGACGTGTTTTGATGGTTCTGTTGGCTACAGCTGATTGTAAGAACGAGTAAAAATATAATAACAACTTTTTTGATAATCATAGTATGCACTCGGTTTTCCTATTTTATTTGTGACTGACCTTCACCTCGCTGCAGCGAATCGAGGGTACATGCAAAAGCGAACCTCTCTTTGACTATGGCTTTGTCAGAGAGAATGCATTATCTGTGCCATGACTCTAATGATCAAACAGGGTCAAGTATATTACTGGTAATCTCCAATTTAGAGGTTCTTGTGCACTATTTAGTCTCAAATTAGGACTATATAAAGTGAAAAAAGCACGATGTCGGTGCTTCGTTTTTAAAGATTTTGAAAGGCGTGATTCCGAAAGAAAAGATCAAGGACAATTATAAGGGCAAATTATTTTGCAAGGTATCTTTAAATTTTGGAGGTAGAGGGTTGATTAAAATAGGATTTTTTTGGAAGGTGTTATTTTAAATTTTACCTGGCAAATGCCGACTCGCATTTTGGCACAGAAGATGCAAATTTCAAAAGAGGGCATAAGTCTAGGCACAGTTTGTTTCCTCACAGTGATTAGTCTTTATGCAACGTCATGTTTTTGAAGTTTTTGTGGACGATATATTCTGCGCAACTGGAAAGCCGGGGTGATCTTTGACTCTTACGACGTATGAAGTGTGTTCTTAATTGGCATCCCATCCTAAACACTTGGTTACCATTGGTTAGGTCTCGCCTCAAATGAACAGCTTCAAAAAAAAGATAGGATCTTTGTATCGCTCTAAATATTGGGAGAGAGTTTATGCAAAACACGAGTTCAACTTTTTTTAACCTGTTTGGTTCTGTTTGGAAAATTAATTTGTCAGCTGCGGCACTCATTGCGTGCCTCAGCTCATCTAGCCTTTGGTCTGAAAATATAGAGGAAATTGTTGTTACGGGAGATTTGAATAGTCTTCCTGGAGAGGCAGTTGATTCCGTGTTCGGACTCAACAAATCAATTCTTGAAACACCCAGGAGTGCATCAACAATTAGTGAAGAGATGATGGATCGTTTTCTAATGAACGATATTGATGAGCTAATCCTTGTCGCTCCTGGTACCTTCACACAGTCTTTTTTTGGTGTAGCAGGAACGCTCGACGTTCGCGGAACGCCGGGTGAGACATATTTTCGTGGAGTTAGGCGCCTCGATAACCCAGGTAATTACCCGACGCCTATTGGAGCCTCAGACAGGGTAGACATCGTGCGCGGACCGGCATCGGTTATCTACGGTCCCTCAAAAATCGGTGGGTACTTGAATTTCAATCCCAAGTCGGCACGAATCGAAGAAACCGGAGCTTTAATAGACTCTCAGACGGGCGCTGTTTCTGTTACCACTGGAAGTTGGAGTAAAGCTGTCATAACGGCGGAGATAGGCGGCCCGGCTAACTTTGCTGATAAACCCACAGGATACTATATCTACGCTGAATTTGAGGATTCTGACAGTTTTTACGTGAATTCTCCAGGAGTGGAGCAGAGCATGGTTCAGGCCAGCTTCGATATGGATATTTCTGATACGGTTCGTATCCAATTTGGCGGTATGTATCATGACTATGCTGGTTCCCAGAATGCTGGATGGAATAGAATCACACAAGACCTAATTGATACCGGTACCTATGTTACCGGAAGTCCAACTCCACTCGATACGGATGGAGATGGAAAAATCTCCCACCAGGAGTACTTTGAAGCGAATCTTTGGTTTGGCCCTGATGCAATTTTAACCGCGGGAGATACTTCAATCAACGAAACAAATCTTGTTACTGACACTGATCCAGTTGAGTACGCAGACTTCACAGACACAACTTTGCAAAATGTTGGATCGACTATTTTGGATCCGTCCGTTACTTTAATAGGAGCAGATGACACCCTTGAAAATGAGGTTACTACTTTATATTTTGATATTTTCGTGGAGACCGATGGCGATTGGAGTGTCACGAACAAGATGTTTTATGAGTCCTATGACAACTTGAATGAGAATGCATACGGATTCTCTCAGTTTCATGATACTTGGGTTTTTGAGAACAAGTTAATGCTTTCCAAAGACTTATATACCGATTCAATGGAAGGAGCACTAATCGTGTCGCCTTCAATTCGTTACACAAAATATGATCATGGTGACGATTGGATAAATGAGTATTTCCATAGGAGGGATTTAACCGGTCCATCAACCGCTCTTGACCGACGCTTATTGGCTACTGAAATAAATGATGATTATGCCGAGTATTACATGGGTGATTATCTAGATCTTGGGGTGGCCGTAATGGCAGATTTAAATTTTGACTCTGGTTTTACCGCTCTCCTAGGTGTCCGGTGGGATCAGATTGATCTTGAGAGCAGTGTGCCAGAGGGTGCGCCTTTGTTTGGACCAGGAGGAGAATCTGCTTCAGATGAAGTGGATGGTGTTTCTTGGACAGCAAGTCTCTCCTATGACACAGGCATGGGCTTAATCCCTTATGTTACAGCTGCAGAGCAATCAACTTTGATTGCGGGTCAGGGCGGAGAACTCTCAGTGGATAATGTTGCAGATGGGGAAGCTTATGACATCTCCACTTTGCTTGAGTATGGTGTAAAAGGCAGCCTTCTTGATGACAAGCTCTATTTTGCTTTGAGTATTTACGAGCAAGAACGCACAGATTATTCGGTGCAATCAACGGTTACTAATCAAGCTTCCAAAACCGAGGGGAGCGAGTTTGAAGTAAGGTGGTTAGCAACGGACGGACTGCTCCTGACATTTGGATATTCTGACATCGAGGTTGTGAATTTAAACACGTTAAACTCGGGCTTTAGATTTAGTTTCATTGGTGCGGAGGACTTACCTTCGATAGATCCGACACTCACTTGGGGCGGTCAACTCAATGGTGTGATAAGCTCGGCGACGACAGGCGCGAGACGGGCCGGAGTTCCGAAGAATATAATTTCTGCAACTGCAACTTACGATTTTGATAATGGATTTGCATTGAGTGGCAGTGTTGCGGATGTTGACGCTGTCCCATCCGGATACTCACACTCGGTAATGCTACCCGGATATACTCTCGTTAGCGCGGGTGTGAACTATGAAACTGAAAAATGGCTAGTTAGTGTAACGGGGAAAAATCTAACTGATGAGCGTTATTTTAGGTCCAACTTTCCGAATCTTTTCGGCTCAGTTATTGTGTTACCTGAATTGCCAAGACACTTTATCGCAAAAATGGAATATAAATTCTGATCAAGCATGGGGACTGATTGGTGCATGTAGCAACCAGTCCCCTCAGCTTTAATGTCTCATCTATATTTTGACTTCATTACCTCAATATTTGCGTAAGGAGGTCTTGTAAATAAAAGCTCCAGACAGTATGACGGCAGCAACAATAGCCGCCTCAGTGGGGCGGCTTGCTAATGCATAAACTAATGTTGCACTAATTATCAAGCTGTACCCTAAAACGGGGAGCGGATATAAAGGCATGCTAAATGTTGTGCTTTGGTGAGGATTGCGTAGCCTTAAGATTAGCACTCCCATCACGGTAAGCAGCGAATTAAGCGCTAAAAGAGATCCCGCAAAGACAATTATTTGCTCAAAGCCCGAAGTAGCAATTAATACGATAGTGATTAACATTTGTGAGATTATAGCGACATATGGCAAACCTGATTCATTGGTGTTTGCGAGAAGCCCAAATGCGGGAAAGTCTTGTCCGATTACTTGCATTGCCCTTGGACCCGCTATCATCATGGCGCTAATTGTTGAAACGAGTAGTATGCTCAGCATCCCTGAAATAAACCAGCTTCGTTCAGTACCAAAAGCATGATCAGCGACAATTCCAGCAATCTCGACTTGTCCCTTCATCTCATCCATTGGCGCAATATAAAGAAAAGTTATATGAAGAAAAACATACAATAGTGTTACAAAGCCGGTCCCATACAAGAGTGCTTTTGGTAAATCTCTTTTAGGGTTGGACATCTCGCCTATTAAGTAAGTTGCTGCGTTCCAACCCGTGTAAGCATAATTGACGAATATGAGCGCCACAGCGACCGCAGACGCCTCAACCGAGATAATATCATCTTTAGTAATATCCCAGGATAGCAACTGATATTCTGACGTAGCCAACCATGCCAGAATCATAAATAAAAATATAAAAATGATCTTAGCAAAGGTCATAATTTGCTGAAAAGCAGCACTGTAGCCTCGGTTCGCCAGGTGAAATGAACCGACGACTACGACCAAGGTAATGCTGGTTAATTTAACAGGTAGGTGAGGAAAAATTGTTTGTAAGTAGGCACAGGCGGTCATGGCCACTGCCGCCGTGGGCGCAGAAAAGCCGACTGTCACCGACACCCAACCGGAGATAAACCCAGCGGCAGGATGGTAGGTTTCGCGCAAGAAATTATATTCGCCCCCGCTTCTTGGATATGCCGATCCTAATTCTGCGTAGCAGAGGGCACCGCAGAAAGCAATTATGCCGCCGATAATCCAGAGAAATAGGATTATGCTGGGATTAGTGATATCCATCAGCTGAAAACCAAGACTGGTAAATACTCCCGTACCAATCATGTTTGCAATTACGATTGTGGTGGCAGTCCTGCGATCAAATGATGAAACAGGCTGATTCATTTGCAGCACGCTCCTCGAGTAAATATATTATCAACTTTTTTTTAGTAGTTTGGTTTGAAACACAATCGTTTGCAGCAATTGACAACGAACAGACAGGCTCTTTTATAATTGGTGGCACTGGCTTGAGAATACGCTATGCTATCATGACACACCGCAAAGTCGTTTGGGTTAATTCGGATGTCTCTTTCAGACAAGTGGATTTTAGCGATGTTTAATATGATTAAGACCTCAATTTATGTTTGTGTTTTGAGCTTATCAGCTATTTTAGCTTCAGTTTTTTATTGCAATCTCCTGATGTTATTTTCCTCTTTTGTTGAGGCTGATGAGTCACCTCCCATTGATCGCAGCAAGAACATTAACATGATAACAGAAATACTCGATCTCAAAGGTCATGTTGAGGGAGGTTTTTTTCGTCGCACGTACGAATCTGGCTATACCCTTCAGTTAGATGATAGTAAAGAAAACCGTCTCTCTATGACATCTATTTTTTATCTGCTTTCCTCTGAGTCTCCGCTGGGACAATTTCATTCTAATCGTTCTGATATTATCCACTTTTTTCATATGGGAGATCCTATTGAGTACTACATGATCGATCCTGAGGGAAATTTGACGACTGCTGTGATGGGACACGATATATCGTCAGGGCAAGTCCTTCAGCTTTTGGTGCCAGGCGGGACATGGAAGGCTTCCAAAATAGATAAGGCTGGTGAGTATGGTTATGGGCTGATCAGTGAGGCCGTAACCCCCGGGTTTGTTTATGATGATATGACTCTGGGATCGCGATCATACCTGAAGAAACTTTTTCCTCAGCACACAGAGTTGATTGATGATTTGCTGCCTTGACATATTTGCAGGTTAAGTTAACTGGCAACTAATAAAGTCTTAAACCCCTAAGGATAATGAGGACGTAACTTCAAAATAGAGCTGCATAATCAATCTTAATTTTGATTACTCTGAACAAATAGTGCTCTGATGCTTCTCGATTGTGTAATGCCAATTCCCGATAAAATCAAAAGTAGGGCGGGATAAAGGTTTGATTCAGGTGTCTCGCCCATCACAATGATGCCAAAAATGACGGCCCAAAGTGGCACAAGATAACTGACAAGACTCAAGAAAACCGGCCCGGCAGATCTTATTACCCTAATCCGCAAAATATTACCAATAGCTGTGGGTATAATCGCGAGCGTTGTAACTGCGGTTAAAGTTGGCGGATCCATTCCAGATGGCAATCCCTCGAATTTTAATGCGCTGATGACAACAACAATCGCTCCTATGGAAAGTGATGCAGCGGCCACACCAATCCGGTCAATCGGTGGCAGCATCCTCAGAAGAATAGAGCTCGTTGCGTAACAAAAAGCTGCTGACAAGCATGCCAACCTCCCTGAGGCTTGATGTTCAGAGTGGTTTCCTAAAAAAATACTGTCTGTCCCAAAGAGAATAACAACCCCAGTAAAACCCAACAAGAATCCAGCTAAGCGTGTTGCTGTTATTTTTTGATCTGGTAATAAAATATGGGCTAATGGTAGTATAATAAGACCTACCGATGACATCGCGACGCCGGCGTATGCAGAGTTCACATGTTGTTGCCCCCAGGCAAGCAACTGAAAAGGTAAAGCCCCGCTGAAGAGCGAGAAGACAATGAGGAGCCCCCAAGATCGAACATCACTTAAAAAGAGCTTTCTGCCATGAAATAACCAAAAGAAGTTAGTGATTGCTGCAGCAATTGTGATTCTCCAAGCCGCTAACCACAAAGGGGTGACTCCTTGAAGCGCAGTTTCAACAAGAACGAAAGCACTACCCCAAATTACACTCAGCACACCGAGGCTGATCCAATTTTCAATTGAGATACTGGCTACTGGAACTTGATCAGAGTCCTTAGTATTCATATGGGTCCTTTAACAATCCGAAACAGTACCGTTTCGCTATTTTAGTAATTGCAACTGGGGCTAATCAGTTACCATCACTACATTTACAATCTAAGCCGGGCTAAAAAGACACCATCGTTGCCTGGAGAGGAGAGCAAAACTGCACGATATCACTGTACATTGAATAACAGTCGGTTGGCTGAAAGTGAAGAGTGGACTCTCTGAATTAGATCCGTTTCAATGGATTCGTCTCGCAAAGAATAAGGGTACCGTCTTTGATTTTCACCTTAATCTTTGTCTCAACAAAAACTACTCTTTTCAATGCTATTTAGTATTGCATATACGTTTGGTTAATTCGCTTAGTTCTGCAGTATCAAACCTGTCTCTAAATCTGCTAAATACTACAGTTTTATTGGATGGAAATAACCCACTCAAGAGGGATAAGTTAGGTTACTAACAAAATAGTTAACCAATATTTACATATTAGCATGTTATTGCAGGTTTAATTACGTGCTAATAGGGCGCTAAACGGGTAATATTTATAACTGGTTTTGGTTACTTTCATCACTCCGAATTCATCCCAAAACACAAATAACTTTGTCAATTTTTTTGTAAAGTCGGTTCCAATATGCGGTACAGAAATCCTTTGGTAGTCCTAATTGCTTGCGGTTTGGTGACAGTAGCGCTCGGTTTATTTAAGTTCAAGCAAATACAGAGTGCTATAGCATATGCTGAGTCTTTCCCCGAACCGAGTGAGACAGTCGAGATAAGAGAAGTTCAATTTAAGCTCTGGAAAGAGGAGAGAGCGTATAAGGCAGAAATCGTTGCGGCAAAAGAAGTTGACTTAGTAACCGAGGTTGATGGACGAGCAATTTTAGTGGGCTTTTTATCAGGAGACATTGTTCAAGAGGGGCAGATACTACTTCGTCTTGATGCATCCGAACAGATATCCAATCGTGATGCATTGAACGCCCGGCTTCAGCTTGCAACTTTACAATACGACAGGGTCAAAAGGTTATTTGATAATGGCGTAGCCTCAAAGGAAGAGGTTGATTTAGCACAGACTCTCCTGACGTCGATTCGGGCTTCACTTGACGCATCAGATGCGATAATCGCCAAGAAGACAATATCAGCGCCATTTAACGCTCGCGCCGGCTTGCACAACGTGAACGTTGGAGAGTATTTAAAGGCGGGCACTTACATATCAAAATTGGTGGGAACGGGTACAACGCTCTATGTAGATTTTGCAGTTCCCCAAACTAAAGATGAGACATTAATCGGAGATGAGATTCGCGTCAACTGCGGCGCAGCCTCAGAAAATTATTTATCAGCATTAATCATAGCGAAGGATACGTCTATTAATCGCCTTTCGAGGAGTATCCGGGTAAGAGCAGCATTAACTGGCGCGCCGAAAAAAATTGTCCCGGGAAGCGTTTGTAAAGCTTTGGTATCCCTAGAAAGAGAAACCTTAGTCTCACATGTTCCATCTTCGTCAATCTTATTTGACCCGCTGGGACCGTATGTGTTTGTTCTAAAGGCAGCTTCAAGTGGCGATGATGCTGGTTTCCGTGCCAGCAAGCGACGTGTGGTACTTGGACCATCTTATCGCGGTGAGAGGATAATTAAAGAGGGAGTTGACAGGGGTGAGAAAATTGCCTCGGTAGGCGCCTTCAAACTTCGTGAGGGGATCCTTGTCTACCAATGGATTGGTGATCCCCGCTACCCAAAAACTTTTCGCTCAGATAATGAATGAAATCTCAGACAAAAATATAGCTGAAAATGGGCAAATTTCTGGTCATTGGGGAGAAATCTTCATACAGAGGCCTGTCATAGCGATCTCATTTTGCCTGTTGATATTACTCTCGGGGCTCAAGGCATTGGCTGATATCTCCGTATCACAATTCCCGAGATTAGCGAGTGCAATGCTTGAGATAAATACGTCGTTTGTTGGGGCTTCTGCCGAGGCAGTCAAAAGTTTTGTTACAGATCCCATGGAACGTGTGCTTAGCGCAGTACCAGGGGTAGACTATCTTGACTCTACTACCACTGCGGGTTTGAGCAACATAAGACTTTGGCTTCATTTAAACGAAGATATTCCCTCAGCTATTTCGGAGGCTTCGACGCAGCTTGATCGCATAAAATATGAATTACCCTCAGGTGCCTATGACCCATCAATTGAGGTTGTTAGGGCAGATCGTCCCTGGGCGGGATTTTATTTGCCTGTGGTTTTGAAAAATGGAATATCACGATCTGCAACAACGGATTTCCTTGAAAGAGAGATCTTGCCGAGTTTTGGCTCGATCGCTGGTGTGAGAAAGGCAGAAATAATCGGCGGTAGGTCACCCGCGATGAGGATTTGGTTAAATCCAGAGTTGATGACGGCACTCGATATCAGAACATCCGACATTCGTTCGGCAATTTCGAATAATAGCGTTATTGCTACTCTTGGTAAGACCGAGAACAGCGTTCAGCGAATCGATATGCTTGCCAAACCGGCTCTTTTGGCAGAGGAGGATTTTGAAAATCTTATTTTGCGTGAGTCGAATGACGAGGTAATTCGGCTTGGGGATGTCGCTTTGGTAAAAATTGATGAGGAAGGAGGTACCGAGAATTCGAGATATACCCAGGATGATGCGGTATTTATAGCTGTATGGCCAATGCCTGGCGCTAACGAGATTGATATAGCAGATATTCTATATACCGAAATCGATTCCGCTAACGACAGACTCCCAGGCGACCTCGAGATACAGCTTGGTTATGACTGCACCAAGTACATGAGAAGCGCATTAAAGGAAATTGTAATTACGTTGTTAGAAACCATAATACTAGTAGGGCTAGTGGTCACTATATTTATGGGTTCTGTTAGAAACGCACTTGTACCGTTAATAACGATTCCTGTGTCGTTGCTAGGTGCTGTTGCTGCAATTTATGCCATAGGATTTTCATTAAATCTGCTCACAATTTTGGCGATTGTTCTTGCGGTTGGATTGGTTGTCGATGATGCTATTGTGGTGGTGGAGAATGTAGCCCGATTAATACGCAGCGGAGTTAACCCCAACCTCGCCGCAATGCAAAGCTCTCGTCAACTTTTTTCACCAATATTTAGTATGACCTTAACATTGGCGATTGTGTATCTCCCGATTGGTTTTCTCAGCGGTTTGACGGGAGCTTTATTCAAAGAATTTGCCTTTACACTTGCAATTGCCGTAATTATATCTGGGATTATCGCAGTAACGTTATCACCGGTGATGAGTGCAACCGTCTGTCGTAATCAGATTTTGCCTGGAAAGACTGAAAAACTGGCTGATGGGATATTTGATAGAGTAAGAGCGGGGTACGCTTCACTCTTAAAAAAGTCATTAAATTCTAGCGGTAGCGTACTCATCGTCTACCTATTCTCTATTCTATTGATTCCCCTTCTCTACGTTTTTTCCAAACAGGAATTGGCACCAATTGAGGATACAGGCTCTTTGATGATGATCATAAAGGCGCCACCAGATGCGTCACTGGAATTCAACACATCCAGCATGTCGGGCGTCGTTAGTGCCCTAGAGGACTTGCCTGGTCGGGAACAGATGTGGCAACGACTTCACGAAGCTGGAGGTTTTGCTGGTCAAACTTTTTCAGATCATGATGAAAGAGATGTGTCTGTCCAAGAATTATTGCCACTTGCATTCAATAATCTTTCACGCGTGCCAGAACTCAAAGCGCTTCCGACGCTAGAGACATCACTGCCAACGGCGGGTAATTTTGATGTTGAATTTGTTGTTCAATCCTCTGAATCATTAGATGAAATGTATCCCTACGTTCAGCAGATGTTATCCGCCGCAGCCTCTAGCGGGCTATACCTCTATACCGATACTGATTTGGTGATCGACCTTCCTCAGGTCAACATTAAAATTGATTACGAGCTTGCTGCAGATCTTGGATTTAGTCATGGAGAGGTTATATCTCAGCTCGGATTTTTTTATGCTGAAGAATTCATAGAGCAATTTAATATCAATGACAGGGCTTATAAAATAATACCGATGGCGGCTCAAGATTTTCGTGACAACCCCTCTAGGTTATTGGACCTGATGGTCACTAATGCAGCCGGCTTGTCGGTACCTTTAAGTTCTCTGGCGGTTATTGAGAGGGTCGTAGCACCGAGGTCTCTAGGAAGATTCGAACAAAAGAATGCTTTCCGAATTTTTGGGGCATTAATCCCGGGACGCACCAAAGAAGAAGGGCTTGAATTTCTTGAGAGGACGGCAGAAGAGGTTCTCCCCGCAAATTATTCTTACGATTATGCGGGAGAGTCAAGGCAAATTCGCAAAGAGGGGAATAGCCTATTTTCAGCTCTAGCAATTGCCCTTGTAATCGTATATTTCGTTCTTGCGGTTCAATTCAATTGCTTCAGAAATCCCCTTATTATCTTGATGGGGTCAGTGCCTCTTGGATTCATGAGCGCTCTTCTTTTTACATATCTTGATTTCACCACAATCAATATATATTCACAAATCGGATTCATAACTCTTGCAGGGTTGGTATCGAAGAATGCGATACTAATTGTCCAGTTTGCGAATTCTCTTTATGAAACTGGTATGAGCCGGTATGACGCGATTTTTCAGGGGGCAGCTGTAAGATTACGACCGGTTTTGATGACAAGCGGCGCTACGATCCTCGGACATTTCCCTCTGGTGCTAGTGACCGGTGCAGGCGCCGAGGCCAGAAATAGTATTGGTATTATTTTAGTTGCAGGGATGCTTGTAGGCACCCTGTTTACAATCTTTATTTTGCCAAGCTTGTATTTATGGTTTTCATCCTCAAGTCGTGAGAAGAATGTTAGAGAAGTCAGGGTGTCAGTATAGATGTATTATTCGAAGAGGTCGGACAGATAGTGAAATCGAGAAATGTGGTGGTAAAATTCTTGGAGTCTTTTTCGTCAGGAAATCCTGGCATGGTAGTAGATCATGTGACCGATGATTTTAAAAATCGTCAAATGGGGTTACTAGCTAACTCATTCGAGGGCAAACAGGAGTACCTATCCAGACTGCGTCCGTTCCTGAATAAATTTAAAAATCTGAGGTACGAGATTCGGAAAGTTATCTCCGATGACTGCAATGTGGTGGTTGAATATACGTTGCGTGCAACACCGGAGGGAAACGATATTTGTGTAAATGGGGTTATGTTATTTGTTGTGCATGACTCTTTAATCTCCGAGCGCTCGGACTATTGGGATGGTTTAACCTATCTTCGACAGGTTAGCCTTTATTAGCCCCTCGCCAGAAAAAGACTTGATATTGATTCGCTGCTGTTTCCCCGGCGATACTCGATCACTTTGCATTGGCATGCGGTGTGCATCCTTTTAGGAGATTAAAAAAGGATAGGTTTAGACTATGGATGAAGAAAATCATACATTAGCGTTTGTAGAAAACCACAGCTTCCATGTGGCCAAACCCACATGGACTCATATAGCTTTGCATTGTAAAGACATCGATAAAATGATCGCATGGTATGAGGATTTCACGCACTTTTCTTTGCTCTACAAGGAGCAGGATGACAATGGTTATGGCGCCTGGTTAGGAGATAGCTCGCAAAAAAAGCATCCTTTTGTGTTAGTTTTAATGCAGTTTCATGAGGGTAAAGATCCTTTTTCACCTGCGATGCATCATCCTCTCGGGCCTTTTGCCCATATTGGAATCGAGATGCCTGAAAAACGATTTGTAGATGAAGTTGCCACTAAGGCCGAGAAGGCTGGATGCCTAACTATGGGCCCGGTAAAGATGCCTAGAAGAATCGGATATATTTGTTTTGTGCGTGATCCAGAGGGAAATGTGGTTGAGTTTTCATTCGATCAAGGGGTGTATACAAAGGCAAGAGAAGTTTGGGGAGGCAAAGTAAAGTAGGATACTTATCTTATGTGCACCAATTATGTGCTGGATTGTTTGAGGAGGTATAAATGAAAGCGCTAATTTACGATAGTCATGGACCTGATGTGCTTCAGTACCGGGAGGTAGATGATCCAACTCCTGGATCCAGAGATGTCGTCGTTAGAGTTGCAGCAACTACTGTGAATCATCTCGATGTCACTCAACGGAATGGCTGGTTTACTATGCCGGGTTTTACATTGCCCCATATTTCGGGGATGGATGTTGCAGGGACTGTGGTCCTGCTTGGAGAGGCAGTTACCTCTGTAAGCATAGGAGATCGGGTTGTAATCGATCCCTCAATGAGCCAGGTTCCCGAGGATTCTAAACTCAGTGGAATGGGCGATCTATACGGTGAATTGGGTATTATCGGTGCGAACCTCGCAGGGGGTTATGCAGAGTTGTGTATGGCTCCAGAAACCCATGTATACCATATACCAGAGAAAATGTCTTGGCATCAGGCGGCTATGTTTCCAACAGTTTGGATGACTGCATATCATGCTCTTTTCGATGTCGCGGAGCTCATCAAAGGCGAATCTATCATGATACATGCTGCCGGAAGCGGGGTGTCTATGGCGGGTATTCAGCTAGCAAAGAATGCTGGCGCTCGGGTACTTGCCACCGCTGGCAGTGAGTTGAAGTGTGAAAAAGCGTTGGCGCTGGGAGCTGATTATGCCTGTAACAATAGAGAGACTGATATCGCTGCTTGGGCGCGGGAATTAACTGGGGGCGAGGGAGTGAATGTTGTGTTTGATCATGTCGGTGAGGCTCTATGGGGAGCATCTATGTTCTCCTTGGCACCCAGGGGTCGTTTGGTAAACTGCGGTGGTACCTCTGGAAATTCTCCTGTAATTCCAAGTCTGGGATATATGTATCACATGGGTCTTAGATTACTGGGTTCTGATCCTTTTCGATATGAGGAATTTTTACCTGCATGGGAGCTATATTGCAGCGGGGATTTTCAATCGATAGCAGATAGCGTGTATCCCCTATCCGAGGGTAAAGCTGCGCAAGAAAAGCTTTTGAGTGGCGATTTTTTCGGAAAAATTATACTGGAGCCATGAGAAGGAATGAGTATTGACTCGCCATATCCGGAGCTTAAAAAAACACATACGATGGCCCACACCGGAAGGCCGTGGAGGGATTTTAAACCCCCGCCATCCGGACCGGTCTGGTCAGTAATAACTGCCGGTAGTGTTTATTGGATGCTGGTAGCTGCAATTGACCTCGGTATATTTGATAATCTTGTCCCTAATTCCTTTAAAACTTCAACCGAGATAGCCGACGATTTGGGACTTTCCGCCGAATACCTAGAGCACCTTCTCGACTGCATGGTTACGCTAGATTTTCTGGATCAGGTTAACGGGCGTTATTCGCTCACAGAAACGGCTGAGCGCTATCTTTGCAAGGATGGAGCGGCCTCGATGGCATCGCTAGTGAGAGTATCGCCTGGGCCTCTGGAAAACTGGATGAATTTAGCGGAGACAATCAGAGCTGGCAAGGTAAAGAACCCTATCGAAACGAATATTGCGGGTATTTATGGTCCTCTGGTAACTGCGACTTTCCCGACCCAGCATCGTGTTGCTACAAGATTAGGCTTTCTTTTAGGTTGGCAACGAAAATCAAGTTTGCACGTCTTGGATCTTGGAGCAGGCTGCGCTCCGTGGTCAATAGCCTTGATGGAACAGGCAGAAGGCTCCACGGCGACCATTAACGATTTTCCCGACATTATTCCTCTTGCAGAGGCAATGGTTCAGAAAAAAGGTCTGTTTCAGCGAAGCATATTTCGGGCTGGTAATTTTCATGATATTGAAATTGAGACAGGTATTTATGACATTGTATTTTTGGGACATATCTGTAGGACCGAGGGCGAGAGCCTTACTCAGCGCCTCATAGAAAGGGCGGCCAACGCCCTCAAGCCGGGTGGTCAGATAATCGTTGCAGATTATTATGCGGATAACGAAAAGAAACTAAACGCTTTTGGGGTTCATATGGGGATGACAATGTTAGCAAATACAGTGAATGGAGGTACGGTTACATTTGAGCAGATGTATGGACATCTTGCCAAGCAAAATTTTGAGAGAGTCCGTGTGTTGGAGCCTATCGGTTACAACATGGTTTTTATTGGGAGCAAAAGTAGTTAACTGAGGAATTGAGAGTGGATCAAAAAAAAACCATGAATGTCGATCTTTTAGTGGATGCCTGGTATGTAGTAACAATGAATGAGTCACGAGATATTATTCATCGGGGGTCACTCGCCATCCGGGATGATACGATAATAGATGTAGGTAAGACTTCTGAACTAGAGACAAAGTATATTCCAAAAAGGAGGATTGGTGGAGATCGTTTTGTAGTAACGCCAGGAATGATTAATACTCATATCCATATTACAGGTGAGCCCATAACAAGGGGATATGTGCCTGATGATACTCCATTTATGGAAAATGTGTTTGTGTGGTTATGTACCTTATACTCTGTTCAGAGACCAGAGGAGGAAATTGCTTCCGCAAAGCTAGCCTCGGTGGAGATGTTGCGCAGCGGCACAACCTGTTTTCTTGAAGCGGGAACGATTCTGCATTTTGATGAAGTTTTTGAGGAACTCTCTACCATCGGAATTCGTGGTAGGGTTGGCAGCTGGGTCTGGGACATACCGCCCGAGCCGTCTGTATATCGTCAATCAACAGATCAAGCTATAATAAAATTGCAACGGCAGCTGGAGAAATATCATTGTCCAAATGATCTTCTATCTGCTTGGAGCATCCTTGTGGGGCATACCACCTGTAGTGACCCTCTTTGGAAGGCGGCAAAAACATTTTCAGATCAGTATGATGTTGGTATGAGCTTCCACATGTCGCCTGCAGAAATGGATCCTGAAGGCTTTATCACGTCTTTTGGTCAAAGGCCTATAGTACATTTAGCTGATATCGGAGTGCTTGATCATAAGTGTGCGCTGACGCATGCGGTACGTGTCAGTGATGCAGAAATTGATATTCTTGCGGAAGTCGGAGCGAGTATTGCGCATTGTCCCACAACTGCCCTCAAGGTGTCCTATGGCATCACTCAAGTCGGAAAATTCCCGGAGATGGTACAAAAAGGGATTAACGTTTCCTTAGGCACCGACGGAAATAATGCATCAAATTATTCCGATCTCATGAGGGCCGCATATCTTGTGGCAGGTCTCTTTAAAGACGCACGAGAGGATCCTCAGATGTTTCCTGCAGAGAAGGCATTTGAGATGGCAACCATTGATGGCGCTAAAACAATGTTGATGCAGGATCAGATAGGTAGCCTTGAGGTGGGTAAGAAGGCAGACCTCGTTCTGCACGATACTGACCGGCCAGAGTGGCGTCCACTTCTGAATGTCATGAACCAGCTAGTCTGGTCCGCGGACGGCAGAGGGGTTCACACGGTCCTTGTTGACGGGAAAATAGTTGTTGAAGACTACAGGTGCATCACGCTAGACGAGGAAAGATTATGGGCAGACGTCCAATCGATGGGAGAGGCAGTTGCTGGAAGGTCAGGTCTCCCTGATAAAGCGAAATACCCAACTTTGTAATCTTAAAAAGACTCTTTAGAAAATTTTTTTGTATCCTATAAAAGCAAGCGCCCCGTTAAATTAACGGGGCGCCATAACCACTTATGGAGATTGCTATCAGAATTTATAAGAAGCAATGATTGACGCGGTGGTGCCTTCGGAGGGTTTTACTACCGTGGATGGAAATAAGTCTGCGGAAGTATAATATTTTTCGTCGAAAACGTTATTCACGCTAGTCATAATCTCAAAGCTATCGGTGACATAGCTCATCGACGCTGTCCACACAGAATAAGAAGGAAGCAATACAGACTCAGCAAAGTCCATGTAGGTTGAATCTGCGTAGGTGAAACCCAAGCTTGCAATAATTCGACCCGCACTATAGGGAATAGTGTAACTTCCATAAGCGCTGATTATGGTATCTGGCAGTCCACCTCTTTCCACCTCAACCTGCTCTCCAATAAAGTAGGCTCTCGCGCCAGCAAAACGTCCATTATATAGCTCCCAGGGTTGCATATTATTCTGCGAAGCAATTTGAGCCTGATTAACTACAAAAAGACACCCGTCACAGACCTCAGTAGTGTCGCTACTGGTAGCTGTGGCAGTGAGTGAAAACGAATCATTAAGGACTAAACGCATTTCAGCTTCGATTCCGTCACTATAGAGTGCTCCCAAGGCGTTCGTTTGCGCTGAACGGAAGGTTTTCTCCTGGTCATAGTAAGAAAGCGCAGCGAACAGCCTCCCATCCAAACCATCATATTTGAAGCCAAATTCTAGAATTTCAGAATCTTCGAGATAACTTCCGTCATCCACTGTGAACGGATTTACGCCACCTAGCTGATTTACGCTTAAGCTAGTTGACTCCGCAAAGGTCAAATACGGAACTAAACCGATCTCTGTGTCATAAGATATACTGAGGTTGTAACTTACTTGACTGTCTGATCCGGTATACGAATCGTTTGGACATCGATATTCCGCAGCCCGCCCCATGTCGGCGGCGTACCCGTCCCAGCATTGAAATGGCTGAAGCAGGAGAGCCAAGGCGTTTTCACTTGATTCAACATCGAAACTATCATACCGGCCACCTACGAGAACATTAAAGTTGGAGATTTTAATATCGCTTAAAAAGAAGATACCGGTATTTTCTAAAAGACTAATCTGGTGTTCGTTCCAATTTCGTCGGATTGTGCCATCTATACTGGTTATAGTGCCGTCCGCGTCATATGTAAACGTCGCGTCGGCCCATGCGTCGTCGACCGCCCAGTCAATTCTGTCATCTGGTGTTGGACCAACCAGCATGTCTCGTCGGTCAAAATTTTCATCAAACCACGCATCCTTGTGATCTAGGTCCTCCTTTCTGAAGCTTACGCCGACAATGGTACTGCTTGAAAAGGAATCAGTTTCAGTCTCAAAGGTGAGGCTAGATCTGAATTCCATTATTTCGGCTCCCGGATAGTCGGCGGTGAAGCCCCAGCTCTGGTGCTTTGTGTGGTCCAAATAATCATAAAAAAATTGGTTCTTCCAAATCATACCATTATCCATTGTGGTGACGACATCGAAGTAGGCGGTTCTAGCTGTGGTGTCTGCGAAATCAATATCGTCTATAAAAGTGGTCCTGTGGTCAATCTGAGCAGTACCGGGATTGGTAAGGGGGGGATCTCTGAAACCGAAGTAAGCCATGTCACGACAGTTTGCTGAAACACCCTTGTAACAATATTGAAAGCCTGTATTTGCGTATCCCGGAGCAGAAGCTGCCGGAATCATCCAGTTAGTTACCCCAGAAAATGAATTGTTGATTTGACGGCCTGGGTAGTAAGGACTTAATTGCAAAAATCCAGATTCTTGCGGCGTCAGCCTGTCAGCACCGATTGGATTTGTGGGATCATTGCGAGGATGAGGGCTTCCTGTGATATAGGTTCCACTGTCTACAAGGTCTTGCGTAACTCGGGTCCAACCCGGCACCTGAATACTATCAGTTGTTTGTTGCTGGTAGCCAAACTCAATGTATGTACTTTCACCAAAATCCATGTCAAAAGCAACTTGAACTAATTCACTGGAGGGTTCATATCCATGATAGAAAGACTCCGAATCTTCTACCTCAGCAAAAAGATACATTCCCGCCTGATTCTCACCTATAGTGAAGGGTGTTCCGTACTCTGCAGCAATTATTTTTTGAGAGTAGGTACCTAGAGTCACATCGACTCGGCCTGTAGCCTCCGGTATATACTTGGCAGTATCAACCTTCGCGGTCTTTGGTGAGTAGTTTAACTGTCCGCCAACACTCCCAACACCATAAAGCGGTGAGACTGGACCTCGTAAAATTTCCAGAGAGTGCGCCCCCCGGATAATCGTATTGAATGCACCGGGATTATCAATCCGTCGAAAGCCCCTAAAATAATTATCTGCTGTTTGGCCTCGTATATCCATCGCTCCTCTTATACCAAAAAATGAGCTGGTGAAAGCGCCGGGCGTTAGTCTTACGAGGTCATCAACGCTTCTGAGGGCATACGTTTTTACAAGGTCCGCGCTGACCTCAGTCACTGACCTCGGTGTTTCCAGAAGTGGAAGACTCAGGCCAAAGGCGCCCTCTGAGGGCTCGCTTGGGAGTATGGAAAGGTCATCATTCACATCTGTGACAGTGTAATCCTCCAACTCAGCAACATCATCCTCTGCCAAGGCCACACAGCCTGTGAAAAGACCAGCGGTTAAAAAAAAGTTTAGTAAAATCTTTCTCAAGTGGGTGTACATTTGCTCCTCCTTTTTATTCACTTTCAACTTTCTCGCAAATTTTGTACCAATTTTTAATTTCATATCAGTCAGCAATAAGATTATTATGATTTAAGTAATTTTCATGACAGACTGACGAAAACCTTTTGTAATTTTGCTCATGCTTAAGGTGCAATTTTTCGCAATGGAACGGGAAATTGCACCTTTTTAATGCAGAAATTTGTTTGTTTCAGACGACCCGGTGTTTTCAGCTGACTAAAAGAATTTTATTTAGCATTTTGTCTTGAGAATATCTCATGCCTGCATCTTCCGATCTAAAATAACGGCGAATATTGCTCCAGAGGCTACTGGGAATCCAAGTACTAATGCTGAATATTCGATTAAAGGGAATGTGTCTGCAGCGATCAGTGGAGACACTTCGCGAAGTGCAAAGGCGCAGATACATGAGATGGCTAAGACATAGAAACTCTTGCCATGGTTCTGGATTCGGACTATTGATAGTCCAGTGTATGCGATCATTGAAAAAAGGAGTCCCGTCCCTGCGTGGAGCACCGAACCAGGTATGTTTAAAAAAAGCTGACTGATGTGAGGTGTTGATCCAAGGATTATTAGAAATATGGCTAAGATGATCCCCACTTGTCGGCTGGCTATTCCTGTTATTCTTATCACCGCATTGTTTTGGCTAAAAGTAGTGTTTGGAAATGTGCCAAGGACAGAGGCTAAAGAGGTATTGAAACCGTCTGCCATTACACCTCCCCGCAATCGGTTAACATAGACAGGCCCGCTGATTGGTTGGTTTGATACCAGAGATGTAGCGGTAATATCCCCTATAGTCTCGGTCAGCGAGACCAAAAAAATTGGTAGTAAAAGAATAAACAATAGGAGATCAAATTGGAGTGGAAAATAGGCTGGAGACAAAATGAAAAAGAAATTGGTTGCTTCACTTTGTCCCGGTGAATAGTCTCCGAGCAGATAAGCTACTACACAGCCGCAAAAGAGACCGATTGGTATGCATGCTACCCTAACCAGAGACTGCTTTAGGCGCATCAGAAACAGAATCGTGCCTATTGTAAGGAGTGCCTCAATTATTATGTTGTATTGTCCCCAACTAGGGGTTGCAAAGAAGATGCGTGACAAATTCTTGGTTGCTGATTCGAGTAAAGTTGCGCCAAGTAAAAATATTGTCGTTCCTGCCACTGTGGGGGTAATAATATTTCGTAATTTGTTTAAATAAAAACTCGAAATCATCACAAAAATCCCAAGAGCAGCGCACGTACCCAGAATCTTACCGACTAATATCGTAGCTTCTATTTCTCCTGCGTAAAGTGGTGCGGCATAGGCCAGAGGGCCTACGAAAGCAAAGCTGGTTCCCTGAATTGCAATCATGCCGCATCCTAAATTTCCTACCCGATATACCTGTATAAAGGTTGCGATACCAGATACCAAAAGGGAGGCACTCAGCACATAGCGGGTATCCTCAGGGTTTAGCCCAATCGCACCGCAGATCAGCAAAGGCGCTGTTAAAATACTGGCTACGATTGCGGCAAGATGCCCTATGGCAGCCACCGAACCTTTAATCAGACCAGGACGATCATCTAAGCCAAAAAGTAGCTCGGTTTTTCGATTATCATCTTTTTTTAATGCGTCTATCATTATTTTAAACCCCGGTCTTACTAAAATATGTTTATATGAGTCAACACAAAATAAAACGCAAACAGAGAAAAACAAAATCTCGCTTGGTGGCTCTGCTCTGCGACATTTAAAGCAGATGGTCCTCACGAGATAAGCCTGAGGCCTGAGATCACTTCAAGGTCGCCTTAGTATTAGGCATTGTATGTTTCTATTCACTTGCTTTATTAATCGTAAACGAATAAATTGCTCAGGTCATCTAAGCTATTATTTTATTAATTGGCACATCTTTTGCTGATTCTTGTTCGGTAATTTTAAAACACTAGGGCTGATTTCATAATAAGTAGCATTTGCCATACTATTTGGTTTATCACATGAATTTAAAATGTTTGTGGTACCAGTTCGTTGGTTGAAAAATAAAAATTCGCTGTAGTTGAATTAGACGGGTCTACCATGAGGATTCACATGCTTGGTTTTAAAAAACTAGTTCTTACAATACTTACGGCTTTGATCTTTCCATTATTGGCGTCAGCAAACGAAGAGGCCATAGATGTGCAGGTGGAATCTGATCGAGATTCGGCGGCAAGCCAAACCCGAATTAATAAGCTCGATAATGCTGCTAGCGATGCTTTACAGGCATATCGGGTCGCATTACAAAGAGCAGAAAGCCTTACAATATATAATCGACAACTTCAGCGGCTAATTGACTCGCAACGCAGTGAAATTGTGTCAATAAAAAGACAAACCGCTGACATAGAGAGTATTGAGACTGGCACATTACCATTGCTCCTAGAGATGACTGATACGCTTGCGGAAATACTGGCTGCTGACAGCCCATTTCTTATGGAAGAGCGATCTGAAAGGATTGATAATCTTAAAACCCTCATTGACCGAGCTGATGTGACGGTGGGTGAGAAGTATCGCCGTATCATGGAGGCTTACATGATTGAGGCGGATTACGGGCGCACCATTGAGGCATATACTGGTGATCTTGTAATTGACAACGTTGTTCGGTCGGTCGATTTTTTGAGAATCGGGCGTATTGGACTTTATTACCAGACCCTAGACGGAACGGAGACCGGTGCCTGGAATAAATCGAATTCAAGTTGGAAAGTATTGTCCGCAGAGTTTCGAAGATCGGTGAGAGATGGTCTGAGCATCGCCCGTAAACAGGCTCCACCGAAGCTCCTCGAGCTCCCCATTATTGCGTCAGGGAGCAGAAAATGAGGATTCAATGGGTAAATATTTATTTCAAGCTTTGTCTTATAGTATCAATTACTACGTTACCCTCCGTGATAGCGTTATCTGATGAAAGCCTTTTAAATCTGCTCGAGAAAGTCCAAAGGAATAAAACCTCCGAAGCGTCTTGGAATGCAGATCGAGAGCGTCGTTTCAGGTCTGAGGCAGCTGCACAGAAGGAGATGATGAGGAAGGCTGAAGCCCAAGTTTCTGAACAGGAAAACCTGCGAGACAGGTTGAAATCTCAATTTGACAAAAATGAGGAGGAATTAGCTGAACTCGAAGCCCTCCTGGAAAAGAGGGTAGGCGATCTCGGAGAGCTTTTCGGGGTGTTCCGACAAATGGCAGATGATAGCCAGACAATGCTTTATGACTCTCTCATTACCTTTGAAAAGCCAGAAAGGAAAAAGATAGTATCTGCCTTAGCTGAGAGTGATGAGATTCCCACAATCCCTCAGATGAGGGAGCTGTGGACCTTGATGATTGAAGAGGCGGCATTATCGGGGCAGGTGAGTCGTTTCCAATCTGAGATCACAGAGCCCGGAGGTGAGAATTATGTGGCTGATGTGGTGAGAGTAGGAACGTTTAATATGATAACCGGTAACCGCTACCTAAACTACCTTTCAGAGACTGACCAGGCGATTGAGCTTCCCAGGCAACCAGCAGGTTATGTGCAATCATCCGCATCTGACCTATTTGCAGCACCTCCTGGACAGCAGGTAGGTTTTTATATTGACCCGTCACGAGGAGCTTTACTAGGTTTACTCGTTCAGTCGCCCAGCTTGACGGAGAGGATTGAGCAGGGCAAATCGGTTGGTTATGCAATTATCGGAGTTGGCTTTGTTGGTCTTTTAATAGTTCTCCAGAGACTGATTGTTCTCACACGAATCCGAATCCGCATGAGTAAGCAACTAAAGACTCTTGAAGCGCCTAAGCCTGACAATCCGCTGGGTAGGATGATGATCGCTTATTATGAGAATAGGCATCTTGATTTGGAGGCGATCAAGCGGCGAGTGGAAGCCATAATGTTCACTGATCTGGCCGACATTAGAAAGGGGCTTCAGGTCATTAAGGTTTTGGCGGCTGTAGCACCACTCATGGGATTACTTGGGACAGTCACTGGTATGATTGGTACTTTCCAGGCGATAACCCTGTTTGGGACTGGAGATCCGAAGTTGATGGCTGGTGGGATTTCACAAGCGCTTATAACAACAGTTTTAGGTCTGTGTGCTGCGATACCGCTGCTTTTGAGCCACAGTTTTCTGTCCGGTAGGGTTATGCTTTTGAGCAAACTAATCGGTGAGCAGTCTCTTACGATACTGGCTGCGAAAGCAGAATCTGACTTGAAGACAGGAAGATAAAGAGTCCATGGAATTTGTGAGTGTTCTGAGAGATTTTTTTGATAAAGGTGGAGATGTTCTTTATTCGATACTTTTTCTCTCAATATGGCTCAGTTGGCTTATCCTCGATCGTTACTTTTACTTTTTGAGAGATCATTCTGATCGAGTTGAAGACGCTTTGAGGGCATGGCAGACTCGTTCAGAGACGTCGTCTTGGTTTGCCTTAGTAGAGAGGAGAAGCCTCATATCAAAGGTTGAGATTGAGATGTCAAGAGGACTGAAACTTATACCTTCTATTATTGCGCTACTACCGATGTTCGGACTTCTAGGGACCGTAACAGGGATGATTCAGGTATTTGATGTTATGGCTGTGCTCGGATCGGGGAATCCCCGAGCGATGGCTGATGGTGTGAGCGCAGCCACCATTCCTACGATGAGCGGTATGGTCGTTGCGTTAGCGGCGATTCCTTTTGCTACGCAGTTAGAGCGCATGTACCAAGATAAGCTGCAAATATTGAACGAAATGTTAAAAATAGGGGATCTGAGTACATGACTGACCCAGTAAGGTTGATTACGGAGCAAGTCGAAGAAAGCCAGATTGATCTCACCCCGATGTTGGATGTGGTCTTCATAATGCTGATATTTTTTATTGTTACATCTACTTTTGTAAAAGAGTCTGGTGTTGATGTAAGTAGGCCTAATGCTGATACCGCTGTCGTGACTGAATCAAATAGCATACAAATTGGTATTACTTCTAGCAACCAGATATTCATGGATAAAAGGCAGGTAGATAAGAGGGCGGTTCGGGCCAATGTAGAGCGGGGGCTTGCAGAAAATCCCGGCGCCGCTGTTATTATCGTCGCGGATGCGGATTCAAAAACTGAAACGCTCATTGAGGTGATGGACCAGTCGAGGTTAGCAGGTGCAGTCAGTGTTTCTGTTGCTGCTGATAAGGGGTACTAGTATTGTTATCACACTTGAGGAGTTTAGCTTTCTTAGTGGTTGCGATCTTCGCCGGCTTGAGTCTTTTCTACCTTATGCAAATTATGATCAAGGCCGATTCCCTTTATGAGAAACCGGATAAGATGCGGACTTATCTGAATTTTGTTCGAGTGAAACAAAATGAGGAACTTCGCACAAAGGAGAGGCAGCCACCAAAAGAGCCTCCACCACCTGAAAAGCCACCCGAGACACCTGATTTATCAGACCAGATCGCTAGATTTAACCCAAGTCTGAATATGGATATGCCCTCAATTGGCATGGCCGTTAACTCAGGTGACGGACCCTACCTCGGGGCGCTTCAAAAAGGTGACGGACTCTCCGGATTCGACACTGATGTTATTCCGATAGTCCAAGTGCCTCCGGCATATCCGCGCGGTCCCAAGCAGGCCGGAATTGAGGGTTATGTAACTATGGCGGTTACCATTCGCCCTGATGGAACGGTGTTCAATGTAAAGATTTTAGAGTCACAGCCTAAACGTTTATTTGACAAAGCAGCGACTGATGCAATGAAAAGATGGAAATTCAGACCTAAGGTTGTTGATGGAAATCCGGTTGAACAGCGTGCGAAACAAACTATTGAATTTAAGTTGGCAAGAACCTGATGCATATTTCCGAATGGCATAGCTTTAACTTATGTAAGTTATTCTTGGTTTCGATTTTAGTGTTCCACCCTATACCATTGAGTGCGGACTCTGTGAGTACAAAAACATACCGCGAACTGACTGAAATTCAGGAGCTAATGTCCGGTGCAACGAATGAAAATCTTGGATTAAAAACTGCGATCGATCGATTAAAGTTACTTTTGACGGAAGTCGCCAATGGTTCGTTGGACGAAGCATTAACCTTGCAGACCCTCGGCTATGCCGTTATGTCGGATGAAAATTTTGAGGAGGCTATTACTTATCTCAAGCGTAGCCTTGACACCGAAAAGTTACCTCAAAATGTGGTCTATAACGTAGGCTATATGGTGGCTCAGCTTCATGCAGCCTTGGGGCAATTCCAAGATGCATTAGTATTCGCCGAAAAATGGTTCGTTCAACTTGAGCAACCAAAGGCCGATCAGTATATTTTCATGGCAAATATACATGCACAAGTAAAAAATCACGCTCAATCAATACCATATGCGGAGGAAGCGATTTCCCTTGCAGAAAAACCTAAAGCGACTTGGTTCCAATTGCTCGCGGCTAATTTTTTCGAGCTGGACAGATTTGGTGAAGCGGCTTTGATCTTGATAGATATGACCTCGCTCTGGCCTGATAATACTGCCTACTGGGAGCAGTTGGCTGGTGTGTACATGGTTATGGAAAAACCGCAAAAGGCACTCGCCACGCTTAAAATAGCCTTTGATCTAGATCTACTTGAGAAAGAGTCATCTTTGAAATCTCTGGTACAGTTAGCTCTCATGCAGGGTATTCCGGAGACTGCAGCGCGTTTGTTAGAGGATGCTATTGCCGCTGAACTGTTGCCTCTTGAAGAGCAATACCTTGATATGCAGGCGCAGGCGTGGGTAATGGCACGAGAGTCCGAAAAGGCGGTGCTTACGCTTAAGAAACTTACTGAATTGCAAGATGGGGGCGAGGCATGGATGAGAATAGCCCAAATCCATGTTGAGAATACTGAATGGTCAGAGGCCCAAGCAGCGATCAGTAATGCCCTTAAAAAAGATTTAGATAGTCCCGGAAGGGCCTGGCTATTGTTAGGAATTGCCCAGAGTGAACTCGGCATGTTCAACAATGCCCGGAGTGCTTTAAGGCGAGCTAAAGCATTTGAAGACACAGCGAGATCAGCAAAAGCTTGGATGCGGTACTCCGAGGACATGAAGAGACAGGCAGCGTGGATTACGTCAAATCAGTGAGAATAGTTCGGGGGTCTCCGTTCAAAAGCGAGAACAGTGACTTTCAGTGCAGAGTTCTAGGGTATAATCTAATTGTTTCAGCACTTTTGAATATCTTATCCATTGTGACTGTCAGAATCTTCAAAAACTACCGAGTAGATTTTTGCTCCATTAAGCTTGAATTCCAATCGTATGGATTTGAGCCGCGTGATGTGTGGTGCAAAAACTAACTTGTCAGTTGACGTTTCATAGATCCGTTCTTTAGCAATAGGCTCATTTTTTTCGTCAAATAAGTTTGCTTCCAGCCAGCCGTTCCCCTTGATATCTGCAGTTATTTTAATTGCTTGGCCAGTTTGTTTGAATATTTGAGTGGTTACGACTCCAATTTTTTTTGGATTGACCTGCTCATAACCGGCGAAGCCATCGGGTCGGATGGTGGCCAGCGCTAAGCATCCATTTCTCCAACTCGTGTGTAACCAGTCGCTACCGCCATAATAGATACGAATTTCATTATCGAGGAATATCGGTGCTGCGCATGCGTAAACGCACCCGTAATCGTAATCGAGGATGTCTTCAGAGCAATGGATAAATGGCTCTCCCTTGTTTATACGACGCCAATTCTTTGTATCTGGACTCCAAGCGAGCTCAGTCCAAACTCGATCAGAATTTTGGTCGTGAATTGCGAGTAATCCGATGTATGTGTTTGCATGATAAAAAACGGGCATTGCGTAAGGTTGGTGATTGTAAGAGTTACATCCCAACACTACCTCAGGTCTAGACCATTCCATAAAATCGCTGCTCTCAATGCGCGAGACCTCGCGACCCCAAGCATGATTAATTTTTGTGGGTGGACCCTCTAGTTTGCGATCAGTCTTCCCCCAGGTCCTGGTAAATGCAACATATTTTTCTAACGTTGGTGCCCAAATGACATTGTTGTGGGTGTCTCCGGCAATCTTATCTTTGCTAACGATTTTTCTTGCAGGTGACCATGAAAGACCATCTTGTGAGTAGCTCGTTTTTAGGCCTTGAAAGATTGACTTGTAGAGTTGTGATTTGTTCTCTGCGCGAGTGTCCTTAAAGATGCCAGCACCATGAGGTCCTCTCCAGACTATGTTGTTTCTAGAGCTTCCCTCAAACGATGTAACTTGTAGATCTGGTTTATCCCATTTTAATCCATCCTCAGATGTTGCATAACAGATGCCCATCTCCTGAGAGTCATGACCTTCATAGGTTATCCGTTTTCGTTGTGATAGCGACATATTTTTCGATGAGTGAGCGACTATGAAGGGGCTATACCAGCACTTATATAGCTTTTCACTCTCATCATAGAGAACATTACCATAAAGATTATCAAATCGTTTTTCCCAGGACTTGTCCTCCATCATCAATGGATTGGCATTATGTTTAATTACGCAACCAACCTTCAGTTCAACATTGTCAGCGCTCATGACGTTACGCGTATCCAGTAGTAAAAATCGTTTCTTACGGATTACTTTCATAGGGATTCTTATTTTGTTGACGTGAATGCGGTACTTTTGTTTATGTAATAAGTCTCATAGTAGTAATTTACTATAGTAATTTTCGACCGAGCTAAAACTGTGAAACTAAGACTACCGCTTCAGCTAAGCAGAGATATAAAGCCGAAAAATCTCTTTTGTAGGGTCTCCAACTAGTACTCGTTGGGAATAATTTTTCAATTGTCGTGTAAATATTCGCGAGACTCGCGAGATTCTAGTATTCGTTCTTGAAGCATCTGACCTAAACGACTCCTTTCGCTAGCATATTTTGTAGTTGAATAAAGATTTGTAATTTCCTTGGGGTCTGATCTGTGATCATACAATTCAGCGCCATGAATACCCCCGTCCCACTCCGTATAACGGAAATGTTTAGTTTTTATGGTATATCCCATTGTGTTTTTTAGAAGCACTCCAGGCCTGATAGAGCTACTCGCCTGACTATGACTCATGCTCAGTGCGGAAGGTCGGATAAGTTTATTAGGCTGCTCTAGAAGTTCAGCGAAACTTTTCCCAGCGTTATGCTCAGGTATGTCTACTCCGGCTAGTGAAAGTATTGTTGGGTAAATATCAATCAACTCAACCATGGTTTTGGTCGCCACGCCAGGCCTCTTTACGTGTCGGGAAGCTATGACTAGCGGAACTCGAAGTGTTTGCTCGAACAAGTTGGGTTTTTGCCAGAGATCATGCTCTCCAAGAAGGTATCCATGATCCGAAGTAAATAGTATTAGTGTTGATTCTCTGAGATCTAGGTCATCGAGTTTTTGAATTAGTCGGCCTATTTCATCGTCTATGAAACTTATAGAGGCATAGTATGCCTGCATCATCTCCTTTTTTACAGATTCAGTCATTTCGAGCTGATAAGGACGATCTGACAGCTGAGGCAATGGAATATCTTCGCGATCATTTTTCGGGACGAATTCAGTGGAAATTTTAGTGGTTGGATATAGATCAAAAAAGTGCTCTGGCGCAGAAAAAGGGACGTGTGGGCGGACATAACCTACGGCGAGAAAGAATGGTTTATCATCCTGATTTTTTGACATGGTGGTGAGTATTTTAGAGGCCAAGTTGGTAATTTTACCGTCTGTGTAATCATTCCTCGTCCCGCCTAGTCTGATTGTACTGAGCCAGCCCCCATTCATATTTGAGTCTTTTGACTTCTCGTTGATGTGGGGGCCAAGGTACTTTATTTCCTCTGCACTCATTCGATCGATACCCGCAGGATTATGGCTTTCGCTCCAAGAGATGGGATCGACATCATAGTTAGGACTACCGATACCGCTTGGCACATTAAAATGAAAAATCTTTCCTACCGCTGCAGTGTGGTATCCGTTCTCCTTCAAAATCTGAGGTAGAGTAGCTACCTTGGGCACTTTGTCTCTTAATTTATGATGAAGCCGAGATACGCCATTTTGCTCAGGGTAAAGCCCTGTTAGAAAACTTGCTCGGCTCGCCATGCATTGCGGATAGTTAGCGTAGGCTCTATCGAAACGTATTCCAACCTTTGCGAGCCTGTCAATGTTCGGAGTTTTGGCGATGGGATCTCCATATGTCGATATTCTTGTATTTAAATCATCGGTCAGAATCAATAAGATGTTTGGTGTACAGAAGCATGCCTGAGCAAAAGAGAGACCCAAAACCACGCTAAAAGTTCGGTAGAGGGCTTGTTTAATTTTGTTATTTCCTATATTCAACGTTCTCTTTCCCTTGGTCGTCATGGCATTCGCTGTCATTTCGTGACTTGTGAAGTCGGCGAGCTATGATGCCATTGGTAAATTCTGGATCAATTGATAATGCGTTCAGGACTTATGACTGTTAAACTATTGGTGTCTTTTTTTCTTTCATTTTAAGTATTCAGCAAGCATCTTACCACCTCTTTTTTTATATGCGGCTTGGTACACAGGTTGGTCGGTAAGAAAATTGAGATCAAAGGCGTATACTTTTGAATTTTGCCTCTACACTTTGGAGTCACATGTAAATGGATATTAGTCGAAATCCAGGTATCCATGATCTTTGGTTTTTACCGCTTGGTGGGTGCGGTGAAATCGGAATGAATCTAAATTTAATTGGACATAATTCTGAGTGGCTTATGGTTGATTGCGGTATTAACATCACAAGTTCAGCCCTTCCGGGAGCGCAACCTCTTATTGAGATTCCTTGTACTGACTTTGTTGATAAACAAAAATCGGCATTACAGGGCATCTTGATTACACATGCTCATGAGGATCATTTTGGCGCTTTAAGCTTGCTTTGGAGACGCTGGCAGTGTCCAGTTTTCGGCACTGCTTTCACCCTTTCTGTTATAAGGAGGAAAGCTTTAATGAGAGGGTTAGCTCCGCCGGATCTTATGGTAGAGACGAAGTTCGGAGATAAGACTCAGCATGGTTCTTTTTCTGTAATCTGGCATCCTATGACCCATTCAACTCCAGAAAATTGCGCACTTGAGATTACAACTAGTGCTGGCACGATATTTCACTCAAGTGATTGGAAGGTGGATAAATCTCCGCAAATTGGTAAGTCCTTCAGGCCAAAACGGTTCGCTTCAATTGGTGAACGGGGTGTGGATGCATTTATTTGTGACTCAACGAATGCTCAAGACCCTGGTTTTAGTGCCAGTGAGGGAGATATAGTCCCTGGGATAAAGCGAATATTTGCTGATGAGATGGGACGGATTATAGTTGGCTGCTTTTCTAGTAATATTGCTCGAATTAATACAATCGCGAAGATCGCGGTAAATAGCGGGCGTTTCGTTGGTTTGTTGGGTAGGTCTTTGTCAGTTATGGTTGAATGCGCGAAAGAACAGGGTTTCTTAGATTCAAGTATAAATTGGGTTGATGCCGAACACATTGGTTATCTTCCCAAAAATGAGGTTTTGATTTTTGCCACTGGAAGCCAAGGAGAGCACGGAGCAGCACTATCCAAACTTGCCACGGACTCGCATCGTTCAGTAAGTCTGGATACGGGTGACGTAGTAATTTTTAGCTCGAGTATCATTCCTGGGAATGAATTTGTTGTAAAGAGGTTATTTCGTAGGTTAGAGGGGCTGGGTGCAAAGGTCTTGCACCCCGATAATACAGATGAAACACTTCACGTGAGTGGACATCCTTGTGAGAATGATTTGAGACAGATGTATGAATTAATCAAACCAAAAATTGTTGTTCCTGTGCATGGTGAGAAAAGTCATCTAGATGCTAACGCCAATATAGCGCAATCGTGCGGTATCTCAGATGTTCTGAAGGGAACGAATGGTGATTTATTTTGCATTCGCCCAAAACCGGCTATCATCAGAAGATTCATCAAGATAGGAAGGTTACCTTTGCCTGAATTGAGGAAGAATAGTTAGTTGTCCCATATTAAAAGGTTTCGATTTGCTTCGGATTTTTGAAAGACAGGTACTTAAGTTTCTTCTCGAACGCGCCTCACGGCGAAATTTTGGGAATCATCCTCAAATGGTATGTTTTGCCCATGATGCGATTTCGAGGAAAATATTTATCGATGGCTTATTTGAAAAACGAGAGTTACTCTCTTTAAAAAAGTTTTTGAGCATTAATCTTAAACAGATGAACACCTGTTTTGACTTGGGAGCAAATATCGGAAACCATTCACTATTTTTTGCTCAACTTTTTGGTAAAGTCGTCAGTTTTGAGCCTCATTCCAGAATTTATAAGATATTAGCTTTGAATACAGAATCGTCAACTAATATTGAGTTAGTAAACGCCGGTTTAAGTGATAAGGCTGGTATTCTGAGGGCCTTTGAGCAGCCATTAAATGCAGGAGCCTCGAGGATAGTAGAAAACGCTGAGGGAAATATTGACTTTAGAGTGGTAACTCTTGACCAGTATGTTATTGAGAATCCCTGTAATTCGATTGATTTCATAAAGATGGATGTGGAGGGACATGAGCTGAGCGCCCTAAAAGGGGCGACTCAAACGCTAAAAAATCACAGACCAATTCTAGCTCTTGAATTACATGCTAGAAAAGACTTTCAAGAAGCTACTCAGATCATGGTATTTCTCCGGCAGCTGGGATACAACTATACGTATTATTTGTCGATTGACTATCTCTCAAAAAACATATTTAACTTCAAAAAAATTGCTATCGATAACGTTAAAAAACTGCCTAGAAAAAATCATAAAATGGTGTTGTTCACACCGTAAATTAATTAACAGCAACCAAAATCTTTTTGCTTTCGCTCATCTTGTAAGTATTACTTATCAACTTATTTATGTCTCGATGAATTGCGAAAAGAGTAACTTATCTCTAGCATTAGGCTTGAGCTGAACCGTTTTGGTAATTTCAAGCCAAATGTGGGCTTTAATTAAATCAGTGAGTGTTGAGCCTCCGAGAGAGCGCAGGATAAAAATTAAAATATGAGTAACAGAGCTATACACATCGGTCATCAGGTGCGACAAAAAAATGAAGATTGCGTGTCAGGCTCATATGTTCATTTACATGGAGAGCAGTATTACTGTATCGAAAACTTTGATCGCATGGATGATTTCTTTGTAAGCTTGGTGAGTGATTCCAACCACTGGATGTTTATCTCGACCCTTGGAGGACTTACTGCGGGAAGGGTTAATGCAGAAAGCGCACTTTTCCCTTACTACTCCGACGACAAAATTAGAAGTAACTCTTCTCACACAGGTAGTCGAACGCTTGCTCTAGTAACCCGAGGAGATAGGACATCATTGTGGGAGCCATTTTCTGAGTTCTACGACGGAGTATATAAAGTTAATCGAAAACTTTACAAGAATGTGCTCGGAGACAAGATTATTTTCGAGGAAAAAAATCAAGACCTCTCAGTCACCTTCCGCTACACCTGGCGAACCTCACAGAGGTTTGGATTCGTTAAAACATCGACTTTAATTAACAATGGTCACGAGCCCGTTGAGATAGATATTGTCGATGGGATTGAGAATTTGCTCCCCTATGGAGTCGAATCAGGTGCCCAAAATACTCTCAGCTGTTTGGTGGATGCTTATAAAAAAAATGAGTTAGAGGAGTCTTCTAAACTTGCTCTCTATACCATGAGTTCGATATTGATTGATCGAGCGGAGCCCAGTGAGGCGTTGTCTGCAACGACTGTTTGGTCCGTAGGCTTGCCTGATGCGTGTATTCTTCTTTCTTCACTTCAATTGCAAAACTTTCGTGAGGGCATCCCAATTTCGAAGGAAATTGATCTGTTTGGCCGCAGAGGCGCTTATTTTGTTAATGCTCTTTGTGAGCTTTCGGGAGTAAATGAGATTAGCTGGGATATTGTCGCGGAAGTTAACCAAGGCCCAGCTAAGGTAAGAGAACTTCTTAAATATATCAAGAAAAATCAGCGTATTAAAAATGATATTGAAAGTGATATATCACTAGGTTCTACAAATCTTTGTCGTATCATCGCAACCGCTGATGGTTTCCAAGTTGGTGAGGATCTTTTAAGGCTAAACCATCACTACTCAAATGTATTATTCAATGTGATGCGCGGAGGCGTTTTTGAGAGTAATTACAGGATTTCACGCGAAGACCTATTGGACTTTATGAAATCAACGAGTCCAGCAACTTTTGATCAGAACCTAAGTTTCATAAAATCCTTAGACGAAGAGTTTCTTCATGAGACCCTGATTCGTGCATCCAAACTTGATGGCGACAAAAATTTACAGCGTATCTGCTATGAGTACTTGCCGTTGTCGTTTAGCCGTCGACACGGAGATCCATCAAGACCTTGGAATCAATTTAATATTCAAGTCCAGCGTGCGGATGGAGGGAAAGTTCTTAACTTTGAGGGTAATTGGAGGGATATCTTCCAGAATTGGGAGGCATTGTGTTTCTCTATACCCGGTTTTGCAGAGAGCATGATTAGCAAATTTGTGAATGCCTCAACACTCGAGGGATATAACCCTTACCGAATTACTAGGGATGGAATAGACTGGGAAACATTAAATCCTGACGACCCATGGTCAAGCATAGGATATTGGGGAGACCACCAAATCATCTACTTGCTAAAGTTGTTAGAGTTTTCTAGTAATCACCATCCTGAGAGACTTAAAGAGTTTTTGACACTTGACATTTTTTGTTATGCGAATGTGCCCTACAGAATAAGGCCGTATTCGGAATTGTTAAAGGATCCATTCAATACCATTGATTTTGATTATGACTTGGAGACTTTGATCCAAAAAAGAGTTAAGTACGCGGGCTCAGACGGAAGACTCGTGTGGAATGACCAAAAGAAAGTCTATCAAGTTAATCTTGCTGAAAAACTGATCGTCACTATGTTGGGTAAGCTATGCAATTTTATTCCTGGCGGCGGCATATGGATGAATACTCAGCGCCCTGAGTGGAATGATGCAAACAATGCTCTTGTCGGTAACGGTATTTCTGCAGTCACCCTATATTACATGCGTCGATTTCAGAGCTATTTATTGAATTTATTTTCGTCGGTAGATCGTTCTGAGGTAAAAATTTCCTCCGAAGTATTGAAACTATTTAATTCTGTCGATGAAATTCTTACTACAGCGGTATCTCGGATGAACGAGGATATGTCGGGTCTTTATCGAAAACAATTGTTAGATCAGTTAGGAACCGCTGCTAGTGAGTTCAGAGAAAATTTTTATTCCAATGGTATCTCGAATACTTGCCGTCCTGTGAAGGTACATTCACTTATTGCTTTTTTTCGGCTAAGTCTTCGTTTTATCGATAGGACGATCTTCGAATGTCGTCGCGATGATGGCCTCTATCATGCGTATAATTTGATGACAGTGAATGATTCTGGAATTACAATCTCGCGGCTTTACAAGATGTTGGAGGGTCAGGTTGCTATTCTCAGCTCTGGTTACTTGAGCCCAAAACAGGCACTTGGAGTGTTGTCAGCGCTCAGGAAATCAGATATTTACGATGAGCGGCAGGGTTCATACCTTTTATATCCTGACAAAACACTTCCTCGTTTTCTTGATTTAAACGTAATTTCTAGCGAGCAGTTCGAGCGCTCACAACTGCTACAAGCTTTAGTTTTGGATAATAATTGCTCCCTTATTGAAGCCGATTCCTTTGGGGGGTATTACTTCAACGGATCATTCAATAATGTTCAGGATGTCAAAGACACCCTCATGAAGCTTGCTGCTAGAGGATATAAAACACTCGTAGTCCAAGATCAAGCATTAATTATTAAGATGTTCGAGGATGTCTTTAAACACCACAGCTTCACAGGTAGGTCTGGTGCCATGTATGCGTATGAAGGAATCGGATGTATATATTGGCATATGGTATCTAAACTTACGCTAGCGACAATTGAAAATATTTACAATGCAAAAATCGGGAATTCTGATACTAAGATAATAGATGCTTTGATCAAAGTATATTTTGAAATACGCGGAGGAATTGGATTTAACAAAACACCACAACTCTACGGAGCCTTTCCGACGGATCCTTACTCTCATACTCCCGGATTTGCAGGCGCCAAACAGCCAGGCATGACAGGGCAGGTAAAGGAAGAAATCATTGCACGGCTAATGGAATTGGGCATTCGGGTTGAAGAGGGGTGCATAGGATTTCATCCTTTCATTGTGCGAAAATCCGAATTTCTCTTGTCACCACAGACATTATATTACTTTGATGTCAACGGTCAGCAAGAAACGCTTGCGTTAGCGCCTAGGCAGATGGCCTTTACTTACTGTCAAATACCCTTTGTGTATCAGATTGGGACTAAGTTTTTAATTGAAATCACATATCTGGACGGTTCAAAAAAGAAAATTGAGGACACATTTATTGATCGCATCACATCGTCAGCAATCTTTCGTAAGACAGGAGACATCCGCAAAATAAAAGTAACGCTGGAGCCGGGCTTGGAGTGAAAGCTGCGTTTGGATACCACATGACTCGCTATGAGATTAATTACTGATGAGATCCACTTCCAGAGTTATCGACCGTTGTCGTCTAAGGTCAAGTTGGGCGCGTATTTTATTGGCTCTTTGTTCATCAAGCTCATAGTTCCGCATTATGATAATGGCCGCCAATGTTCCGGTAATCGGGATACAGATATAGCTCAAGCGCAAAAGCGTCAAGGTATCCTTGGTTTGCAGTGCTATGGACTGATCAAAGCCGATTACACTGAGAATCAACCCACTTGCTCCCCCCGCTAATGCTGCACCGAACTTTACCATCCACCAATAAATAGCTCCAAAAATACCCTCCCTGCGTTTGCCTGTTTCCAGTTCATCCATGTCACAGATGTCCGCAGTCATCGACATCATTATGGTGAACAGACCGCCGATACCAAATGCGAAAAGCGGTAGGGGTAATAACATCATCCATGGATTTTCGGGGGAAAACCCCCACCAAAAAAGTATATAGCCAAGAATTGAAATTGACTGTGTATATAAAAATGTTGTCTTCTTACCAAATTTTTGCGCGCAGTGATTGACTATCGGTATAACCAGAAAACATGTGCACAGTGCGCCCACTGATCCGAATAAAGTCGGCCATACTCCAGCTTGAACTGGATCACCGTTATTCATGTAGTACACCACGATAAACCACGAAAATGCTGCAATGGTTTGAAAAGCATTGAAGATTAGAAATGTTGCAAGACAAATCTTTTGGAAGGGTTTATTTTTAAGTGTAATAATAATTCCTTGAATGAAATCTCTAAGTGAAATTTTTGCGGGGTGGGAAACTTCAACCAATTTATGCTCGACTTTTTCAGTGTTATCAAATGTGCAAAAAAAGGCAGGTATAAGCGCTATGGCCATACAGGCCCCTCCAATCCAGATCGAGAGGCTTTTGGCGCCGTCGGCTGCGGATGAGAACCATGCAGGGTCGTACAAGATTACCCAAAACCAGGGCGCGATAACCCACGCCCACTGACCGATCCATTGTGCGACTGCCATGAGATGCGTTCGCTCGTGATAGTCATTACTCATTTCATACCCCATTGCTACATAGGGCACTCCGAAGATGGTCATTCCAATCCAAAAGGTGCAACACCAGGCCAGAAAATAATAAAAATTGTACATTTCAGAATTCTCGGCCGAAAGTTGCCACATCATTACAAACGAAACCCCCGAGATGATAGCGCCAACGAACACATAGGGTCGGCGTTTGCCCCAACGAGATACCGTGTGATCTGAAATATAACCCATTAGGGGATCTGTAATCGCATCAATGGTTTTCGGGATGAAGAATATAAGGGACCATAACAGGGGACTCATCCCTAATCCCTGAACGAGGACAACCATAAATATTCCAAGCACAGCGGGGAACATCTGGTTGGCCAGCATTCCGATACCGAAGGCAATTTTTTGACTTAGTGGAATTGACTGATGGCGTTTGTCTTTAGTATTGGTTCGGATCATATAGTTGCGCTAAGTTGCTATTATTTTTAATCTACTCTCTCATGAGTTTAGTCGTTTGGTTAGCTAGCGTCCCGGTTGCAACGACCAATAACGGTATATTCGCGGTCGATGCACCATTAAACGGATCCTCGACATAAATGAATAGGCGATATTCTCCTGGTTTCGGTGCGTAAAATATTAATTCTTTGACGTTATGAAATTTCTTGGTCCACAAAATCGCCGGCTGGACCTCTAAGTCACCTCCATCGCTCTCACTGGCTTTATCTACCTCTTCCATGAGCTCCCACCGATAATTAAGTCGATGCTCTTGCTGATAATAAAACTGAATGTGCGCTTTGTAAGCGCTATTCGCAACCAATGTAATAACATTTTTTCCATTTTCATCTAACACTGCCATTGATAAACGTGTGGGCAGCGGTCGTTCTGAAAGTTTTCCTGTCCAAAGAAAATACATCGTTTGCAGCATTTCGGTATGACGGCCATTTTCTAAAAAGAGCCCATACCAGGTCGGTGTTCTCTCTTGCTTTTGTCCCCAGAGAAAAACAAAGGCTCCAAGGCATTGATTTTTATTGGTGATAATAAAGTTGTTATATCGACACTCGATTACGGCAGCTTTTTCACTGCTAGTTTGTTCAATTGGTCTTCCCCAAGGGGTACAGGGAACCTCCCAATGTCCGGTCACACCCCATTCTGACACAATATATGGACCTCCATAAGTACTTAAACGCAGACACTCTGGAAGCTTTGCGATGTCCCCATACATTTGAAAAGATAACAAGTCTAGATCTTGACACCTCTCAGAGACTGTTTTAATGATTTCTGGTTCTGCGCCTGCTAGCATGGTCGTCGTTGGGTGGTTACCATCAATTATATGAATCATCTCAGATATTTCGTTTACCGCATCCCAAACGCAAGGGTTTTCATGCCTTAAGTTGAGCTCATTACCTATGCCCCACATCAACAAAGCTGGATGATGTTTTAATCGCTCCACATCTCGCCTTATACTTTTTAGTTGTCCTGCCACCGCTTCTTTATCATCATAATTGAAGCCATGTCTTTCGCGCGCTACATCGATACCCATGCAGACTAAAAGCCCTGATTCTTCAGCCTCGTCTAAGATCTGGAGAGCTCTTTTATCTCCATCTTCAATACGCCAGGTTCGGAATGCGTTTCCTCCAAGTTTAGCGAGACTTTTTATGTCACCGAATTCGAGTCCCGCTCCTTTGATAAAAAATTTTTTTCCATTAACTAGCAGGTGGTAAGAGCCAAGATTGTCTATTAATTCGACTTTATTTCGCTTTGTAATTAGACGAACTCCATATTTATTAAGCGAGTGACATGGACCCGACACCTCGCTTTTCGACTGTTAGATGATTAGATATGTTATTTTTGTAGTGATTCAAATGCTCCAAATTGCCAATTACGAATTGCTAAAACAGCAGTGACTCCACTTTTTTGTTTCATAGGTACCCCAGTATCGTCGAGGTTGATATTTTCAAAATCCTGAGCAAGCTTGTCGATTTTTTTATGGAATTCTAGTGCACTATTTCGTGACAATGTTCCATTTAGCACCACCAGCATTTCATTTTCTTTCACAAAATTGGTCTTAAAGAACTCTCGCCCAATGGTCTCCCTAAAGACATTTAGCATAGGCCCATTCTTCCGCCATTGAAAATTTGGAGAGACTAGTAATTTAATGCGATTATTTGGCAGTAATTCTATGATCTTCAAACGATCTAATCGAGCAAGCTTTTGAACACATTGATACTCAGAAATATTATATTTTGATGTGATATCTCCGAGCTCCCAACGGTTTAGGACACATACGCCGACTAAAATGAGCAAGGGGTCGCGAGCTATCTCAAGTTCCTGTTCTTCCGTTAGTTGCGTTAGACGAAATTGTCGCTCCTTCATTAAAGATATTATGTCGGAGATCTCCATATTCATTACCTGCGAGATTTGCTCAAGGCGGCTAATAGATAAATTTTCTTCGGCGAATATCCGTTTTATTGTCGCCTCTGATAGGTTGATTCTTTTTGCAAGATCAGCATATGTGATACCGTGGGCTTTTAAAGCTGATTTCAAAGTGGAAAAAATAGAGTTTATTTGCGTCATTTATTCCCTCAGTCTATTTATTTGGATCTACATATTAGCTTTTATTGACGGGCTAGGGTAGATTATTACTCTTCAATTTTTGATTAGAAAATATTGATAAGAAGCGTTCAAGTTTGATGGAGTTTTTATGGAGCAAGCATTTATTTGTGATGCCGTTCGCACTCCGCTGGGACGGTATGGAGGAAGCCTATCTTCTGTGCGCACTGACGATCTGGCGGCTATTCCGTTAACCGCATTGATCCGAAGAAATACAAGTTTAGATCTCATGCGTCTTGATGATGTGGTTCTCGGGTGCGTGAATCAGGCTGGTGAGGACAATCGGAATGTGGCTCGGATGGCTCTTCTGTTAGCAGGATTTCCTCCAGATGTCCCTGGGTGTACGGTGAACCGTCTTTGTGGGTCAGGTATGGATGCGATAAATATAGCAGCTCGCGCAATTAAAGCAGGAGAAGCTCATTGTATAATTGCCGGTGGTGTGGAATCCATGTCCAGGGCTCCGTTGGTGATAGCCAAATCCTCGACGGCTTTTGGTCGTAATCAGGAACTTTTTGACACGACAATGGGATGGAGGTTTGTAAATAAAAAGCTGGAGGAAAAATATGGTGTCCATGCAATGCCAGTAACCGCTGAAAATGTTGCAGAAGCCTTTGGTATTAGTCGTGAGGATCAAGATCGATATGCTCTAAACAGCCAGAGAAAGGCGGGATTGGCTCAAGATTCTGGTTTTTTCGCGAAGGAAATAATCACAGTAACGATTCCCCAGCGCCGTAAAGAGGCGCTTCGTTTTGAAGTTGATGAACATTTGCGGCGTGATACGACACTAGTTGGGTTAAGTAAGCTGTCAACTCCTTTTAAGGTTAACGGCTCGGTTACTGCTGGTAATGCGTCAGGCATCAATGACGGTTCATGTGCGATGATTGTAGCGTCCGAGATGGGGATTCGAGATCAGGAACTTACCCCTAGAGCAAGAGTCATTGCAACAGCTCTAGTCGGTCTGGAGCCACGGATTATGGGTCATGGTCCAGCTCTTGCGATACCAAAAGTTCTCTCGATGGCAGGACTTTCTCTGGAACAGATTGATATCATCGAACTGAATGAGGCTTTTGCGGCGCAGGTGCTATCGGTTACTCGCGCTCTTGACCTGCCGGTCGACGATGAGCGAGTAAACCCCAATGGAGGTGCTATAGCGCTTGGACATCCGTTGGGAATGTCTGGGGCGAGGTTGGTTATGACGGCTATTAACCACCTTCACACCAGAGGAGGTCGCTATGCCGTTTGTTCTATGTGTATTGGAGTCGGACAGGCCATAGCCACAATCCTCGAAAAGGTGTGAGTATGACGTCACTTGGTTTTGAGAGAGATGCTACTGTTTGTCATATATAGAACTAATCCACGATAACGGTGAATCCTCCGGGTGTTGCGGTAAAGGTTCTTCCGTTGCTGAAGACGATTTCCTGTGCTTGAGAGGAGAAATTATACGTAACATAAGTAAGTCGGCCACCTTTCTCGAATACTAATGACGCTGGGTGATTAGATTTAAGTTCTCCAGTGCCGGTTTTTACTCTTCCCAGTGCCTTCATGGTGTTTATCCATTGATATGTGTGTGCTTTTGATTCGCCAGCTTCTGCAATATAGTCAGAATCCAAGGTATTATAATCCGTAACGGCAGCGTCGGCATCAGACATTGCCCAAAGATTCCACCACAAGTCACGCCAGTGATCATCGGGTAGGCCCGATGGTTTTCCATTTGACGACTCAGTCAGACCCAAGGCAACATAGTCCCTCATGTAGTCAGGATAAAGACTCACATGAAAGATTAGAGTGTTGGAGGGTAAACCCTGAATACCTAGTATATGGGCATAAGCGCCACTGAACCAGGTGGAAAAATCTGCTCCACTACCCCAAACAATTGATGTAGTTATCTTGTTATAGCCCGGCGGAAAGTTTTTATCATCAGAGTTGGGGCTTTTATAGCCGTCGATGTCATTCCAATATTGCCAGTAGGCAGCAGATGTTGATGCGTGAAGGTACATTCCTTTTTCTACCAATGCGTTGTTGCCAGTTACAAGGCCATAAAGAATGATGGCGCCATATGCATTTGCTGCCTCAGAGGTAGATTCGTTGTTATTTCCCTGAAGAGCATCTGCTTTTCCATCGGCCCATGAAAAACCATTTGCCGGATCAAAATGACGAAGGTGAGGAAACATGGGATCATTTTTGTCCCCAGCATAGTCCCTTATCAGTAATTCAACCATCGGTCCATAATTAGATTGACTGCACCAACTTGGATCGACTCTGCATATTTCGGCAGCGGCTCGCACGAAGTACCCGTAATGAAAATGGTGATCAGCAAGTCGTTGATGTGATCCATAGGCCTCATCAAGGCCGAGGAGGGCGTCCCATGTTTCATCATAGACAAAGTATTTGCTGGTATTTAAATTGCCATCTGTAACTGCAGAGAACCAGTCGGATAGTTCTAGTTTCAGCCAATCAATAAGTTGCCTCGCCTCAGCATCCATACCAAGAGTATTTGCGATAGCTGCAAGCTCAGCGGCTTTTCCATAAGCTTTACCAGCCCAATAAGTATCGGTGCTGCTTACCCATGACGACGCGCCCAAGCCTACGAATTCAGAAACGAGATTTTCAAGTGTTTGAACGTTAAAGGCTCCCGAGAGATTTGGGAGAGTTGGAAGGACTCCAACATACGGGATTGTATAATTAAAAGAATCAGTTTTAGCGAATTTAATTATCCCGCGCGCACTACGTATTTTGTAATTTGAAATGGTTTCAGACGAGTGACGCCAATGGAGAGGATGCAGACCAACTAAAGTAGTAACAGCCTCCCCTCCACGACCGTTATAAGTATGAGAAATGATCACATCGTTTGTCGTTCGATCTATGGTGAAATCAATTTCGACAGAATCGACCACTTCTCTTGCGCTGTCGGAAAAGAAATCGCACATAGCATTATCTGGAATGCCATTAATTTTTGGTAAGTATGTGAGTGTGAATTCGTTTGAGTCGCCACCAATGGTGATCTCACTCGAGTTGATATTTGAAAACACGGTTTTGGCCTCACCATTGATTAAAAATGAATTACGTATACCAGCAACGTCAGTCCAGACGCCCAAGCTATTATTTTTCTCATAAAAAACACCTTTTTCAGAACCGTCGCCTGCCTTTGTCCTTAGGATTGCTTGACCATCTAAGATGGTAAAATAAATGTAAGGGGATCCATGGACAAAGGTCGCTTCCATAACGTCAATATTTCCTGCTTTCCATTGCACGGTAATAGAAGCATCACTGCTATTTTTCAGGTAAGCGTCCAAATTCGAATGCTTTGAATTAGCTATTGCCACGCCCTCAAAAACCTCCATAAATGGAACAGGACCCTCGTACCTAGGGAAGTTAGCAATGGTTTTAAAACCTCCCGGAATGCCTGATACTCTTACTCCAAGGTTGCTGATGCGAGCCCTTATCGGATCGGGTGTTATATAAGCGGCATCGCTTGCGTCATCGATCGTCATTTCACCAACAAATGGAACAGAACCCCACCATCTATGTGTAGGCACACTTTTTGTTAGTGCAGGATTTACCAATTGCGGTATGATAGCTCGGGGGGTTCCAGTGGGCTTACCAGTTATTATGTTACAACTGTCTATTGCCGGTTCCACGAGCCCGGCATTGAATATCCAATTGCCATAATCCTCAACACACTTGTAGCTAGACGGATTAATTGTGTTTGAAATGTTTCCTGCACCAAAATGGGAAAGTTCGTAAGCAACACCTACATCAAGCAAGGTGGACTCAGAGGGCGGTGTAGCATCATCTGAAATCCCAGTAAAACGTATATTGTCTATCTGGTAAATTAATCCCGCTCCTGTTTGAAAGGCGGGGAAAAAAACTATAGGCACTGTGACTGAAGTCAAGTTTATAGCTCCGCTCTCCACAAAACTTGCGACCGAAAAATTCACCTCCTCCCAGTTTCCGTCAGCTTTGATTTTTGGGATCCTGAGTTCACCGGAATCTGAACCACCACTTTCTAATTTCACAAAAAATCCTCCGCTTAAATTATCAAAGCCTGCGGACTTTATTTTTATGTCGAACGAGAGATTACCTGCAATATAGCCGCTTAGATCTACAGGATTACTTACAGGACTGCCCACCACAAGTCCAGCATGCCCCGCGTCATCTAAATATGTGACCTCTAGCACGCTTCCACGAGAGACGTCATTTGTTACTGTCCAATCGACGCTTCCGCACGTCTCTTCTCTCGTTGTAGGATTTACACAATTTTGGTATCCATTTTTTTCATCGAAAAAAGATAACTGTGCTTCTCCACCCCAAAGTTCTGTAACAACGCCATCAGCTAGAACAAGTGTGTCATCAGAATTTCCCGGATCATCAGTATTTGGTTCCACAACGGTTACCAGTCTTGTCTGTTCGGTCGAATTCCCCGCTTTGTCGGTTGCACTGTACGTTAGTAAATACGTTCCAGCCGTTACACCGACCTCTCCGGCCATAACTACCTCGATTATTCCATCTACAGAGTCCGTAGCGCTTACACCAGGTTCGACGTAGTTTTCGCCTCGGTCAAGGGTATATTCAGTTTGGCCTAT
>CACETF010000010.1 GCA_902562425.1 Porticoccaceae bacterium | reverse complement strand
CTAGGGGTCAACTACCGCAAAACTTGATACCATTGAAGGGTGGCGATAACAGTAGTAGATGATAGAGTTGCCTTGATAATCTAGAGGCACTGTAAGCGTCATCGTCTGCCCGGTAATAATTGATCCGACTCCTCCGACCCGACCCGATGAAGAAGTGCTGGAAAGAATGATTTCCGGATCTGCCTGACTCCAGCCTGACCCAATGTTAAACGGATGATTAGACCCCACTCCATCTGCAATAAATTTGTAGGTGGACCCTCTTTGCAGGGTCAATGTTTTTGAAGCCCCATTTGCAGTGTCACTGAACAAGTAATATGGAGATGAGAAACCGATATCTCTGACGTATATGGTGATTTCTTGAGCCACGGCCACCACGTTAACGGTTCTCGTAACCTGCGTCGCCGCATTACCCGCCTCATCAGTAACGTTATAGGTAACCATGTAGCTGCCAACCGTCGCAGTATCGACAGCTGATGCATCTACAACTACCGTCTCTCCAGAATCTGCAGTAGCACCAGGATCAATGTAGGGTTCATTCTGATTCACAGACACTGTCGCATCCCCTGTCAAAGTAATCACGGGCGCAGTCACATCCGCTGGCGCAGCAGTTTTGCTCAAGTTATAGGTCCAGTAGTTATCCCCAGAGTAGTTGATCTGTAACGTCATTGTGGTAGCAGTGCTCGCCGAGATCTCATAGGTGATCTGGGAAGGCGCAGCGGTCGGACTAGACAGCTCACCATTGTTATTTGGCTTCGGCAAGCCAAGATAGGCTCCAACCCCAGACAATGTTATAGTGTTGTGCGGCGCAGCATCGGCAAAAGCATAGGTGGCAGAGGTACTGCCATCATGCGGTGATACCGGAGCCGCACAGGCATTATTACCTCCTTGCCAATCCTCTACCCAAGTTGTCTCACCCAGAATATTAGAGAACGAACCATCTGATCCGAACATAAACAAATCATCCATGAGACACGCACGTGTAGTCTCATTTGCCTCATCCAGAAAGAAGTACTCAAAGCTGCCCTCAGCAGGACCTACACCCAATGGTGGACCACCCGCAGTGTAGGTCCAATACCCAACCAAATCAGATGCAACAAGAGAATTCTCAATAACGGGCTCAGAAGGAGCTACAGCAGCATCATCCGTCGTCGGTGTAAAGCTGAACCAGTTGATATTAAATCTACCAGACTTCGCCTCAATTTTCGCCGTATGCGTGCCCGCAGGAAGCGTTAGAACACGACCGGTTACTGTTTGGAAAGCCTGCCAATCACCAGTATTAGGTATCGCAACCTCATCAACCCAGATATCGTTAATCAGCAAGCGAATACCCGGTAAACTACCACCGTTACTAGCTACCCGATACGACGCAGTGTAGTTGCCAGAGGCCGGAATATTAAAGCTGTACTCCAAAATTTCTCCAGCATCAATATACCCAACATTCTGACCAGCACCATCATCGCTCGTGGTTTCCTTCGCAACATCGAGATCAGTATTTGTATAGTCCTCTGCCTCAATCTTCACAATACCTGAATCAGAAGAACCACTTTCGCTATTGTTGCTATCCGAGAGTCCCCACTGCGCCAGTGACCCTCCCTGATTGTCAACGAGATTAACAAGATGTTCATTGGATAACGTAGAGCTCCCGTCCGGCGCACTCCAGCTGCCATTCACATCGCCTAGCAAAATACCAACAATGTTTACATTATCTTCCTGAGGAAAAGTAAAGCTAGCCCCTCCTGAATCCCAGATAACCGAAGATGAGTTCGTCTTGAAGCCACCTCTGCCTGAGTTAGCTGACTCGTCCCAGAAATCGTAATTTTCGGCTACAAACGCCCACCTCCGAGGTTCTGCTGTCTCCAGATTTACCGCCATCTTTAAAATAGCTAGAGCGTCTGCTGATGTAACTCTCCCATCACCGGTAATATCGGCTGCTATGTATTGGTAGGGCGACACTGGAGGGACAGTCGACGGGCCGGGACCGTCTGGATCTTGGTTCGGATTTATGCCCACTGCAATTTTCAAAGCAGCAAGGGCATCAGCAGAGCTTATGACGCTCCCAGATTCACTGCCAGAAATAGGCTTTGTCGCTATGAGCTTATTGCTTCCTTGCTGAGTTACAGCAAGATCAAACTCACCAAGGTTATTGCTGACGGACTGTTGTGTTACTGTCGAATCGGCACTGCTCGAAATACCTACGCTAACTTGATTTAGAAGAGTCTGATTTTTCCAGTGATAAACGATCCCTGATACATGAGCTGCTTCTTCAGTTGAACTGCCGGCTTCGCCATTAAGTTCTAGGTCGTCATTTGAATTGAATTGAACATCCTTAATGATTACTGATCGATCTCTATCTAAAATTTTTAGTAGAAGAGAGCTGTATGTTTCATCAGATGGGCGTGCCGGTATGTTAATTGTATAGGTTTTCTCAGACTCTCCGCTCACGGTAACCTTTTCAGAGTCAAACTGAGGATCAGCATTGGGCCATGTTTGTCTTTCGAAGGTAAAACCGACCGACACATCTTCTCCCCCAGATGGGGTAGACCCAGTAAAAGAAACTGAGCCACCAGCAGCAAATGTCATAGGTATGATGGATGTGTTTGTGTTCTCAAAGCCAGCCCAGTTCTGAGCACTAGTTGGCCACATGTATGTGTTCTCGTCTTTTGTAGTTCCGTCGAAGGGCATCCAGATAGCAAATCGCGAGCTTTCCGAATCTGATGCGTCTCCGGCGCTGTCTTCGGTGACGCTACCGCCCTCAGCAGAGGTTACACGAACATTTTTGATGACGACCGCCGAACTTTGATCATTAAGATAAAAAATTAGAGATCTATACGTATTTGCGGCATCTTGAGCCGGTATCGTAATCGAGTAACTTGACTCAGCCTCACCGGTTATCGTGACAGAGGACGTATCGAATGCCGGTTCCACGTCTGGATGCGGAAGACGCTCGAACTTAAAGCGCACGCTGACGCCACCTCCACCAGAGGGAACGGCTCCTGTAAATGTAAGTTCACCACCGTTGGGAAACCTGAAAGGATATAGTGCGGTATTTTGATTCGCGAACCCTGCCCAACCCTCTGAGTTTGCAGGCCAAGTAAAAGTGTCGGTGCTGGCATCATAAATAGCTCCACCAAAAGCTTCTGAAAAATCAGCAACTACCGCGGTTCCAGGTTCTATTACATTAACTGTACGCGTGATTTGAGTCGCAACGTTATCCGAGGCATCAGTTACGTCATAAGTTACTGTGTAACTACCAATCTTGGAAGTATCAACGGCCGATGAGTCAACTACTACCTCTTCGCCTGTATCCGAAGTCGCTCCCAAATCATCATAAGTACTATTGAGATAGATGGAGATACTGTCTCCACCTACAAGAGATATGATTGGTGCAACATTATCCTCTCCTGCTATTACTTTTGAGACTGTCCAATCGTCGAGTATTATCCCTTCCGTGCCATAAGTATTCGCGCCGGTGCGAAAAAGGAGGTAGTACGTGCCGGGCTCCGAAATAACAAATTGGCCCGGAGTGGCGGCACTATCACACCCTGTCAAAATAGCCTTGCCTGAATAAGTTGTTACAGAGGGACAACTGGAGGTGTCATAGGCTCTGAGCACCCTTTGGTCACCAAAATATTCACTGTTCGCTTGCGGCTCATCTTTGCCAACATAAACTTCGCCCCATAGCTCCTCAATACCTGCATAGTCCATCTGCATATCAAATTGGTAAATTCCTGACGCCAATTGCACTGAGGTGTAAATACCCATGTGCTTACTCCATGGTCCGGATACTGTTTCACTAAACGTCACTTTTCCATCATTGATGGTAACCACACCATTCCCATCAACATCAGGCCCATATTGGTTTACGACCGTCCAGCCTGTGGAGTCATCAAAGGAGCCATTCGTGAGAAGACTGGCACTTTCCAAATAAGACGATTCAACGTTCACTGTCCTAGTGATTTGTGTAGCCTGATTGTTTTCGCTGTCAGCCGCATTGTAAGTAACAATATAGGTCCCTGCTTTTGATGTGTCGACTGCAGATGAATCTATCTCAACTTCTTCTCCGGAATCGGTGATTGCTCCAAGATCGGTATATATGCTGTTTAGATAAACGGAGACAGTTTCAGCACCTTTGAGAGAAATAATGGGAGCAAAAGTATCGGACACATTAAAGAGTGTCCAATTATCAAGTATTACCCCCTTTGATCCATAGGTATTTGCGCCTGACCGAAACAGTAAGTAGTAGACGCCAGATTCCGATATCGTAAACTGCCCTGGATTCGCACTCGAATCACAGCCTGATTCAGAGGCCTTTCCTGAATATGTAATAATGGAACTGCAGTCCCAGGAGTTGTAAGCCTTAATGACTTGCTGATCTCCGCTGTACTCACTATTCGCCTGAGGTTCTGATTTTCCTATGTAGACCTCACCCCAAAGCTCGTTTATGTCGGCATAATCCATATCCATATCGAACTGATAGATGCCCGGATCAAGTTGGACGGACGTGTAGATACCCATGTGCTTTGTCCAGGAACCAGCAACAGTCTCGCTGAAAGTAGCTGTGCCATTCTCGATCGTAACTACTCCGTTACCATCAACATCGATGCCATATTGGCTTACCACCGTCCAGCCAGAGGCATCATCAAATCCACCATTAGAGAGTAAATTTCCAGACTCGTTACCAAAAGTGTGTGCTGAAAATAAAAGTAGCAGGAGCGCACCATGTGTGTACTCATAGAATTTACTGAAAGTTTTACCGAAATATTGAACCATTCGAATCCCCATAACTTTTAACAATCTAACTCCCCGAGACCGTATACGGCTGATTTGGAGCTCTAGATAAATATTTTCTGGTATTTTAGTGATTAAGATCAATCATTCTCCGATTTAATGATGTGTTAGATAAATGTGAGGCAAATACCTGGTACTAACTATGCTTTAGCAAAATCCGTAACGTTTTTTTTAAATCGTTCTTACAATTTATATTAATAGATATCGCGTTCCGCAGAAAAAATTTATTTGAGTACCATCATTACATTTATCGGTCCAAAATCAAATAAGCGTTTTTAGTGAGTCTCCGACATAAGCCAACAACAACATTTTTTTTTAAGTTTTTGGTCCTTTTGATATTTGCTGTTGCTACTTCACGTACTACTATAGATTCTTGAACAAAGACTCCAAAAGCTTTTTTAAGACATCTTTGTAGTGACTTATCGGAAACAAAGAGCATGGTATCGAGTAAAAGTCGCGAGATTCTTGATGACAGAAATAAAGATTCTCACCTTTACATCAGTCGTAGCGAAATTCGGACGTCTGGCCGTGCGGTGCGCCCACGAGACTCATCCACGCTAATCTTGGTAAGAACTGATTCAGGCAAACCTAGGCTGTTGATGGGTAAGAGATCCCCAAGACACAAATTTATGCCGAATAAGTTTGTGTTCCCTGGTGGGGTGGTAGACCGCTCGGACAGTCGGGTTCATGCGAAAGCGAGCTTGCAGTTAGGAGTTTTAAAAAGGTTAAAGAAGGGATGCAGCGCAGCGAGGGCAAGGGCGTTGGCCATTGCAGCGATAAGAGAGACTTTTGAAGAAACCGGTTTAGTAGTTGGGAAGAGAGAAGATAAATTGTTGTGTATCCAGTCTCCGATCTGGAAAAAGTTTTTGAGCTCTGGGGCGAATCCTAGACTGGATCAGTTACAATACATAGCACGCGCGATAACTCCCCCATACCGAAGTCGTCGGTATGATGCTCGTTTCTTTTTGATGTGTTCGGACCGGTTTATCCTTGAGCAAAAAATAAATCAGAACTCGACGGACGAATTGTCAAACATTTCTTGGTTTACACTGGATGAGGCCAGGTCTTTACAGTTGCCGCATATCACTAGAATTATTCTTGAAGAGGTTGAAAAACGTATTTCAACTCATTCGGATTTTGAGGTCCCTGGACCATTTATTCATTTTAGGTATGGAAAGCTTGTGAGAGATTTGCAGTGAATTTGCGCACAATTAGAACCAATAATCTTTGATCCATGTTGCAGGTTCGAATCGTCGGTACCATTTTCCGCTTTTTCCAAGGGCCGCGTTATGTGGATCGGGCTTACCATGAAACACAATGAATCTTGCATCATGCGGGACTACAGTTTCTCGCGAAGTGATAAGTGAAAATGGCTTTATGCAGTGTCGCTTAAAACTTCGACACCAGCTGTCTGGCCAATAGGAGAGAGCATTTTTGCCAATTAGTTTTGCAGAAAGGTATTCTTGCTCATTTCGATAGGTCTTTTTGATGCGTTCACATTTGTCCTCAAATTCACTGACAATGTCCGGATGCGAGCCAATTTCAAACCGATAAACGGAGGAATTTCCAGTTCCATCGTGTTTTAACCAATCCCGTATGATTACAACGTCACCAAAATAATCAAAGAAATCATCTATGGGCCCAGTGATAATTAAATCTAGGTCGAGACACAGAACCTGTCCCTTAAGGTCGTAAAGTTTTTTTGAGAAAACACCCAACTTGTTCCAGCCGCGCTCGGGCCCACTCAACTTGGTTTTAAGTTCAGGTAGAGGATAATGATTTATCTGTGACACCAATCCATTGGGGTCGTCAGTCAGGCAAACAAACCGAAAGGGCCGAGCAAGATTTCGTTTCACCATGGCGTATAGCACATTTACATATTTCGCAGGATACTTTGTACCCCATTTCATGCAAAGAACATTTACTCTATTTTCCTCCATTTAAGGCTCCTCCGCAGGCTAAGTATCTTGATCAAACATTTTAGATACATCTTGGAGCTCATTCTGAGCTTGTTCGATAATATGTCCTTTTTTTGCATCCAAAATTATAGATGAGGCATGTGAATATACAGAAAAAACTTCAGAATTTTTCACTCCAGGGTCGGATATCTAGTTCAAGTGTCCAAGTGGTTTTTGGCTGTTTGTAAAGTGTAACGTAATTTTCAGCAAGGTCGGCGGGTTCAATGATCCCTTGCTTTATCTTTAACGTCTCATAATCTGGATGGTTTTGGCGTATCCAAAGGGTATCCACTGCCCCGTCTATAATCACATGAGCCACATGAATATTCTGTGGTCCGAGTTCCCGAGCCATACTATGGGCGAGAGCTCGAAGGCCATGTTTTGCACTTGCAAAGGCGGCAAAGCCAGCCGACCCACGAACACTAGCCGTTGCGCCCGAAAATAGGATGGTGCCTCTCTGGCGTTTTATCATATATCTAGCGGCCTCGCGGCCAGTTAAAAAACCTGCGTAACAAGCCATTTCCCAAATCTTATAAAACTTTCGGGTGTCAGTCTCTAGCAACTTCATTGGGACATTTGCACCTACATTAAATATCACAACCTCAATTATCCCGATTTCCTTCTCTATTTGGGAAAACAAATCTATAACTGCATCCTCTTTTCGAGCATCGCAACTAAAGGCATGTGCAATTAACCTCTTGGTATTCAATTCTTCTATCAGCGGCGTTAATTTTTTACCATTACGTCGAGCGCCGCATACGATAAGACCCTCTTGAGCGAATTTTCTCATGATTGCCATTCCAATACCGTCGCCGGCTCCGACTATAAGTGCCACTTTGTCTCGATTTTTCATTCTGATGTCCCAATTTTAAAATATGCTGGTATCAATAAGATAATGCTACAACCGTTAATTTAGGATTATCAACTGGCATCGGCGATTATTTGTTACAATTCTTTGCACCTACAATATTTGTTTTACCATTTTTGGGGTGGAGGTGTATAAAAATCTTTGGGTGGAATTTGTTGGGAGCAATAACACAATGAAAATTACGGATACGGTATCGGTACAAATTAAGGACAGAGTGGCATTAATTACTATCGAAAATCCTCCAGTTAATGCGCTAAATCACAATGTTAGATCTGGTGTAAAAAAAGCTCTTGAGCTCGTTATGATTGATGATTTGGTGTCATCGATAGCCCTCAATTGTAGCGGAAAAACATTTTGTGCTGGTGCTGACATAAAAGAGTTCGGCGCTCCAATGCAAGAACCGGTTCACTCACAATTACATGACGTAATGGACGGTGTAGATAAACCGCTAATAGCTGTGATACACGGAACCGCTTTGGGCGGCGGTCTAGAATTAGCGCTGTGCTGCCACTATCGGGTGGCAATTTCCACAGCGAAATTAGGTCTTCCGGAAGTGCAACTTGGTATTTTGCCTGGTGCAGGAGGGACTCAACGTTTGCCAAGGCTAGTCGGGCCAAAGATAGCACTAGATATGGTTGTCTCTGGAACGCCGATTGGCGCAGTAGAGGCGCTTGATTATGGTTTGATCGATAAATTAGTGGATTCAGATTTGCTCTCGTCAGCATTCCTATTTGCTAAAGAAAAAGGGTTGTCCAGAGATAAGCCCATTCGTGTTAGAGATAGAAGTGATAAGTTAAAATTAGTGGACCATGGTATTTTCCGTGATACCCGAGAGCTTATTTCTCGTCGTGCCCGCGGATTTATCGCCCCCGAATATAACATCCGTTGTATTGAAGCTGCTGTTAACAAGTCATTTGATGAAGGACTCTCGATTGAAAGCGATCTAGTAATGGAGCTGATGAGAGGTGATCAGGCGAGGGCCCAACAGTATTTTTTCTTTGCTGAGCGTCAAGCCTCCAAAATAGAAGGATTGGACAAGGAGATCAAGCATCGGCCAATTTCAAGTGTAGGAGTAATTGGGGGCGGCCTCATGGGTGGAGGTATATCCATGAGTATTGCAAATGTAGGTATTCCGGTAACCATAGTAGAGACGAGTCAAAAAGCTCTTGAAAAGGGCCTCGAAACCATACGTAAAAATTATGAGAGCACCGCAAAAAAAGGACGAATTACCGTTGATATTGCTAATGAGCGCTGCAAGCTAATACAAGGATCACTGAAATTGGGTGACCTCAATGATTGCGATCTAATTATAGAAGCAGTGTTTGAGGAGATGAGTGTTAAAAAGGATATATTCTCAAGACTTGATTCAATTGCAAAGCCCGGTGCAATTCTTGCATCCAACACATCGGCCTTGGACCTGAACGAAATTGCTAGCGCGACGAAACGTCCAGAATCGGTTATTGGCCTTCATTTTTTTTCCCCCGCTAATATCATGAAATTGCTGGAAGTAGTGCGCGGCAAAAACACTTCAGATGATGTGATTGCGACCTGTATGAGTTTTGCGAAAAGGATAAGTAAGGTACCAGTGTTAGTTGGCGTGTGTCCAGGATTTGTCGGGAATCGTATTTTGCACTATCGACAAGTGCAGGCTAACCAACTTGCCTTAGAGGGAGTGCCAATCCAGCAGATAGACCGTGTGCTATATCAATTTGGTTTTCCAATGGGGCCGTTTCAAATGGGAGACCTAGCAGGCTTGGATCTAGGGTGGAATGCTGAAAAGTCAAACCCTAGTGATATAAGGGACTGTCTGTGCGGGTTAGGTCGTTTTGGGCAAAAATCGGGAAATGGATTCTATGACTATGAAGGGCGGAAGCCGATCCATTCTGAGATTGTTTCTGAGGTGATCAGAGATTGCGGACGCTTGCAGGGAATTGAACCTAGGAACTCAAGTGATAGTGAGATTTTAGAGCGTTGCCTGTTACCTATGATAAATGAGGGTGCGAAAATTTTAGGGGAGGGGATAGCGAGTCGCGCCAGTGATATAGATGTCGTGTACGTGTATGGTTACGGTTGGCCGCGATACAGGGGAGGGCCAATGCATTACGCTAACTGTCTTGGCCTTAAAAATGTGATAGAAAAACTCCTGCATTACAGGGAAATCACGGGAGACGAATTCTGGACGCCCTGTCAGTTTTTAGTTGATCTTGCGGAGAGGCAAGGTATTTTTACTTAGCCAATTGTCGGTCTGGGGACTGCGTATTGAGGGCGAAGCTGAGAATTTTACCTTTCTCGTGGACTTTGGAGCTGTGTCAATCAGATAACCAACCGGCGGTTGTGCGAGGGTCAAGAGGCCTCTGGTTGTTCTGAGTTCACAATTACGACGTCTATATCAAGAGCAGAAATCACCCTTTCCACGGTATTACCTCGTAAATTTTTGACTTGTCCTGACTGTCCAAGAGTGCCCACCACGACAACATCTGCACTCAGTTCGCATGCGACCTTAGCAACTGCCTCATCTGTATAACCCTGGATCACATGAATTTGGTTTGATTTTAGCTTAGTTTCTCTCGCAAGAATTCCTCTGTCGGGATAGGACATAGAATCCATGTAGGCGTTTATAACATGAAATTGAGCATCATAAGAGCTAGCTAGTTGACGCCCTTTTGTCAGGATAGATTTGTTTAGATCTTTTTGCTGAGGTCGTCGCGCTTGAAAATTTACCGCGGCTAAAACTACCTTTCGTTGTCTGCTTCCGCCTGCCCTCACCAACACCACTGGACAAAATGCACGCTTTAGGAGCTTCCATTCAAACTCCGAGAAGTAAAGACGCCTGTTGGATGCGGGCTTATTCGCCGGCACAAGAATACGGGAAGCATTAAATGCGTTTGCGGATTGTATTACCGCTTTTTGCCAATGCTCAGCCCATGAAATCTCTATCTGGTACTCCAATCTCGCTTTTTTAAGCGGATTATGTATTTTTTCCTCAAACCACGAAGTGTTCCTTGTGATATTTGTGTTGCTGATGCTGGTATCAGCGTTACCGGCATCGACAGCAACAAAAACGCACATTTTAGGTTGGATGTCCATTAGCTGCGCCGTAGTGATTGCGCGCTCCAGAGCAACGTGATTATTTGTCGTTGGGTCAACAACGGCAAAAAAATTCTCTGCGGTCATGAAAGTTCTCTTTTATGGGTGGATGTGTCAAAGTATACCATCTATGATATAAACATTTACAAAATAATGCAAATAAGTAATGACTATTTTTCGAGTATCATTTCTGAAATTGTCGAAAATGATGAAACTTCACTCAAGATAAATACATGAGAATTCGACCTAGAGAGAGTCTGCCGTTAAGACGTATAATAGACTCACTGACTTATTGGCAGTTGAAATATAAGGAGACAAATCTTGAGTATCCGCACCCGTATCGCTCCCTCGCCAACTGGGGATCCGCATGTTGGGACTGCTTACGTTGCCCTTTTCAACTTGGCATTCGCGCGAAGTCATGGAGGCAAATTTTTGTTGCGAATTGAAGATACTGATCGTCAGCGCTCTACCCAAGCATCTGAAGACAAAATTCTAAAAGCGCTCAGGTGGTTGGGGCTTGATTGGGATGAGGGTCCTGACATCGGAGGAGAGTTCGGTCCCTACCGACAAAGTGAGCGTACTGAGATATATCGGAATTATGCATGTCAGCTTGTTGAGGAGGGTAATGCCTTTCGATGTTTTTGCTCTGCAGAACGTCTTGAAGAGGTGAGGAAATCTCAAATGAAGAACCGACAACCCGTCGGTTATGATGGACATTGTCTTACGCTAAAGACCAGCGAAATAAAACGAAGGATTTCTGCAAAAGATCCGTATGTAATACGGATGAAAGTTCCTCAGGACGGGCAGTGCACCTTCGATGATATTTTGAGGGGTGCTATATCAATTGATTGGAGCCAGATTGACTCTCAGATTTTACTAAAATCTGATGCCATGCCCACTTACCATCTCGCAAATGTAGTGGATGATCATCTGATGGGAATTACCCATGTCATTAGAGGTGAGGAGTGGATTAATTCGACTCCGAAACACATTTTGTTGTATGAATATCTTGGATGGGATCAGCCTAAATTCTGTCATCTACCACTTCTTCGAAACACAGATAAAACTAAGTTGTCAAAGCGCAAAAATCCTACGAGCATTTTGTATTATGAGCGGATGGGATTTCTTCCCGAGAGTCTTTTAAACTATTTAGGTCGAATGGGATGGTCGATGCCGGATGAAAGAGAAAAGTTCAGTCTAAGGGAAATGTTCGAATCCTTCGATATATCAAGAATCTCATTAGGTGGACCCGTTTTCGATGTTGAGAAGCTTCGTTGGTTAAATGGAGTTTGGATTAGGGAAGAATTGTCTGATGAGCAGCTGGCGAATCGCATTGTTAATTGGTCATTTAATGAAGAAAAATTGATAAAGTTTTTGCCACATGCTCGAGACCGAATCGAGATTCTATCAGATTTAGCCCCTCTTGGATCCTATTTAGTCTCTGGGATGCTAAACATCAATCGGTTGGATCTGACGACATCTCATTTGGATGAAGAGCAAACTATCCAAGTTCTACAATACAGTATTTGGCGGTTGGAGGGTTTGAAAGATTGGAATCGTGAAGAAATTCTCAGTGCTTGTGACTTTGTGTCTACCATGATGAATATGAAATTAAAGATTATTTTAGGCCCGGTCTTCGTGGCGCTATCGGGCAGTACTGTCTCAATATCGGTAATGGATTCCATGTGCCTTCTTGGGCGAGAAATGTCACTGGCGCGACTGCGTCATGCGCTCGAACTGATGGGTGGTTTGGGAAAGAAGAAACAAAAAAAATTAGAAAAAACTTTTAATGACGCTGTTTCTTCGGAATTAATCTAAAAGGCGATGATCATCTGCCCCAAGACTTGTGCTTGACTTGCTACCCGCCGGTACCTACCATTAAAACTTAAGGGGCCTTAGCTCAGCTGGGAGAGCGCAACACTGGCAGTGTTGAGGTCACCGGTTCGATCCCGGTAGGCTCCACCAAAGTTAATTTAACTGCTCTCCAACCAATCTGGATACTTGAGTTCCTTAGATGTAAGAAAGTCTGGGTTGAACAATTTTGAGAGATACCTCGTACCTGAGTCACATAAAACTGTGACAATACAATGCCCGGGCCCCAACTCTCTGGCTAACCTAATAGATCCGGCAACATTTATTCCGGAACTGCTACCCAAAAATAACCCTTCCTCTTCAATCAGACGAAACATAACGCTTATAGTTTCTTGATCAGGAATAGAAAAAGCTTTATCAACTTCAATATTATCCAGATTGGAGGTTATTCTTCCTTGCCCAATACCTTCGGTAATACTTGATCCTTCAGCCTTGAGCTCACCATTTGTGTAATAGTTGTAAAGAGCAGCTCCAGGTGGGTCTGCTAAACAAATTTTAATTTTTTTATTTTTCCCTTTTAAAAATTGACTTACTCCAGCAATAGTTCCTCCAGTTCCAATAGCTGAAACAAAGGCATCAACTGAACCCTTTGTTTGATTCCAAATCTCCGGACCAGTGGTTTCAAAATGACCTCTTCTGTTAGCTTGATTATCAAACTGATTAGCCCAAATTGCGCCCTGATCATTTTCTTTATCAAGTTTTTTAGCTAACCTTTTTGAAAATTTAACATAGTTATTTTTATCTTTATAAGGCACTGCAGGTACGGTAATAAGATTTGCACCACAAGCTCTTATTAATTGTAATTTCTCTTTGCTCTGAGTTTCTGGAACGACTATCGTTGCTTTGTAACCTTGAGAATTTGCTATCAAGGCTAGTCCTATTCCGGTATTCCCGGCAGTCCCTTCAACTATAGTACCCCCAGGTGATAGCGCACCTTTTTCAATTGCATCTTTAACTATATACCAAGCAGCTCGGTCTTTTACTGATCCACTTGGATTCATAAATTCTGCTTTTCCTAAAATTTCACATCCAGTCTCCTCAGAAGGACCATTCAATCTTATCAAAGGGGTATTACCAATTAGGTTTATGAAGTCTTGTGCCATGATTAGTGATTTAGTACCGTAGATACATAATTAATATCTCTTAAGACTTCCACTATATAACGTTAGGTCACACACTAAAAGTTTCTAACGTTCCCTGCTTAGCTCCTCCATCTATTTTAATTAGAGTTACTTTCATGAGTTGTTCTCTGAGTAGTTATGAAGGAAAAGGAACCTAGGATATAGGCGGTTCCAATTCTTAACCAGAAGCTCCACCAAATTTATTGGCATTAGGAGTGTAGGATGCTAACCGGACAAAGAAGGTTGTAAATCTTGATTCCTGAACCGGCATTCGGCCGTTAATCTGTGTTTTGACAATGAAGACTAATGCCGATTGATTCGTCCAATATTGTTGTTGAATCCTTTTGGTTCAATCAGATACTTGTTCCTCACCAGCAACTACCAGTTACTGAGTATTGGGTGCTCTTAGTCAGCGAAACGCGCTGAGACTTCCTCAATGCACATCGCCACACAATATTCTGGATGATTTTAACTCACCTTACCAGGATATATCTTTAAAATTCCAAAAGAGTTCTTTTTAATTAGATTCTTGTTTCTCCAATCTTAATCAAGTGTGTGATAATTAACAGGAACATCCAGCTTTATAAATAGTGCAAATAGAATTTTGTCCTTATGAAAAATCTTAATATCCTATTTTCTCTCAGAACATATCTTTTGTGTTGCATATCTATTAATTGTCTTCCCTCAACTGCAGAGGTAGCGGCTACTTTATCAACTTCCGTTGGAAGTTCTAAGATGAATATTCTATTTATTATAGTTGACGACTTACGTCCTGAGTTAGGTGTGTATGGAGTGAAACAAGTTAAATCACCAAATATTGATAAGCTCGCTCAGGATGGTATTTTTTTTCAAAAGGCCTACTCGCAGGCCCCTATCTGCGGAGCTTCGCGGATAAGTGTTTTAACGGGTATGTATGTGCATTCCACGAAAATCTACGGAATAGCGTTAAAAAAGAAGGAACAACTCCCCCACGTAGATAGTTTGCCGATGCACTTAAAGAAGAATGGATATAATACTGTTTCTGTCGGCAAAATATATCATCACAACGATGACGATACGCAAGCTTGGAGCAAACCACCTTTCATAGCGATTAATGGATCTGGATATGTGACTGATGAAGCAAAAAAGCTAGTTACGTTGAATCAAAAAAGTAATCCTAGTGCTGGAACAAAGGGTCCGCCAACTGAGGCTGCAGATGTAGCCGACTATGAGCATCATGATGGTAGTGTAGCTCGAAGAGCAATTGATGAGATAGAAAACTTAGACAGAACCGTGCCCTTTTTTTTGGCGGTGGGATTTCGTAAGCCCCATTTACCGTTTACGCCACCTAAAAAATATTGGGATATGTATAACCCCTCTTTAATTTCCGCTGCCTCCAATCCTTATTTTCCGGATAATTTCACGAAGCATACGATGAACAACTATGGTGAGCTAAGAAACTACTATGGCATGCCGCGGGGTAGGCTTGAAATAGATCCAGATGTTGCCCAGCATCTTAAGCATGGGTATTACGCCTCAGTAACTTTTATAGACGCTCAGATAGGCAAAATTTTAAACGCTCTCAAGGTTAACGGGTTAGAGGAATCAACTATTGTGGTTGTTTTTGGTGATCATGGTTACAAACTCGGGGAACACAACAGCTGGGTAAAACATACAGCTCTCGAAATTGATTCTCGGGTGCCATTAATAGTAAAAGTACCTAATTACAATCCTATCATCAAAAGCACGCGTTCCATCGTTGAGTTAGTGGATTTGTACCCTACATTACTCGATTTAAATGCTCTAGCTCAGCCTGAGCATTTGGAAGGGGAGAGTTTTGCTCCAATTCTGAAGAATCCTAAGTTGCCTTTCAAGCGCGCTGCGTTGAGTGTTTGGGTTGGCAAGAGATACCGATATGATGTCGAAAATCAGATAGTCGGGTACGCTCTCCAAACCGATCGATATAGGTATATTGAATACCAGCGGACTGTAACCGAACAGGTAGTTGCTCGTGAGTTATATGATCATTATGACGATCCGACAGAAAATTACAACGTAGTTCAAAAAATTAATTATAAATCAACGGTTTCCGAACTTTCAAAAATAATGAAAGAAAAAATTGATTATCCAAAAAAAACGCTCTAGTGTTAAACAATGCTTGCTCCACTCTTTGTATTATTCACGCAGTGTTGAAATTTGTTTTTAATGTTGCGTTAATGACTCAATAAATTTATAAATCTTTGACCTTTTAAACAATTGATTATGGTGGGTTTTTCAGGGTATCTTTGTTAGGGGCAAGAGGTTTATTTCTGATTGAATGACGACTCTGTATCTGGCTTCAAAGGAAGTAGAAAAGTTGACATAAAACTCAATGGTCTTAACGCCTCAGAATGATGCAGAATCTTCAAGCCTTTCGATTTTTTGTTGTGGAGTAAAATCAAAGACCGGAAAAATCAGGGTACGGTGAGTGTGGTACAGTCTTGTTTTAATGATTAGGCATCATAGTTACCAGCCTGTGTGGTGTGTCTTTTGAATATTAGTAGGTTTTATGCTTCAAAACTTGAACAACCTAAATTTTGTGGGTTCCCACACCGTATTTTTTTGTTAGTTTTTTTCATGATAAGGTATCAGTAAATTGCATTAGAGGGCGGCAGAAGAGAGTTCAAGGGTTGCCCGGTTTAGTTTTGGTAATATGCCTGGTAGCGGGCCATAGTGAAAGCGTCTAAGAACATAAGCAAGATCACTCTTAGACCGCAATCTAAATTTTTGTTTAATTGTTAAGCGGTGCTTTGGTTTTAGAAAAATTACAATAAAAATAATGAAAGGCTTAGAGTATGTTTTTACGGCCAAATGTATTTAGTTTAGTGTTCTTTTCGAAGGTTTTATTCGTCTTTGTGGGCTCATTTCATGGTGTCAATGTCTCAAGTGACATTGGACCTCAAGGACAGGTTTATCACTGGAGCTCGCATGCGTACCTTGCCAATGTCTCTGTCTCACTCACCGCGCTTGAGGATGATGAGGAGACGAATTATGTTGAGGATACGACTACCGATGAGTCTGGCGAATATGCCTTTTCTTTTCCGGATGGCGATGCGAGTCGTATTACCCTTTCAAAGCAGATTGATGCGGTAGATGCCGGCTCGGTCATAAGCTCTGCTGACGCCCTTGCGGCGCTAAAGATAGCTGTTGGTATTAACCCAAATCCAGATCCTGATGGATCCGGCCCCCTTTTAGCGCCAGCTGTCTCACCTTACCAATTCATTTCAGCGGATGTTAACCAGGATGCGCGAATTACCTCAGCGGATGCCCTCGCGATCTTAAAGATGGCGGTTAGACTTGAGAGCGCCCTACCGAGAGCATGGGTTTTTATTTCGGAAGACACAGATTTCTGGGATCCCACCGAAAATAACGGCGCGGGCGGATTTGTTACCAACCGAGCAGATGTTCCGTTATCTGATTCACCAAAAGTTTTAGAACACTCGTCTGCAAAGAGCGCTGTAAATTTTGTAGGGGTATTGATGGGTGATGTGAATGGTAGCTGGGAGTCGTCTTCAGGCGGGACGCTTCAAACCTCTTATTTTTTAGATCTTGTTCGTCAGGTAAGTGGTCTTTTTTCTCAGTGGGGCATCTCGGACCGGGACTCCGATGGGGTAGAGGATGCGAGAGATCTGTTCCCTAGCGATCCTACCGAGACGGTAGATACTGACTTAGACGGCATCGGCGACAATAAAGATGTAGACGACGATAACGATGGTGTCCTTGATGGGTTAGATACGTTCCCGCTAGATTCCTCTGAGATCCTAGACACTGATCTCGATGGGATTGGTAACAATGCAGATGACGATGATGATAACGATGGAGTGGCTGATGATCTAGATCCGTTGCCGCTGGATCCAACGCCTGCAAATACCGATTCTGATGGAGATGGGATTCTCGATCATTTGGATGTCTACCCACTCGATAGCAGTAAGACGAAGAGCGTTGCATTTAACTTTAATTCTGTGGAGAGTGTTGGAATCGGATCTGCCCTTTCTCAGTCTAATCCTTTTGTCGATAGCGCCACCAGCTCCGACCTTTTGAAGTTTGTGAGGATAATTTTTCGTTTTTTGCTGCCCGAGGCCCTAGCAGATCTTGTTGGGCTTTCACAGCAGACTAACGGGGTTGCTTGGGATAAAGATGGCCAGATCGTTGTTGACTCGATTCTGTCGAATGAGTCTTTATATTTTACCGAGGCAGCGGTTAGTCCTGATGGAGAATTTCTATATCTGCTGACCAGCAACCATATTCAACGAGCGATTCCTGATTTATCACCAGAGGTGTGTTCGATTTACAGGGTTACCCTCCCGACTAATCAGTTCTCATGCCTTTTGAACTCAAATGTGGGAGATATTGAGCCAAAATCGCTGATCTCATCGAATCTGACAGATTTCTCAAGGAGTGGTATGGACTTCCGGTCTGACGGTTCTGCCGTCTTACAGGGTTTTGATTGGGAGAGGACATTACCTGAAGGAGTTGGAGGCGGCACGAACTCAACGGTGGCTTGGTATTTATCATCAGAGGGACTTTTGTCCCGATTGCCAATTGCTGATGACTTTTTAGTCAGGGGTGTGCTTTGGATCAACGATCGGTACATCGCGGTTGCTGAAAACCCGATGTACCGAGATGACGGTGTAGACCGTAATGGCCAAGAGTTTTTATCTATTATCGACGCATCAACACTGGAGGTGGTCAAGCGAATTTTAGTACCTAATATTGGTTACGGCCCAATCGTTCGTCAGAACAATAACATCTATTGGGCATATTCGAATGGTGATTACCTTGATGGAGCCTCCTTGACCATACAATCCTCGCAAGGGCCAGCGGGCATTCCGATAGTCAATAATTCAGAGCGGCAGCGCTTTATTTTTCTCGATACGAATGATGAGAACAATTCTCTTAGTAACGCAGATGGCACCACTTCCCTTGCACTATCAGATGGTGTCGGCCGGGCTTATAACTGGCAGAAACAGAGTGGCACCGGAACAGACATTAAGTATGTTGCATTCAATTTTGCAGAGAATCATGCATCTTACCTCAAAACTTTCGGTCCGAGGGCACCTATAGTATCGATTGAGGAGGAACCATTTTTTACGAACAAAATTTTTACACTCGCTAATGGTAGGGGATCGTTGGAAGTCCAGGATTATCGAGACATTTTTCGTATTCGTCCCTCCGCCTCGGTTCAAGGAGATTTGGAAATACCATACATAGTCTCTGTGAATGGCATCGAGAGCTCAAGGATCCTAACGATATCTAGTTCGACCATATCAAATTGGCGAGCGGACACTGATAGGGAACATGATTACATCGAGTGGGCGTCCCCAGAACCCGACGAGGAGGGTTTCTGTGTTTTTGAGTATGAGACGTCCATTAATCAATGTGTTAGATTTGATGACTATAAGGTCCTCACCACTGACATGGAATATTTTCGGAGTAAGCGGTATGACGATCAAGCCGTGTATCCCGGTGGTTCGGGAAATGCATTCCCGGGGATCCAGACGATCCAGTTCGTTGGTGATGACCTGCGCGTGTATTTTAAGGACAGTAGAAACCACAATTATTATGAAGCAACATCCAAGATAAGCGATTTCATAAATTTGGGGCGCTCGGCTTTAGAGATCTCCCTTTCCGAAAATGGGGCAGGCGATGCAAACATCATGGCGCTTGCTACAGATATTGAGCCATTGCCTCCACGATCTTTGTCAAATATCACAGCGAGCATGGTCTACTCCGCTGGAGAGGCGATTATAAAACTGCGTCTGCCGCATCTCGATGGTAGCGCCTTTAGCCCCCTATCTGACTCTCAAAAGCTTGGACTATCACAGATTGCTGATCCACCTACCTTTATTGTCAATGATGGGGAGAGAAGGCTGCAGGTTTCAGATGTAAGCTGGTCAGAGGACAGAAATGAGGCATTGGTGCGTGTGGCGAGCCTCACCCCGGTCGAGGAGCTTGAGATTCAATTCGCCTCCTATTTTTTTCTGAAGGACAAAATCCGGAGATACTATTCCGAGGACTCTATTGTTGCCAAGAGCGATAATATTCCTCGGTTCTTGTCAGATAACATTTTTTACATATCCGAAAATCAGACAGCTATCGGTCGTTTAACGGCCCTTGATGCGGATGGAGATGCACTGAATTTCGCGATATCCGGAGTCGACGCGGATCGAATTACGCTGGACAATGAAGGTATTTTATCTTTTGTCGAGCCTCCTGATTTTGAATCGAAATCATCCTATTTGGCAACTGCATCAGTGAGTGATGGGACTAACAAGGTGAGCCAGAACATCGTCTTTAGGATAACGGACATTGATGAAGACCGGGACTATGATGGTGTTTTGGATAGCAGGGATGCATTTCCAACGGATTCGAGTGAAAATGTTGATACAGACGGAGATGGCGTAGGGAATAACAAAGATAGAGACGATGACGATGACGGATATGAGGACAAGATTGAGGTCGCGGCCGGTACAGATTCTTTAGATGCTTTTCAGAGGCCAGATAGGGCGGATTATGTCGTCAGGATTAGTGCTGGTCAGAAGGTTGAGCTGGATATTATGGATATTGATGACGTCATTGAAGTGATAATTGCCGACTCAGAGGACAATGTTTTGGGATCATACACCGCCAATAGCGAAGATCCAGTTTCTTATGTTATCAGTGACACTCCTTTCGGATCGAATGCAAAACTTAAAGTACAGCTCAGTAATACGGAATTAGGTTACACATTTCGATGGAAGCTCAAAGTTGATGGAGTTGTTGTTGAGGAGGCAGGGTGTGGTCATTCCAGCATTTCAGGTTGCTCGAATGATAGCCAAGATTTAGGGGTAGTTTATTCAGCATTGATAAAGTTCGACGTTGATTCTGACACGGACGGTGATGGGGTGGATGATAATGTTGATGCGTTTCCCGAGGACGCTGGGGAGTGGCGGGATACAGATGGGGATGGACAGGGCGATGATGCTGATCCCGATGATGACGGCGACCTGGTTGAAGATTCTGCCGATGCATTCCCAAAAAATCCAGATGAGAGTCTGGATACCGATGGCGACGGGCTCGGGAACAATGCGGATCGTGATGATGATAATGACGGGTTAACAGATGTCTATGAGTCCGATATTGGGACAAACCCGCTAAGCATTGATACTGATAATGATGGGGTCAGTGACTCCGATGATATCTTTCCATTAAATGCTTCAGAGATCGTTGATAGTGATCGTAATGGAGTTGGAGATAACGCCGATCTTGATGACGATAGTGACGGGATCCCTGATGGAGATCACATCCATGTGCTAAAGGATGGTCGCGTCGATGAAAAATGGGATTACGGGGTTTATGGGTTTCAGGTAACGGGGGACGTATCCCAGTCACAGGTGGTAATGTGTCCCAGCGTACTTTCTAAAAACCAGACTGGCTATGAGGCAAAAGTCGCAAGCTATTCTTATAACGGTGTTCCCTTGGAAACATCCCGAACGATTTACGATTCGAGTAGCGCAACGTGTGATGGTATCGGGATTTCGGTTGTATCTGATGAGCCATATCTCCCAGGGGATACCGTAGGAGTTGAATTATCATCGTCAGCCTTACTCACAGGTTTTAGTATAGAGACCGAGACTCCGGTAGGTCTTGATAGTCTTTCTAGTGGTGAGATCGTTTTCGACATTAGGCTGTTAGGGGACTCAGATATCGATTTATTCTTGGCTTTGAGTGATAAGGCAGATGAGGATCTGTCTCAGTACTTCTTGGGAAATAGAAAGGGTAAACAGATATCGGTAAACCACCAAGGAGGGGTTTGGCAGCGGGTGCGCGTCCCGATCGCCGGAATGATTGACCTTCAGACCAACCGTTCAGCCTTCGACTTCACGCTAATTGATCAGGTGGTGCTGCGTACGGTAGGACTTATTCCGGATACTTCCTTCCAAATAAGAAATCTTTTTCTGTTCGCGCAGGCTGACTTAGTACTCGATGAGTATGTTCCACCAGATTCAGATGGGGATGGCATAGAGGATTCGCTAGATGCGTTTCCTGATGACCCCCTAGAGTCAGTTGATTCAGACGGTGATGGTACCGGCAATGTGGCAGATCGAGACGATGATAATGATGGTGTCACAGATGAGAGTGATATGTTCCCGCTAGATCCTTATGAGTTCCTCGATTCTGATAGAGATGGGATAGGTAATAATGCAGATCAAGATGACGATGACGACGGGGTGCCAGACCAGCAAGATGCCTTCCCGCTTGACAAAACGGAGACAGAAGATACTGACGGGGACGGGTGGGGCGACAATGGAGATATCTGGGATCTATTTATTTCAGAGTATTCGTCATCATGGCCAGATAAAAAGGCTAGCACTTGGATAAAGTATCTTGAGATATATAACCCAACAGGAAATGAGGTGTCTTTAGACCAATACTTTTTGGGCAAGGTCAATAATGCTCCAAAACAAAAAGGGCAGTATGAGACCGCAATAGAATTTACGACAGGAGCTGTTTTGGCGCCCGGAGATGTTTGGGTAATCGGTCGAGTTAACTCTGAAAATATTAGTGAGTTTGAGGATTCTTCCCCTGGGTTTCTGCGAATTGCTGAAAACGTCGATCAAGTTTCGACCGCGATCAATCATAATGGAGATGATGCATATAAGTTGTTGAAAAGAACTGGAGATGATCCAGATTCTTACCACGTTGTGGATAGCTTCGGGGATTTTCGGGGCGATCCTGGTGACGCATGGGTTGTGTGCGGAGAAAAAATCCGTAAGGCTGAGGCAACCGTGTTGGTCCGAAAAGCCTGGGTAGCTGGTGTTACCGCGGCGCTGTTCGCCGATATCCCGACTGAAATATTTGACCCAAATGGAGATCTTTCATTCCGTTATATGGATCCCGATTGGTTGGATCTGAATACAATTTTGCGTGAAAGAGTACTCGCTAAAATGTGTTTTTGGGATACCCATATCGGGATTCCCAACTCCCTCGAGTATCCCTTCGAAAATGTTGGCAGACATTCATTTTTATTGTGGGACCAGCGTGTCGCATTAGGCCTTACTAATATTGAAGACTCAGATGGAGATGGGATCATAAACGCTATTGATAACGACGACGATAATGACGGCTATGAAGATCAAATAGAGATTTCTTCTTCTACAAACCCGCTCGATGCTACAAGTCGACCCAAGCGAGCGTTTTATACGATTAGGGTTTCTCACCAACAAAATATCATCCTGCACCTCAAAGATGTTGATGATTCAATGAGCGTGACTTTGGATAACAATTCGGAAGAGCGTCTAGCTACTTTTACTAGTCATTTTGGCGACACTGGATCATTTAACATCAGCGATACTATCACTGGTCCGTCAAGCACCTTGGGACTGCAATTGGTTAATGAGACAGCTGGGTACTCTTTCGATTGGTCACTTGAGGTCGATGGCAGGGTTGTTTTGGGAGCACATTGTGGTGATTTCAACACCTTTGGATGTGCCAATGATAGTTATGAGGAAGGAGTTGTATACTCGGTCGAAATCGTCCTCGAAAATGAATCTTATGCGCCAGAGGATACGGTTGCTCCGGTGATTAGTTTGACGGGTGATGCGACGGTTTCTGTGAGTCAGAATGAACCTTACATTGATCTTGGTGCTAGTGCAGATACCGGGGAGACGGTAGTAGTTGACTCATCGGCTGTCGATACTGCGAAGGTCGGCAGATATACGGTTACCTATAATGTGTATGATGAGGCGGGCAACTCGGCGACACACGTGACGAGAATAGTTAACGTGGTTGGATCTTTGAATCGTCCGCCGGTTTTTCTAAAAGGGGGTAACGAGGGATTATATGCAATACCTTAATGTGGTTAAGGTAGTCATCGGGTATAGGAGGATTGGTGGTTATTGTGATGTAATCAACTTGTTTACGTTTCAAATGTTAAAATTGAAGAAAAGGTAGGCTTTTAATAATTACTTAGATGCTATTTGTGTAAACTGATATTCTTTCCAAGAAAAATATCAATGATGATATCGTTAAATATAGATGTAATGGTTAGGAGGGCAATGGGATTCAGAGTCTTTGTTATTTTGCGCGGCGGATAGAACATGATCACCCAACACTCCAAAAGTACCTAATTAAAAGAGTGAAGAAAACTCAGTAAAACGTTGATTATGATATTTTTATTTTAAGAAACTATAAGTTATATCTTGCTGTAATTTTAGCAAGGTCTCATTAGGGGATTTTATGAAAGAGACATGGAGATGGTTCGGTCCCGACGATACGGTGAGTTTGGATAATATCCTACAAGCCGGTGCCTCAGGCGTCGTGACTGCACTCGATCATATTGAAACAGGACAAATCTGGCCTATTAAAGATATTGATGAGCGAAACACACTCATAAAAAGTGCCGGCCTAGAATGGTCTGTAGTCGAAAGCGTACCGGTTCATCATGATATTAAAACTCGGTCAGGTTCCTTTCAGAATTACATTGAGAATTACAAACAGAGCATTAGAAATATTGGTTCTGTAGGTATTTCGACTATCTGCTACAACTTTATGCCGATCTTAGATTGGACTCGGACTGATTTGAGTTTTTCTCTACCTAACCGGAGTCAGGCGCTTCGTTTTGATATGATTGACTTTGCAACTTATGATGTTTTCATCCTTCAGCGCGATGGGGCGGCAAAGGATTACTCAGAAGAAATTTTGGCAAAGGCAGGGGACAGAATTCATGATTTGAACGACGAAGATGCACTCAGGCTAGAAAAGAATATCATTGCAGGTCTCCCCGGTGGGGAGGGATCTTATGACCGATCTGGGCTCTCACAGATGTTGTCAACCTTTGATATGATTGATAGAGATAGCTACCAGACAAACTTGCATGAATTTTTGGAATCGATTATTCCTGTAGCGGAGGAGTCAGGCGTTCGCATGGCTATCCATCCTGATGATCCGCCTTTTAGTCTTTTTGGATTGCCCCGTGTTGTCTCAACGGCGGACGACCTCAAAAGCATCCTCGATGTCTTTCCAAGTCCGTCCAATGGTATTACTTTTTGCTCTGGATCGCTGGGGACACGAGCTGATAATGATTTGTTGAGCATGGTTCGAGAATTCGGTGCTAACATCTTCTTTGTTCATTTGCGAAATATTATCCGTCAACCAAACGGTTCCTTTCATGAGTCAGAGCATCTTAATGGCATGGTTGATATGGTTAGCCTTGTCAAAGAGCTTATCACGCAAGAGCGAAAACAAAATCGAGCTGGAAAAAAACAACTAATTCCAATGCGTCCAGACCATGGGCATACCATGGCCAGTGAGCTTGGCAACCGCAACATTCGACCCGGATATTCGTTTTGCGGTCGGATGAAGGGCCTTGCTGAATTACGAGGTGTGAGCAGGGCTATTTCTGGGGTTGATGGGTAAGCTTGGATTGCCGGTTTCATTGTGGATTAGATGTCGGGTCAATTTTTAAAGGGAATAGGGAATAGGGAATAACACTGATGAGTGAAGTTTTACATCTGTATCCCGATAGGTTTCTTGGACAAACTGGAGAGATTCGGTCAGTTGCTCGGCGTCTCTTTACTGAGGTGGAGTCACTACCAATTATAAGTCCTCATGGTCACACTGAGCCTCGTTGGTTTGCAGATAACAAGGTGTTTGATAATCCAACCGATTTGTTGATTGTACCTGATCATTATATCTTTAGGATGCTCTACAGTCAGGGTGTGTCTCTTGAGTCACTTCGAATCCCTATTGCTGGAAATGAGAGCAAAGTGGGTCCGCTCGAGGCGTGGGGGATATTCGCTGATTACTACTATCTCTTTCAGGGCACGCCGACCAGAATTTGGCTCGATTACGTGTTTTATGAGGTTTTCGGTCTCAGGGATGTACTGAGTGCTAAAACCGCGCAACAGTATTATGAGAAAATATCACACCAATTAAAGATGGATGCTCTTAGACCGAGAGCGATTCTGGATCGATTTAATATAGAGTTTCTTGCAACAACTGACGGTGCGCTAGATTCTCTTCAGTCTCATCAGAATATTGCTCGAGCAGGATTTGGACATCGTGTAGTCCCAACATTTCGACCGGATAGCGTTACAGATCCTGATTGTCCGGGGTTTTTTGATAATGTTGCTAGATTGTCGGAAATTACTGGTGAAGAGGCTACAACATGGAATGGTTACCTCTCTGCGTTAAAGAATCGACGTGAATTTTTTAAAAGTCATGGAGCTACCGCAACTGATCATGGCCATCCCTCTGCACACACATCGGACCTGTCCAATATTGAATGTCAAAAGTTGTTTGCAAAATGCTTGAGGGGAGATGCGGATGCTCAGGAAAAAGAGTACTTTCGAGGTCAAATGCTGACGGAGATGGCAGCAATGAGCCTCGACGATGGTTTGGTGATGCAGCTTCACGTGGGTGTGTCACGAAATCATAATAAACAATTATTTAATCGCTTCGGTCAGGACAAAGGAGCAGATATTCCAATTCCAATGGAATTTGTGGAGGGGTTAAAACCTCTACTGCAACGGTTTGGCAACGAGTCCTCTTTGTCTGTAATACTTTTTACGCTCGATGAATCTACTTATTCTAGGGAGTTGGCTCCTTTAGCGGGACATTACCCATGCTTAAGACTTGGACCAGCTTGGTGGTTTCATGACAGTCCGGAGGGGATGATGAGATATCGTCAGCAGGTATCAGAGACCGCGGGATTCTACAACACTGTCGGCTTCAATGATGATACCCGCGCATTATTTTCGATCCCCGCGCGCCATGACCTTGCTCGGCGCATCGATTGTCAATTTTTGGCTGGCTGGGTAGTACAGCGAAGGCTCAGCGAGGATCAGGCGCTCCTTTTGGCAAAGGATCTTGCATATCGGCTTCCCAAGGATGCTTACAAGGTGGAACAGTAACTTGCGGGCAATCTCACAAATTTTAAATGATGAAAACGTGAACAAGTTATCCTATTCGCCGCCCGGTTCACTGAGCAAGGGCCACTTGTTTCATGGAAGACTTGTTGCGTTTGCTAGGTCTGAAATGATGGATACTCTTCAGAAGATAAACTCAATTCGGCTCGATCATTGGTTCATTGTGGTTTATTTCGGTTTGAGTAAATTTTCAGATCTGTTTGAAAAAGACGTTATTAAAATGGTCATACTGCTCTGAGCGGGTAGCAGCGCAAAAGAGGTTTTTTTGTAATAGTCAAGATTGACCACAGTGACCATGATTTTGAGACTGTCAAAGCGTGTTTTGTTCCCCTTGAGGGGAATAACTCTTGATTAAGAATTGCTGGAAATATTGTTATGAAGAAGAAAATTATATGCATTGGAGAGTGCATGATCGAGATAACAGACGAACGGTTGTTAGATAGAGGCTTCCAGTTTGCTGGCGACGTATACAACACTGCTTATAGTTTAAGACATGGGTTGGGGCCTCAATTTGATGTTGATTTTCTGACAGCGCTTGGAGACGATGAGTTTAGTGCGCAGATGCTTGAATGCTGGCGAGACGATGGGATAGGCACTTCAAAGGTGGTTATATTGGATGGTGATCTACCGGGGCTATACATTATCAAAACTGACAAAAAAGGTGAGCGACGTTTTCACTATTGGAGAGGTGAGTCGGCAGCAAAACACTTTTTAAACTCAATCGACTTTATTAATTGTCTTAGCTCACTTAGCAAACCATTCTGTATATATTTTTCAGGAATCACACTTGCTCTAATGCAAAATGATATTCGCTCTATTTTTTTTCAAGTTATCGAAGATTTTCGGGCTAGTGGGACCATCGTGGCATTTGACTCGAACTTTCGACCGTCATTATGGGCTTCTTCAGAACAAGCGACAGGAGCTTTACAGAAAGCGTGGCAGCTGACTGACATTGCTTTACCAACATTGGAGGACGAAGTAAAATTATTTGGGGATACCTCTGCTGAAGACCTCTCGAGAAAGCTTATTAATTTTGGTGTAAGTGCAGGTGTAATAAAATTGGGCGCTGAAGGATGCTTCGCATTCGATGGTAAAAGCAACCAGTTTTGCCAAGCTAAGAGAATCCGACGAGTTGTTGATACCACCGGCGCGGGAGATGCATTTAATGGTGGATTCCTATCTTGTTACTTCAAAACAGATGATGTTGTTCAAGCGTCTGTCTATGCCTCTAGATTGGCAGAACAGGTAATTGGCCATGCTGGAGCAATAAATCGTTGTAACTGAGCGTTATACTGTCATCTAACTAACTGAAGAAAAAAGTTCAGTTGGAATTATGCTTCATTACAAAAATTTACTAGCGCTTTGGCTTACTCCAAACTATAAAACACGGATTTGGTATTGTCTTTTGCTAACTTATGGGGGATTGTGTGAGAGATTATATTTTTGTGTATTAGCAGAGAGAGAACGACTTAGAGCGTCTATATCTGAAGATTTGATTCAATTACTAATTTGGTTTCCTTTGTAAAATTGTAAGAAAGCAACATTACTCCTAAAAAATAAGGAGGAATATTCGGCCAGAGGCAGTAATGACGAATGTCCAACAAACCTTATCACATTTCAATTTGGAGTCTAATGGGTAACACTTCTTTGAAAGCTCTGTGTATTTTGCATGCGACCTCGCTCATCGTAGTGGATGAATGAAAGCTCCATGTCTTTGTATGTTACTGACATAAACCCACCTATGGGGCCATTATAAGGCTGTTTAATAACGCCACTTTTGGGTTTTGGGACACGATGAACCTTGAAGAAACTCGTTGGGCCGCTAGAGAACTCATGGACTGTATCATTATAAATTGAGTGATATTGCCAGTGCCTGTCGCCTGTTATTAAAAATGTGTTCAGATGCAGCTGCTCTTTTATCATCCAATCCAAAAAAGCCCTTCCCTCATGCATAAAACCATTTGCGTTGGCATGATTATCAATTTTGTTTGGCTTGTCGGGTCCGATAAGTGGTGTCGGACTGACAACGAGACGAAAGTCTGCATCGCTTTGTAGGAGAGTTTTTTTAAGCCAAGCCTTTTGAGTGTTTCCCCAGATAGTTTTTTTTGGGCCATCTGGAAGTTTGTTATCTGACCTAAAATCGCGCCCCTCCAATAACCAGATCTGAATACCTTTACCCCATCGGAAGGTTCGATAAGGCAGATCACTGGATGGAAAAACTTGCTTGAAAACCTCAATGCCCTCTTCATGAGTCAGATAAGTATTGTCGGCTCGGTTAAAGTCTGGGTTCAAGCCATTTGGTTCATCTTTGTGCTTTTGAAACTTAACTGGATGATTTGAAAATGGATCTGCGTCATTAAAGCGGTAGTCATGGTCATCTTTCATAAAATACGCTGGTATATGAGCAAGGTAATTGATTGTGAAGGGAGTGCCATACTGTTTTTGATAAAGCCAATAAGCCTCTTCTTTCGAGCGAACGTCGTACCTGTCGTAGTAAACAGTGTCACCTGCAGAAATTAAAAAGTCGGGCTTCTGTCGCTGCATCAGCGTGTAAGTCGGAAGCCCGTGAGCGGATTGGCAAGTGGTAACCTGAAAAATAATTTCGTTCCGGTCAGTACTTTCGGGTGCGGTTTTAAATGAGAATATTTCGGACATTTGGCTTGGCGTAGCATCACCTTCTTTGATTTCAGCCCGATATAAATACCGCTGTTTTGGTTTCAAATCAGATATGTGGTATTGCAGGTAATAGTCATTTTCCTCCGATGCATCTTGCCAGCCAGTTATAATCGCATTTGACATCTCATCGTTGGTGCTGAGATGAATCCGCGCTTTTCCGGCTTTCCCGGGAATGCCAAAGTTCCTCTCTTGTCCAAATGATTTTGTTAACCGGATCTGGACGATTGCTGAGTTTTCGGTGATTTCTCCCGATCTTGCACCCATACCCAGATGTGGCGCATCAGAGTATGTGAGATCACATAAAGGTACTAGAAAGAAGATCATCTTGCGGCTAAAAGTAAAACTTCCAAGAGAAGAAAAAATACTCATTTTTGTAACTTGCTGAGTCCATATTTTAATGAATAAGTCTTAAATGTAGCACTCTGCTTTGTCTGCATCAATTTTTATATCAGAAAGTCTTTCCCTTATATCCTGGTTCCTAACCACAACTTTTCTGGCGGACTTTGTCTTTTAATGTGCCTCAAATAGTTGTCTTGACCAACATGCTTGGAAAATTTAAACTTTACATTTAAATAGGTTTTATATAACAAGTTCCGTAATCAAAAAATGGTTCAGGGATTAAAGAGGGGGTTACAAATGAGGGTATCTTTACCGGGCGATTCGTCGCGCGCTTCAAAATTATCTCAAAACATAGTGCTTTACTTTTGCACATTCTTCATCGCACTTTTCATCAATCAATCGACTTTGGCACAGGATGAGGCTTCTTCGGCAGATTCAAACGAAATTGTTGACGAAATTATCTCTATCGGCATTAAGCAGTCGCTGGAGCTCATGGTTAACGCAAAACGTTACTCAGATTCTATTATGGATGGAGTCTCCGCCGAGGGTATCGGTAGGTTTCCTGATATGGATCTGGCTGAGGCAATTGGTGGGATAACCGGAGTCCAGCTCGAGTATGCAGGGGCTGGGGGAGAGCGTCGAGAGGGTGAGATTCGGGTTCGAGGTCTGCCAAAAACTTATTCGAGCACGCTTTTTAATGGCCAATACCTTGCCTCTGGAAATCCCGTAAGTGGTTTTGTATATGGTATGTTTCAGTCGGATATTGTCTCCGGTGTGTCGGTTATTAAAACTCCAACAGCAGCATATGATGAGGGTGGTTTAAGTGGTATCATAAATATGAGGACAAGACGCCCATTGGCGTTTAAAAATCCCTTTGTCACCTTTTACAGTGGTATGGACTTCGAAACTCTCCCAGGCGTTGCGGAGCCAAATGCCAATTTAGCTTTCGCCAATAAGTTCAATAATGAAACTGTTGGTGTCATGGGTGCCATCTCTTGGTCTGATCGCAAGCAGCGTACCGATTTAGCTAAGATCACCAACTACGATGACGAAGACACAGACGGTGATGGGTTAGCTGACCTTTACACACCTATTGATGCCCGTGTCTATTCCCGTCAAAACGAGGGGGACAAGATATCTGCAGCGTTTGGTCTGGAATTTCAGCCAAATGATAATTTAAACATGGGAGTTACAGGAATCTACACGTTTTTAGAAGACTTTAATATTATGGATCAGCTAAGGTTTAGGCGTGCGCAAAGTATGACTGTTCAGAGGACGATCGATGGCGGTACCTTCGGTGAAACCGCAACTCAAGTGTTATTCAACCAGCCGGAGATTGATTCTGAGAATCGCGCTTTTGATGATGAGCGCACTAGCTACGCAATTACAGGAGATGTCACATGGTCAAATGAAAAATGGAAGGCAAAGGGTACTCTGCACTCAACTCGAGGTACGCAGGACCGATGGGCGGTAAACTCCCGGCGAAACATCAATGACCATGATGATAATGGAGTGATTTTGCGTATGCATAGTGGTGCGGGGGATGTTGACTCCTTTCGCGTTGAGATGGTTGAGGGTGATTTCTCGGATATTAATCAGTGGAGTTATGGAGATAGTGTGAGAAGCAATAGCCCACCCACCACGGCTCGGACACAGTTTTATGGTTGTTGTGATGGAAGAGACCGCGAAGAATCAGAGGTAGCAGCTCAATTTGATTTGACAAATTTCGTGGATGGACCTTTCATCAAGGTCGCCCAGGTGGGCGGAAAATGGAGGAGTTATGAGCGTAGTCAGCGATATCCACGATGGACAAGTAGAGACTTTGTATATGATGCGATAGATGACCTCGGTGTGATGCGTCCTCACATCGGAAATAACAATGATGGCTTCTTTGAGGGTAACCTAACAGGTGTGACTAATTATTGGGTACCAGATTGGCGAATGGTTATGGATGATATCCTAAGTGCCACAGAAATTACGGGTGATACATTTGGGGGACTGCCAGTAAATACAGACACCATCAACAGGAGTTTCGACGCGCAACGAGATGTGACGGCTGTATATGCCATGGTGAAGTTTGACGGGCATGATCTCGAGTTACCCCTCCCAGTAAGGGGAAACTTTGGTCTTCGCTATGTGAGCACTGAACGGGAGGTTAGCTCAGTTACCCAGAGTGATCTTCTTGCGGAAGATCTTTTTAGCACAGCGAGTCAGGAATTCTCGCATACACTCCCCTCTTTGAATTTGATATTTGATATCAAGGACGACATCCTATTTCGGCTCGCATATTCAGAGAATATCACCCGTCCAAACGCTTCTAGTTATAGGACGAATTCAACCGCGAGGGTTAGATATGCAGATGAGGCTGATTCAATTGTAGAAAGCGTTGATATTGACCTAAACAGCGCCGCTATTGTGCCATTTACCGCAGACAGCTATGATCTCTCACTGGAATGGTATAATCGTGCCGGTAGCTTTTTCTCCCTCGCTTACTTTCGCAAGGATGTTTCCGACAAGACAGTGGACTATGAGCACTGTCCTCCGGACCTGAGTGGATTTACCCAGCTGGATGTATACGACTTCTCTGGGATTATTACAGGAAACTTGTCAAGGGTTGGCGACGAGTGCTTGGATGCGGCCGGTATTCCTGTGTTGATCGAAGACAAACTAAATTCCTCAGAGGGAGCTTCCTTTGATGGATTTGAGGCTAGCTTGATTCAGAACTTCAATTTCATGGATAATTGGATGCGGGATGTCTTTGTCCAAGCAAACGTAACCTATGTTGACACAAGTGCGTCTGGGGCAAAAGATTCGGCGGGGAATGACCTTCCGCTTGTAGGCGTGTCCAAAAACACGATGAATCTAAAAGCAGGATACGAGAAAGACAACTGGGCCTTTTCCATACAATATAGAAACAGAAGCGAATATTTCGTGCGGGCTAGCTCAAGTACATTCACCGGAGATGATCGCATGATAGCCGCGTACCCGAAATTGGATGTGCGCTTTCAATGGAAACCGATGAAAAACCTCAGCACTAAGCTTGAAATATTTAACATTACTAATGAACGTAGAACTGAATATCAAGGCGTTGAAGAGCGCATTCGCGAGATCCGTTACTATGGTCGGATATACAAGGCTGGAATCCGTTACAAGTTTTGATTGGGTTTAATTTCGGTGTGGTGGTGTAACAACCGCTACACCGTCTTTAAAGCATGATTTTAGTTTCATTGGAATGCGCCGTGAGAAATTTGATGGCAATAATGATGCGTCGACAGTTGCTCCTCCTCTCGTTTTCTCTGTATTTTTCATTCGCATTGTCGCTACCGGCGAGCGCGGCGGCTCCATTTGGATACTCCGGTTTACTCATAAACGTAGGTGCTCGCGAGTCTAAAAATCTGTCGGGTGAGTGGCGATACATCATAGACCCCTACAAGACTGCGTTATTAAAATCTAAAAGTGAGCCAAAGGCGGTATTTTTAGACAGGGTCAATGTCTCTCCTCACAAGATGATGGAATATAGCTTTGATAACTCGCCCTACATGTCTGTTCCGGGAGACTGGAATGGACAGGTTGCCGAGATGGCCTTGTATGAGGGCCTGGTGTGGTTTCGAAAGGAGGTGCAGCTATCCAAGGTAGATGATGAGAGGTACCTCTTACATATCGGTGCCGCGAATTACAAATCTTATGTCTACGTTAACGGTAAAAAAGTTGGAGAGCATGAGGGTGGTTTCACTCCATTTGCGTTTGATGTGACCGACAATCTCAAGGTTGGTCGGAATTCTGTGGTAATTGGGGTCGATTCGGAGCATGAGGACGATTCAGTACCCACCCCGGTAACCGATTGGAAGAACTTTGGCGGCATCACAAGGGATGTACACTTAGTGGAAGTTCCCAACACATACATTTCGACATACTTCATACAGCTTGAATCCTCTGACGTTATAAAAGCTAATGTTTCACTCAGTGGTGATAGGATAAATCGTCGGGAGGTCACTGTTCGAATTCCAGAGCTTGGGGTTATGGTTAGCGGAATTACCAATGCTGATGGCAAGGTCACAGTAGAGGTAAAAACCCCTGAGGATATGAAATTTTGGGCACCCCTTAGTCCGATTTTGTACGAAGTCATAATTTCAACAGCCGATGAGACAGTTTCGGACCGAATTGGGTTTAGGACTATAGAAAGTGTCGACGGAGAACTTTTACTAAATGGAGAGCCCATCTTCCTGCGTGGGATTTCTATCCACGAGGAGGCTCTTGGGGCAACTCCCAACAGGGCAATTAACACAAGTAGCGCGCGAGCCCTCCTGAGTATCGCGAAAAAAGACCTGAAAGCGAACTTTGTTCGTCTTGCACACTATCCTCACTCTGACATAACAACCCGTGTTGCCGACGAGTTGGGTCTGTTAGTGTGGAGTGAGATCCCCGTATATTGGGACATGGATTTTGGGAACAAGAAGACGCTTGCCTTAGCTCGCAAGATGCAGAGTGACAACATTATTAGAGATAAGAATCGGGCATCGATAATACTATGGAGTGTCGCGAATGAAACTAAGAGAAATAAGAAGGGAGCAGCGCTTGAGGAGCGAACCTCCTTCCTTCGGACCCTTATTACCGACATCCGAGAGGTCGACGACACCAGGCTGATCACGTCGGCTTTGCATAAAGCTAAACCCAAGAACAAAGATGGTCGCCGAGTATATGTTATAGACGATTCATTGGCTCGGTACATTGATGTTGTGTCTGTAAATACGTATCAGGGGTGGTACTCTGATATGAAACTGGAGGACGTAGCCAAAATCAAATGGGAACTCCCAAAGGATAAACCATTTCTGTTTTCCGAGTTTGGTGCTGGTGCCTTATATGGTTACCGAGACGATAACCTTGCAAAGTTCTCTGAGGATTACCAGGCCGAATATTATAAAGCTAATATAGAGATGTGCCGAAATATCGACGGTCTAGACGGTCTTTCTCCATGGATTTTAAAGGATTTCAAATCTCCTCGTCGCATGCATGGCCAGTTCCAGCAGTATTGGAATAGAAAGGGGATTATTTCACCTGAGGGCAATTTTAAAGCTGCGTTTGGGGTGCTGCGTGGCTGGTACAATGAGTTAGCGGGTCCTTGAACAAGCGTCATTATTATATTTCAATCTTGAAACACACATTACTAGTAATTTGCATTAGTCGATGACAATTAAAATCCTGCGTAGGTCAATTATTTCACAAGATCATGGATGAGAAGCTGTGATGTTCTTTAACAGAGTTTACTCTGGCAGAGGCCTCGAAACTTTCAAGCTCTACATTGGTCTTTTTGGGGGTTTGTTCTTCGCTGTAAGTTCTGCAGAATCGGTTGAGTTTCCCAAGACAGCGACCGGTGTATACCTTTCATTGGGCATCCCTTATGCGGAGGCTCCTGTAGGTAGCCTTCGATGGAGACCACCTTTGGACAAAATTTTAGATCCAGAACTGACGCTGAATAAACAGACATTCTCTGCAAGTTGCCATCCATTCTCACAAAAAAATCTGTCTTACATTCGATATGGAAGTGAGGTCAATGAGGATTGCTTATATCTTAATGTTTGGACCCCAAATCCTAACGGTAATTATCCCGTCATGGTTTGGATTCATGGGGGTGCATTTAGGAACGGTAATGGTAATATTTTGGGAGATTTGTTAGCTCGATATGGGGTAGTTGTTGTTTCATTAAACTATCGCTTGGGACCACTCGGTTTTTTTGCGCACCCTGCACTAGAGACGAATGACCCCAATTTCGGTATTTTAGATCAGCTTTCTGCATTACGATGGGTACGCAGACACATCAACGACTTTGGGGGTGACCCTGATAATGTGACAATATTTGGTAGCTCAGCGGGAGCATTGTCGGTTGACCTGCTGACGGCCCACCCGGATGCTGCAGGCCTTTTCAAAAAGGCTATTGCTAAAAGTAGTTATATAGCGTCACCTCTTAGGATCAAAAAAAATCTTGCTAATTTAATTAAGAATGATGCCTATGGATTTCCCCAGGAGATTGGTGAGGATCATACGGCTAGAGTTCTCAAAAGCATAGGGTTAGACGGAGACGAATCGTTAAAATTTTTAAGAGAGCTCGATCCTCAAATTCTGGTAAGTAGTCAATTTCGTACCCTCCCTATTATCGATGGGACTTCACTAAAAGTAGATCATTTCAAGTGCATTCAGGATGCAGGTTGCGGTAATTCTCTTGACGCTTACATGACAGGTGCGATGAGTTATGAGGGTTACGCATATTCTTATGAAAGATATGATTCTTGGTTAAAAGCAAACATTGAGAGGCTCCTCAATGTGTATGCTAAAGATTTTGCAATGCAAGAAGAAATCGCTTTCAAACGATTTATCGGGGACATGAGATTTCTAGTTTCTGCTAAATTATCTGCATCTGCTCACAAAAATACATTGGCCAAAGTATATACTTTTTACACGGATGCGGGGTTAGTGACTAGGAACGATAAAGAGTTGGGTACCCCCCATGGGTGGGATAATACCGCTTTATGGACGCGTGTCGAGGACAAAAAAAGAAGAATATTACAAAGACATTATCATGAAAATTGGAGCCGTTTTGCCTATGGTAAAGAACTAATCGGTAATGGAAGTTGGCAACCTTGGCGTGAAGATCGAGCTTACTGGCAGATCCTTGGGAGGGAGGGCGGCGATGCGGGACCCGAACTCGAGGAAAGATTTCGGCTTACTGAGTATTACATGGGCCAATAATATAGATTTATCGGGGCTTACTGATTCGTTTATGCTGTGGGATATCATCGCAGTCGATCCCTACGCCAGGAAACGCACCAACATTATCGCTTACTCCGCTCTGTGAGCTCAGCCAAGTTTGCTCGCATAGTTTATAAGCATCGAGGGCCCCTGGATCTGTCATGTCCACATTTGATTTAATTCCGTTAGCATCTCGGAACAGAGGAAATATCGACGGCCCCCTGTGGTTAGGCTCAACTAGGCCAAACACAAGATTGTCACTGAACTGGTTACCTAATTCTTCGAGTGGTTCCGCTCCCCATGTCGCTCCTTCTCTTGCAAAGACAAAGATATTATTCCGGAACTCAGAATTTATCGGAATTCGCTGTTTCATAGGATCGAAGTTCATAAACATGTGCATATCTCTGTGCTCACTATACATTGTGTTGTTGTAAATTTTTGCATTGACAAGTCCTTTTTCCGTTGGAAATCCATAAAAGAAAAATCCATATTTATCATTTTGGCTGACGTTGTAGCGAATTTTTAAGCCAACCTGATACCTGCACATAATTGCAAATGCACAATTATTATCATGAGAATAGTTGAATTGAAACACCGAATTTCGAGAGTTGTAGTCGGCATCAAAACCACATCTATCTTTGTCAATTGCGGGTCCAATGTTCCCGAATGCTTCGTTGTGTTGGACAAGGGCGTCGTCGGTCGCGAATACGAATAAAGAGTTTCCGGTTGCCTCGGTCGATATGTTGGGTCCGATGATGTTGTATTCGATGAGAGGTTTATCAGAGCTGGCAACGATAAGTGCATTTTTTGTGGTGTTTTTTATTTGATTTTTCCGAACGACTACGTTTTGGAAGGCATACCGACCAATCGCATTACTTTTTTTACGGCGAGGGTCTGTTGGGTCAATTTCCCATGGAGATTTAATTCGAATTCCAACCCCGCTGATGTCTCTTATCTGATTGTTTTCAATCAAAATATCACTAAATCGTGTTGGTTTATTTCTGCCCCAAACTCGAATAATAATGCCACCATTATTTTTGTTACCTGGCTCTCCAGCAACGTCTCGGATGATATTGTTGCGTATTATGAAATCGCTGTGTGTACCACTGTCTGTAGCTGAGATGTAAACGCCATGTCGCTCACGATGATTTTCAGAGTTATTAATGAGCTCAAGATTTTCTATGATCCAGCCCCCTGAATCGCGAATGTCAAGGGTACCCATTTTCGGGGCATCAGCATAAATTACTGGTCTGGCTTGTTGCTCATCACCGAAGTCTCCAACCTTAATCACAACATCAGGATGTAAATCACTGCGTCTCAGGGATATCGCACCTTTGAAAGTGAGGCCTCTCTTGAATAAAATTTGATCACCTCCGTTAAAGATCCTGCTTTTCGCTTTTTCATAGTCCTGCTGTGAATCTAATTTGTAGATTTTCGCCGACCGGAGAGGTTGGTTTAAGGAGATTGGGATTTTATTTGCCGACGCGGGGATGAAAAGAAAAAAAAGAATTATGGCGATAATTAAAATGTTTAAAACCTGTCTATCCATTCGTGTTTTCCGCCATTTGACCTTCATTCATCCTGCTGTGATTCCAATATCCTTGAGGAATTTATAGACTCATTTAATTTTCAAAATAAGCACTTAGAGTAAACAACAACCACTAGTTCAGCAACGAGATCAGGTTTCTCACTGAGACGCCTTCTATGGCTTCACTGAAATCTTGTAGCATTTTTAAGATCAGAGAGGAGCTTTTTCAGTACACGTTTGATGTATGAGATGTACATCAGCCGCAGGATATCTGGATTATTAATGTTTTCCTCGGCTTGTAGCCTCCCTGTGTGGAACTTGATGGCTTGATAATCTGCAGTAAGCTTCTTTATCGCCGGTAGTATCGGCGCAACTTTTTCGTCGAGATTGTCCAGTGCCACCGCTGCACGAAGCTGCGCCGCCCCTGATTCATTCAATAAAACGTTTTCTAGCACCTTAAGAGAGTCGCTGCATTTGTTTAAGTGGCACATCGCTTCTGCAGCATTTACCTTTACCGCGATGCTGGCATCTTTTAGCAAAGGACGTAATGACGGAAGAGCATCTTTTCCATCCTGTTGAAGAGCCATGATCCCAAGTGTCCCCCAAAAACGAACAGTATCACTGTTATGCTTGGTAGCGGCGATAAGCTCAGAAATATTACTTATGTTCTTTTGGCTAGCAAGTTCGGCAATTTTAAGAGTCTGTTCAAAATTATAGGTCGATGAATCTTGCCCCATATCATAAACAGAACTATGAGCGGATTTTTTCGGTAATTCCGATTCTGCGATGAGACCGATATCTCTGATTTCTTGCATCCACTCGACTGTCGCCATCCGCATTCCTATAAGTATATCCTCGTACTCTCGATCATCCGCTAAGTTATTTGTCTCGAAGGGATCGACCACTATGTCATAAAGCTCTTCATTGGGCCTCTCAGAAAAGAAACTCGACTGGATAGCTGGTGGTGACCCATTTTGGGTTGCGCTCGTCCAAACGCGCGCTACCTCGTGGGATCGATACATCGAGTCTATGTATTGTCCATGGGGTTGGTGAGGCATAAAGTTCTTGATATAGTGAAAACGACGATTTCTAGCCGTCCTGACAACGTCGAATCGTTCATCCATTCGATCACGAAATCCAAACGCATGTTCAGTCTCGCTATTTTTACCTGAGAGAAGAAAAGGAGTCCCTTGGAAGTGACTAGGAATTTGTTCATTAGTGAGGGCTAGTACTGTAGGGGCAAAGTCGATAAACGAGACAATTTCATCAGTTTTTGTGCCCGCCGCAAGGTTAGTGAGATGCTCAAACTTTTGAGGTACGTGAATAATTAATGGTACATGCAGTCCAGAGTTGTAAGGGGATCTTTTTGATCGAGGTACACCTGTACCATGATCTGAAAAAAAGAATATTATCGTGTCTTCGGCAAGACCGTCTGAAACTAATGTCTCCAAGATTCCAGATAAGGCTGAATCTATGTCTCCTACATTGTCATAATATTGCGCCATTACTTGCCGAATTTGCAGCGCATCTGGGTAATACGATGGTATTGTTAGGGCGTCTGGATTATGCTTAGTGCTGGATAAATCTCGAGTCTGATTTTCCATGTCACGCCTTACGCGACTTTCATGGGAATTGAACAAGTTGATAATGGAGAAGAACGGCTGCTCACCATTAGTTTCTCGGAAGTATGCCGTTCTATCCCAATTTTGCACTCGGTTATTGTTGTTTGTTTCGTCCCAAGCCCCCTCGGGAGCGATCATGTTAAAATCATGTTTACCAATATTCGCAGTGTAATAACCAGCTTTCCGCAGATATTTTGTGAAAAATGTAATTTTTGGAGAGATTTTACCAAAACTCCTCATATTGTGTGTCCCTATGGAAGTTGGATACATACCCGTTATGAGTGTTGACCTTGCAGGAGCGCACACCGGAGCCACAGAAAAAGCATTCGTGTAAATGATGCTCTTACTGGCAAATGCGTCAATAACCGGAGTAGTTGCGTGAGAGTCTCCAAATGCACCGATCATAGGGCCATGGTCTTCACTGATAATCCAAAGAATGTTAGGCCGATTACCATCAATCTTTACGATGGGATTGCTATGCTCTTTACAACCCGATAACAAAATAAGTAATAAGGTGCAGATACATGCTTTTGCAAAATTTTTGCAATTTGGTACGGTTCGTTCGCTGATCAGGAAATCTATTTTAAAAAAAGTACCCATTGGTGTTTGTCCGCAAACTTTACCTGTTCTAAATGTCTTTCATAGTATTTTTTTTTGATCTACATAGTCACTAGGCAAATAGAATTTCCATCCCTCTCTTTTCAAAAATTCGATGATTTGAACATATTCCTCAAATGCATGCTCGGTAAAAGCATTTGGATGAAACTGGAGCGCCGTAAATCGAATGTCGGCGTTTTGCTTGTAAGCAGAGACGAACTTTTTAAAATTTGGTTTACCAGTGCCATCCTGCTCTCCTCGAATCACCATCAGCGCATTTAGCCTGGAAGTATGTTTGTTTGTATAAGAAAAAATCAGATGAAGGTTATTGTTTTCGTGGATTACTTTTAATGTGTCCTCGTCCATCGCATTATATGGCGCACCGAAGGCAATTGGCTCCTGTCCCAGCACATCCTTGAGCAACCGCTGGCATGTTTCAAAATGCTTTTTTTGATGGTCATACCCTGTTCTGTTGAACTCATGAAATTTCAGTCCATTTTCTCCCTTCCAGCGCTTATGGTTATATCCATGGTTCCAGAATTCAACCCATCCTGATTCATGATTTGCCCTAATCCAGTTACTGTACTGTAATTCATTTTCTTCGATTGAATCACATACGACCCCGGCAGACACTGGCACACCTCTGGATCTTGAAACCGCAAAAAATTTATCCCAGTTGACTGTCCTTTTTCTAACATCGTCCGCTTTTATGATGATGATCCTTGGATCCTCCTCACTACCTGAAACATCAGGTAAAAAGACAAGCAAAACGCCCAAAATCAAAATTAGCGGTAAAGCTGTGAGCCCTTTCTGAATCATGGTTGGCTCCCCAATGGACACGTAATGATGGACGTGCACAAAATATTATTGAAACAATCTGTCTTCAGTTTACCTACTACTGAAGAAGGGTTTTTGGATAAAGCAGCCTTGACAATGAATCGTTATTCGCCTGTTTATAGTGGCGAGCTTTCTTTTCATATTCTCCATCGCCAAAAGCATCTTCAGCACGTAGTAGGTTTGAATAAAATGTTTTGGTATTAAATGAACCGATTTCTTTGAACCTCCAATTTCCAAGTTTCCCAGCAAAATCGGCTTGATAATCAATAGCTAATTTAATTCCCACGCCTCTCTTAGTCTTAAAATTCCACAGATCCTCACCAATGCATTTACCCAGATCTGCTGCATCGAAAAATCCTCGGAGAGTATATGAGGTATAGTGAAATGAGCGAGTTCGTTTCAATTCATGGGGCATCTGACCTTTTCGATTGATGTGGCCGGGGATGCGGTATCGTTTTACACTATCGATCATTGCGCGCAGTGCTGTAAAGTCATCTGCGAATGCGGAGAAAATAGCAACTTGCACGTCGTAATACAGGCCGTGATTATTGGATTTTCGGCGTTCTTCTTTTCCATGCTCACTGGTGATCAGCCATAGTGTATACTCTGTGAACCATTGCTTCAAAGCCTCAACCTGTTTTGTTGAGAGTTGGTCAAGGTAGCTAAGTATACCAATCGAGTCGACTACTTGGACAAAGCTGTATGTGTCAATGATTCCTATACCCCTTCCGGGCGTTATGCCGGGAATTGCCTGTGCGTAGTTCAAGTTTGGATTCATTCGAGTCTTTTTATCTAAAAACCAGACTCGGATTAGTTCTGACGCCTTTTTTGCATACCTCTTGTCATTACTAAAATAGGCAGCAAGTGCTAAAGTGGATACATTATTGCTAAGGTGAGCAAGAGGAACCCTGTCGCTAGCCGAGGATTTACTCTCTGGATTTCGCTCTCCATCCCTCTGGATGTAAGGCAGACCGTTTTTGGTATTAGGATTTGGCCACCAATAGGGCGCAATGCTGTAGTAGTCATGCTTACTGCCGCTTGGTGGTAGGGACGTTTTAAAAATGACACTAAAGGGGCCTTCGCCAATTGCCCGATCTGCCCGCTTAAGTAGTGCCTTATAGGATTTTTCAAGTTCAGATGATGATGAGATATGTAGAGAGTCTTTTGAAACCCTGAGATTTTTATGGCTCCAAATAAATAAGTTGGGTTCATTCACCTCATGCTCGGCACATCTATCCAAAGCAATAGCTGAGACATTTTTTTGTTCCGCTAGTGCTCCTTGGAGGACAACCACGCATGCTGATATTAACAAGAAATAAATCGGGAATTTAAACTTCAGTGGCATCGTCATAGTAAAATTGCCAGCTTGATACAACCCATAACACGGATGTTAGGTTGAGGGAGGCCCCGGGGGTGAGTGTCTCAACACGAATCACTCCCCCCCCCGATTAATCTTTTAGAATCTACCTCTTACACCGACAAAGTATCTCGCTCCACTGTAATCAGATTGAGCGACCTGATTGCGGAGTGGCCGGCTCATGACATTAGGCTCATCCAATAAATTCAAGCCTTGGAAGCGAAGCTCCCAATTCTTGTTCAAGTCATAGGATGCTGAAAAATTGAGAAACCCCTGATCCCCAGCGTATCGAAGTGGGCCTTGCCTAAAGTCTTTAAAATATTCTGAGCGCTCATAGTAAGAGAGTCTTAAGCTTATATCCTTAGTTTCCCAAAACAACATGGCATGCATTGAGTCCTCAGAAAAACCTACAAGATTTGCGGGGTCTACAAAATTTGCCATTGGGTAAGCGGATCCCCCGACGGCCGAAGGGTCTGGTGTTTCATAGTCGGAGTCTGCAATATTAAATCCTGCTTCGATTCCTAGCTTATCAAAAGGCGCAGGTGCTAGAGAGAATGTGTGTCTTCCGGTGAACTCTATACCTGAAAGGTTGCTCGACTCATCAGAATTACCATTTCGTATCACAGATACCACGGAGGGCGTGCCATCAACATCAATCGATAGTTGCTCGGTAGTTGATGCAGTGCCAGTCTTCAGCTCTTTCCAGTATGCGGCTATCGACATGAATGATGTATCACTCACGTACCACTCCCAAGAGATATCGAGATTTGTAGCTTCTAATGGCTCTAGGAATGGATTGCCGGCGGCGCTAATCAGTTGCCCGATTGTGTCCTCATTAGAATCAAACTGGCTATCTTCGCTCAAGGATAGTGCAGCGGTCATTTGCCGAACATCCGGACGAGCGATTGCCTTGTAAGCAGCAAACCTAAGAAGCTTTTCTTCGTCTAGCTCAAAAGTTATATTCACGCTTGGGAGTACATTTGTGAAACTATTAGTCTCCACACCACCAAAGCTCCCTCCGACAACCGATACTGTCTGGAAGTCGTCTTCAGTGTTATCTGTTATGGAAAATCCTGATCTGATTCCGGTCGATTCTATATCCGTTTGTACCACCCTAAGACCAAAATTTCCCGACGTTGGAAGTCCGAATAGCTCCGTTGAAAAGTCGCCCTGTGCATAGAGCGCAGTGATATCCTCGGTAACGTCTGTGTCATGAGTTGACATTGAACTAGCTCCAGCATCAAATAAGCCAGCGTCTAGACTCCCAGTCAGTGCACTGTAAAGTGGAAGCGCGTCCCATGTCGCCCACTCAGTCAGTGCAAAATCAGTGTTTGCGCCGTCAAAAAAGTCCTCCACAATAAAAGAATCTCTCCTAGCTGCGATAGCTGCTTCACTGGCATAGTTGCCACTAACAAGTGCAAAGTCAGAGCAGTTATCACTAGATTTCCCGGTTTCACAGTCAATCCCATCATCTCCCATCTTGGTATGGGTGGAAATCCTGATACCAGTTTTTATGTTAGTGAGAAAGTCTCCATCAATGGCATAGTCGAGGTCAAATTTGGCCGCGTGAATATAATCTTCGTTAATCTCAATACGCCTCCTAGCTCTGGCGCCGTTGTCGTAGATGCTGTGATCCATCAAGTCAAGATTGGCGGCTTGATCCTCTCTGATCACCCAATTCGGCACGTTTGTGCCTCTTCGGTCTGCTTCGTAGTAGACACGGCTATTCCTTCGGATGCGCATGTCGTATTCATCTCTGTATCTATCGGACTTGTTATAGGAAACGTCGCCATCAAGGGTGAACGTCTCATTTGACCAGGAGAAGCTGAGGCCAAAACTCTCAAATGTTTCATCCTGAGTCCTGAACACAGTCTGATTTTCAATTCTTGATTCTCCCGTCCAATTCATGAGCGCTCCATTATCGGCGATCATAAGAGGAGTGATTTTGCGCCTGCCATCTGCAAGAACCAGGTTAGCCCTTTCTTCTGAATCATATCTGTCAGAAAATTGATAATCTATGCTCACATCAAGTTGGTCATTCTGCCATTGCAAAGTTGTATAAAACGAATCGCGATCCGTGTCGGTTTTCATGGCTCTCCAGATGTACTGGTTTGACACGAGGTAGAAGGGCACACCGAGAGCCGCCACCTCAGCCGCACCGGTTAACGTATATCTTACAGCTTCAGGAAATTCCTGGCCAGCTGCGTCTGTATAGGCTGGCGCATACATCTCGCAATTTCCGCTATCATAATATCCAGGCCCATCGCTGCCTTCTGCATATTGGGTTATGCAAGGCCGGTAGCTGCTGCTAGTAACGAATACCTCCTCCGGTGATGTATCGTCTCTGAGCTGACCACCAATAGCAATTCCAAATCTGCCTGCATCAGTTTCCCAATTGTCAACAAACGATGCGGTGTAGCGGGTATTTACACTCTCGCCATCATCAACTCGTGATTCATACTCGCTGTAACCGAAAAGACTTTGTACCTGCAGCCGGCGTTTACCATAATCTATCGGCTTTAGCCCTTTGAGTTCTATCGTTCCTGCAATTCCTCCCTCGGTGAAACTTGCCTGTTGCGCTTTATATACAATGGTGCCGCCTACTAGTTCAGAGGGAAACATATAGAGATTGACCTGTCTGCCGTCACTACCTGAGCTTATCTCTCGGCCGTTAAAGGTTGAGTATGCAAGAAAATTACCCATCCCTCTAATGGACATCTCTGAAGCTCCGCCCTTATACCTGTCTGAGGCCACTCCAGTGATTCTTGTCATTGACTCGGCTATGGATAAGTCTGGAAGTGCGCCAATCTCCGCGCCAAAAAGTGCGTCAGAGATCACCGTGTTATTTCTTTTGACCTCTAGCGATCTGAGAGCACCACGCTGTATCTCTCCGGTAACAATAATTTCTTCAACCTCAGTCGCACTGGAGGTTGAGGTTTCCTGTGCAACGATTTGATAGGCAAAAAGTGTTAAGCTTATGAAATAGAAAATGCTGCTGAATAATTTAGCCATTCGGCGAACCCCCTCAATCATTTTAAGTTGTACAATGAAAATTCTAATTAGTCAGACTGACTGTCTTCGCTAAATGATACAGCTACACGTGTGGACAATCAACACATCGCCACGCTAAAAAAAGCCGCTATTTCCACATTAAAGTGTACACTATTGTCCTATCTGTTGCGTAAAAATCCGGTTGCCTACAGTTACATGACAATTTATGCAAGATCTTGAGAGTCTATAAAATCCATATCGTCAAAGTCCTGGTTCTCCCCACCCATCGCCCAAACAAAACTGTAGGCACTGGTGCCCGCTCCGCAGTGCATCGACCAACTTGGGGAAAGAGCTACATCTTGATTTTTTAGTATCAAAGTCTTTACAGAATCCTCTTCACCCATAAAGTGGAAAATCCTAGAGTCTTCTGTGAGGTCGAAGTAGAGGTAGAACTCGGATCGTCTGAGATGCGTATGTGGAGGGAAGGTGTTCCAAACACTTCCAACATCGAGCATCGTAAAACCCATTAATAGCTGGCACGTAGCTACTCTATCTGGGTGGATTGACTGAAAGATTACGCGCTTGTTGCTTCTACTTTGCTCACCCATTTCTTTTCTGGGCACGTTTTTCTGCTTGATGTGAGTAGTGGGATAGTTTTTGTGAGCAGGATAGCTTACAAAATAGAATTTCGCAGGCTGACTCAGATCGTTGCTACTAAAAGCAATATCTTTTGATCCTCGCCCGATATATAGACTATCTAGCTTCTCGAGCGGAAACAGCTTCTCACCTACCTTAATCTGCCCGCTCCCACCGATATTAATAACGCCAATCTCACGCCGCTCTGCAAAAAAGTCTGACCTTATGGCATCTGATGTCTCGAGCAAAAGATCGGAGCTATCAGGTACTGCAGATCCAATAATGCCTCGATCGATGTCCGAGTAAACAGAGGAAATACAGCCTCGCGCAAATAAATCACGGATGGTAAAGGTGTCTGATAGTTCCATATTTGTCATCGTTTTGTAACGGACAATGTCGGCAGTGTGGCGTATTTTCATTATGCAATCCTGTAAGGTGTTATGGTGATGTGGTATTTAGCTCTACCAACGTGTCGCTAAGCCAGATCTGAAAATCGCTGTTGTTTCGGATTCCAGCTGGCTCTTGTTCCCAAGCGGCGGCAAGAAAGTATTCAGGGTTACGGTCATTCTTAAAGATGATGTAATCGTCATTTGGATCTTCCCCCAAAGACACAATATCCTCGGATCTGAAAAATATTGCAAGCCCGAGGTTATCTGGCACAAGACTTTGGCCACCATATCTTGCGATGTAACTCCAACCAGCCCCTTTTTCGAGTTGAAAAATCTTTTTTGTTTCAGGATGCTTGACCAAGCCCGCCACCAAAGGTAAGTGACATTGGCTATCCACCTCGACTCGTGTTAATCTCGAACCACTCTGTATGATGTACCTTGCTGTGACGTCTCCGCCACACTTTTGTGATTGCTTGTGGTTCACTTCTACTATGGAAATTTGCGGTCCATTTTTCAGAATTTTTGCTGAAAATTGGGCTGCGGGGCCGATTTGTACCGCCTCACCGTCCTCATAAACACCAAAACCTCCACTACCAAGCGACGCGCCAACCTTCAAAATATCCATGCCCCAGGATTGTATCTGATGGTAATCATCTCCACGCCCTACTTGCTTCAGAATCATGTCGGCGGTTTTTTTGCCGAATACGTCAATCGCATTACGACCATCAAGGTAGAGTCGATAGCCGACCATTTGAGATTCCCATCCAGGGCCCTCATAAGTTATGAGGTTGTCTCCAGGCTTATAATCAGGCGGGGTAGCCACGTATTCAACTGACTGGCCTCCAAGCGCTAGCAGTCCGATGTCGGCCTGCACCTGCATTTGTATTGTTTTTGTCTCGTTTTGGTGGGTATCTGTTGCAGGATTCTGCGACTTGCCACACCCCAAAAAAAAGATCGCAATGAGTGCAAACAGCATTGATTGTAAAGACTTAGATATACGCTTGGCTGTGATTTTCATCGTGAAACACTAACGAAAACATGTCTGATATGCAACATGCGTTTGACCAAAATAATCATGGCTGGTATAACGGATTGAAAAATTTGAGGGGTCCAAATGAACAATGAATTTCTTCTACGAGTGGAGTTTTTGTTAAAAACAGTCGGTATTATTCTGTTTTCATGCTGGATCAGCGCATGCTCTTACTCTAAGGTTGATAGCGATTCAGAGACTTATGAGATCTCGACAACGCAGCAGAGCATCAAAAAGATTACGAACCGAGTAGCAGATTGGCAGTTAGATCATCTGCACGATTTTGACGGGCACATAAGAACATTTATAGAGCGTTCTCGAGATCCAAGGGAATGGCATCAGGGTACCTTTTTTAAGGGGCTTGCAGATTGGGCCACGGAATCAGGTGACGAGGAAAAGCTGCTTTGGCTGCATGATGTTGGTTCAAGCCAAGAGTTTAAGCTGGGAGACAGAATTTATCACGCTGACGATCATGTGGTTGGTCAGTACTACCTTGTACTCTATGATTACTTTTCAGACCCTGTGATGTTTGAGCCCACCCAAAGACAGTTTGATTTCATATTATCGGCACCTTCGGACGTGCCGCTTGACTTTAATTTGCCGGGTGTGGATGAGGGGTACTATAAACAATGTCTAAAAAGGTGGTGCTGGTCTGATGCTCTGTTCATGTCGCCACCTGTCTGGACTAAGTTGACCAAAATAACAGGAAATCATGACTATGTTGATTTTGCAAATAGAGAGTTTTGGCTAACGGTTGAATATCTTTTTGATAAAGATAGTGGCCTTTTTTTCCGAGACAGCCGTTTTTTTTCAAAGAGAGAGTCAAATGGTGAAAAAATTTTTTGGAGCAGGGGAAATGGATGGGTATTCTCAGGTTTAACTGACATAATTGATAACCTCCCTAACGATCATCCGGACTTGGAAAAATACACTGAATTATACCTTGCAATGGCAGCTGCATTACTTCCCCTTCAAACAGAGGAGGGTTTTTGGCCGGTCTCATTGAGGGCGGGCGATCTTTACCCTGTCCCTGAGACCAGCGGGACCGCCTTTTTTATCGCGGGCTTGGGTTGGGGCATATCAAGTGGTTTGTTAGACAAAGACACATATTTGTCCTCTGTATTATTGGGTTGGAGTGCACTTACACGCGCAGTAGCTCCGTCAGGCATGATTGGTTGGGTTCAACAGGTGGGTGAGGCTCCGGATCAGGTGTTTGAGGATGAAACCCAACTTTATGGGGCGGGCGCTTTTCTGCTTGCAGGTGCGGCGGTGTTGAGGCTTCACACTGCGGGAATATTACCAAAATGAAATTGTCGAGGGTCCTACTGATAACAGTGGTTTTAGTTCCGATTCTGTTATCGAGCTTTGTCCTCTTGAAGCATGATAATTCTTCAGAGCTTACTGTATTAAAGCTCGCCCATGGATTGAGCGCTGAGCATCCGGTTCACAGGGCTATGGAGCACATGGCTGAACGTCTTTTTGTATTCTCAAGCGGAAAGATGCGGATTGACATCTATCTTAATGGGCAACTGGGCAGCGAAAGGGAAATGATTGAGATGTTGCAAGTTGGATCGATTGCTATGACAAAGGTGTCTGCCATCTCGCTTGAAGGTTTCTCTTCAGGCATGCGTCTATTTTCTATACCGTACCTATTTTTGGACAGTGATCACTATTGGCGGGTGCTTGACAGTCATATTGGCAAGTCGATGCTTGATACCCTCGGTGCCGTCAGGCTGAAAGGGGTAGGCTACTATGATGCAGGTAGTAGGAGTTTTTATATGAGCGATTCTGCGGTAAATGCCCCGCAAGATCTTTTGGGTAAGAAGGTGCGTGTTTTGCCTAGCCGTACGTCCATAAAGATGGTAGAAGCTCTTGGAGGAGCTGCAACCCCCATAACATGGGGCGAGCTATATACCGCGCTTCAACAGGGTGTGGTGGACGGAGCAGAGAACAATCCTCCATCATATTTTTTATCAAAGCATTATGAGGCTGCTAAATATTACACCTTAGATGAACACACCTCGGTCCCAGATGTACTGGTGATGTCCAGCGCTGTCTTCGACAGGCTTTCAGAGGAGCAAAAAGGATGGCTCAATCGAGCGGTCGCCGAGTCGGTGGACCTCCAAAAAAAGCTTTGGGCAGAAGCAGAAACACATGCTTTGCAACAAGTCAAGGCCGCTGGTGTACAAGTGATCTATCCTGATAAAAAGCCTTTTAGGGCAGCGGTGGCAGGTATGAGGGCTGCGTTTCGCGATAGTGAGCTTGGATCCATCATAAAGCAAGTGGAAGCCCTGGAGGCGTCACCTTGAGGAGTTTAATAAGTGTGTTAGATAATTTTCTAAAGATAGCACTCCTGATTATTGGCACGTCGATGTTAATTGTTGTGCTTTGGCAAGTTGTCGGCAGGTATGCCTTACAAGCGCCAAGCTCTGTGACTGAGGAGCTGGCACGATTTTTACTGATATGGTTGGGTATGCTTGGAGCCGTTTATACATTCCGAAACCGAATGCATGTTTGTATTGACGTCTTTTTGACAACACTTGAAGAAGGAGAGCGGATTATTGCCGAAGTGCTTGCGATGCTTGTGAGTCTGGTGTTTGCGGTTGTGATATTAATATTCGGAGGATTCCAGCTCGTTGAACTGACCAAAGACCTTGAGCAGACCTCTGCTGCGCTTGGAATACAGATGTACCAAGTGTATCTAGTGTTGCCTTTGAGCGGCAGTTTAATATCGATTTATGCTGTCAATCACATAGTAAATATATTGCGGACAAACGATAGGAAGGGCGAAGAGGCCGCACTACCACATAAAGACCCAGATGAGGGCCAATGAGATGCTTTTAACTGTACTCGTGTTGCTAGGTGTTTTCTTTACTTTGATTATCCTCGGTGTACCAATCGCTGTGTGTATTTCACTCTCGTCTTTGATCACTTTAATGTTGAGTATGCCTTTCGAGTTTGCGACTACGACGCTGGCTCAGCGACTTGCGGGAGGGCTTGATAGCTTTACCTTGTTGTCGATCCCGTTTTTTATTATGTCAGGGTACCTTATGGGACGAGGGGGCATTGCGGAGCGCTTAATAGAAGCGGCGAAGGCACTAATGGGCACTATTCCCGGTGGGCTTGCGCTTGTAAACACGCTTTCGTGCATGCTGTTTGGCTCCATTTCAGGTTCTGCAGTTGCGGCGACGTCAGCAATTGGCTCGTTTATGATTCCAAAAATGGAGAGGGAGGGCTACGACAGAGAATTTAGCACTGCCGTTACAGTGACTGGCTCTATTTTGGGGCTGTTGATTCCACCCAGTAACGTGTTAATTGTTTATGCGGTAGCAGCAGGAGGTGTGTCGATTGCGGCATTATTCATGGCAGGTTACGTGCCCGGAATAATTGCCGGAGTTGCGTTAATGATGGTGGCAGCTGTCTATTCCAAAAAACACAATTTCCCGGTGTCCGAGCGCATTCCATTGGGAGTCGCAATTTATAAGGTTTTGGATGCTGGGCCCAGCATCTTTATGGTAGTGATTGTCGTAGTGGGGATAGTCGCTGGCCTTTTCACCGCAACCGAGGCGAGTGCTGTTGCGGTAATATACGGCCTCGTATTGACACTTTACTATGGCGAGATAACTGTCCTCGATCTTCCCAACATCATGCTAAAGTCCATAGAAACAACAGCTATTGTTCTCCTTCTGATCGGAGTTTCTTCCGGGATGGCATGGGTATTGACATACGAAAATATTCCGCAAAGTATAAGCGACTTCATGTTAGGGATAAGTGATAATCCTGTAGTCATCCTGCTAATGATCAATATTATTTTACTTTTGATTGGGATATTCCTCGACATCACACCTGCGATATTAATATTTACGCCGATCTTTTTACCCATAGCCACCGACCTAGGCATGTCGCCAATCCATTTCGGGATCATGCTAGTGTTAAATTTGTCGATTGGCCTTTGTACACCTCCAGTGGGCAGCGTGCTATTCGTCGGATGTGCCGTGGCTGGAACTACCATCCAGCGTCTTATTCGGCCCTTAAAGATTCTTTATCTGGCTCTAATCAGTGTACTGTTGTTAGTGACGTTTCTTCCTCAATTGAGCGAGGGCGTCCCCAACGCCCTTGGCTTGATTACTAAATGAGATTAAATATGACTTCTTTCGATTTAAACGAAAAAACAGCATTGGTAACTGGCGCGAGCCGTGGAATTGGTCGAGCCATCGCTCTAGGCCTTGCAAAAGCAGGAGCTGATGTCATAGTCATAGCTTCAACTCAAGAAAATGCTATGGGTACCTTGGCGGAAATAAAGGCCCTTGGTCGTCGCTCATCTGCAATCGGCTGTGATCAGTCGCGGGCCACCGATGTTAAGGAGGCTTGCGAGGCTATTTTTCGCCTTTATGAGAAGATTGATATTTTGGTGAATAATGCAGGAACAATACGTCGGGCTCCCTCCGAAGACTACACAGATGAGGATTGGCAGTCGGTAATCGATACTAATTTGACAGGGGTATTTCAGTTTTGCAGAGAAATTGGTAAAGACATGTTTAAGCGAGGTTCTGGAAAGATCATTAATATTGCGTCTTTGCTCAGCTTTCAGGGAGGACTAACGGTACCAGCTTATGCCGCGAGCAAGGGTGGCGTCGCTCAGTTAACAAAAGCGCTTGCTAATGAGTGGGCGTCGGGAGGAGTGCAGGTTAATGCAATCGCTCCAGGTTATATTGCCACCGACAACACAGCAGCATTGCGGTCGGATCCTATTCGGAACAAGGAAATTATGGCAAGGATTCCTGCAAAGCGTTGGGGCAAGCCGGAGGATATTGTGGGAGCAGCACTTTTTCTTTCATCCTCCTCTGCTGATTACGTCAACGGTCATGTCCTGACGGTTGATGGTGGCTGGATGGGGCGTTAGCAGATTTATCCGTGGAGATTGATTTATTTTTTCTTAACAATCGGATTGTACTTAAGTAAAGTTATAGAGTGTGTTTAAAGTTGCAAAGATGACTGAAAACATATCACCCGTAAATATATTGGTGGATTTTAAAAGACACAAGAGGGGGGTTGTGTAAAGTGGATATTAGGTCATTGTCTAATGGGGTGCTCTTGCTCGTTGTGCTTTGGCTCCTTGGTGGTTGTTTCTCTGAGACCCTAGATGTCAGCGATGCAAAAAATAACTCTGAACATGGCTCTTATAGACAGTTAATCTCGGATGATTGGTTATATCTTGAGAATGCCGGTGCAAATCAATCACTGCTTTGGAAAGAGGAATCTTGGGAGGCGGTCGATCTCCCGCACACCTGGAATGACAAGGATACCACGGATAATGTGACAGGGTATCGTAGGGATGCCTCTTGGTATCGTAAGTACTTAACCATCAATCCCTCCAAAAGTCGTCGATATTTTCTCCATTTTGAAGCCGCGCAGATGAAGGCACAGATCTACGTTAATGGAAAGCTTGTCGATAGCCACGTGGGCGGTTATGTGAGCTTCGATGTGGAGATCTCGGGATACGTTTTTGATGGAGAGAACATTATTGATGTGCGTGTTGATAATGGTATTGATATTGATCTAATACCATCTCAAAAGGCGGATTTTTTCCAGTTCGGTGGATTGACACGAGACGTTTGGCTGGAGGTGAAGCCATCCTCTTTTATTAAGAGTGTTAAAATAAAGACTCCAGAGGTTAGCCGCTCCATCGGGCGGGTGTCATTGGTCCCAGACCTCAGTTTAAAGGATGGTTTTCAGCCAGCACGGCTGGAGAGCAAGATCTTCGGACCTGACGGATCGCTCCTCGCATCTGGTCCTGGTTCAGATTTTGTCGTCCAAGATCCGGCACTTTGGTCGCCGGATACCCCTTCTCTGTATAGGTTACGGGTTGAAATGATTGATGATACGGACTCCATAATTGACATTTTTGAAGACCATTTTGGCTTTCGTTGGTACGAGTTTAAGCCTCATGGTCCGTTTTTCTTGAACGGGAAGAGGCTTCTATTGCGGGGTACACATTTGCATGAGGATCATGCCGGCTTCGGTTCAGCGATGCCTGACGAACAAAGAAAAAAAGACATCAGGCAAATTAAGGAGTTAGGAGCTAATTTTATCAGGTTAGGTCATTATCCTCATGACCCTGTGATTTATGATGAGGCTGATCGTCTTGGTTTGATCTTATGGGACGAGGTGCCATGGAATCGCGGCGGGGTTGGTGGGGCTGCTTGGCAGAAAAACACTCATCACATTACCAAAAGAATGATCGAGCAAAATTACAATAGGCCGAGTATTTTCTTTTGGGGGCTCGGTAATGAGATGGTTTGGGACTCGGATGCGCCGGGTATGACTGGCACGTCGAGGGTGCTGAAGGAGTTAAAAATCCTTCATGCTATGGCCAAAGAGATTGATCCTGATAGGCTAACTGTGATTAGAAAGTTCACTGAAGGGGCTGAAGTTGTTGATGTGTATTCCCCGTCCATTTGGATGGGATGGTATGGGGGCGGATACCATCAATATGAGGGAGCGATCTTGAAATATCGCGAGGAAGTGCCTGCTTTATTGCATATGGAGTACGGGGGTTCATCCCATGTTGGAAGGCACGTTGAGTCGCCTTTCGGAGGGGGTGGTGTTGGCGGAGCGCGCGCACAGGTGTCTGTTGAGGAGGCGGTAAATCAGGTCGGCGTGACTTCTGTGGCAAAATCTTACGTATGGGATGAGACATATATCGTTGACCTTTTCGACTGGACACTCAGATATTCAGAGACGGACCCATTATTTACAGGTTCGGCTCAGTGGGCTTTTAAAGATTTTGGGACACCAATTCGCCCAGAAAATCCAATTCCTTTTGTGAATCAGAAAGGGTTAGTTGATCGATCAGGACAACCTAAAGACGCTTACCATGTTTTTGCAAGTTATTGGAAAAAGGAGCCGGTTTGTTGGATTGAATCAGATACTTGGACTGATAGGTATGGACGTCGCGGTGAGGCCAAAACAATCTCAGTGTTCTGTAATTCGAGTAGTGCACAACTCTATCTAAATGGAATTGCTCTTGGGACAAAGGTCCGTGACATCACAAAATATCCAGCCTCAGGGTTATCTTGGAACGTAATTTTTGAGGAAGGTATTAATACACTAAGGGTTGAGGGATATGACGATGATTCTTCTGTCGTAGCAGAACATGAAATCATAGTGAACTATCTGGTTAACAAGCCTGGAAAGCTCAAGCGAATTGATCTTAAGACGGAAAGGAGATCAGATAGTAGCGTGTTCATCAAAGCAGAGGCGTTCGATAGCAAGGACAGGCTTTGTATCACCTGCACACAGACCATCTACTTTACTCACAGTGGAGGAGGGAGGTTTGTTAAGGGTCTCGGCACACCGGGTGGAGGGCTGACGCGGCAACTTGCTAATGGGAGAGCCTCAATACTCTTTGAGCCCGGAGAGTCAGATGGGGTCGTTGGTGTACAAACACAAGACTTTAAGGGGCACTACGTGAAGATACAAAAAAAATGAAATTTTATTTCACGTCTCTCTCTTTGTTTTTTGTAATTTTATTTGCGGCGAGCGTGTTAGGAGAGGCGCCAGTTCCTGCGGGAGATTCCACGGAAAAATTGGAGCGACTACGATTACCACCTGCAACATCGTTACCGAGGATTTTAACCGATAGCGCACCATATCTTCCTGATTTCTCTTATGCTGGATATAAAAATGGCAACACATCGTTACCTTCTGTCGACGGAAAAATTTTTAATGTAACAGATTATGGTGCCATCGCAAACGATGGGAAGGATGATAGCAAGGGTGTTTTAAAGGCGTTGGAGGCGGCAAAGGCGTTTGATGGTCCTGTGGTTGTTAAGTTCCCCACCGGTCGTTTCATACTGTCTGAGATTCTTTACATCGATCGAAGCGATTTTGCCATTCAGGGTGATGGAACTGAGACAATTCTCTTTTATCCACGACCGATGAGGCTCCTCAAAACACCTCCTCATATGACTGAATTATCTGAGTACCTCATCTTGAATGATAAGCGTCAGCGCGAACCAGCCAACAACATTGACTTGCCCTTCTCGTTGTATGCTTGGACAGGCGGTTACCTTTGGGCTAGGGTTTCTGGGGCCAGAGGAAAGGCCTACTTAAAGGAGTATGATAGACCATCTGAGGTGCTCGCTAATGTGATTGGAGGTGTCCGTGGAGAGCTGACCGTGCAGGTTGATGATGTCCGGCATTTAAAAGTCGGCGATGTTGTTAAGCTTGAGTGGTATAATATACAGGGTAAAAATGGCTCTCTTTTAACAGAGCTATATGGAGATCGGACTCGTTTTTCGACTTTAGGCAGTCACCATTGGACGAATCCAAAACGGGCTTTGGTTACTCAGGTCACTAAGATACTGTCTCTCGATGGAAACCATTTGCAGCTAGCAGACCCGCTGTTAATCGACGCTAATAGCGATTGGGAACCTAAGTTGGTTAGATGGGAACATTTAGAAAATATTTCATTGAGTGATTTTACAATGGAATTTCCGAATGGAGTGTATATCGCGCACCATTTAGAGGAGGGCTACAACGGAATCTACCTCGAAGGCGTATACGATGGTTTTGTTCGAAATATTGAGATAATCAACGCTGATAGCGGCATTTTAACCGACGATATTGCAAACGTTACTCTTCAGGATATCACAACTTCAGGCGCGCATAGGGCCCACTATACTGTCCATATGGGAAGTGTCTATAACGTCCTAGCGAAACGAGTCAGAGTCGAAAACACCGCAGAGCATCCCCTCAGCTTTAATACTTATGCCGTCAAGGGCGTTTATAAAGACTGTGAGGTTTTGTCGCACCCTATCCTCGATCAGCACTCCGGGGCGAATCACCAAAATCTATTTGATAACATTAGGGTTCACCTTCCGTTGCTTGGGGAAGACCGATCTTATTCGTTGTTTGGTGGAGGCGGGGCATCGTACTGGAAACCCTCTCATGGACGCTTCAGTACTCTCTACAACATCGAAGTAATAACTCAAGAGGAGCCCTCCACTGATTCTGTCGTTGTCTTAAAAGGTCCCCTCGATGGAGTTCAGGGCCGCCTCATAGGGATCCATGGCAACTCATTCTTCGAACTTGAGTATGGTCCGGACCCCCATATTGAGCAGATTAATCAGAAACCGCTCCAAGCCTCTTTATACGACTTTCAGCTTGGAAAGCGGCAAAAATAAATGTTGCCCTTTTTCGTTTCTGTCTTTTTTTTTCTTGTCTCGGGTGCCTCATTATTATTTTCCTATGCTGAGGCCTTCAGCCATCAAACAGTTGAGCGGAACTCTGAGTGCGGCATCGCAAACATCATAAGACTTGATCGCGAGCACGTTCTTTTTGATGTGGAAAAACTTTATAAAGCGGAGATTAGGACAGTTACCGCCGATGTTGCCCAGCGCAGTGAGGGGAGCATTAATGATTTCTATTCAGAGGGGGATTATTGGTGGCCGGTTGAGGGTGACTATGATGCGCCATATGTCCGTCGAGATGGCGAGAGTAATCCCAAAAATTTTATAGCCCACCGGCTTTCGATGATGCGGCTTGCAGATATAATGGCTGGATTGGTGGAGGGATATCTGCTCACGGATAACGATATTGTAAAAAAAAAATATGCCAGCCGAGCTGAGGCACACCTGCTAGCATGGTTTGTTGACCCCGAAACTTCGATGAATCCAAATCTGCTTTATTCACAGGCGATCAAAGGGAGATATTCAGGCAGAAGTATAGGTCTGATTGATACTCTTCACCTTACTGAGGTAGCGCTTGCTGCAGATATTTTGATTAAGCGAGATGCGATTTCTGATATGAGCAAAGCCTCCATTAAATTATGGTTTACGGAGTATTCAATGTGGATGAACAGTCATCCGTTTGGCGTGAAGGAGCGCGATCACCCTAATAATCATGGGGTCGCTTGGTCTCTCCAGAATGCCTCTTTTGCAAAGCTAACAGGAAATTCAGAATTGTTAGAGCTTGTTCGTGAGCAGTTTCGGGCAAAATATCTGTATAGCATGATGGCCTCTGATGGGTCTTTTCCCAAAGAGATATCCCGCACTAAGCCTTATGGATACTCGTTATTTATCATCGATTTAATGGCCGGAATAGCCCAAATTGCATCTACGGATGATCAAAACTTATGGTTATTCGAGACCGAGAATGGCAGATCCATGCGTTTGGGGCTTGATTTTATCGTTCAATTTGTTGAGGATAAGTCGAGCTGGCCGTATGCTAAGGATCTACAATATTGGGATGAGTGGCCAATGAGGCATGCCTCTCTGCTCTTTGGTGGTTACCAGCTTGACCATTGCGATTTTTTTGGTGTTGTAAAGGACTTGCCACGCGATTCGCAGGTTTATGAAGTGAGGAGAAATTTTCCCATTCGAAATCCAATTCTCTGGTTGAAGTGGATAGATTGAAAAGTTGTTGGATTACTGATTTCCGTTCAACTGCGTGGTGCTGGTTTATGCCGCCGTTGATTTGTGTACAAAGATGTTCCGTCTTGACATACTGGATGAAAATTACACGATGGTGTTACATTCGTCAAAAATTACCCCCATTGAAACTGTAGATAGGTTTTTTGAGTTATTTAACGCCAAGGATCTCAAATCCCTTGATATGATATGGGATTCCCCTTGTGTCTTTATCATCGGCAAAAGAACGACCCTCTTCACTAAGTATCGTGATGCTGTTGATTTCGAGGAGGTAATAAATGGAGGCTGGCATAGTTCGGTGGTAAATCATTCGGAGATTATCTTCGAGGATCTTGCGACTGCAATGGTCCAACTTAATTTTTCTCGATTGGACAGCAATTGTAGGGAGATTGGCAGATATGATGTATCCCACCTCTTGGTGAACAAAGCGACAGGATGGCGCATCAAAATTTTGTTTATGAGTGACAAAGACGGTATGAGTGGGATCAGTTAGAACAGTGATTATGTTGTAATTACCTATGCTTCCTCATTAAGTCTCGGAAGTCATTATGGATCGTGAAGCCGGTTCTCAACCTCTGCAATTCGATTAAAATTTGGGCTCCGTGGGTTAGATGCGAAACTTCATTTTGTTGGTAGCCTTAGACGCAATATTATATCTAGGGTCACTTTATCATTATCTCCAGGTAATCCCTCAGAGGCCAATTTATAGATTATCAAAACTAGAGGCTGGGGTTAATTAGATATTTTTGTCCGGTTGACTGTTGTGAGTAAGTGGCCAGAGCTTCTGCGGTAAGAGCTCCTGCCATTGAAACCTCATTGCTAAAGCTGCTCTTAAAGGTTGTCGTAACCTCATTTGCAACACGCTGACGGAGCTCTGCAGTGCGCTCCCGACCGATTTTTTGCAAAAATGGAGTTAGTAGCCAGCCTCCCAATCCCCATTGCATCCCATAGTTTCTTTTAAGAATCGTATGTGACCTCTCAAGACCACCATATATGTATACTTGCTTGTGTTGCGTTGATCCATATCGGTTAAATTCTTCGCTCGCAGCATTTGCTGCACGCTCCATTGCGGCTAGGATCTCGTTTGGTAACCGTCCACCTCCAGTAGCGTCGAATCCTATGTAGGCCGCGGTCTGAGCGATAGCATTTTGTAGATCTATTGAGAAGGTATTCTTGCTGGAATCGCATACATGTGCTGCTCCGATTGCCCTCAAAATTTTCTCTTGCTCAGGTTTTCGGACTATGTTTACCAGTGGTACGTTGTCGAGTAGGCAAATTTTTTGGAGCATCTGACCTAAATTAGAGGCAGCAGCCGTGTGTACTAAGCCAGAGAAGCCTTCGAGACGCATTGTCTCTACCATGCCCATGGCAGTGAGAGGGTTTACGAAGCAGGCTGCTGCTTGCCTCGAGCTCACACCCGGAAGCATTTCAAGACATTGATGCACCTTTAGAGTGCGATATTCGTTAAACATTGGCGGCCCAAGTCCTGCCACAATTTTTCCCAGTAGAGCTTGGGCTTCATCTGAGGTACCGCAAGCAATCACTAAACCGGCACCCTCGTTCCCAGCTGACATGGACTTATCAATACGAGGTGCCAAACCAACCATGAACTTTTGGTTAATGGGGGCCGTCACTACTGGGTTAGACTCGGTGCCGGAGAACTCAGCTTTTGAGATATCGGCATGGGCCAGTAGCAACGCCAGATCAGATGGGTTTATTGGCGATGCCTCAACCTTTAGTAGCACCTCGTTCTCCCTCAGCGGAGCAACTTCTGATTCTCGGATCGAGAGTTCGAGCTCTCCACTTGATTTGACGAGCGATCTGATTTGTCGAGAGATATGAGGAATTTCTGACATTTTTAATTTACCCTACTTTGTTTATATTTGATTATATCGATGTTTTGAGTTTCAAAACTTTTCTTGTCAAGATTTTCTTTAAATCTCACCCAATAATGAGTTGAAAGTTCGAAGCTTAGGTTCTTTGATGAGTTTATTTCACGTGCGTCCAATGCAACCATTTATTGCTTTCAATGTTAGGGCAGAGGCAGAGGCAGAGGCATAGGCCGCCCTTATGTTGGGCGAAAAAAGTAGCACTTCCCATCGTTTTGCACTATACCAGGTCATACTGTTGACAGGACTAAATATTCGTGTGAATATGAAATTTATAGTCAAATTGACTGTAAGGTTTGAAGGGTCAGATTTCTATTGATGCTTCTTTCTGTCGGACCTTGATTGCTGAATGGAGTTGTGTGTGACTTTTGAGCGATCTCGAAAGAGTGCTTGATGACTAATTTTAATTCCAATAATAGATATCGCTCTGGTTTTGGAGCCATCGTTTGTGTGCTAACTATTTTTTTGTTTCCAGCGTGTACATCTCACGGTTTGGATGGGAAGCCGAACGTCCTATTCATAATGATTGATGACTTGCGGGGAGAGTTAGGTGTCTATGGGTCGGAGCATGCCTTATCACCCAACATAGACAGCCTTGCTGCTCAGGGAACGCAATTTACCAAAGCCTATGTAAGTGTCCCTGTATGCGGAGCATCGAGAGCAAGTCTGATTACTGGGATGCGAGCTCTACCAGACCGATTTATCAATTACTACACCAGCGTCGAAATTGACGCGCCTGATGCTACCACGATCTTCGAGACTTTCAAGAACAATGGTTACCATACAGTTGGTTTTGGAAAAATCTTTCATAACACTCAGGATACTGCCTCCAAAAGCTGGACTAGTGGATCTGCCTGGATTCCAGGGATGGATCAAGTTTCAGAGCGTAATATACCCCACGATTATCAGCTTCCCGAAAATATAGCTCTGAAAACGTCCACGGGGCTCGGTCCTGCTACCGAAATTTTTGATGGGCCAGATGACTCATATTTCGATGGACAGCTCGCACTAAAAGCGATGAACACACTGACGGAACTGAGTGCAGGTGATGCTCCATTTTTTTTGGCTGTTGGCTTTGTCAAGCCACATCTGCCGTTCAACGCCCCTAAAAAGTATTGGGACCTTTATTCTAGGGATCAGTTTTCCCTCGCAGAGTGGGATACGTTACCTGAGGGTGCGCCCATTCAAGCTTATCATGAGTTTGGAGAGCTCAGGGACTACAGCGACACGCCCAGTAGGATCGCCTATGACGAGAAATTTACCTTTGACACGAGCGTAAAGGCGTTTAGACAAAAAAATCCTAAACCAGTTAGCGACGAGCTCGCACGGCGCCTGATACATGGGTATCATGCCTCCGTCAGTTATGTTGATGCGCAGGTAGGACTTGTCTTGGATCAGTTAGAGATTCTGGGATTAGCGGAAAACACCATTGTGGTGCTCATGGGAGACCATGGGTATAGCCTCGGCGAACATGGTCTTTGGTGCAAGCATTCTACTTTTGATGTTGCGACGAAAACTCCTCTCATAATTAAATCTCCTGGGATGCTCAAGGGGAATGTTGTTGATGGTTTAGTGGAGTTTATTGATATCTTTCCTACCTTGACTCAGCTCGCTGAAATTGAGACTCCGGAACAGGTGGCGGGAATTAGTTTAGTTGCTGCACTCAAGGATCCAGATGCGCCCACAAGGGCGGCTGTCTTCCCGCGATATCACTCCGCAGAGGCAATTCATACAGGTCGTTACACGCTGACTCAGTGGTTTGATGCTGGAGATAACGTAGCTGAGCAGATGCTCTATGATAATGAGCAGGATCCTGATGAGACGAATAATTTGGCATATCTGCCAAATTATTCGGATGTCCTGCAAGAGCTGAGTGCCAAGCTGGCTGCTCATAGGATGTCCAGAGAATAAGTTTTTTATGCCCTTAAGTATAGGTATGTCTTCGGGGGATTGTAGGTTTATTGACTGAGGTTTCTAGTCGATGAAGGGGTGTTAACGACTTACCAAGTTTTTGACACGTTTTTTATGTAAAGGGGAGTAAAAGATGAAGAAAAAAGTAAAAAAATATGAAGTTATAAGCCCGCATGACTTCAAAAAGTCGATGCTGTCGGTCGGTGTGGCAACTGCACTTATGTCGGGCGGAGTTTGCGCGCAGTCAGAGGCTATCGAGGAAATTGTCGTAACCGGTATGCTGTCTACAATGAAGGCAGCAACGGCTCGTAAGCGAGATAGTTCTGGTATGATGGATGCAATCTTGGCGGAAGATATCGGTAAGTTTCCGGATACGAATCTTGCAGAGTCTTTGCAACGGATACCGGGTGTAGCAATCAGCCGCTCAAATGGCGAAGGTAATCAGATCACTGTGCGGGGTATGGGGCCGCAATTTAATTTTGTTACGCTCAATGGTCGTCAGATGCCAAATACGAACGCAAATCGTGCCTACAGGTTCTCTGATATCCTTCCTGAAATGGTTACTGGCGTTGAGGTCCACAAGACTGCAACCGCAACAAAACCCTCAGGTGGAATTGGTGCTTTAGTCGATATCCAAACAGCAACACCCATGCAAATTGGTGATCGCACAAGCGGCTCTGTTAAAATGCTTTTTGATGATTACGCTGGGAGTACGACCCCTCAGTTTTCTGGACTAATGAGTAAAATGCTATCTGATAATTTCGGTATCCTTGTTTCGGCTGGATTTCAGAATCGGGAAACCGAAAATGATTTCGTCCAAGTGCGAGAATGGAGGCGGTTTAATAATTTACGGGTTGATGTGAACGGAGATGGGGTAGTCGATCCCGCTACTGAATATGGTATAGCAACCGCAGATGGACGGCCTTGGTATGTGCCAATTCAGTCAATTACAGGGCACGAGGAGAGAGATAGAGATCGTAAAAATGCAAACCTAGTTATGCAGTATCAAGCGAATGACCGTATGACAGCTACGTTTGATTACCAAATGTCTGAGTTTACTGACGACTATACCCAACTGGAGTCTGCGATCTGGTTTGGTAACTTTAACGGCGCTCAAGCAGGTTGGACATACGACGAGAACAACACGGTTACGTCGGCAACTTTCCCAAACAAGGGTGTTGACTTCTTTAGTGCAAACCCGAAACTTGCAGTTGAAAACGAGTCTGTCGGGTTAAGCCTTGATTTGGATATCAACGACGTCTCTAGTGTTTCCGTTTCATATAGCTCAAGTAGTTCAGAGAGGCAGCCTGGTAATTTGGACCAGCGTAACAAGGCTGACATCCAGATAACTGGACTCGAGCCAGTCTTCGGTATTAACGGTGACTTTGCCGCTCCAGTTATTGAGAGGAGCACAATGCTCGAACAAAATTATCGGGTGCATCAACACACAAAACAGGTCCAAAACTTATCTGATGAGATTGATCAGTTGAAGTTGGATTATCAATTTGATAACGGGGGGCTGTTCTCTGTTAAGGCTGGGGTCATGTACACAGATCAAACAAAGGATAATTATCCCATGTCTGCGCGTCCGAATGGTCAGCTAATGAGGGACACCGATATCAATGGCGATGGCGTTAACGATGACGGAAGTAACAACGGAAGAACGATGGTCTGTGAAATCTATGACCAGGACGGTGACCGAACGTTTGCCTTAAACGACCAGGGTGGATGGGCGATGACAGGAACGTGCGACGCTGCTGATATCGCAGCAATGCAGGCTGACTATCAGCAGGTCAGCTTCAACAACCCATTTGTTCAGGGATCGGCTAACTTTGTTGACTATTCTACTTCGATGTCAAACACATGGTTGGCACATCGTGGACTTCCATCAAACTACCTTGACTTGGTTTATGAGTCTTCCTGGTATGATATCAATGAAGAAACAACTGCGTTTTACGTGGAGGCGAAATCTGAGGGGCTCGAGGTTGGCGGAAGGCCGCTGGAAGTGGTCCTAGGGTACCGGCATGAGTCCACTGATATTGAGTCTACTTCTGAGGAGGTGAATCTCACCGGTTATGTCGCTGCAGGTATTGGTGAGCCTATGGGTAAGGTTGAAGACGGATCTATAAACTTCACTGATTCTGCCAGTTATGATATGGGTTTGCATAATCTGTCCCTTAGGTATCAACTTAACGATCAGACGATTTTGAGGCTTGCTCATTCAGAGACTATCACTCGACCGAATCTTGCTTCGATGAGGTCAGCGAGGAATCTTGCCGGTGATGTTAGAGATGAGGCAGGAACAGGTGGACAAGCGAGCGCAGGTAATCCGGGTCTCTTACCGTTCACTTCAACAAACATTGATGTGGGTGTAGAATATTATCTCGATGACTTTAGTTACTTCTCTGCGGCATACTTCAAGAAGACGGTAGACAACTTCGTTTCAAACACCGTTACTCAAGAGAATTTGACAACCGCATCGGGAGCAACCCTGTCCTACCCTACCGATGTCTTAACTCCAGGAATTGGAGGGACGGCAATTTTGTATAATGTTACTCGTCCATCCAATAATGATGTTGCTGAGGTTGATGGTTGGGAGATAGCTGCGTCTTATCTCTTTGGAGACAGTGGGTTTGGTGTTTCTGCTAATATGACGTTAGTTGAGACTGATGCTACGTTTGATGCAACTAACATTGCGACAACATTTGCGCTTTCTGGTGTAGGAGACTCTTGGAACATGATTGGCTTTTATGAAAAGGGACCAATTCAAGCCAGAGTCGCCTATAATTTCAGGGACAGTTTCTTTGAACGTTTTGGTCAGAATGACCGTAATACCACTGAGCCAACTATCTTTGACGAGTATGGTCAATTGGATATATCGGCAAGCTATGATTATTCAGACTCCATAACCATTCTTTTTGAAGGAGTGAACATTACTAGCGAAGACTTAAGAGCTAGGGGTAGGTATGCGAACCACATGTCGAATGTCGCTACTGGAAGCGCACGATACGCGGTCGGCGTGCGTGCTAAGTTCTGAACCTTAAAATAGTAGCAAATAGACAGGGGTCGCTGGCTATCGGTCAGCGACCCCTTCGCGTTCCAAGGTGAGTTAGTGAGGTAAGTGTAGTGCGTTGTTTGGCGTATAATATAATGGAAGGCTTATTCGGCAATATTTTAGTTACATGATTTGTGGGGGGTAGAATAGAAGCATGAAGGCAAATGAAGCAAACTTCGGTGATAGTATAAGCTCCATCCTAATAGTCGGAGGAGGGTCAGCTGGTTGGTTGACTGCTGGGATCTTGGCAGCCCGCTATGGGAAGACTATGAGCATTACTCTAGTTGAGTCTCCAGACGTAAAGATTATTGGAGTGGGGGAGGGAACATGGCCTACCATGAAAAGTACATTAAAGGAGATGGGTATTTCGGAAACTGACTTTTTTCGAGAATGTGATGCATCTTTTAAGCATGGTGCTAAATTCGCGAAATGGGTAAATGGTGACGAGACAGACTATTATTACCATCCCTTGATGTTGCCTCAGGATTTTACAAAAATCAATCTCGCACCTTTCTGGCTCAAGAGCAATGGCGATCGTTCTTTTTCAGAGAGCGTATGCTTTCAAGAAGCTCTTTGTGAGCGAGCTCTTGCGCCAAAGACAGTCACAATGCCTGAATACAACTCGGCCGCAAATTACGCTTATCACTTAAATGCGGGTAAATTTACAAAATTTTTAACAGATCACTGTACGGAGAAGCTTAACGTTGAGCACAAGTTAGCAACGATCTCTGAGGTATTAAAGTCGGAGGATGGCGGTATCCGGTGCGTAAAAACGACAGACGGGCAACAGCTCAGTGCAGACCTTTTTGTGGACTGTACGGGAATGGCCTCATTGTTGTTGGGTAAAACACTCGGGGTCGAGTTCATTGACAAAAATGACTCGCTATTTATCGATAGGGCGTTAGCAGCCCAGAAGCCCTACGAGTCTGAAGAGGAACCTATCTTGCCATACACGGTTTCGACGGCCCAAAAGGCTGGATGGATTTGGGATATCGGGCTGACAAGCCGCCGAGGTATTGGGTATGTTTATTCGAGTAATCATTCTAGCGAGGAAGAAGCTGAAGAGGCTTTGGCTGATTATATCGGGCCTTCCTTCAAAGAACTTAGTGTCAAGAAAATATCCATTCGATCAGGTCATCGAGAGATATTTTGGAAGCAAAATTGCGTAGCAATTGGCCTGTCTGCAGGATTTTTGGAGCCTCTAGAGGCGTCCGCATTAATGTTAATAGAAATATCGGCAAAATTTGTCCGTGACCAACTTCCTGAGACTCGGAAAACTATGCCCATTATTGCTCGACGGTTTAATAAAGCCATGACCTATCACTGGGAGCGAATTATCGATTTCCTTAAATTACACTACGTTCTATCAAAGCGTGACGACACAGATTTTTGGATTGACAATCGTTGCTCCAGCACGATTCCAGAATCATTAGCAGAGTTGCTCGAGTTGTGGAAGTCGCATACTCCATATCGTCAGGATTTTTCGCACAAGGAAGAAGTTTTCCCAGCCGCCAGTTATCAGTATGTGCTCTATGGGATGGGGTTTCGAACGGAGATAAGCAACCGAAGTGTTGAATGCACTGATGAGGCTTACAGAGCGGCTGTTGCAGAAAACGAGCGCATGATTTCAAAGGCTGTCGAACTGTTGCCAGACAATCGGCAGCTATTGCAGAAGATTAATCGATACGGTATGAGTGCGCTGTGAATTCTGGAGGAATTGAACGACTCAGTAAGACCGAGCACAGAAATGTACATATTAACGTAGATTATTTAAAACAGCCTGAGGCGGCTACCCACGTGGTGCCGGTGCTAATTTCCGAACTACTCTCTGTAACAGCCAACTACCCCACGTTTTTGATAAAAGATTCCGAGACGGGAGAATTTTTGTTAGCGGCTTTGCTTGGGTTCACTGAAAATGAAAATTTATTCATCTCTCAGGACGGTAGTTGGCGTTCTACACATGTTCCCCTCACTATTGCTCGAAAACCTTTTCATTTGAGCCAGGACTGTTTGGACGTATACATTGATATGGGTAACCCATGGGTCAACTTCGAGTCCGGTCAACGTCTTTTTTCGGACAATGGTGAGTACATGCCCTTCATGGATAACATGCTCGCCATGTTAGAAAGAATCACCTCGGGAGTGGGTGAGACGAAGTCCTTTGTAAAAACACTCCTTGATCATGGATTAGTCAAACCTGTCAGCCTCGATTTAACTTTTGAGGACACTAAGTCTCGTAACTTGCAGGGCCTATATAATATCGATCATGAGAAATTAACGTCTTTATCTCATGAAGACTTAGCTGGGTTACATCGTTTAGGTATCCTAGAGGGCGCTTTCATGGTGTTGCACTCCTTAGAAAAAATGAAATCACTTGTTTTCTTGAAAGATAAGCTCAATAGAAATTTTGCTGAAGTCACCCGTTAGTCTGATAAAAAATTGCTTGAGATCTTGTTTTCTCCTCTTGACTTTCATTCTGCAATCTAAGCACTGTATAACTCTCTAAACCGACAGCCCTCTATCACGAGACAAAGAAAGCATGCTCAAGGTAGGCTTGCCTACCGTAGGCTCTTTAATTTATAGTCTATTGAAAATTTTAAAAGCGAATAAATTTGAGCAATAATTATATGGGCGATAATAATTTAAAAAATCCCACGATCGAGTTAAAACTTCCGATTATAGAAAATATGGAATTAGTGGCGACGCAGACTGCCGATGTTGTTTCACGTCATATGCAGTTGAGTGAAGAGAAGAGTGGAGAGATTACTCTGGCTCTGATCGAGGCATGCATCAATGCTTTTGAGCACTCAAGCGCTGAGGATGAGATTTATATACACTTCATTATATGTGATGACAATCTAACTATAAAGGTGATTGACAGGGGTGCTGGATTCGACAGTGATAATGTTGAGACTCCCTCTATCGAACAGAAGCTCGCATCTGACGAGCGTAAACGCGGTTGGGGAATTATGTTAATAAAGGAGCTTATGGATTCTGTTAGTTTTGAGTCTGATCACACCGGAACTACCGTGACTATGGTAAAGAAACGAGATGAAAATGAATAGCATTACAAACGTTGAAAAGAAAATCGATGTGGTGGTAATTTCCACTGAGGGTTACCTAAACAAGGATTTGGGTGAATCAATCCTTGTTATCGCGAAGGAGCATATCGGTGAGGGATTCATCAAGTTTTTAATTAATCTAAAAGATTCCAATATTGTCAACAGCATAGGTGCGTCGATAATGATCGAACTGATCGAAGAGTTGCAAGACAAAGATGGAGCACTGGCGTTCTGCTCACTCGCACCAATTGTCGAAAAAACATTTACCATTATGGGTTTGACAAAATACTGCTCCACTTATGAATCACAAGAAGCCGCATTAAGCGCGATGGCTTAGTTGCCGTATGGTTTCAAAAACTATTGAGACGGAAAGTATTGAGCATATAATAGGCCTGGAAAACAAGCTACAGCATTTAAAGCGCTCGTTAGATTTAAAGTTTGTCGCTCTTATCTTTGTCAGGATGAGGACCTGTGTCAAGCAGTTGGGTGGCGACACTTTTATATCGGGTGATACGTCAACGTTGGATCATTGTTGTAATGTTAACCACTGCAATGTCGGCAAAGAGAATAAGATCTTTACTCTAATTGAGCCTTCCCCAAGAATAGTTTCATACAAGATATATTCGATTTTTGTAGACAGCCTGTTAATTGGTGCTTTGGTCATTGACTCGGGTTCTGATACACCCCTCCAGCTGAGGAACTTTGTCTCACATATCCAGTGCCTTCTTATTAAGTCCCGCTATGAGTTTAAGCTGAAGCGGAAGGAAATTGACTTCAAGTATAAATTATTAGAAGTCGAATCACTCATCGATATATTAGGAACACTGAACCAGGCAAGCGAACTCAATAGAGAAGTCTATGATAAGGTATTATTTTCCATTACTTCAGTTCTTAACGCGTCTAAAGGTATGATTTTATTGAAAGATAGTGGTGCAGGAGTATTTTCTTTGGTGTCTAGTTTCAATATTGATGATAAAGACGTGTCAGCGCGGGTAATTACTGACAACAGAGGAACTCTTAAACAGCTACGGGAAAATAGAGTTGGTATGATCTTAACAGATTTTGATAAAGTACCTTTTATACCACCAATCGTTAAGAATGCTTTGATATGTCCATTAAATGATCATTATGGTCTGGTAGGTTGCGTAATTCTTTTGGATAAGGAAAGCCGGTCTGGACACGTGAATTTCAATACACGAGATCTTCGACTATGTGAGAGTTTAAGTGGAAAGATTAGCCTTGTGCACAATAACTTTAACCTAATTTCTTCTCTCAATAACACGACCAAGCTAGTGGAAAGCATAATGTCCTCTGTCACTACTAGCATCATCAAAATAAATAAGTTTGGAGAGATTGAATATGTGAATCAGTCGACAGAGCGACTTTTTGGATTTAACCAATCTGCGATAAAAGACCAGCACCTTGCCGTGGTTTTCGAAAATAATTCAAACCTGATAGAGATATGCGCTCAGGTAGAGAAAGATCCTCAGAAACATTACTTGGAGGATATTTCAATCTCGGACGCTCTCGGTCGGTCACATAAAGTTAATTTGACTATAACCCCAGTCATTGATGAATCCAGCGAGCTTGACGGTTTCGTTTTTTCAATAGAGGATTTATCGGATTTGAATAAGATTAAATCTACCTTTAAGAAATATGTCTCAGAAAATATTGTAGACGAGGTCTTAAAGAACGACACATCTTTAGAACTTGGGGGAGCCCAGCAAAAAGTGTGCGTCCTATTCTGTGACATTCGCGGATTCACGGCAATGTCTGAGCACATGGCGCCTCATGAAGTGGTACATCTGTTAAACCATTATTTCGAGTCAATGATCGAAATTGTTTTTCGTCATGGTGGAACTTTGGATAAGATTATCGGTGATGAATTGATGGTTTTATATGGAGTACCAAAGCCCTCTGAAGATGATATAGATAATTCGATAAAAACCGCTCTAGGGATGTTTGATGCCCTAGAGGAATTCAATAAGAGATTTGGTTCTGAGGGTTATCCTAGACTGGAGGTTGGCATCGGCATAAACTATGGAGCGGTGGTATGTGGAAATATCGGCTCAAAGCGGCAGATGAACTTTACAGTGATTGGAGATGAAGTAAATTTAGCCTCGCGTCTTTGCTCTAATGCATCCCCAGGAGAATTATTGATTTCAAAAGCTGTCTTTGAGGGAACACGTCTGCAGTCTCAATTTAAAGCTCGAAGCCCTCTCAGGGTAAAGGGTAAAAAGAAGGAGGTTGAAGTTTGGACGTCCTCGATATGAGTGTTTACTCTGTTACTCTGGTTTATGCACTTTTCTTAATCACCAGCACTGTAATGTCATCTGGGTTGGATAACCCATGTGACCACTGATCTGCAAGCTCCACAAGGGCGTTCTTGATTTGCTCCGCTCTTTTTTTTGCATTTTCAAGGATACAGAAATTAATTCTTTCGTACTCTAAAAGTTCTCCCTTCTTGTTCGGCAATTCCGCTAATCCGTCTGATACCATTACGAGCACGTCACCCTTATTAAAGGCTGCGTCAAAACTCTCATAATTTTCACTCTCTAACCCCCCTAGTGGTAAGTTTGGGACTAGCATTTCCTCCACTTTTCCAGTGTCTGATCTGAAGAGATATAACGGTGGCATGGCCGCGGAACTTACGGTTAGTTTTTCGGACGTTATCTTAGTAATTGTCAAGCTCATTCTGACGCGCCCGAAATTTACCTCCTTAACGATCTTGTTAAGTTTTCTAAGTATTTCACTAGGGCTAGTGAAAGTTATTCCGAGCAATCCGGCCTTAGTTACAGACACCATTATTCCCGAGATTACACCATGTCCAGTGGCGTCTCCACAGACAGCATATAGCCCATCTTTCGTTTCATAAAAATCATAATAATCTCCGCCAACTTCGGTGGCGGGACGCAAAAAAGTGCTAATATCCAGCTCCTGATTAGAGGGTATTTCCTTTGGAAGAAGGCTTTTCTGCAGCCTTCTTGCCTCGTCAAGTTCTGCCTCATGTCGCCTCGATTCTGCTGCCTTCAACTGATAATCCTCCCGGCGCTTAACCATAATAACTAAAGCACCCAAAATTAGTACCATGTAAAAAAATATCATCTCATAACGCATCCACTCTGGAGGTTGGCGATTGAGTTTTATATCAATGGTGTTGGAAGTTTTTTGTCCATTTTCGTCGATACCGAATATGCTCAAACTTGATTGGTAGTAGGGAATCTCAGATATTTGGATAGTATTGGCGCGACCATTGGGTATTGTTTCATCTGAATTGGCAAAAGTATAAAAGAAACGCACCAGATTTGACTTGTGTGATCTATCAACAAATGCGTCAAGCATTAAAGAAGTAGTCTTGTGGTTCAGATTAAGTTTTCCATCACTGGGAATGGCATAGTTTACGCTATTATTTGCACCATCAAGTCCTTGAATTCTAGTGATATGAATACGCGATTGAGCGTTTTTTTTGGTAATTTGATCTGGGTCAAAACTTTGGGATACATCGCGACCAGTCAGAAAAATTCGGTCTTTAAACTGGTGAATAAAGCTCTTATGTGGAATCGTGATGTTGAGGCCGTCCGATGGGGTTAGTATTGTTTTTATCGTTTGTCCTGTGAGTGTATTTAGTCCGTCACTACTCTGAATCCAAAGTGTTTCATTTGAATCCATCATTAAATCTAAGATATTGTTTGAAAGAAGGCCATCATCGGTGTCATATTGGATGAAAGACTCCTCCTTTAATGAATAAGAAAAAAGTCCCTGACCTCGAGAACCAATAAAAATTCTTTCCGTTGAGTTGGAAGACGAAATTAGGATCCTCCTGGGAGAGCCAGATGCCAAGGTGCTCCGATCTCCTGCTTTGTATGAAAAATCGTAAACAAGCTCATTCAAATTGGGATTGTGCACGGTTAGACCCAAATCTGGGCTTGAAATCCAGTATCTGTCGCCAACTTTAGCAATATCAAAAAAAACTCGTGGAATTTTATTGTTTAACAGAGAGTTATACTCGAAGTATTCTCTACTATCGATAATTTGATCTTTAAAATTTGGTGTAACTGCATCTGGGTATGTGAATTTAAGAATACCATTTCCAGTTGATGCATAAATCGAATTATCAATTGATTTGAGATTGTCTATGTAGGTAACTTTTGAATCGAAAATATCAATTTCTTTGAGTAAAAAAATATTCTCGTTGATCGAAAATATGCTTAATAAACCATTATTGATAATTGTAATAAGAGTGTCGGAAGACACAATTAAAGCATTTGAGTCGAGGCTAATGGCATTTGATACATTTACTGAGGTCTTTGTCGAAAGCGAGCTTTTTACAATGTCAATCTTGTCCTCATAAATTGCCACAGTGTGTAAACCCTTCACTGCCCTAAAGTATAAGATATCTTTTTCAAATTCTTGCCGAACTGACTGTTCCTCGGTGCGCACATGGTAGAGATTATCCTTAGTTGACAGTAGATAGCCAGATTCCATTTCGATGACATCGATTATCACGTCTGGACTTGATACAACTTTAGAAACGTTTATATCTTCGTCAATTTCGAAGAGATCATGACCACTTTTGACCAGAGACTTTAATCCATTGACAATAAAAGTTAGTTCTGAGGCCGTGCTGGCTAACTGGTCAAGTCTCTTATCAACCATTGGTATGACTTGTTTAGCGGAAGGATCAATAATCAAAAATTGAGATTGTCCGTCGATGATTGCGAAAAAAAAATTACCTTTTACTTTTGAAAGTGATTCAATACTACTTTCTGCAAGAAAGTATTTTTTTGAAAAGATTTGTTTGTTGGTGTCGAAAATGTTGACTCCTCTATCAGTCGCGATTAAGAGTGTTTGCTCATCAATCCTGTACATGGATTTAATATTGTTTGATAACAAAGCCCCTCGGTCAGTTCTGTCAAGAAGCCGCTGAATGGTTCTGTTTTCACGATTATAAATATTTAAACCATTATCGGTGGCGATATAAACAAACTGCTTATCATCAAAGTCAAAATCATTTTTTTGTGCTCCGTAAAATCTCAATGATGACAGTGTCAAGGGATTTAGTGGATCTGGTTTGAGTTGTCTCACGATACCGCCATGTTTATCAAGTATATATATCCCTGATCTCTGGGTTGGCACCCAGTACGTTTGATCAACGGTGTCTACAATTATTGTGACAGGCTCTGAATCTAAGTGTATCTGTTTGAAATTAAATTGTTTTTCTTGAAAAATACTCAAGCCTGACTCTGAAAGTGCTATGACATCTCCATTTAGACCAAGAGAAAGACCTGTTATGTTTGAGTCTATTGGAGAATTTTGATCAGTAATTTTTGATTCAAATTTATAAGTTAAACTATCTGCTTTTGCTGTCAGCCCCCGCTCCGTGGCAATCCATAGCACCCCATTACTATCGTACAAAGAGGCGTTTATACCCCTAATATCAATGTCCAAAGAGTATAAATTAGTGGCTTGTAGTTTTGACCAAGACAAAAGAAGCGAAAAAAAAAGTAGCAATGAGCGTCGTAATTTCTGTTGCCTTTCAGATTGTATAAATCTTTTGTTCACCACGATGCTAATTGCTCAACAGCAAGATTTCTAACAAACGCTGTTTCCCAACTTGGAACATAAAAGTTTTTGATTGACTCAAGCATCGTTTTTGACCCTGAGAGGTCCCCGACAGACTTCTTGGCAAGCGCATAAAAATATGTGTGGTAAGCATCAGCTGAAATTTCTGAAGGTGTAAGCTTGTCATAAGATTGTATGGCAGCTTGCGCATCACCCTCCATCAGTCGTAGTTGGCCATTTAATTTATGGTAGTCGACCATGGCTTTTGGATTCTGTTCTAGAAAGCTTTCGGCCATGAGTCGATAATCTTCAAGAATGTCTCGAGCAGAAGCGAAATCAGAGAATACGATTGCGGACGAAGCACGATTGTTATAAATTTCCCTGAACGTCCAGAACTGTGCACTAGTCATCTTGGGGTCAATCTCGCTTTTTCTAGTTTTCTTGGTGTCATCATCTGTAGACACAAAAGTTTCGGAAGATCCTGAGAAAGACTGTCTGATGTGTTGCTCCAACTTTTTTAGTGAAATTTTGCTGGTTGCCCGGTCGAGACTGTGGCTGACTGCTTTTAATTTGAGTTTTTCTAAGTCAGACATCATGTAACTTAGACTTTCCAAGTTAGTATTATTAAGAGTATTTTGCGCTTCAGATATCGCGATCACTGCTCGATCATATTTCCGTTCAAAAATGTATGTCAATGCGTTTTGGTATAAGCATTCATGTAGCAAAAGCGGGTTCGACATTTTTTCTGATGATAATCTTATCAAGATATCGATTGCTCTTTTGTAAGACTCTCGAGCTAATTCATAATCACCAGTGAACGTGTGCACGGTACCAAGCATGCGTACTATGTTGGCAAAGAGTTCACTCTCTTTTTCTTCTATGAGTAATGAGCTTTTTTTAAAAATTTTGGCGGCACCGTTTACATCACCTCTTGCGAGGAAGAGAGTTCCCAACCATCTTTTTGGCAATGGACTTGCTGGAGCGATATTTTGAGCTTTCTCTAGTAACTGCTCAGCAATTTTTAAATCCCGTCTTTCTTTAGGTAATTTGACTTCACTAACTTTCAGTTGTCGATCCGTTTCAAAATGTAATTTTGCTAATTCAAGGTAGGAAATAAAAGACTCCGGATGAAGCTCTAGGGCCTCTTTAAGTCGAAACTGAATTCCATCGACATCTCCAAGACCTTTTCTCAAATTTGCGGAAATTAATCTCAGCTGGAAGTAATCTGGATGATCTTCAATAAGCTGATCAATAAGCTGATTGGCTGATACAGTTCCATTTGTGAACATATCTGAATATATGTCTAGCACTCTCCTCTCTATGACCGATAGAGTGTTTCGCCTTTCATAAGCGAATTGATAGTTTTTAAATGATTGTGGCAATCGGTTAAACCGCGCCCAAACAAATTCTGGATCCAATTCATCTATTCTGGTAATTAATCCAGAGTTGAGGTACTCCATACCGTGCTCTCTATTTTTGAGGACCTGATTAAGAAGCGCCTCTGCCTCCGGCGATGAGGTCGTAAGGGGAATCATTTTTACTTCTGTTGGTTTTTCAGAGCACCCCGTCATACAGATGAGAGCGATTGAGAGAATAGTGAGCATTTTTTGCATTTTTACCTCTCCGGATCAGATTTTATTCACTTATGGTATGTTAACTTTTTAAAAATTGCATTTTTATTTTGAATCAAAAAATCCGTCAAATGGTTCATCTTCCGCACGGTCAGTAGTTTGGATGTCGGACTTATTAATATTTTTGATAACTACAAGAATTTGTTACTCATTCGCATAATCGCGGCCGGAGTAAAGATAAAATTTTTGGCTCAATGTGATACTTGTGCGTCAAGTAGTATGTTAAGAAGTCTTTTTTAAAAATGATGTTCGTTATTCATCTTTAGTTAATGTAATGCAGGAATGAAAAGTTATATTATGTGGGGGAGGGATGACTCTATATCCATTGTTACAACTAGATATGTTTTGAGAAGATCAGAGATCCCATGGCGTTGTTGCCCCTTTTGTTTTAGACTATAGCGCATAGTTTTCAAGCTAATAAATTACTGTATATCAAATAGATAAAGTCATTACTTAATTTGTGAAGTGAAACAATCATACACTGTCGAACTATTGCCTATTTTTAACTATAAATCATAAAAGATGCCAATATATCTTTTATGAAGAGCTCTGCTTTTTGATAACTTAATTAAATCGATAGTTTTAAATAAAAAAATCAAGTAAGGATAAATAAAATGGCATTACCAAAAATTCTTCATCAACACCTTAAGCTACCAGTCGTGGCAGCGCCGTTATTTATTATTTCGAACCCAGATCTGGTAATTGCTCAGTCTAAAGCCGGGGTGGTAGGCTCTTTCCCTGCACTCAATGCTCGACCTGCCGAAGAGTTGGACCGATGGCTTGAAAAAATTACCAGAGAGCTAGCGGAGTATGATAAGCAGAATCCTGAATTCCCTTCTGCTCCATTTGCCGTAAATCAGATCGTTCACTCTTCCAACGATAGGCTTCAGCATGATGTCGAGATGTGTGTTAAGTGGCGCGTACCAATTGTAATTACTTCGCTAGGTGCAAAGGAGTATGTTAATGAAGCGGTTCACTCCTATGGCGGTATCGTACTTCATGACGTTATTAATAACCGCTTTGCAAAAAAAGCAATTTCGAAGGGGGCTGATGGATTAATTGCTGTGGCAGCGGGGGCTGGTGGACATGCTGGCGCGTTATCGCCTTTCGCGCTAGTTCAAGAGATAAGAGAATGGTTTGACGGTCCATTGCTGCTGTCGGGCTCGATCGCCAGTGGCGACGCAGTTTTAGCGACGGAGGCCATGGGGGCAGATTTATCCTACATTGGCTCCGTTTTTATAGCGACAAATGAGGCTAATGCTGCCCATGCATATAAACAGGCGATTGTCGATTACAATGCAGATGATATTATCTTGAGTAATCTATTCACTGGAATTCATGGAAATTACCTAAGACCCTCTATTGAAGCCGCGGGATTGGATCCCGAAAACCTGCCAGAGAGTGACCCGTCCAAAATGAGTTTCGGTTCAGGCGGGGATTCAATTCCCAAGGCATGGAAAGATATCTGGGGTTGTGGGCAAGGGATTGGAGTAGTGAAATCTATTCTCACCACTCAAAAGTTGGTGGACAGATTAGAGAGTGAGTATAAGTCCGCAAAACTCAGGCTTATCTAAAAATGATCCATTCATCGACTACTTGAGATCAATGAAGAGGACTGCCACTTTTTCTAGTTGTAGACGCTACAGATATTGTTTGTGGCGAGCTTGGGATATGGGATTACCATCGATTTTGGTTTTTGGGCTGAATCCTTCCACTGCTGATGAGCTAGTGGATGATGCAACCACTAGAAAATGTATTGGCTATGCAGAGAGGTGGGGTTTCGGACAACTCTGTATTGTTAATTTATTCGCAGCTGTGGCGAGGGATCCGCGGGGATTAAGAGAGATGGATGATCCCATTGGACCTCAAAATGATGCATGGCTGCAACGTACCTGTCGAAAGTATAAAATTACATTAGCTGCGTGGGGTAACGGTGGCGAGTATCTTGATCGATCTTCAGAGGTATTGCGATTTATCAGGCCCTTGTATTGCTTGGGGACAACTCTGCGAGGCAATCCCTTGCATCCACTCTATCAACGAGGAAGCCTAAATCGCGTAGCACTATAACATGAATCTGTAAAACAAAGTGCTGTGATATTATGCTGAGAGGCAGTTTCTTTAATCACCTTGAAAATAAAATGGTGTTTATCTCTTGTGTGGACCATAGAATATCTGAGCGAAACATCGTAAACTTTGTGCTTCGGTATTATTTTATTGTGTCTCTAAACCGACGTTAGTGAGGTGAAATTGTCATGTTTCGTTTTTGGCTGGTACCACTGACTTTAGTCTTGTCCTCTGGATACTTAAATGCCGTTGAGCTCAAGTGCACCACAGAAAGATCATTCGACGCTGAGGACTATGGTGTCAAAGGTGATTCTACTATCGACGAAAAACAGTCGTTTAAACTCAGTATTGATATGGAGTTTGCAAAGGCCGCCATGCAAGAACGAGATTATCGCGATGTTGTTCTCTCGCCGACAGTTATCATGATGGAGCATATTGAGGGCCCAGGGAGTGATGGAAAGATATATAAGAACACCACTAAGGTGCAGAGGGACACGTTAGCAGTAGAAACCGAGCTATTTGTTGATAATAGACCTCATAAAAAATGGGAGGGAGATTGCCAATTATTAAAGAGTGACTGATCCTATTCTTTCTTCAATAGAGGTCCGCCCTCTGAGAGGCTCCTTTTCATTAGGTGCAAAGGTGTTAAACTAGAGGTTCGCGAAAGATCTACGAGTAGGCTTGTTTTCGGTTTAGCTATAGATAGAAGCAGGGTGAACACACAGAAGGAAAAGCTCAATGTCCGAAATTAATAAGGTTAAAGTTTTTCGAGTCCAGGGTTCCGGCCCCACGCCGGTGACTGTGAAGATTTCTCGGATCGGAAAAGCTTTGAGGATCAAATGTGATTGCCCCGCGGGTGCATACATGGATCCTTGCGTGCATTGGAAGTCGTTATTTACGGGTGAAGATCAGAATTATTTGGACATTACAGATGAAGAAATCCTAGAAATTCAAGACTGGTTGGATGATAGCGATTTGGATGAGGCGTTGCAAAACCTGTTGTATTTCGAGGGTCATGAAAAAAACATGCATGAAAATCTAGCCCGTCAAAAAAGGGCTTTGAGAGGGCGCGTGATAGATATTTTGATCTCGGAACCACAGCTCTAGAAGGAAAAAAATTCCATGGGTGCTGGTGCTCAGATACATTATGCAGTTCCTGCGAGGATAGTTTGTTTTCAAGCCCTGAAAGTGTGGTTGCTCACATGCAGTGAGCAGTGCTATGAAAACCTCAGGAGTCTAAATTATTTATTTGAGTAATATTTGTAATAGCACTCATTGCTTATCAAAAGGAGAAACCAATGCCCCCTCCTGAACTGCTGTCGATTGAAAAATCGGATGATGTGAGCACAATATGGCTCAATCGTCCAGACAAGTATAATGCTCTGTCTAATGAACTTTGGAGCATGATACCTGGAGCCCTTGATTCACTCTCCGAAGATGGTAGCACAAAGGCAATTATAATCGCGGGGAGGGGCAAACATTTTTGTGTAGGTATCGATCTTTTCGATGGACTGATGGCGGCCAAGAACTCAAGTGAGGCACCGTCTGAGGCGGTTTCAAACCTGGATCAGTTAGAGGGTGCACGTCGTTTTCAGCGAGCGATTTCATCAATAGCCGAGTGCCCATTACCTGTGATTGCCGTTGTGCATGGACATTGTTTGGGAGCAGGTATCGACTTAATCAGCGCATGTGACATTAGACTTTGCAGCTCAGATGCAAATTTCAGTGTGCGAGAGACAAAAATCGGACTTGTGGCCGATGTAGGAACCCTTCAACGTCTTCCCGACATTTTAAATGCGGGCCATGTCGCAGAGCTTGCATACACAGGAAAGGATATTGGCTCTGAACGAGCGGAAAAGATTGGACTTGTGAATGACGTCTATGTTTCTTTTGAAGATGCATACGAGGGTGCTGTGGAGATTGCATCTGACATTGCATCAAACTCTACGCTGGCTGTGAGGGGGACTAAATTCATTCTTCAGCAAAGTGAAAATCTGACTACAGAGCAGAGCCTGTTACTAAATGGGATGTACACGTTAATGACAAGTATGAAATCGAACGATTTGAAAGAGTCTATGGCCGCATTTATGTCAAAGCGGCCCGCAAAATACACAGGCACATAGTGTCTTTGGCTTTGCAAGGGCATTCGGTATTCTGCGTAAAATTACATGATCAGATCACGAGTCCAGTTAAGGATAAAGGGGAATTTTTCTCCAAGCTTAGATATCCAGAATATTCCCCAATACTCAAGCTTTTGTATATTAGACATCTCCAATTTGTCCGGCAGTTCCTGCTGTTTTTTACTTAGAAAATGATGAATATTTTCGACATCGAGAGAGGTTAACGTGTCATGATATCCCAACATTCCATGCTCTGATTTGGAGCCTCCAAGAACAATAGCCATGAAGCCGCTATGAGTTTCTTCGTCCATATAGCGTAGGTCTGGTAATACACCGTTACCTTTTGCACTGATTCCATGGCAACTAGCACAATTTCGACCATATAGCATTTCACCTTGTCCAATGATTTTCTCATCGATGCTTAATTCATCCTTAAGCGGTAAAATTGCTGCAAGGCCGTTAGCAAATGGCTGTGTGCTTTGTTGAGATTTACCCAGTCTAAACACTAAAAGTTTATTGTGATTTACACGCTCATATTTTAGGTCGTTTCCTACAGTCAGCATCACCGCCCCACCTCCCCCTTGGGTAACCGCGATATATTGGTTTTCATTAATTTCATAGCTTATTGGCCCAGCCAAAATAGCACTATCAGATTTGTAATCCCAAAGAAGCCTGCCATCGTCCGCATCATAGGCCGCAAATTTTCCCTCCTGTGTGCCTTGAAACACGATACCGCCTGCCGTACTGAGGACTCCCCCATTTGATGGTTTTTGGAGTCTGACTCGCCATTTACTTTTGCCCTTGACTGGATCCCAAGCAACAAGTTCTCCGTAAACTAGAGCATCCCTTGACGCTTTTGCTGTGACCCAACTTTTTGCATCTCGTGCCTCATTCAGATCAACACCTGTATTCCAGCGATTAATTCTGTACTGCACCTCATCTGTCTCAGAGAAATATCCAGGAATATTTTGCACCGGTATGTAAACGAGGCCCGTATTTGGGTTGAAGGACATAGGCTGCCAGTTATGTGCTCCGAAGGGCGAAGGCCATATATAACTTCCACCATTTTTCTGATAATTTGCATACTCCGTCTCTACTGGTCTCCCTGTATGAATATCAACGTAGCTTGCCCAAGTTATGTGCGTATATGGACTCGCTGACAGAAGCTCGCCTGAGACGCGATCGAGTATGTAAAAAAAACCGTTTTTTGGTGCCTGCATAATCACATCTCGAGTAGATCCATCAATTTCGAGTTGTGCAAGAACTAATTGTTGGGTAGCTGTATAATCCCAATTGTCTTTTGGAGTAACTTGGTAGTGCCATACATACTCACCATTATCGGGATTTAGCGCGAGTATAGAGCTTAGGTAAAGATTATCGCCTCCACCCGGGCTGCGAATTCTTCGATTCCATGGAGAACCATTTCCAGTGCCGACGAAAAGTAGATCAAACTTTGGATCATACACGATGGAATCCCAGACAGTTCCGCCGCCGCCTCCCTGGGTATGCCAGTAATCGCCACTCCAGGTTTCAAGGGCTCTGGAGAGTGCAGGGCTCTCTTGAGGCTTTTCAGGGTCGCGTGGAACAGTATACACCCGCCATCGTTTTTCTCCCGTTAAAACGTCATATGCAGAGATAAAGCCTCGAACGCCCAATTCCCCGCCGCTATTACCAATAAATACTAAGCCTTTTGCAATCCGGGGGGCTCCGGTAATGCTATAATTTCCATCAATTGGCGTAGTTTGCGTTGACCAATTTTCCAAACCTGTCTTTGCGTCCAACGCGATTAAACGCCCATCAAGGGCGGCTAGAAAAACCTGCATAGGCTCAGTGATACTTCCCTGCCACAGGCCCACGCCACGATTAACGGGCCCACAACAGGTCTTTGCAAGAATGGTCTTAGAAACTTTTGCATCATAGTGCCAAATCTGCTCTCCCGACATTGCATCCAGTGCATAGACATGGCTCCAACCGGTACTGACATATATGACGCCATCATGTAATAAGGGTGTGGACTCCATACCTCGAGCTGTTTCAAAAGCAAAACTCCACTCTAAAGTGAGAGTTTTTACATTATCACGATTGATCATGTCGAGCGGGCTGAAACGCTGCTCAGTATAATCACGACCATAACTCAACCATTCTTTTTCGGGATTTGCTATTTTATCTCCATTAAGAGGTATGGTTTTCGCCGTATTTGTTTCTAAACCCAAAATGGTAAAAATCGTTACTAACAAATATTTTCTTTTCACACTTGTCACTTTGCGCTCAATACCTTTGTGAGTAATCTGAGGACTTCATTTTTTGTTGTTTCGAGCTCGTTTATAGTTATGGCTGAGTTTTTCATCTGGCCAAATTTATCATCTGCTGGGATAGTTTGTTTACTCATTATCTCTTATCAAAAGAGCTTCGATCATATGTAAACGATCTTGCCCAAAATACATTTCCTCTCCAAAAAAGAAAGTTGGCGCGCCGAATATGCCTTTATCAACAGCTTGTTCTGTGTTTTTAATAAGTTTCGTCTTAATATGTATGCTCTGAGCTAACTGAATTATCGTACTATGATCTATTTCATTTTTTTTTAATTCATCAGCCAAGATCTCTGGGTCACCCATGTCAAGTTGTTTTACCCAAAGAGCCTTAAAAATACAATCAAGGTATTCATTTAAAAAAGTCATTTCTTGAGCAGCGATAGCCCCACGCATCAGGGTAAGTGTATTTATTGGGAAATGAGGATTCGATTTAAAAGACACGTTGTATAGCTTTGCAAACCTCGGCAGATCGAACAGTTCCATATATCTTCCTTTTGCTGCGATGACGGCAGGCGACTGATTACCCGTTAATTTAAAAATGCCGCCGAGAAGTACTGGTATGTAAATCAGATTAAAATCATATTCAGACTTCATTTGAAGTAGTTTTCGATAAGCGAGGTAGGATGTTGGGCTTCCTACATCAAAATAAAAATCTAACTTTTTTATCATTAGATATTCCTTGTGCATTGACACTTGTATTATGTTTCAGTTCATTAAACAAAGATTTTATAAAAAATTTTTGCACTTTATTTCTCAGATAAGTCTGACATAGGTCCTTATGTATCACAATGTGATCTTCTGTCTCGCTAAAACACAATACCGTCGTGCATTTCGGAGAAATTATGATGAGTTCTGAGGAAGTATTTTTATATTTTTAAACTTATTTTTATTTTTGCGTAATTTTTGGCTTCATTTCAAGATCGATAGCAGAAACAAAAACGCACCTTTGTCTATTTTTCTGTGAATTTTGGGAATCGTGAAGTAAGGTAGGGCGGCCATATAAATTTGGGCGGGCCCGAAATGCTTTGTGTCTGTAAAAAAAACATTGAATGAATTGCCGATATATTAACGGCTATCTAAGTCTCTGAAATTAATGCAAGTGGCAATCGACATCGCTCAAGACATGCTCTGCGAGAACTCTGGGTGGACCTATTGGATATTGCTAAAGTCAAAAACTTTGTTTGTAACATATAGAATAAAAGCGAGATAAACTGCCACTTTGGGTGAGAATATCTTGTCGTCGCGATTCATCTAATGGAGCCGCTCGATCCAACTGAAAACCGTCAGTACAAGGTTCGGAAAAAAACTTAGCGGGCTTTAGGTTGATTGTTCGTAAGAGCTATATTTTTGGCTACACATTGCCGATGTCCCTTGTGTCGTAAGTGGCACTGTGAGGGTGCGGCAGGCCATTCCACTGTTGTTGAGTTCACTAGTGATTTAGATGACCTACGATGTGTTGAGAGCACAATGCTCAGGTCCTTGCAAGCTCCGGGTATGATACTACTTGCATTTAAGCAGCGGCTCCGGTAATTCTCATGCATGGGATAATATTACTTTAGGTTTTGCTTGAAAAGTTGCGCTGGGGCATAGCAATAAAGCAGTCACTGAGGTTGAAATTTTCATTGAAGTCCCCATCTTAGACATACCACAAGTTAATAGGGAGATTCGAAAACAATGTCAGCCTCGAACAACGCAGAAACCCGAGCTTTCCAAACTGAAGCAAAACAGCTTCTGCATCTTATGATCCACTCGCTTTATTCGAACAAGGAAATATTCTTGAGGGAGTTGATCTCAAATGCTTCCGATGCCGCCGATAAGTTACGTTTTGAGGCGCTGGAAGACTCCAGCCTGTATGAAAACGACGGTGATTTGAGAATCAGGATTGAGGTAGATGAGGAAAATAAGTCTCTAACAATTTCTGACAATGGTATTGGTATGTCAAAAGACGAGGTAGTAGAGAACCTCGGGACCATTGCTAAATCTGGTACCAGCGAATTTCTTCAATCATTGACTGGTGATCAACAGCAAGATGCTCAGCTGATTGGTCAGTTCGGAGTTGGGTTCTACTCCTCTTTCATTGTCGCAAAGAGAGTTGTGGTTGAGACAAGGCGAGCGGGCGGTGCTGACAATGACGCGGTGCGATGGACATGTGAAGCAGAAGCAGATTATCAGATTGAGCCAATTAATATGGCAGAGCGTGGGACCAGAGTGACGTTGCACCTTAAAGATGACGAGCACGAGTTCGCAAGCGATTGGCGTTTGCGAAGTATCGTTAAAAAGTACTCCGATCATATTGCCATCCCGGTGCAAATGATTAAGAAAGATCCTCCTGCGCCGGCAACTGATGAGGATGAGATCGTCGTTGAAGATCCGGATAAAACTCCTGAGTGGGACTCTATCAATGATGCAAAAGCCCTATGGACTCGGTCGCGAAGCGAAATAACCGATGATGAATACAAAGATTTTTACCGCCACATCTCTCATGATTTCTCTCCTCCTCTCAACTGGAGTCACAATCGCGTAGAAGGAAAGCATGAATACACGAGTTTGTTGTACATACCCAGCATGGCCCCAATGGACCTCTATCAAAGAGATGCAGCAAGAGGCGTAAAGTTGTACATAAAACGCACTTTTATTATGGACGATGCTGAGCAATTTATGCCGATGTATCTCAGGTTTGTAAAAGGCGTTATCGACAGTGCAGATCTTCCCTTAAACGTGTCACGAGAGCTGCTTCAAAAGACGCCGGTGGTTGATAATATTCGCTCTGCGATTACCAAACGAGTTCTTGATATGCTGGGTAAACTTGCTTCAAATGATGCCGAGAAATATGGAACATTTTGGGGTCAATTCGGTAGCGTTCTCAAGGAGGGCCCGAGTGAAGATCATGCTAATCGCGAAAAAATTGCGAAACTATTAAGGTTTACGAGCTCTATGAGCGACACAGATTCCTGTTCTGTAAGTTTGATGGACTACGTCGGCAGAAAAAAGGCTCATCAAGACAAAATTTATTACCTTACGGGCGAAAGTTACTCGGTTATAGCGAATAGCCCCTACTTAGAAGCGTTCCGAAAACATGACATAGAAGTTTTATTAATGACGGATCGCATAGATGAATGGATGATGGGTTACCTTACCGAGTTTGATGGCCTTAATTTTCAGGATATTTCTCGAGGCGAGTTAGATCTAGAGGAACTGTCTGACTCAAAGACAGAAAAGTCTGGCAAAGATAAGGATAATCAGGAGAATGAAAATAAAACTGAAAAAGACCTATGCGATCGCGTGAAGGAACTTCTCGATGGCAAGGTTAATGACGTTAGGACTACCCAGCGACTGACAGACTCGCCGGCATGCCTAGTAGTGGGAGAGCATGATATGGGGGAGCAAATGCGCAAAATAATGCAGGCTGCGGGGCAAAGTGTGCCTGACACCAAGCCTATTCTTGAGATAAACATAGAGCACCCTCTTGTGATTAAATTAAAATCTGAGGATGGAACTGAGGATTCTGCGATACTAGCCGGTTTGCTGTTTGATCAAGCCGCATTGTCAGCGGGACGGCCACTTGATAATCCTGCCCAATTTGTCCAGCAGTTGAATAAGATGATGTTCTCCTAATATATTTAGCTTGAGACTGAGTTAGTGCCGATTTTTTAATTTTTATGCCTGACATAACCATTTGCTGACTCTATACTGGAAGCGAGTATAGGATTTGGATCAGGCAATGCTTAAGGAAGGTAAAGTGGTCGTTCTCGGAGGTGGTAGCTTTGGTACTGCCCTGAGTAATATAATGGCTGTGAAGCGTAATAGCGTGTGCTTGTGGATGAGGAACGCTGACCGAGCCGAGCGGATCGGTTGCTGTAGAATTAATTCTGATTACCTTCCCAACTACGAATTGTCTCCGTACCTAAGGATAACGGCGGACCTTGAGCAGGCCTTAGAAGCGGCTACCACTATTTTTTTTGCGGTTCCAAGTTCTGCAATTGGCGCTTTGGCCTGTTCCATTGCTGATCAAGTTATTCCCGGAACGGCGATCGTGAGCACAGCCAAGGGAATCTGTGGTGAAAATTTTGATACCCCAAGCGAGCTCCTTAGGCGGCAGATACCTCACGCTAGAGTGGCTGTAATTAGCGGCCCAAATCTTGCAAAAGAAGTCGCTAGTCAACAGATAACTGGGACTGTGGTCGCAAGTGGGGATCCCGAATTGTGTAAGTTGGTGCAAAATATGCTCGCCTCAGAGCAGTTTCGTGTCTATGCGAATCATGATCAGCGAGGAGTTGAATTGGCAGGAGCCCTCAAAAATATATACGCAATAATTGCTGGCATTGCTTCAGCAATGAAAGCAGGGCACAATACAAAAGGTGTTTTTCTGACTCGAAGTCTTGCTGAAATGTGCCGCTTTGGAACGCGTTTGGGTGCCAAAGCTTCGACTTTTCTCGGTTTAAGCGGGGTCGGTGATCTCTTTGTGACATGTACCTCACCCCTGAGCCGAAACTTTCAAGTGGGGTTTGGAATAGGGATGGGAAAGTCGCTTGCCACGACGCTCCGTGAGGTGGGCCAAGTTGTGGAGGGCATAAACACTACCAAACTTGTTAAAAATAAAGCGGATCAAATGGGAATATACATGCCCTTGGCCTCCGCATTGCACGCAACGTTATTCGAAGGCCAATCGGTAGAGGTGTCATTACAAAACATGATGAAGGCTGAACAGAATTATGATGTTGATTTTATGGAGAGCTTAAATGACTGATCTAAAAACGTCGCTAATGAACATTGATTCTTGGATTAGGTTGGGGTATGTGTTGCTGTTCTTAATTTTTTTGGCAGTCGCGCGTGGGCTTTTATTTATAATAATTCTGGTGCAGTCCGGTATGTACCTGGCAACTGGGAGCACAAATAAAAAGATTGTAGATTTTTCAGGTGATTTAAATCTCTGGGTTTTTGATACATTGCGATTTGTTACATTTAATAGTGAGCATAAAGCATTTCCTTTTAGCGAATGGTCAAGAAGTTCAGGAGGGAGCGCAGATAGATCCGGTAGAGAACAGCCAGATCCAGCTGATGACCCGAAGTTTAAGCCTGCAGAACCTGATAGAGCAACCGATTATGTGCCGTCTTTTACGGCTGACGAGGGCTCTTCTGGTGGTACAAGGGATCATGATGAGGATAAAGGTAGCCAAAACTAAACAGTTGTTGGGTTGAGGCGATCCTTTGAAAGGTGAGAGCTAAAGTCAGAAGTTCTCCATCTAAGTGCTTATGGGACGATTTTTGTAGGGATGAGAGAGCTTGTCGCTTACATATGTTGGTGAAAAAAAGTTTTATTGTCGAGGTTTGTCACTATCGGCAAAAGAGTGGGGTATTGACGGATCCATTCCGGTAATTGCTCTCCATGGATGGCTCGATAATGCTGCTACATTCGATCGAATCATGCCTCACATGAAAGATATGCATATTTTGGCGGTAGACAGTGCTGGACACGGTTTAAGTGACTTTCGTTCCCCAGACGCGAGCTATGACCTCTTTCAGGAGATCCATGACGTCACCTCTATCGCAAAGCAAATGCATTGGGATCATTTTTCTTTAATTGGGCATTCAAGAGGAGCCCTTATAGCAGCTCTTGTCGCCGGTACTTTTCCTCGTCTTATTAGGCGCCTACTCATGATTGACGGACATATATCAATAGCAGGTAAGAACCATAATGCTCGTAGACATTTTGTCAAATCAGTTCGAGAAGAAAAGTTGTTTACTTCTTCAGATCCGACTTTTTTTATCACTTTTGAAGATGCTGTGACCGCAAGGGCTAATGGTTTTTTGCCTCTTGAAATAGGTGCGGCTGAAGTTCTTGCCAAGAGAGGTGTTCGCAAATGTGATAGGGGATATTACTGGAATAACGATCAACGTCTAAAGTGTTCTTCCGCATTGAGGTTGACAGGCAGGCAGATAAAGGATTTTTTTGAATCTATTGCGGCACCAACAAAGATGATTGCAGCAAGCAAAGGCGTTTTTGCAGACACGAAGAACAATGAACAGCGGACGAAAAAGTATATCAATCCAAGAAAGTACATTAAAAATTTTGTTGAGGAAAAGATTCATGGGGGACATCACTTACATTTAGAGTCTGGGGCAAAGGATGTCGCGTCAGCGATCTCGCAGCACTTGGGTTCGATCATTTAAAAATACTCTAAGTATGTCTAAAGTAACGTATTATTCTAGTAACAAATTCTTGCCCATTCATTATTCAAATATCTCCATGTGTCGTGACTAGGCGCAGCACAAGCGAATTGTTCACTTAAAACCATCAAAGTAAGGCGATCGTGGAGGTATTTCTTGGAATATTTCTGTGTGTAGTCTGGGGTAAAATGATAGAGTCAATGTAACTATCGTAGAATAAAGATTTAGAGGGATGTGTCATGAGTATTAGGATTGAAAAGGACAGCATGGGCAGCTTGGATGTGCCGAAAGATGCGTTGTATGGGCCTCAAACTCAACGAGCCATCAATAATTTTCCTGTCAGCGGGAGGACAATGCCTTCGGCGTTCATAAGGGCGCTTTTGTTGGCAAAAAGATCAGCTGCTGAGGCGAATTTTGTTTTGGAGCTGCTGCCCAAAGATATTTGCGAGGCAATTGTTGTTTCCGTTGACGATTTGCTGTTAGATGATCGATTAATGATAAATTTTCCTGTTGATATTTATCAGACTGGGTCTGGCACGAGTTCAAATATGAATGCCAATGAGGTGCTGGCCACGCTGGCCTCTCGTCGATTGGGTCGGGAAGTGAGTGCAAATGACCATGTTAATTTTGGACAAAGTAGTAATGATATTATACCAACCGCAATCCATGTGAGTGCATCGATACAATTGCAATCGGGCCTCTTGCCGGCTTTAAATTACCTCGCGATTGCAATCGAGCGAAAAGCAGAAGAAGTTCATCGACACGTTAAAACAGGCCGAACACACTTGATGGATGCCATGCCGGTGCGAATGAGTCAGAGTTTAATGGGTTGGGCAACTCAAATCCGACAAAATATTGACTTTTTGGAGAATATTTATCCTTCCGTGAGGAGTCTCGCTCAAGGCGGCACTGCTGTTGGCACTGGAATAAATGCACATTCTGATTTTCCAAAATTATTTTGTGAGAAGCTGTCGCAAACGACAGGTATTTGTTTCACTGTAGCCGAAAATTTTTTCACCCATATTGGGACACAAGATATTGCCGTAGCCTTGTCAGGAAATCTTAAGACGGTAGCTGTCTCTGTGATGAAGATTTCGAATGACCTCAGGTGGATGAATTCTGGACCTTTAGCTGGCTTAGGAGAGATCACTTTAGAGCCTTTGCAACCAGGTTCCTCGATAATGCCAGGTAAGGTAAATCCAGTCATCCCAGAGTCTGCAGCAATGGTTGCCGCTCAGGTGATGGGCAATGACATGGCGATTTCAATCGGCGGGCAGTCAGGTAGCTTTGAGTTGAATGTGATGTTGCCGATGATTGCGGATAATTTGCTCAGAAGTATCGAAATACTGACAAATGTGTCGCGACTTTTAGCGGACAAGGCTATAAGCACCTTTAAGGTTAATGAAGAACAGTTGAATGCATCTTTGGCCCGAAATCCTATACTTGTTACCGCACTAAATCCTGTTATTGGCTATGCCAAAGCCGCTGAAATTGCTAAAAAAGCGTATGCACAGAGTCGTCCGATAATTGAGGTTGCTATTGAGGAAACTGAGATAAATCGAGAGGTTCTAGAGACCTTGCTCGATCCAATGTCTTTAACTCGGGGCGGCCTGGGGAACACCTAAGTTGTAATTTTGAACGGAGAAAATCACTCAGATCTGAGTAATTAGTGGGGCATGCTTATGGATAAGCGGTGACACTGGTTATGGAGTTTATATGGCAAATTTAAATGGAAAAACCTTATTTATTACCGGGGCGAGTCGAGGAATCGGACTGGCTATTGCCAAGCGAGCAGCTCTTGACGGAGCTAATGTGGCTGTCGTGGCGAAGACCATCGTGCCTCATCCAAAGCTTCCCGGGACAATTTACTCAGCTGCGGAGGAGATCAATGCAATGGGCGGCAGGGCGCTACCTTTGCCAGTCGACATACGTTTCGAGGATCAATTGGAGATGGCGATTCAAAGGACCGTAGCACATTTTGGGGGTATTGACATTGTTGTAAACAATGCGAGCGCTATAAATTTGATGAGCACTGAGATGTTAACAATGAAAAATTATGATTTGATGCACACTATTAACACTCGCGGTACATTTTTGTGCTCAAAGTTAGCAATTCCACACCTCAAGCGGGCTAAGAACCCCCACGTCTTGAACCTTTCACCTCCCCTAAATATAGAAGCGCGTTGGTTCCAGAATCATGTCGCTTATACCATGGCAAAATTTGGGATGAGTATGTGTGTCTTGGGGATGAGTGAAGAGTTTGCAAACTTAGGAATTGCTTTTAATGCTCTTTGGCCAAAAACTACTATTGCCACCGCCGCAGTTGCGAATATCGTGGGCGGTGAGCCAGTTTTGCGTCGTTCTCGCTCACCAAAGATAATGGGAGACGCTGCACATGCAATCTTGATTCGAGAAAGCGCAAGTTTTAGCGGAAATTTTTGTATTGACGAGGACGTATTGCGGGAAGAGGGCTGTCACGACTTCAGCAAGTATCGCGTGGATCCTGCGATCACTGAGGAAGAACTTTTTCCAGACTTTTTCATTTAGCATGTTGCTGGCGCATTTTGACATTGAGTTTATGATCAGCTTTTTAACATGTGTTAAGTGCCCTTAAAGAAGAGCAAGGAATTCATTTCTGGTTGCTTGGTTGCTTCGAAATAGGCCCAGCATGGCTGAAGTTTTCATGGAAGAATTCTGCTTTTCGACACCACGCATCATCATACACATGTGTTTCGCCTCAATTATAACACCCACACCTTGGGCACTAGTGACTTGATAAATTGTCGAGGCTATCTGTTGCGCCAACGTTTCCTGAATCTGTAGACGCCTTGAAAACATATCTACGACCCGAGCAATTTTTGACAACCCAAGAACTTTTCCATTGGGTATGTACGCTACGTGGCACTTACCAATGAATGGAAGCAAGTGATGTTCACACAGAGAGAAGAGCTCTATATCTTTCACCATTACCATTTCCTCGGACTCTGAGGGGAATAAAGCATCATTTATAAGCTGATTAAGATCTACGTTGTATCCGCTGGTTAGATACTCGAAAGCTTTTGCGGCTCGGGCCGGTGTTTTAATTAATCCGGGACGAGACAAATCTTCTCCTGTAAGGCTTATAATTTTTTCGAACGCTTTTTCCATGGTAATCCCTTTTGCTATAGGTTAGAAAGTAATTTTAATAGCGAACGCATTCTGTACCAAAGTTCTTCAAATTGCCAGTATCGCGTTTACTAATGATGTGCGTTTGGACTAACATTGACCCCGCGTAATTATTCCTAGGAAGGAGAAAGCAGGTGGAATCAGTCACTACGCTCGGGGACCTTTTGGTTGAAGCCGAGCAGCTTTTTTTGTCACATGGCCTTTACTTCGGGCACGGAACGACCAACGCATGGGATGAGTCTGTGTTTTTGGTGAGTCACGCTTTTCATCTTGGGCAAGATCCACAAATCGATGTCTTAAACAAACAGGTTACAGAAGATCACGCAAAATTTTTTCGCTGGCTGTGTAATCGTCGTGTCAAGGAGCGTATTCCCGCCCCTTATCTAACTTCGAAGGCTTGGTTTTGTGGTCTCGAGTTTTTTGTAGATCCTAGAGTGATAATTCCACGTTCTCCTATTTCAGAACTAGTCTTTTATCAGTTTTCTCCTTGGTTGATGCGTCAACCTGACTCCCTGCTTGATTTGTGTACTGGGAGTGGCTGTATCGGCATCGCGTGTGCTTATGAATTTGATGAAGCTGTGGTAACAATTTCTGATATTTGCAGGGAAGCGCTAAAGGTTGCCCGACGTAATGTTGAGGCTCATAGCTTGCTAGATCGTGTTGAGATAGTAGAGTCTGACTGTTTCAGCGGCTTAAATGGTAAAAAATTCGATTTAATCGTGTGTAATCCGCCATATGTAGATTCGCAAGAATTTGCGACGATGCCAGCTGAGTATCGACATGAACCTGCTCGGGCAATGTTGTCTGGTGAGGATGGGCTCGAATTCACTCGTAAACTACTTCGGGAAGCGATTGATCACCTCAACCCTCAGGGAATTCTGGTCGTGGAAGTTGGAAACTCTGCTATCGCCTTGGAGAAGGAATTCACCGAAGTCCCATTTATTTGGCCCTCGGTAGGTGAGGGTGATTCGGGTGTTTTCATTCTTAGTCATGAATTACTGCATGAAAACAGCCATTTTTTTTCTTGATTTCCGTATAATCGAGGATATTAATACCGGGAGTTTACAGCAATGTCTGGTAATACGTTAGGAAAACTATTTTCAGTGACTAGCTTTGGCGAGAGTCATGGCGATGCTCTAGGGTGTATAGTTGATGGATGTCCACCGGGACTGAGTCTCTGTTCGGGAGATCTGCAGATGGACTTGGATCGTCGGAAGCCTGGGCAGTCTCGATATACAACCCAGAGGCGAGAGGCAGACGAAATAAAGATCCTTTCTGGTGTCTTTGAGGGCATGACAACCGGAGCGCCCATTGGAATGATAATTGAAAATACTGATCAAAAAACAAAAGATTACAATAATATCAAGAATTTATTCCGCCCTTCTCATGCAGATTATACGTATCATCAAAAATATGGTATCCGAGATTACCGAGGTGGTGGTAGAAGCTCGGCTAGAGAGACTGTTATGCGAGTCGCCGCCGGTGGTATAGCAAAAAAATATTTAAACGAGCAACTAGGAGTCAACATCTATGGTTATGTTTCGCAACTTGGTCCAATTGTAGCAGAGAGTTTCCAACAATCTGAGATCGAGAAAAATCCCTTTTTTTTTCCTGATCCTGAAAAGATTCCTGCTCTTGAAGCTTATATAAAGGCGCTTTTAAAAGCGGGGGACTCAGTAGGCGCTAAAGTTAGGGTAGTGGCGGAGAATGTTCCCGTAGGTTTAGGAGAGCCAGTTTTTGACCGACTTGATGCTGACATAGCACATGCTTTGATGAGCATCAATGCGGTAAAGGGTGTGGAAATTGGAGCAGGTTTCTCCGCAGTAGATCAAAGGGGATCTGAACACAGGGATGAGATGTCCCCAAAGGGATTTTTATCTAATAACGCTGGTGGAATTTTAGGTGGAATTTCAACGGGACAGACCATTCACTCATGTTTGGCATTAAAACCAACTTCGAGCATTAGAATCCCTGGCTGCTCAATAAACACACATGGCGAGTCGGTTGAGGTAGTAACGAAGGGCCGTCATGACCCATGCGTTGGTATTCGTTCCGTACCGATCGCTGAGGCTATGATTGCGGTGGTGCTAATGGACCATTACTTAAGAGATATAGCTCAGAATAATCGAGTAAAGAGGGAACTCGATCCGATTGATTAAGGTACGATGGTGCGGTTGTGACGTTCCTTTCTAAAGAAATATTTCGTCATTTAACTACAGGATGCGAGAGACGTTATTAAGCTAATAAAGATATTAGTGGTATCATGAAGAGTTAGTGATGTTGTGAGTCAAGGATCATTAAGACAAAAAGGGGGGTTCTATCAGCAGTGACTGGACAAACGCTTTACGACAAGTTATGGCAGAGCCATGTTGTGTCTAATCGCCACGATGGCTCAACTTTGTTATATATTGATCGTCACATTCTCCATGAAGTCACCTCACCCCAGGCATTTGAGGGCTTACGCCTAGCAGGTAGAACGCCGTGGCGCTTGGACACCAATATCGCCACACCAGATCATAATATTTCTACAGATCCTGGTGAGCGCAAAGCTGGAGTAGAGGGAATCCCTGACGAAACGTCGAGAATTCAGGTAAAAGCTTTGGATGACAATTGTAATGAGTTTGGAATAAAAGAATTTAAAATGAACGATATGGGCCAGGGTATTGTGCATGTAATGGGTCCAGAACTTGGAGTTACTATGCCGGGAATGACGGTTGTGTGCGGGGATTCACACACGGCCACTCACGGAGCTCTTGGCTGTCTTGCACATGGGATAGGCACTTCCGAGGTGGAACATGTGCTGGCGTCTCAGTGCTTAGTTACAAAAAAAATGAAGAATATGCGCGTGACCGTAAATGGTAAGCTAGGGTTTGGGGTGACCCCTAAAGACGTAATTTTAGCGATTATTGGAAAGATTGGCACCGCAGGTGGAAATGGACATGCGATGGAGTTTGCTGGCGATGTTTTTGCCGACATGTCGGTGGAGGGTCGTATGACAGTATGCAATATGGCGATCGAGGCTGGTGCGCGTGTTGGCCTGGTCGCGGTCGATGAAAAAACGATAGATTATGTGAAGGGTCGAAGATACGTCCCGAAAGGTGAACTTTTTGACACCGCCTCGTCCTACTGGAGATCACTTGTGAGTGACGAGGGGGCGCAATTCGATAAGGAAGTGTTTATGTCGGCCAATGAGATCGCTCCCCAGGTGAGTTGGGGTACATCACCAGAAATGGTGGCGGAGGTATCTGGAAGGGTCCCAAAAATGAGTAGTATGATGACACCCAGCGAGAGAGCAGGATTACGTAATGCTTTAGAATACATGGGTCTTGAAGAAGGGCAACGAATAACCTCAATCATGGTCGATAGAGTATTTATTGGATCCTGTACAAATTCTCGTATTGAGGATCTTCGCGCAGCTGCTGAAGTTGTAAAAGGGCGCAAGAGGGCTGAAACTGTTAAACAGGTATTAGTCGTACCAGGCTCGCAAATTGTAAAGAGTCAAGCTGAAACCGAGGGGTTACATTCAGTCTTTATTGATGCGGGAATGGAGTGGCGGGAACCTGGATGTTCGATGTGTCTTGCTATGAATGACGACAAATTAGGGGTTGGAGAACATTGTGCCTCGACTTCGAATCGTAATTTTGAAGGTCGACAGGGGAGCGGAGGGAGAACCCACTTAATGAGTCCGGCTATGGCAGCAGCAGCAGCGATCACTGGGAGGATTGTTGACGTAAGGACCTTCTGTGGGAATTCTAGATGATGGAACCTTTTACTCGCCACAGAGGACTTGTAGGACCCATGGATCGGGCGAATGTTGATACTGACATGATCATCCCAAAGCAATTCCTTAAATCTATAAAAAAAACAGGTTTTGGTTTGAATCTTTTCGATGAGCTGCGTTACCTTGATCAAGGACATCAAGCTTTGAATCTAAAGGAACGCGAGACAAATCCTGATTTCCCATTAAATAAGGAGCGTTACATCGGGTCTACTATTTTGTTAACGAGAGAGAATTTTGGTTGTGGATCAAGCAGAGAACACGCGCCTTGGGCGCTTAAAGACTATGGTTTTCGCGCAATTATTGCGCCAAGTTTTGCAGATATCTTTTACAATAATTGCTTCAAAAATGGGCTACTGCCAATTATTTTAAATCGGGATTTGGTCGATCAATTATTTAAGCAACTTTATTCTGAAGTTGGATTTTCGATTTCTATTGATTTATATATTCAAAAGGTATTTCTTGATAATGGTCGTAATTTCGCTTTTAAGATTGATGAGTTCTACAAAAACTGTCTTCTTGAGGGCTTGGATGAGATAGATGTTACTTTACGTAACAAAGAGGCTATCACCAGATATGAGATAGAGCGAAGAAAGTTACATCCCTGGATTTTTGGTGCGATAAGATGACTTCTTTTGTTCTTGTTTTACCGGGCGATAACATAGGACCGGAGATCATTGATGAGGCAGTCAAGGTGCTGAGAGCAGTGATTGTCAAATTTGATCTAGATGTAGAGTTAATATTCGCTGATTTGGGGGGAACAGCCTATGATAAGGCTGGAAGTCCATGCCCATCAAACACAATAGCACTCGCGCGTCAATCAAGTGCTATATTGCTCGGAGCGGTTGGTGGTCCCAAATGGGATGGTTTGGGTCGAGATTTAAGACCGGAACAGGGATTACTCCAGCTTCGGTCTGAACTTGGTCTCTTCGCTAATTTAAGGCCAGCAATTATGTATCCGCAGCTTTGTAGTGCTTCTTCCCTTAAGCCAGAGATTGTATCAGGATTGGACATCCTTATCATACGTGAGCTGGTCGGAGGTATCTACTTTGGTGAACCAAGAGGTATTCGTGTACTTGAGAATGGAGAGCGTGAGGGCTTTAACACCTATAAGTATTCAGAATCTGAAATACGTCGCATCGGAAGGGTGGCCTTTGAGGCAGCTCTTATAAGAGGTCAGCGATTGTGTTCTGTCGACAAATCGAATGTTTTGGAGGCTACGGTCCTGTGGCGAGAGATCATATCTGGTTTAGCCTCTGACTATCCCTCTGTGGAGTTAACTCACATGTATGTTGACAATGCAGCAATGCAACTTGTAAAAGCACCAAAGCAGTTTGATGTTGTTGTAACCGGCAACATGTTTGGAGATATTCTATCGGACGCTGCTGCAATGCTTACCGGATCAATTGGTATGCTCCCCTCAGCTTCCTTAGACAAGAGTGGGAGAGGCCTCTACGAACCCTGCCACGGATCAGCTCCCGATATTGTCGGCACACAAACAGCTAATCCTTTAGCGACCATACTTTCTGTGGCTATGATGATGAGGTATTCTTTTCACCGTCCGGATATTGCTGAAACCATAGAATTAGCGGTTAATGAGGTGTTAGACGAGGGTCTTCGAACTCCCGATATTATGAGCGACTCAATGAGGATGGTAACCACCCGTGAAATCGGCGACGCCGTCACTATTCGCATATAAAGGAGTAATTTGAGATGGCGGTAATAGTATCGGAGCTGAATGATGCTTAAGACTGGCCTGATTGGATGGCGAGGTATGGTTGGTTCAGTGTTAATTGAGAGGATGCTCTCAGAGAACAATTTCCGCTTGATACATCCATATTTTTTCAGCACCTCTCAAGCGGGATCTCCTAATCCTTTGGATATATCGGATCGCCAACCGTTGATGGATGCATTTGATCTTTCGTGCCTTCGGGGGATGGATGTAATCATTTCATGTCAGGGCAGTGGCTATACGAAGCAAGTTTACCCTGAGTTGCGGGGGCTGGGTTGGGCAGGATATTGGATCGATGCAGCGTCTGCGCTTAGATCAAATAATGACGCAATAATTGTGCTCGATCCAATTAACCGAAGCGTTATTGACGGAGGTCTCGAAAGTGGAATAAAAAATTTTATTGGAGGTAACTGTACAGTTAGTTTGATGTTGATGGGATTGGGCGGTCTGTTCAAAGAAGATCTTGTGGAATGGGCTTCATCCATGACTTATCAGGCGGCATCAGGAGCAGGTTCAAACAACATGCGGGAGCTTATTACGCAGATGGGCAGGTTGGAAGGCTCCGTAAGTGATTTGCTGAATGATCCCAAATCTTCTATTTTAGAGATTGATCGGCTGACTCGCGAGTGTGTTGCGTCGGATACGTTTCCCATGACAGAGTGGAACCAACCGCTGGCCGGAAACCTTTTACCTTGGATTGATAGTGAAGTTGGAAATGGTCAAAGCCGAGAGGAATATAAAAATCAAGCAGAAACAAATAAAATTCTGGGGCGCTGCAACAATCCTATAGCTTTGGATGGGCTATGTGTGAGGGTGGGAGCCATGAGGAGTCATAGCCAGGCAGTAACACTGAAGCTTCGGCAAGATGTACCCTTAGATGATGTTCACGTCATACTGGCCAATACGAGTGTTTGGACAAGAGTAGTACAAAATAAAAAAGATGCCTCACTCGCTGAGCTTACACCTGCCGCTGTGTCTGGAACTTTGCAGGTCGCTGTTGGTCGACTGCGAAAAATGAACATGGGAGGACAATATCTCTCAGCTTTCACGGTAGGTGACCAGTTGCTCTGGGGGGCTGCGGAGCCTTTGAGACGTATCTTGGAGATAATTATCGAATTTGAGTCATAGTTAAGCATACACTTAACACTGTTTTCTCTCAAGGTGACTCGGGAATTACCCTTTCTTTCATCGCTACCCATAGCAGTGTTTTCTCATCACTTAAAAAGGAACATTCAGAATGAGCAGATTCCTTTCTTGTCTTAAGGGGTTGACTCGCGGTCCATAAAGTCTTCAAATACATAAGTATACATATCAATGCTAGAATGCTTGTCAATAACAAGTGCTGGTACCTTTTGTATGAAGCTAGAAACTAACTGTGTAGTTATCACTCCGGCGAGAGGGCGTGAGATGGGAATCCAAAAAATATCTATGAACAGCTGCTGTGTGAATGCAGTTTTGGTAAGTAGTATTTTCGTCTCATTGATCGGTATGTCTCCTAATGGTCTTGGGCAGACAGTAGCAGCAAAACAATCCGGCGATACAGTCCATGTATTAGCTGAATTAAATGATCAGGACAAGGATATCGGTTCAGTAGAGCGTGATTGGTTGGGTAATTCGGTTACCATGCTCACCGAACAGCAATTAGCGCCCGGCCAATATAAGGTTATGCCAGGTGATACTCTTTGGAAAATAGCAAGAAGGCTGAGGTTCGCTGGAATAAGCGTTGTGCAAACTATGGAGGCGATTTTTAGATACAACTCTGCAGCGTTCGAAGACGGTGACGTAACTGCGATTGTCGTGGGTTCAGTCATCTTATTGCCAACTGAGGAAGAGGTTAGATCAGAATTTGGGGCATTTGTAAGTCCAGGTATAGAAAGAATAGAGCCGGATAGAATTCAGTCACGAGCTCTAATCAGCTCAATCAGAAGAAGCGCTCTTGAGCAAGAGCGAGCTGCCAATCTTTTGATTAAAAGAGCTTTGGATGAAGAGGATGGATTTAATGCGATTGAGCGCCCAAAAAATGAGACAACCTCCTCAATCAATCTGGAAGTTAACGATTCGTCGTTTAAGCAGTCTGACCTTGCAAAACCGAAATTTACGGGCTTGAGTGCTCTTCTGGGTGCTTTAGTATTTGGATCAGGTTTGCTTGGGGGTCTGTATATGTATTCCCGGCGTGCTTCAAAGGCGCCACCAAAGAAAAATTTGGGTAACGACGAGGTAAGTAATCTTGATGATTTAAATTTTTACTTTGATGAGGCGGATGGCGTAGAAATCAAGCTTTTTGATGAACGCGATACGGAGATTTTCCCTAATACTGCTGATGAAGTATCCTCTCGTTTTTTTGACTCAATGGTTGATCCAATGATCGATGCTGAAATGTATCTGTCTGTCGGAAAAATTGATGAAGCGATTGATGTGCTCCAGGAAGAACGTTTTGCGAAACCGCAAGATGCCTCTTGTAGGGTAAGATTGATGCAGATACTTTACGAGGAGGCGAGATACAGAGAGCTGGAAACATTATATTCTGAAATAGAAAAAACTGGTGACCAAGATTCCGTTGCTGCCGCATCCAAAATAGTGCAACAAAGCCTCTTCGATGAACTTGAATCAAGAGAACATGACTCGACCTCAGCTTCAAATGAACTTGGAGACAAACAAGTTAAACCCGCGTTTGTAATTAATGAAATCGAAAACTCTCTTGATGTTCAGCAGCGAGAGGAAATCGTTCTTCCTGACGAAGATTCATCCAAGGAGCTTGGAGCCAAAACGTTCCCATTGGATAACTCTGAACAAATCAATGTTGTAGATGCGGGGCATAACGAGGGTTTTGATCAGCAGAATGATCGTTTTGCGAATCTCGACCTGAGCGAAACGAATGGTAATGATTTAGAATATGTACTGGATAATTTTGTTACATCAGAAGTTGATAATGAGCCGTTGGAGGCCAATTTAGCTGGTGATGCCTTGCAACCAACCCAAATAAGCGCATCTGTTAAAGTGAAGCCCGAAGATGCTTCAGATAAGTCAGAGAATCCTTTGATTCTCGAGTCCGAATCCAGGCTAGTCGACGCCACAGATATGCGAGAGGGAGGACCCAAGCATGACTCTCTGGGATATGGTTCACACAGTGATACAGATTTCAATACAAAACAAAAACGTAGCGGGGGTAAAGAGGATACAAACACTGCTGCTATACTTAATACAAAAAAGACCCACCGTGAAACGATAAAAACTTCTCATCTTGATCACTCATCGGCCCAAGCTTCCGCACAGAGTAGTGATTCGATGAATCAGGGGATGTACGAAAGTTCGCTTAATCAAAACCATCCGAGCGCAGATGAGGTGCAAAACTCAGATAATAATTTTGAAAATTTTTCGACAAGCGAAACTTTTCAAAAAGGTTTAGTAGTCGGTGATTCATGTGCGGGCATTGTAACTAGTTTGTCACCCTTGGGTGCACTTCTTGATTTAGGGGAGTCAATTGGAGTGCTTAACGTAAATGATATTGCTTGGAAACGAGTTTCTCACCCCTCTTTGGTGTTAGATATTGGTGACGAAATAAAGGTAAAGGTTTTGGCATTCGATGCAAACACACAGAAGTATGAGGTGGGGATGAAACAACTCGAAGATGACCCGTGGAAGTTATCTAATATTTTAGATGTAAAGGTGCCGATTGGTAATGATGAGGATCCAGAGTTTTTGAAAGAGCTTGATAATATTGTGACCGAATTAGAACCAGAAAAAGAAATTAAGCCGAGTGGCATAAAGGGATCCGACGATAAAGTTCATCAAGGTACGATGCGATCCGATAAGTCTTTGAATCACAACGATGTAACCGAAAGCGAATTACAAAACGAAGATTTTCCAGTTGAAAGGTTTATTGGAACAGATTTTTCACTGGCTAATACAAAGTTTGATAGTGTTGAGCAAGACTTAGTCAAGGCATATTCTCTCGGTGATGATTCTAAACAGACTTTATCAACTGAACAAGATAAGAGTCGCGATGGGTTAAGTGAAATAAATGTCGAAAGTTATCAACCCTCCGATAAAACTACAGATGGAAATGTTAAGCTCAATAAAGAGCTACCAAGTGAAATGAATAAGAAACTGGTAACAGAAAATAATAATGACCTTGTGAGTGTCATACCAAATGAGTTGTCTGATTCTGCACTGGGTAGACTGGAGACGGGTTTGGAACTCTCTCCTGATCTTGCAAAAAAGATGGATGATGAAACCGCTACAATAAGCGATGTGGATAATTCGGATGATGATTATAGAGACGACACTCTAGACAACAATATGGATGCATCATGGCAACAATTCGATATTTCACGTGATCAAGATTTGTTAGAAACAAGTGAGCATATATCAGGTGAACAGGTTGGCGAATTTGCAGAGGACGAAGATGATCCGCCACACGATCAGGATATTAGTAATCAGGCCGAGTTTGACTCATCGCAGGGCCTCAAGGGTATGACGGAGGATGATAACGCTACAGTAAAAAGTGAGAGGGAGGAAGCAACGAAAAATTATCTTGAGCTCGATGACAAACACGAGAGCTGTAATCGGTGTGAAGATTTTAAAGAGGAATTAGGAGAGGATGAGCGAGGGGATTCTGGGGATATTGAGTCACAAAAAGATTCTGAGGATCTAGAAGATAAGGAAGAATATGAAGATTTGGAGGATGGGGAGGAATATGAAGACATAGAGGGAGAGGAAGAGTATGAAGACTCAGAGGATGAGGAAGAGTATGAGGACTCAGACGATGAAGAAGAGTATGAAGACATAGAGGATGAGGAGGAGTATGAAGAC
>CACETF010000009.1 GCA_902562425.1 Porticoccaceae bacterium | reverse complement strand
CTTGGAAAAGAGGGTGATAACGTTTTCGATTTGTTAAAACCAAGACTTAAAATAACAAATTTCTTTTATAATAGAGGAGATTAAATGTTTCAAAACATTGTTAGATATCACTTTCATGAAGATCCAAATTATTACCAAGATGAATATTTTGACAGCATAGATGAGGCTTTAAAAAGAATGAACGAGTTGTCTGATCTACCAGAGGTAGTGGGAGCCTACTACTGCAACCGGAAGGAGTATTTAGATGAAAGACACCCAACAGTTAAAACCAAATGACATATGTAAACGATACGGCTTTCAAATTATGAATGAAGTACCCAGGGTATATAAAATGAGCGATCCAGACAGTTAAATAAGGTACTTTGTAACGGAACAGTTATCGAATCCAACAACCGTCGTATTGATAAATTTAATCATATTTTTCAATAGTTAATACGATATATATAATTCTTTTTCTAATGCATATTGGAGCTTCTTCCAGTCCATGCAGCAAACTGTGGTCGCTTAATCGGGTCATAAGTTCTACTGATCATTTCTTATCTCAGCTTTTGGCAGAATTCTATCTCTGATTCTCCAACCTAAACGACGTCAGGAAAAATAGAACATCAACAGCACTTCCAGCAGAGAAAATTAAACCTTTAACTTTTAACGTTATTGTCGTGCAGTGGTGTCACAGGATTGATGAGTCCAGCGGCTTCTCTACGACACAACAAAATAAATTAAGAACCTAATTTTTTAGTTATATATGGTAAATATATAAAGATGTACTTTTTTAGTACAAAGAAAAAGACATAAATAGTCCTTTTTGGTTACTCACAGAGTATGCAAAGTCCCAAGATTTCTCTACGATTAATCCATATCTATACCCAAAGGGTACCCACAGGTTACTTTTTAGGTAAAGGGTTATCTCTTTTTCTTTTCGAGACTAAAACTCCGTCTTGGCACCAAGGTGGGGTCAACTTCAAGATCTTTTCCAGGACATTCATCTACTTTTAGCCAGTTTACTGAATAAAGCGCACAACGACTGTTAGGATTTTGAAATCTTCCTTCACGAGTCCTCTGAATGAGGTTTGCTTTAATCAATTCGTTTAGTGCATCATGCACCGTAGCATGCCTAACCCAACCTCTACCTTTTAGGTAACCCAAAGCTGCAGTAAAATCACCATTATTCCTTCCGTCGTATTGATAACAAAGGTCAATTAAAAGGGCTTTGGCTTTATAGCTGAGCCCTATGTAACTATCGCTATCCAATACATTATGGGGGATAAGGATGAATCGACCCTTCTCTCTTCTGTTTTTGACCCTTTCTCTCCAGCGAGAGCTATTCATGTGCAAGTGAACCAGTCAAAGCGTCACCGAATAGTCGTTTTTTGGCTTCTTGCGGTTTTTTAAATAGGCGAGGGCACCTATACCGCAAAAGTCCAGAAAAAGAACAGCGGGACGAAATCGTGCGTTTTAAGTACCCCTCCCGATAAGAGAGGTCATAACCTAAATATTTAGTGCAACAAACTTTTGATGCAGCATTTCTAAATGATTGATGCTCAGGAAGCTTCAGAGGTGAATTGTTTTTATTCACCATTTTCGCCACGCGACATTTTAATCCTTGATGCTATGTACTCGTCGATCTCTGATTCGATATAACCAGCAGCACGGCCGCCCTCAATCAATTTAATTGGTTTTGGAAATAATCCCTTAGCTTGAAGAGCATATGCATATGATTTCGATATTCCAATTCTCTTATGAACTTCCGGCCATCTCAGGAATTGGATTGTTTTGCGATTATGCTGAGAAGTATCCCTGGACATGTTTGCGCCTCCATTGGCTTAATAACATGTGGCAAGAATCTCATAGATTGGGTGTGTCAGGTGAATTGTTGATACAGTTTTCTAAGTATGCTTCCTCGAGTTGATCCAAATTAAAGTAACGCTTTGCAGTACTTAAAGAGACACCAATCCGTTTTGCTGCAAATTGTCTTGCATAAATGTTAATTTTACCTTCCTCTCTGAGGACGCAATATTCATTAATTAACCTTTGTTTTCTATCCTCTTTCTCTGACTGCTTGCCACTACCGGCACGGGCAGTTCCAGAAAAATGACGAGCTTCCATATTTGCTGTCGTGAGTAGAGGGCACAACTCTATTATCCGAAACAAATGTCCGTATGCTTTCTCTGGGTTTTCCTCTCGAAATCTGTGAAAACAGTTCAGGTCAAAAAGTATATGACATGCTACACGGACACCTGGTATGTGATCATATTGATTTCGCCAATCGGGAACTATCCCTACAATTCCCAACTCGCCCTCAGGATAGGGTAGTCCTCCCTTTTCATAGGGTACCCCTCGCTCTTTAAGAAAATTTAATACGAAATTTTTCACCTCATTAGATAAATAATCAGGATCATAACCCTTGTTGTGTTCAGCCAAATCAATTCCGCTCAATTCACCTTCAGAGGTAATGGCGATAAAATCAGATAAAAGGCTTCTGAATTTTTTGGATCGGGGACTTACAGAGGTTTCTCGGAAGACAGTTCGTACTTTTGGACACATACTAATTAACCATTAAGTTGCATCGTTGTAACTTCAACTGTAACTATATAAATTATTATTAGGCTATTTATAAAAATAACTAACTAAAACAGAGGCTTAAAAAATTAAATGGCGGTGGGATAGGGATTCGAACCCTAGATAGGCTATTAACCTATGCCGGTTTTCAAGACCGGTGCATTCAACCGCTCTGCCATCCCACCCTCTTCTTGCTAAAGTATACAGCCATGTGTAGACAGAAAACGACAATAATTTCGATCAAATAACTATCTCTATAATATGTTGATGAGTTCGAGATAAAAGTTTTAGTTATCATCGTTCCCGCTGACTACTGTATTTTTGCGTCTTTTTCTTGGATCGTTCGAAGCACGACTAACTTGCCGTGTTGGCCGAGTATTACCTTGTTCAGAAATTGGGATCACTGGCTGTGACTCAGATGTGATTTCTGAGGTACTTACCTCAACATCGGTCACGGGCTTAGGTTTTTTTCTAGGATCATTCTTTGCTCTCGGCTCTCTTTTTTTAATCGGCTTTCCTTTATCCTTTTTTTCTGTCATCAACGAACCTTCAGATTCATCTACTGCCGAATTCTGCGAAGATTTCTCTGACGTCGATAGTTTCGCTGATTCACCTTTTGAGGATTTAGCGCGATTGTTAGTATTGCGAATGCCACTCGCTGTTGTCACATTTGCATCGGCCTCGCCAGTATTCTTATCCCTCTGAGAATCGGAATCTGTAGCTTTTTTCACCGGACGTGAAACTTTCTTACTTAGGTTATCATCCTTTATTATTGAAACATCAACGACTTCGGTTACTGCGGTATCGACTTCTTTCTCTTTTTTAAACTTTTTAACTGGTTTTGAAGTTTCCGTTTTCGTGCGTGGACTAAGTTGTTTCTCTGAAGAGGCCACTTCTAAATTAGGCACTTCTTTATTATTGTCTAAATTTGGCGAGGGTGTTTCATGCGTGCTGAGGGCTTTTGCATTCTCCACGCTCTGTACGGGCATCGGCTTTCTTTGTCTCCGACGACGTGGTCCACGCCTCTGATCGTCAGGCCTACGCTTAAGCTGTCCCTTATTTACACCTTTTGAGTTCTCAGTCGTGGAATCGGCAGGTCTATCTGAAGAATCAGCGGAATCTCTTTTATTTTGCTTATTAACTGCCTGTTTCGTTAATTCAGCATTTTTGACTCGAGATGTGGCAGTGTCTTCAGGTGATGAGGGTCTTCGTTTTCGCTGTCGATTACGCTGTTGCAGATCACTGCTACGGTTTTGACGATTTGTTAGAGCCCTACCGGAAATAGGAGCCACATTCGATACGTCGGTTTCTTTTTTTCCTAAAAGTTTATTAAACAAACGTCTTATCAGAGAGCCTTTTTTGCGACTAGTTTTTCTTGATGGCGCGCGTTCAGATTGCTTATTATTTTCTCTTTTTGGCGGGATTATTGTTTTTACGGCAGGCGCTGATAAGTTCTCTGGTAGTAATTCTACTTCATCAGTTTTTTCGGCCGTTTGAGTATCAAGTTGATCCACTAATTTATAGCTGAAATCAGACGTGTCTTCGTCTTGATGTCTTATTCTTGAAACCTCAAACTTAGGCGTTTCTAAGGAGGTGCTGGGTAAAATAATCAACTGGGTAGAATTTCGACTTTCAATTGCCGAGATTTCTGAACGCTTTTCATTAAGTAAAAATGTTGCAACTGAAACCGGAACAACTGCCCTAATTTCTTTGCTGTATTCTTTTTGAGCCTCTTCCTCAATTAGTCTTAAGATTGACAGAGCTAATGAGCGGGTCCCTCTAATCGTGCCCTGACCCTCACATCGAGGACAAATTTTTGACATAGTTTCCTCAAGCGATGGTCTTAAGCGTTGTCTCGACATCTCCAACAAACCAAAACGTGATATACGCCCAACTTGAACTCGGGCACGGTCCACCTCCAAGGCTTTACGCATCGTATTTTCTACTTCTTTTTGGTGCTTACTACTTACCATATCTATAAAATCAATAACTATCAGACCGCCTACGTCCCTTAACCTAAGCTGCCTTGCTATCTCCTCTGCAGCTTCCTTGTTGTTGTTAAAGGCTGTCTCTTCAATGTCGCTACCTTTTGTCGCTCTGGCAGAATTTATGTCTACCGCGACTAATGCCTCTGTAACGTCAATTACAATTGAGCCACCGGATGGAAGCTTTACCTCTCGACAAAAAGCTGTATCAATTTGATTTTCTATTTGATATCGGGTAAATAAAGGTATTTCGTCTTTGTAGTACTTAACTTTGCTTTTAAAATCTGGCATCACAGTACTTATAAAGGCGTCTGCCAATGCTTGTGCTTCGGCACTGTCAATAATTACTTCGCCAACATCTTGTCGCAAATAATCTCGAATTGCTCGAACAATGACATTACTCTCTTGAAAAAGAAAATGAGGGGCGATTTTCTGATCTGCTTCAACACTTATTGTTCCCCAAAGTTGCAGAAGATAATCTAGATCCCATTGGAGCTCTTCTGTGGCCCTGCCTATCCCGGCAGTTCTAACTATCACTCCCATAGTAGCCGGTATTTGGAGCCCTTTCATGGCCTCCCTTAGCTCAGAACGCTCTTCCCCTTCTATTCTTCGAGAAATACCACCAGCTCTAGGATTATTGGGCATCAATACCAAATATCGGCCTGCCAAGCTTATGAAAGTAGTTAGCGCAGCCCCCTTGGTACCTCGCTCTTCTTTTTCAACTTGAACTAAGAGCTCCTGACCCTCTTTTACGGCATCTTGAATCCTGGCTTTTGAACCTTCAGCAACTCTTCTATGAAAACAGGCTTTTGAAACCTCTTTGAGTGGAAGGAAACCATGCTTGTCAGCGCCAAAATCTATAAAAGCTGCCTCAAGACTTGGTTCAACCCTTGTTACCTTTCCTTTATAGATATTTGCTTTCTTTTGTTCACGCGTTCGATTTTCAATATCTAAATCATACAGCCGTTGTCCGTCAACCATAGCGACGCGAACTTCTTCATTGTGCGAGGCATTTATTAACATTCTTTTCATGTGCTGCAGTTTCTCCGTATTTGAAAACCGGATATAAGCATCTGAAAAAAAAGGAGAAAATTATAATTACGAGCAAGAAATATACACTACTTAAAGGTTATAGAAGTAGCTTGATACAAACTTGCCCTGCATGTCAGCTAACAATATCTATGCATTGCTGCTTATCATTGCCTATTATCGTAATTTCTTTTTGGTGAAGTATTGCTACTCCTCGTTCCGAATACAAAACGTGTGAGGATATGATATTTCAACATAAACAGGCTTTTAATTTTTTATCCTAAAATTTTCTTGCTGATTCCGGTCAGCCAATTGCGAAGCCGGTCACATTCTGTTTGACCAAGCTTCTTGTGTCTTTACCCTACAGTTCTAAGGTTTATCGCTCTACTGATTCTCGCATTCCTCCGTGTTGAGTTCAGGAGCTCTTAACCGCAAGGTTAACAAAACTACATTTAGATTTCAATTTAATCTCAAGCGTCATTGAGAATTTGCCGTTTCGAAAGATATACTAGTCAAACAAAAGCGAGTTTTAAATAGTGTTTGAGCAGTGCCGAAATCATGTTTCTCTCGTCACGGTCGACGAAGACCACATCGATCAGCGAATCGATAACTTTTTATTCCGAGAATTAAAAGGTGTCCCGAAGTCACGCATCTACAGGTTGATTCGGATCGGTGAGATCAGGGTAAATAAGAAGCGCGTACGCCCAAATACTAAACTTTTAGCAGGCGACATTATAAGAATAGCACCTATTCGAACTGCTTACCGAGAGGCACATGCACAAAATTGGGATAATCGAGCTCACTCCACAAAACTTTCGATTTTACATGAAGATGATGATCTTATTGTTTTAGACAAAAAAAGTGGCCTTGCAACACATGGAGGAAGCGGTATATCGCAGGGAGCAATTGAATTACTTAGACAAGATCGACCCCAGTCAAAGTTTTTGGAGCTCGTCCATCGGCTCGACAAAGATACCTCTGGATGCCTTTTGATTGCAAAAAAACGCTCCGTGCTTTTGACTCTTCAAAGGGCGATGATCACTAAAAATATTTCTAAAACATATGAACTCCTAGTGAAAGAGCGATGGCCTGCAAGGCAGAAAACGATAAGTGCTTCACTTTTAAAAAATCAGTTGAAATCAGGACAGAGAGTGGTTGTCGTTGACCCTAAGGGTAAGCACTCTGTTACAAATTTTCAAATCCTTCGATTGTTTAAAACGAGTACTCTGCTCCAAGCTTTTATCGTTACAGGTCGAACTCATCAAATTCGTGTGCATTGCCAATCAGCTGGGCAACCTATCGCTGGGGATCAACGTTATGGCGACAAAGAATACAACTCTCAGCTAAGGCTACTTGGATTACGTAGATTGTTTCTTCATGCAAGTTCTTTAAGTTTTAATCATCCGATTACTGGGGAATTTTTCACCGTCAAAGCTCCGTTACCGCGAACTTTACAGAAAGTATTGGATAGGCTTTAGCATTTAGTCTCAACTCTTTGTCACGGCAACTCATAATCAAAGTGTTCAAGCATCCGGATGACCGAAAAGAGAGGAAGGCCAATTAGCGATGTGTGATCCTCGCAGCAGATAGTCTCACAAAGCGCAATGCCTAAGCTTTCCACTTTAAAACTCCCGGCACAATTAAACGGTTCATCTCTGCTAACGTATCTGTGGATCTGATGATCTGCGATTTCCTTGATTAGGACTTTGGCGACGATAACTTCAGCTTGAATTACAGGCCTATTGTTTTTTGTGCAACTAACGATAGCGCAAGCTGTGTAAAAAGTAATCTTTCGTCCACTTTGTGTCTTCAGCTGTGCAACAGCACCGTCATAATTACCCGGCTTTCTGAGCACAACTCCATCAACGACAACGACTTGGTCAGCTCCAATTACTAAAGTATTAAAATTTTTAGTCGCCACGGCTAATGCTTTTAGTTGTGCAAGCCTAAGCGCCATTGATTTCGGACTTTCGCCCAAAAGCTGGGACTCCTCCACCGATGAATTTACAACAGAAAATTCGAGACCAAGGCTTTTTTGCTGCTTTGCTCGATAAATTGATCCTGATGCTAAGATGAGTGGTAGCATTTTTGCCCCTTCGCATGATGCCAATTAATGCTTCACAGCTGACTATTAATCTCAATTATTTTTGACAGTAGATATTGATGTGCCTATCATGCCCGCCAAGAAATTACATCAACTAGTTATATGGTTATTCCGGCAACTGTAAATCCTCGTGCCCTATCATCGCAGAATTCGCGCATTCAGGGTATCGTTCCTCGAAAACATCTTTTGAGGCTGAATGAAGCGGTTTGCAAATTATCAAGGGATGCATCAGCGGAAATATGTTTCAAAATTTCAGAAGAATCGACCTACGAGCTCAGTGGAATCGTTGAAATTGAGGCAGAGGTGATTTGCCAGCGATGTCTAGAAAAGTGTCAAATTAATCTCTCGTCAACATTTTCTTTTGTTGTAGTAAGTTGCGAGGAGAAAGAGCAAAAATTTAGAAGCGCCAGAGATGTATGGGTAGTTGTTGGACGAACTGGAGACCTTTACGCTTTACTTGAAGATGAATTATTGATGGCTCTTCCTCCAGTCAGTTATCACAAAAACACAGCATGTAACCCAGAGCTAATCAAACACTATCAACAGGTATCAAACGATGTCCATAACCCATTTAATGTTTTAAAAAACATCGATTTTTATTAGGAGATTATCATGGCAGTTCAGAAAAGCAGAAAGACTCGTTCTAAGCGGGGCATGCGCAGATCTCATGACTCGCTTGCCATTCCAACGACATCAATCGATGAGCTGACCGGCGAAAAGCATCTGAGGCACAACATTACTGCAGACGGTTTTTACCGCGGTAAAAAAGTCGTTGAGGTTCCAGTAGATTAACGAAGTAGCTGCAATTGAGCAATACTAATATTATAGCAGTTGACGCCATGGGTGGTGATCAGGGCCCGCTTGTCACCGTCAAGGCGGTGATAGCATTTCTAAAAGAGTATTCCGATGTGGGAATCCTTCTTGTTGGATCACAAGAGGCATGTGAATTTTTTACTACCGTTTGTTCATGTCCAAATATTAAGTCAAGAGTTGAATTAATTTTATGTAAAGCAAAGGTGGATGACTCAGAAAAGCCTACTTTCGCGCTCAGAAATAAGCGTAATTCATCAATGGCCAGGGTTATTGAGTCAGTAGCATCTGGTAGCGCACACGCGTGTGTGAGCGCTGGAAATACGGGTACGATGATGTCCTTTGGCACACAGATTTTAAAAACATTACCGGGGATAACGAGGCCAGCTATCTGTGCTTCGTTGCCAACACTAAATGGGTCGACTTTGGCTTTGGATTTGGGAGCAAACCTAGAGTGCTCGGCAGAGCAATTACACCAGTTCGCTCGGTTGGGATCTTTGGCTGCACAATGTTTGCACAAAACCGACAATCCGTCACTGAGGTTACTTAATATTGGTATTGAGCAAATAAAAGGGACTTCACTCATACGTGAGGCTGCCGAGCGAATTAGTAAAGACGATAACATAAATTATTGCGGATTCATTGAGCCAAACCAAATATTTCATGGAAATGTTGATGTCATAGTGTGTGATGGCATTTCTGGCAACATCGCTTTAAAGACTAGTGAGGGTGTTGCTAAAATGATAGCTGAGTTATATCAAGAAATGTTTGATAGGAACTGGGTTTCTCGTTTAGGAGCATCTCTTTTTCAGGGATCGGCAGAAGCGCTCAGTAGGACTATTAATCCCGCTGATCACAACGGAGCTGTTTTTTTAGGCCTAGAGGGAGTAGTTATCAAGAGTCATGGCTCTGCCGATATGAATTCCTTTTGTAAAGCTCTTGTCACTGCGCAAAAAGTTGTAGATCAGAGAGTATTTCCAACGCTTCAAAGAAGTTTTATTACTCAATTCGCTGTGACTACTAAATCGTAAAGGGGGGTTTTTGAAAAAATCTGCATTTTTATTTCCAGGACAAGGTTCACAGTCTAAAGGTATGCTCAGAGAGTTTACCGAGAAAGCAGTGGTAAGAGATTGTTTTGAGGAAGCGTCCGATACTTTAGGTTACGATTTATGGGCCGCAATACAACATGAATCATCAATAGATATCACAGAGACTTATCGTACCCAACCGATAATTTTGACATGCAGCATAGCAATTTGGCGGTTATGGTGTGCAAAGGGTGGTCGCAAGCCAGATTATGTTGCGGGTCATAGCTTGGGGGAGTGGTCGGCTTTAGTGTGCAGTAACGTCGTATCATTTATTGATGCCATTAAAATTGTTGAAAAAAGAGGGCAGCTGATGCAAGCAGCTGTGCCAATTGGAGAGGGTGCAATGGCAGCAATACTGGGTATAGATAATGCTGCAGTCATTAGTATTTGTAGAAGTGCAGATGATAGCAACAATGTCTGCGCTGTTAATTTCAATGCTCCGGGGCAAGTAGTGATAGCAGGAAGAACCTCCAGCGTGAAGCGTGCGATAATGTTAGCAAAGGACGCTGGAGCCAAACGAGCGCTCCTCTTGCCTGTAAGTGCTCCATTTCACACTAGCATGATGCGTCCAGCATCCGAGATGTTAGAGCAAGATCTAAAAACGATTCGTTTTTCTCCTCCAGATATACCTGTAGTTCACAACTTGAATGCAGATTTTGAAAGCGATCCAGAGAGGATTCGCTCACTAATGTTAGCGCAAATTTACAATCCTGTTCAGTGGGTATCGTGCATCGAGACGCTCAAGGCACTGGGAGTTTATACATACTTTGAGTGTGGTCCCGGACGCGTGTTAAGTGGACTAGCTCGGAAAATAGAACCGGCATTTAAATTATTTTCTAGTCATGATGTAACTAGCTTTCTGTCTGCATTGGATGCTTCGCGAGAGAAGGGCGAGTAGCATGAGTAAAAAACAAAGAAATATTCTCATTACAGGCGCGAGTAGGGGGATTGGCCAAGCTATATCCGAATCTTTTGCTAAAGAAGGCTATAATATTATCGGTACGTCTACCTCAGAGGAAGGCGCTCAGAGGATAACATCATCATTAAACAGTCACTCGGGGAAAATCATTGGGTTGAAATTGGATTTTGGCGATCCTGAATCCACAGAAATTTTTATTAAAAAGTTGGTTAGCATGCGAGAGAGCATCGACATACTGATTAATAACGCGGGAATCACTAGGGATAATTTGACGTTGCGTATGTCTAACAAAGAATGGCACGACGTAATTGACATAAATCTTAATGCGGTCTTCCATATCACCAAGGCCTGTCTGAAAGGCATGATGAAAAACCGCTGGGGACGAATAATAAATATTAGTTCAGTAATTGGGTCAATTGGTAACATAGGACAGACTAATTACGCCGCTTCGAAATCTGGCGTGGATGGATTCTCCCGTGCTTTAGCACAAGAGATGGGTTCACGGAATATTACCGTAAACTCTGTTGCACCCGGATTTATTGAAACCGATATGACCCAAAAGCTGGTCGATTCTCAAAAAGAGGCTATCTTGAAAACGATACCGCTCCAACGTTTAGGGAGGTCCTCTGAGGTGTCGGAAGTAGTCAAATTTCTTGCAAGTGATGCGGCCAGTTACATCACCGGTGAGATTATCCATGTAAATGGAGGTATGTTTATGAGATAAAACATTGATATATATAAATATTTACATTTTATAAAAACGGTGTTAGCTTTTTTCAGATTGTAAGGTAAAATGCGCGCGGAAAGATTAGCTTTTAATCGGTATTTGTTACTCACTGTGAATTTAAAGTGATCCTACATTTGGAGTGATTTATTTATGAGCAGCATAGAAGAACGTGTTATCAAAATGGTGGCCGAACAGCTTGGTGTGAAAGAGGAGGAGATTCAAGTTAGTTCATCTTTTGTTGAAGATTTAGGTGCAGACTCTCTGGATACTGTGGAACTTATAATGGCGCTGGAGGAAGAATTTGACGCTGAGATACCGGATGAAGAGGCAGAAAAAATCGCAACCGTGGAAGATGCTATCAACTATATTAATGCCCAGAGTTAGTTACGAGGTTTTCTCAAACGCCGCTCGAAGGAGCGGCTTTTTCATATCTTCACAGCATGGTCTTCGTGACTGAAATGTTCACTCAATACGAAGTAGGAATGATTAATCAAGACTTCGTTAGCGAGTCTTCTAAACTCGATCATATCCAGATGTTCGGCCACGGCGTGTTTGAAACAATGCGAGTTTTCAAATGGGATATCCCCTTGCTTTATTACCATATGAGAAGAGTCAATGAACATTCAAAAAAAATTTATCTCCAGACTGATAGTCGAGTTCTGAGAGAACGTGTTCATAACTTTTTAAGCAGCATCCGTCAGACTCATTCTGGGAGCGGTATCTTGAGGCTTACAGTGATGTCGAGTGGTTCTTTAGGTGGCTACAGAATTGACAAAACGTGTGAGCCGACCTACATCATTAGTTACCGCACTTTACCTGCAGAGTTCCCAGATATGCCATCAAATGGAATTAAAATGAGGGTGTGTGATTATCGACTTCCCTCAAATCCTGTTTTATCGGGAATGAAACATCTGAATCGACTTGATCAGATTTTGGCGAGAGCTGAATGGGATGATCAGTTTGACGACGGAATTATGTTGGATCAAAATGAATTAGTGGTGGAGACAACGTTTGGTAATGTCTTTTTTTTGTCATCGAGCGGATGGGTGACGCCACTTATCAATCAGTGTGGTATAGAGGGGGTGATGAGATCTTTACTCATTAAAAAAATAATGCCAGCTCTGTCGGAATCTGTTGCTATTCGAAAAGTAAAGCTTCATGAGATTAAAAATTGTTCAGAGTGGTTTGTTTGTAACGCTGTTCGCGGCATCATGCCGGTAAGTTCTCTATTCCCTGATCTATCTTGGACGATTGGCGAGAAAACAAAAAAACTTCGTAGAGAGCTCTCTAATCTATATCCTTGCTATAAATGAAAAAAAAAATATTACGTACTTCAATTGTCTTTGGTATTTTAACTGGGATAGCCATAAGCTTTGTAGTTTTGAACTTTTATGCAACATTACATAAATCTATACTGATCGATCATTTGCCAAAGATAAAGTCTTCTGACTTGATGCCCCACGCGTCTGATCATCGTTATCCATGGATTATTAACAGGGGCGACTCACTAGCACGAGTTGTGCAGCAACTCCATATCGCAGGTATTATTTCGAATCCAGATTATCTAATAGTTTATGCCCGGCTTTCCGATAAGCAAGTTGTGCAAGCTGGAGAGTATTGGTTACAACACGACGATAACTCCTTATCAATCCTTGAAAAGTTTAACGAAGGGATTGTGATAGTTCGACGACTCACATTTATAGAGGGGTGGAATTTTTCGCAAATGCGGAACTACTTACATAGTTTTCCACAATTTTCTCAGGATAAATCTTTATCTGATTCTGAGATTCTAGCAGCGTCAAAAATTTCTATAGCTCATCCAGAGGGATGGTTCTTTCCTGACACCTATCGTTACTCTAGTGCAGATGAAACAGTAGATATACTTTCAAGAGCTCATCACAAAATGCGCACTCAACTCGGAGAACTTTGGTCTCTTAGGGCCCCTGGATTACCTTATGATAAACCTTATGAGGCTTTAATCATGGCCTCGATAGTTGAAAAAGAAACTGGCATTGCGGCTGAGAGAGCACGCATTGCTGGAGTGTTTGTAAGAAGATTACAGAAGAAAATGCGACTTGAAACCGACCCAACAGTGATATACGGTTTGGGAGCACGATTTGACGGAAATATACGAAGATCTCATTTGCGAGAAAAAAATGCTTACAATACATATAAAATTAGAGGATTACCACCCACGCCGATATCGATGCCCGGCAGAGCCTCTATCGAAGCTGCTTTAAATCCACTTGAAGGAAATAGTCTGTATTTTGTCGCTAAAGGTGATGGCAGTCATGTATTCTCTGATACTTACAAGGAACACAAAAAAGCTGTGCGAGAGTTCCAGTTAAATTAGACGTTAAGATACAAATTCGCCGTACAAATTTAGGTATACTTTGGGCACCCACATAGATATGAATCAATTCGCAAGAACTGGAATGTTTATTACTCTGGAAGGGATAGAGGGGGTAGGTAAAACCACAAATATTCAATATATTAGTGAATGGCTTACAGCAAGAGATATCAAACATGTTGTTACTCGGGAACCCGGCGGAACGCCGCTCTGTGAGGATATTAGGGCGCTTTTGTTAGGTTCGCACACTGAAGAGATTATGCCAATGACAGAACTCTTTTTAGTTTTTGCAAGTCGAACTCAGCATCTTGAGCAACTCATAAAACCTTCATTAGCAAATGCCACATGGGTTGTGTGTGATAGATTTACCGATGCGAGTTATGCATATCAAGGCGCGGGGAGAGGTATATCGAATAACACTATTAAGTGCCTGGAATCTATTACCCAACTAAAAATGCAACCTGACCTTACCATAATTTTTGATCTTCCTGTGGCAGATGGCCTCAGACGTGCGCGTGGAAGGAGTGCGCCGGATAGATTCGAACAGGAGGATTTAAGTTTTTTTGATCGCGTGAGGGAAAATTATTTATCGAGAGCGAAACGTTTTTCGGAGCGATGTAAGATAATTGATGCGTCAAAACCGATTGAAGATGTTCAAGCTCAACTTAACAAGATTCTTCTAGAATTTATGGATTAAGCGTGATTTTATGAAATTTACACAGCCGTTAAGCTGGCAAAGGTACATTTGGGAGAAAATTATATGCTTAGTTGACAATAATCGTATGCCGCATGCAATTTTGCTAATTGGTAGTTCGGGTCTAGGTAAAAAATATTTTGCCCAGTTGTTGGCTAGGTACCTTTTGTGTCAAAAAAGAACTGCTCTTCATCCTTGCGGCGCTTGTAAAGGATGTTATTTGACGAGTGCTGGTAACCATCCAGATTTCAACGTACTTCAACCAGAAAAAGTTGGCAAAACTATCGGTATTGAAGATGTTCGAAAACTGTCTGATAGTCTTAATAAAACTGCTCAACAGGGAGGCTGGAAAATTGCGTTGATAAATCCAGCTGATAGTTTGACACTTCAGGCAAGTAATGCGCTTCTGAAGACTCTTGAGGAGCCAACTCGTGAGACGTCAATACTACTGACCTCTCAGTTTGTATGGCGTCTTCCCAATACTGTGAAAAGTCGCTGCCATAGCATTATATTTACTGCTCCTTCCAGAGAAATATCCATAAAATGGTTGGAACAATTTACTGATAGTACCGCCGAAGCCAAAGAGGTTTTGGATATTGCGGACGGTCGACCCTTTCTAGCAAAGCACTTTTTGGATGGAAAAATTTATAAGCACAGGGCAGAATTCGAGAAATGGATTGGAAAGTTAAGCCGATTTGAGGCCTCCCCTTTGGATGCTGCACGCTTTTGCCAAAATAGTAATCATGTCCAGTTGGTTGATTGGTTTTTGACTCATCTCGTAAAAGAAGTAAAACAGGACCTTGGTAATAAATGTGTGCCGCAAGTATTCATTTTTTATGATAAATTGATACGTGCACGTGAGTGGTTCTTATCAGCGTCGAACCCAAATCCTCAACTAATCTGGGAAGAAATTTTTTTTGACTTCAGGACTTTATGCTTCAAGATGAATCAGAAATTTGACTGGAGTAATAAGGCGGTAAAGTAAGATGTATTAAATCTGTATAGTAGGAAGTATGAATGGTCGAAGAAATAAATCCTAAGTCACCTTTTATTATAAGATCCTTTCCCGTAGGTCCCTTCCAGTGTAACTGTTCAATTATTGGTGATTCACTCACAAAAAGGGCTTTGGTAATTGATCCAGGTGGAAATCCAGAGCTGATACTCGCTACACTCATTGAGTTGAAATTGTCAGTGGTTGGAATAATTCACACTCATGCGCATCTAGATCATATTTTAGCAGCGGGTAAAATTAAACTAGCGACTGGTGCACCTATTTTTTTACACCGACAAGACAAATTTTTATGGGATATGTTAGAGCAACAATGTGCAATGATGTCAGTGGCTTATGTTCCGGTGCCGGAGCCAGATCATTTTTTAAATGATGACGATGACTTGTTGTGTTGTGGAGGTGTTGCTATACATACTCCAGGACACAGCCCTGGATCAATGAGTTTTTGGTTCGAGCAATATCAGACACTTGTGGCGGGAGATACCTTATTTCAAGGTAGCATTGGTAGAACGGATCTTCCGGGGGGTGATATAAATGTTATTACTAAGTCGATCAAAGAGCGGATCTATAGTCTTGATGATTCCGCTTTGGTTATAACGGGCCACGGACCTAGCACACGAATCGGGATTGAAAAAAACTATAATAATTTTGTGAGAGTATAGTGTGTATATAAATACCTGAGGTTAAAAATGCGGCAAAAAGTCACGATTATGTTAGCTATGCAGGAGGCGATGAACGCTAAAATACATCCAAAATGGCGCGATCAAAGTTTCCCATGGTATCGGGCAATATGGATAGAGTGTGCAGAGTTACTGGATCATCATGGATGGAAGTGGTGGAAAAAGCAAAGGTCTAATCGGGATCAAATGTTGCTTGAACTGATCGATATCTGGCACTTTGGGCTCAGTGTGCTCCTAGTCAAAAACTCTAACGCAGAAATGATAACTGCTTGTTTGACCCAAGAACAAAATGTTTGTTTGGATGCTAACAATTTTTGTCAGAACCTTGAGATCTTTGCCTGCCACACGCTGGAAACGAAGGACTTTGATGTAGCAAAATTCGCAACCTTGATGCGCGGAATTAATATGAGTTTTGAAGATCTTTACCTAGGTTATGTAGGTAAAAATGTTTTAAACTTTTTTCGCCAAAACCATGGTTATAAGGATGGCTCTTATATTAAAAAATGGGGACAACTCGAAGATAACGAGCATCTTATAAATATCATCCAGAAGATGGACATCGATTCGCATACATTTAACGACGATCTGTATGATAGTCTTGAACAAGCATATAGAGATAATTTGCATTTATCTAAAAGTGATCTGTAGTCTTTACTTTTGATCAGCAACCACAAAGAGTTTTTAATTGGCTGGGCAAAATCTTAAATCAGTCATATACTAACTCCACTGAGAATTAAGGGAAGAGTAAAATTGAAAAAACCTGTTTGTGTCACAGTTACCGGGGCAGCTGGTCAAATAAGTTATTCACTGATCTTTCGGATTGCTTCAGGTGAAATGTTGGGTCCAGATCAGCCGATCATTCTGAAGCTACTTGAGATTAAGCCAGCGCTTGGAGCATTGCTTGGAGTGAAGATGGAGTTAGAGGACTCCGCGTTCCCCCTGTTAAAAGATATTATATGTACGGATAATGTTGAAATTGCCTTCAAGGATAGCGATATCGCACTGTTGGTTGGTGCGAGGCCACGTGGTAAGGGGATGGAACGTAAAGACCTTTTGGAAGCCAATGCCAATATATTTTCGTCACAGGGCAAGGCAATAAATGCAGTAGCAGCCAGGAAAATTAAAATCTTGGTGGTCGGAAATCCCGCCAATACTAATGCCTTAATTGTGGCAAAAAATGCTCCATCTATAAATCAAAAGCAGATTACTGCGATGACGCGGTTAGATCACAATAGGAGTTTGACTCAACTAGCCCAGAGGATTGATCGTCCAATAGCTCAAATTAAGCGTGTCATTATTTGGGGTAACCACTCGTCTACGCAGTACCCTGATTTACATCACTGTTTGGTAGGGGGTACTCCAGCGCTACCTCTCATTGATAACGAATGGTATGTAAATCAAATGATCCCGTCAGTACAACAGAGGGGAGCAAGTATTATAAAGGCTCGTGGAGCTTCTAGTGCTGCCTCTGCATCGAATGCGGCCATAATGCACATGCAAAGCTGGTTACATGGCTCAAAAGATGGTGATTGGGTTAGCATGGGTGTGGTTAGTGATGGCAGCTATGGAATTGAAAAGGGATTAGTTTACTCATTTCCATGTACTTGCGCGGATGGAGACTGGAACATTGTTAAAAATTTAGAAATCAATATGTTCTCTAGACAGAAAATGGCCGCGACTGAGACAGAGTTAATTGAGGAGCGAGACGCTGTTGCGCATTTATTTGCGTAATCGCTCTGGCTTTGAAATGTCGGAATCGGAACTAACTTTGGTGGTTACAATCAAAATACAAAACGCGAGGTCTATCAAAAATGCAACTAGAAATCGGCTCTGAAGCACCTAATTTCTCCCTTCCCAATCAAGATTCTGAATTAATTTCTTTGAACAGTTTCCGTGGGCAGAATTCGGTTCTACTGTATTTTTACCCCAAGGCCATGACCCCAGGGTGTACTACACAGGCATGTGGAATCAGAGATTCGATAGATCAATTTGAGCGAAATGGCGTTAAGGTCCTTGCAGTCAGTCCAGACACGCCTGATAAGTTAAAAAAGTTCGTTGACAAAGAGGCCCTGAACTTCATCTTGCTTTCTGATTCTGACCATGCCGTTGCGGAGAGGTACGGGGCATGGGGGCTTAAAAAATTCATGGGCAAGGAATACATGGGTATACTGAGATATACCTACTTAATCGACATTAACGGTAGGATTAAGCACATTATGAAAAATGTTAAAACTAAGACACATCATAAGGATAGTTTGCAATTGATTTTGGATGATTAGCTTAGAGTGTCTAAGCATGGATTTAGAGTTTTTACTTTTTTTTACGGTATCTTTTAGGAGTGTTTTATGTTGTTTGTTGAAGATGTAAATGCGCAGGCGGCTGGTTCCGCAGGAGAACCTAACTTGATGTTCCAACTTCTTTTGTTTGCAGGCTTATTCGGTCTCATGTACTTTATGATCATAAGGCCGCAAAGAAAACGCCAGAAGGCTCATAACGATCTTATTTTACGGCTTGCTAAAGGTGATGAGGTTTTGATGACAAGCGGCTTGTTAGGAAAAATTTCAAAGCTCGATGGTGACTATATCGTGCTAGACGTTGCTGATAATTTACAGCTAAAATTCCAAAAGTCTGCGGTGCATGCAGTACTGCCAAAGGGTACTTTCAAGGCAGTATAGAAAACTTTATACTCGAGTATTCTAATATGATGCTTCGCTTGTCAGTTATATTATCCTGGCTTTCCGAATCTAACATATAAGCAACGGGCCTTTTCCCATGGAATCATTAATAGATAGCCTAAACGCAATTATTTGGGGCCCATTGATGCTGGGGCTCATTCTAGGCACTGGGTTGTATTTAACCATAGGTCTCAAAGGGGTCTCGCTCACCCGTATTCCACACGCGTTCAGATTATTGATTCGCGGCAGAGTTGGAGATGGAGAGGGCGAGATTAGTCCTTTCAATGCTCTCATGACAGCACTTTCCTCGACCATTGGCACCGGCAATATTGCCGGAGTGGCCACTGCGGTGGGTATTGGCGGTCCTGGTGCTTTATTTTGGATGTGGTGTGCTGCTGTGCTCGGAATTGCCACGAAATATGCAGAGGCAGTCTTAGCTGTACGGTTTCGTGAAACGGATCCAACCGGTAAAAGGGTTGGAGGTCCGATGTACTATATAAAAAACGGATTGAGCGCAAAATGGCAATTCTTGGGTATTCTGTTTGCTATTTTTGGAGCCTTTGCAGGCTTTGGTCTGGCCAATACAGTACAATCAAATACGGTATCTCAAGCGTTGATGTCGACTTATTCCATACCAACCACTATAAGTGGAGTGATAATGTCATCCTTGGTTGCTTTAGTTTTGCTAGGGGGATTAAAACGAATAGCTGAAGTAGCCGGACGACTGGTGCCACTTATGGCTGTGTTGTATTTGAGTTGTACCACACTCATTTTGCTGATGAATTTTTCGGAAATACCGGGAGCTTTTATTTTAATAGTTGATAGTGCATTTAATGGAGTTGCCGCTGGCGGCGGTTTTGCTGGATCAACACTTATATTAGCCTTGAGGATGGGTGTGGCAAGAGGTATATTTTCAAATGAAGCTGGTCTCGGTTCAGCTCCAATTGCACATGCTGCAGCGGAAACAGATAATCCAGTGAAGCAGGGTAACATTGCAATGCTCGGTACATTTATAGACACATTGATAGTTTGCACTATGACAGGATTAGTGCTAGTGGTGAGTGGTGTGTGGAAGGGTGGGGCCGCTGGAGCGGCTATGACCTTGATGGCTTTTAATGCAAATTTACCTTTTGGCGAATCTCTACTCACGATATGTATAGTGCTCTTTGCCTTTACCTCAATGCTTGGCTGGAGTTACTACGGAGAGCGCTGTGCAGAATTTCTCATGGGGCCCAAGGTTATTGTTCCCTTCCGGGTGCTCTGGGTTATTGGTGTTTTTTTAGGTACTCAGTTAAGCCTCGGTATGGTTTGGAAAATTTCGGATCTTCTGAACGGATTGATGGCTTTTCCGAATCTTATTGCACTAATTTTGCTTTCACCAGTGGTATTTAATCTTACTAAAGAGTACGGAAGAGAAGAATTCGAAACAGCAGTAAAAAAGTCGGAGAAGTCAGTGTGAGGGTTGCTGCTATATATGTCCGACGATTCTAACCTTGTCATAGCAATCTCCTCTACCGCACTTTTTGACATGCGCGATAGCCATGAAATATTTGAAAGGGAAGGCGTAGATGGTTTTGCGGAATACCAACGACAAAACGAGCAGGTCGTTTTAGCTCCCGGGGACGCGTTCCCCCTGGTAAATAAATTGCTGCGTCTGAACGAGAGATTAGTCGGTAAACCACAAGTAGAAATCATCCTTTTGTCACGCAATTCTGCTGATACGGGACTACGAGTTTTTAACTCCATAGCCCATTATGGATTAAAGATATCAAGAGCGGCTTTTTCAGGCGGCAATTCTCCTTATCGGTATGTAAAGGCATTTGCTTGTCATCTTTTTTTGTCGACAAATCATGAGGATGTAAGAAACGCTCTGAACAGTGGCATCGCCGCTGCTACTCTCCTGCCATCGGTCAAATCACGTAATGAGTCAGATCAGCTTCGCTTTGCTTTTGATGGAGATGCAGTGCTTTTTTCAGACGCCTCAGAGCGAATATTTAAAGAACATGGTCTGGAGGCTTTTACCGAAAATGAGGCGCGAACCGCCCATCTTCCGATGGATCCTGGGCCATTTAAGAGTTTTTTAGAGGCACTACATCACTTGCAATCTCAATTTGAGTCCGAGGATTGTCCGATAAGAACAGCGCTTGTAACGGCACGATCTGCGCCATCACATGAGCGAGTTATATTAACGCTGCGCGAATGGAATATACGGATTGATGAGAGCTTGTTTTTGGGTGGCTTAGACAAAATTGAGTTTTTAAGGTCGTTCGGAGCAGATGTGTTTTTTGATGATCAAAAAATCAACTGCGTTCCAGCAAGTAGATATTTATCTGCAGGGCATGTTCCTCACGGAGTCACGAACGAAAATTAATTAATGCCACCCTACTTTTTTTATGAAAGGGTGGCTATCATTACTGTATATAATCTTTCGATGAGTATTAGATTAAAAACTCTGTAGTTAGATATTGTTCAATAATAGTTACGAGGGCTATTTGCGGAGTAAACGAAAAATTTACTAGAACTTTTGATTGTCATAGTGGAGCATATTTAAGTGGAGATTGCCTGTTTAGACTTGGAGGGAGTGCTGATTCCAGAGATATGGATCGCTTTTGCAAGTAAAACTGGAATAAAAGAGTTTTCCAAAACCACGCGGGATGTCAAAGATTATGATGTTCTTATGCGGTACCGCTTAAATTTGTTGAGTGAGCACAATCTAACTTTATCGCAAATAAAGGAGGTAATTGAGACACTTGAGCCATTGGAGGGGGCAGGTGACTTCGTCGATTGGTTACGGGAACGTTTTCAGTTGGTCATATTGTCGGATACTTTTTACGAGTTCGCGCAGCCTTTAATGAAGAAACTAGGGTTCCCGACTTTGCTCTGTCATACCTTGATCGCGGATAAATTTGGCATAATCGCTGACTACAAACTGCGTCAAGCAGATCACAAGCGTCATGCTGTACTTGCCTTTAAGAGCTTATACTTCAGAACAATTGCAGCTGGAGACTCATATAATGACATCTCAATGTTAAATGAGGCCGACGCTGGTATTTTGTTCAGCGCTCCAGATAATGTAAAAACAGATTTTCCACAATTCCCAACAGCAAAGACATATGCTGAGCTAAAAACAGAGTTTCTTAGAGCGAGCAACAGGGAACTTCGGAGTTAACATTGGTGGGTGAGAAAAATAAGAGGGGACATGATAACCTTTGAAAAAAGCACATAACAATAGTACGTGTCAGATTCGATATAAGAAGAAGCTTTTTAAGGCGAGAGAAAACAAGATTCTTAATGCCACTAGGACTCTTCTCATGAGCAGCCGTAACGAGACGGTGACCGTATCCAAGATTGCCCACCATTCAAAAATCGGGAAGGGCACAATATACAAGCATTTTGTAACAAAAAATGAAATTATGGCTCGAATAATTATTGACCATGAGAAAGAACTGGGCAAAAAGCTGAGCATGGGTATAAAGCGGACTGATGAGGGTCAGCCGCATGCTGCCTATAGAGCCTATTTTGAGCATCGTCTTGCGGAACCTGAGTTTGATAGCTTGGTACAGAAACTAGAAAAAGAACTTATTGGCAGTGTTGATCTTGCGCCCCAGCTAGAGGAGCTACACAGAATCCGTAAGAAAAACCAAACAACTCTTAACAGCATTTTTAAAAAAAATCAGACTAAACCGGAAGGCCGTGATGAGGTACGCTTGGACTATTATCATTTTGCGTGTTGGGCTCTTGCGCAGGGAGCAATCGAGCTTTATCTGAACAAATCTCACCATCAGGTCGATACGGAACACTTGATGAATTTTATCATTAATTTAGGTTCAACGTTTGGGATCAGTAATAAATATAGAGGAGCAACATAAAATTAGTAATAAAAGTATGATCCTTAAAAAAAAACTGTCTGACCAAGTTTCCCTGACATCTCCCGCCAGGAAATCTTCCTTGCCCCCAGTGCATTGTTGGAATACTCCTTTAAGTGGAGATATCAACATAAACATCGATCGAGAGGGAGTTTGGAGACACGAGGGGGACCTGATAAAAAGACAGAGTTTGGTTGCGTTTTTTAGTTCACTACTCCGGCGGGACGACGACGATTATTTTCTCATAACTCCGGAAGAAAAGTGGCGTATTTCAGTGGACATAGCCCCCTTTTTTATTATTTCAGCAGAGCTAGTCAATCACGCAGAGGAAAGAGCTGTTCGAATGACTACACGTACTGGGGAATATTTTCTTGTCGGTCGAAATAATCCACTTTGGTTGGAAAAAATTTCTGGTGAACCTAACCCGATACCACTTGTAATTGTCAGAGATAATATGCCAGGTATTGTAAGCAGGCCGGTGTATTACGACCTGATCTCTTGGGCAACCATTACCTCCGATGCCTCAGTTACGATAAAGAGTTTAGGACAGGTTTTCGATATTGGAACATTTTAACATTAAATAACCATACCTCTACATACTAGAATAGTTAGGCCCACCTGCACCCTCTGGGACCGTCCAATCGATATTTTGACTCGGCTCCTTAATATCGCAGGTTTTGCAATGCACGCAGTTTTGGGCGTTGATCTGGAAAGATTTAGACCCCTTGGAATCTGTCAGAACCTCATAAACTCCAGCAGGGCAGTAGCGCTGCGCCGGCTCATCATAGATCGGTATATTGAGGGTTATTGGCAGGTTTTTATCTTTTAGTTTGAGATGACAAGGCTGATTCTCCTCATGATTGGTATTAGATAAATACACAGAGGACGTCTTATCAAAGCTAATCTTGTTGTCGGGTGCTGGGTACTGAATCTTTTTGCATTCGCTAGTAGTCTTGAGAGACGCATGGTCTGGCACTCGGTCTCGCAAGGTAAATGGCAGTCTCCCAAGAAACACATTCTGCTCAATCCATATGAACGCCGAGGCCACTAGTAAAGGGAACTTGTGCATCCAACCTGAAAAATTTCTTGACTTGTAAAGTTCATCATAAAGCCATGATGATTTAAAGGCAGGTTCGTACGTTGTCAACTCTCCAAACGCTGAGTCACCACTCCTGAAAGCCTCCGCAATACATTCAGCCGCTAAGATACCACTTTTCATCGCGGTGTGATTTCCCTTAATTTTTACGCTGTTGAGAGTGCCAGCATCACATCCTATTAGCATACCTCCTGGAAAAGTCATTTTTGGGAGAGAATTGAGACCACCTTTAATGATTGCTCTGGCTCCATAACTGATGCGTTCTCCACCTTGTATGTGTTTCTTAATCTCAGGATGATGCTTCCAGCGTTGTAGTTCGTCAAATGGGCTCAAGTGTGGATTAGAGTAATTCAGGTCAATAATTATACCAAGATATACCTCAAAATTATCTGCATGATAGAGAAACGTTCCACCACCAGTCCTGCTCTCTGTAAGTGGCCATCCCAAACCGTGGATAACCAGACCAGGCTTGTGTTGCTTCGGTGGAACTTTCCAGACTTCTTTGATGCCAATTCCGTAGTGTTGAGGGTCAGAGTTCTTGTCCAATTCATATTTTTCAATTAATTGCTTTCCAAGGCTTCCACGACATCCTTCCGCAAAGAGAGTATACTCCCCGCAGAGCTCAATTCCTTGAGCATAACTTTGTTTTTGAATACCATTTGCATCAACTCCCATGTCTCCAGTAATAATACCTTTGACTGAGCCATCATGTTTGTAAGAAATTTCTGAGGCTGCTATCCCTGTAAAGATGTCTACCTCAAGTTCTTCAGCTTGATTAGCGAGCCACCTGCACACACTGCCCATGGAGACGATAAAGTTTCCCTTGTTGTGTGTAGGCTTAGGGATCATAAAATTTGGCAATACACAGGAAAGTGTCCTTGTCAGAAAAAATACAAATTGATCTTTTGTTACCCTGTTTTTTATAGGTGCACCTAGCTCCTTCCAATTGGGTATCAGTTCGTCTAGTGCTTTTGTATCAAAGACTGCTCCTGACAAAATGTGGGCGCCAACCTCACTACCTTTTTCGATAACACATACTGCAAGTGAAGGTTCTATTTGCTTTAAGCGTATCGCGGATGCCAACCCAGCGGGTCCAGCCCCCACGACCACCACGTCGTATTTCATGGATTCTCTATCCACAATGGCACTCACTATTTAATCTGTTGGGTTTGTTGAGTCACTCGTACATGCTACCAATGCAATGCTGACAATCACCTTTCAAAGTCTTAACTTCGAATCGGTTATGATATACTTTTTCTTACCACACGTAATAGTTCTACGTTATTTATGTCTGTTCGGTTGAGTTGCGCTATTATTTGATAATTTTCTCCAATTGATTTTATACAAGGACATTGGAATAATGCGCGGCGCCTTTGATAATAGTTGATCGTCTGTCGTATCACTTTTGTGATTTTGGTCAGAGGGGTCAAAGTGAATTTGTGAGGTTTTTATGAGGGTACTAGTTCCGGTTAAACGAGTCGTAGATTATAACGTAAAAGTTAGACCAAAGGCTGACGGCAGTGGCCCTGAAGTTGACAACCTGAAAATGTCTATTAACCCATTTTGTGAAATCGCGGTGGAAGAGGCGATTCGGCTGAAAGAAAAAGGTATAGCCGAAGAGATTGTAGCGGTTACGATAGGGCCTCAGCAGGCGCAGGAGCAGCTGAGGACAGCACTCGCTCTGGGAGCGGATCGAGCTATTTTAGTGCTTACTGATATCTCTGTGGAACCGCTGGGAGTTGCGAAGTGCTTAAAGGAGCTTTGCCTCAGTGAAACTCCAAATCTTATTTTGCTTGGTAAGCAAGCAATTGACGGGGATAATAACCAAACTGGGCAAATGCTGGGGGCGTTAACCGGTTACCCTCAAGGAACTTTTGCCTCTGCGTTAACCGTCGAGGGAAATAGTGTTTTGGTCAAAAGAGAGGTAGACGGTGGTCTTCAAACCGTCTCACTGGAGTTGCCAGCCATCGTGACTAGTGATCTCCGTTTAAATGAGCCTCGGTATGCTTCACTTCCGAATATTATGAAAGCGAAACGAAAGCCACTTGTAACAGTAACGCCAGGAGAACTTGGGGTAGATGTGTCGCCTAGGACGAAATTACTTAATGTAAAACTTCCACCTAAAAGGAAGGCTGGGATTTTGGTGCGTGATGTAAAAGATCTTGTTGATAAACTTAAAAATGAAGCGAAGGTGATTTAATGGCGATACTTATTTTGGCGGAGCACGATAACTCGGCGCTCTTACCCACCACCCTAAACTCTGTGACCGCAGCAAAACTGCTTGATGAAGAGATACATATGTTGGTTGCGGGAAGCAATTGCAATTCGGTAGTGGAACAGGCGGCATCTGTAGCACATGTAACAGAGATTTTCGTGGCAGATTACTTCGCATATAAAGATTTCCTTGCTGAAAATTTAGCTCCCTTAGTTGCTAAAATTGGCAGTAATTATTCTCATGTATTTGCGACAGCAACAACAAGCTCTAAAAATATATTACCTCGAGCTGCGGCTCTGATGGATGTACAGGCCATATCCGATATCAGTGGAATATTAGATAACGATACTTTCGAACGCCCGATATACGCAGGAAGTATGATTGCAACGATAACTAGTAGCGATCCTGTCAAGGTGGTGACCGTTCGTGGCACGGCATTTGAGGCTGCGTCAGTAACGGGCGGAAAAGCTAAAATAACTCCATATGCTTCGTCATTTGATGGCGCGTCCTCTAAGTTCATTGGTGAGGAAGTAGTTAAATCGGATCGGCCTGAGCTTGCTGGAGCGAAAGTCGTGGTATCAGGAGGACGAGCTTTGGGTAGTGAAGAACAGTTTTCGCTGATTTATGATTTTGCGGACCACTTAGGGGCGGCGGTTGGAGCGTCGCGAGCAGCAGTTGATGCAGGTTACGCGCCTAATGACATGCAGGTAGGACAGACAGGTAAGATTGTAGCGCCAGATTTATATATCGCTGTGGGCATTTCCGGTGCTATTCAGCATCTTGCAGGGATGAAGGATAGCAGGGTAATTGTTGCTATTAACAAAGATCAAGAGGCACCTATATTTTCGGTGGCTGACTACGGACTGGTGGGAGATTTATTTACCGCTTTGCCAGAGTTTGAAGCCGCGATTTAGCACTGATAAAAAGTTTATCCTAATATCAGGGGCCACCTACAACATTTGATGCTCAAATTTGATGGTATATGGCGATCAATAGATCCTGCGTCATTACCAGGAACAAACTCGCCCTCTCCATCATTTACATAGTTTTCTGAGATCTGTCGGCAAGGATTTTCGTCTCTCCACCTGTGGCCCTGCAGCTTGAAAAATCAGAGATATCTCGACTTCATGTAGGCACAAGAATTTCGCCAGAAAAGTTCCCAAAGATTGTATTGCAGACAATTTTTCTCGGACGAAATTGAGATGATTTAAAAGAATATTTGGGTTTTCACTCTGGGTTACATTTTCGTCAAACCACAAAGATACAAGTTTTTAAATTAATCTACAGTCATGACATTTATTGATATACGAGGTAAAGCGTGATCTTATGTAAGAAATAATTTCTCATATGCCTTCTATGTGATTTTGACATATGCGTTTCATGGCTCCCAGACTGGAGTCTGTTTAAATAATTTCGTTAGGGGAGTTGGATCATATGAATAGGCAGATTGTTTTAGGATTTATCTTATTTTGTACTCAATTTGCAAGTAACTGTTTGCTTGGATTACATCATCAAAATCAGCTAGAGTCTAAAATTCTCCCCGTTACTATAACGAACGCATGGACACCAGCAATGCCACCAAACTCAAAAGTAACCGCAGGTTATTTTTCATTGACAAATAACGGAACAGAGACTTTGACATTAGTGAATGCGGCCAGTCCTGCCTATGATAGTGTAGAGATCCATGAGACAAAGCAGCAACGAGAGACCGCAACAATGTCTAGGTTGTCAGTTATAAAGATTAATCCTCGAGAGGAAATCCTCTTTGCTCCCGGTGGAAAACATTTGATGTTAAGTGACCCGCATTTTTCGGGCAATAGTTTGAGTAGCTTTAATGTTATGTTGATATTTTCCTGTGGGTTAACACACCAGTTTACAATGGATGTCAAACGTGGAAAAAATGACTCCTCGTTGCCTCTAAATAGGCATGCGAGCCATTCAAAGGGTAACTAAATATGTAGGAAATAATGATAACCAGTTTTTTTTGCAAATTGAGTGCTTTTAAATATTTGTCGATCATGATAGTTTTGAGTGATATAGGAAAACACAGCGGAAACTGTATCTTTAAACTCTCGATGCTAACGTATAAAAAAGACTATATTGTCTGATTAAGTTTTATTGAAATAAAAAAGGACTGACAGCTGATTGGAGTAGGGAGGCTAATGCAGTGGAAACCAGTCGTCAATTAGTTGGCCATTGAGTGAGAATGTTGCACAGCGTGCTTTATAGCCGGTGGCGTAAATGATTTACCTTTGAGTTGATTGCCAGTCTAACGCAAAAATGAAGCATTTGAAGAGAAAAAAATTGCATAACAGGATATTTAGAAGAGGATTGGCAACGAGCTCAATTTCAGTGGCATTAATAACCAAAAAAGCTCGTGAAGTGTATCAATGTAATGAAGCATCTATGTGTTCGAAAACGACAACAGCCATTCCCATTCTCTTGCAAAAGTCCACTTGACAAGATTGGATCAAGAAGTGGGGTACACCATTGGTATGGTTACCTTATCGTTATCCCAAATTGTGATAATGAACTACAATTTTCTCGTAGCAAAGTACTAAATGATCTGTTTAAATCGAAACTCCCGCCCTGAGGGAGGGTGAGTAAATCTATGTAATTACTATGGCTATTGGTAGCCTTACTGTTACTAATCTAAGCTCTTGCAACCGCTGCTAGCAATCGAATACTTGAGCCAGATTGACAAAATTTTGGGATGTTATTCGTTACTCAGTAATTTTTTGGGACCATGATCTAATTAATTCTAGTTACTTGGTTGGAATGATTAGTAAACAATGGAATCAAAAAATCTGTCGGAGTTAGTTTGCCGAAAAATTAGTAAGTTTGGTATTTTGATATGCATAAGATTTATTCATGGCTTACGATCGCGAGCAAAATAATCAAGTGCCTAGTACACATAACGACGATAATTCTAAGGTTAAACTGTTTAGCGGTCTTAATTTTCTTAGGTTGAGACTTACAGATGACGGAGTGTTAGCCTGTGAAAATACTTAAAGGCTGAAAGATACAATCACAAGATTGGACTTATCGGTGATCAATGAGGCTAACCGAAAGCACTTGAAGACGTGCTAAACCGACCTGTTTTTCCCTCAAAATTTTAAAGGCGATGATATTTAATCAATAAATGAGCCTGACACTTGAAGTTAAAGTTCGGGTTTGATGGTCAGTCTTCATGACCTCATATCAGATTTTAATCACGATCCGATCTGTGTGATTGGGATAATGCCTGTGGTAGGTGAAAATGTCGCATCGCGTTATGAGTGCGTTGCTGGTCAGCTATTTCTTTTTTTGTATTTCAAATTTTGAATTGAGCTACATCATATCAATCCAGATAGGGCAATGATCAGATGGCTTTTCATGCGCTCTGGAATCTACATCTATGCCACTGTCTGTAATAAGTAATCGCGCAGGATTCGATGCTAATATAAGGTCTATGCGCAAACCACGTTTTGGATTCTGCTCGAACCCTCTACTTCTATAATCATACCAGCTATACACGCGCTCATCGGGCCCCCAATGCTCTCTGAATGTATCTGTCAGCCCAAAATCCAAAAGATTTTTAAGCCAACCACGTTCCTCTGGAAGGAAGCTTGTTTTACCCGATCGTAACCACCTTTTTATATTCTCATCCGTTAATCCAACATCGGCATCTGTTGACGCCACATTCATGTCACCCATCAGAATAAGAACGTCACTCGGTGTAAAGCTTGTATTTAAATAAGAGCATAAATCCTTATAGAAACGTCGCTTTGCGGGAAATTTTTCAGGATGATCTCGGTTTTCCCCCTGTGGAAAATATCCATTCAACACGTGCAGATTCCCTTGTTTATATGGATATTTTCCGTAAATAAACCTGCGTTGCGCTTCTTTGAGATCGTTAGGAAAGCCTTTTCTTACCACCAGCGGTTCTTCTTTACTGAGTAGGGCGACACCATAGTGCCCCTTTTGACCAAAAAAGCTAGCGTGGTACCCCAACTCAGAAATCTCATCAATTGGGAATGAGCCATCGTCAACTTTTGTCTCTTGCAAACCTATGATATCTGGTTTGTGTTTTTCCAAAACATATTTAAGCTGTGCTGTTCGTGCCCGAATACCATTTACGTTAAAGCATACTAATCGTTTAGACATTTATCGCCTCATAGAAATAGAAAATAATTGTTGCGGTTTTATGCCTTTTGATTGCAAAAGTATTTGATCAATAAGTATTTGACCTGCCTCTTCCAAGATTGGATCTGGCTCAAATATGTTCTTTTTTTTACCTAGTTTAAGTGTGTCTCCAACTGCTAGTTTAGCTTCAACGGTCATTGAATTAGCTTCAATAATTTGGGGAATGGAGACTTTATATCTTAAGGCTATTAGAGATAAGCTGTCTCCTTTCTCTATCACATGGGTTTTAGCGTTTTTTATATTTTCGGCTTCATTCCAGGCATCAATTGTTGCGTACGGAGGAAGTTCCAGTTCATTTCGTCGGTTGTTTTCGAGGACTAGTTGTGCGGACTCAAAGTTTTTAATACGCGCACGCCGAGTCTTTAAGCTCAGCGATAGAATATCTTGGTCCCTCCACTCCTTGTTTAAGGAGAGTTGTTTCTTTAGGTGGCCAAAATCTGATCCAGAGGAAACACGAACTTCATGTAACTCCTGCAAAAAACGTAGGTACTGCTTTAGGTTACCCGAAACCTTATGCCGCACGGAAGACACTCTGTCCCAGGGGAGTGCAGTCTCTCTATGCGATTCTCCAACCTGCTCTGGATCGAAGCTAGATGGAAAGATAATATCTGGCCAAACACCGCGATGCTGCGTGCTATCTCCAGAAATACGATAAAATTTTGCATTGGTAACTTTTAATTGCCCAGTCGTAAGAGGCGTAACATCTTGGACGGTACCTTTACCGAAAGTTTGACTGCCAACTATTAATGCCCTCCCGTAATCTTGTAGAGCTCCTGCCATTATTTCAGAGGCCGAAGCACTCAGTCGATTTGTTACTACAATAAGAGGGCCAGTATACTCGCTTTTGTATAGCGCCTTACCTGGTTGATAAGTTCTTCTTCTCGCGTCCCTGATTTGAACAACTGGGCCCGGATCGATAAACAGGTCAGTCAAGTTGATAGCTTCTCTTAAAGAACCACCCCCATTATTCCTCAAGTCAAGAACAATGCCATCAACCTTTTCTTTTTCGAGCTCTTTTAGTAAGTTTCTCACGTCCCTCGTTGTACTTTTATAGTTTGGATCTCTTTCCTTAAATGCCTCGAAATCCATATAGAACGCTGGTATATCGAGCACGCCCAGGCGAAACATATCTCCATTACGGTTTATCTTGATGATATGTTTCTGTGCTGATTTTTCCTCTAGCTTTACTTTATCACGAGTGATTTCAATAATCTTTGAAGCTCTTGAGTGATCAGTCCTTGCAGGTATGACCTGTAAGCGCACTAGTGAACCTTTAGGCCCTCTGATCAGATTTACGACGTTATCAATCCTCCATCCTATGACATCAACGATGGGTGTATCTTGCTGTCCAACACCAATTATTCGGTCTTCAGCTTGAAGAATACCTTGCAGATCTGCAGGTCCACCTGGGATGACTCTTATTACTTTTGTATAGTCATCTTCAGTCCTTAATTCTGCTCCAATGCCTTCTAAGGATAGGGACATATTGATCTGGAAATTTTCACTGTTCCTTGGAGAATAATAAGCTGTATGAGGATCATAAAGCTCAGCAAAGGAGTTAACATATTGTTGAAAAACATCTTGGCTATTTCTTTGCAAGTATTGTTTAATCTGGTTTTTATATCGTTTTATCAACACTGCTCTTGCGTCTAGGGGTTCTTTATCGTTTAGCAGTAATCTAATCATTCCGTCAGTTATAATGTCTCTCCAATGCCGCCGTGCCGCATCCAAATTTTTTGGCCAGTCTCTCTTTTTTACGTCGGTAACAAAAAAAGATGGACTTTCAAGGTCGAGAATATAATCGCTTTCTAATAGTTCTATATTATAGTGTAGTTGAGAGATAGCTCTATTCAAAAAGCGGTTGTAAATTTCGTAACCTGGGGTGATATCTCCAGATATCATGAGATCATCTAATGAATATTGCCATTTCTTGAATTCATCTATATCTTTTTTTAATAAGAAAACTTTATTGGGATCGATATTTTCTAGATAGTTGGTAAAGTAGTTTTTAGAGAAAATATCGTTAATGATGGCTCCTTTGTAGTGACGTTCTTGCAAGTTCCCCACAATCTCTACGTATAGCTCTTTATACTCGTTGTCAAATGATATTGTAGGAGAAACATAACCAATTGCATTTTCGGTACTAATAGCTATTAAGATCGTGAAAAAAAATTTATTCATACACTTATCCAGTAGTTATTAATAGATTTTATCAGAAGCCTGGGATGTTGTTACAGTGTAAATTCTTGATTTGGTGACTGGATTTTATTAAGTTAAAATGCTGGCTGCTTTCATTACTATTTTTGAGAGGAGGGAATGTGGTCACTTACAACGTAGATAGATTGCTAATGCAGGACTTGGCTCCTATGTCCGCTAATCTTAATTAAAGGTCTTACTAAAATATGGTGAGATGTAGTATATCTAAAAATAGGTTCTCAAATAACATAACAATAGAATGAACACCAAATTCAAATCGAAAGCGCTTTTTGACTCTCACAGGAGGTTCATAAGATTACCGAGCGGTCTTTCTATGCTAAGTGACTACCCAGATTCAAATTTATTTGTAAAAAATATGAGTGAACAAGTGCCTACAGTTCAGGATGATTTTATACAGGCTCAACAGTTTTTAAAAAGCTATAGCCGCAAAAATGAATCTACCTTTCGAGTTTATAGGAACGAAATTGAACGACTTCTCCTATGGTCTTGGACTTTTCCCGGCAAATCGGTGGTTACTCTTACTAGATCCGATCTAGAGTCTTTCTTTGACTTTTTAAATCAGCCACCACCAGATTGGGTTGCGACTGCAGTTCATGATCGTTTTCAGTTAGTTTCCGGATCTAAACGTCAGAACCCTCTATGGAGGCCGTTTGTAGTAAAGATTTCAAAGCAAGATCGTATGACCGCCATAGAGAGTGGCCTTAATCCGGTACCAAATAAAAAAGCACATAAGTTATCAAATCAGGCAATGAAAATATCTTTCTCAGCGATCGCTTGTTTCTTTGACTATTTGACTGAAGAAAATTATGCTACCGGCAATCCCATTCCTGCCATACGAAAACAATCGCCTTATCTTGTGAGGGGTGCCACGCAAAAAAATATCAAGCGTTTATCACAAGCTCAATGGCGCTGTGTCCTTGATACGGCCTCTCGAACAGCGGATCAAGACTCAAGAAACGAGCGCACTTTATTTATTATTGCTATGCTGAAATCCCTATATTTGAGGGTCTCCGAATTGTCGGAAAGACCTAATTGGATGCCCATATGGAGTCATTTTTGGTCGGACCATAATGGAAATAATTGGTTTAAAGTATTTGGTAAAGGAAATAAAATTCGCGATGTCTCTGTTCCCAATGCACTACTTCCATATATTGAGAGATACAAAAATTATCGACAAGAAAACGATCATAGCTTCAATGCAAATTCGGCCCTTGTGACAAAAATCCGAGGTGTGGGTGGCATGTCGTCAAGACAGATACGTCGCATCGTGCAAGATAATTTTAATGCTGCTTATATACATATGAGAAACTTAGGCTTCCGCGAGGATGCGGAGTCATTAAAGTCGGCTTCGACCCACTGGCTTCGCCATACAGGTGCCTCTCAAGACATATCAATCCGCCCTTTGAAGCATATGGCCGATGACCTTGGCCACGCGAACATGGGTACGACCGATCAAGTTTATATTCAGTCCGATATGCAGGAACGCGCATCCAGCGGAAAGAAACGTGAAGTCTAGTTACTGACTTTGGTAACCATCGAATTCCGACTATATATCTGTTAAAAAAATTTATTACTTAATCTTTTCGAGTCCATTCATGAAAGGTCTTAAAACCTCAGGAATTGTGATAGAGCCATCTTTAGACTGATAATTTTCCAGGATAGCTACAAGCGTTCGGCCGACTGCGAGACCCGAACCATTGACAGTGTGTACAAAATCAATGTTTCCTGTACGAATATTTCGGTATCTTGTTTTCATTCTACGGGCTTGAAAATCGGTAAAATTGCTGCAAGATGAGATTTCGCGATATGTGTTTTGTGATGGGATCCACACCTCAAGATCATATGTTTTAGCGGAGGCAAAACCAAGATCGCCACCACACAGCACTACACATCTGTGTGGTAATTCTAATCGTTGGAGGATTGATTGAGCATGACCTGTTAATTCCTCAAGAGCAGACCATGAATGTTGAGGTTCTACGAATTGTACCAATTCGACTTTATCAAACTGGTGCTGTCTAATCATGCCTTTTGTGTCTTTGCCGTGGCTTCCAGCCTCGCTCCTAAAGCACGGTGTGTGAGAGACCAGTTTTATTGGTAGCTCCCGTATAATTTCTCCACGAAAAATATTGGTGACTGGAACTTCGGCGGTTGGAATTAAGTAGAATTCTCGCGAATCCTCCAGTTTAAACAAATCTTCTTCAAATTTCGGAATTTGACCGGTCCCAAATAATGATTGACGGTTTACGATAAAGGGTACATAAACTTCTTCATAGTTATGCTCGATGGTATGAACACTCAACATGTAGTTACTCAGTGCTCTGTGTAGTTGAGCGATTGCTCCACTAAGATATGTAAACCGAGCACCGGTAATTTTTGCGGCCCTTTCAAAATCTATACCCGATAATTTAGCTCCTAAGTCCGAATGGTCGGCTGGCGCGAACTTGAGGTTTGGTATTTCTCCATGACGACCTACCTCGAGGTTGCTTGATTCATTGATACCCAACGGCACCGTTTCGTCCGGTATGTTTGGAATATTTTCAAGCATTTCTTGTATCTCGTTTTGGATCTTCATCATTAAGTTTTCTGATTCAGTCAGATTCTTTTTTAGCTCTTCTCCCTTAAAAGTAAGTTCTTCTATACTCTCTCCTCTTGTTTTGGCGGCATGGATTAATTTTCCAATAGTCTTTGCATAATTATTTTTTTGAGCTTGTAACGACTCGGTTAAAATTTGCCTTTCTTTTCGTTGCTGATCTAGCACTGAGAAAAGTTCAACATCCAAGGTAAAATTTTTTTTCTTTAGTTCAGTCGCTACTTTTTGAATGTCTGTGCGTAACAATTTTATATCAATCATTTAAAATCCTAATTATCGTTTAACGATTACCGTCTTAATTTTACCACCCCGCTCCCTCTCGGTCCCTAAAAATACTTCGATCAATGACATCAGTATCAGGTGGAATTTTGAATGAAAAATTAGAAGTATCCATTATTGAATTTGCACTTTGATTGAAAAATAAAAAATGACTAACTTGATCATAAGTGTGTAATGAAAGTGAATTTAAAATCCCTGCCAAAAAACTTATCTCGATCGCTCTTACCGGCTCATTCTGTAGTTTTGCAGTTAATTTGAAAGTAGTTTTCTTGTTTTCATCCAGAGATCGTTGGATTGAGTAATGATTACCTAGGTCACCTCCAGTGCCCAGTAGCTTAAAAAGAGGTGATGCAGACAGATTAGCACTGCTGTAATTGTCAACTAAAACTTGCTCAAGGTCAGGGTCATAAACCCAGATGTTTTGTCCATTGATTATGATATGCTGCTCCACTGGATAATGAGTTATCCAGCGCACCAAATTGGGTCTTTTATATTGGAAGTTTCCAGACCCTTTACTAATCAAGCCTTGATGCTGATCGTAGGTACTCTGAGTAAATTTTGCTTCAAAACTACTTATTCGCTTTAGCCAACTTTGAATCTGCTCCTCGTCACTTTTTTTTTCTGCGGATAAAGTGACAGATGGCATTAAAAAAATACAAGCAAAAATTGCATAATTAACTATATATATCATATAGTTAAATCATCCTTTGTAGTAAGTATTTCCCGTGTCCCATTAGCACTCATCGGACTAACAATACCGCATTCTTCCATTCTTTCCACCAACCTTGCGGATCGATTATAGCCAATACGTAACTTACGTTGAACTGAAGAGATCGAAACCTTTTGTGAATCTACAACGAATGACACGGCTTCCTCATACAGTGGATCAACTTTTTCCTCTTGATCAGTATCCTTACCAGAAGTAAACCCAGGGACTGCAATATCGAGCACCTCTGTCTCATCAGTAATCTTTGACATATAACTTGGCCTGCCCCTCCGTTTCAGCTCACCCACAACTCTATGTACTTCAGAGTCATCAACAAAGGCACCATGAACTCGTTCGGGAAGATTTTTTCCTGGAGCCAGATATAACATGTCTCCATGGCCAAGGAGTTGTTCTGCACCTGCCTGATCAAGGATTGTTCGTGAATCAATTTTTGAAGAGACTTGAAATGCGATTCTTGCTGGCACATTAGCCTTGATTAGACCAGTAATGACATCAACAGATGGGCGCTGAGTTGCTAAAATGAGGTGAATACCTGCCGCCCTTGCTTTCTGTGATATGCGAGCTATTAATTGCTCAACCTTTTTACCAACAATCATCATCATATCAGCGAACTCGTCGATAACAACAACGATATATGGGAGACGATCTAATGCGGGTGGCTCATGTAAATCATAATTATCATGTCCGGTCTCTTGCTCGTGATCTAACACCCAAAGAGGATCCGGAATAGTTAGGTTATTCCTCTTCGCTTCTTCAATTTTTCTATTAAAGCCTGCAATGTTCCTGACTCCCAGAGAGGACATTAACTGATAACGACGTTCCATTTCCCCGACACACCATCTCAAACCAACCGATGCATCTTTCATATCGGTGATAACAGGGGTTAAAAGATGAGGAATACCATCATAAACGGAAAGTTCCAACATTTTTGGGTCAACTAATATGAGTTTTACATGTTCTGCTGATGACTTAAATAATAGACTTAACAGCATTGCATTGATTCCAACGGATTTCCCAGATCCGGTTGTGCCAGCAACTAAAAGATGTGGCATTTTAGTTAAATCTGCAACAACAGGAGATCCCGCAATGTCATGACCCAAAGCAAGTGTTAATGGTGATGGGGCAACTTCATAAACTTCACTTAACAATACTTCACTTAAACGAACCATTAATCTAGCATCGTTAGGTATTTCGATCCCAACGACCGATTTTCCGGAAATGACCTCTACCACACGCACGCTAGGAACTGCCATTGATCTCGCAAGATCCTTAGCCAGTGCAGTTATTCTGCTCACCTTAACTCCTGCTGCTGGCTGAATTTCAAAACGCGTAATGACAGGTCCGGGAAGTACTGAAACAACATCCACACTAATTCCAAAATCTTGGAGTTTGTTTTCTAGGAGTCTCGAATAGTGTCCAAGAGAGTCGGCAGAATAACCTCTATTGGTGGTCACTTCAGCTGGATCTAAGAGGCTCAGTGCCGGTATAAGTTCCACCTTCTCGTCATGATTAAAAAGAGTCCCTTGTCTCTCGCGCTCTAAACGATTACTGTGCTTTGTGTTTGTTGTGGGTATCTCTATCACGGGTGGTATTCTCCCGGCTTTTTTAATCGTTTTTTCGGTTACTCTGGTTCTTCGAGCCTCAAGTTTCTCTTTAGTTTCTTTTATTTCCTCCCGCTTAATTCTCTGCTCATTCAAAAAATACATGGCTTCTTTAGAGATTTGTAAAATTACGAAATACAATCTAGAACCTATGGAAAACCAAGAAACATCTCCAAAAACGCTGATCCCAAAAAGAAATAAAGCAATTAAAATTAGAATACTTCCAGTCTCATTAAAAGCTTTAGTCAAAGCATTACCAAAAATTTCGCCAGTAATTCCGCCAACTCGATCGAATTCAACTTCAAGGCCAGCGAATAATAAATGGGCTAAAGCTGTCGCACTTAGCATTATCAGGATGAAACCGAGTAGGGTCAGAGAAAAGGACTCAAAACTGAAAGAATTATTTTTTAACATAAAGTGTTGTCGCAATTTTTCTGCGGCTCTCAGCGCCAAAGCTGCGGGAAATAAATATGCAATTATTCCAAAGAGATTATAAAACGCATCCGCGACATGTGCTCCTACTGGTCCAATGGCATTCATTGCACTCTCTGCCGAACCTGTGGTTGTCCAACTCGGATCCTCTGGTGAGTAAGTAATAAGAGAAACAAAAATTACTGCGCATAATAAAATTAAGCCAATGAGTGCACCCTCAGAAAATATTCGTCGTAACCGGGAATCATAAAACGAAATTTCTGTGTTATTCTCTAACTTGGATTCACGCTTACTTTGCAAAGGATTACTCCTAGTAGACTTATAATCTGTGTATTATTCCACATAACTTGCATGAAAAGTGGCACGGAGACAATCCGTCTACATTACATGTAAGTTATATGGTCGGTCTATTTAAATGCTCATTATAATAATAATAGCATTCCTTCATGCATTGAGTAATCGAAGATCGATTCAATTTATCTTTTAACATGCACTTGGAATTTACATGAAAAACCACCATTCCCTCATCATTTTAGGTTCAGGACCGGCAGGTTGGACGGCAGCCGTCTATGCGGCAAGAGCCAATCTTCGCCCAGTTCTCATAACAGGTATACAAATAGGCGGACAACTTACGACTACCACCGATGTCGATAATTGGCCTGGTGATGTTTCTGATCTTCAAGGTCCAGCGCTTATGCAACGGATGCAAAAACATGCTGAGCGATTTCATACGAAGGTCATCTACGATTATATTGAATCAGTAGACTTATCTCAAAGGCCTTTCACACTATTTGGTACAGATATTTATACTTCCGATGCTTTAATCATAGCAACAGGTGCATCGGCGCAATACCTCGGACTTCCTTCGGAAGAGGCCTTTATGGGTAAAGGAGTTTCGGCTTGCGCTACATGCGATGGATTTTTTTATAGGAACCAAAAGGTGGCGGTAGTAGGTGGAGGAAACACCGCCGTGGAGGAGGTCCTTTATTTGTCGAATATCTGTTCTGAGGTGTTATTAATTCATCGAAGAGATAAACTCCGAGCAGAAAAAATGCTTCAAGAAAAACTTTTTCAAAAAGTGGTAGATGGAAATGTGACAATATATTGGAGTCATACGTTGGAGGAGATTTTAGGAGACGATAATGGAGTCGTTGGTATTTCTATTACTGATGTGCAAAGTGGGGTAAAAAAAGAAATTAACTTGGCAGGAGTATTCATAGCTGTAGGACATAAGCCAAACACAGAAATATTCAGAGACCAGCTCGAAATGAATAATGGATATATTCAACTGGTTGGGGGTAACAATGGTAATGCTACGGAGACTTCGGTCAGCGGGGTATTCGCCGCTGGCGATGTTGCCGATCATGTTTACAGGCAGGCAATCACGTCTGCTGGTAGCGGGTGTATGGCTGCTCTGGATGCAGAAAAATTTCTAGACAAATAAATTCTTATGGCGCTCCTCTATTTAGATAAAAATTATCCAGTCTTTCCCGACTCTTATCATGCTCTCAATGATCCTGACGGATTAATTGCGTTTGGCGGAAACCTCTTGCCGACGACACTTATGGACGCTTACAAAAAAGGAATTTTTCCTTGGTACCAAGACGGCGATCCGATAATGTGGTGGTCTCCGTCTGTAAGATGCATCCTTCGATTAGAAAAATTTCATGTCTCAAAAAGTCTTCGTAAACTAATAAAAAAAAATATTCATACTCTTACCTTTAATAAAGCTTTCTCGGAAGTTTTGAAGGGTTGTTCTGCGCCTCGGAAAAATCAAGAGGGAGGAACTTGGATAACAAATGACATGCATGAAGCTTATAACAGGTTACATAAGTTAGGTTTTGCACATTCAGTAGAGGTCTGGAGTAAGGGGTATTTAGTTGGCGGATTATATGGAGTAGCAGTAAATGGAATATTTAGTGGCGAGTCAATGTTCAGCAAAACACCAAACGCCTCAAAATTGGCATTGTATGTATTGTGCCGCCAGCTAAGATTGGACAGTTTTGCGCTGATAGATTGCCAAATTCAGACTAATCATCTACTAAGATTAGGAGCAGAGCTAGTTTCACGGGATGCTTTTTTAAATATTTTAAGTTCGCGCGAGGATCTTTGTGTTAAATGGAAAACGCCCTTAGAGATTGTTATGTGATTTGCAGAAGCTTCTTTTTATAAATAGGGTCGATACTAACGGGGTATACTGTAGCTGGTTGGTTTAGGATGATGGTCTTTTCAAATTAATGTAATACATTTTGCTAAATTGATTATTTTAAGGCACACTGCGCTCGTTTTTTTACAAAGGACCACCAAACGCGTTATGGCAAAAGAAGAAAACATAGAATTTGATGGTGAGGTTGTAGACACCTTACCTAACACAACCTTCAAGGTTAAACTCGAAAATGGTCATACTATTATTGCGCATATATCCGGCAAGATGAGGAAGCACTATATTCGGATCCTTACAGGTGATAAGGTGAAGGTCGAGATGACTCCGTATGATCTAACAAAAGGACGCATTACATTTAGGGAGCGCTAGGCTTGCGGTCCAAACTCGCCCGATCAGGCAATTTCACAACATGTGGTGTCTAGCAAAATGCTTTTCATACAGCCGCACGCAACATAGGTACAGTTTTATTCCTTACAAGACACACACAACTCTTCATTAACAACAGTTACATTAATCGTACCTCCACCGCGGCTCAACACGCCAAACAGCAGCTCTTCAGCAAGGGGTTTTTTAATTTTTTCTTGAATCAGTCTTTCCATTGGCCTCGCGCCCATTCTTCGGTCATAACCATGATTTGCGAGCCACTTTCGTGCTTGTTGGTCAACAGTGAGGAATATTTTTTTATCATCCAATTTAGTCTGAACCTGAATCAGAAATTTGTCTACTACTGTTAAGATCACATCCATAGATAACGGATCAAACTGCACAATATGATCAAGTCGGTTTCGAAACTCTGGAGAAAATGACTTTTTTATTACCTCTAAACCATCGCTGTGGTGATCTTGCTCAGTGAACCCAATCGATGCACGACTCATTTGTTCCGCGCCAGCATTTGAGGTCATTATTAAAATGATGTTTCTAAAATCAGCCTTTCTCCCATTATTGTCGGTGAGCGCACCATGATCCATTACCTGAAGCAATAAATTAAAAACGTCTGGATGAGCCTTCTCAACTTCGTCAAGAAGCACAACACTATGAGGCTGCTTACTAACTGCTTCGGTGAGCAATCCCCCTTGATCAAAACCTACGTAGCCCGGAGGCGCTCCTATTAAGCGTGAGACGGTATGACGCTCCATGTACTCCGACATGTCAAAACGGATTAGTTCGACGCCAAGTATTTTAGCAATTTGTTTACAAACCTCAGTTTTTCCGACACCAGTTGGTCCGGAGAAAAGAAAGCTACCGATGGGCTTATCGCCGTCACGAAGCCCAGCTCTCGATAGTTTGATTGCTGTTGCTAAAACATCAATCGCAGGATCTTGACCAAATACAACCAATTTGAGCTTCTCGGAGAGACTCTTTAATTGATCTTTATCAGAATTAGATACACTTTTCGCTGGAATTCTAGCAATTTTCGAAACTACGAGTTCGATGTCTCCGACGGAAACAGTTTTTTTCCGTTTGCTTACCACTTGGAGTCGCTGAAAAGCGCCTGCTTCATCGATAACGTCTATAGCTTTATCAGGCAGAAAACGATCGTTTATGTGCTTATCAGCCAAAGACGCTGCTGATTGTAATGCCGAGTCAGTAAATTTCAGTCCATGATGCTCCTCGAAGCGTGATTTAAGTCCTTTTAATATCCTGTATGTATCATCTACACTAGGCTCTGCCACGTCTATTTTTTGAAATCGACGTGATAGAGCATGATCCTTTTCGAACACTCCTCGATATTCTTCATAGGTGGTTGATCCAATGCATCGAAGCTGACCAGAGGACAAAAGCGGCTTCAGCAGATTTGACGCGTCCATTACTCCACCAGAAGCCGCTCCAGCGCCTATAATGGTATGAATTTCGTCAATGAACAATATGCACTTATCAATTGTTTTCAGTTCAGCAATTATACCCTTGAGACGCTTTTCAAAATCACCCCGATATTTAGTTCCTGCTAAGAGAGAACCCATATCAAGGGAGAAAATAGTGCTCCCCATCATCGGCTCAGCTACATCACCATCCTCGACAAGCTGCGCCAATCCCTCTGCAATCGCAGTCTTACCAACACCTGCATCTCCCACAAGTAAAGGGTTATTTTTTCGCCTACGGATAAGCACTTGACTTACTCTCTCGACCTCTTTTGTGCGACCTATCAGTGGATCTATCAAACCCTTTTGAGCTTGATCATTGAGATTTGTGGCAAACTGATACAGCATGCTAGCATTTTCGTCTTGCTCGCCACCCTTTTGGGCCATTTCTTCATGTGAGGACTCACGCTTTGGTGTGTCTGAGTGATCAGCATACTTTGATATGCCGTGGGAAATATAATTTACCAAATCGATGCGTGCAATATTTTGTAAGCGAAGAAAGTAAACTGCTTGGCTTTCCTGTTCGCTGTAGATCGCAACGACCACGTTTGCTCCCACAACTTCTTTATCGTTAGAGGCATTCACCTGAAACACCGCACGCTGCAAAACTCGCTGAAACCCGTGTGTTGGTCGGGTCTCATGTTTTTTATCATTTTCTGGAATTATTGGTATTGTGGATTCTATGAACTCAGCTAAGTCACGCCTCAAAACTGAGAGGTCGGCACCGCATGCCCTCAAAACCCCGGTTGCTGATACGTCATCCAACAAAGCGAGCAACAAATGCTCAACCGTCATAAACTCATGACGGTGTTCACGAGCGGTTTTAAAGGCCAGATTTAAAGTAACTTCCAACTCTCTACTTAGCATAAAAAAGACCTTTACTCATCACTGCAGGGCTCCGCTTCGCACAATAGCGGATGTTCATATTGCCGAGCATACTTGCTTACAAGCGCCGCTTTCGTTTCAGCGATATCCTGAGTGTAGACACCACAAACGCCCCGCCCCTCCGTGTGTACCAGTAGCATAATGCGTGTTGCGACATCGCGGCTTTTATTAAAAAATTTCTCTATCAGCTCAACCACGAATTCCATAGGTGTATAATCGTCGTTCAGAAGGACCACTTGGTACATTTTTGGTTTGCGCAGCTCGGGCGGCGCTTCCTCTACAACAGTGGATGAGTCTCTATCCATATTTGGTAACGCGGGGCCATCTCCCATTCTAGCACTCCCGAACAAAGTTTATAATCCAAAAATTAATTGTAATTACGTGCTGTGTGGGGATTATAGACCAAAGACAACAGAATTATTAATGAACATTCCTTTCACCATCCAGCCTTATTGTTAAAGCATCCGATTTATAGAGAATCACTCGCTAACTAACCAAGACAACGTATTACCTATTGAATGGTTAATAATTTGTAACATCACATATGCTCTATAATTGCATCTCCGAATTGTGAACATGACAATAATTCGGCGTTTTCCATTAGTCTCTCGAAATCGTAGGTGACTTTCTTTCTCGATATAGCACCCTCTATCCCTTTTACCACAAGGTCCGCTGCCAAGTTCCAACCAAGATGCCGTAACATCATTTCTGCCGAGAGTATTAGCGAACCCGGATTTACCTTATCCAATCCAGCATACTTTGGAGCAGTGCCGTGAGTCGCCTCAAAAATTGCGATTTTATCTGACAGGTTTGCTCCCGGAGCAATACCAATACCACCAACCTGTGCGGCTAACGCATCAGAAATGTAATCGCCATTTAGATTCATCGTTGCAATAACACTATACTCACTTGGCCGCAGAATAATTTGCTGTAGCATTGCATCCGCTATGACGTCCTTTATTATAATATTTGTACCTGTATTGGGGTTTCGTACCGTGTGCCAAGGACCACCGTCTAATGGGCCGCCGCCGAACTCGTTTCGCGATAGCTCATAACCCCAATCGCAGAATGCTCCCTCAGTAAATTTCATAATATTTCCCTTATGCACCAAGGTTACGGAAGGCTTGTTTTGGTCTATGGCATACTGGATCGCTCTGCTTATCAGCCGCTTAGAACCCTCTTCGGACACCGGTTTGATTCCGATTCCACAATTATTTTCAAAACGGATTTTATTTACATTCATCTCATCTTTGAGAAAGCGTATGACTTTGTCTGCGCCACCACTGCCAGCACTCCATTCGACTCCGGCATAGATATCTTCTGAGTTTTCGCGAAAAATACACATATCGACTTTGTTAGGCTCTTTCACCGGAGATGGAACACCTGAAAACCAACGCACCGGCCTTTGACAGACGTAAAGGTCCAATTCTTGGCGCAGCGCTACATTAAGTGATCTGAAGCCGCCGCCAACCGGCGTTGTGAGGGGTCCTTTTATTGAAACACAAAATTCTTTTAAAACTTCCAAAGTTTCTCTTGGAAACCAATCACCTTCATACAACTCTGCAGCTTTTTCACCACAATATACCTCCATCCATGATATACACTTTTCTCCCTCGTAGGCCTTGAGGATAGCGGCATCAATGACTTTAATCATAACCGGCGTAATATCAATACCTATTCCGTCCCCTTCAATGTAAGGAATAATAGGTTTAGAGGGCACATTTAGTGATAAGTCATTGTTGACACCTATTATTTCCCCTGAATCTGGAACACGTACTTTTTTGTAAGCCATGCTTCTCCTATTTACTAATTATTATGCAGTAATTTTTTGTAGACTCCCTATATGGTAACACGTTTTCTTTTAGAGAAAGCAATGAAGTGGGGCAAAAACTTATGGTTGGAGCACAGGATAGAAATTGCTAAGTGCTTTCTTTGAGCTTATCAGAGTTCCATATCAATTTTCCAAATATCAGAGTCGAGCTTCTTTAACTAATTGCATGACCATTCCAAATGGATACTCGGTAGTCACCTAACCTTAAATTACAAGAAATTAGCGTTGCTCACGAACTATCAAAATATGTTAGACAGGTTTTAGAATCTTGATTTGCATTGCTTAATACTTATAGCATTAAAGTCGTAGGCTAAATCGTTCGAATGGTAATTAAACGATTGAAGCTAACCACAGTTTTAAAGGATGGACACACAGAAATAATTTCAGCCCACATATCCGAAGCTCCTAGTTTAGAGGTAAAAGGATGTCTGTTAAAATCAGAATGTCAACTTCATTTTCTTGGATTAATATTACAATTGGTTATAGCCGCAACTGTCGAGTTCAACTTTACTAGCTTATTCGACATATACTGATTAAAAGAGGCAAAATATATGATTCGTAGTAGAGTACGCTTGACCGTTGCAACTGTGGTTGAGAGAAATAAATCCTACCTCATGGTTGAAGAGATCGACGCTGGAAATACTGTGATAAATCAACCAGCTGGACATGTTGAGGCCGGAGAGGATATGCTCCAAGCAGCTATCAGAGAAACATACGAAGAAACTGGCTGGCACGTCAAACCTGACGGGTTTTTGGGCTTTTCGCAACATTTTATAATGGAAACTGGAGTAACATATTACAGAGCAAACTTTAGTGCGAAACCAATTCAGCAAGATTTAAAAGCTAAGATCGACAGCGATATTGTCCGAGCAATGTGGCTATCTTTTGAGGAAATAGAAGCTCGCCAACAGTTTTTACGCAATCCAATGGTTTTAATGGCGATCAAAAGACAAAGGCAAAACACGATATTTCCTTTGGAACTGTTTATGAACCACCTATAATGCTGCTAGTAGCGGTAGAAATATCGAAGTGTTGAGTAATTATGGCAAAAGTTATTATAGGTATGTCGGGTGGAGTGGACTCATCAGTTGCGGCTTTGTTACTAAAGAAACAGGGCTTCGAGGTAGAGGGTCTTTTTATGAAAAATTGGGAAGAAGATGATGGCACGGACTTCTGCACTGCCAATCAAGATCTCAGTGATGCAAGGAGAATTTGTGATCGAATCAATATCAATCTGAGTGTTGCTAATTTTGCAGCAGAGTATTGGGACAGTGTTTTTTCCGCATTTTTGAGTGAATATGAAAAGGGACGGACACCAAATCCCGATATACTTTGCAACAAGGAGATTAAGTTCAAAGTATTTCTTGAGTATGCTCAAAGCCTAGGCGCTGATTATATTGCAACCGGACACTACTGTCGGTGTGCTTCAGAAAACGGGCAGAGTAGCTTGCTTAAAGGAATAGACGCGGATAAAGATCAGAGCTACTTCCTTTACGCAGTCCCCGAATCTGCTTTTTCTAAAGCTATTTTCCCCCTGGGGGCACTTACCAAAAAGGAGGTTAGGCAAATTGCTGAGGATAACGACTTCGATAATGCTAATAAAAAAGATAGCACTGGTATCTGTTTTATAGGAGAACGAAGGTTCCGAGATTTTTTGTCTAAATACTTTCCCAAAAAAACAGGCCCCATTTTGACTGATGAGGGGGAGAAAGTAGGAGAGCATCCGGGCCTGATGTATTTCACGCTGGGACAACGACAAGGTCTTGGCATTGGGGGACTCAAAAATGCTGGTTGTAGCGCATGGTATACATTAGAGAAAATTTTTGAAACAAATACCTTGATCGTTGGTCAAGGTAGCCATCATCCGCGGTTGTATTCATATTATTTGAGGGCTGACAACCTCCACTGGATTAATGGTATTCCCTCCCAGTCATCGTTTAAATGTAACGCGAAAAGCCGATACCGACAAGCTGACCAAAAATGTCGTGTTAATCTTGCTGATGATGAATCTTGCGTGGTATTTTTTGATCAACCCCAACGGGCTCTGACTCCCGGACAATCGGTTGTTTTTTATGAGGGGGAGCGTTGCTTGGGCGGAGGCGTTATTAGTGAAGTGCCTGGGTAACATCCTAAATACACCGACACATGCTACATGTAGATGTGCGGCAAACCACGAACTTTTGTAAAGTCACTGTCGATTACCTATCATCTCAATTGATCACCATACTTAGCGGAATTCATATGAAAATAAAATTGTCTCCACTGTCCGCTGTTACGCCTTTAGACGGTCGTTACGCAAATAAAACAGAACACCTTCGAGAAATATGCAGTGAATTCGCTTTGATGCGTTACAGGGTTAAAATAGAGGTTCTGTGGTTTTTACATCTCGGAAAGATTGAATCAATATCCGAGTTGAAAGGAGTTTCAGAAAGGACCCAGGGTAAATTACAACGTTTCATAGAAAACTTTTTATTAAAAGATGCTGAAAAAATTAAAGAAATAGAGAGCACTACTTATCATGATGTAAAAGCCGTCGAATATTTCCTAAAAGAATTTTTAGAATCGGTTACTGATCAACAGGATGTCTCAGAGTTTATTCACTTTTGCTGTACGTCTGAGGATATCAATAACCTTGCGTATGCCCTCCTTTTGAAGGATGTGAGAGAAATTATAGTCATCCCGGAGCTCCAAGACATAACTAATAACTTGCTAACTTTAGCAGAGCAGCATGCCGGCACACCTATGCTATCTCGAACACATGGCCAACCTGCCTCACCAACGACAGTGGGCAAGGAGATAGCTAATGTTGCATACCGCCTAAACGTCCAGATATCGCGTATCAATTCGATTATACTCCTGGGTAAAATGAATGGTGCTGTAGGTAACTACAATGCTCACATTGCAACGTATCCGGAGGTTAATTGGGAGAGTGAGGCAGACAAGTTTATTCGCGACTTAGGCTTGAAGTCTAACCCACATACAACTCAAATCGAACCACACGACTACATGGCGGAATTGTTTGACTCAATAGCACGCGCAAACACAATATTAATAGATTTTTGCCAAGATATTTGGGGATATATTAGCCTAGGATATTTCAAGCAAAAAATTGCAGCTGACGAAATTGGTTCGTCCACAATGCCGCACAAAGTGAATCCAATCGATTTCGAAAATGCAGAAGGTAATTTGGGTCTTGCTAACGCTATTTTAAAGCATCTAGCATCTAAATTACCGATATCTCGAATGCAACGGGACCTTTCCGATTCAACAGTCCTGAGAAACATTGGTGTTGGCCTCGGATATTCAACTATTTCATATCAATCAATCATTAAGGGCCTCAGTAAATTAGAACTCGATATCACGCGGCTCTCAGCAGATTTAAATGCAAATTGGGAGGTGCTTGCTGAGCCAGTTCAAATGGTTATGCGTCGCCATGGAATTTCGAAACCTTATGAAAAACTCAAATTGCTTACTCGTGGCCGTAAAGTCGACCAAACAACACTTAAAGAGTTTATTGATGAACTGAATCTTCCCGAGGATGCCGAGAAATTTCTCAAACAACTTGCTCCATACAACTACATAGGAAACGCAGAACGTCAAACGATCAAAATAATTAAACGAATTAAAACAAATGAAACTTCTAAATAGCATCAAGTATTACTAAATGTCGAATCAGGCTCTTAATCTCCTAGGAAATATGCCAGCGGAAAGATTCCTTCGGGATTATTGGCAGAAAAAACCGTTGCTAATTCGCAAGGCTTGGGAAGATTTTAAATCTCCGATCGCTGGCAACGATTTAGCGGGTTTATCTTTGGAGGATGAGGTTGAGTCTCGGTTGGTATTTGGACCCAATCATGTTGTAGAATTTGGTCCATTTTTAGCAAACCGCTTCAATCACCTTCCTGACAATCAATGGACACTCCTTGTACAAGCTGTAAATTTGTGGGTGCCGGAGGTGCACGCAATACTTGATGAGTTTTACTTCTTACCGAGATGGCGGATTGACGATGTGATGGTAAGCTATGCTTGCAAAGGGGGTGGGGTCGGACCCCACTTCGACGATTACGATGTGTTTTTATTACAGGGACAAGGTCGGAGACATTGGCAAATAGGGGCGAGAGAGTGCGAGCCAAATGTGGCTCTGCGGGATCATCCAGATCTAAAAATTCTTGCCGATTTTCGACCCGAGCGAGAATGGATCTTAAATGAGGGGGATATGCTTTATCTGCCTCCACGGTGGGCACACAACGGCGTTGCTCTCGACCATTGCATAACCTTCTCAGTTGGTTACAGAGCACCCTCGTTGGGTGAAATGCTCGATGATTTGGCAACAGAAATTATTGCCAACAGTGAGCCAAAATATCTTAGAGATCCTCCGCTGACGCCTCCCGAAGATGCCGATGAAATTCAGCTAAATTATATACTGGAATTAAAAACCTTGCTTCTTTCAGTTTTGAACGATGATAGGCTACTTTCGCAATGGTTTGCACAGTATATGACACAACCAAAGTATCCACATCTAACGGAACTAACCAAGGAAAAGCGAAAGGCGAAAATTAAAATTCCGATGGAATCCAATGGTAAAGGCTCTGAGTATGTGACTCGGACTTACTGTAACGCTGAGATACTTCATGATCACTAGGCCAGCAATTAGCTCATGTCTTAGAAGTTTAAGATGTGTGCGGTTTTTGACTCAACAAGATGTTTTGTGGAAATGATAATCCAACGATCGTCCGCATTAGTGAAATAAAAAGGTTTAAAGAAACAAAGATAAACGAAGGGTGCATGTTTATCGAACATTCCATGCGATATTTTTTCGTGGGAAAAAGTCTCGACGATTTAGTTCCATTACCAGCTCTATGTATACTTCATCCAGGTTCTTCGCTCAACCATTCATAAAAAACTTTTACCAGCCGCTTTTTTACACTTAACACGCTATTTAGTGTAAAGTATATCTATTCCCTTTTGAACCCACCATCAACCACGATTACTAGACCGTACTCCCGTTTTAAAACTAGCTTTTTGATCCGAGAATTATCCTCGATACATATAAAACCAGTAATGACATTTATCGGAAAAAGGTAAATCCATTAAAATTTAACCATTGTTGAGTCCGGCATCCTTCTATCTGAATAGTACTGATAATATGAATGTTTCATCGATTGTAAAGCTAGGCTCGCCCATCTCGGAGAGATTTTGAGCGCTTTCGGTAGTAATGCAACGTGGGCTCAGTGTAACCATTTGGCTGAGTAGCACCCTCCAATATGAGCTTTCTTGCAGCAATGAGAGCCAAATTTTCGGATGGATTTTCAAGCATTCGTTGATAGGTTGGGTCTCCCTCATTCTGTTGGTCAACCACTTCTGCCATAAGGTGAAGAGCATGCTCTACTTCCTCAACCGAACAGATTCCGTGGTATAACCAGTTAGCAATGTGCTGACTCGATATTCGCAACGTAGCTCTATCCTCCATAAGAGATACATTCTCGATATCTGGGACCTTTGAACAACCAACACCATTATCGATCCACTTTACTACATAACCAAGAATACTTTGAACATTATTATTTAATTCGTTAGCAATTTGATCTTTACTCAAAACAGTGTTGCCAAGTAAAGGAATCTCTAACATAGCATTACAAAAGTCTGACTCGACATCCAAAACTTCTTTCTGTTGATTGTAGACGTCGATCAAATGATAGTGTATTGAGTGCAAAGTAGCTGCCGTCGGTGAGGGAACCCACGCCGTCGTAGCTCCAGACTGAGGATGTTCAATCTTGCTGAGCATCATATCTTTCATATTGTCTGGCATGGCCCACATTCCCTTTCCTATCTGAGCTTTTAGCTGAAATCCGCAGGCTAGTCCTACTTTAACATTTTGTGACTCATAGGACTCAAACCAACTCCGGCTCTTCAAATCTTTCTTTAATGCGAATGCACCCGCTTTCATATTGGTATGAATTTCATCGCCTGTTCTATCAAGAAAACCAGTATTTATAAAAACAATACGATCTTTAACCTTTTCAATACACGACTTGAGATTGAGAGAAGTGCGACGTTCTTCGTCCATTATTCCAACTTTGATAGTGTTCCTCGGGATTTTGAATAAATCTTCAACTGCATTAAATAAATCATTTGTGAACTCTACCTCATCAGGACCATGCATCTTTGGTTTAACGACGTACAAACTACCCTTCTCAGAATTTTTATACTGACCCTTCCCACTGAGGTCGTAAATCCCAATTAGAGATGACATGAATATATCCAATATTCCCTCTGGAATCTCCTTATCCCCTCTATAAAGCACGGCCGAACTCGTCATCAGGTGTCCCACATTTCTTATAAACATGAGTGCCCTGCCCTTTAAAATTAACGGTTGATCTGATCTGTTTAAATAACAACGATCATCAGCCAATCTGCGTTCAAACTTATAACTTCCACGTTGCACATTCGCTGTAAGCTTACCTTTTAATAAACCAGCTAAGTTACGGTAAACCATGACCTTATCCGTTGAATCCACAGTAGCAACTGAATCTTCAAAATCTAATATGGTGGTAACAGCTGACTCTAAAATTATATCCTTTACGCCAGCGATATCATTTGCGCCAATACTACTCCTATAATCTATATTAATTTCAATATGCAAACCATTATTTTTTAATAGTATTATTGATGGGTTTTCTTTATCACCGGAGTACCCAATCCATTGCTCCGGTGCCACTAGACTGACCTCTCGTTGGTCCCTGAGGGACATGACTAAACTGTTATTTCGAATGAAATATTTACTCACATCCCGATGAAACGCATCGAGTAATGGGACTGCAGAATCTAAGAATTCCTTCCCATACTCAATTACTTTCCGACCACGCAAAGGGTTATAACCTATCCCCTTCCCAGCGCCGCCTGCCTCTTCGATTACGTCATTACCGTATAGGGCATCGTACAAACTCCCCCATCGGGCGTTGACGGCATTAATTGCAAATCGAGCATTACTTATGGGAACCACAAGCTGAGGGGCAGCTTGAGACGAAATTTCAGAGTCTACATTCTTGGGCGCAATTTGAAAATCTGGCACCTCTGGGCATATATAACCTATAGCCGTAAGGTATTCTCTATGTTGATCTGGTGTTATTGGGTGAGAACGATCTAAATGCCATTGATTGATATGCGACTGTAACCTCTCCCGCTCCTGGAGCAGCTGGATATTTCTTGGCACAAAATGCGTTATAATTTTCGAAAGTCCTTCCCATAAAGTCACGCTTTCTAATTCTAATTCGACACAAAGTTCTCTGACTACAAAGTCAAACAGAGGACTTGCAACTTTGATATCTCCACATTCAATATAACTACTCATATCAGGTTCCGATTTTTGATAATGACTGATCATAAGTCCAACAGTTACACCAGTAAAAAAAGATGGCTATATTTTGTACATTCATCAAAATGATACTGCTAGCTTTCGACCCGTCACTCGGACAGCCCGGCCGCTATTTTTTTTATACTCTGGCGCATCCAGTTGTGTCCTGTATCGTTTTGTAATAAGGGGCTCCATACCATCTTTAATCGCATAGCCGGAATCTCAAACGGGGGCCGTTTGATCACCACTTCCTTGTTGTGCCGAATAGCCTTTGTGGCCATTGTAGGGACAGTAACTATCAGATGTTCCTGTTCTGCGAACATCAACGCGGCCTGATAATGCCGAGTAAAAATGGCAATATCTCTAAATTGACCCAATGCTCTCAAAGCCTCATCCACCCAACCGAGACGCTGAGTATTTCTATTAGTCATTCCGACCCCGACCCCCATACCTGTCTTGCTAACCCATACATGCTTACATGACAAATACCCTTCCATACTCCAATTATTCAGGACTGGATTTGTGGCCTTTACCAAACAAGAAAAGCTATCTTCCCAGAGGTTTAACTGATGAAAAGACAGGGGTAGCGTGTCAAATCTGTTAATAATTAAATCCACCTTGCCTTGCTCAACAGCATGGAAGCTAACGTCACTGGGTGTCATAATATCTAGCTTTATCCCAGGCGCCTGAGCACGCAACATTCTCAATACGGCGGGTAACAACGTGACCTCTGTATAGTCGCTTGCCATAATCCTGAAAATACGGGAGCTTTTTGCAGGATTAAATGCTTCCTTCGGCTGCAATGCCACCTCTGCCATTGTCACGACTTTGCGCACTATTGGCTGTAGCTCTTGAGCTCTTGGAGTGGGCGTCATGCCCTCACTTGTTCTTATCAGGATTGGATCATTAAAATATTTCCTAAGTCGCCTGAGACTGTTGGACATTGCAGGCTGGCTTATTCCCATGATCTCAGCTGCCTTTGTGACATTACACTCTGTAAGCACAACGTCCAACGAAAGCAAAAGATTTAAATCAAGCCTAGTAATATTCACAGCATTTATACCAAGTATACAAAGCATCAACTAGAATAATATACCTATCGTATCTAAACTCAATTTTTTGTCAACAATTACCAATAAAATACGCCGAAATGAGGACAAAATGGAAAATTACAAACATCACATAGAAAAAATGTCCGATCTGATCACTGAAAAAGGGGAAACGTGGAGGGCTATTAACCCAAAATACGCGGCTCGTATGCGTATGCAAAATCGCTTTCAAACAGGCCTTGAAATAGCCAAATATACTGCTGCAATAATGCGTCAGGATATGAATGACTACGATCATGATCCAAGAAACTACACGCAATCGCTTGGATGCTGGCATGGATTCATCGGTCAGCAAAAACTAATAGCTGTAAAAAAACATCATGGAACAACAAATAAACGATATTTATATTTGTCGGGTTGGATGATTGCGGCGTTACGCTCCGAGTTTGGCCCTCTTCCAGATCAGTCAATGCACGAAAAGACCTCAGTGCCGGGACTCATTTCAGAGCTCTATACATTTTTGCGTCAAGCAGATGCTAAATATTTAGGTGAATTATTCAACGCATATGACAAATCGGAAGAGATGGGTAATGATCCAGAAATGAAGGTAATAGAGGGTATGATTGATAGCTTTGAAACCCACATTGTTCCCATAATTGCTGATATTGATGCGGGATTCGGCAATGAAGAGGCAACTTACATCTTAGCGAAGCGAATGATTGAAGCAGGAGCTTGTTGTATACAGTTAGAAAATCAAGTTTCAGATGCTAAACAATGTGGCCATCAGGATGGGAAGGTAACGGTCCCCCATGAGGAATTCCTCGCAAAAGTAAATGCAGTTAGATACGCTTTTTTAGAATTAGGGGTAAATGATGGTGTGATCGTTGCCAGGACAGACTCACTTGGAGCCGGCCTTACGCAAAAAATTCCAGTTTCCAAAACTCCCGGCGATCTCGCCTCGCATTACAATCAATACCTTAAAACTCGGCCTGTAAGCTGTATGGGTGACATGAATGAGGGTGATACTGCTATTAAAATTGGCGGCGAGCTAGTGATTCCTGAAAGGTTACCTAACGGACTTTTTAGATTCAAAGATGGAACGGGTGAAGCAAGATGTGTTCTCGATGGAATAACAAGCCTTCAAAATGGGGCAGACTTACTTTGGATCGAGACTGAGCAGCCACATATCGGGCAAATAGGAGGGATGATCAAAAAAATTCGCGGGGTGATCCCGAACGCAAAACTTGTTTATAACAACTCCCCATCATTTAATTGGACACTTAATTTCAGGCAACAGATCTATGATGCCTGGAGAGCAGATGGCAGAGACGTATCTCATTACAACCGCAATGAACTTATGAAAAGCCACTACGATAATTCGGCACTTGCCCTTGAAGCGGACGAAAAAATCAGATCTTTTCAATCGGATGCATCTTTACATGCGGGGGTATTTCACCACTTAATTACTCTTCCCACATACCATACCGCAGCGCTGTCAACGGATAATCTTGCCAAGGGCTATTTCGGTGAAGAAGGAATGTTAGCTTATGTTGCAGGTGTTCAACGAAATGAAATCAGGCAACATATAGATTGTGTGAAGCATCAGGCGATGGCTGGATCAAATATCGGTGACGATCACAAAGAATACTTTTCGGGTGAGCAGGCTCTCAAGGCGGCCGGTAAAGAAAACACGATGAACCAATTTTAACATACGCTAATTCTCGTTGACTCAATGTAGACGAAAAAGTATCATTCTCAGCCAAAAAATGTGTCCGCAGGGCGAGATTCGGGGATTAGCGCAGTCTGGTAGCGCGCCTGCTTTGGGAGCAGGATGTCGGGGGTTCAAATCCCTCATCCCCGACCAAGTTGGGGCCCTGTCTACGCGCCCGTAGCTCAGCTGGATAGAGCAACGGCCTTCTAAGCCGTGGGTCGCAGGTTCGAATCCTGCCGGGCGCGCCATTGGACCCGGTCATGCCGGCAAATTATCATTGTTAATGTTATGGTGGGCGTAGCTCAGTTGGTAGAGCCCCGGATTGTGATTCCGGTGGTCGCGGGTTCAATCCCCGTCGTCCACCCCAAATTAGCAATGTGAAACTTTTGAGAGAAATTTTATAGTAAGTTTTTATGCTGCATATCATCCCACTTGTGGGGCAAGCAGGATGAGGGTAAGTGTGAGTCTCTCCAAAGGAGGGTGTAATGTCTGCAATACTTTTGGACGGCACATTGGTCGCCAAGCAAACTGAACAGCAACTCATTAATCGAGTCAAAAAAATACGGTTAAAAAATGGTTATCCGCCGACCTTGGCCACTATATTAGTTGGTTCAGATCCGGCGTCACAGACTTATGTCAGAATGAAGCAAAGCGCTTGCAGAAGGATCGGTATGGAGTCAATCGCAATTGAGCTTCCGGCCACGACCACTACGGAAGAGCTTATAGAGAAGATTTTCTCCCTGAATTCTAATAAATTGTGTCATGGAATATTATTACAACACCCAGTGCCCCGACAAATTAATGAAAGGTTATGTTTTGACGCTATTAGTCTCCAAAAAGATGTGGACGGTGTAACGTGCTTGGGCTTCGGTAAAATGACGATGGGTCAGCAAACTTTTGGTTCGGCTACGCCACGAGGAATTATGCGGTTATTGGCAGCTTACGATATCAAGCTTGCAGGGATGCATGCTGTGGTAGTGGGTCGAAGCCCCATTCTAGGCAAGCCGATGTCTATGATGATATTAAATGAAGATGCAACTGTCACGGTTTGCCACTCCAAGACTAAAAATCTTCCGGAGATTATTCAGTCAGCAGACTTAATTGTGGGGGCTTTGGGTAGGCCCGAGTACATCAAAGCAAGCTGGATTCCTGATGGAGCCGTTGTCATCGATGCTGGGTTTCATCCCAATGGTTGCGGCGATATTGAGCTAGGTCCCTTATATGATAGAGTAGCTGCTGTTACACCCGTGCCTGGGGGAGTGGGTCCCATGACCATCAACACTTTGCTACTTCAATCAGTCATTGCTGCAGAGAAAGAGTTGTAACATCTCTCACAAGGATCGGTGATAAGTGTTTTTTTGACAAAAATACTACATAAGATAGGTCTCAAGAACGGTTGCTCTCATTGATTGTTTTAGAGACCATCCCAATAGCATTCTTGGAAAATGGTTGTCGCAATGCCCACAGCTGCTCCTAAGTCTCGATCTCTAAAATATCATCGAAGTGACAACTTGCATCAGCGGCAAGAAGAGTTCTCTTTGTGTATATGAGAAGTTCTCTAGGTAAATGTCGAATCGCATCGGTATACCCCATCGCAGCTTCCAGCAAGTCTTCTCTTTTTACGCTTTTCCATGCCAAGCCTTGTTCAACCGCTTTATGTGGTGAGAGGGGTTGTGAAAACAAAAGTAGACCAGCAGCAGTGTTCCAGCCACACAGTTCCCTCAGCAGCCAAGAACATCCTCCACCCGGGTGTAATCCCAATCTAAAAAATTTTGGATCCAAGATAGCGTCTTCTGACATGATACGTGCGTCGCAGGCTAAAGCCATGTTGAATCCAGCGCCTATCGCGGGACCGTTCAATGCGGCAATCGTTGGTAAGGTACACCGTGCAACACTCAAAAAAACCGCTTTATATTGTTTTAAGTTTGTCCTTGTCGGGCTCAATTTTATAGAGGGGCGCCTCAGCACAGAAGATGCTTCCGGTCCCAGAGCTAATAACTGATAGGACATTTCGATCAGATTCTGCTTCCTTTATGAAATTAATCAAAAGACGGCAGATAGTTAGGTCAAGCATATTTCGTTTCTTTGGGTTATTGAGGGTAATTTTTGCAATGTTATTTACTACCTCGTAGAGCACCGTCGGCATGAAATTTCCTGCTTATAAAATCCTAATAAAATACAATTAAAGCCGCCAGATGTGGAAAATGGCACGAATAAATCAGTACCGCTATGACGCAACTGGATCCCCTGTAAGGTAAAATGATACAGCTTTCATGTGTTTGATTTGACAATAATTAGCCATTTGGTGCAGCATTTGCGGGGTGATTAGTATTAGAGCACACCCCATTCCCAAAAATTAACATTGTTTCGCGGTGTGTGAAAGTTTTTATAGCTTTTTATATACTTCTATTTCACGACATCGCTTGGCGGTAACATGATTACTTTGAACATTATATGCTTTGACATCAAAAGAATAGAATTCTCAGGGCGACACTTGGTACTGCTCAAAGATACCTCATTGGACTTAATCCATGTCAACTCATTTTGATCTCTGTATTGTTGGCGGCGGCATAATCGGCGCCGGTATTGCTCAGGCTGCTGCGCTTAATGGACTTTCTACGATTATTGTTGAAAAAAGAGGTTGGGGTGCCGGCAATTCTTCCAAATCAAGCAAGATAATAGATGGTGACTTCGAGGGAATTCCTCGCCTCCGTTTCGCTAATGTTCGTGAACGTTTGAGGGAACGTCGAATAATTAGAGATATCGCAACAGATCTGCAAAAGGTCGATTGGTTTTATCTTCCAATTTACAAACAAAATATTCAAAAATCATGGCAAGTAGCGTTACAACTTCGCATATACGATGCTCTTGCAGGTAGCAATAAATTGGCTTCTTTCCAACATCTACCTGAAAAGCAATGGCGCAATCTTCATGGACTAAATCAACATGATCTTTCGGCAGTTTATGCGCTCCAAGAAATTCATATTGATGACACTCAGCTGGCTCAAAATGTTTTAAGATCGGCAAAACAACATGGTGCTATGGCGCTCTGTCCTGTTAATTTTAAGGGGGCACGGCAGTCAGACGATGGTTTCGTTGTAAGCGTGGCCAAAGGTTCTCGGCACCGTGACTTTGATTGTCGATTTTTGGTAAACGCAACTGGTGCATGGGGTGACCGTGTTTCCCGATCTATTGAAGGAGTAAAAAATCCTTTGCCCGCTCGATCAATAAAGTCTACTCACATTGAATTTAGAGAGCATCTTAGTGATCACAGTTTTTATGTTGAGGGAAGAAAAGGAGCTAACCGCATTGCAATCCTACCATGGAGAGGTGGGACATTAGTCGGCTCAGTTGACAGCATATTCTCAGGTAACCCTGAGCGAGTTGTTCCAAACACTGAGGAGGTTGACTACTTGATAGAGATAACTCGCCATCATTTTCCACATTTCCAGCATGAGCCTTTCGACGCTTGGTCTGGCCTGCGTCTAAGTTCTGCCGAACAAAGAGGAGTGCTTACTTACAAAGACAAAAATCTCAGTCATACAGATGAACGATATCTATGTGTCCGAGAAAGCCAATTCGCTAGCTACAGAGCTGTAGCCGAGAGAGTTGTAATCTCTGTTATGAGAAGTCTCAGTGAGAAGACGGCACCACCACCAGAGGCTCACTACATATGTTCCTCTTCTATTCATTTGTAACAGAAAAAGCGGCAAAAACCAAGAAAAGTTAACAAACAATTACTAGGCTTAGCGACGACGCCAAGTTGTGGTCGATCGCGAATCCTCAAGCACCACCCCGTCATCTTCAAGTCTCTTTCGGATAATATCCGCAGTGGTGTAGTCTCCGGCGAGCTTAGCTTGCTTACGTTCAACAATTGCATTCTCTATCTGATCATCCGTTAGTGCTAGATTCCCACTGTCATTTTGAAACCAGTCCTCTGGTTGTTGTTGTAACAGACCCATCAATCCTGATAAATTTATCAATTGCGCCTTTAATATTTGCTGGTCTGTGCCACAAGAGGAATGCATTTCTTTTGCAATGCGATGTAACTCAGATAATGCTAAAGGAGTATTTAAATCGTCTAGTAGCGCATCTACTCCTCGGCAACTAGAAACCTCAATTGAAACTGAAATTTCGATATTTTCAGCGGCTCGTAAATATCTATATAGACTATTCAGTGAATTCTTCGCAGCATCTAAAATAGCGTAGTCAAAATTCTGTTCAAATCGATATTGCGCTGTAAGTATCGCATAACGAAGAACTTCTCCGGGGTATACCTTTAAAAGATCTCCAACCAATCGAAAATTCCCAAGGGATTTTGACATTTTTTCTCCATCCAAATTTACAAAACCATTGTGCATCCAGTAGTTCGCCAGTGGTCTACCGTTATGCGTGCATCTACTTTGCGCATTTTCATTTTCATGGTGAGGAAAAAGTAAATCCTGACCGCCACCGTGTATGTCTATAGTTTCTCCGAGATGTTTTTTTACCATAGCAGAGCATTCAATATGCCAGCCGGGACGTCCTCGGCCGAACCTACTAGGCCAACCCGGATCATCTGGTGCAGACGGCTTCCAGAGTACGAAATCTTGGGGGTTTCGTTTATAGGACGCTACGTTTACTCTGGCACCAGCCATTAATTCAGAGGATTGTCGTCGCGACAATTGACCATAATCCGAGTCCGAAGCAACGGAAAATAAAACATGTCCATCTGCTACATATGCATAACCAGAATCAACAAGATCTGTAATAATATCCAGCATCTCAGATATATGATCGGTGGCGCGAGGTGAAAAAGTGGGTGCAAGATTATGTAGAGCGTCCATGTCTTGGATATATAGTTGAGAGTATCGCTCGGTTATTTCAGATATGTCTTGATTAAGTCTCCGCGACGTCATGATTATTTTGTCATCAATATCGGTAATGTTGCGGGCATAATCGACTCTCGGGTAAAGTGTTTGCAATATTCGATATAGCACATCAAAGATAACGGCTGGGCGGGCGTTTCCTATATGTACTCGGTTATAGACGGTTGGTCCGCAAACATACATAGTAATTCTAGAGGGAGTTATCGGCGAAAAGTTTTCCTTCTTCCGCGTCAAAGTGTTGTAAATCTTAAGGGACATTTAAATTCGCCATTATAGTGTTTTTTGTAAAATATCCTTGCTCGTGTTCACTATTAAGTTTTACTCCAATTGTCTCTCAGCCCTATCGTACAGTTGAATACAAGGTCATCATCATTTTTTCGGCGATTGTCCAGACAAAAGTATCCTATTCTCTCAAATTGATAATTTTCGCCCATTTGTGCTTTGGCCAACTCAGGCTCTGCTTTACATCCATAAATTACTTTTAGTGAGTTTAAATTAATGAACTTAACAAAGCTCTCATCTCCTGACTCGGGTAGCGGGTGAGAAAAAAGCCGATCATATTGATTCACGCAACAATCGACTGAATACTGCTCCGAGACCCAGTGGATGACACCCCTAGGCTTGATTTCCTCTGGGGCGTTCTTACCAATTGTCCCTGGCACGAGAGACGCTCGGACTTCAGTGATAATGCCATTAACATCTTTAATAACACTATCAGCTCTCACTACGTAAGCACCTCGAAGCCGCACGTAATCGCCTATGACTAGTCGTTTGAATTTTTTTCGGGAAAGGGCTTGATCCTCACTAAAGTCGTTGCGATCGATCCATATTTCGGAGGTGAAAGGTACTCTTCTATATCCCAAGTCACCTCTATTTGGATGATATGGAATGGAAAGGTCTTCAACATGGTCTGCCGAATAATTTGTAATCAATAATTTCAGTGGCTCAAGTACGCACATTACGCGCTTCGCATGCTTATTTAAATCATCTCTAATAAAATACTCAAACTGAGCGATGTCGACAACGCCATCAGTTTTCGCAACAGCCAAACTTTTACAAAAATTTTTAATAGCCTGAGCAGTTATACCCCTCCGCCGCATACCCGACAGAGTCGGCATCCTAGGATCGTCCCAACCATCAACTATATTTTCATCTACAAGCTGCTTTAACTTTCTTTTACTCGTTACCATGTAATTGATATTTAATCGGCCAAACTCAAACTGCTTTGGCGTAGCAGGCACAGGAAGATTTTTGATAAACCAATCGTAGAGCACTCTGTTATCTGCAAATTCTAGCGTGCAAATAGAGTGGGTGATTCCCTCCAAAGCATCCTCTTGGCCATGAGCGAAATCATAGGAGGGATAGATGCTCCAAACTCTACCCGTACGATGGTGTGGATATTTTTTAATCCTGTAAAGCACAGGGTCTCGGAGATTTATATTAGGAGACTGCATATCAATTCTGGCGCGTAATGTCATTTTCCCCTCTTCTACTCCGCCGGAACGCATTTCCTCAAGCAAATCAAGGCTTTCAGAAGCAGGGCGATCTCTAAATGGACTATCTCTTCCTCCCATCGTGAGTGTTCCCCGATACTCACGGGTTTGAGCCGATGTTAATTCACACACATAAGCCTTTTCCCGCTTTATCAAGAATTTAGCCCACTCAAATAGCTGATCAAAGTAATCGGATGCGTAGCGAACATTGCCAGACCAGTTATATCCTAACCACCTTACATCCTCGATAATAGCATCAACATACTCTGGACTTTCCGTCTCCGGATTAGTATCGTCAAACCGTAGATTACATCGCCCCCCATTAGCCGCGGCAAGATCAAAATTTAGACAAATCGATTTAGCATGTCCAATGTGAAGATAGCCATTTGGCTCTGGGGGAAAGCGGGTTACGATTTCAACCACACGACCAGACGCAAGATCGGAGTCGATTATATTTTGAATAAAATTTATGGGTTTGTTGAGGTCAATCATATGAATTGTATCGTTAAAATAATTAACAATCATTATAACGTCAGGATCGTTTTCATAACACTAAAACTAAACTTGCTTTTTAAGACTTGGAATTAAGCCTCCAAGTTATTTATGTCCTGGATTTATGCGCAGAAAATGTTCGGACAGAATATCCAAAAAGGGTGTTAATTTTCTTTGTCAAAGCATAGAATGAGCCACCCTCAAAACCACAACGCGTAAGCGTGAGCGGAGAAAAAATATGATAGTATTAACCACCACGATGGGTAAAATCTGTATAGAGCTGGATTTTGAGAATGCACCAATTTCGGCTCAAAATTTTTTACAATATGCTCGAGAAGAATTCTACATAGGTACAGTTTTTCACAGAGTGATCGACGGCTTCATGATTCAAGGCGGTGGATTAGATATCGATCTGATTGAGAAACCATCCAGAGATCCTATTATCAATGAGGCTAACAATGGAAGGTCGAACACCATTGGAACCATCGCGATGGCAAGAACGTCAGATCCTGACTCTGCCTCATCACAATTTTTTATCAACGTCGCAGACAATGATTTTTTAAATCATACTGATAAAACACAACAGGGCTGGGGGTATGCTGTCTTCGCGGATGTTGTTGAGGGAATGGAAGTTGTAAACCACATTAAATCAGTGGCAACCGGCTCCGAAAGATATCATCGAGACGTTCCCTCTGAGTTAATCGAAATCACTGGAATACATGTAAGCGATGCGTACGATCAATATTAAGGAGTTATTAGGCATAGATCTCAATGAGTATTCTATTCATTTCAGACATTCATTTATCTGAATCGAGACCTGCAGTAACTGAACTTTTTTTCAGGTTTCTAAAGCGTGAAGCCCGGGGCGCTGACGCACTCTATATCTTAGGCGACCTATTTGATGCATGGATAGGTGACGATGATTGCTCACAGCTCGCCGAAAATGTGAAAAACAATCTATCTTCGCTAACAGATGCGGGCACAAAATTATTTTTGCAGCACGGCAACCGTGATTTCCTGATTGGACAAAAATTTCTGTCATACATAAAAGCCTCTTTATTAGACGATTATCATATATTAGAATATGACACTGTTAGGGTGCTTTTAACACATGGTGATTTACTTTGCACAGACGATGTGCATTACCAGAGGTTTCGTACAAAAGTACGAAAGCCGTTTAATCGTTGGTGTCTTCTAAGACTGCCTTTATTTTTACGACAGCGCCTAGCTGATTCTTGGCGGAGGCAAAGCATCTATGCGAATGCAAAGAAGTCTGCAGACCTCATGGATGTAAACTTAGGAGCTGTCGTATCCGTAATGGAGTATTATGATACTTCTGTTCTTGTACACGGGCACACGCATCGTCCAGGGCGTCACAGGGTTGACGATTCTGGAAAAGAGCGTATTGTACTTGGGGAGTGGAATTCTTACGGATCGGTGCTATCTTTATGCGAGGCCTCATGGACGCTCTCCGAGGTAACACTTTAAAAAGTTTGTTGAGACTATCATGGATGTTCTCAACATTTTCAAATTAATTGTTTTTTGCGAGGTATAACAAGTGGATATGGATGATCTTTCAAACAATGTAATTGCGGGTAGCGAGCTGGATGTCAGCGTACAAAAGGTACTGCGGAACACCTACATGTTGTTGGGGGCTACAATTGGGTTTAGCGCTCTCATGGCGGGCGCTTCAATCTTGCTCAGAGTTCCATCCATGGGTTTATGGATGCTTCTTCCTTATTTCGGACTCTTGTGGATGGTTGAGAAAAACAAAAACAACAGTAGCGGGATAGCGTGGTGCTTTGCTCTAACAGGTTTTTTGGGCGTCACCCTGGGACCCATTCTATCTGCAGTTCTTGCTCTCAGAGGCGCTGAACCAATTATGCTTGCTCTTGGATCAACAGCACTCACCTTCTTTGCAGCGTCTGCTTACGTGCTCCAAACCAGAAAAAACCTGAGTGCCTTGGGAGGGTTTCTCTTCATAGGCTTAATGGTCGCTTTTGTAGGCGGGATAGCCAATATTTTTCTTCAGATCCCTGCGCTGGCCCTCACTGTGAGCTCTATGTTTGCTGTTCTTTGCACCGGCTTAATAATGTGGCAGACAAGTATGATCATTCACGGGGGTGAGCGGAATTACATCTCTGCTACGGTCACGCTTTTTGTAATGTTGTATAATCTCTTCATCGTTTTTTTAACATTTTTCGGGATGGGGAATGATGATTAGGCGGGTCCGACGTAGAGCCTGACCTGATCAGCCAGCCAACAGGCAAGGTAGTACACAGATGCGGGGGTGGAGTAACTAAGCTATGGACTCAGATTTGAGTTCGTCCACCTCCCATGCTGCTTCTTTGCCGTACTGGGACGTAAAAGTTGCCGAAGATTTAGCGGAGAAACATGGTATTAGTCTGACGGTGCCGCACTTAGAAATATTAAACTTAGCGAGAAAATTCTTCCACGAATATGGCTTTGCGCCCTCTTCGAGACCGCTAGCAAAATACATCTCGGTTGAAGAGGGACTTGAGAAAAGCCGAAGTATATATCTCTTAAGCCTATTTCCCCAGAAACCGGCAGTACTAATTGCTGAGATTGCTGGGTTACCAAAACCAAAAAATTGTTTTTAGCAGCACAATATGGATAAAAACGGCCCAAGCTTGTTGCACTTGCAAAAGTGTAGTACGAAATATGATGGGGCAGAACGACTAAAAGGTAAGAGCATACATACTCTCCTATCGAATTTGAGCGGTTGGGAGATCGTTGACGAGGATAATTTACCCAAGCTTCGGTGCACCTTTTTATGTCGTACCTTTTCTGGGAGTATGTCCTTTGCCAACGACATCGCAAAAATATCAGAAGAGCAGAACCATCACCCAAAAATGATAGTCGAATATAAAAAAGTCACTGTAATATGGTGGACTCATGAGCTCTCTGGTCTCCACCACAACGATTTCATTATGGCAGCAAAGTGCTCCCACATCGCCTCAAGGCTCTACTGCACGACGACAGTTATCGGCTCAGAGATTAATGGCGGAATGTGGGGCAGGTGATACTGGTTGCCCAAGAGAAGCTGGAGCGTGTGTTTTCCAAGAGGGAGCGTAAGCTCGGCTTCTGTTTGTCCTCCACCGAAGTGAAGGATCTCCGCACTGGCAGGAATTGGTTTTAAAAGATCTGGCAAGCTTCTTTGATTTATTAATAAGTGATGATGTCCCGTCTCGGCTATCGCAACCCCGGCAGGAGCCACACCCATTCCGCGCAAACCAAATTGGACAATGATTGGTTCATCATTTTTAAATACCTCACCATCCTCTGGTTGTATAAAATATAGCTTTGCATCTTCTGGCGAGATACGGTTGATGGTTAGCAAATCGTCATCTCCCATGGCCTCTTCCCACAATGAGCCACAGGCTATTGCAGCCAATAGCAAAATGATATGCTGTACTTTCAAATTTATACCTTTTTTCCTAATAAGCGACAGAAAGGTTACCAAAAATACCAATTAAAACCTACATTGAATACAAAAAAATAAAATATTAACACTGTTTGAAACTTGAAAAAGAATCCTGTGTAAAGTGATAATGAAAGGGTGATTGAGCATGACTATAATATTGATGACTACAAAGACCAATTTGCTTGCAAGTCTGGCGACTTTAAAAACTCCCTCACACATTACTACACCGGACCCATAGAAGAATTTCCCTCCTCATTAAAACATTACCGAATGCGCGCAGAGTTCAGGATCTGTCATAATAAAGATTCCGCTTATTACGCAATGACAGAGGGGAAAACCCGTCGTCTTTATCGCGTAGACCGATTTTTGATCGGCAGCAAGAGAATCAACCAATTGATGCCCGAGCTGTTGCACTACATAAATGAGTGCTTGGTCTTAAGACAGAAACTATTTTCTGTAGAGTTTCTTACCTCTACTCATGGAGAAGCTCTGATCACGCTCATCTATCACAAACATCTTGACCCGATCTGGTGGGCCAAGGCGACTAGCATTCAAAATCATTTGAGAGCCTACATTATCGGACGAAGCCGAGGCCAAAAACTAGTTTTAACTCAAGATTATGTATCTGAGAGCTTTTTTGTTAACGATCGTGTTCTGACTTACCGACACACAGAATCCTGTTTTACTCAGCCAAATGCCGAGATAAATCAGAAACTATTACATTGGGTGGACAAATCCTGTCCAAAATCCCCTCAGGACTTGGTTGAGCTATATTGTGGAAACTGTAATTTCACAGTGGCGCTGGCTCCAAAATTTCAGAACGTCTTTGCAACAGAAGTGTCCAAAGTAGCCGTAAAAAGCGCTAAAACAAATTTGATAGCAAATAACATCCAGAATGTCACAATAGTTAGAATGTCGAGCGAGGAGTTTTCACAGGCTTTCAATAGGAAGCGAAGTTTTAGGAGATTATCAGGGATAGAACTAGAAAGGTTCGCGTTTGATACCATTCTTGTAGACCCCCCACGAGCTGGTCTTGACGAATCGACCTTGAGACTTACCTCACAGTTTGACCGAATAATATATATATCATGCAACGCGGACACGTTGATCAATAACATAGGAACGCTCCACCAAACCCACAAAGTAGAGCGCGCAGCAGTATTTGATCAATTTCCTTGGACCAAGCACTTGGAAGTGGGCGTGATTTTGCGAAAACGTCAGTACAAATAATATCGGCAGAGACTACCGACAGTGTGTATGATTTCGCTAACTTAAGCTTTTCTCAGCTATCAAAATGCGATTCTTTATCTGGAATCATTGGTTGAGGAATCTCTTTCTTTGCTTTCGCACCAAGCACCCTGAGTTCCTCAGTTCGCTGAATCAAATTACCACGACCTAAAAGCAGACGCTTTCGGGCCGTAGAGAGTGATTCCGTTCCCCTAGCAAGATGTTTCGATACTTCATCCAGCGACTCAACATAGAGCGCGAATTGATCATATAACCTTCCAGCCCGGTCAGCAATGAGCAGCGCATTCTGATTTTGATCAGCATATCGCCAAATGTTTTTTATAGTCCGTAACGTTGCCATTAGAGTGGTCGGACTTACTAAAATGATACCGCGATTATACGCATCTGTCATTAATTCTGGTCCTTGGTCGAGCGCCAGTAAAAATGCTCCCTCAATCGGCACGAAAATAATCACAAAATCTAAGCTATTGACGCCATCCAAAGTTTCATATTTTTTTTCACTCAAAACCCTGATATGAGCCTTCATCGATGCAAGATGTTTCTTCAAAAATCTCGATTTTTGAAGATTACTTTCGCTGTTATGGTATGCCTCGTAAGCAACCAAGCTTATCTTAGAGTCGATTATTATGTCTCGGCCCTCTGGTAAATGAATAATAACATCCGGGGCTCTTCTACGGCCTTCCTCATCCGTTTTGTTAACCTGCGTTGTGTATTCACGACCTTTAGTTAAACCGGAGTCCTCTAAAAGTTTTTCAAGAATGAACTCACCCCAATTTCCTTGAACTTTATTATCGCCACGGAGCGCACTGGCCAGTGTAAGTGCGTCTGACGAAACTTGCTGAGTCTGTTTTTGTAACTCACTAATTTTACCTGCAAGAATATTTCGATCGGCCGCCTCCTTGTCGTATGAGGACTCCACTTGTTTTCTGAAATCTCCAATATCTCGCCTCAGCGGCGTTAGCGTGTCCTCAATTGTGGATTTACTTTTTATCACAAATTCTTTTTGTTTTTCATCAAAGATTCGATTAGCTAAATTCTCAAATTCAGCAGCAATTTGATTTCTATTGGTTGTCAAAAAAGCAATTTGTGCCTTATGGTTTTCGTCATTAATTGCAGATTTTTGCGCCAAAGCCGCACATCTCTCTGTTAACTTTTCTTTTTCAGAATTAACTTTTTCCAGTAAAGCAGCAGTCTTAGCTTCAAACTCTCGTGATACAAGAATTTGACCCTCCAGACGCGCAACACGTGATCTCATTATCAACGAAACTATTATTCCTCCAATAACGAGGCTGATCAACATTACCAAAATAAAGTGAGATAGATAAGAAACTTGTATAGCAGATTCCATAGATATATCTTAACCAGTAATATCAAATAAGTATTTATTCTTTACCAACTTCAAACCCTTTCAACCGTGATTAAGTATGACTAACCTTCCACCTTTGCCGCAATTGATCGATATTAGCCTGTTTTACTCAGCAATAGACAAGGGTACCACCATTCTGGTCCCTAATCAGAGATTAGTCGACAGTATTAATCAAGCTTGGGGCCTGATACAAAAGCACCAAGCATGGGAGACTCCGCATATTTTTACCCTCGAAACTTGGCTGAAAATTTGTTGGGATCGTTTACAAGATATGCATCACCCAAAGGTAACTGAATATTCTGTCGTGTCTGACGAACACTATAGATATTTATGGTACAAAGCCATTCAAAAGCACGATCCAGAGCTCGCCGCTAATTATATAGACTTAGCGAAAGATACGGAAAAAAATATCGAAACATGGCGACTCGATACCGGAGAATTTAACAATGAGAGTTATGGACCAATTCGTTTCTCGAGGTGGAGAAGAACCTATCATGAGCTACTAAAAAAGAATAAAATCATCACGCAAAGCCAGAGCTGGTTGATCACAATGAAAAGTTTTAAACAAGGTGATTTGCCCCAGTTGACCGCAATTGCTTTGTATGGCTTCCAAGCAGTTAGTCCATTGGAATTTGAAACTATCAGCGCGGCTACCCAAGCACTTTCCTCAATTGATCAATCTCTCTCTGCGATTAACATGGTACGTTCCGCCAGATCTTCACGAAATTCAGGGCTTAGTTTCACCGCACAAAGTAAAAAATTACACCTAACTAAAGCAAGGAAGGTACGCTGCTCGGACCAAAGCAATGAGCTAATATCATCTGCTATTTGGGCCGCTGAGGAGTTAAAGAAAAATCAAAATCAACGAATCGCTATTGTTGTATCAGATCTAGGAAGCCGTTTAGAAGAAATCAATCGGGTTATCAATAAGATATTCATAGCCAGAGGTGTGAAATCAAATGTGAATTTCTCCGCAGGCACGCCACTAATAAGCACTCCAATAGTTTCCGCAGCTATAGATTTGCTGAACATAACGGGAGAAGAAAAATCATTAAGCCTATGGCAAAAAATAATTCACTCTCCATTTAGCGCATTCAGCCAACTGGAATCTAGTTTGAAAATAAAGTTGGAAAATAAATTATCGGAATTACGACAATTTAAAATACCCACATGGAAGTTTCTGCACCTTTTAAATAGCTTAGGGGGAACGGAGCATGACTTACATCTCAACCTTGCTAAAGTGATTGAAAAAAATGATAAACACAAAACTCCTAATTTCAAAATGAATTTTTCAGACTGGGCATTTTTTTTTACCGACTTACTTGAGGATTTAGGCTGGCCTGGTGACAGGCCTCTCTCAAGCATTGAGTATCAGCAAAGAAAAAACCTTTTTATTACTCTGGAAACATTTTCTAAATTTGATAACCTAAATATAAAGACCACTTTCGGTGAGGCTAAGACGACATTCGAAGCAATGTTATTAAATCATATTTTTCATCCCCAATCACCAGATGCACCCCTACATATACTAGGGTTGCTCGAGGCATCTGGGCTTAGGTTTAATTCAATATGGGTACTCGGCCTAGAGAGCAGGATCTTCCCAAGACCCACGATAACAAATCCCCTACTCCCGCCATCCTATCAGAGAAGACATGGACTCCCCAGGAGCCTGCCGGAAGCCGAGTATGCTATCTCACGATGCCTGATCGAAAACTATCATAGTAACTGTAAATCTTTGTTCCTGAGTTATCCGGAAATATCTGATGATGAAATATTAAGAGAATGTTCTCTCCTTGAGGGGGTCATTAAAATCGAAAATGCTCAAATAAACCTTATCAATGAGCAAGCGGCAACAGTCAGACAAGAAAGCTATGAAGATCGCTGTGAGACCTATACACAGATAAATATTCCTCTCAGTGCCTCAGAAATGCGCGTATGTGGGGGCACAGCAGTCTTAAGGGATCAAGCTGTATGCCCCATCAATGCCTTTATTATCCACAGACTGAACATAACCCATCCCATAAATCCGGTGCAGGGCCTTGATAACGCGCAACGTGGGATATTGATCCACGAAACTATGTCGAAAATTTGGAATACATTAAGATACTCGATTGCTCTAAAAAGGAAGACTGACCAAGAGCTAAATCTACTTATTGATGAGACAACAACAGCCACTTTTTTGAATCATATTAGTCGATTTGAGTCCCTGAGGAGTAAGAATCTATTTGCGTTAGAAAGAAATAGAGTCAAAAAACTTATTAAAGATTGGCTGCAAATAGAAACACAACGTTATCCCTTTGAAGTGATCCATACTGAGAAAAAAACTAAGATTAAGCTGGGAGAACTATCTTTTTGCCTTGCAATTGACAGAATTGACCAGATTGGACAAAAGTCATTTGTAATCGACTATAAGACAGGAACACTATCTCCAGCACGTTGGAATGACGAGCGTTTATTGGATCCACAATTACCCGCTTATGTACTATCAGTGGAGCCTCATGCTGACGGCCTGGCATATGCGCAATTAAAAGCAGGAGATCTTAGTTGGATAGGTCAGAGTGCTATTGATTTAGACATGCAATTGGAGAAGATCAAAGATTGGTCAGGCCAATTGGATAGCTGGAAAGAAAAATTAATGAATCTTGCCAATGAATTCGAAGCAGGTGATGTTTCATTTGTAATTCACGATAAAAATCTTTTTAAGCACCAGGAATTCCTCCTTCCGGTTAACCGTTGGCCCGAACTTCCTTTGATTACTGAATGAGATGGACATTATCAACCTAATGCAAATTGACGATAAAAATGACTGTAATGCTCGTATTAAAGCCCTCGAGTCGATGTCAGGGTGTATTGTTTCCGCACCTGCAGGATCAGGTAAAACTGGTCTTCTGACGCAGAGATTTTTGCGTCTTCTGAGCTATGTAAATAATCCTGAGGAAATATTGTGCATCACTTTTACACGAAAAGCTGCTTCGGAGATGTCGAATAGAATTTACCACGCCTTGAAGCGAGCAGAAAATCCTGAGCCACCAGAAAAAAATCACGAGAGACTCACTTGGGAATTAGCACGTGATGCTCTCAAAAAAAGTAAAAAACTGAATTGGCAACTCACTGAGTTACCAGAAAGGTTGAGAATTCAAACAATTGATGGATTCACTAGAAACATATCAAACCAGTTCTGTCTCGAAACGACTCTGAGATCATCATTTGAGCCGTGCGAACAGCCCGAGACGTTGTATCGACTCGCAGCCCGCAACCTTTTGGACCAATTAGATGATGTGGGCGAAACAAGCAATCATCTAAAGATACTTATTTCCCACCTTGGAAATAATTTTGCTCTATGCGAGAAGCATCTGAGTCACTTATTGCAATCGAGGGAGCAATGGCTACCGATGATATTTCAAGCCTCTAAACAAAAAAACTATTTTCAACAAGTGCTGAATAAAATAGTTTCTGAAAGTTTATCCAATCTAAAGGATCTACTTGAACCCATTACCATCGATCTTTTAAACGTAACAAAAGCCTCGGCTGTTTATTTATCGGGCAAGCCAAACTGCCCAATCCTAAGCCTGGAAAACCTAGATCGCTTGCCAAATCAGCATACTAATGATCTACCACAATGGAAAATTTTAATTTCACAATTCTTGACTACACAAAATAAGTTAAGGTCTATCTTGCGAGAATCAGACGGATTTCCGAACGGCAAAAGTGAACACAAAGCTCGCATGCTTGGACTAATTGCTTGGTTACGGGCACGTCCATCTATTGTTGATATGATGATATATGTCGTAAATCTTCCGACTAAGCAAATCGAAAAGACAGAAAAAAAAATTTTAGATACCTTGATTTTCCTTTTGCCTAGGCTAGTCGCTGAGTTAAACGTGATCTTCCAAGAAAAAAAGCAGTGTGATTATCCATTAATTACCCTATCCGCCTTGGAAGCTGTATCAACTTTTTCACATTCGGATGCCATATCTGATGTTACATTACGATTAGACTATCAACTAAAGCATATATTAGTTGACGAATTTCAAGATACCTCAGCGTCGCAGATTCGTCTTATTGAATCGCTTCTGTCTGGTTGGGAGGTAGGAGATGGGAGAAGTCTTTTTGCAGTCGGTGATGCAATGCAATCAATTTATAGCTTTAGGAATGCGAATGTGAGACTTTTCATGAGAGCCCAGCAGTTCCCCGTAGGCCCTTTGAAATGTGAGACCATCAGTCTTCACACTAACTTCCGCTCGTATCCCTCGATAGTTAACTGGGTAAACAAACATTTTGATAATTCACAAGAAACTACGTGTCATGAGGATCAGGTGATATTCACAGCGTCTTATGCAAAAAAAAATTTCGAAGTTAACACGGGGGTAGAGTTTGTTGGATATGAAGGAACACAATTCGATAAATTTGAAGCGAAGCGTGTAGCGGAAATTTGCTTGGACATTCGAGATAACCAAGGACCTCAAACAGTTGCAATCTTGGTTAGAAACCGGACGCACCTATCAAATATAATTCCAGAACTAAAGAGAGTTGGTATCAACTGGAAGGCGACAGATATCTATCCTTTGAGAAGGAAAATGGTTGTGGTAGACCTACTATCTATCACCAGAGCTATTTTATCACCAACCGACAGGGTAGCCTGGTTTGGAATTTTAAGGGCTCCCTTCTGTGGCTTTGAACTTAAGGATTTACTCACTATATCAACAGTTAATTCTAATAATTCAAGCCCATTTGAGCTTACACTCGTCGAGCAAATAACCAAAATTCATGCAGAATCTAAATCACTAGGAATGACCAAATTAACTCCAGATGGTCAAATTATTCTTAAAAGAGTAGCACCAATATTAACGTCTGTATGGGACAATCGGATGAGAGGAAGACTCTGTGATGCGGTTGAAACATGTTGGTTAAAATTAGGAGGGGACAAAACGCTGTCTAACGAAAGTGATTTTTCGGATGCAGAGCGTTTTTTAAAATTACTCGGCAATCACGAAGTTGATGGATCAATTCAGGATTGGGAATCGTTTCAAAGTGCGGTAGATGCTCTTTATTCAGCCCCGCTGAATTCGGCAAGCCACGAAAATCATGTTACACAATTCAACATAATGACTATTCATAAATCCAAGGGATTAGAGTTCGATCAAGTATTGATACCCGGTTTATCCCGAGCAGGAATTGGCTCAGATCAATCACTACTGCAATGGCGGGAGCATGTTCATTCTTCTGGAGAAGTTGATCTTTTATTTTCAGCAATCGGTGCGCATGATGAAACTGATAGTGAGTTATTTAAATTTCTAAAATTTGAGGCCAGGAGAAATGTGCTGACAGAAAACAAGAGACTTCTCTACGTTGCTTGTACTCGTGCAATTAAAAAAATATTTTTATTTGCAGAAATTAAGCAAGGCAGCAAACAGACCCTAAAAAATCCTGCGCAAACTTCCCTCTTAAGCTGTATTTGGCACTCAATCGCCGAAGAAATTGAGCAAGATAAAATTATACTCGAGACAAATTTAAAAGTTTTAAAGGATATTTCTCCTACTAAAAATTATCATAAACTTCGACGTCTGCCACCAAATTTTGAGTGTAAAAATGAAACCAGATTTGGTATCGACAACAGAAGTAAGAGTCGTGGCGACAGTTTGGATACATCCCATGTTGAGGTTGTATATCCAGATGCTCGATCAGCCCGTTCGCGTGCACTCGGGACAGTGTTGCACAAGACAATTAAACAAATCTCGTTAGAGGGAATACCTGCATGGACAACGACTAGGATTAAAGATCACAAAGTTGTTATGCATAGTCGCCTTAAAGAAATTGGGTTTCTTGCAACAGTTGAAGAGCTCAGAGAGCTTGAATTGGCAATTTGTAAGACGTTAAATGACACAGATGGTCGTTGGATTTTGGGATCGCATAGCAGCACTCAGGTTGAATATTCTATAAGCTATAAATTAGGGCAAAATGGACAACTTCATAGGTCAACTGTTGATCTGACTTTTGTCGAAAACGGGTACAGGTGGATTATAGACTACAAATACTATCAACAACGAGAGAAGGAGACAAAAGCTGCTTTTTATGAGCGAGTAAAAAGTGAAAACGCACCGCAGCTTTTGCACTACGGAAAGCTTTTTGAAAAAATAAGTAAACTCCCGATCAGATGCGCAATATATTTACTTGGAGCAACAAAGTTGCTTGAGATTCCTTATCATTAATTTTTTTAGTGTGAATTTAGCGTTACAATATGGGAAAAATCAGTTATTTCCCTACAAATAAGGATTTAAAATGATATCCAGGCCAGTTGATAATGTGCATATCGAGTCACATGAAAATCTTATTACACCTCAAGAGCTTAAATCTCAGCTACCAATAACAGTATCAGCTCGGAAAACTGTAGAACACGGTCGAAAACAAATTGAAGATATTCTAGATCATATAGATAAGAGAATTTTCGTAGTTGTTGGTCCATGTTCGATTCATAATGTCGAATCTGCTCTTGAGTACGCAAGAAAACTTAAATCACTGGCTGCTGAACTGTCAGATTGTATGCTATTAGTAATGAGAGTTTATTTCGAAAAACCAAGAACTACCGTCGGATGGAAGGGTTTGATTAATGATCCCTATATGGATGATTCCTTCAAAATAGCCGATGGACTAAAATTAGGGCGTCAATTGCTGCTGGATATATTAGAACTTGGCCTACCTACTGCCACAGAGGCATTAGATCCAATATCACCACAATATATCCAGGATTTAATAAGCTGGTCCGCAATTGGGGCGCGAACGACTGAATCACAAACGCATAGAGAGATGGCCTCAGGACTCTCATCTTCAGTTGGTTTTAAAAATGGCACTGACGGTAGTCTCAGTTCGGCTATAAATGCTCTCCAGTCTGTTGCAAAAAAACACCGGTTTCTGGGTATTAACAGTGCTGGTGAAGTTGCGGTAGTAACGACACGTGGTAACCACGCTGCCCATATAGTTCTGCGCGGTGGAAACGGAAAACCAAACTATGACGCTATGAGCATTTCAAACTGTGAGAAGCAACTTGAAATAGCTAATCTGTCAACCAATATCATGGTCGACTGCAGCCACGCAAATTCTAACAAAGATCATACTTTACAGCCACGAGTCATTGAAAACATAGCTGAACAAATCGCAGATGGTAATCGGTCTATCATTGGCCTAATGATAGAAAGTAACTTAGAGGCTGGAAATCAGAAAATGACACCCAGCGGGAGAGACCTTCAATATGGTGTGTCAGTAACAGATGCTTGCATTAGTTGGAACAAAACACAAGAAACCCTAGCAGCTATGGCGCAAACAATTCGTGGTGCGTTACTGAACCGATAGTTACTAACTCTAATTTGTTATTAAAGATAAATATAAAAGCATGATAACGCCCTTTTTTTGGTTTATTGAGAGAGACTATGATTAAAGTCTTGTTGTTACTAGGCGTCCTTCTCGTACTTTGGTACTGGCGAAGATTCTTGCATAAGTTACCGTCGGAAAAGCGAAACTCCTTCCTTTGGAAGAGTGTATTTTTTGTGGTTTTTTCAGGATCTGTGGCTCTTGTGATCATGGGAAGACTTCATTGGATAGGAGCGGGTCTTGCCGCCCTATTACCCGTGACAAAGGTGATTTTTTCGATGGGTCTCAGAGCACTGCCGTTTTTACAAATGATTAGAAGATTTAGATCATCGCCATCTCATATCCGGACTGAATACATCGACGCTAAAATAAATTTTTTTACAAAAATGATGGATGGAGAAGTTTTATCAGGAGACTACCGCGGAAGAAAACTAAGTATGTTAACCAGTGATGAGCTCAACGCACTCTCCGAGTGGCTGAAGTTACAAGATCAAGAGTCCTATTTCCTATTAAATACTTACATGATTAGGATGAGGAAAGGTACCAATTATGAAAATTACTCTCAAAATCACGCAAATAATTCTTTTTCTAAAATGTCTAAAAAAGACGCACTTCAGATTCTTGGGCTTGATGAAGGCACAAGTAGTGACGAAATTATAAAGTCACACAAGCGCCTGATCCAGCGTCTTCATCCTGACCGCGGGGGTAGCGACTACCTTGCAGCCAAAATAAATGCAGCAAAAGACAGACTCCTTGGCTAGCCTAAGTCCATAGCAAAACTATGTTTAACTCATTGGCCACGTATTCTGTTTCACGACGAAATGTTATTGGTGGTAAAACCATTCAAATAGAGCCCCAAAGAAATACGAGAGCTTTGTGCGAAAAACTAATTAATCATGCGTCTCAAGCGCACATGATGCTGTCGAAATCATGACCCGCACGAATACCGATAAAGTGTGCTAATATCGTTTTCTTTTTTTGCTTCCATACCGAATAAACCGAATCGTATATCGTCACTTTGAGGGGACATTTGTTCCTATCAGCTTAGCCGTTATCTGATATTTGCTTAAAATTTCTTCTAAATAATTTCTTATTAACAACCTTATAAAGATCGGAAAATAATTTATAAACATACTTAAGCTTGACTTTACGATGTTATTTCATTTGGATGACTTCCCTAACAACTGGCGTCGTTTGATGTGCAAACTGACACGACGCGCTGTTATCCTTTTGGCTCACTACGTAATTTTCTATGAAACAAAAAAATTCTTCTCAACCCTGTCTTACACTATTAGAAACAAGGCTCTAAAACAGTGGTATCCATAATTTTTTGATAGACAATTTTAAAGCATTTAATTGCTGTTATTGATAAGCTAGGGAGGAGCTTCAGGGCAACCTCTGGTGATATAGATTTTTTTAAAGCCTAATTTATCATGCGACTTACGAAAGGAAGTCAACGATTTCCACCTTGGATAACTATAGAGGACTCAAAGCCTTTAGATTGTTACGGATAAATCCTTTAAATCCCCTAAAAAAATTGTGGAAGAACGCGATCAAATTGCTGGAAAGATTTTGTACAAATCCAATCTGTTATCAAACGTTCCAAATCGTCTTTACAGGCACGCGAGCGTTTCAAAAGTCATGTAAACTAGGAGAGTTTGTGCTCACGCTAAAGAATAAGTCAATACTTGGGTACCCAGCTGATTTTGCAGTAGTTGAGCTCAAGTCCTAAGAAAGGAAATGTTATGCCTACAAAAGCATCTACGCTCGATTTAGCCATGGAGTTAATCGCAAAGCCATCCATAACGCCAGATGATATGGGTTGTCAGGATTTACTAATAGAACGATTGCAAAAAATCGGATTTATGATCCATAGGTTGCCCTTTGATAATGTGACAAATTTTTGGGCCATTCGAGGGGATGAGGGACCGATGATTTGTTTTGCGGGACACACGGATGTCGTCCCCCCAGGTCGTGATGAATTATGGGAATCACCGCCTTTTGTGCCAGAAATAAGAAATGGATGTTTATATGGCAGGGGCGCTGCGGATATGAAAAGCTCACTCTCCGCAATGGTTGTCGCAGTAGAGGTATTCGTTAGAGAAAATCCCTGCCACAATGGCCGAATTGCATTTTTAGTAACCAGCGACGAAGAGGGAATTGCCGAATCTGGCACTAAATTAGTGGTGAAATGGCTAAGAGAGCGAAATATAGTCCCGGACTGGTGTATTGTGGGCGAACCGACAAGTACTAATGTATTCGGAGATACCATAAAACATGGACGCCGAGGCTCTCTAAATGGAGTGCTTAAAGCTTTTGGCGTTCAGGGGCATGTTGCATATCCAGAACATGCAGTAAATCCGATCCATAAATGCCTGCCTGCACTACACGAACTGACCCAAGAAATTTGGGATGAGGGTTGTGCAAATTTTCAACCCACATCTCTCCAAATTTCAAATCTTTTTTCGGGCGATGGCATTACAAATGTCATACCAGCGATGTGTGAAGCGCATCTTAATTTTAGGTATTCCAACAAGCTACATGCGGACGAAATCAAACATCGAACCTGCACTATTTTAGATAAACATAACCTCGATTACGCTATTGATTGGAGGCTCAGTGGTGCACCCTTTTTAACGGTAGCAAGAACGCTGGTCAGTAATTTAAAAGCAGCTATCTTTGAAATCACAGGGCACACTGCTGATTTGTCCACAACTGGAGGTACCTCTGATGGCCGTTTTATTGCTACCCTCACATCAGAGGTCATTGAATTTGGACCCATTAACGCCAGTATCCATAAGGCCAATGAGCATATCGCAGTAGGAGATTTAGAAAGGCTAACCGAAATCTATAGAGCTGTACTGTTGAAAATGATCTCATAAATCGCCACAGCCCAAGCTCAGGACTTCAACTTTGGCGGTAGTCTGCGGTTAATGTAGATGTCATATCGCGTTGATTTGCCTTTCAAGATAACATCTGGCTTTTGATTTGTTAAGCTCGGTGACTTGTTGGAGCGCTTAACGACTGTGCGGTATCTAGCATGTCGCATGGCTTTTTTGAGAACTTTACCAGCATCGGTATCCGCTCCAACCAAATTTTGAAGCGCATGCATTTCCTTTTTTGCTTTAGCCACTTTAGCAGGCAATTCAAACATAGGATCGAGGTATATTACATCGAACTTGTTTTCCGGTGCTAGTTTTGCTAGGTAGTCAAGAGCATCAATCTTATTCAGTTTCAGACGCTCTGTAATAAGTGCAAGATCTCCAGTATCTGACGTCATTTCACTAGCGCGAGCCAATCCATCACAGAGTAGCTCATAGACAATGGGATTACGCTCCAGCATTAAAATTTTGCATCCGAGCGTGGCTAATATAAAAGAATCGATACCAAGGCCCGCAGTTAGGTCCAATACTTTAGGCTTACACTCGTTGGTAACCCCTACAGCCCTGGCTAAAGCCTGCCCATTTCCGCCTCCATATTTCCTGCGATATATAATTTGTGTTGAGTCAAAATCACAATAAATGGGCCCTTGTTTGAAGGAACTATGACATCTCAGCGAGAGCCCCAAAGCACCGTAATGAAGATAGTATTTATTAAAGTGATGAGTATGACTCTTAAGTGTCATATCTGAATCTGCGGAAATTAACTGGAGTTTGAGATGAGTAGCGGTATTTGATGCTTTTTCTCTAAATACTTCGTGCTCATACATCAAATAACTGACCATCTCTCGTGCGCTTCTATCAAACAAAAGCTCATCCATATAGCGTTACCGATATCTTCTGACTATCAAACCGTAATGTTGTTAAAGACGCCATACCAAGACGACATACTCTCCAGCTAGAGCAATAAATATAAATAATTCAATTAGCACGTAAAATTCTTTCTAAACCCAAAAGCGCCAAAATGGTGCGCTGAGTTACTCACATTAACTGTGGATAACTTTGTTGATAAAGGCTCTTGTATTTCATTCAAGCCTTTATAAATCAACACCTTTAGCAGATTGATTAATTATTAAGCACTTTAAAATCTCTATATAAATCAATGGTTTAAACGAATTTATACAAATAATCAAGGACTTATAATAACTTTGTGAGACATCTATAAGAAAACTTTAGTATCTGTGGAAAAATAACACTCATCAACAAGAAAATACAAATTATCAAAAAAATTTATTGCCACAATATCTTTTTCATGTTACCCATATCTCGGCATTGATGGATCTCTCTTCGAAACCAACAAAAGATTCCTGCTCAAATAATTTCGATCCAATCAGAGCCATATTCATAATTTGCGTAGTGCACCTTTCCGTTGATTCCATACCGTTGCTCAACTAAATTTTTCAAAGCCTCTTGGCAATTATTTCGATCACTCATATGACCAAATAGAACGTGTTGTAATCGAGTTTGATCAATTTTACTTAAGAAATCGATGGCTTGCCTATTACTCAGATGCCCCCATCCGCCAGAGATACGGGCTTTTAAAAAAGAGGGATACATTCCCTTAGCTAGCATTGACTCATCATGATTTGCCTCCAAAAGAAGTGCATCCAAGCAATCATAATGCTCAAAAATATATGGCGTCACATGACCCAGATCTGTAAGCACTCCGAACCTTAAAAAGTTAGCTTCAAATACATACTGCAACGGCTCCAGAGCATCATGGGGTACGGTAATGCCCAAAATTCTGAAATCACCAACAATAAATGGGACCTCTGTATCTACTATATTTACGAATTCTAAAGAGTCATCATACACAGCACGATAAGTTCCCGCACTAAGATATATAGGAATTTTATATTTTTTACAAAGTCCAGGCACACCGCTCCAGTGATCATCATGTTCATGAGTGACGAGTATTGCATCTATGTCTTGGGGCTTTACATTGAGTCGCTGTAATCGATCAGTGGTTTGCTTCAAAGAAAACCCGCAGTCAACTAACAAAGAAGTCGAATGGGTGGAAACAACTGTACAATTTCCCTTACTACTACTTCCGATAGAAGCAAATTTCATAATTAAAGATTACAACTTAAGATAAATTACTGCGTAAAATCGCAAGCAAACGAGTGGTATCTGGAATATCTAAATAACTTCCATCTAAATTCGTAATCGACACATGGACCTTATTATCAAGCTGCTTGACAGTTACCTTATAACTAATTCTTGGTTTAGAATCATTGGAGTTAAAATTAAGCCATCTACTTAAGAAGCTATCATTCACCAAATTCTCTGTTTTAAAATCTACAAGAAAGAATCCCTCGCTTCTATTTTTATCTAAAACAGAAAATCCTCCTCTAGAAAGCGAATAATTCACTGACGCCCAGCTTCTCTCATATGACAACATGATTTCTATGTAAGGCTGGTCAACATCAACAAACACCTGATTAACCTTTGGCTCTCCACCGATATTCTGAGCTAAAAGCGAAACCTGAGAAAAGTCTGAGGCGGCAGCAAGGTCATTCGCGACTAATTCTAAAAATTCCTTCCCTCTGTCATCACTATCAGAAGCTAGCGGCCAAGGAGATGAAGAGTCTGCACCAAACTCCCCTTGGTCATGAAGCGTCGAGACCTCTGAGCTATTCACACCGATACCTGGCACAACGAAAATCCTGAATCGATGGAGTCTCTCTTCATCCGATTTCAAATTAATCCAAGCCGTGTCAATCATTCCTTTAGCCGCATCTACTCTATAGCTTGGAATCCTATTTCTACTCAGAAGACCCCGTACCCGCGGCCAAATTTCACTGGGAGGGAGATTCACCAGAATCCAACGCCTGTCCTCGAAACTTTGTATCTTAACAACTTGTTCAAAGGTATTTACTGAAGCAGGATTTGGACGCGGAACCTCGTAATCAAAGGGAATTAATTTATTTTGGTCATCGCCAGGAATAATAAAAATATCCTCTGTCAAGTCATACTTAAGCCCATCTGGAACAGTTATTAAAGCGGTTTCCTCCTCTAATAAATAATCATTTGAGCGATCTCTGATTCCCAGCCACTCACACCCTGAGGTTAAAAAAATAGGAGCTAGAAGCAGCATACTAATTTTTTTTTGCATTCTAACAAAAGACCTCTTAATTTATTTAGGTTTATATTTTTTGCTTAATCTTGGCCCGTAGCATAGCCAATTTAACACGCTCATGAAATCCATCGGAAAGAGACGTCAGAGGTAGGCGGAGAGTATTTTCAATCATTCCCATTTTTGATAGCACCCATTTTACAGGAATAGGATTCGATTCAATAAATAGCGCATCATGCAACTCTCTCATTGAGGAGTCAATTTCATGCGCTCTCTCCTCATCTCCAGCAAGCGCAAAATCACACATCAACGCCATAGAATTCGGCACTATATTTGCCGTAACCGATATATTACCGTCGCCGCCAAGCGACATTAGCTTTCTAGCAGTAGGATCATCGCCTGAATACACGGCGAAATCTCTAGGCCTATTTGCTATTATACTTGCTGCCCTTTCCAAATCTCCACTTGCTTCTTTAATCCCCACTACACGGCTTAAATTAGCTAAACGTAACACCGTGTCTACATCAATATTACACGCTGTCCTACTAGGAACATTATATAAAATTTGTTTAATATCAATGCTTTCTGCTATTATCTTAAAGTGTTGGTATAATCCTTCCTGCGTTGGTTTATTATAATAAGGAGTCACCAACAAGCATGCGTCCGCACCAGCATCCTTTGCTGCAGCTGTAAGCTCTAAAGCTTCGTTAGTGGAATTAGCTCCCGTGCCGGCAACAATCGGGATCCGACCATCCGAGGCAGAAACAACAAATTGGATTATTTTCTGATGCTCTGCTACATTTAAAGTCGAGGACTCCCCTGTTGTGCCGACCGCTACAATCGCGTTTGTTCCCTCCGATATGTGCCAATCAACTAAATTTTTCAGGGCTTCCCAATCAACTTTACAGGACTGCCCACAAAATGGCGTGACCAACGCAACAATACTACCTCTTATCATCTCAGACTCCGAAAACTACTTTGCAATTTTAGTCGCACTTCTTATACCTTACAAATTAAAGGACCCGCTTTATTTTAAAACCACGTGGACTTAAACACATTAAAAATAGAAATTTGACTCTCCCATTGGTCGATTTTTAAACCTACGGTGCACCCAAAGGTATTGCTCTGGTTGAATAAGAATAAGCTTTTCAATAATACCATTAATTAACTCGGCATCCTTTAAATCATCCCCAATGGGAAAATTTTCTATTGGGGGATAAAAAATTACTTTGTATCCACTGCTGTTCGGCATGCGTACGTGTGAAAACGGAACTACCCTGGCATTGCCACCTTTAGAGAATCTCGCAGTTGTATCGACTGTTGCCGCTGGGATGTTAAAAAACGGAGCGAATAGTCCACTTCCTAGACCATAATCTTGGTCCGGACCAAACCACAATGCCCGCCCACTTTTTAATCCTCGCAGGCAGGCCCGAACATCTCGACGCTCAAATAGTCGGGTAGTTCTATTTGCCTTACTGACACGCCCCTTGGCCTGAATATAGTCAAATACAGGATTACTATGTGCACGATACATGCCATCAAGCTTGTTACATATGGATGTAGCCGCAACAGCGCCGATCTCAAGTGTTGTATAGTGTATGCCTAAGAGAACTGTTCCCTTACCGTCGTCTCGATTTAGGTGATGTATTCCCTCGAATTTTATTAGTCTTGCGAATCGTTTTTCTGACCACCACCATGCAATACCAATCTCAAAAACTGCCTTTCCCATGCTGATAAAATTATCTCGTAATAACTTTTTTTTTCGCAGATCATCCCAAGAAGGAAAGCAAAGATCTATATTTCGCTTTGCAATTCTTTTACGATCGGTATCAAACCGAAATGCTACAGCACCAAGAAGATTTCCGAGGCACATCAAAATTGGATACGGTAATTGGGTGACAATCCACCAAATCAAGATCATGATCCAAACAATCCAGTGCCGTGGATGTGCGAGATGCCAAGGAAAGGAATCCACTTGCAGTTTCATGTCAAGGATTGTCTACTATACTGGAGGTTCTCATTACAATGTGAAGATCAATACTAAATTAATTTTTCTATCGGAACCTGAATTTCAACGCTTCTACTATAATCTACTCCCCTGAAATTGAACCCAAACAGCTTTAAGAATTCGTCTCTGTAGCCCTGCAAATCCGCCACATCGTCTAAGTTTTTATCTTCAGCTATACTCCAAGAGCGAGACACCGCATTTTGTATTAGTGGCTGTATTTCTAAATTATCTACTCGAAACCGCCCTGAATTATCGATTCTGGGTGAATCTTGATATAGACACTCTGTAAACAATCGATAAATCTGTTCAATGCAGCCCTCATGCGTTCCATGGCGCTTCATTTCTCGGAATAAAATCGATAAGTATAGGGGCATTATGGGAATAGCAGCACTTGCCTGCGTAACAACAGCTTTTAATACTGACACTCTTGCGTCTCCCCCGATAGCTTGTAATCTTTTTCTTATGCCAAGTGCTTTTAGGTCGAGGTCCCTTTTTGCCTCACCGATAGTTCCATGCCAGTATATGTCCCACGTTATTTTTTCTCCGATATAAGTGAAAGCAGTGGTTTTGATTCCAGTTGCTAACACATTAGCCTCTTGTAGAGCCTGCATCCAAAGCATCCAGTCTTCTCCACCCATTACGGAAACCGTATCACTGATTTCTTTGTCATTAGCGGCTAAAATTCGAGATTTTTTCAGTCTTCCTTTTTGCACATCAAGCCCTAACATGCATACGTCTTTTCCAATCGGCTTTAAAACAGACTGGTGAATAAGTCCAGTAGCTGGATGCTCGCGACGAGGAGCCGCTAGACTATAGACAACAAGGTCAACTTGCCCTAAATCAGACTTGATTACCTCAATAGTACGCTCTTTGATGACTTTAGAAAATGCATCACCGTTTATACTTTTTGCATAAACACCTGAGATTGTGGCCTGACGATGAAATTCTGCTGAGTTATACCAACCGGCAGATGCGGTTTTTTTTTCAGTACCGGCTTTCTCAAAAAAAACACCGATCGTGGAGGCGCTTGCTCCAAACGCTGAAAAAATACGAGCGGCCAACCCATAACCAGCAGAGGCGCCAATAATCAGCACACGTTTAGGACCATCAATTTTCGGTTTGGATTTTATGTAAGTTATTTGCTCCTGTACATTTCTCGCGCAGCCGGCTGGGTGGCTAGTAACACACAAAAAACCGCGCACTCGAGGTTCAACTATCATTAATATTATTACTCCAAAAAAATGATGAAAACACAATGTCACTACCTAATGGTATCCTATTAAAGTACTTTATACCTAGAATACGACTTATTTTCATCATAAATAGATTTTTTCTCGAATAGCGGGAATAGGTTTTTGTTAGAGTGTAAATTAACATTGGCTTTCTTAGTGCCCTTCTGCGTAAGCTTAAGGAAACATGACTTTTTAGTTTTACTCAAAAACTGTAATTTCACCAAGATAATATATGCCCCTTAAAAAGACATTAAATTTATCCGGAAACCTTACCAACCCATTTATCAAAAGGGAATTTATCGATGCCCTCAGCAAGAGTAACAGTGCCTGCACAAAAACTGGTTGGGAGCCACTTCATGTCAAAATAAATCAAGGGAACGCTGGAGCTTTCCTTCCGTTATACCTCAAAACTCATTCTATGGGAGAGTACGTCTTTGATCATGTTTGGGCGAACGCTTATCACCGAAATGGCCTTGAATATTATCCAAAACTCGTTACGGCTATTCCATTCACGCCATCTATGGGTCCAAGAATTGTGGGTTCAGATGAATTAACGCAAATAGATTATGTCGAACTAATAAGTAAAATTACTGAAATCGCTACTAATCTGCATTCTTCGAGTTGGCACCTTCTATTTGGCAATGCTAATGTTGTTAACTCTTTCAAAAGTCCTGATCTCCTCACCCGTAAGGGTATTCAGTATCACTGGCACAACCGAGGTTATATTGATTTTGATGATTTCTTGAATAGCCTTACCTCAAGAAAGCGGAAAATGATAAAAAAAGAGAGAGAAAGTATTTCACGCCAAGAAATTACCGTGTCCATCCTGTTAGGAAAAAAAATAGATACGTCAATTTGGGATCTCTTTTATCGTTTATATGAAAGAACTTACGCTAAACGCAATGGCACCAAGGGTTATTTAACCAAGGAGTTTTTTAGTATAGTCAGTAGTTTAATGTCTGACCAGCTCATGATGGCAGTGGCAATGCAACATGAGGAACCTATAGCATGTGCTCTATATTTTTACGATAGTGAATGCCTATACGGCAGGTATTGGGGAAGCATAAGCGAATATGATCACTTGCATTTCGAGCTTTGCTACTATGCGGGTATTGAGTTCGCAATCACCAATAAATTACTTCGGTTTGACGCAGGGGCCCAGGGTGAACACAAACTCATAAGAGGATTTGAACCGGTAGAGATAACTTCGCTCCATTGGATCAGACATCCGAAATTTCGAGCTGCCATTGGTAGCTTTCTTGCGCAAGAAGAAGCTTACATTGTTGAACACATGGAACGGGCAAGGCAGTTGCTTCCGTACAAGACAAAGTAGGGTCACCAAATCCCTTCATTCGCCATCGATGTCCAAGGCTCAGTGGCTGGAAGAGCATCACCGCGTTGTAAAAGCTCAATAGAGATATTTTCGGGAGATCTTACAAACGCCATTCTACCATCACGGGGTGGCCGGTTGATAGTAACTCCATGGTTTATCAAACGTTCACAGCTAGAGTAAATATCATCAACCTCAAATGCCAGGTGCCCAAAGTTACGCCCCCCATCAAAAGTCTCCGGATCCCAATTATGAGTTAACTCTAGAAGAGGTGCGCGTGACGCCGTAGCACTTTTAAAGTCCCTAGCAGCAGCCAGAAAAATTAAAGTGAAGCGCCCCGATGGGTAATCACTGCGAGAGTACTCTATCAACCCAAGAGCGTCACAGTAAAAGGCTAATGCTCGCTCGACGTTTTCAACCCTAACCATAGTGTGTAAGTAACGCAACTAGCCCTCCGCTCGCTAATTTTGATCAGTAATTAAAACATGGTCAGCTGGCGAATGTCAGACAAAAGATCTCTGATGTCACCCATAAACCTTCCGGCATCTGCCCCATTCACAATTCTGTGATCATAAGAGAGAGATAACGGTAAGAGGAGTCTCGGTTGGAATTCATTTCCGCTCCAGAAAGGCTTTATGGCAGCCTTTGAAACTCCAAGAATCGCCACCTCCGGTAAATTTACTATCGGTGTAAAGTAATTACCCCCTAGTGTTCCCAAACTTGAAATTGTAAAGCAACCTCCCTGAATGTCGACAACAGATAGTTTCCCTTGCCGAGCTTTTTCTGCAACCCTGTGGACTTCTTCAGCAAGCTCCCAAATACCTTTTTTATCAACATCTTTCACCACGGGCACAACCAACCCTCGTTGGGTATCGACGGCTATGCCAATGTTGATGTACTTTCTTTGAAGGTATTCGTTGGATTTTAATTCCAGAGATCGATTAAATTTGGAATTAACTCGCAGAGCAATTGCCACAGATTTTAATATAAAAGCAAGAGGCGTGAGCTTAGTGCTCTTCGCTTTTGCCTCATCACTGAGCGATTTCCGAAATGACTCGAGCTCAGTTATGTCAGCATCATCAAAGTGGGTAACGTGCGGGATAGTTGACCAGCTTTGCTGCATATTGCGAGCAGTTAGTATCTCCACCTTACTCAGTCCGACCCGCTCTACGGGCCCAAATGACTCAAAATCTACCTCTGGTTGTGGAGTCATATTATCACTGAAGGAGGATGGAACCCGTGGAGCACTAATATGTTGAGCCACAAAACTGTTTAGGTCCTCGCGTGTGATACGTCCCCTAGGTCCCGAACCAGCTACATGTGTCAAATCTACTCCAAGCTCTCGTGCTGCAAGTCGGATAGATGGCCCGGCATAGACATCGCTAGAGCTATAATCTATCGCACCAGCTAAGGCCACAGCTTCGGTCTGAGCTCTTTTTGCAATAGTTACGTTTTCATCAGTACCAAAGTTAGGCATCGATTCATTTGGGGGGTCTAATAATGGCTCAACTGAATTACCTGCGCCATTATCTTCATCTAGCACCGCGTCCGCTTTGTTTAACTTCAGACGCACTACTGGATCTCCTGTGCTCAGCTTGTCTGACTCAAACGCGAGGAGCTCAATGACAGTGCCCGTAACGCTGGCAGGCACCTCCATAGATGCCTTGTCAGACTCTAATGTCACCAGCGTATCTCCTTCACAGACTTTGTCTCCGACAGAAACCAATACCTCTACCACCTCCAAGGCCTCAGAGCTTCCTGTGTCTGGAACCGAAGCAATAATAACCTCATCAGACACGTCACGGCCGATGGAGTCTGTTTTGACGTCATTTTGGTGATTTTGACGAACAGTTTCAGAGTTCGATTCAACATCACTCAGAATGATCGTTCCTCCAGAGTCAGAGGGGTCCCCAACGCTGTGAACCTCAATCTCGGCAATTGGGGTGCCAACCGTCACACTATCACCTTCCTTGACAAGATAGCGGGATAAAACTCCCTCCGAAGTTGATGGAACATCCATACTCGCCTTATCAGATTCCAATACTAATATAGACTCGTCCAGCTCCACCCGTGCCCCCGGAGTAATAGCTAGATCGATCACCTCAACGCTATCAACACCACCAAGATCGGGAACTACGATAACTTCGATCGTCACGACACCACCTCAAATTTCGCAAACACTTAATTAAATTGTTTAATATAGCAAAGTAAACTGACAATTGAAGCTAGTTTAAATAGCGAGTGGATTACATTTTTCTGTATCTATTCCCAAAGAGGTAATTGCCTCTAGAACAACATCCGCATCCAACTTACCTTGGTCTGAAAGCGCTTTCAATGCAGTAACCACGATAAAATTTCTATCCACTTCAAAAAAGTATCTGAGCGACTCTCTGCTGTCGCTACGACCAAAGCCATCAGTTCCTAATACATAGAGTGGCGAATGAATGAAGGCTCTCAACTGTTCCCCATAATTTTTCATATAATCTGTAGCAATAACTACCGGGCCATCACTATCATGAAGCGCCTGCTCAACGAAAGAAACCTTTGGTTCACTAGTGGGATGGAGCAAATTCCATCTTCGCACACTCTGCCCTTCACGAACCAATTGGTTTATGCTCGTTAAACTCCATACATCAGAATGAACATTGTAATTTTGTGATAGTATTTCACGAGCAAGAAGAACCTCATTCAATATCGTGCCAGAACCCATAAGCTGAACCTTTAAATCTGCTTCAATCGATCTTTTTACTCGGTACATTCCCTTGATAATCCCATCTTTGACATCAACTGGCATCGCGGGCTGGTGATAGTTTTCATTCATTGTAGTTATATAATAAAAACAATTTTCACGCAGCTGAAACATTGTCTCCAAACCATTCTGTATAATCACCGCAAGTTCATAGCTGTATGTTGCGTCGTAGCTTCTGCAGTTGGGCAACGTATTCGCCAAAATATGGCTATGCCCATCCTGATGTTGTAATCCTTCTCCGTTTAATGTTGTTCGCCCCGCAGTTGCACCAATTAGAAAGCCTCGAGCTTGACTATCTCCAGATGCCCAAGCTAAATCACCAATTCGTTGAAAACCAAACATCGAATAAAATATATAAAAAGGAATCATTGGTAATGAATTTGTACTGTAGGAAGTCGAAAGTGCCAACCACGCCGACATGGCTCCAGCTTCATTTATGCCCTCTTCAAGAATTACACCCTTTTTATCTTCTTTGTAATACATGATTTGTTCACGATCATGTGGCGTATACTTTTGACCTGCCGAACTGTATATTCCCAGCTGTCGGAACATTCCCTCCATCCCAAAAGTTCTCGCCTCATCAGGAACTATGGGTACCACAAATTTTCCTATGTTTACATCTTTAACTAGAGCAGATAACACCCTTACAAATGCCATAGTTGTTGAAATAGCCCTTTCGCCGCTACTTTCTATCTGCTTCTTAAAAGTATCGAGTTCAGGAACATCCATCGCCGGAAAATTTGCAAGCCGATTGGGTATTGTGCCGCCCAATTTTCGGCGCTGCTCTTTCATGTAAATCATCTCTGGACTGTCATCAGGAGGGCGATAATAAGGAACGCTATTTAGTGCGTCATCACTAATTGGAAGACCAAAACGATCTCTAAAGGACTTTAGCGCTTTTATATCTAATTTTTTAACCGAATGAGTATCATTAGCAGCCTCGCCAGCTCCACCCAATCCATAACCTTTGACTGTATGGGCCAATATCACCGAGGGTTTTCCTCTGAATTGAGAGGCCGCATGATAAGCCGCGAAAACCTTGTAAGGGTCATGTCCTCCTCTATTTAATCCCATGATTTGGTCATCAGTCATATCAGCGACCAGCTCTAAAAGTTCCGGATATTTTCCGAAGAAATGCTCTCTGGTATAGCCACCGCCATTAAATTTGTAATTTTGTAGTTCTCCGTCATAAACCTCATTCATCCGCTGCAATAGCAGCCCGCTCTCATCTCTGTCAAGAAGCACATCCCAATGTCGGCCCCAAACCACTTTAATTACGTTCCACCCCGCCCCCCGAAACACTCCCTCCAATTCTTGGATAATCTTTCCATTACCTCGAACAGGACCGTCCAATCTTTGAAGATTACAATTTACCACAAAGATCAAATTTTCTAGTTGTTCCCGACCCGCAAGTGATATTGCGCCCAGAGTCTCTGGCTCATCACATTCTCCATCACCCAAAAAAGCCCAAACTTTTCTATCTTTTCGGGGCAAAAGCCCCCGCGCGGATAAATATCTCATCACGTGCGCCTGATAAATAGCCTGAATTGGTCCAAGACCCATTGACACAGTCGGAAACTGCCAATAATTCGGCATGAGCCAGGGATGTGGGTAGGAAGAAAGGCCATCACCGTCGACTTCTCGTCGGAAATTATCTAGTTGCTCCGCTGATATTCTCTTTTCAAGGAATGAACGAGCATAAATTCCGGGAGCGCTGTGCCCCTGATAAAAAATAAGATCTCCCAACTGCTCCTCAGTTGATGCACGAAAAAAGTGATTGAAGCCGATTTCATAAAGCGTAGCAGCAGAGGCGAAACTCGCAATATGCCCACCTATACCCGGAGATCTTTCATTTGCACGCATTACCATAGCCAGAGCATTCCAGCGAATCAGAGAGCGAATTTTTCGTTCCATGAAAAGGTCGCCAGGCAATGGTTTTTCATCTTTAGGAGAAATAGTATTACAAAAATTTGTAGTGGAGGCACTTGGTACAGGAACAGATTGTGTTTGAGCATGAGCGCGGAGTTTTTCCAAGATAAACGCTGCTCTTTCACTCCCAGAAAAGCGATTTACTGAATCGAACGCGTCAAGCCACTCTTGTGTTTCTAATGGATCAATGTCTTCGGGCATGAGGTTCCGCACTCCAGAGGCGATTCTTTAAAGCCTAGTTAGATATTTTTTATAAACTTGCAATATGAATTGTGTACTGAAACTACAGCAGAGCAGGTCACTCCTCGCTTAATAATTGTACTTCGATCACTATTGCCGTTTCAATAGCTAGAAAGTCGATATAAAACAGTTCCTTAAAAATTAAATCTCTAGTTGTAGAATATTTACACATTTTTGAGCAATTTCCACACAGCTTTCTACAAACAATATCGAACACCCTCAGTACGACTCTAATAAAATAGGTTGTTTAATCTTCAATAACAATATTTGATTCTGATATTGGCCAAGCCTTGTAAACTGCATTAACCAGAGTTGCTAAAGGTATTGCAAAAAAAACCCCCCAAAACCCCCATATACCCCCAAAGATCAAAACGGCAGATATTATGGCAACCGGATGCAAGTTAACAACCTCAGAAAATAAAAGTGGGACTAATAAATTTCCATCTAAGAATTGGATAACCAAATACGTAGTAAGCAGCCAGAGAAATTCGGAGCCCCAACCCCACTGCGCATACCCCACCATAAGCACCGGTATCGTAACCAAAGTAGCTCCTACATATGGTACGAGGACAGATAGACCGACAAGCATCGCAAGTAACGCAGCATATTTAAGATCTAAATATACGAAAGCTATTAATGAAGTGAAACCAACAAGTATTATTTCAATAAACTTTCCACGGATATAATTTGAACATTGTGATTCCATTTCAAACCAAATTGAATTCAACACGGGGCGTCTGGATGGCAAGAGCTCTGAAACAAATGACACAAGCAAGTCTTTATCCTTTAGCATAAAAAAGACTAATAAAGGAACCAGAATCAAATAAATAACAATGGAAAGGAGCCCAGGAAAACTACTTATGGATAAACTGAAAAGTTGCTCGGCGATTTCACCTAATTCTTCCGTGACCCGCAAGCCAATAGCGTTGAACTGATCTGCAGTGACGTAGTCTGCATATTTTTCAGGAACGCTCGCGACAATATCCTGTATGTTGGCCAAAATTACGGGAGTTTCGCCAACCAGCACTTTCATTTGACGTCCGACCAAGGGTATGAATCCAATAATCAGTGAAAGCATGCCTACGATGAATATTATGTAAGAAAAACTCATAGCCACAGGTCGTGAGACGCCAAAACTGCATATTTTGTTAACCATTCCTTGCAAAAGAAAAGCAATTATTATCGACACCAACAATGGACCGAGCACACCACCAAAAGTCATCAAAATAAGCACGGAGGTCACAAGAATAATACTCAGCAGCACCGCCTCACTGGTGCCGAAGTATTTATCAAGCCAATTTGATACCGTCTCTTTAATCATCAAAATTTGCTCACGTTTAAATAAAGCACTATTCTCATGCCATCTAATACACCCAAAAGTTATGACAAGTTTACTATTTTTCGTGTTAAAAAAGTCTAGCAGGAGAAATGTATAAGATTATGGATACAAGTGCAAAATACAACAGTGATACAAGCACATGAACTTTTACAAAAAAAGATTTATCTGGAGACTGGCCCTATACTTATGCTGCACCATCCTTTACGCAGTCCAAAGTGTGAGTTCAGAGATCAACCTTCCAGTATTGGGGGACACTAGCTCCTCAATCGTATCCCCCCAGCAAGAATACCTTATCGGGCGAAGCTGGCTGAAGGCCTTCCGCTCTAGAGTTCCCGGGTATAACGATCCCCTTATAACAGAGTACCTTGAAAATTTACTCCTAAATCTTGCGACTTATAGTGAACTAAGAGACACAAAGCTAGAACTTATTATAATAGACAATCAAACCATGAATGCTTTCGCTGTCCCAGGCGGGATAATCGGGGTGCATATCGGAATTTTTAATTATGCTAAGTCTGAGGATCAACTAGCCTCTGTCCTCGCGCATGAACTTGCGCATTTAAGCCAGAGACACTTTGCAAGAGGCATTGAAGAAAGGCGAAAAAATGCCTCCCTAGGTATGGGTGGCTTACTTGCTGGTTTAGTCATTGCTGCAACAGGCAACACGGATGCAGGAACCGCATTAATCACCGCCTCACAGGCCGCCTCCCTCGAGAATCGGTTAAGGTACAGTCGCAGTAATGAGAAGGAGGCAGACAGAATCGGCTTTCAGACTATCAGAAATTCCGGCAGAGACCCGAGGGCGGTGGGCCAGATGTTTGAACAGATGCTTGCGGCTAGAAGGCACGCAGGTAATCAGCCACCAGAATTCTTGCTCACTCATCCAATTACAGAAAAACGCATATCCGATGCTAAAAATCGTATTCTGCGGCTCCCAAAAAAGTACTATCCATCAAACGAGACCTATGATTTTATTCGCGTCAGAACAATAGCACAAAATACCGATAGTCCTATGGAAAAGATTAAACATTTCCGCTATCAACTTAAAAATACATATTTTAATCCGGATCCAATAAAATATGGTCTCACCTTGTCTTTGATCCAAAATGGGGATTATTTAGAGGCGAAGAAAATCATTGATGAACTCATCACTAAAGACTCTGATCAGTTCATTTTCAAATACACCAGCATTGAGTTAGACATCGCCGCTCAGCATTTCCACAACGCCAAACAAAAGATTAAGGAGTTATTAAAAACTCGTCCGACAAGCTTTCCTTTAAAATATCTTCATTCAATGGTGCTGTGGAAAGAGAACCGCTTTGAAAAGGCTATCAAAATCTTGAAAGATTTATCCCGAGAGCGTCCCTATGATCCAAATTTATGGTATCAGCTTGCTGAAGTTAGCGGCTTAGCAGGTGACATCTCAGGGGTACACCTAGCCAGGGCGGAGTACTTTATCCTAGTGGGCGCTTTTGAAAGAGCGAAACATCAGCTCTCGAGTGCAGAAAAACTCCTGAAAGAAGATTTTAAGCAAAACGCGATTATTCAGCAACGACTAAAAGATTTGGTAGTAATTGAGAGGAGAGTGTCAAGCCTATGAATAGTTGCCTTCTGCCAAATGAAAGGCAATTGCCTGTCACTTTTTGAAATCTAACATTCTGTTAAGGGCAACCATTGCCTTGTCGGCAATAAGTGGGTCTACGTATACCTCATTTTTTTCAAAAGTAAGGCAATTTAGCAGACCCTCCATTGTATTCATCGCCATCCAAGGACAATCGCCGCAGCTGATACAAGTAGCTCCGTTACCTGCAGTGGGCGCCATCAAGAGCTGCTTATCTGGCACAGCTTGCTGCATTTTATACAAGATTCCACGGTCAGTGGCTACTATGAGCTGAGGGTTTGACATCTCCTGAGCGGCTGAAATTAGCTGTGAGGTGGACCCAACAAAATCTGCTAAATCGATAACTCCTCTTGGCGATTCTGGATGAACAAGGATAGCAGCATCAGGATACATGTTAAGCATATTCAAGACTCCTTGGACCTTGAATTCCTCATGGACCACGCAACTCCCATCCCAAAGAAGCATATCTGCACCCGTTTCTCTCTGAACATAGCTACCAAGATATCTATCTGGCGCCCAGAGAATTTTCTCTCCTCGAGAATCCAAGAAATCGATCACCTCTACTGCAATCCTAGAGGTTACGACCCAATCCGCTCGAGCTTTTACAGCTGCAGAAGTATTAGCATAAACCACTACGGTTCTATCGGGATTGTCGTCGCAAAATGCTTCGAATTGCTTTGCTGGACAACCAATATCTAGAGAGCATGTTGCATAAGCAGAGGGCATCAAAATTTGCTTACTCGGGGAGATGATCTTGGCTGTTTCACCCATGAAAGCTACCCCAGCAATAATGAGGACTTGCGATTCTGCACGTTGACCAAAACGTGCCATCTCGAGTGAGTCAGAAACAATGCCCCCAGTTTCCTCAGCAAGTGATTGAATAGTAGGGTTGGTATAATAATGAGCAATAAGACTTACATTTTTATCTTTCAGTAAATCTCTGAGCTGCCTTAAAATATCTTCATCATCAGACTTCGGATTTTGTGACCTAATAGGGATTTCGTTCAAGTGCCGTCGAACCTGTTCTCGAGAACTTGCGTTTTCCAACAATTTTTCGGAATCAAGGGCCATAGTCGACTCCCACGTATCCATCCAAACCCGCCTGAACTATGTTCATTTTCATTTTGTGAATTATATAGTTTCTGACTTATTATACTCGTGATGGAACACTAAAGCGTAGACAGTATATATACAAACGCACTGACAACGATAATAAGCACTGCCACCGCTGCAATAGCGTCGACTCGGCTGTCGTCTGCATCCCTGACCTTACCTGATTTTGATTCATGTTCTGCCATTGCACTTTTTCTCTTCTTACTACATTGTGTATACTAGCAATCCCGATCACTAGTGTCGCGCCGTTTTGACCTAAACCGATGCTTTTAGTTTACTTGAAAGCAAGCACGTTTAGATCATTGTCTTGCAAAGATTTGGCTATTACTATGAATCAAAGATATTCGACCGCTCTTTTAGTGAACCTCTGTTAATCTATATCTTAGTGAAATTAGGTTCGAGAAATAAGTATTAATGCATGAAAGTCTAAATCAACTATTCTTTTTTATCTTCAGCGGTGCCGCGATACTTGCAACCTTTGCGCTTTTTAGTCGCCAACCGCTTATCATCGCGTACATTGCACTTGGGGTTTTAATTGGGCCTTACTCACTTCAATGGGTAACCGATATCGAGACTATATCTTCAATTTCTGAAATCGGAATAATCTTCCTTTTATTTCTCTTGGGTCTTGATATGCAGCCAAAAGCACTTGTTAAAGTGTTACGCCAAGCTACTCAATCGACAATAATCAGCTCAATTATTTTTGGCATTACCGGATATTCTTTGGGACATATTTTTGGTTTCTCACAACTAGAGAACCTGATTATTGGAGTCTCAATGATCTTTTCAAGCACGATCATTGGAATAAAACTACTACCCACCACGGTGCTTCACCATAAGCATTCTGGAGAGTTAATGGTAGGAATGTTGCTTATGCAAGACTTTCTGGCGATTATTGTGTTGCTTCTATTAATGTCAGGCAACGTAAATCTAAGAGAGCTTACACTTACCTTTATGGCCTTGCCTCTCCTAATTTTTGGTGCATTTGCAATTGTTCGCTTTTTACTACTACCCATATTCACAAGGTTTGAGCAAATCGGCGAGTATATTTTTCTGATCGCAATAGGGTGGTGTCTGGGAACCTCTGAAGCTGCCGCTCAAATTGGTTTATCGAGAGAAATTGGAGCATTTATTGCCGGTATCTCCATAGCCACGTGCCCCCTTTCAAAACATATTGCTCTGAGCCTAAAGCCCTTACGCGACTTCTTTTTGATTTTATTCTTTTTCTCTCTAGGGAGCGGATTCAATATAAACCTCATTCCGGATATAGGTTTAGCAGTTATATTTTTCACTTGCATCGTACTCGCAATCAAGCCACTGACATATTTCTATCTTTTACGTTCACAGAGCGAATCTCCATCTTTGGCTTGGGACATTGGATTTAGATTGGGGCAGAACAGTGAATTTTCATTGTTGATCGCCTACATGGCATTTAATAACAACCTTATTGGAACCGAGGCATCACACCTTATTCAAGCAGTAGCGATCATGACCTTCGTCTTCTCGAGTTATATTGTAGTGTTCAAATTTCCGACCCCCATCGCCTCAGATGAGAGACTACGGCGAGACTGAGTTATTCTGTGTTCACTCAATGCAGGGTACGCGAATTGCCAGTTAGTCTTTGCCACCATTTGACAAAAAGAGCATCTATTGCGCTCTCTACAGATATACCTAGTCGCTCTATTATTGTTTTATTGAGAATATATTTGACGTCGAGAACGTCAGCTTTGTCCATTAACGAAACTACATACTCATCACTCGTTTTCAAATCGTCGACTAATCCCAACTCTAGGGCCCTACTTCCATACCAAACTTCACCAGTGGCAATTTGGTCAATGTCAATCCTCTCTCGCCGCTCACTAACATATTGTTTGAAAAGTTGATGTGTTTCTTCAAGCTCGTTAACAAATTTTTCTCTCCCTTTTTGGGTATTTTCTCCAAACAGCGTTAACGTACGCTTATATTCTCCCGCTGTCAGTAATTCAAAATCAATCTTATTATGTTTTAGTACGCGATTAAAATTTGGTAATTGAGCAACTACTCCAATCGAGCCCAAGACAGCGAATGGAGCTGCTATAATGTAATCGCCTACACACGCCATCATATAACCCCCACTAGCCGCAACTTTGTCCACACTAACGGTAATGGGAATATTTTTTTTACGTAGTCGATCCAGTTGACTGGCCGCTAATCCATAGCTATGGACCATTCCTCCCGCACTTTCTAAACGAAGTAATACCTCATCCGAACTTGTAGCAGTTGTGAGCACTGCAGTTATCTCCTCTCGAAGGTTAGCTACAGCAGATGCATTAATATTACCCTCAAAGCTCAATACATAGACGCGTTTTCGTGCAGCATAATCTGAAGAAACATGACCTTTTGCTACTTTTTTTTCTTGTTTTCTTTCACGCTTTTTTTTATCCAGTAGATTCTTTTCCTTTATCTTTCTTTCTGCATCATTTAGCACCGCCAGATGCATTACATGGCTGGTGTCGTCATACTGATCATTGAGTCGAGTGACCATAAGCTCTCCCTTGGCGGATCCCTCTCTCTTGTGACGGAGTGACGCAATCAATGCAAGCAAGACCAAGAGCATTACGACATAGGTGGCTAACTTGGCAAAAAATAACCCATAATCGTACAAAAATTCCAAAGCTGTCTCCTGTTGTTCTCAGCCCATATGCGGCTTAAATTATATCACTATTTTTTCTGTTCTCTGTGCTCTTGGCATTAGTCAGAAATCTCTCGATTAACAATCCCGAGAGCACTGAAGGAGGCGGAACCGAGGGAGGCATGTTATCACAGTGCCACCATCGTGCCTCACTTATTTCTTTTCCATCCACAGTAATGATTTCTGAAGCAGCCTCTGCGATAAAACCCAACATCAACTGACCAGGAAAAGGCCAAGCCTGACTGCCAATATATACTGGCTTTCTAATATGGATTCCAACCTCTTCGAACACTTCTCGGTGTATAGCATCCTCAGCACTCTCACCGGCCTCAATAAAACCTGCAACCGCACTGAAAAGACCATCTGCCCAGTTGAGTTGACGTGCCAACAGGCAATAATCGCCTTTGGTCACTACAACAATGACACATGGAGAAATTCGAGGATAATACGGTTTTGAACACCTAATGCAGGCCAAAATGTTCTCATGACCCTGAATTTCGGTTGGATTACCACATACACCACAGTATATGTGACTTTTTTTCCACTCTAGAAGCTGAACCGCCCGACAAATTATCGAAAATTGTACCTCATCTAATGATATGAGTAATGTTCTTAAATTAATCGTAGAGTACCCATCCAAAAAACATACATCCCTTTGTAACTCCCAAACCTCACAGTCAAAGTCTCCCCAAGAACCGAGAAACATGGTTGAAATACAGAAACTCTTCACTAATTCAAGATCATCATCTGATAGAATAAACTCATGCTTCCCAGCCAGAATAGAGCGATCGACGACGCCAATGACTATTTTTTCAGCACCCTTTCGCTCTGATAAAGTTATTTTAAAACGGTCATTCATTGGCTTTTTTAACAAAATAAGGCTCCGAAAATAAAAACGTTTGTTGCTGCCTTGCAAATTTAAACATCACTAGATACAGTTTAGAGGGTTCGACTTGTTATTTCCTCTCAAAACATACAAGGTATTCAAGGTAAAGAAATGAACTCCTCTCTCTCATCTGCATTTGCTCATAATTTTTTAGGCGACTCTCCTGAATGGTATCAAAAAGCAGTAATCGGTTTTCTGATAATAAATCCCATTGCGTTCTACCTTTTGGGCCCTTTTGTCACAGGGTGGCTCTTGATAGGGGAGTTTATATTTACCCTTGCCATGGCATTAAAATGCTATCCGCTTCAGCCGGGCGGGCTTCTGGCAATTGAAGCAATAGCACTCGGGTTAGCGTCCCCCGACAGCGTCTACAAAGAAGCAGTCTCAAATTTCCAGGTAATCCTACTCCTAATGTTTATGGTAGCAGGAATATACTTTATGAGGGATATGTTGCTATTCGTATTTACGAAGATTTTACTTACGATCAGGTCAAAAATTGTGCTATCACTTCTTTTTAGTTTTGCCGGTGCCTTTCTTTCCGCATTCCTTGATGCCCTGACAGTCACGGCAGTTCTGATTTCCGTCGCAGTAGGCTTCTACACCGTATATCACCGTGTGGCCAGTGGCAAAGGTATTAATTCACATGACCATGACCACACCGATGATGAACAAGTACTCACTAAAAACCGAGAGACGTTAGATCAATTTAGCGCGTTTTTGAGGAGTTTAATAATGCATGGTGCAGTGGGCACCGCCTTGGGCGGGGTGTGTACGGTGGTGGGTGAACCACAAAACCTTTTGATTGCTGAGAAGGCTGGTTGGGATTTTATGACATTTTTCTGGATTATGTCTCCAGTAACGATGCCTGTTTTGGTCTGCGGCCTAGTGACATGCGTGGTAATTGAAAAGATCGGCATTTTGGGATATGGCGCACAACTCCCACAAGAAGTTAGGTTAGTGCTGGAAAACTTTAATGCGCAGGACCAAGCAAACCGGACCCAAAAAGATGTGGCTGCACTTATAGTTCAAGTCACAGTTGCTGTCATACTAGTATTTTCTTTGGCATTGCATATTGCTCCTGTGGGGCTTATTGGACTGATGATTATTGTGCTCCTCACAGCATTTAATGGTGTCATAGATGAGCATAAGATCGGCCATGCATTTGAGGAAGCACTTCCATTTACTGCGCTCCTAGTCGTATTTTTTGCGATTGTCGCGGTCATTCATGAGCAACATCTTTTTTCACCAGTAATATCAGTTGTTCTTTCGATGGATGAGAGTATTCAGCCGGGCATGTTTTTCTTGGCAAATGGGATTTTATCTATGATAAGTGATAACGTGTTTGTGGCTACGGTTTATATCAACGAGGTTAAGGCCGTGCTTGATTCTGGAGGAATAACCAGAGAACATTTCGATAAGCTCACCGTTGCAATAAATACTGGAACTAATCTTCCAAGTGTCGCAACTCCAAACGGGCAGGCTGCATTCTTATTTTTGTTGACATCGGCGCTAGCTCCATTGATACAACTCTCATATATGAGAATGGTCATAATGGCACTTCCCTACACTATAGTTCTCACGATAGTTGGATTCACAGCAGTATTTTATCTTATCTAAATAAATGACAGCATGAACTGCTTCTGCCTTGCATAACAATTTTAGGAGTTGTGATTCACGAACATACCCGCTACTGGAATCAACGAGATAATTCTTCCATCCCACGTTCAAGTCCGTCCAGTGTTAAAGGATACATTCTGTCTTCAACTATTCCGCGTACCATAGATATTGACGGCGTATAGCCCCAATAGCTTTCCTCTACGGGGTTAATCCATATGAGTTTATTAAATGAGCTTACAACTCTTTGCATCCATACCTTCCCAGACTCTTCATTTTGATACTCAACACTGCCACCGGGACTACTTATCTCATAAGGAGCCATGGATGCATCTCCTACAAAGATAACTTTGTAATCAGAGGTGTACTTATTCAAAAGATCGTGAGTTTTTATTTGTTGATCTCTGCGCCTTCGATTCTCCTTCCAAACATAATCATATAGACAATTATGAAAATAAAAATATTCCATATGTTTGAATTCAGTCTTTGCAGCGGAAAACAGCTCCTCACAGAGCGTCACAAAAGGATCCATTGACCCACCAATATCAAAAAAAATAAGAACTTTGACTGAATTACGTCGTTCAGGAACCATCTTCAAATCGAGCACTCCGGCGTTTCGAGCAGTACTTCGAATAGTGTCGCCAAGGTCCAAAAAGTCAGCGGCTCCCTCACGAGCAAATTTTCGTAGCCTCCGAAGTGCAATCTTTATATTTCTGGTACCAATCTCTACAGAATCGTCTAAATCTCGATATTGGCGCTCATCCCAAACCTTAACTGCACTACCTGATCCCCCAGGTCCTCCAATCCGAATCCCCTCAGGATTATATCCTCCATGTCCGAATGGAGAAGTCCCGCCAGTCCCAATCCATTTGTTGCCCCCTTGGTGCCGTTCTGACTGCTCCTCTAAACGTTTTTTAAATTCGTGTAAAAGCCTTTCTAACCCCCCGAGACTCTGAATTTTCGCTTTCTCTTCGTCTGTAAAGTGTTTTTCGAATTTTTTTCTCAACCATTCCTCAGGAATAATAAGTTCTAAGATTTGATCTATATTTTGCAAATTCTTAAAGTAGGCCCCAAATACCTTGTCAAAACGGTCAAAATATCGTTCATCTTTCACCATACAAAGCCTTGCGAGTAAGTAAAATTCATCAGTCGATCCCATCGAGAGATTTTTATCCATTGCATTAATCAGATCTAAATACTCTTTAATCGAGACTGGTATTCCAGAACGCTTAACTACATTGAAAAAATTGACAAGCATAATTTATATTATCTCATCTCTCGCCTTGTCATAAATGCCAATCTTTCTAATAGATGCACGTCTTGTTCATTTTTCAAAAGGGCTCCATAAAGTGGCGGTATTGCTTTAGTTGGATCTCGATTTGTTAGAATATCCTCTGGAATATCGTCAGACATTATAAGTTTTAACCAGTCGACAAGCTCTGAGGTAGAGGGCTTCTTTTTAAGACCAGGCACTTTTCTTATGTCAAAAAATATTTCTAGCGCCGTATCGACGAGTTTCTTTTTTATATTGGGAAAATGTACGTCGACAATCCGTTTCATTGTGGATCTATCAGGAAAATTTATAAAATGAAAAAAACATCGCCTCAAAAAAGCGTCGGGCAATTCTTTTTCATTATTGCTGGTAATAATCACAATAGGCCTTTGTACTGCTCGGATCGTCTGCCCAGTCTCATAAACATAGAATTCCATTCTATCCAGCTCTAAAAGTAGGTCATTCGGGAACTCTATATCTGCCTTGTCTATTTCATCAATCAATAAAACAACTTGCTCTTGCGATGTAAACGCTTCCCAGAGCTTTCCTTTTTCAATATAGTTAGCAATATCACGCACTTTTTCGTCTCCAAGCTGTGAGTCTCGTAACCTTGAAACAGCATCATACTCATAAAGTCCCTGTTGTGCTTTGGTTGTTGATTTTATGTGCCACGATAGCATTTTCTTCCCTAAAGCCTTTGACACCTCTTCCGCAAGCATTGTCTTTCCAGTTCCCGGCTCCCCCTTTATAAGTAAAGGGCGTTCAAGGCTAACCGCAGCATTTACCGCAAGTTGAAGTTCTTCTGTAGCAACATAGTTTTCTGTACCGGTGAATTTCATATTCTTTAGTTTCCATGCTTTAATTCAGCATTATAATAAAATTTTCTGGGCTCTTACACGAAAAGTCGATCAACTACAACAGCCGACGCTGCACTAAAGCTTTTAAGAAAAATCCCGCAATTTACATATTTGATCGACGACGTTTATCTGAAGAAAATGCAGGTCGCACCCTGACTGGAGGTGGTCTTTTCAGTTTGCCCCACAAAACTCTTGCCGAGCCATAAAAACTTAAAGTTATTATTACCATCGCCAAAATTGGAGCAAGCCCTCTCTGAAACCCTGAATCCAGCAATAAACCTTCATATAAACTCACGAAAAAAGCGGGAGCCAAATGAAAGTCATCGTAATATGCAGTCACTGGAGTCATAAAAAATACAGTAGCGACAAGCAAAATACTTTGTCGCAGAGCTGAACTCCTAAACCCGCTTATTATATACCAGACGCAGAATAGCAAACAAAGCACACCGAATGAATAAGAAATCCATCCCCAGAAATAATTTTCGGCTGAATACACTGCTAATCCACCCAACGAATAATATGATCTTCCAAATCGTGATCTTTAACGCACTGCTCAGAGATTACTCTTCCCTTTATAGAGGCTCCACTGGAATGAATAAAATACTCAGACCCACTGATGAGATGATGCCAACTCGGTAAGTCCACACCATTCGCAACCAACTTATATGAACAACTAGATGGCAGCCAGCTTAACTCCATTATATTTCCGGGATCTAGTTTAACGCAGTCCTTAACTTTACTGCGATTATTATAATCGGAACACTGACATGTTGTCTGATCCATAAATTTGCAAGCCACATCCGTAAAATAAATTTGCTCAGTATCCGCATCTTCAAGTTTTACTAAACAGCACTTGCCGCAACGATCGCAAAGTAGCTCCCACTCAGTTTCTGTCATCTCCTCCAGACATTTTTTTTGCCAAAATCGCTCCTCATATATACTGCTAGCCATTTCAGCAAATCCCTTCAGCCAAAGACAATGTTATTAAATATTTGAGATAAACCTAGAAATTATAGGCTTTACGATATCTACACGCCAACCCTTTAACAATCGGGATGGCCATCTTATATTTCCACTTAATGCACTCCTTACAATAACTTCCAGTTCTTTCTTTGATACTAATACTTCAACCGGAATTTGTCGTAACTCTCCAAAATCGGTGAGACACTGGTGAAGGCTCTTTACAAGAGTATTACCAGAGTTATTTAAAAGGCTTGGTATCGATGCAACTTCCGGATCATCATAACTTTTTTGAATTTCGGAAATTACAGTGTTCCCGAAAACTCGAATTTCTTTTGGATGTAGTTCTTTTAAAGCAAATAAATCTGAGTAACTTTTTGGAAGATTAGCTGCAAGCTTGAACAGTATTGCATCAGATATGATTCGCTGTCGCGGCGTGTTCTTTGCTCTCGCCGTCCTCTCCCGCCAACAACTGAGACGCTTTAACACGCTCAGCGATCTTGAGTCTAGACGATGTCTACCTTTAAAGCGCCCAAAATAAAACTCTAAACTGTCTCGCGCTTCAACGTTCTCGATCGTCATGCTAATTTCATCTTCTAACCAAGACCAGCGCCCATAAGTACTTAATTTACAACATAGTATCTTATATAGTCGCTCTAAATATGCAACATCATCTTCTGCATATTTTATTTGCTCGTCTGAAAGAGGCCTAGCCAACCAATTGGAACGAGTGACCGATTTGGTCAACTTTATACCTGTTAAAGTTTCTAAAAGTCCTGCATAACTAATTGAAAATCCTATATTTACCAAGCTAGCTGCGATTTGTGTATCAAAAATCTTCTTTGGAAATATCTTAGCGGTATATCTCAAAACCTCAAGGTCTTCAGCACATGCATGCATGACCAGTGTACATTCTGGATTTTCGAATAGTCGCTTCAGCGGCGTTAAATCATCGATATTCGGCGCATCTATCAGCCAGCAGTGCTCACCGTTGTGAATTTGTATGAGCGCTAACTGCGGGTAAAAGGTATGCGACCTCATAAACTCGGTGTCAAGACACAATGTTTTATTGTCCGCTAATTTCTGCGTACAATTTTTCAACGAAATGTAATCATCTATCCAAAAAACCATTCTAGATAATTTTACGTCGATCTAACGCAAGACTTAAAGTTCCGCCATCCACATACTCCAATTCTCCACCCATAGGCACACCATAGGCAATTCTGGATACCTTTTTCCCTAAGACCCGAGACTTGTCGGCGATAAATTGAGCCGTTGTTTCCCCCTCAAGGGTCAAATTTGTTGCTAGAATTACCTCTGTTAGATCATCATCATGAAGTTGTTTGAAGAGCTCATCAAAACCCAGCTCCTCTGGTCCAATACCATCGATCGGCGAGAGATGTCCGTGAAGGACGAAATAGGTCCCGAAAAAGCAGTTTGCCTGCTCAATCGCCAAAAGATCAGCTGGCGTCTCAACAACGCACAATAAACCTTTTTTTGACCGCTCGCTTCCGCAGACAGCGCACAACCGGTCCTCCGTCAAATTTCTGCAGCGAATGCATCTATCAATCTTTTCAATTGACTCAGCAAGAACCTCTACCAAGCGCTTTGCCGATATTTTGTCTCTCTCAATCAAGAACAAAGCCATCCGCTGCGCCGACTTTTTTCCTACCCCAGGTAGGCAACACAAACTTTGTATAAGTTGACTAAAAAGTGGGCTCTCCATCTCTTTTTATAATTCCAAGATTTTTAAAACGGCATTTTAAATCCAGGCGGCAAGTTCATTCCTCCGGCTAACCTAGACAGTGAATCACTTTGACCATTCTCGGCTTTCTGAACGGCATCATTAATAGCAGCTGTTAGTAAATCTTCTAATATAGATTTGTCCTCCATCATGAGTTCAGAATCCAACTCCACCTTGCGAGTATCAAAACGACCCGTCATAGTAACTTTTACCAAGCCTCCTCCAGATTCACCCACAACCTCTCTTTCAGATGCCTCCTGTTGAATGAGAGTCATTTTTTTCTGCATTTCTCTAGCTTGTCGAAGTAGTTCTTCCATATCCATTTTATTGGACCTCCTTGGGAACAATACTATCCATATCAATTGACCCGTCAAACAACTGCTTAAACTTTTTGATCTGGGCATCTTCATTCAATGCAACAATTACACGATTTTTGTTGTCCTCAAAACTACGAGAGGCCTCCACCCTAGGAGTATCAATTTCAAGTATTCCAACATCTATTGAAACTTGGAGAGTCTTTCCAAAATAATCACTCAACACCTCAGCTAGTGCCAACTCATGTCTTTGAGAAAGCAAGTTGGTATAACAAGAGTCTAGCACAAAGAATAACTTGTCATTTTCTGACCGCGAGTACACACAATTATTAACTATTTCACCAAGTGCCCCTCCAATATCAAGCTGCTTAGAAAGTGACGACCAGTGTCTAGCTTCGAATTTTTCTAGGAGTGTAACGTCAATTTTCTCTTGAGGATTGATCTCCAATGATAAATCTGGGCGTTTCTTTAGATTATCTTGAACCGCATTTGACTCATTAACGGTTATCTGACTGGATAATCGAGAATTCTTCGAGGAATTTCCATTATTTTTAATTATCGTTTCATTTTCAGTATGTTTTTGTCCATCAAATGAGTACTGTTTTTTACTTTGATTTTCACCTAATCCGTCCTCCGGCCTAAAGGCAAGCGCCCTCAGCATGATCATCTCAAAGCCTATTTTAGGATCTGGAGCCATTTGGAGATCATTACGCCCTAATAAACATATTTGATAAAAAAGTTGCGTATCTTCCTTGCTGATTTGTTTCGCTAAATTCTCAATTATTTGATTGTTACTATCACCATTTCGACTCTCAGGTACGATTTGAAAAATTGAGATCTGATGTAGCAGGCTTAACATATCTCCCAGAGCACAATCATAATTTGGGGCATGCTCCGCCATTTCATTTATATGTTTAAGTAATTCTTTGCCATTTCTCTCAGCCAAAGCTGAACAAATATCAATAATGAAGTTTTCAGTAATAGACCCTAACATAGCACTTACAAAATCATTAATCACGCGACCATCACCATAACCGACGGCTTGATCGGTTAATGTAAGCGCATCACGCATACTACCATTGGCTGCCTGCGCGAGCCTGACAACCGCTTCGTTTTCAAATGGGATTTTTTCATCTGTCAGGATTAGCTTTAGATGTTCACATATCTTGTCCACAGCAAGATTTTTTAAATTAAATTGCAGACATCGCGACAAAATTGTGATGGGAAGCTTTTTGGGATCAGTAGTTGCCAGTAAAAACTTTACGTGAGATGGAGGCTCCTCTAAAGTCTTCAGAAGAGCATTAAAGCTTTTTTCAGATAGCATATGCGCTTCATCAATCAAATAAATTGTAAAACGAGACTTACTTGGGGCGAAGTGAACTCTATCAAGCAAATCTCTGGTGTCTTCAACCTTTGTTTTAGATGCTGCATCAACCTCAATAAAATCAATACTCCTACCCTCATCCATTTCTGAGCAGGACGAACAACTACCACAAGGCGTAGAGCTGATTCCAGATTCGCAATTCAGACACTTAGATAATACCCTAGCGATTGTCGTTTTACCTACGCCACGCGTTCCTGCGAATAAATACGCGTGATGCAAACGATTATTATTAAGTGAATTGCTCAAAACACGCAACACATGCTCTTGACCAGCCATTTCTGAGAAGTTTCTCGGTCGCCATTTTCTTGCAAGCACCTTATAGCTCATTAAAATTCTCCGAACATGTGTGTAAATATAATCAAGACCGAACGGGCAACAACAAAAAAGCGCAGACCCAAAGAAGCAGCGGTGATCAAATTAAACATTGTAACCTGCAGAGCAACTGGAGGTGGCCCCCGAAAGCCTAATCTCAGCACAGTGCTCTTCCACTACCGTTGCTCCCTTCCGGGCCTGGCGGGATTTGCAGTAAGCACTTGCAAGGGGACCTCCGAGAGCCACCAATACAAATTTAATTATCAATAGTTTTTTAACGTGTTGCAACTAACCATTACCTGCGTCAAAGTTCACGGCAATCAAATCGTTTAACTAAGGTGGTATATGTAAATTTAACCCAAGAAGATCTCTCCAAGCCAAACTGAGTTTCACGCGAGCCTCTACTTTGGCTATCTAGCAAACGAATCCGAGTTTAATAACGATTTATAGGCAATGGTTTTATTTAGACATCCTTTGAGAACGCCCGAGGAAACGACCGCTCAGTTCCCATCTGAAATCCACAGCTTCAACCTTTAAACTCAAGACCAGCATTGAAAATACCAATCGTCTGTGGTTTTCCTAAGTCCATTGCTAACTGCTTCGCACTTTTAATATCATCATTGCGAAGTCGCTCTAAATTATACAAATACTCTTCATCAATATCTCCAGTGATGTAATTTCCATCAAATACTGAGCATTCGAACCGACTTATGTCCGGGTTTCCCTCTGATGCAGCCGCAACAAGGTCCTTCAAATCTTGGTAAATGAGCCAATCTGCTCCTATAGCTTCGCATACCGCTTCGTCTGTACGACCATGAGCAATAAGCTCTGAAGCCACTGGCATGTCGATACCATAAACGTTGGGAAAGCGAACACCCGGCGCCGCTGAAGCAATATAAACTTTGTTAGCTCCAGCATCTCTGGCCATTTGAATTATTTCTCTCGACGTCGTACCACGAACGATGGAATCGTCCACTAAAAGAACATTTTTATCTGTAAATTCCAAACGAACTGCATTTAGTTTTTGTCTAACCGACTTTTTACGCTCTTTCTGTCCCGGCATTATGAAAGTTCGACCAATATATCGGTTCTTCATGTAACCCTCACGGAGCTTTACACCCAATCGCTCCGCCAATGCTTGAGCGGAAACGCGACTGGTATCTGGGATTGGAATAACAACATCAATATCATGGTCGGGCCAAATCTTTATAATTTTGTCTGCCAACCTTTCACCCATTCTGAGCCTACATTTATAAACTGAAATATTGTCCATCATGGAATCTGGACGTGCGAAATATACATGCTCAAAAATACATGGCGATAGAATCGCATTATCTGAGCACTGTCTGAGGTGCAGATTTCCCATTTTATCAATAAATAGGGCTTCGCTTGGTTTGAGATCATCAACAAAATCAAAGCCTAAGCTGTCTAAAGCAACACTTTCTGAAACCACTGCATACTCAGTTCCCTTGGAGCTTTTCCTTCGCCCGTAACATATGGGCCTGATACCAAAGCGATCCCGAAAAGCAAATAATCCTTGATTGGCTATTAAACCCACGACTGCAAAAGCGCCTTTACAACGGGCATGAACATGCTCAACTGCACTAAAAATATCGCCACTATCGGGGAGCAATTTCCCTCGCACTTGTAGCTCATGCGCGAACACATTGAGCAATATCTCAGTGTCTGAATCAGTATTCAAGTGGCGCAGATTCATTCCCTTAATGTCACGCCGCAAATTGTCAGCGTTAGTTAAATTGCCATTATGAGCAATACATATACCATAGGGCGAATTGACGTAAAGTGGTTGGGCCAATGCAGGGCCGCTGCTCCCAGCTGTTGGATAACGCACGTGTCCTATCCCCAAGTTTCCAACCAACTGCATCATATCTCGTCTGTGAAAGACATCTCTCGCCAGACCATCTGACTTACACTGATAAAATTGACCATTTTTTTCCGTTACTATTCCTGCGGCATCTTGTCCCCTGTGTTGCAAAACGGTAAGCGCGTCATATAGCATCAAATTAACATCTTCTACTCCGAAAATTCCGATTACTCCGCACATTTATTTACTCCAGGAGGACAAATATTCTGATAGGTCAAGAAAAGTAGCTACACCCCACTGCTCGAATTCTTGAAACACCGGAATAAGCTCTGAAGAGCTCCACCAGTCCTCTTGATTAACCGGCAAAAAAATTGGGAGAACAATCACAAGCGCTAGGATAATCAATGCACCCTTACAAAAACCAAAGCCAAATCCAAGTAATGCATCAGTATTTCCCAATCCTATATTTATAATTACTTTCTTTGCTAAAGAACTCAGAAACGAACCAACAATCAAAGTGATAGTAAACACCGCGACGTTTGAGATGCCCGACCTAATCGTTGGAAGTGGCACTATATTTACCAGAAACTCAGCTACTATTTCGTTGAAAGACATCGTTACCATGAAAGCACAAATCCAAGTAATGAGGGAGAGCGCCTCTACGACAAAACCTCTAAACACGCTTATCAATGAGGTCAATAGGATAATAGAAATAATAGCATAATCTATGGCAACAAATGTCATCGGCATAATTCTCTAAAGGGGAAACTCGCGTGCATATTGGTAAAGCCTTGACTCTACTCCCAAAGTATCGTCAACCATAGATTTTTTTTTCTCTGCAAGCTGGAAGTCAAGTATTGGTCCAACATAAATAAAGTATGAGCCTCTGTCATATTCCGTCTGAATAAATGCTTTTTCACCCAATTTTTTTAATTCATCGATTATATTTTTAGCCACATCTTTAGCCTCAACGTTTTTTACTAGAAGAAACCAGAGTGTTGGCGTAATACCGTCATCCAACTGTAGTGGAACCCCTTCCATTTCCTCAATTAGGTGTAGATGTTCACTAGTGAATAATTCTTTTGCTTGTGTGGTTAGATCAGAATAAGAGAATTCATCAAATATCTTATTCTCATACTTTTCTAATCTCAATGCCGGGGGAATATCTAATTTAGAGTCTGAATCCGGCATGACTGACAAGTTATCAACTAATTTCCATAATCCGAGAAGTAGCGTTGTAATAAATATGAATCTAATCACATTCCGTTTTCGATACATTTTAACTTTCCTGCAAAGTAGATATAGTTTTTAAGACACTGGCAACCACATAGAAAGAGCCAAAGACTACTATGGTATCGCCTAAAACACATTTTCTGTAGGCTGCCAGAAATGCACTTTCCAGCGAAGAAAAAGAGGCTGATCTTAACCCTCGGACTTTAAGATCACTTATCAACTTTTGAACATCTGTTGCTCTGGGCGAATTATGAATTTCGGCAACATGCCACGAGCAAACAATTTTTGAAAGGGGAGCAATAATTCCTATCCAGTCTTTGTCTGCAAGAACTGATGCTACTGCGTAAATGTTACCGCTGAACAAAGACAAGCGCTTCGCCAACAACGTCGCCGCGGCTGGATTATGAGCGATATCTAAAACTACGGTAACGTCTCCAACCGAGACATGCTGAAAACGACCTGTTATCTCTAACTTGGATAAAGCTAGTCCACATTTTTTTGAATCAAGAGATAGTCCTCCCGCAAGGAGCGATTGGACCGCAATTGCCTTATTTTCTGCTGACACAGAGTCGCCACGTAATCCTGAAACACAAAAATTTTTGCTCCTCGAAAAAAATTTTGCTGTAAAGCCATCCTTTGCCAAAGAAATGTCAAATTCAATACCTAACCTGTAAAGAACTGCTTCGGTTGGTCTTAGAAGCTTATCAAGCCCGCTAGAGCTCCTCTCTCCCCAAACTAATGGCTTACCAGCGCGGGTAATTCCCAACTTTTCAACTGCAATATCCGCCTTTGTCGATCCAAGCCAGTACTGATGATCCAATGCAATACTTGTAACAACAGCAACATCAGGTGATATGATATTCACTGCGTCTAAACGCCCCCCTAATCCTACTTCCAAAAGACGAACTTGCACCGCTAAAGTCTCGAAAATCCACAATGCCGCCAGTGTAGAATATTCAAAATATGTTAACGCTATTGACTTGCATTCGCTTTCAATAAATTCAAAGGCTTCAACAATAATTTCATCACTAACAGGCGCTCCTGAAACACGAATGCGCTCGTTATAATGGAATAGATGCGGTGACGTATAGGTGCCCACAAGATACCCATGTGCTTGTAAAATCGACTCCATTGCCATTACGCAGGATCCTTTCCCATTAGTACCTGCAACAGAAAGAGTTAACACAGAGTTTGATCCTCGGGCGCTGTTAGCAAAGAGTTTGTTATTTACTCTGTTCCAGACAGTGGCAATACGCTGCAGGGATAAATCTATTTCTCTTGTATGTACACTTTGGAGTTTTATGAGCCAACGCTCAAGAGAAATACTTCTATGGTCCATAGATCTCAGACTTGTTTAACAGTTTAGCTAGGAGATTTGCAATGCGAGAGCGCATATACGTGCGCTCAACAATCATATCAATATGGCCATTAGATAATAAGAATTCACTACGTTGAAACCCAGGAGGTAATTTTTGTCGAATTGTTTGCTCAATAATATTGGGGCCCGCAAAACCCGCTCGAGCGCCGGGTTCGGCAACATTAACGTCACCCAACATAGCAAGGCTAGCTGATACACCGCCATAAACAGGATCTGTCATTATCGAAATGTATGGATTTCCTGAGATCCTCAAACGTTCCAAAACAGCACTTGTCTTTGCCATCTGCATCAATGAGATCAAAGCTTCTTGCATGCGAGCTCCACCAGTTGCAGAGAAACATATCAGTGGAAAATTATTTTTTAGTGCCATTTTTACCGCTAACGTAAACTTTTCTCCCACCGCTGCGCCCATGGAGCCACCATGAAAAGCAAACTCAAAAGCACACACAATTACATCAATATTTTTGAGTTTACCCTCCATGGCAACTAGTGCATCCTTTTCGCCGGTGACTCTTTGGGCTTCAACAATGCGATCCTTGTATCTTTTTACATCCTTAAACTTAAGAAGATCAGTAGTTTCTATTTCTGCTCCAATCTCTTTTCTTGCTTCAGCATCAAGAAAAATATCTATTCGTCGTCGTGCACCAATCCTCATATGATGACCACACTTGAGACACACATCCAGATTTTTTTCTAATTCAGGGCGATAAAGTGGAGCATTACATTTTGGGCACTTTTTCCACAGGCCCTCAGGAATAGTGCTATTACGACTCGTAAAAATTGGACCTCTCGGCCGCATTCGACTTAACCAGTTCATAATCAGTGCCACTCTATGACAAGAATACAGTTTAGCATGCAATACTAAATAATCATGCTAGGTAATTCTAACTAAATCATCCCTTCACTTTTTCGATAAACAGCTTAACCAAACAAGGATCTTTTATACCGGGTGATCTTTCGACGCCACCACTCACATCAACCATATCAGGTTTTACCATTGTGATAGCTTTCTGTACATTTTTACAGGTAAGTCCTCCCGCGAGAGTTAGAGGAAAATCTCGCTGTCGAGGTAGTCTCGACCAATCAAATCTAATTCCGGTCCCGCCATATAATTTATCGTTCCATGAGTCAAACAGAAAGCCTCCTATTGCGTCATAATTTTTGATTGCAGATATAACGTTCACGCCTATTCGCATCCGGATAGCTCGAATAAATGGGAAGTTAAATTGATTACAGAACTCTGGAGTTTCGTCACCATGGAATTGAATAAAATTTGGATTCAAATACTCGATGATCCTATTTATCTGATTCGAGGATGCGTTAACAACTAAAACAATAGACATAACCCCTGGATTGACTGTTGATATAATATCTTTTGCGAGTTGAACCTTTACATGCCGCATACTCGATTCATGTAACACAACCCCAATAGCGTCAGCACCAAAATTCTGCGCCTGTTCAGCCTGTTGTGGGGTGGTGATACCGCAAATCTTTACTTTTACGCCCATTATGATGTGTACATTAGCTGTTAATAGACTGGCACGCCCAATCGCCCATTGAGAAAAATGGGTCCAGCGCGAAATGCAGGAAGACCGAATATCGTTGGATAATCAACACCGACTAAAAAAAGTCCATTGGGCGCTGCAGTTGCGGCTGCCTGCGAGCGGTCTCCACCCTCTATAAGCTGAGAAATCCAACTAGCAGACCGTTTTCCAAAACCAACTTCCAACAAAGCTCCCATTATGTTTCTGACCATGTGAAGTAAAAAAGCATTTGCTTTAATTTCGAAAACAAGCAAATCATCATAATCAAAGATGTTAGCTGATATAACTCGTCGGTGAGTTGATTTGGATTGGCATGCTGAACCACGAAAACAGGAGAAGTCACGCTCACCCAACATATAGTGGCAGGATTTTGCCATTGACCGAATATCTAGCTCACCCCTCACCCAAGTTACAAAATTAGTTAATATTGCGGGTCTAGTGGGCGTATTAGCAATAACATAGCGATAAGTTCTAGATAGAGCACTAAATCGAGAATGAAATTTAGAGGATACCTGGCCTGCCCATCTTATATTAACATCGTTCGGAAGTTTACTATTGCCGCCTCTTATCCAATTTTGATTTGATCGAACCGCTCGTGAATCAAAATGTATCACTTGGTAGTCACCATGCACACCTTTATCTGTTCTTCCCGCTGATGACACAGAAACCGGTGCTCCCGCCACATAGCTCAGAGCGCGTTCGAGCTCGGCCTGAACCGTATGACTGTGCTTTTGTCGCTGGAAACCGCAGTATCCAGTGCCATCATAACTTACAATAGCTGCATATCTTTTAATGTCACTGGGAATAGTTGCTTCCTCAGGTACTCGAACATTTGGCCTATAATGCCAGTCAGACATAGGTCAATACACCCTACAACTTTTCAAGCATCAATTTTGCTCTTTCCTGATACTCGTCTTTTTGATTTATGATATCTTCAAGTAAATGAGTCGCTGCAACCTTATTATTCTCTTCAATATACGCCTCCACGATAGCAAATTTAACCTGTACACTATCTATGTTTACTAATCCTAGATTAGTCTTTTCGTGGACATCTGTCTGACCAACTAATTTTGATTGAATTTCAAGAAAGTTCTCTAAATCCTCCAATTCTTCTACTAAATCAGTCGACTCACCCTCCGGCTCTACTGTTCTGAGAGAAGCGTCATTTTCAGACGCTTCTTGCTCATCATATAACTGCAATAAACCCAGATCTTCCGGGTTCACAAGAGGAGGTGGTTCTTGACTTTTTAGACTCTCACTTTCAAAAAGCGGTGTATCCAACGTTAAAGGGGCCTCACTTTGAATATCCTTTGAAGATTTTTCATCCTTTGGTAATAAATTTTTGTTTGGAGCATGGTCCTCGAAAAGCTGATCAAAATCATCAGAATCAAGAGAAACATCGATTAATTTTTCTTCACCGGTCAAAGGTGACGTTGTTATGGGATTATTTTTGGAGGATTCATAAATTTTGTCTCCCTTATGCTGATTGCTATCAGGGCTAGGAAGATCATAAGGAGGTTGTATGGACTTATCTAGATCACTCGGTAATCTTTTGACAGCTGCCTCTCTTGCACTTCCCACTGTCGGCCTGAGTCGCTCAAATAGTCTACCAAAAACGTTGGGTTTTCTTGTTACAGGTGATACCGAATCCTCGTCCTCATCGCCTAGATGAGAACTGCCTTGGGCCTTGTTTTGAGTGAGATGCGCAAGAGCGTCATCAGGTGCCGGTGGCACACTGATGTCACTCTGATCGTTTTTTTCCAACTTCTCTTTTGACGAAACATTTGCCTCATAATCGTCAAGAGATTCGTGAATCTCTGAATTGTCTTCAGGAACGTCAACTCGAGTAGCGACAGCGCTTAAATCGTCATTCATTCCTCGTCTGTCATCTTTCGATTCAAATTTATTCTCCTCTACATGATTTTTAAAATCACCCT
>CACETF010000008.1 GCA_902562425.1 Porticoccaceae bacterium | reverse complement strand
TAAGATAGCGGAATCAGAGATGCCGGCTTTGATGGCTCTAAGACAGAAATATTCTAAATTAAAGCCACTCGAGGGAGCTCGAATTTTGGGTTGTATCCACATGACAATTCAAACTGCAGTGCTCATTGAGACTCTGGAAGCGCTGGGTGCCACGGTAAGATGGACCTCCTGCAATATCTTTTCGACACAGGATCATGCGGCGGCAGCTGTTGCCGCGAACGGCACATCTGTGTTCGCGTGGAAGGGAGAGACTGAAGAAGAGTACAATTGGTGCTTGGAACAGCAGATTCTTAAAGATGGCGTGCCGTGGAACGCGAATATGATCCTCGACGACGGAGGAGATCTTACAGCCCTTCTGCACAAAAAGTATGCGGCAGTTCTTGACGGTTGTCATGGCGTTACAGAAGAAACAACAACCGGAGTGCTCAGACTTTACGAAATGTTAGAGCGAGGAGAACTCAGGATACCTGCCATAAATGTCAATGATTCTGTCACTAAGTCTAAGAATGACAATAAATATGGTTGCAGACACAGCCTAAATGATGCGATAAAGCGAGCTACCGACCATCTTCTCGCCGGTAAGAAGGCGGTTGTAGTTGGATACGGCGATGTTGGAAAAGGATCTGCTCAGTCACTTCGCCAAGAAGGTATGATTGTAAAGATCACTGAAATAGATCCCATCTGTGCTATGCAAGCTTGCATGGACGGCTTCGAGGTCGTTTCATTATATAATGAAGGTGACACCTCAAAGGGGCCGAATTCCGATCTACTTACACAAACAGATCTTCTAGTGACCAGCACAGGTAATTTCAACGTCTGTAACAGCGAAATACTGGGCGAGCTAAAGTCCGGTTGCGTCGTTTGTAATATTGGCCACTTTGATAATGAAATTGATACTGGGTATATGCGTGAAAACTGGAAGTGGGAAGAAATTAAACCGCAGGTTCATAAAGTATTTCGAAACAGTGACGCGCAAGATCATCTTATACTGCTAGCCGAAGGCCGCCTTGTTAACTTGGGAAACGCGACCGGACACCCTAGCAGGATAATGGATGGGTCATTTGCTAATCAAGTGCTGGCGCAAATGGAGCTTTTTAACAAACGATTCGCAGAGCAAGATTTTAAAACCAAGTCTGCCATGCTCAAAGTTGAAGTATTGCCTAAGCGTCTCGATGAGGAGGTGGCGGCATATATGGTGCGCGGGTTTGGGGGGGTAATTACGAAGTTAACGCAAGAACAAGCTGAGTATATTAAAGTACCAATTGAAGGGCCCTTTAAACCAGACTCATATAAGTACTGACTCCGCCGATTGAGTTTATCTTCTATTTGCTCATTAGCTTTAGAGCTTCAGCTATTGAGCTATGGCTCTAATTGAGTGCCCCTAAAAAGGTAACTCGCATTAGTGTTGCCAACGTGCCAGAATAGCAAATAGCCCATATATTGTTAAGTGCCCATGCGTACTCCTCGCGTTTTCGAGCCGCACCTTATTCAGGTGGGGCAAAAGTTTCATCTTAGCTCTAGCAATGCGCATTACATCTGCACCGTTTTGCGTCTTTCAACCGGCGATTCTGTGAGTGTATTCAATGGCCTTGGAGGTGAATACTTTTGCGAGGCAATTGAAATTAAGAAGAATCTAGTATTAGTAGAAGTAAAGCATTTTGATCCTGTAGAGCGTGAATCCAGCCTAAGCATACATCTTGGAATAGGCATTTCTCGTGGAGAGCGTATGGACTTTGTAATTCAAAAAACAACAGAACTTGGGGTTGACATTATTACCCCGTTATATACAAGACGTTCAGAGGTTAAACTTCCTGCAGCACGACTCAAAAAAAAGTTATTACATTGGCAGCAAATTGCAATAACTGCGTGTCGGCAAAGTATGCGAAATCGTATTCCAAAACTTGCCAATCCCAAAACAATCTCCGATTGGGTAATTAGTGTGAATGAGCACGTCAGGTTCGTTCTTGACCCGAGAGGTCAAAAAACTGTCACTACTTTTATAGAACCTGCTAACTCTGTTTCACTCTTAGTGGGACCTGAAGGGGGCTTGGACGAGGAAGAAATTAAAATTACTGAATCAGCTAACTTCCATAAATTAAATCTCGGACCGAGAATTCTGAGAACGGAGACCGCACCCATTGCTGCAATCAGCATCTTGCAGTCAGTTTGGGGCGATATGAAATGAAAAATAAACCGTTCACACGGATAACACTACTTCTGGTGGTTGTGACGCACAGCACCCTAGCATGGACCAGTCAAAATCAAACAAATGCAATGCTAGAGGCAATAGGGACAATATTCTGTGATGGCTTAATCCGTGGAACAGCATCACATGTGCAGCATGACAGGAAAGAGCATTCCATTGTAATCACAGCGGCTCATGTGCTTTTGAATCAAAAAACTCGCTCAGTTTTCCGAAGCTGCTCATACAGAGCTTCTAACGCTCGTTTTCAAAATTTCCTCATCTCAAAAACATCCACACCTGGAAAATTATTGCGAGACAGCGATGCGCTTGAGGGCATGAGCAAAGATTGGGTTTTTGCCTCGCTAAGTCAAAAACTTTATGCGCCTAAATTACAACTGCGTCGAAGTTCCCAAGAGTCACTACCATACACTCACAAGAATTTATCCTTAGCAATGCTTGTTTATGATGGGAAATTAGGTAAAATTACGAGTATCGAAAATTGCCGCTCCATGCAATCACCTCACGTCGAGTACCCAACTCTTCTGTTACATAATTGCGCTCATGGGCCAGGGGTTTCTGGAGCACCGTTGCTTAATTTACAGACACTAGAACTTATAGGTGTACATGGCGGCCAGTTAATCATCACCAAACTTCCCAATCACAATATTGAGGGTATTTTTGGACAAGCGCGACTAATTGATGATGAAGTGCTAGATGAATTAAAACGTTTTAGTATGAGTTTACCGTGACATCGAGGAAGTAAAAAGGATCGGATGGAAAATTAAAATTTTAGGGGATAATATCGAAATTACATGTGGTTCGCTAATAAGAAAAATACTCATGGCCAAAACCATCGTATAATTACCAATTACAATTGTGAGGGATAGAGAGGTGCATGACCTTAATGATTTTAGGCTCGAAACTAGAGATTGGCTGGAGAACCATTGTCCTCAAAGCATGAGAATACCTGTTGTTGAGGAGAAAGAAAAGTACTATGGAGGCCGAAGAAGCTCCTATTACAGTGATGACCAAAGAACCTGGGTGGAAAGTATGATTTCAAAAGGTTGGGTCGCTCCTACTTGGCCACGTGAATATGGAGGCGGCGGTCTTTCAAAAGAACAGGAGCAGGTTCTGAAGGAAGAACTCTCGGCTATCAAAGCTAGAAGCCCAATATTCAGTAGCATGGGTCTATCAATGATAGGGCCAGCGATCCTTGAATTTGGCTCTGAGGAACTTAAACGTGAGCATTTACCAAAGATGATCCGAGGAGAAATACGCTGGTGTCAGGGATACAGTGAACCAAATTCTGGATCTGACTTGGCAGGACTGCAAACGAGGGCAGAGGATTTTGGCGATCATTTCATCGTCAATGGCCAAAAAGTTTGGACGTCCAGTGCCGATAAATCTGACTGGATGTTCTGTCTGGTAAGAACTGACTTCGAATCGGGAAAACACTTCGGAATTAGCTTGGTGTTATTTGATATGGAGAGCACCGGCGTTACAGTCCGGCCGATAAAACTCATTTCCGGCGCATCACCATTCTGTGAAACGTATCTCGATAATGTCAAAGTTGAAAAAAAACAAGTTGTCGGAGAAATTAATAAAGGATGGACGATAGCAAAGTACCTTCTGACTCATGAACGCCAGAACATTGGCGACATAGGTAACATAGCGAGAACACAAACCCTCTCCGAAGAGGCGGTAGATTCATTAGGTTTGCGCGACGGCCAGCTTTCAGATTCGAGTCTCCGAACCGAAATAGCGGAATGGGAAATAGATTATGAATGCCACCAGCTAACCATGGAGCGTGTGAATTTAGAAATTAAGTCCTCTGGCGTCGGAAATACATCAGCTATGCTGAAGTACTATGGCACTGAACTGAACAAACGTCGACATGAACTTGAAATGAGTATTCATGGTGGTGCAGCGCTCGGCTGGGGAGAAGATTCGATTGCACGGCCTTGGCTTCGGTCAAAAGGTAATTCTATCGAGGGAGGCACCTCTGAAATCCAGCTAAACATCATATCTAAAAGGATACTTGGACTAGGGTAGAGATGGAACTATTACTTAATCAAGAGGAGTCCATGGTGAGGGATTCAGCGATAGAGTTTTTAAACACTCATGCAGGCCCCAGTTTACATAGAGAACTTCGCGACGGTAATTCCTCTAGAGGCTACTCAGATTCACTTTGGGATCATATGATAGATCTTGGGTGGCCCGCAGTACTAGTTTCCGAAGATTACGGCGGTCTCGGTTTTTCGCACGTTGCCATGGGGCAGATCAGTGAACAAGTTGGTAGCTTTTTGGCTAGTTCTCCTCTGTTCGCATCATCTATATTAGGGGTCTCTGTACTTGAACACTCTGGTACCGAGCAGCAAAAAAAAGATTTACTCCCTTCAATTGCAGCCGGGGAACTTTTCTTGACGCTCGCCATAGACGAAGCCCCACGCCATAATCCAGAGTTAATTAATTGCAAAGCTGAGAAGAACGGAAGTGATTACCTACTTTCTGGAGTAAAACATTATGTTGTAGACGGTCATATTTCAGATAACCTGATAGTATCAGCAAAGACGTCAAATAATCAGGTAACCAAAAACAGTACAACCTTATTCATAGTGCCAACAGCAAGCGAGGGTGTTGAAATTACGAGGGTACCAATGGTGGATAGCCGCAACTCATCGACAGTAGTGCTTGAAAATGTGTTGCTTGGAGAGCATCAAATTCTCGGCGGTGTCGGTAACGGACACAACATCTTATCTATCATTTTAGATATCGCTAACACACATTTAGCTGCCGAACTTCTTGGTATTTCAATTGAGAGTTTTCGGCGAACCCTAAGCTACCTTAAAGAGAGAAAACAATTTGGCGTAAACATCGGTAGCTTTCAAGCATTGCAACATCGCGCGGCAACGTTATGGTCAGAAATCGAGTTGTGCAAATCCATTGTTTTAAAAGCTCTCCGATCACTTGATGAACCAAGTTTGAGCACGCCAAGACTAGCAAGCTCAGCTAAAGCAAAAACATGCAGGATTGCTGCTCTGGCCACGAACGAGGCGGTTCAAATGCATGGCGGAATAGGTATGACAGATGAATTCGACATTGGTTTCTTTTTAAAGCGCGCCCGAGTTGCGCAACTTTTATTTGGGGATCAACGCTTTCATACAAAACGCTTCTCGGAATTATCTGGCTTTTAACTTGAATGTTTAACGAGCTCACGCGCTATGATCGTTTTTTGAATTTCACTAGTGCCCTCATAGATACGCAATAAGCGTACATCTCTGTAAAAACGAGCGACTGCGTACTCCTCCATATAACCAGCGCCTCCATGAATTTGGACCGCACGATCGGCAACGCGGCCAACCATCTCAGTCGCAAATAATTTGCAGCACGACGCAAGCATCCTAACATCACCACCTAAATCCCGTCTTTGAGCTGCATCCAGAACCATACACTCAGCTGCATAGCATTCTGTCTCGCTCTCAGCCAGCATCGCTTGCGGTAGCTGGAAATCAGATATTTGACGACCAAATTGCCTTCTATCTCGAGCAAAGGCCACAGATAGCTCTATCAGTCTTTTTGCACAGCCAACCGAAAGAGCAGAAATATGAATTCGACCACGATCTAGTGTTTTCATAGCAGTCTGGAAACCAAGATCTATCCGCTCAGGTCCACCGATTATATTTTCCTGAGGTACTCGGCAGTCTTCAAAAATTACATCACAAACGTGAGCCCCCTGTTGGCCCATCTTTTTATAAGGTAACCCCAGCGAAATACCCTCAGAGTTTGCATCTACCAAAAATGCGGTCACACCTTTTGAACCCGTCTCCTCAGAATTCGTTCGCGCAAAGACTGTGAAAAGTCCAGCAATGTTTGCATTCGTAATCCAGCGCTTTGTGCCAGTGAGAAGATAGTCACTACCATCCTTCACCGCACTAGTTCTTAGGGAGGCAGCGTCAGAGCCTGAATCTGGCTCCGTCAATGCAAAGGATCCAATGACCTCTCCCGACGCCAACAATGGTAGAAAGCGTCGCTTTTGCTCTTCAGTGCCATGTATAACAATGCCCTGGCTACCGATCCCGTTGTTTGTTCCTATAACGGACCTGAAAGCGGGGGAGGTCCTTCCCATCTCAATTATAACTTTACACTCTTCTAAGGTGTTCAGACCCAAACCACCATATTCATTAGGGATCGTCAGACCGAAAAGTCCCAATTCGCGCATTTCATCTAAAACTGACTCAGGAAGATTATCTTCCTCGGCAACCTGAGCCTCGAGTGGTATCAAACGCTCCTCCACAAAACGACGAACTGTGGAAATAAGCTGAAGGAGGGTCTCACGATCTAATGCCATTTGATTACCTATTTACGCTGGAAAGGCTATCATTGATTCTGTACATCGCGCAAACTGGCTTTTTCCGCAACTAATCGCTCCAGTAATGGCGATGGTTTCCACCAACGGTCGCCATGCTGATGAGCAAATTTACGAATTGAATCGAGCATACGATCAAGCCCTACCTTATTTTCAGCCCAATACATGGGTCCCCCTCGCCAAGCTGGGAATCCATACCCATTTATGTAAACAGTGTCTATGTCACTCGAACGAAACGCCATACCCTCGTCTAAAAGCTCGAAACCTATATTGCACATGGCGTAAAAACACCGTTCCACTATTTCATTATCATGAATTTCACGTTGCTGTATGCCGAATTTTCTAGCCGCCTCTGAGACCAATTTTTCACTGACCGCGGCGGGGATGGGCGTTCTATTCCCCGGAGAGTAATCGTAGAAACCGCCCCCCGATTTCTGACCATAGCGGCCCATCTCGACCAGCCGGTCAGCAACATACGTCGAAGGAATGTCATAAGTGCTCTCGTCCATCTGCTCCCGCAAACGGTATCCGATGTCTATACCTGCCATGTCGGCCATAGCTATAACTCCCATCGGCATACCGAAATCAAAGAGGACACGATCAACCTGTTGCATTTTTGCCCCTTCCAGGACCAATTTATGGGCCTCCCTCGCGTATCCTGATAACATTCTGTTACCAATAAAGCCATAGCATACTCCAGCAACAGCGCCCGCCTTTTTAATCGTCTTCGCTAATTTCAGCACCGTGGCTAGTACTTCTGGTTTTGTTTTTTCGGCACGCACAATCTCCAACAAACGCATTACATTGGCAGGTGAGAAAAAATGCATCCCTAGCACTCGCCCAGGATTTTTAACAACTGATGCGATTTCATTTATATCAAGATACGAGGTATTTGTCGCCAATATAGTGTCATGTCTTACGATAGAGTTGAGCTTAGAGAAAACTTCCTTTTTTACGCTCATATTTTCAAACACTGCTTCAATCACAAGATCACTTTCAGTAAGATCAGCATAGTTTGTGGTGCCCTCGATCAAACTAATACGCTGTTCAACCATCTCAAAACTGATACGCCCTTTATGCGCGCTTGCCTCATAATTTTTGCGTATTATTCCTAAGCCTCTGTCAAGTGCCCCCTGCTCCAACTCAAGAATTTTGATGGGGAGTCCGACATTAGCAAAGTTCATCGCGATACCGCCTCCCATGGTCCCTGCCCCAATAATGCCTACTCGATTTATTGGAGTAAGCTGGGCATCTTTTGCCAATCCTGGCACCTTGGTCGCAGCGCGCTCCGCAAAAAACACGTGTTGCAATGCCTTCGATTGAGGATTCTGAATACAACTTCGGCTCAACTCCCGCTCCCGATTGACACCCTTAGAAAATGGTAGTTCTACAGCAGCCTTCACCGCCTGAATACAACACTCGGGCGCGTCCATTCCACGGGTACGTCTTGCTATAGAGGTACGAAATGCCTCAAAGTAGGCCTCATCGAACTCCGATGAATCAATAACCAGCTCATGGCTTTTTCTTAAAGGAGCCTCCTGAAGTACTAGTTCCTCCGCGAACTCTACCGCAGCCTCGATAACATTGTCCTCTACAATCCGATCAATCGCACCTGCCGCCAAAGCCTCGGATGCAGATACAGGGTTTCCTGAAGTAATAAGTTTTAAAGCAAACTCGACACCAGTAAGTCTCGGCAACCTTTGAGTACCTTGAGCCCCCGGAATGATTCCAAGTTTGACCTCTGGAAGCCCGATTTTGCTGGAGGCGAGTGCGATACGATAATTACATCCAAGCGCTACCTCTAGACCGCCTCCGTAAGCAGTGCCAAACAGAGCAGCCACCACAATCTTGGGGCTCGCCGCGAGCTTATCAACCACGTCCCCGAGGTGCGGTGGTTCTACACCTGACGCGAACTCTGAAATATCCGCACCTGCCATAAAAGTTCTACCCCGACACGCCAATACCAGCGCATCTATACTCTCATCCATCGAAGCCCTGTAAACCGCATCTACCAATCCTGTCCTCACCGCAAACGAAATAGCGTTAACCGGTGGGTTATCAATCCAGATAATGCCTATCGAACCTCGCTTTTCCATCTCTCCCTGCATAAATTTTCTCCCAATCTTCTAATCTTCTAAATCTTTTGTTTCTAACTTTTAAACAGAGGAAACTAACCTCGATCCATTAGATCTAACCTCACTAATCGGTCCTTGCATAGACAAGGCCGCCATCAACGGCGATAGTTGTGCCTACAAGGTAGTCTCCTGCGCGAGAGCACATGTACACGGCTGTTCCCGCTATATCATCCGGTCGCCCGATTCGTTGAGCAGGTATTACCGCAGCAATTCGGTCGGGCTCGTCCCTAGCAGTTATATTCATGTCACTAGAAAATGCACCCGGTGCAATTCCGTTTACAATGATATTATCCCTTATAAGCCGTTTAGCCATCAGCCCTGTCATACCTATTAATCCGGCTTTGCTCGCCACATAAGAGTAAGTCTCAAGTCTCGGAGTACGAAGTCCATCAATAGACGCAATGTTTATTACCTTTGATGGTTGCTCTTGAGATGCGCCAAATCGTAACAAGGGCGCCAGTCGTTGGGTTAGGAAAAATACAGACTTAACATTAATATTCATTACCTTATCCCAACCACTTTCGGGAAAATTGTCGAACGGCGCCGTCCACGCAGCTCCAGCATTGTTTATTAGAATGTCAAGATGATCTTCTCGCCCAGAAATCTCCTCAATAAATCCACCTATCCCTTCTGAACTTGATAGATCATACGGAATCGCGATACATTCTCCGAAAACAGATAGCCGCTCTGCGGTCTCTAAACACGGTTTAGCCTTCCGCGATGTAATGTATGTCTTAACGCCTCTTTTCACGAATTCTGTTGCAATCATTTTGCCAATACCGCGAGAGCCCCCAGTGACTATCGCAACCCTACCGCTGATATCAAATATATCTTTCATAACCTTTTTCGCCCCAAACTACAGTTGGTGAGTGTGATAGCTTGCTTATTCAGTGCTCAATGGTCAACAAAATGGGGGGATCCCCTTGAAAAAACCCCCCAATTAAAGATCTGCCAAGTATACTGGGAAATCTGTGATGAAAAGAATTTCGTAAAACTTTATCCGTAATAGCTTTATATTGCCTCGACCCAGACCATTAGGAGTACCCAAATGTCCACACCAAATGCAAAGCTCCAAAACTTAAATACCTCTGCAAACAATTCGCCGACACTATCCACTGTAAATAAATATGATGATGACTCCATGATATCGGCTCCAAATCCGGAACTCTTCAATCTAAATATGTCTGAACAATCACAACCCCTATTTGCTGCAATAAAAAAGCATGTTGCGGAAAACGTCGCGCCTATGCTTGACGAGTATCACTCATACGACGAGGGAAAGGAGAACATTTGGAGTTATCACCCCAGACAGTTAGAATTACTTGAAGGGGCAAAGGATAAAGCAAAGTCTGCTGGTTTATGGAACTTTTTCCTACCAAATTCTGAAACTGGAGAGGGCTTATCGAATCTGGATTACGCCTATCTTGCCACCGAACTCGGGAAAACATATCTAGCTTCACAAACTCTTAATTGTAGTGCTCCAGATACCGGAAACATGGAAGTATTAGAGCGGGTCGGGACACCAGAGCAGAAAGAACAGTGGTTAAAACCCCTACTGGCAGGTGAAATTCGATCTGCTTATGCAATGACTGAACCTGATGTTGCATCATCAGACGCAAAAAATATCAGTACTCAAGCCTACCTTGACGGCGATGAGTGGGTTATCAACGGAGAGAAATATTACATAAGCGGTGCTGGTGATCCAAGGTGTAAGGTCATGATTACTATGGTGAAAACCAGTCCAGAGGCCGAAACTTTCCGTCAGCAATCCCAAATTCTTGTACCGATAGACACTCCCGGAGTAAAGATCATGGGGCCTATGCATGTCTTTGGAGATCCGGAAGCGCCACATGGTCACATGCACATTCGCTTTAAAGATGTTCGTGTTCCCAAAGATAACATCTTATTGGGAGAAGGGCGAGGTTTTGAAATTTCACAACTTCGCCTCGGCCCCGGAAGAATACATCATTGCATGAGGTCGATAGGAGCCGCCGAGGTAGCATTAGAGATGATGATCAAACGCGCCAGCACCAGAGTTGCCTTTGGAAAACCAATCGTCAAGCTTGGAAAGAATCTCGAGGTAATATCGCGAGCAAGAATTGAAATAGATGCCTGTAGGCTAATGGTACTGCAAGCGGCAAAGGCCATGGATGTTTTGGGCAACAAAGAGGCTCGCGTCTACGTAAGCGCTGTGAAAGCAATGGTTCCCGAAAAAGTTTGCAAAATTATTGACGACGCTATTCAGATGCACGGAGCAACGGGAACATCCCAGTGGACACCATTAGCAAGAATGTATGCTTCGCAACGCACGCTTCGGCTTGCCGATGGCCCGGATGAGGTTCATCACATGGTTGTCGGAAGGAACGAAGTAAGAAAATATGACCTCTGGTAGGAAAAAAGCTCACCTTGATGGCAAAAGATCAGTAAGTATGTTGTTGCCTTGATGAATTTACTAAAGTCTAGTGCGGTAACCCCAAATCTGGGTGTTGAACTACACAATCACAAGCCACTTGTTGACTTTTCGGATGAAGAGTTGGCTGAAGTTAAGCAGCTAGCTGCCGACAAGTGCGTTGTGGTGGTGAGAAACGTTATCATGAGCATGTTAGAACAGGCTGAGTTTGCTCGCAGGTTAGGAGACCCCCTTATTAAACCAAACAATCCTGACAATGTGCCGAGAGAATTAATTCAAATAAAAGCAGACAAAAATTCCAAGTATGCTGCTGGCGAGCTATGGCACTCAGACGTGTCCAGCGACTCAAAACCACCCGGCTTATCAATGCTTAGAATGGAAATAACACCCGATTCTGGTGGCGACACAGTCTTTGCCAATATGTACCAAGCTTTCGATTCACTATCAGAGTCTATGAGGACATTTTTGCAAACACTCAGAGCCCTCCATGTGCCAAAAGCGCATTACCTCTACACAAGTGGAATAAAAAAAATGCACGAGCTTGAATCCTCATTGCATCCTGTTGTAAGACTTCATCCTCAAAACAGACGGAAGGCCCTTTTCGTAAACGCAGGATTCGTAGAAAAAATCGAGGGTTTGACTTCGGTAGAGAGTAAGGCAATTCTTAGGATGATTTATAATCACATTGCGTACTCTGTCAATCACCAATGTCGAATCCGCTGGGAACCTAATACAGTAGTTTTCTGGGACAATCGTTGTGTTCAACATTTTGCTTCTTTTGACTATTTTCCAGCAGTGAGATTAGGTTACAGATCAACGATTCGAGGAGAAAAACCAATTCCTGCATAATTTTCCGCATATTTAATTTTTTATTAAAGTGGGCAATAAGTTTGAAAACAAGGATCCTCCTAGATACCGATGCAAATAATGAAGTAGATGACCAGCAAGCGATTGCTTATCTTCTTCTCAGTGGGGAATCGTTCCTCATTGAAGGCATAACGGTGAATCGTACCGATAACGGTGGCGATATAGAGGCTCAAGCCGAAGAAGCAGAAAGAATCGTAAAACTTTGTGGGCTTTATCCCTCTTTAAAGGTTACGCGAGGCGCCTCAGGTTGCTTCAAGGAAATTTCTGAGGATGTCATGCAAGAAAGCTTCGACGGCATTGACGCAGTCAACCTAATCATTAAAAGAGCCTCCAGACCGGAAAAACAAAAATTAGTTTTACTTGCCATAGGAAAGCTGACCAACGTTGCCTTAGCACTTAAAAAAAACCCCTCAATAGCGGAAAAACTTAAGATTGTCTGGCTTGGGTCAAACTATCCCGATCCCGGAGAATATAACCTCATAAATGATCAAGAATCTGTCAACTATGTCTTAGACACTAAAGTGGACCTTGAGATAGCCGTTGTCCGATATTTTTCCAAGTCAGGAACGGGAGCTGTGAGAGTTACTCCAGAAGCTCTTGAGAAAAATATCGCCGGCAAGGGCCCTTGGATAAAGGATGGCGTAATTGGTCGCCATGGCGGCATTTTCCACTATTTTGGAGACTATTCAATAAATCTTCTCAACAACACTCACCTATACGGTGAGCCCCCCTCTAGGGCGCTTTATGACATGGCAGCGGCAGCTATTATAAAAAATTCTAAATGGTCCAGCGAAGAAACAATCCCCGCGCCAATACTCAACAACGGTAATTGGCTAAATCGCCCCAATAACCAAAGGACAATTACCATAAAAGACAATTTTGACAAACAAAATATCGTCAAAGATTTTTACAAGACTATCAATCAATTCGTCCATGCAGAAGTCCTATGATGGCTTCTTGGTATTCCTCTATGTCATACGAGTAGAGCCTCAACTAAACGCGGACCTCTACTATCCATTGCCTGTGAGACTGCTTCGAAAAACTCTTCGGTAGTTTCTGCTCTAACTGCCTTGACGCCAAGACCTTCGGATATCGAGATCCAGTCTAGGGTCGGGTTGGATAAATCTAGAAGCGAGAGAGCTTTAGCTCCGGGATGTGCAACGCCCACACGACCGAGTTCAATATTGAGAATTCCATAACTATTGTTCTTCATAATTATCGTCAATACATCAAGCTTCTCCCTTGCCATAGTCCACAGAGCTTGAACGGTGTACATACCTGATCCGTCTGCCTGTAATGCAATTACCTTCCGATCCCGACACGCCACAGCTGCGCCCACTGCCACTGGAAGACCCTGTCCTATAGCCCCTCCTGTGATCATTAACCAGTCGTGTTTTGGTCCACCTGCGCTATATCGAAATGCTGCGCCACCACTGGTACCGGATTCATCAGAGACAATTGCGTTCTCAGGCATAAGCTTTGAAATAATAACTCCCGCGGACTCCCGAGTAAGCTTGCCACGCTCAAAGTTTGCAGGTGTCTCATCTTGAACATTTGCGGGTAGCCTTGGCGCATCCAATTCATCAGCTAACCTACGCAATGCATCCTCTGCGTCAGTTGATACTTCTGCCAGCTGCACAAGTTTAGCCCTCTTTGGGGATATCCAGCTTTCTCTTCCTGGATATGCAAAAAAAGCTACGGGTGGTTTACAGCCGACGAATACAATCTGATCAAGTCCATCAAGATGTTTGACCGCCATCTCCGAAAAATACGGTAATCGCTCTGCCATCACTCTCCCTGCACCCCTCTGCCATCTCGCATTTATGGTTTCACAGATTATCCGCGCACCTGTTGCTGCAACGACTCGACCCGCGTGAAAAAGAGCAGCCTCCCGCAAAGCCCTACCACCGAGGAACAAAGCGCTCTTTCTCGTCCTATTTTTTAGAACAGCAGCGGCCTCCAACACATCAAGCTCACTCACCTTTGGTACATCTGGAATTTTTTCACACGTAGCTGCCTTTGCACCGTTAGTCCAAGCATGGTCCCCGGGAGCAACCACTGTGGCAATCTGCCCCGGATAGATTTGGGAGGCAACAACAGCTTCTGCGCCTGCCACTGCAAGATCAGAGGGCGAGGTAGAGGTACGAACCCAATCAGACATCGGGGAAGCTATCCCAACTATATCTGAAGTCAATGGTGCGTCATACTTAAGATGATCGACCGCATGATCACCCACAATATTGATCATTGCTGTGTGCGCACGCCGAGCATTATGGATATTGGCTAGGCCATTTGCCAATCCTGGTCCGAGGTGCAACAAAGTCGCCGCTGGCGCATCCGTCATGCGCGCGTATCCATCGGCCGCGCCCGTAACCACCCCCTCAAACAAACCCAGAATTGCTTCCATCCCATCCTGTTTGTCAATTGCCGCCACGAGCTGCATTTCTGAGGTGCCGGGATTTGCAAAACACACTCTCACGCCCCCCTTGAATAATGTCTCAATAAGTGCCTCTGCTCCATTCATTCGCGTTTCCCTTTAACATATCAGCCGCAACATGGAACGTTGACATTACGCTCCAATTAAGGAAACAATGCCGCAGGTTTAGCTATTTGTACAGAGGCAGAATTGTTCGAACAATTGGCTAGGGATGATCTTTGTTTAAGTACAACCAAAAACAGAGGGGGTACAATGAAAATCAGGCAAATTGCGCTCGTAGCTCGAGAAATAGAGCAAGTAAAAACCACATTATCATCGCTATTGGGTGCAGAACAAATTTTTGTGGACCCAAAAATGGTGATTTTTGGATGCGAGAATATAATATTTACTATCGGCGATACTTTCCTTGAGGTCGTAAGTCCGATTAAGGATGGAACAACTGCCGGACGGCTGCTAGACCGAAGGGGGGGAGACGGCGGTTATATGGTAATTGTTCAAGTAAATGATCTTAAATCTGAAAAAAATCGACTAAATAATACAGATATCAGGATCATATGGGAGACAGAGTCTGAAAGGGCTGCCGCGATTCACCTTCATCCAAAGGATGTCCCCGGCGCAATCGCTTCATTGGACTGGATGGCGCCTCCGGAAGCATGGTACTGGGCCGGCGAGGGCTGGGATAAGCGAAAAGCAAGATATGCTCAATCAATAACGGCCGCCGAAATCCAAAGCGACGATCCGGATGAGGTCGCAAAGCGCTGGGGCATTGCCTTTAACCGCCCAATCGATTACTCCAAAAAACTGCCGCGCCTACCTCTCGACTCCAGCGAAGTGCGATTTGTCAAATCCGAAGATAACAAAGGGCCTTCCCTTAGCGCCATTGATATTGAGGTTATCCATAAGGATGTTATATTGGACGAAGCTAAGCGACTGGGCCTCCGTCGAAAAGGAGACTGTGTCACTGCCTGCGGAATTAACTTAAATCTTATTTAAAATGGGTGCTTTTCCTTTTACGACACGACCAGATAAATAATAACAATCTATATACTCAATTCGTTAAAGCAATATTAACGATTTTTACAAGAGGATGTAATCCAATGTCTTTGAAAATAGAACCTAACGCCCAAGAGCATCTTTTAACATCTTTAAGTGACGGAATCTTAACTCTCACAATGAATCGGCCAGAAGCCCGCAATGCTCTATCTGCCGAGTTACTACAAGGACTTAGCACACAACTGGCTGATGCAGCCCAAAATACCGATATACGTTGCATCATTCTTACAGGGGCCGGTAAAGGCTTCTGCTCAGGAGGAGATGTAAAGGCGATGGCAGCAATGAATAACTCTGCAAGGCCCTTAACTATCGATGAAGCCATACATAGACAGCGTATAGATCAACGAGCAACTGCAGGACAGCTGTACAAAATTCCTAAGCCAACAATTGCTGTTCTCCCTGGAGCGGCAGCAGGGGCGGGGCTTGCACTAGCGCTGGCTTGTGACCTTCGGATCATGGCATCTAACGCCATTATGACTACAGCTTTTGCTCGCGTTGGATTCTCCGGCGATTTTGGTGGAACCTTCTTCATGTCGCAGCTGGTGGGAACGGCGAAAGCTCGAGAACTGTACTACCTGTCCGATAGGTTAAGCGCGAAAGACGCTTTGAGCTTGGGTCTAACCAACTGGGTCGTCGAGCCAGAAGAGCTGTCAACTAAAACTCAAGAAATTGCGATCCGCCTTGCGAGTGGTCCCCCAATCGCTTTTAGGTACATGAAAGAGAATCTAAATCGAGCCATCTCCTCGGGTGACATAGATGACTGTATGGACCTTGAGTGCACGCACCATGTGCATTGCGCGAAGACCGAGGATCACAAAAACGCTGTAAAAGCATTTATGGAAAAACGAGACCCATCCTTCAGTGGACGTTGAACCATCAAATGATCTAAGTTCTCAACCCAGATCAAGTGACGAATCTAAGGTCGAGCGCTGGGTCAACTTTTTAGCCGCTTACTTCATGGTCTGGAGACAGCCGATTACACTCTCATCGGAGGGTAAAAGTATAGATGGGCGCAGCAATCGTGACCGGAAGTTAAGTGTAAAAGCAAAAGTTCTTTTCGCGTCTGGTGCCATTCAAGAAGGTGTAGTATCGGCGGGTGGAATTGTTACTCTTATTTTTTATAATCAAGTTTTAGGAGTTTCGCCTGCCTTAGCAGGAATCGCTTTTGCAATAGCAAGCGTCAGTGATGCAATCACGGATCCTTTAATAGGCACTTACTCGGACCAATTTAAGAGCAAGATTGGAAGACGACACCCGTTTATGTTTTTCTCGGCTTTACCTCTTGCGGTTTCCTTCTTCTTTTTATACCAACCACCCCAAGAGCTCTCTGCGACGGGTTACTTCTGGTGGTTGACGTTTTTTTTAGTCCTCGTTAGAGTATCGCAGACATTTTACCTAGTACCTCACGACGCCCTTGGTGCAGAGCTTACGGACAACTACGAGGAAAGATCATCAATTTTTGGCTATAACGCAGTTGCAGTGGCAGTTTTTGCCGCCTCAATTGCTATGTTTGCCTATATATTAATCTTCCCGTCTACTGAAGGATATGATAATGGACTCCTGAATAAGTCCAGATATATCATACTAGCGTCTGCAGGTTCAATAACGATCTTTTTTTCTGTAATCATATGTTCTCTAGGTACAATGGATCAAATACCGTATCTTCACGATACGAAAATTAGACAAAAAATCTCATTTAAAAAATATGTCCGAGAGCTAACCGATTTAATAACCAACCGCAATTATCTCGCAGCGTGTCTGAGCTTACTGACCTGTTATGCCTCATTAGGGATTATTACCGTCTGCAGCGGTTACGCATATGTATATGTATTTGAAATCCCAACGGAAGACATGATTTGGGGCGGCCTCGCAAAAATGCCAGGTATGTTAGTCGCTCTGCCCGTTCTTGCGTTTATGTCTAAATTCTTTGAAAAAAAAACGACCTTCATAATTGCTTGTGCCTGGACTGCAATCATGGTTAGCACTCCTTTTTTCTTTGGCTTATTCGATCTTCTGCCTCCTCCAGGCACTGCTGCCCAACTTTGGGTTGTATATGGAACCCTTGCACTTGGGTTTGCAATCTTTCCTGTCACACAAATTATAATCGACTCTCAGTTGGTTGACGTTGCTGATGACCACGAATACCGGACAAATCGTCGGTCCGAGGGGGTGATATTCTCAGTTCGCAGTTTTGGAAATAAAGCTACTGCAGGTTTTGGAAGCGCTTTAGCAGGTTTTGGACTTGAAATAATAGAGTTCCCTGAAAATGCAAAGGTTGGAGGTTTGGAACCAGCGACCATGGACGGTTTACTCATCATCAATGGACCAATCTATTTGGGATTTTATCTCCTCGCCTGTGTCTTCATGGCATTTTATAAAATCGACAAGGAATATCATTCCAGTATCCTCTCCGAATTGGATGTAATTCGAGAAAAGAAGAGTTTGCGAGATGACACCTAAACCCTTAGCTGAGGTTATCCAGCGCGTAGTCGACACCGAAGAAAAATATGCGCTAGAAGATCAAACCATCCGAGGAGTTACATTAAAAACCTTCAAAAATGCCCCGCATGATCTCCGAGAGGTCCTCGACCTATGTCTTATACATAACGACGCCGAATTCCTTATATATCAAGACGAAAGATACACATTTAAAGAGGTACACAATATCACTAAAAGAATCGCGGACATTCTCATTACGACCTATAGGATCAGACCCGGCGATCCCGTTGCCCTTGTTATGCGAAACACACCAGAATACCCCATGCTGATGATGGCAATTGCCTCTGTAGGGGCACTTACGGTTTGTCTAAATAGCTGGTGGACAGAAAAAGAGCTTAAATATGGCTTCTTGGACTGCGGTGCTTCGCTAGCCTTCGTCGACGCACAAAGGAGTGAAAAGATTATACCTTTCTCTTGCGACCTTGGCATAAAACTGGTTGAGGTTCGGGATGCGAAAACCAATAAAAATCAAGCTTTTTGGAGCCAACTTGCGGGAGAAAGCGAAAACTTAGCCGCTAAAGTCTCAATTGGTAAGGACGATGACTTTGTCGTGCTATACACCTCCGGCTCAACCGGCTACCCCAAAGGTGTTGTGCTTACACACCGCAATATCGCCTCAACCATCCACTCCTGGTTCTTCGGTCTGCATGTGCAAGACCTATTGGGAGTCAAGCCGGCGCCGATGATCGACGAGACAGGGAGGCCTTACCAAGGCGGAGTACTTGTGGCTACACCTTTCTTCCATGTGTCTGGCACACTTCCATTTTTTCTGGCATTAAGCTTAGGAGGAAAACTCATAATACTCCATAAATGGGATCCTATTCTTGCTGCAAAGCTTGTAGAAAAAGAAAAAATTTCTCGTATGGGAGGAGTGCCCACTATGGCTGCTGAACTCATCGATGCAGCAACTGAAACTGGGGCAAATATCCAATCGCTCCGATTCCTTGACACCGGCGGAGCTCAGCGCCCAGAGCAACATCCCGCCAAGGTTGTGGAAGCAGTTCCACATATCCTCACAGGAACCACTTATGGCCTTACAGAATCAGGCGGGCTCGGTATCACAATTCGAGGTGCAGCATATCTCGATAATCCCTTGGCTGCAGGAAGACCAACACCACCCCTGCTCGAAATCAAGATCGTGGATGAAAAGTATGAAGAGGTTCCGGTCGGTCAGATTGGTGAATTGCTGTTAAAGAGCCCTGCAAACATGCGGTGCTATCTAAATCGCCCCGAAGATACAGCACAAACACTCAGAGATGGTTGGCTATCCACCGGAGATCTCGCTAAGATCGATGAGGAGGGCATCGTTTACATTGTCGACAGGAAGAAAAACATCATTATAAGAGGTGGGGAAAATATCTCATGTGCTGAGGTGCAAACAATTTTTCATTGTCATCCCGATGTCGTCGAAGTCTGCGTTTTTCCGGTGGCGGATGATCGTCTAGGTGAAACTGTTGGAGCGGCAGTTTTTATATCTGATAGCGCAAAAACTTCTGAAGACGAATTGCGATCTTTTTTGCGCCAAAACCTGGCCGACTATAAGATCCCTACCAAGATTTGGCTTCGTAACACACCTCTTCCACGCGGAGCATCAGAAAAAATTGATCAACTAAAGATCAGAGCGGAGTACACGGGCTAAATGTCGAAGAAATCCGATTATTCAATAAAAAGACAAGCTGAGGGCTATAATATTCCCGCCGTGGAAAGCTGGATAGAACAAAACATTTCTGGCCTTGTACCTCCCTTCCAGTGGACACGCCTTGAGGGGGGACACTCAAATCTGACCTATCGCTTGAGTGATAAACATAACAAAAAAGTAGTGGTACGAAGACCACCGAAAGGCATACTCCTACCCAAAGCTCATGACATGGGTCGAGAGTGGGCCATAATCTCCTGCCTTGGTCCCACAGGGTTTCCTGTACCTTCCGCATTTGGTATATGCCATGACACTGAAATCACAGGAGCGATCTTCTATGTGATGGGCTTTTCAGACGGACGTGCACTAACCACAGCGCAAGAAACAAGCGATTGGGTTCCCAAAGACAAAAGGGAGACTCTTGCCAACTCTTTTATCGATACTCTCGCGGATTTACACGCCCTTGATCCAGATGAAATTGGTCTTGGCTCTCTTTCCAAAAAAGAAGATTATATCGGCCGCCAAGTTAAAAGCTGGTACAGATCATGGACATCATCTATCGAACCAGCGAACTACGATGACCCTAGAGCCCATAAATTAAAAGATTATATTATCGAGAATGCTCCTGCTCAGGGCACAGCCCGAGTGGTACATGGTGATTATGGGTTCCACAACTGTCTTGTAGGAAATGAATCAACTATTTCAGCGGTCCTTGACTGGGAAATATCTACACTTGGAGACCCACTTGCAGACTTAGCCTACACCCTAAAGAGTTGGCCGGAAACGATCGAAGATATCACAACAAGCCCCGCAGCTCCGACGTCGGCAGGAGGTTTCCCAACAAGGAACTCCCTAGCGAAGCGCTATGCAGAGAGAACCAAACTCAGTGTAGAAAAGTTAGATTTTTATATCGGTTTTAACCACTGGAAATCAGCTGCGATCGTCCATGGGGTCTATGCCCGATATCTGGAGGGAAAAAAAAGCACAAAGGGGATAGACCTCGATGAACTGCGAACCCGAATTAACATGTCACTCAATGCAGCGGTCCTAGCTATAGATCGTTATAAGGCAGATTTCTCGTCTTGAAGATTTTCAATTTCGGCTCTCTCAATATCGACCATGTTTATCGAGTCCCACACCTCGTCAAGCCAGGCGAGACATTAGCGAGTCACGACTATCAAATGTTTGTTGGCGGTAAGGGACTAAATCAGTCGATAGCACTTGCTCGTGCAGGTGCAGATGTATGCCATGTCGGCTGTATTGGCAAGGATGGGGATGTTCTAAGACAGACGCTCGAGGAAAATGGCGTGAACACCGCTTTCATTGAGCGGGTAGATGATCCAAGTGGGCACGCTATAATCGAGGTCGACTCACAGGGAGAAAACTCCATACTACTTTATGGTGGTGCGAATCAGAAAAATAATGCCGATAGCATTTCACGGGTTTTTGAACACATATCAGAGGGAGAATTTGTCTTGATGCAAAATGAGATCAATGGTATCCCTGAAATTATCGAACAAGGCAACAAGGTGAAATGTCAAATTGTTTTCAATCCAGCCCCAATGTCCACGGAAGTAATGAATTATCCCCTTCAAAAAGTGGACTACTTCATTTTAAATCAGTCCGAGGCAGAGGCAATGTCTGGTTATAATGAACCAAATGAGATGCTGAGGCAACTTCAGAAACAATTTCCCCACAGCAAGATAGTTCTAACACTTGGTTCTCAAGGAGCTATATACAAGGATGCAAAACAACAGATCTTTACTGATGCAGTACTGACCGTAGCATTAGATACTACAGGGGCAGGTGATACGTTCATAGGCTACTTTTTAGCCGAAATGTGTCAAAAAGGAAGTATCCACCACGCCCTTAAAATTGCATCCAAAGCTGCGTCTTATTGTATTCAGAAAGCCGGAGCTGCCGATTCTATTCCATTCAGGAATGAACTACGCCCGATCCCCGGATAACTCGTCACCCTCGGTTTTGGGGAAATTTTGTAACAATACTGCTATTCGAACCAAAGCAAGATTGGTAATCTTAAAAAAATTGGAGCCACCGTGTGAATAGTAAGAGTGACTTATTAATGAAGAAATCAACTCTTGAATTAGATTCACTGATACTTGTTTGGATCTTGTTTGTAATCGTAGTTTCGAATTTTAGGGTCGCGAAAACGAAACCCAACGTCATCCTCGTCATGGCAGATGATATGGGATGAGCTCAAACCGGCTACTTCGGCCTCCCAATTATGAAGACTCCGAACCCAGATGCCATGGCAAAGAATGGACTGCGTATGGATCGCTCTTATGCAGAAGCACCCAGTTGCACACCCACTCGAGCCTCCGTGCTCACCGGCCGAAATAATGATCGGACTGGTTCTTTCCGCGTTGGTAGTTACATCAACAAGCAGGAAAAAATACTCTCAACTGCTTTCAAAGACGCGGGCTAAACAGCCGCCCACTTTGGAAAGTGGCATTTAACCACGTATAGTCCTGAGCTCGACCATCCGCTGTAATTAGCCTATCCTCTCAACCCTAGAAGACTTGGCTTTGATTACTGACTGAATTACACCACGGGTTTTGATCTAGACCCAGAACTAAGCCAAAACGGTGAACGAAAACAATTTGAAAGGGACGGGTCCGAGTTTATTGTCAAAGAAACACTTAAATCCATTTCCGACGAGGTGAAGAGTGGTAAACCCATATTTGTGGTGATCTGGTACTCCGTCCCTCATGGTCCATGGGATGCGTCACAGGCAGACAAAAAGCCATTTCTTAAGCAGGTCGATCGAACATCTGCCCATGCTCTCCGAGAAATCGTTGTAATAGATCGCTCAATCGGCTTGCTGCGAAGAGGATTAAAGGACCTTGATATTACAAACAATATACTAATCTGGTTCACAAGTGACAATGGCGGTTCCCCAAACCCAGATGTTCGTGTGTGGCCATCTGTAGACCTATCAGGAGGTGCTGGGAGACAAGGCATCGAGATAGAATATCCGTCAAAGTGCAGAGACGAAATTGATCACAAACCTACAAGCTATCAGGCCCGCGAACTGTAAGGGTGGATCCGAAGACTTGATCCGGATAGCACAGGTTACTTGCGCGGTTTTAAGAAAGATTTTTCCGATGGAGGGCTTCTAATTCCAACAATCATTGACTGGCCTGCAAGTATTTCTCCAAGAACCCCCAGCTTTCCTGCGAGCACGCTCGACATTTTTCCAACTTTGATATAAGTCGCTTCTCTAGCACATGACTCAATCAATCCTGTTCATGATGGGATCTCGCTAAAAAATCTATTTGCTAGCGAACTCACTAGGTGGGAGAAGCCCATAGGATTTCGAGCTAATGGCGGTCGAATATGGCTTGATAATGACTGGAAACTCTTAAAAAAAAGTTACTTATGACGGGAAAAAATTTGTCACCATTGAGTACGAGTTTTACAACATAATTGGCAATCCCGGGGAAACAAATAATCTTGTAGATATTTATCCAGCGGTTGCGGATCTACTAAAACGATCCCTTAATGAATGGAGCCTTTCAGTCAGTAAAAGCGCCTTTAGAGCCGACTATTCAGAAGGAGAAGTCCTTCTTTCCGATAGGAAAATTAAAGACAAAATTGAAAAGCTGCGTGAACAGCGTCGGTAAGAATGGCGCGAAGAAATTAAACTCTCATAAATTATTGTTATACACTAAAAAACACGACAACCATCTGCGTATTATTTAAAAAAATTGTTGAGGACCCTCAAATGAAGATATCCTTCACAGAAAAGATTAACTTATTCTCCCTAAGCATAATAACTCTATCGATCGCAATCCTTTTCATCGCAAGTTGTGAAGTTAAGAAAAAAGCACCTAACGTTATTCTCCTAATGGCTGATGACATGGGCTGGGCTCAAACAGGGTACTACGGTCACCCTCTCATGAAGACACCTAACCTTGATGCCATGGCACGTAACGGTCTCAGGATGGACCGGTTTTATGCGGGAGCTCCGAGTTGTACACCTACGAGAGCTACTGTGTTAACCGGAAGAACAAATGACCGCACAGGCGCCTTCCGAGTGGGAAGTTACATCAACAAACAGGAAAAGATGCTCTCCACGGCCTTCAAAAATGCCGGCTATGCAACTGCTCACTTCGGGAAATGGCACCTCAATGGACAGGCTAATGACGATACTACCCATCCACTGCCTGAATCTGACCCACATAATCCAGGAGAACTGGGGTTTGATTATTGGCTAAGTAATCATACTGGATTTGATAAACACAAAGATCAGGGGGGCACATTCGAGTTGAGCCGTAACGGTAAACGAGAGGAGTTTGTTGGTGATGGATCTGAGGTTATCGTATCTGAGGCAATAAAATTTATTGAAAACGAGCTTGAAGAGGGGAAACCGTTTTTTATAGTCATTTGGTACTCCGCACCCCATGGACCTTGGACGGCCTCTGATGCTGACATAGCACCCTTCTTAGGAAAAGTCGACCGCACGTCAGCCAATATGCATGGCGAAATCGTTGCAATGGATCGTTCAATTGGTAACCTGAAGCGAGGGCTAAAAAACCTTGGAATTATAAAAAATACGCTCATTTGGTTCACCAGCGATAACGGAGGAACATCCAACCTAGATGTTCGCGTTTGGCCCTCTAAGAACCCTTTAGGAGGTCTGGGGGGATTAGGAATGGAAATAGAATACCCTTCTAATTGCAGTAACGAAATTGATCAAAATCTAACAAGCCTTGAGGCGCGGAAACTCCATGGGTGTTACAGGGGTGTGGATCCAGATAGCACAGGCCACCTTCGAGGATTTAAGAAAGACTTTTATGAGGGAGGACTCCGCGTACCAACAATAATTGAGTGGCCGGCTGGTATTAAGCCTCGGGTATCAAACTTCCCCTCGGGGACTGTCGATATATTTCCCACGCTGATTGATATAGCAAACCTTGACCAACAATCCATCAATAAAGTGCATGACGGAATATCGCTGGCGGGAGTTTTTGAGGACGAACCCACAAGAAGAGAAAAACCATTGGGATTTAGAGCCAACCAAGGACGAATGTGGTTGGACAACGACTGGAAACTCATACAAAATGTTGAGACTATTGACGGGAAGCGGGTCACTCAACCTTTCGAGTTGTATAATGTCATTGGGGACCCAGGCGAGCAGCAGAATCTGATAGACCTTTACCCTGAGGTGGCTAAACGACTCAGAGACGAATATGATCGCTGGAGTTTATCTGTTAGCCGGAGCGCATTCGGTTCCGATTACCCTGAGGGTAAAGTTCTGCCTCCAGGCAGGAAATTACTAGCTGAGATAGAGGCCCATCGTAAAAAAGCTATGGCCGAATGGGAAGAAGAAATTCGGCTCTCTGAAATTACAGTGTTGCAATGACGGGATGGTTCTTTTGATAGGAGAGAAGGTGATATCGACAGACAAATGAAGCTATTCAGTCTCGTGTCCTATTTTTTAATGAATAGCTGCTCTTTAATGGCTCCTTCTGGGGCAACCGAGCAATCCCCAAACTTTATCCTCATTCTCTCGGACGACCAAGGCTGGGGAACAACCTCCGTCAAATATGACCCGAGTGTGCCGGAATCTCGGAGTGACTTTTTCGAGACTCCAAACATCGAGAGCCTCGCTGCATCTGGAATGCGATTTACAAAGGCTTATGCCGCGCACCCCAACTGTTCTCCATCTCGAGCCTCTATACAAACTGGAAGGTCTCCCGCGGCGCTTCACCTTACCGACATAGTTGATCGAAACCCAGGCATCATTAAAAAGTGTCCACACCCTGGAATGAGAGAAATATGCGATTTAGGTTTAAAAAAGTGTCGGGGAGAAAAAAAACAACTATGTAAAAATAACATATCAGCCTTATCACTCCAAAAAATCCAGCAAAAAATTGACTCACTTTACTTCGGCAATAAGGTATTTCCTCCGATACACATTGAAGATCTACCCTTTGAAGAAAAGACCATTGCAGAACTTTTAAAAGAGCATAACCCTCGCTATGGCACCGCCCACTTCGGCAAGTGGCATCTAATGGGCGGAGGACCCTCTGAACATGGATACGACAATTCCGACGGAGTTATTGGTAACGCGGAAGGCTCATTATTGGAAAATTTACCAAATAACCCCAAGCGCGCATTTAGCATCACGAATAGTGCCGTATCCTGGTTAAAACAAAAAGTTACCGAGGGACGCCCCTTCTATCTGCAGCTGTCTCATTTTGCCGTCCATAAAAAAGCCCAAAGTCGTCCTAAAACAATAGATAGTTTTATTAGCAAAGAAAAAGGTGCTCGTCATGCAGATGCTTTATTTGCTGCAATGCTATATGACATGGATGAATCAATAGGATTACTTCTCAGGGCAGTAAAAGATGCAGGGATCGAGGATAACACATATATTATTTTCACATCTGATAACGGCACCTATTCCTCATTGGACAATTCATCGAGCGCGAATGGTCCAATTAGAGGTTACAAAGACCAACTTTTTGAGGGAGGCTTGAGGGTGCCCCTCATCTTTTCTGGGCCCGGAATTCCGGCTAATGCTCTCAACAAAGAACCAGTCATCGCTTGGGATATCCTGCCAACTATCATGGATCTAGCTAACAGAAAATCTTGGCCGCAGGAGGTTGAAGGAGGATCTCTAAAGCCCCTACTTCTATCAAATGCACGGAAAATATCTCGACCTTTTGACGGCCTGGTCTTTCATTACCCACATTATAACTATGTGTTAAAAAAAAGAAGAATCGAGGTCCAGAGGCCCTCCTCAGCGATCATTTATGATGGATGGAAATTACACTACACTTGGGAAACTGGTTCTTATTCCCTTTTTAATATTGACGATGATATAGGTGAGACAAAAGACTTGGCAAAAAATGAGCAACTCAAAGCTGCATATTTGAAGAATAAACTCATGATGTACCTTAATATGGTCGGAGCACAAGTGCCTAGAAATAACGCAGATTATAACTCATCTGAGGATCCACTAAGAAAAAGGTCTTCCAGTTTACAGCGCGAGCTTATGTTGCTCTATTAAAACAAAGCTCCTCAATTACAACAGAAAAGCAAAACAAAAAACACGATGTAGCAAGAACGATGGCAATTAGTCGATCTATTCAATGCCGCAAAAGAACTCCTAAACTAAAAGATGATTACTCTCTAAATGACCGAATCTTGGACAGATTCTTTATTATCTCTCCCATTAAAACAGCATAATTATTTTTACAGCATGTCCATTAGCCTGCGAGTTTTTTTGCAAAGCATCATCATAAACACCAAAAATTGCCAATCTGATATAAAATTTGCTAAAGGTTCCTTAAAAAAGTGCATTATTTACAACCCGTGCTTACACGAATATTACTCAGACTCGCCGATCATCCAAAATAAACCATAGTATCTGTCGTAACCACATCAACTTAGAGAGGAAGTCCAAAACCGCAAAAGAAGGACGGTGATGAATTAAGGACTACTCCGTTGACTTTGAACGGTTGATAGGCCGAACAGAAGTGATTTTTGTGCGTAATCTTCCTCTCACCTATTACCTCCAAATGATGAACGAAAAGTAATTATTGAGTTAATTGAAGTTTTAAACGATTCGATTGAAGATCAAAACAAATAGGTTTGTACCTGACCGACCGAAAAAACTGGTAATCAAGAATACAAAATTTCCGACCCCCCCAAAAAAACTGGACAGTACGTGACTTAATCCTACAAAGACGCAACACGCGCTCCTTGACCATTATTAAAGTAAAAACATTAGTAATGGAATAGCACTGATTAGTCTCGGCTCCCTCTTATTACTTCCTAGCCTCTGAAAAAGCATCTAGCCCAACTCGTTTTGCCAATTATCCGTCTAAAGATATCGTCAGTTGAGGGGGATGTATTCTTCCCCAAATTCGTAAAAAACCGAATTGATCAGTTGCATCAAGTTATGTGACCCATTGGAGAACCACGTCAACAGATGGACTTTCCTTAAATAGGAGACTGCCGAGATTCCCATAAAGCAAATTTGAACCGATGTCACCTCTCACAAGCATCAAGTCTATGTCACCATCCAATTCGAAATCACTTGTCTCCACTCCATTTGGTAAAATATCGGGATTCCTGCATTGCTAATGGGTTCCCTAAATCCGATGCCGAACCGAATACCCGAGTTTTTTAAGACGTCAACAAACGTAACCAAGTTAGTGACAATGCTGCTGTTTTGGATTGAGGACAGAGTAACGGAATCTCCGAGATTATCTACAGTTGAAGATCCCCGTATCGATTTTTGACGTTCAACTCCGTTAAAATTTACCCAAGCAATCGGATGTGCCCGCGATATCGATAAAAAAGTTGAGAAAGAATCTCTCTCCCCTACCCCCTCATACCACAATAGTCGACGCGAAAATCTTTACAATATTGAGGTTAAGCACACATTATATTTCAAGGATAACATTGTGACTTGGTCATAGAGTCTAAGAATAGGGATTCTTTGCAAAGAAGAAACATTAACTGCATAAATTAGTTATGCAGTTATTTTAGCAACAGCCTATCAATGACGAATAAAAGTGTGTAAAAAATACTTGATTAACATTTCAAGTGATGTAACTGAGACAATTGCTTGACAAACGTAAAGTAAACGAACCGCTCACCTTGATAAAACACACTATTTGTGAATGCTAACTATTCCTCTCGGATTTACCAGCAGCTTGGGATCGTAGCTCTTTACTTGCCTCTAATCTAAGCAATCGTTTCAAAATTTTTCCCGATGCACCTCTTGGTAGCGGAGCAGTTTGCTGTCGCACGAGACTGGGAATTTCGAACTTTGCCAATCTATCGCCCAGAAACCTCTCCAATACTTCAGCGTCGATTTTGCGCTTCACAAGAAGAGTCGCACCAACAGTCTCACCCAAACGATCATCTGGTAACCCATACACACACGCCTCCACTACATCGGTATGTGCTAACAGCGCATCCTCTACGGCTAAGCAGGCAATATTCTCTCCACCCCTAATAACAATGTCCTTAGCGCGATCAACAATATATAAAAATCCTTCCCGATCCATGTATGCTATATCTCCGGTTTTGAACCAGTCCTTGTCAAAAGCCATAACAGTCTCCTCCGGGCGGTTCCAGTAACATCTGAACATTGACGTGCCTCGGACTTGAAGTTCTCCCCTTGAATTAGGACCTAAAATGTTACCCTCCGCGTCTACCACTCTCAGCTCAAGAACCGCAGCACATTGTCCACTACTTGAGGGACGTTCAAGATATGTTGTCCCTAAGATTCCAGTGCCAATGGCGTTAGTCTCCGTCATCCCCCAACCGGTTGAAGGAACAACATGTTCAGCTAGTTCTCCAATTTCATGAACCTGCGCTGGTGCCCTCGGAGCTCCTCCCCCCCCAACAATTAGTAGACCCGACAAGTCTCGATTTTGTTGAGATGCGGCTTGAATAAGGTCGCCTGTAATTGCTGGTGCCGCGGTAAAGACAGTCACACGCTCTCGCTCTATCAAGTCCATTCCAGTCTCTGTGTCCCATTTGTACATTAAGATGAGTCTCCGTTGCGATCGGAGACTGGCGAGCATGCCTACATGAGAGCCTGACACATGAAACAGGGGTACCGACAACAAAAAGGATTCTTGGTAAGAGGGTTTGGGTTGTTCATACTGTCCCAGAAAAGATCGTAATTCTGCGTCAAGCTCCCATGAAAGTAGCGCACTAATAATGCTTCGATTAGTTGATACTACACCCTTGGGTCTTCCAGTTGACCCAGATGTATAAATAAGAGTAGCGTCGTCGTCTGCATTAATATTGACAAAGGGCATATCACATCCATAGTGATTGCTCACTATTTTAGTGTATTCATCAGAACGAATGTTTATATTTTCCTCAGCTCGTACTCTAATGATCTCTGTGCCCGACAGTAACGACGAATCAGCTGACAAATCATCTAAACGCTCGTGATCAACAAAGATCAACTTAGGCCTACAATCTGCTAATCCATAAAAAAGCTCTCGCGAACTCCAGTGCGCGTTCATAGAAACTGCTATGGCTCCAATCGCGGTTACAGCAAAAAATGCAACAACCCACTCTGGATAATTTCTCATTGCAATCGCAACTCGATCACCTTTAGCAACTCCAAATTCACTGATCATTGCGCTTCCGAGGGCGCTCGCATGCTGATACACCTCCTCGAAAGTCATCCGCTCGCCTTCAAAAACAAGATATTCCAAGTCGCTCCGAGTTTCCTCATAGAGATCACGGAGAGTCTCGGGCGCATGAGAAAAAACCTTGCAGCGTTGACCTCGTATTTGGGTGAAATTGAGTTCAAATGGCTGACCCGGTGCACATAATTTCTCTATTGCTTCCAGTCGAGTCATGTTAGTTTTTAACCGTCACGTAGTAATAAAGGGTTTAGTTCAAAATTTGCAAATAGTAACACTAAAACTAAATTGATCTAACTCCAGTTTTGCAATGAGTCCCCATGACAAACCGCTTTCAAATGGATCTTAAAATGAAAGGAAAACCATACCTCCCTAGACAATTCTATGTCCAAAAAGGGGAAACATCCCCGCGAATATTTGCTGCAGGACAGCGATATATACAAGGCCCTAGAATAATTAATCATGTCGGACACTATCTCTCTCTACTGGACATAAAAAGGGCAGGATTGATGGCATCAATCCGCGGGCACAGGGTTTTAGGACCGAAAATCTCTTCCAGCCTTGACAATTCGGGCATAACTGCAACTCCACTCATTTTCGGGGGAGAATGCTCACTCAGTGAGATCCATTCACAAGTACATGCAATGCTTGGACAAAACATCACATGTCTTATTGCCACCGGCGGTGGAAAGCTTATTGATGCGGGCAGAGCCATCGCATTTCGGTTAAATATTCCGGCCGTAATAATTCCTACTATAGCCTCAACAGACGCTCCGTGCTCGGCATTATCTGCTATCTACTCTGAAAAAGGTATCCTAGAAAATATCGAATTTTATCCACAGCACCCCGCAATGGTTATTGTAGACACTGATGTTATAGTTGACGCAGGAGAAAGGTATCTCGTGTCTGGAATGGGGGACGCGATGGCTACTTGGTATGAGGCTCGTATTTGCCTTACAAATCCCAAAACTATAACGGCGTCTGGGGGACGCCCCGCGCTCGCATCTTGTGCAATCAGCGAAATATGCGCACAAACTTTGTACAAGTACGGTGAGACTGCTGCAATTGCGGTAAGAGGTCGCCGTAATGATGAAGCAGTTGAACATATCATCGAGGCAAATACTCTACTCAGTGGATTAGGTTTCGAAAACAGTGGGCTCGCCCTGGCCCATGCTGTTGGTAATTCCTATCCGGAAATACAGATTGTTCACCAAAACTTTATGCACGGGGAAATGGTGGCGATGGGGCTCATGACCCAACTATCCATGGAAAGATCGAACGACTTAGAGAAAGTAGCCAGCTTCTTTGCTAGGGTTGGTTTACCAATCCATCTCGGACAAATTTTACTCTCGACAAAAAAACAAGACTTTCTCAATCTTCTTATCGAAGCAACATTGGACAAGCCAATCGCCCACAATATGCTGATGCCTGTAACACACGAATCGCTTCGGAAAGCAATTTTAGACGCCCACAATTTTGGTCTCGACATCTGCAAAAAGATAGGTGACAAGGCGTATCGGAGATTACACAAATGACATCACAAACTAGACCTCTTGCATATGATGAAATTATCTACGAAATCGATGGACCTGTAGCAACCATCACGATCAACCGACCCAGCAAGTTAAACGCTTTGACCGACCTAACACAGGCGGAAATTCGCCATGCACTTGATTGCTCAGAGCGAAATGGTAAAATTGTAGGAACTATCCTCACCGGTGCGGGCAAAGGATTCTGCTCCGGCTTTGATATAGGCTCGTTGACTGAGATGAGCAAGGCTGGGGCATCGATCCGGAAATCGCACGAAAAACTTTCAGTAAATCCCGGCAATCCAGACAATGACCCAAATTTTCTGTCTTCTCCGGCCTACTTTCTCGGCTTGCGAAAACCGTTGATAGCTGCCGTGAACGGCGCTAGTGCAGGACTTGGATTCAGTTATGCGACATTCTGTGATCTCCGATTCGTAGACCGGACCGCTAAATTTGTAACCTCTTTTGGGCCGCGAGGACTGATCGCTGAGCATGGAACTAGTTGGATGCTACCGCGACTTGTGGGGCCCTCTAATGCATTAGACCTACTCTGGACCTCGAAACGACTGGATGCGGTGGAGGCCTTTCGAATTGGATACGCTAATCGTCTTTGCGAAACCGGCAAATCTGCTATTGAAGCGAAACAATACCTAAACGAAATCGCCAAAACCTCAGCTCCGATATCTATTATGATGATGAAAAAACAGGTCTACCGACATCTAAATCAGGAGCTTGGAATGTCCATGGAAGAATCGAAACTGTGGATGGATGAAAGTCTTAAACGAGAAGATTTCAAAGAGGGCGTGTCATCTTTCGTTGAGAAAAGATCGCCGAACTTTCAATCGATAACGGTAGATTAAGCAGCAGAGTGAAAGATTTCTACTGATTAAATTACCAAAATGAGGAGCAAATAATGACCTTCGCTGGATGGGATACCCCTTTAGAACTTGTCAAATCCGAACTCACCCAGCTGAGATATGAGGGTGTAGTTGTGCCAAAAAGTTTAAACGATCAAGTGGCTGAACTTGCAAAAGACAAAGACAAAAATGACATGAACTTTCAAGCTTTAGAAGAGATATATAATTCTTTGAGTAAGCTCGAGGTTTCCTCTAATTTTCGCTATGACCAACCCAATATCCTTTCAGAGATAAAAAATAAACGACCAGTAGGTCCCAGGAAACTTGAAGCTCTGGGTCAAGAGGAGTTGTTTGATAAATTGCATGGGGCTTGGACGGGTAGGGCTGCTGGCTGCGCTTTGGGTAAGCCCGTTGAGGGCATGGGCATAAGTGGGAAAGACGGGATAGTCGGTCGCAACCTAATCAGGTCATATCTTGAAAATCGAAATCACTGGCCTCTGGATCATTACTTCAGCGGAAAAGATGTTGGCGACCAACTCACAATCCACTGCCCCAAATCCCATCGAGAGAACATCTCATATATGGAGCCCGATGACGACATCCACTACACGCTCATCGCGCTAAAGATATTGGAGGAGTATGGACCTCAGTTTACATGGCGTCACGTCGCGCACACTTGGAATCAGAGCCTTCCCTACAATGTAATTTGCACCGCAGAGACCCAAGCGATATTAAACTATAATAATGCTGTCCCTCGCAGAGCGAAGTCAAACTGGGTAACACCAGAGTACACGAGTTCTTATCGTAATCCTTACAGGGAGTGGATTGGGGCTCAAATTAGGGCGGATGGCTGGGGTTATGCATGTGCAGGAAATCCAGAGCTTGCTGCCGAGTTCGCCTATCGAGATGCATGCTGGACCCACCGAGCAAATGGCATTTACGGTGAAATGATGTTTGCGGCCATTATAGCGGCAGCCTTTGTGGAATCAAATCCACGGGAACTTATAACGATCGGTCTGTCGGAAATCCCCAAAAATAGTAAGCTCGCTGAGGCGTCAAGGGCCGCATTGAATAAAGCGAATACTCTTGACGATTTTCACATGTACATGGACTGGGTTGAGGCAAATTTTGGTGAGCTTAGCGGTGTCCACACTGTTAACAACGCCCTAGTCGTGATAGGTGCTATGATTTACGGAGATGAGAATTTTCATAAATCTGTATGCCTATCAGTTGAGGGTGGATGGGATACAGACTGTAATGGAGCCACATGTGGCTCCATTTTAGGCGCCATAAAAGGTCATTCAAAACTTGATTCCAGCCTCGTCTCACCACTCAATGATACTATTAAACCTAACGTGATTGGATTCCAAGAAATCACAATGACGGAGCTTGCAAGACGGACGCTGGAAGTTAAAAATACGATATCGGCTACCATTTAAGTGGGGCCTGGATCATCGAAATGGAAGCTAAGCGTGACGAACATAGTTTAAAGAGGTCCTCAATACGAATAGTGGTGGGCAGCTCGGTGCTTTGCCTACTGGCGCAAATAAACGCTGAGACCCCCTCGTCTCCAGAAAACCCGAACTACCCAAGCAGGCCATTGTGGGGGGATACCCATGTGCACACCTACCTCTCTGCAGATGCATATCCCTTAGGGTCAAGAACCACACCGGACGAGGCTTATCGATTTGCCAGGGGAGAGCAAATTATAAGCAATGGCCTCGCAGCGCAGCTCGTAACCCCCCTTGATTTTTTGATGGTGTCTGACCATGCCGAAAATATGGGAGTCTTTCCCCGTTTAGCAGCGGGAGATCCCAGCCTGCTGAACACCGAATCAGCAAGAACTGTCCTCGAGAAGCTGAAAAAGCTTCCCGTTGCAGACGAAGTACTTGCTTCCGAGACGGAGCAAGATTTCAGAGCTGGTGCAGAAGCCCTCAGCTACGGGAAGGCAATGAAAGCATCGGGCTTTATGATCGATAAAAAGTTTAGACAACAAGTATGGAACAGTGTAGTTGATATAGCTGAGAAATATAACGATCCAGGAAGTTTTACTACATTTTCCGGATACGAATATAGCAGCGGGGGCCTACATCGTAATGTTCTATTTGCTGGTGGACCTGAGCACACCAAGAAAATTATTCCGTTTTCATCAAATGATAGTGACAACCCTGAGGACCTATGGTCATTTCTCGAGAGGTATATTGGTACTACTGGGAGCGGTGTAATTTCTATCCCTCATAATAGTAACCTAAGCGGCGGAAAGATGTTTGCTTCAAAGACCTTCCACGGATTACCCATTACAAAAGGCTATGCTGTCACCCGCTCTTCTTTAGAGCCAATAGTCGAGGTGACGCAGATCAAAGGTGACAGTGAGACTCACCCGTTGGTTTCGCCGGATGACGAATTTGCGAGTTTTGAAGACGCATGGTGGGACGTGGTATCAAGTTATCGTCATAAAGACTCGTCAAGTATTTCTGAAGAAAAAATCGCTGAACGATCATTTGTAAGGGGGGCGTTAAAAACAGGACTTGATCGGCGAGCAGACGTAGCCGTCAATCCCTTCAAATTCGGGGTAATTGGGTCTACAGACTCACATACCGGGCTAGCGACAGCAAATGAAAAAAACTTCTGGGGCAAAATGGCTACGGACCAACCTAATCCGTTTCGAGCTGCTAGATCATCTATTTTTTCTGCATCAGGTTATGCCGCAATATGGGCAACAGAAAATACTCGAGAAGCTATTTTTTCTGCAATGAAGCGTCGAGAGGTCTACGCCACAACCGGACCAAGAATTATTCTGAGATTTTTCGGGGGCTGGGATTTTAATAATTATGATGCTTCAAGTCCAAATATCGCAAAGATAGGATACAAAAAAGGAGTGCCAATGGGGGGAGATTTAGTGATGGACAAGCAAAACGGGGTTCCACACTTCCTTATCGCTGCAATGCGGGAGCCAGATGGCGCGAATCTTGACAGACTTCAGGTTATCAAAGGCTGGAGAGATCAACAGGGTACTCTTCACGAAAAAGTCTATGATGTAGTGTGGTCGGGAGAACGAACTCTAAAAGAAAATGGTAAGGTTCCTCCTATAAAATCCACAGTGAACATATCTGCTGCTAATTACCGAAATACCGTCGGAAGTCCTGCTTTGGAAGTAGCCTGGAGAGATCCAGATTTTCATCCTGATGAGTCTGCATTCTATTACGCTAGGGTACTGCAGATACCGACACCTCGGTGGAATACATACGACGCAAACATCTATGAAACAACTGTAAAAAGTCCAAGCTATGATCCATGGGGAGGGAAGATGGACCCTCCACCAAGAGTCATTCAAGAGCGCGCTTACTCCTCACCTATATGGTATGAACCAAAATAAACTGCGAAATTTAAAAAAAGAGCTAGTATTATATTCAGTGTATCGGTATCAATTAAGAATCCCAAAGTCCTCGGTGAATTTCATCAGGGTCGGCCTCTATTCGAGGCCTCGCATCAAATATAAGACACTGTCTGTCTGGGGATCGGTATTTAGGCCAGTGGGGTAAACCAAAGCCATTCGGTTGTCCTGTTCTTGCAAACCCAATTATGGTATCGGACCAGATATTGGCTAAACGCCTTACATCGGGGTTATCTCTGTCATGGAAGATATGTCCCCTAGCATCCTTTTTTGCGAAAAGGTTGAAGGTAAAGGCCATCTCACAGGAATGGGTAGCCCCAAGCTTTCGATACCTAGGTAAGTTTGCGGGGTAATCAAACCTATAAAACCAGCCACCGGGACCTGCAGCAGAAGCCAGTTCTGCTGCTATGAGACTATTTCTTCGGAACATGTCTGTCCAAATCATTTCGTGAAATTTTCCTGGAGAAGCGTCTGGATACTCTCTCGCCAATGCGGCAAGATATTTCGTTGGATCCCCCCCGCAAAGTGTCTGCTTCGCAAGACCGATGTTCCAAGCGGGATAATGGTCTTGCGCTTCGTCCTCTCCCGACGTATATAAGGTACCTTCCTCACGGTTGGTACCGATCAAAAGGGGAACTCCCAAAGCACCTCTATCTCTGATAGCCTCATAGGCGCATCGCGTAACCACTAAGCCATCCACACAGATCCCATAATACCCCTTTAAATCGACTAGTTTTTTTGCTGGCATGGATAAAAGCGTCTCGATATATTCGTTTTTGTCAACATTTAGCTGCTTCAGAATAAGATCAGTCGGGTCCGATAGTGTTTTATAAGGACAGGTCGGGCTGTGAGCTATTGCCTTGTGGTAAAGGTTATCTGCCGATGGTGCGGCAAGAAGTCCAAGCACGGCGCTCCCACCGGATGACTCACCAAAAATTGTCACGTTATTGCAATCCCCCCCATAATCGCCGATATTTTCCTGTAGCCACTGGAGTGCTAAAATTAGATCAGAAATATTATTTGATGCGGACGAGGCATAGCGCCTACCATGAATTGAAAGATCGAGAAACCCAAATAATCCCAAGCGGTAGTTCACAGTCACCACCACCACATTACCCTGATACGCCAAAACCGATCCATCAAACTCATTTCCAGACCCATTGATAAATGCACCGCCATGAATCCAGAGCAGAACTGGACATAATTTTGTATTATTGGAGGGCGTCACAATGTTTAAAAACAAGCAATCCTCGTCCATATCACCTTCTATCGGTTCACCTCTCGAGCTCTCAGTTTTGAGTTGCATTGCCCTATTCGGATAGGTTGTCGCATCAAAAGTGCCTGTCCATGGGCATGTCCTTAGTGGAGGAAGAAACCGACGACCATTCGTTGGCGACTGTCCATACCGTATTCCTAAAAAACTTTTTACTTTTCCGTCATCAATTCCCCTTATTTCACCGAGGCGCGTCTTTAAATATGTCATAAACGTCAGATCCGCACAATCAACAAACCCAATAGTGAGTGATGCAAGACTGTTTTTCCAGAAAAGAACTGTATTCTTCACCCATAAATTAAATGCAATCGAAGTATTGGTATCTGTACCACCCGATAGAGTAACATCAATCACCAAGGATTAATTTGGGTTAAAATGCAATGATTCAACTTGGAATACTCGCGGACGACCTTACTGGTGGAATGATGGTGGCCAGTCTGCTCGAGCGCGAGGGGGTTGAATGCCCTCTCGTAAGCTCCATCGATGGTCTTTCCTCTGTCGCCGAATCGACAGCTGACGCTGTAGTCGTGGCAAGGAAAATTAGGCTGATTGATCCTGTGGAGGCACAGAGAGAAGCGATACAGACGGTCAAAGCTCTTCAGGAAATTGGTTGTAAACGCTTTTTCTACAAGTATTGCGCCACTTTTGACTCTACGAAAAAAGGCAACATTGGTCCCATTGCAGACGCTATGCTTGAAGCGCTGAACTGTGAATACACTCTTTTTTGCCCCGCCTTTCCAGAGTACACGGTGACCATATTTCAAGGGAGGATGTTCCTTGGATTGACACCCTTAGGAGAGTCATTTAAGCGTGTTGATCCTGTAACGCCCATGACAAACTCAAACCTCGTTGAAGTGCTACAGTCGCAATCAAGGCACTCAGTAGGTCTTTTGTCACATTCTATTTTACTCCGCGGTAAAGCCGCGATAGTAGAGTATATCGAACAAAACAAGTGTCAGAAGTTCTTTATCGCTGATGCTGTAGATGATAATGACCTTGAGCGTATTGCAGAACTGGCTTTAGACTGGCCTCTGACTACTGGGGCGGATGCGCTGCCTGTATTCCTGGCCAGAGCATGGAAAAAAGGGTTAAATCAATTATCGCAAAAAATACCGAGGACACTCCTTCCCGCAAGTCCCGGAGGCGAAGCATTCATAGCCGGAAGCTGCGCGGCCCCAACTCTCCGACAGCTGGAGTATTTTGAAAAAAGGCATCCCATATTTCGCATAGACGTCGTTAAAGCTGGTGAAGATCAAGGATATTTAAATGAGATCCTGCATTGGGCCAAACAACACATAAACAATGGTCCAATTGCTATTTCCTCCTCCGCCGATTCATACGAGTTAAAACGTACCCAAACTGCTCTCGGTGTGAAAGGTGCGGCAGATCAGGCTGATCGTATCCTTGGCAAGGTGGCGAAAGGTTTATTTGATCTGGGTGTTAGGAAGTTCATAGTCGGCGGCGGAGAGACATCAGGACAGGTAATAAATTCCCTCAGAATAAAAAATGTAGAAGTATCCTCATTCGATAACCTTAGCGGAGGGTACTGCCATCAAGCTGGCAAAAATCCAGTATCTTTTGTTCTCAAAGCCGGGGCTATTGGCAAGGAGGATTTTGTGTTCGATGCTCTTGAGCGTATGCGTGCGGCTGAGAGAAATTAGCACCATTGTGCGCACTGTTATCGGTTATGGGTGATCTTTCAACCGGTTGAGTTGTATAAGAATGTTGCTGAGTTTACTCTGTAAAAAAAATAGTAGAGGTTCCAATTATGTTTTCACTGGACGGTTACAAGGCAATTGACTTAAGCCCTAGGATTATACCTCGAATCAATCGTCTTGATGGTACTGTAGAGGAGGGTAAACCAGATCCTTACGGTAACCAGTGGGTAATGTGGGAAGGACGTTTCCCCCCAGATAATTCCTTATTTACTGTTTATGCAGCCCCAAAGGATATTTCCATATACGGGGCGCTTCAAGATGACGACACATTAGGTCGGCAGCGTATGACGTCACACATTGGATCGCATGTGCAAGGCGGGAAAGGTCATATAAGCCATTGGAAAGGTATTACCAAAGAAATGAAGGGAATTTGGGAAATGGATCTAAGTACGTTCATGGGAGAAGCTTCCGTATTTAATCTCGCGCGCCTCAAGCCAAAGGCAGTTGAGGAAGAATCAAATTACCCCAAAGAATATCCGAAGAAAAAGTTCTGGCTCACGAAAGCAGAACGCGGCGATATTCGTGGCGAGGAAATACTCCCAGAGCATCTTGATAATGTGCAGAAGGGTGACATCGTTCTTATGACAAGTCCATTTTCCGGCCAGGAGCAGCCATGGCTCTCGCCACGCACAACAAAGTGGTTGATAGAGGACCGAGAAATTAAGATGCTAGGTCTGGGATACCCCGGTATCGAGTGGCAGTATGATCTAAAAGTCGCTGCTCCTGAAAACTCCCCCATCAGACGGATGCTCTTGGGCGCTAACATTCCGATTGTTCATCCCCTTGTTAACATCGATCACATCAATTCAGATCGCGTTTTCTTCTACGGAGCGCCGCTAAATGTACCCAAGCTAGAGGCGAGCTTTGTCCGAGCAGTTGCTTTTGAATCTCCGGAGGTGCACAGATGATCAGCTTGAAGGGAAAGAAAATTGTTGACCTCACTGAAAAATTAGTTGCGAGGGTAGCTAGAATCGATGGGTCCATCGAACAGGGGACAGATGACGTTTATGGTCACAAATGGCTCAGTGAGGAAACTATAAATGAAACTGATGGCACCATGGAGCACTTAATTGGCGCAAATATTGGTACAGTAAGCGACTGGCCGATTGGAGGGCTTAGCGGTCACATGGGCGCTCACATCCAGTTAGGCGTAAGACATAATGACAACTGGACCGGCCTTCCTGATGGAATGAAGGGTATATGGGACGTTCCTTTGAGCACTTACCACGGTGAAGCTTGTGTGTGTGTGCTGGATGATCTAAAAGCCGGCCTAATTCTGCCCGAGCATCTTTCAAAAGTTCAAGAGGGTGATATTGTTCTATTAACAAGCTGCTGGAGCGGCGATGAGCAACCCACACTCGCAGGAGACACCTCATACTGGCTCGCTGAACAGAAGAGGATCAAAATGTTGGGGGTCGGAGTCCCCGGAATTTCATGGGAAACAAACTACGACGGACCTGAACCGGGCAACAGTCCAACCCATAGAGCGATGACAGGCAACAATATACCGATAGTGTACCCTCTCGCAAATATAGGATCGCTATCACAGGATCGCGTTTTCTTCATAAGCTTGCCACTCAATGTCGAGCGGATGGAGGGCACTTGGGTCAGAGCCATCGCAATAGAAGATCAATAAAAATAGGTAGTCTTTCAGTTGCATTTCGCTCGATTAAACTTTTTTGTGCTACATGCTGCTTTAACTAACCGATGAGTGCAAAACTCGTTTATAAACTAGAACGGCGCAATGTCCACCATCAACATGGATGACCCGCCTATGTATGTCTCGTTAAAGTTGGTCGGATTGGTTATCGACAAACTCACGCTCTTCTCGTCTTTTGTGGCACCGATGGTCAGGTTACCATATCTACGTGCTGGCCAAGCAGCAGATGATTTAGTGTTGCCAGCATGTGTTTATGACTTAGAACCGTTCATTTTAAGCCTGTGAGCATAGCTTCCATTCATGTAACCTTCCCATCCATTCAACAGATCAGTGGAGTAATTTACCGTTACGGCATGGATGTTGGAATTATAATTGTAACGCTCACCACACATCTGAGGAATTGGTGGATAGTTAGGTTTACTCGCGGGAATGGCTGAGATCTCGCTACCAACAAAAGGGCCGGCATAAGCAAGTCACAGATTACTGTTGACCTGGTAGTTGATTATCGTCTTGAGGAGGATTTGTCTCCAGCCTTACCACTGATGGTGGCAGATACCCAATTACCCAAGTTCTGCAGGAATGGTATCTCACTCCACTCGTTAATTACACGGCGACCTCCATGTCAATTGCACCAACTGCGAGAGTGAACTTTGCACCCAACTCAATGGCAATCTGCACACCTCACGTCGCTGAGGCGGCTGCAATGTCAGCAAAACCGGCGTTTGTGACCTGCTGCTGATCAACTAACGATATGAGCAAAGGTGCCCGCTCTATTTTGCTTCTAATCAGATAGATCGTTCTGTCTTCGACTGACCTCAACTGAGTCTACGCCAAAGTTTTCCATTGGATCCGCTGAAGTAGTGACGATGCCGGTGTGTAGTTCCAATGGAGCATCGCCAGGCTCTCTAAATGAAGTAAGTTTATCTTTGAAGCGATTATCCGCGCTTTAACGAAGACCGGCTGCACTGGTTATTTCCTCAACATCGGCCGCTACATCATCGGCAAAACAATGGAGGGCAACTGAAAAAAACAAACTTACAATTAGCACCGTGCGATTAAGACCCTTTTAATATAAACCCCCAACCCTAGATTGTTGTGCTTTTATTGATGTTGAATACGACAATTCACTTGATCGATATATTATTTGCTTTTAAACTAAGACGTAAAATTAGCAAGGCTCACAATGGCTTCGGAAAGTGTAAATTAAGGGCTACCCAAAACTTTGGGAGATCTACTACACTTTTTTGGTGTGCTCACAAGCAGGCAAGAGCATTTCTGCCGAACTAGAAAAATAAATCAGTCAGGAGGGGAAGATGAAACACGCTTTAGCAATACGTATAATGACTTTAGGTCTGCTGTATCCAGCATCCTTCGTCTCGATCGCAGATGATACCGACATGGCAGAGGTTGATGAAATAATTGTTTCTGCCACACGTAGAGAAGAATCGGTCATGGAAATCCCGCAATCTGTGCAAGCGATACCCAGACAAACACTTTCAATGCCGATATACCGAGATGTAACGGACATTTACAACTTAGTCCCAGGTGCCACCACGGCAATAACGCAAGGTGGAAAACCGCCCGCAGGCGATGGGATTATGCTCAGGGGCGCGGGGATTACGCAAACCAATGCGAGTGGAGGAATGCAGCCGGTCGGTTACTATATAGACGATATTCCTTTCATCGACATCAACACCATGACCCCTCCTCCCCTTGGAACCTTTGACCTCGATCAAATAGAGGTCTTAAGAGGTCCTCAAGGAACCACATATGGGCAAGACTCATCCGCGGGCAGCGTAATAATGAGAACTGCTCCGGTCAATTTAAGTGAAACAGGATACCTCGCCCGCACCGGAATGATGTCGTATGGTAAAGGAGGTGACATGGGCCTTACCTATGGCGGCGTAATTAATGTGCCCATCGTAGAAGACAAATTGGGAATAAGGATTTCTTACCTCTCCGAGACAGATCCCGGTCACGGAATTGTGCAAGGAAGGCCCGAAGTCGATTATGCCCATGAAGAAGAAAGAGTTACTATGAGGACAAAGGTCACATATATGCCCTCAGATTCGGTCGAGTTGACTTTGACCCATTCAGAATGGGAGACCGATTACTTCTTCTTACCCGGAACCAGTCTCAAACAATCGGATAATGGAGTCATGGAAGTAGCCGAAATCGGCTGGGACTTTGGCCTTGAGGTTTTCCCTGACGGCATCTTTAGGAATAAAAACCATACTGCATGGACCACGGCGCTGGCCAAATTTGATCTCGGCTTTGCCAACCTCACTTACTCTTACGGCGACGTAGATGTAAAGACACGAGATGGTAATCAGGAGGACTTCAGTTATGGTATCGTTACAATTTCCGATACTCCCTCAAAAACCACTAGCCACGAAATTCGGATGGTCTCCCAGAGTGATGGACCTCTGGGATGGATTGTTGGTTACATGAGCTTTGATTCTGAAGGCACCGGAAGCACTCAATACAACTATGCAACCTATGGAGAATACGATTCAAGAACTGCCAGTGCTCAAGAGGCTACTGCTCTTTATGGCGAGCTGACATACGACGTCAGCGATACCATCAGTATCTTTGGGGGTATCCGAAGCCATGATGAGGAAGCATCTGAGGCGTCTTCATTAACTATGAGAGCGACAGCAGATGTATATGGCTATGATGATCCAGCAACGGGGCCCTTCACTGGATACGTATTAACGCCGGAAGCAGTCGAGCCTTATAGCCATGATAATACTAGCTATCGAGTTGGTATTGAGTGGAAACCACAGGAGGATGGCCTAGTTTACTTGAGTCGTTCCACCGCCTCACGTGCTCCTATTAGGGTCTCTGGCGCAAACCTCGTTGCATTGAGGGATGCCAATCTTACTGGCCTTATACCAGAGGATTCGACCGATTTGGTGAGTACGGAAATCGGAACCAAATGGACACTGAATGATGGGGACCTCAAGCTAGAGCTTGTTTACGCCTTAGGCCAGTGGGAGGATCTTGCAATGCGTGCCGGACTGAATATCCCCTCAGCGCTCGCGCTTCCTATGGGTAACACAGATGCAGACGTAACTTCTATCGAAGTCTCCGTCGAGGCAAACCTGACGGATAATCTCAGCTTGACGTACGCCGGAGGTTTTACAGACACAGAGGTCACTGCGGTTCCCGATCCAGCAGTTGTTACAGGGTTCCCGGGAGCGGTAAAAGTGGGCGGAGAACTCTATAATTATTCTCCTACCACGCACTCGTTAAGCTTGAACTATCAGCAGGAGTTATCTAATGGTAGCCAGATGTATGCGTCAGGAACATATGCATCACGTTCCAAAATAAATGCATTCAGCACCCTCGCTTCTGTGATGGGTGATCTTTGCTGCTATAAACCAGCTCCATCTGGATACAAAAATCTGAGCCTCAGCGCTGGCGTCAGGCGTGACAGTTGGGACTTTAACGTATCCCTAACTAACGCAACCGACTTTGACGGGATGTATGGCATGGTGTTCACTGAGGGCGGACCCGGCTTAATTTCCATGCCGAGAGCGATTCACCTACAAGTCACTTATGATAATCTGTAACATGTTTCCAATACGTTAGTAGTAGTAAAAGGGCAGCATTCCAGCTGCCCTTTTACCATCACCAACAATTAATCTTCATGTATTTCCACCGTGCCCGCGTCACCGTCTATGGTAATCATCTGTCCATGTCTAATTCGCTTAGTTCCATTTCCAACGCCAAGAACAGCCGGTATACCATACTCCCTCGCTACGATCGAACCATGCGCGAGAATGCTGCCCACATCTGTGACAAGACCCTCGGCATGAGCAAAAAGTTGTGTCCAAGCAGGTGTCGTGAGAGGACTCACCAAGATGGTTCCCGGAACCATCTTATCAAACTCTCCAGGTCCAATCACCACACTCGCTTTACCGGTTATCTTGCCTGAACTAACAGCGAAACCACGCATTATATTGCTGCTTTCGTCATTTTTTATCTGCGTCTCTTTAAAAGAAATTCCTTTAACTGCACTCGCAACGGCCGGGAGGGTTCCTGGAGGGTGATGCAACTTAGCAGCCTCACGAAACTCTCGTCGCTCTGCAGCGATCAATCCCAATTCAGGCATAGCAGAACCGACTCTTCTCGCATCGATCGCTCTCTTAATATCATCAGTCGTAAGGAAAAAAATGTCCTCAGCCTCCTTGAAAGAGCCGGACTCCTCTAAACGCCGACCAAGCTCAAATGCTACCGGTCGGAAGATAGACCAAGTGTATCCGAATCGGAAGGCTACCTCCTCGCGGATGTAGTTGTATTTAAGCGCAAACCATAACCGAAACCGAAACTGCCAGTATTCAAGCCCTGAAAGCAGTTCAGTTATCTCTGCAAGCTTTTGCTCTCGAATAGCAGTTGCCTTTAATGATTGCTTGCTAGGATGATAATCTGAATCGCGAACCATGGATTTCAGTGACGCAAACAAAGCAGACGGATCTTCTACCTGCGTTGGCTCAATAAAGTCCATAGAATAGCCCTGATGACCGTAGGTCTGGAGATACCGATTTATAGCTGCAACAACTGGTCCCCCTTTTTCATGATCTCGAAGCGCCTGCATCAAAAATGGAGAGGGCACCACCAACACAGTGTAAGTTAAATCTTTATCTGACCTTACTTTTTCGGCAATTTCGTAAAGGTCTGCATTAGACTGCATGGTCTTTGATTCGATACCAGATAAAAATTGACCGCTTATAAAATTGTGCTCAGGGAGGGTCTCACGTAAGAAACATTGGAGCTGGTCATCAGTAGACTTGGCACATCCAAACGTATGACTCGAATCGTTTGACCAGTAATCCCCTTCAGCAATCCCCATGTCGACAATAGCTTCAAGAAGCTTATCATCTGAAGCACTATGGATATCAAGCGCACGCCAGCGCTCTGCGGTCGCCTCTATACGAGGCTTCGCACCCTCATACCACTTCTTAAGTTGTGCATCATTTTGTGCAACATGATTAAACGCCACATAAGTGGTATTTTCACTCTCCGGAATTGTAATTTTTCGGTCTAAGCCGTCTTCGGACTGGTCATCATACCACTGGTCAAAACACCTTCTATCCTCTTCATTCAATTCACTCCTAAAGAGACTAACATCATTTGGGGCTGCTTCAGCGGCCCTTTGGTATAAATGCTTGAATTGTGCCTCCTGGGCTGCCCCCCACTCAGCAGCCTCAATATCCTCCTCTGAGACATTTCCGACATCCTCAAGCTCCTTCACCTGCTCATGGATCAAGGGCCAGTCAAATCGCTGGTAAGCCCATCCATTTACGGTGACAAACATTGGTCCTCCTCCCACCATCGTCACACTACCAGTTTTCTTTCGGGTAAATTCGAGACCCTCGGTTAGATAGAGCTCCTCAAATAATGGGCAAATTGGTGCGGGCATATTTTCAACAATCTGCCTACGGCTTACATACTTCGCTGGCGGCGTGGGAATCCAATCAAGCTCAATCGGTTGGACTGGAAGATTTGTTATGGGCCTCGATTGCAGCAGATGTAAGACACCACCACAAAACGCCCACTCTATATCCTGAGGCTGTCCATCATTAAGAGCCTCAATTTCTAGGGCGCCAGCACATAACTCCTTGATCATACCAGCCGACATGCATGACTTTTCTCGATCGGCATCGGAAATTGCCTCCATCCGTACGCCCTGATCCCCGTCATATACCACCTGATGCTCTTTGGGCCCCAAAATGGACTCCTTGACCGATAAATCATCCCGATCAACAACAAATGTGTCGGGGGTGACCTCGCCACCTACTACCGCTTCTCCTAACCCAAAGCTGGCATTCAGGATGATCTCGGACCTCTCCCCAGTGGCTGGATTGGCAGTAAACAGTATGCCTGACACTTCAGACGGTACCATCACCTGAACAACGACAGCCATAGCGACGCTGCCTTGGTCGATGCCGTTCTGGTGCCTATAGCTAATTGCTTGGGCGGTCCATAATGACGCCCAGCATTTTTGAACCGCCTCCGCAACAGCGGTTTCTCCACGGACATTCAGGTAAGTCTCCTGCTGACCTGCAAACGAAAAATCTGGTAAATCTTCAGCATTCGCTGAAGAGCGCACAGCCACTGGCACATCAATACCGATAGAACTATAAGCAGACCTTATCTCCTCAAGCATGGCGCCGTTAATCGCCTTATGCATCACCAGACCATGTATTCGCTCGGCACACTTGTCAAAAACTGGATAACCCGCCCTCAATTCAGGCTTCGCTTCGCTCAGAATATCGAGCTGAAGACCGTTTTCTTCAATGAATGTTCGGTAAGCGTCTGCGGTAACCACAAAACCTCCTGGCACATTAAATCCGGCCATCTTCATCTTGGCAAGTGAGCGGCCTTTGCCTCCTAAAAGCTCCAGTGAATCCTCTATCGTCTCTATCAATGTGGTAAACATAAATCGTTCCTTTTTTTGCTTAATCCCAAAATCTATCGGTTTTTTCCCAAGATCTTACAGGGATCGCCTCTCCAGTGACCAAGTCTGCAGCAGGTGAAAGGAGAAACTGGCACATACTTGCAACGTCCCCCGGTCCAGGCGGGCGGGTGAGTCGCGGAATCTCCTCTCCAGCCTCGTTCACGGCAGGGGGTATAATGCCGTAATTAATCATCGCAGGTGTGGCAACCATACCGGGCACGACCGAATTTACGCAAATATTATGCTTGGCCCAAGAAAATGCAAGATTATTAGTTATACTGAGAATTCCTGCCTTAGCGGCGGAATAGTGCAGCATACCTGGATTTCCTTTTGTACCCGCCGTCGATGAGATGTTGATGATCTTGCCCGACTTCTGCTTGATCATCTGCCGACCGGCCGACATACAACAATTGAATGTAGCGGTAAGATTTACATCAATAAGCTTCACCCAGTCTGAATAAACGATTTCCTCTGGCAAGCACGGTCTCGCCCCGCCGCCGGCATTGTTTACAATTGCGTCTAGACGGCCATAAACGTTGACAGTACTCTCGACCAGATTATCCACAGCCACAGGGTCCGTGATATCTGTCGGAACAACCAGATTTGGAGCGCCACCTAGTTCATTTGCCAACAAATTCAGAGCACCCTCGTTCCTACTTGCCAATACAACGGTCGCTCCCGCATCTGAAAACTGACGGGTCATGGTCTGCCCAATACCACCTGCCGCACCAGTCACAATGACCACTTGTCCTGAAAGACTAAAATCTGCCATCCATTTCCTTCCTGTCCGAATAATTGATTGAATTATGCCTGCATCATTTTAGACGAGCACGCGTCAAAGTGACCGTACGAAACGAATCCACCCAAAACAAAAATGGGTGATAGCCTCTTCACACACAAATTTTGACACTTTACGTTAATGAATTATCAGCGCAGGCTGACTTAACTAATAAGAGCGGACATAACGCCCATGGGTCTTTACACGGAAATACATCGCCCCCAGTTTCATTTTACCTCCCGAGAGAACTGGCTTAATGATCCCAATGGCCTTGTGCATGACAGAGGGATTTGGCACCTTTTCTTTCAACACAACATAGAGGCTCCCACATGGGGGAAGATGTGGTGGGGCCACGCTTACAGCGAAGATTTGCTTCACTGGAAGCAATCTGATAATGCTCTTGAGCCGGACGAGATGGGAAGTATTTTCTCTGGCTCCGCCGTAGTGGACCACACAGATAGCGCCGGATTTGGCGCCGGCGCTATATTGCTGTTCTATACCGCCGCAGGTATGCATGCAGAACCTCCACGTAAATTTACACAGTGTCTTGCATATAGTCAGGATGGAGGTAAAAGCTGGAAAAAGCATGATCAAAATCCAATAATTGAATGGATAGAGGCAGAAAACAGAGATCCGAGGGTAATTTGGCATGAAGCACGGGCCTGCTGGATAATGGCGCTCTACTTAAATGATGAGAAATTTTGTCTCCTTTCCTCCAGCGACGCGAAAACCTGGACACACCTACAGGACATCATACTCGAGGGAGACAATGAATGTCCGGACTTCTTTCCAATGACTGACGACGCCGGAAAAGAGCGTTGGATTTTTTCTGGGGCAAGTGGCATCTACTTAGTGGGTACATTTGACGGTTTCAACTTCTCAGTAGACACAAAGCCGCGTAACTTCGAGCACGGTCGAAATGGTTACGCAAGCCAAACTTGGAACAACGCACCCGATGGTCGGAGAGTACAAATTTCGTGGATGGCCGGAGGCCGATATCCGGAAATGTCCTTTAACCAACAGATGTCTATTCCCGTTGACTTATCTTTGGAGGGCTCAGGTAAAGACGTGACTATTAAACGGTGGCCAATAAAAGAACTAGATTCTCTTCGAGTAAGGACGATCACCCTGGAGGAGTGCCTTCTTAGCCCCAAAAACGCCTTTACTGCAGACACACAAGCAAAACTTTTAGATGTTTCCTTTACGGTAACCAAACAATTGGCTACGACATTCGATGTGGTCGTTCGTGGTCACCATCTGGGATTTCTCTGGGATAAAAACCAACTTTTAGTCGGCCAGAGTTTTAGCCATAAGATGGATGTGGGGTTCCCATTTATTGAACTACCCGACAAGCCAGCCATCTCGATTCGTCTTATAGTTGATAAGACATCCATTGAAATTTTTCTTGATGATGGTCGAATTTCAGCTTCTTTTTGCTTCCTACCAGACGGGTATATTCATCCTCTGGTGTTACACTCCTTTGGAGGTAAACAAGTTATTAAAAATTTTCAATTACATGAACTGTCATCAATATGGAGTAAGGATGATTAAGTCTGAAAAAATACTGGTTATAAGCGATATCCATGGTAATGCAGAAGCGTTGCGTGCTGTAATAAAGAAAGAAAAATATTTCGACTATGTAATTTTTCTTGGAGATTCTGTTGCGACTGGCCCTCAGCCTGCTGAAACGGCAGAACTATTGCTGGCATTAGACCCAGATATATCCATAATGGGAAACCATGACAGAGAACTTAATGATCGATCACGAATTTCTAACTGGCCACCCGAGTGGAAAGCATTTATGAACTGGTGTATCGACCAGCTTGAGTCTTCGACCATTGAGCTTATTTCCTCATACCAACCCTCAGGGCAATATAAAGTTGGTGATCTTGATATTTTTATGCATCACGGAGACCTTCCAAATTCATGGCCAGATCCATTGCCAGACTCTCCAAATGAAAGCTTCGAATCGATGGACAAAGGTACCAACTGTCCTCTTATCCTGTTTGGTCACACCCACATACAGTTTCAGAAGACCATTGGGAGTAAAACCTACATCAATCCTGGAAGTGTTGGGCAACCGAGATGCGGAAAGAATCATGCCTGTTACGGAATATTCGAAAAAGGCGTTTATTCCCCGTGTCAAGTCTCTTATGATCAGGCACCTTGGCTTAAATCCCTCGAAAAAATTGAATTCCTCAACGAGTATCCTGATTTTAAAGACTGGCTCATAACCTGCTTCCTAAGCGGTTACGGTATCGGCAAAAAAGATCCCTGGACTCGATATGGTTTAGAGGGATACTGTTGAATGACCTCGATACAAAAGAAGCCCTCGATATAAAGGCCATTTTCCGGCTTGTCTGGCGCTGCTGGCCCTACTACCGTCCGCAGCTCAAACATATTCTTACTTACATTGGGTGCAGTATCTTTATCGGCGCCCTATTCTTTAGCTTCTGGTTCGTAGCTGATGACCTAATACAAAACAAAATTGGTATTGGTGAGCCTTTGCAGCCTTTACAGGCACAGCTCCTATTGCTTGATGGCAGCTATTTGAAGGGTGATGACGAATCTAAACAGCTCTCGGAAGCTCAAAGAAAGCAAGTCCGAGCTAACGTCGTTATTCTCGCACTGACCTTGGTGTTCGTCATTTTCATTGGATCTTCACCACTCGAGTACTACCAGGTCTGGATATTCCAACGAGTTAATCAGAAGCTTAGAGTTGAAATGCTTAATAAAGCCGAGCACCTTTCGTTAAAGCATCACAGTTTTTCCCGCACCGGCGACGCTATCTACCGAATCTATCAAGACAGTGCAACCATAACAAATGTACTGCAGTGGCTCGTCATGATGCCTCTACGGATTATATTGTTCATTATTATGGGGTGCATCATCTTGATCTTTTTTTCCGCCTGGTTTGCTCTACCAATTTTTGTTTCCATTATACTGTCGGGCTATGTAATGAGGAAATTGCTACCTTTAATCCGGCAAAAATCGCGTCAGTCCCGTGAGTATAACAGCGACCTTACCTCACGAATCCAAGAAAATCTCTCTGCAGTGCGAGTTATTAAAGCGAGTGGTGCAGAAGATATTATGATATCTCGATTTGAAAAAGAGTCCCAAAAAGCTCTCGATGCCGCATTCGAAATGCGGTTTTACAATTCAGTTTTACTGCTACTATCGATCCTCATCGGAATGGGCTCGTTCATAATTACTGAATATTTCATGGCTACCTGGGCAATTACAGAGAGAGCTACTTCCCTTGGAGGTATCGTTGCTCTGGTTGGATATGCAACTTGGAATATCGGAGCTTATCAAACTGCCTCTCGTCAAGGCGCTGAGACATCGCTTCAGGCTTGGGAGCTTAGTCATACTTTTTCAGTCGCTCAGGATCTAACTGTTGGTCTTAAACGTGCCTTTTACCTGCTCGATCTAGAACCTGAAGTAACTGAGCCAGCTCAGCCCAAAATGTTTCCAGTCAGCATCCAATCGATTCAATTCGAATCGGTATACTTCAGCTACCAGAATGATAATCCCGTTTTAGCCGGTATCGATCTCACTGCGACAGTGGGCTCAGTAACTGCAATTGTCGGCGGCACAGGTAGCGGCAAGTCAACCCTGATGTCTTTGTTGCTCCGGCTCTATGATCCGGACCACGGAAACATCCTCGTTAACGGAATAAACCTGAAGGAAATAAGCCTTGAGGCAATCAAATCAAATATAGCGATCGCTCTCCAACAAAATGTGCTATTTGCTTTAAGTATCAGAGACAATATCCTTTACGGCCGTGAGGACTTTAGCGAGACGGATGTTCATTATGCGGCAAAAATCGCCTGCGCCAATGAGTTTATTGAAACTATGCCCAAGGGTTTCTCTACCGAACTCGGCGAACGTGGTGGTAAGTTATCCACAGGACAGCGACAACGATTATCCATCGCGCGTGCTGTCCTGAGAGACACACCAATTCTGATACTTGACGAGCCTACAGCCTCTCTAGATGCCGAAACCGAACAGAGAGTCATGAAGAATCTCACCATATGGGGAAGGGACCGAATCATCTTTATTATCACCCACAGACTCTCCACTATCCGGAGTGCTGACCAGATCGCTTTTCTTGATAAGGGAAAAATTGCGGAGGCAGGAACACACGAGCAATTGATGGCCCGTTTAGGTCCATATTCTAACTTTGTAGAGGCAGAGCAGGGAGACGCTCCTACCGAAAAAAATCATGAATTATTCTAAGCTTTACGACGACCGAGTTGATACCGCCTCTGAAATCAATCTCCAACAGGTGCTCACACTGATCTCGAGGTCATTTAGATTCGTGAAGGGCGTCAAGGGCCTATTTATTTGTAAACTACTCATGGCCCTCGTGTCAATCTTACCTGCTCTTGCTGTACCGTGGATTTTAAAAATAATTGTTGACCAGGTGATCATGCAGCAACCGTTCAACACCACCGAAGTTCCATTCCCTCCCTTTATGATACCTTTTATCAACATGATCCATGACCTTTCTCCATACGAGATCATGTTTTCTGTGACCTCTCTTCTCCTGATCGCTTTGACTCTTTTTGGTCTTCGTGCACCCGCAGCCGAACAAGCGCAGGAAATTGCTCAAGCCAAGGGTTTTGATGCGGCTACCCAGTCTGAACAAGCTCTATCTTCGGGTGGGAGCAATGCAAACGGACTGTGGGGATTGCTGGAGCTTTCTTTAAGTATTCGGATGACGCAAAGGTTGGGAAACGCCTTACGAGCAAGACTAATGGGACGATTAACACATTTGGAGATGACAACCCTTGATGAGCAAAGGATTGGTGATTCAATTTATCGGGTGATGTACGACGCCCCCCTTATGCCAGAAATCATCTATCGTATCGCGATAAATCCGCTGCTGCTCATAATAAGCGCCGCCCTCAGCATTTATCTACTGCAATTTAGCTATGGCGACGTGACACCTGAGCTCATCTGGCTTGCAGCTAGCTTAATTCCCCTAACAATATTGGTTACCGCGCCGTTTTCAGCTCTCGCCCGCCGGATTCACCAAAAAAATAGGGCTTCTGGAGCCACTACCACAAACCGAATGGAGGAGAGTCTGGAAAACATAGCGGCAGTACAAGCACTTGGTGGATCAGACAAAGAGAGCGTCCGATTTGAAAACTCAAGTGAAGAGTCCTACTGGCGCCATCGCCTCACGGTTGCACTTGATATGATTCTCAAGGTTATCAGGACCTGTATTACATGGATAGTGATGGCGATTGGTTTTATATTAATCACCGACGATGTAATTGCCGGTACCCTTTCTTTAGGAGATTATGCCGTTCTCTCGGGCATGATGTTTATGCTATCCGAGAACGCGGCCGCAATCGGCCTGTACTGGATTGAGCTTCAGAAGAATATCGCAGCAGTGCGAAGGGTCTTCTTTTTTATTGACTACACAACCGAGACCGATGGCGAGTATATGTCCATAAAACCCATTAAAGAGGGCATTCACCTCAACGATGTAAGTTACTCCTACCCCGATGGTCGTGTGGCACTTCAACACGTTAATCTCGAACTCGCTTTAGATAACCTTGTCGCGGTTGTCGGCCCTACCGGCGCGGGTAAGACAACTCTCGCTTATCTATTGCCCGGCTTTATTCGTCCCAGTAAAGGTGAAATATTTTTCGATGATCAGAAACTCAGTCGGCTCAACATTAAAGACATCCGCCAACAAGTTACCTATGTATTTCAGGAACACATGCTACTTTCGAGCAGTATCAGAGAAAATCTCCTGCTCTCCAACCCTAATGCCACAGTGAATGAAATGATTGAGGCGTGCCGCATCGCAGGAGCTATGGAATTTATTGACCTGCTTCCAAATGGGATAGACACCCCCGTTGGTAAAGGCGGAGACACCTTGTCCGTTGGACAAAAGCAACGACTATCTATCGCGAGGGGACTTCTCCGCAATACTCCAATTATCGTCCTAGATGAGCCCACTGCCGCTCTCGATCCAAAAACCGAACGCAACATGATGGCAGCGTTAAAGGAATCATCGAAAAGTCGTCTGATGGTAATAATTGCTCACAGGCTCTCAACAATCCGTGAGGCTGACCAGATTGTTTTTTTAGAGGAAGGAAGGATAGTAGAAGTAGGAGAACATGATGCTTTAATGGCAAAACCACATGGACGGTACCGTCGATTTGTTGAACTACAAGCTGTCTAATAAAATTGTTAATGGACGATTAGTAACGCCGTGGTGAAAAAACTTATATAAATACGTGTCTAAAATAAGCCGCCATGAGAAACTTCGGGCCCGAATTCTCATGGAACCATTAATTGCCCAACATGAATGTTAACGGGAAGTGGAGTCTCTCCCGCCAAGCCCTTGGGGTATGGTCTTCTCCCTCAAACTTCTTAGTGATCCAATCAACCCCTTCGGTATACCCATGATGGCGCATTACTAAATCCATCTTTTTCTGATAATGCTCAAAAGGAGCATCCCAGGTCTCAGTTCCAAAGTCAAAATAAAGCCGGTGGGTTCCAGCTTTGGGCCACTGTTTCTCATACCATTTAATTTCCGCCCCGTCTCCATGAGTCCAGTCAGTTGACAAACATGCGGCGGCTCCAAACACATCAGGGTACTCAGAAATTGCGTAGGCCGATATCAGCCCGCCCATACTAGATCCCATAATAAAAGTATTCTCCATATCTGAGCTCGTTCGGTAATTTCGATCCACGAAAGGTTTTAGCTCTTCCACCAAAAACTTAAGGTACCTGTCGGAGATTATATCGCCGGCCACATATTGAGAATCATCTATGCTCCACATGGGGTGCGGTACATCAGTTATGGGTTTCTGCGGCATAAATTCGATTGCCCGATTTCCTTTTTTAAACCATATGGAGACAAGAATTGCAGGGCGTATCTTTCCTTGACGAATCAGCCGGGACATTACGATATCCGCTTCCCAGAATAAACCATCAACATACCAGTCAAAAGGCTTATACCAGAAGCTCGAGTATGGAGAAGTTTTCTTTTTAAACACTAATTGTCCATCATGCATGTACACAACCGGATAAGATTGATCCAGATTTTTTTCATAGCCAGGAGGCAACCAGACATCAATGGGACGAGGCTCAATATAATCTGATGAAAACGCCTCATAATGCAAGAAGGAACCATCCGACTGCCCCTGTGTTGTTGCCGAAGAATCGTTCTTCACAAGAGCAATTCCAATCAACAACAAAAGAACCGGTAACAGTACAATTGTGGTGCACTTCATCTTTTGCGCCACAGAAATACTCCATGTAGCCCCTTGAAACCGATGAACTTACTAGCCTCTTACTGGTAGATCGGTAACAAGAACCTCTGCAGAAGAAAGTTGTCGGTCTGCCCAGTAAGCGTTACCTGACTTCATCCGCACAAAGTCAAACCCACCCGCCACATATAAGCGTCCGTCAACCACCTTTGCGGCCGGCGAGGAAAGCTTCCTAGGCAGCTTGTAAGTAAGCTCCCACTCATCCTCTCCCTCACCTAAGCTAAGTATATTCTCGCAAAGTCCTTTAGTCCCGCCGTCCCGCGTTGTATGCCCGCCGACCATCCATATTCGGTTGTCATAAGTAAACGTTGCCCCCTCAGAGTGAGAGTGCCCATAAGGTAAAGAGGGTCCCGCAGACCACGAATCAGTGCAAGGGTCATAGATATCGACATTTGGCTGATCCAATTGTTGCGAATCATGATTTAGCTGACCGCCGATGACATAAATCTTCTCATCAAAAACGGTGACCATCAGCTGGTTTCGGGCAAGCGGAAGGGGCGCTAAATTTTTCCAAATGCCGCCTCCCGTCTTTCGCCAGCTTGCAAGATCAAACACCCAATGGTCCGGAGAGTCGGTATCTCTATCCTCCATCAACCCCGAGATATAATGAAGATTATCTCCAAATCTTACCAAACCACCACCCGCGCGGCGGCCGGGTAATGTGGGTCCTGCCGTATATCGATCAAGCTCCGGATCAAAGTGCCAGACCTCAGCTATGATATGGTCCTTAATTTCTTTTGGTCGATCCATATCTTTCATGCCTCCCGCAAACCAGAAACCGGTATCCCCTGGGGCAAGGTTCACATGGGTTATGGAACTTGGTAAATCCTGCAGCTTGGTCCAGACACCACCGACGGCTGCAGCCGGATCAAAAACGTGCAGATTCTTCCCCGATCTGATTCCGGACTCATAGCCGCCAAGCACATACAGCTTGTCATCAAGAACTATGCTCGCTGGCTCCCACTTCCCTATTGGCATGTCAGCCAACCTCTCCCAATTTGCCTCAAAAGCTGGTTTATTCATTTTCATTCCCCCTTGGGAATTGCCGCTCCATTGCAGCTAACATAGTTTCACAACGCTCCTCAAGCATCTTCCTCGTATCACTGCCATCACAAAATATATAAAACTCGTCATTCTCGATTGCACTGAGAACCTGCTGTCCTACAACATCAGCGGAGACCGCCATGGCCTCAATCATCTCTCTCACTCTTGGATTGACCCTCTCCTTGAGTGCTCCGATAACTGGCGTATCCACTACATGCGGGCAAAGGACCGACACAGATACCGGTGTCCCCGCAAGATCGTTACGCAAAAATTCCGATAAGCCCACAAGCGCAAATTTACTTGCTCCATATGCCGACTGATTCCCATGACCATGTATACCACTGAATGAAGAGGTATTAACTATGTGGCCGCTCTCACCGCTCTCTAACATATCCGGCAGGAAGACCTTGAGTCCGTTAATAGGTCCCCAAAAATTTACCTCTTCGACATGTCGCCATCGGTCTTCGGGAGTATCAAGTACCTTACCGCCGCCAGTCCTCCCTGCATTATTACACAGTACATGTAAGGGTCCAAAGACACTTTTTATCTTATCAGATACCGCATGAAGCGCCTCTCTGTCTGTAACGTCCACATTAACTGAGAAGATATTCTTCGTGATTTCTTTCAGCAGCCCCTCAGCATGCTTAAGGCGATCATCTTGCACGTCACCTATCACAACATTCATTCCCTGCCTCGCAAAGGTTTTCGCAATGCCAAAGCCAATCCCACTCGCTCCGCCCGTAATAAATGCCGTCCTTCCGTTAAATTCCTGCATCATAACTCTGCTACCCTATTTCTGTTTATCATTTCAAAATCGATCTCCATACCAAGCCCCGGCTCCTGAGGGGCATGAACCATGCCATCTCTATCAACCTCTATATCTATTACCAGTCCGTGCTTTTGTACCTCATCTGGTAACAAAACCTCAAAGTATTCACAATTTCGAATCGCCATAATAAGGTGGAGATTAGCGACATTGGTTAAAGAATTACCTCCGTGGTGAACCTCATAATTCATGTTGAAGGTCTCTGCTGTATGTGCGGTTTTCAGACAAGATGTTAGTCCACCCTTGATCACAGGATCACCCCTTAGATAGTCTGTGGCCTGCTGTAGGATCCAAGGAGCATAAGCGGTGGGGCCGGTTGGAGGAAGCTCGGTGGCAGCAATAGGAATCTTAAGTACCTGCTTCAACTTCATATACCCGCCAATGTCATCGAAATGAAGTGGATCTTCGTACCAATAAAAGCCGAGTTCCTCCGCAACGCTTCCCACACGGACCGCGTCCGCATATTTATAGGACCAAACACAATCGAGCATAAGCCTGAAATCGTCGCCCACAGCCTTTCGTACCGCATGACAAACTCGAATGTCCTCAGTCGGTATCGTCGGCGGGTGTATCTTGTATGCTGTCCAACCCAAATCCTTGTACTTCAGCGCCTCCTCCACATATGCCTCTGGAGAATCTAGCACCGCTGAGCTCGCATAGGCCGGAACAGATTTTCTAAAGGAGCCCATGAGCTTATGAATCGGCACACCTGCAAACTTCCCAGCAAGATCCCAGAGCGCAATATCGATTGCACCTATTAAACGCATCTGCGCAAAACCAAGGGCCGTTCTTGAAATACTTTGCCAGATACGCTCTCGATCTAACGGATCTCTGCCGACCAAAGCGGGTCTGTATCGATCGATAGTTTGTTCTGCATCTTTACCGATACCGTAGAGTGCAGAGCCAATAAACGCGTGTCCCTGATATCCCTCATCCGTATAAATAGTAAGCAAAGCCATGTCAACGCTATTCGCAACACCCTTTATAGTGCGCGAGTAATTAACCGGCGGGATCCCTGTCCACTTCCATACAACCACCTTGACATCTGATATCTTCATAAAATTTTTTCCTATGTGTTAACCTTGCGAGTACCTGAAACCGGAATCACACCCGGATAATAAAATCCTTCAAAATGATCACCATCTACGGTGCCGGAAAAATCAATACAATAATCCCAACCACCTTTATCTACTCCGTAAGAAAAACTCATATGCGGATTTGTGTACTCGCTAGACCACAGATCCATCGGCTTAGAATGTACACCTCGGTCTTCACTAGCAAAGTCGATAGTACCCTGACCAAAATCAAGAACCTGCTTACCCCACTTACTATTTAATTCCCAAACCCCACCAACATTAGGTCCCAACTTTACCTTCTCTTTCTCCCTCACAGGGCTCATAACGATCTTCGATACATCAAGGGTTCTTCGCGCTAGATCCGATATCTTATTATCAGTATGACCCGACACCACTGACTTTAAACGGTCATTGAAAACCCCGACCCACTTGTCCGGTAATGATGCAGCTCCCAACCTCGCACCAAGAATCGATCCAACCGTCGCACCTGTGCAATCAGTATCCCATCCACCCCTTACAGTTTTTACAATCCCAGCCTCAAAATCTTCCACGCCATACCAGACGCCCATTACAACAAGAGCTGCATTATTAATAGTATGAACACCATGATAATGCCCCAGGGATTCGTTTATTTTCTCCCACACAGCAAGCCAATCGTCCTCTTCCTTACACCAAGCAAGCGTATCGCGAACGGCCTCCGCCAAACGACTTTCCGCCGGTATCTCTGCAAGCCCTGCTGCAATAATCTCCTCAGCACCAGTATGCACGAACGCCGCAGACACCATCGCCGCCACAAACATCTCACCGTAGATCCCATTCTTATCATGCGAAATCGCAGCATCATAAAAGGCAAGCTCCGCTGCCTTCTCAGGCCAGCCTGGAGCAGCATAACCAAAAATATCGGCCCTTATCTGAGCACCAATCCACTCCCGGAAAGGATTCCGGTACATAGCAGAATTAGGAGGAAAGATGTTCATAACAAAGTTACGGTATGCCGAATCTTCAGCGGTATACACCGTCCCAAATGGTATATTTTGCAACCAGATATAAGCCATACCGCGTGAAGTCAGCCCGGCACCATGCCGCTCAAGTGCCAGAAGACCCAGTATCGGGTAATCCATATCATCATCCCGGTCCATAAACTCTATGTTTCCCAAGGTAGAAGCTTTCTGAGTTTTAGAGATCCATTTCTCTCTAAAAGGGAGATAATTATCCAAAGGCAACGAATCCGTCTCCGTTAGAAACTTATCAATCTGCTCCTTCTTCCAACCCTCAACGGGCTTACCAAGCGCACAGCCCGCAGCACGACCCAACCAAGCTCCATAAATACGATCATAGAGAACATCATCACCATACGGCACCTCAAGCTTACGCTCACCCTCGTAACGCTCAGCCCGGATCGCATCAAGGGTTGATGGCTCTTTGTAAGGAAAAGACTCATCAACCGGAAGACTCATCAACTCATCATAAAGAGCAGTCATCTCTGACTGTCCTGCCTTTGCCTCCAAAGCCGCATCAACCCGATCCGAAATATCTCCTGTATCACACCCTTCTTCCCTTCTCTGCCTAACCTCAGCTTTAATATATTGTGTCTCAAGCGACTTCATCAAATAATCTCCGAAAATTGTGCAATAATTTTTTTTTGTAAGCGTAGGAACTTGCGCAGTTTTGGTCAATATTTCCCACAACCCTTTCACCCAAAACAAAAAAATCATTTACTCTGGGTACGCAGATTCGCTCAAATAAAAACCTTTTCACGTAGAGCTATTGATTTTTATTCTAACCACAAGATAATTTGGGTGATTGCATTCATCAGCTATTTGAAAATAATTGTGCTTTGGAGTAATTGTCTACATGAGAGGTGATTGGTTTTGGAATATCTACAACAGTTCTTTCGTCTATTCAGAATAAGACAGCCAGTGACTATTATTCTAGCCTGTCTTACAGGCCTGATGTCCGCGTCTTGCAGCCAGAACTCTTCCCAGCCAAATATCGTGTTAATTTTTGCCGACGATCTCGGTTACTGCGACAGTGAACTTTATGGCTGCAATGCCGTGCCCACACCTAACATTAAAAGGTTAGCAACGGAGGGTGCTCTTTTTACTTCAGGATACGTCACTAGCCCAGTGTGTTCTCCATCAAGGGCAAGTATGTTAACCGGTCGATACCAGCAACGGTTTGGTCATGAATTTCTTCCCGAGGGGGATCCATCTGGAGACGCAGGTCTCCCCGTATCTGCAAAAACTATCGCAAATTATCTTAAAATGTCGGGCTACACTACGGGAATGACGGGAAAGTGGCATCTCGGGGATAACGAGGAATTTCACCCGTTAAATCGCGGTTTTGACGAATGGTTCGGTATTATCACCGCGGCAACCGATTACGCCGACCCGACTCGAACCGATGTAAAATCTTTTGACTTCCAAAATTATATAGCGAAGAAGGCTCTCGAAAAAACAATACCCACATCTGAGCTATCCGAAATGACATCCAACCAAATCATTAATGCACTTACCGAACAAGGTCTCGATGACATGGCAAATTGGCTTCAGAATTCAAGCTCAGACTCTACGTGGAAAGGAAGAGGAGCTGGCAGCGTCTTCAAAGGACGGCAAATAGTCAATGAACCTGACTACCTCACCGATGCATTTTCGAGAGAGGCCGTAGCCTTCATAAGGAGATACAAACACACACCATTTTTCCTGTATATTCCTTACACTGCCACCCATGGCCCACTTCAAGTAACCCAAAAATACTATGACCGTTTCCCTGATATTGGGAATGAACAAAAACGTATCTACGCTGCCATGACCGCATCTCTTGACGACGGTATCGGCTCAATACTCGACGCGCTGACAGAGACAGGGCTAGAAGAAAATACGCTGGTTATTTTTCTTAGCGACAACGGTGCGGGCGTTGCTGACTACGCAAGCAATGCGCCACTACGCCTAGGCAAACATACCTTATTCGAAGGCGGTATAAGAGTACCATTTACGATAAAATGGCCAAAACAAATTTCAAAGGAGACAGTTTACCATAATCCCGTAAGCTCTCTAGATATTCTCCCTACGGCAATAGCCGCCGCCGGAGGGAAGATTCCTAGCGAAGTCACCATAGAGGGAGTAGACCTCCTCCCATACCTTGATGGTTCGAGTAACCTTACTCCTCATAATGAACTTTATTGGCGAAATGGTGCAAACTGGGCCATCAGAGAGGGAGATTGGAAGTTAATATATGCAGGGGAGCGATATTGGCTGTACGATCTGTCCGATGACATCGGCGAGATCCATAACCTCGCCAACGAACGATCAGATATTGTAACGAGAATGACAGATCTTTATCGATTATGGGACCAAGATAACATTCCTCCCGCTTGGCCCGCCGTAGGCTCGAAAAAAGCCGACTACTATTTTGTAGATGGTATTGAAATCGACTGGGCACTTTAGATAAACGTTTATCGCAATAATCTTGAAATAAACTAGCAAGACCATTAGTTAAAATGGGTGAAATTGCTTAATTTTTTATTTGCCTAAAATGTAAATAGGGGGCAAATTATCGTTGAAAAATAACCAAAAACATTGTCTGTGGAGTCCATCTTGAATAACTTCGATTCCTCCATGATCACAGAAGTGGGTGAATTTGGCTCAAAACTTTGGTGTGAGGCTTGCGGTATTTTAGGCGCAAAAATGCTTCAGGCAGCCGACATTCCCTCAGACCTTCGATGGGGCTTCACGGAGCTTTATCTTGATCCTCATCCACGATTGATTTCTGAGGCTTGGCCTGTCTCCGGTTACTATTTTATGGTGGATAACGGCGTAGTATCGGGTGGCGCGGGGGTACCTGAGCACTGTCTTACACTCCAAGGTTTTCATGTAAAAGCATCATGGGCTTTCATTTGTAACCAGTCGCGCAGTAAATACGGTCTCACCGGTCAGAAACAACGTAGCTTGGAGGAGGAAACATTAAAAAGACAAATTGAAGAGCATCTTGGCTCCTCGATAAACGTTGTTAATGTTATGAACAGCGTTTGGCCAAAATCAATCATAGCTGCACTTAGCGGCGATAATCCAGAGTCCAAGACAACAGGTCTACATAATATCGCCGCAAGCCTGCAAAGCCCCACACCGGAATTTTCTGAACTACCTTGTACAGAGCTGGGTGTACCGATATTTAACAAAATGACAGAAATGCAAAAACAACAATTTCTACAACTATGTAGAATTTAGAGTAGCCATCAGCCATTTACGAGTGAACTCTTATGCAACCTGCTTTTTCCAATATTCAGTCGCATAACAACCGACCGCAGATCGATGAATTTGCTAAAGTCCTCTGCTCCCAAGTACCGGGGTCTAATCTAGGCAGAGTGAGTTACAAGTTTGTTTGTAATATGCTGACGGGAATACGCCGCACAAAGTCTGTCAACCTAACAAGTGTTGCGAGAGGTTTGAATGAGAAGATCCGTCTCCACGCAACCCACAAGAGACTTTCAAGGAATCTTGATGATCCTAAACTAACCAAAAATTTAAGTCTAAGTTTACTAAAAATCGGTGCTAAAAACGTTAGCCTACAAACACGACTTATTGTGCACACCTACGAGTTGCACAAAAAATATGCTTGTAAAATTGAGTATCTACCCACATCTCTGGTCGACTCGGAGTCGGCATTCAAGGTATGTGAGATTTTAGCGAGTGATCCAGACTCTAACACATACACTCCTCTTTTAGCGCGGGTATGGTCTGACCGTGTGCCAAATTATGAGAGTGATGCCCAAGAAATCAAGAACGCAATCATGCAGGTGCAAACTGCCACAGGCGGAAGAGGGATGTTTTTTCTTGATGATGAGACAGTCGACACTGGTTCGATAAGAGCAATTGTCTCCGAACCTAGTCTCGATTTTATTGCGCTTGTGCGCGATCGTTCTCTCAAGGCAGTGCATGGAACTGAATTACACTCACTCGGAGAGCTTAGTGAGACAGTAGAAACAAAATATGGAAAAATGATGTTCAAGCTTGTGCCCGAGGGACTTGTGGGAAACAGTAAGACAGATATGGATCTCTTTATGCACGCGGGATCCATACCAATTCGGCTGCCTCAGTGTAGCCGGCGGCTTAGTCTTATAGCGCTAAAATCTAGTAGCCGCCTCACCGGAGAGGCCTCAAGTCCGTTATTAACCTCCCAGATAAAACTCCGATCGAGAAAAGCTGTGATGGGGCTGGTCGAATCTTACTTATCTATCAAAGATATCATCTCGCTGCACTCAGCCTTCCGCGAGACCTTTGATCCTTCAGGATTCCGTGTCCTCACATATAACCGACTTCAGTTACTAATAACTCTTCTGCAGACCGTGATACATTACGAGACCTCCATAGAGGGATCTCTGTCGATCAGCGAAAAAAAGATGTCCACCAAGCCTCATGATGGAGAAATTCAGAGAACCTACTACAGGCCAGAATTGGGTGCGCAAACTTCCCAAATAGATGTCGATAGCGCTAGTAACACTCTGGAACGAGGCCGCCAATCTGCTGTCTATGGTACACATGTCAAATATTAACAAGTTAAACTTTGCGTCAGTTAAAAAGAATTACGATAAAGACGGCTTTGTTATTTTAAAAAATTTGCTTAATGAAAAAGCGCTATCGGAGTTGCGTAACCGTGCCCTATCCGCGGCAAAAGAACTGCGAGAAAATAATGATAATAACTCGCCTTACCAAAATATCATTAAAAGTCTAGATAAACGCGACTCTTGGTTCAATCATCAGCTGAAACGTGGGCCTCACGTGTCGCTCATGAAATATCTCCTCAACGGGGAGATAGAGGGGGCCTCGGCAGCTTGGTTTGATCGACCGGACGGGTCCTCCCGGGGTATAAGCCCTCACGTCGACATTATAGGGAGTTATCGAAAACCTGACGCGGGGGCTACGATCTGGTTTGCCCTAGATCAAGCACAAATAGACAACGGTTGCTTACATTACTTGCGGGGATCACACAAAATAAAGTATCCAACGGAAACTTTTATCTCAGGTATAGATACGCAGTCAAAAGACGCAGTTGCCGCCGAACTTGACCCTGGTGATGCAGTCATCCACAGCGCTTTGACCATACACTGGTCACTCGGCAACGGAAGTGGTCATCCTCGACGCGCAATATCTTACTTTTATTGGAAGGCCGGTATAAAAGGCAAAATTTAAATCAATATAAGGAGTAAAAAATGCTACACGCACTGCAAGCTCAGCGAGAATCTCTGGTAAAGGCGTACCTTGAGGTCGCCGAGCGCGATCTTATGAGACAGTCTAGCGGAAATGTGAGTTGTCGTGTTGATGGTGGCATGCTCATATCCTGTTCTGGAGCCTCTGCAAAGAACCTCAGTACTGAAAGGGTGGTGTTTGTAAAAGAAGATGGTAGCTACGAAGGTGATATAAAACCATCTTCCGAGTGGCGGATGCACAGTGCAATTTACCGCTATCAAGAGAAGGCAGATACAGTCATCCACACCCACTCAGACTACTGCGTGGCCCTAGCTGTTCATAACCTACCGCTACCCGGATTCCACTACATGGTTGGCCTTTTCGGTGGTTCAGATGTGCCATGTGTGCCCTATGCAACCTTCGGAACTGAGGAGCTTGGCGTGAGTGCTGCAAAAGCCCTTACCGACCGTGCGGCATGCCTTCTTGGAAACCACGGCATGATTTGTAGAGGTAACAACTTTGAGGTCGCTATTGATCATGCAGAACGCCTTGAACAGATCTGTAAACATTACATATTAGCTAGATCGATTGGAGAGCCGGATATGCTATCAGAAGAGGACTGGGATGATTTTTTTGGGCGAGCAAGGAAGGTTGCTTATACAGATTTTATTTAAGTCACAAATATCAATTTTATGATTAGTTTTGCTTCTCAAAATACCTTGGCACAAGTAACAGCAGTGGCAGCAGCGGTTCTATTAAGCGCTTTCTTTCCGACCACTGGCAGCGCCATAGATACAGAAAAACCAAATATCCTTTGGGTTTGGGTCGATGATCAACACCCTTGGTATGCAACTTATGGACACACTCTTGTGCAAACTCCGAATATCGATAATCTTGCTGATACAGGCGTGGTTTTTGAACGCGCATACGCGCCTGCACCCGTTTGCAGCACCAGTCGATCCGCAATAGCAACCGGCAGCTATTCCATCAGGATTGGCGCTCATGATCACCGGTCTGGTAGGGTCCCCGAGAACCCAATATACCTTCCAGCTGGAGTAAAAACTGTGCCAACGTTGTTTCTAGAAGCGGGCTATGAAACCTACAACGACGGAAAGGATGACTTTAACTTTTCTTATAACCGCTCTGATCTATATTCAGTACCCAAAAAACTAGTGATATCGAACGTAAAAACCGACCCCAAACACAAAAAACATCCAGGTAAAAGTCAATTAAAAAAGTCTGAAAACAAAGGAAATTTCCGTTTAGATCGGGGTAGTGGTCACTGGAGTGATGTCCCTACAAGCATGTCTTTCTTTGGTCAGACCTCGATCTCTGGTGGTAAGAAAGACGACAGCACGCTCGCTCCGAAATTAAAGTCGCTTGGTTACACACCTGTGAAGTCTGAAAATGTTCGGGTCCCTCCACAGTACCCTGACATACCGGAAGTACGAGAAAAAATCGCAGGACACTACAATAGTATTCTCCAGACAGATTATGAATTAGGTGTTTTAATTCAAAGCCTTAAAAATGATCATCGCTGGAAAAACACAATAATTTTCCTATTTTCTGACCATGGCTCAAATCTGCCTAGGAGCAAGGAATTCTGCTACGAGGAAGGTCTGCACGTGCCCCTTATAATTTCAGGGCCGGGCGCACAAGATAAAGTTACTCCGGGTAGTCGACGTAAAGATTTGGTAAACCTTCTCGACATATCCGCAACATCATTAAGCCTAGCTGGGCTGGAAATTCCACCATTCATGGATTCTAAAAATGTTTTTGCTGCCGACTACTCTAGAAACTACGTGTTTTCATCTGCAGATCGAATGTCAAATGTTATCGATCGGGTACGATCCGTCATGGGCGATCGTTACCATTACATACGAAACTTTATGACAGATCGACCTCTCTTCAACTGGGGATACAGGGAACTTTTCGCGGCGGATTTACCGTATAAGTTTGGATATTTTTTAAAAATCCGTGATCTGGCAACCAACGGAGAATTAACACCCGCTCAGGCGGCTCCCTATGGCCCGCGGAGTGCCGAGGAGCTATATGACTTAAAAAATGATCCGGACGAAGTAATCAATCTTGCTAACGATCCAAAACATCGCAAAACTCTGGAGGAGATGAGAATCCAGTTAGCTCGATGGATCAAAGACACAGACGACAAGGGGCAATATCCAAGATCCGATGCATCAATTGCTGAGGTCATAGGTCGATTTCCGAGGTCTGCACTAAAAAGCCCCGAATATCGAGCGTATGACCCTTAGTCAGACTTTCGGCATGTCAGTCCATAATAGCGGCGCTTAAGACTTTGGCGATTTCAAGAGGAAACTTTTTAGTGGGTTGTGCACCATAAGCTCCACTGCCAACTGTCTCTTAGGTTTAATCTTAGATGGTATTAAAGACACCAGCCCAGTCAAACGCTCTTTGTTCCGAGGCATCCCTGCGATATCGGGATCAAGCGTAACGGCCACTATTTAACCAAAACCTACACTGCCGGACTTCCCTTTCCCGTCTCCCTCAAAAAGATCTCCTACTTGATTTGTAGACCTTAACTTTACAGAACTTTCCTTTAACACTCGGTTTCCAAGAGGGTACCCCTTTTAACAAGCATCTGCTCAAAATATAATTAATCCCTTGCGGCACTTACCAGCTCAACGGATCCAAAATAATAACGACTTTCTCTCGCTTTTTTCGTTGTAGCAGCATCAAACTTTTTCTCTTTTTCACCCTCTCTACCCTCTCGTCTTACTACCAATCGAAATTGTTTTCATGCGGGAAAATCGTTCCACGAATGTTTGTCCCGCATATTAAGAGGATTAAAAATATTTTCATAACCAAACACATTAAAGGATTGACCAGAGTTGGCCTCTATTATCCTTGCAATCACATCAAGGTCGACTATACCACTATAAAATTAACGCATTTCCGACTGAAAATCGAGGAGGGCTTTAGCCATAACATCAACAAATGTCTCAAGGGTGTGATCGCTATTCACAAATTCAAGTTTATTCTCCGTCTCGGCTCTCAAGTCAGAAACTGCAGTACCTAGTCCATAAGCACCAATGCACGCAATGTGCATCTGGAGATCATGAATCGTGATTGAGCGATTTGCGGCAACAGCCCGATGGTTTCTTATAGATATAGACACCTGTGAGCCGGCCTATCAGTGCACCAGCTATTCGGAAAAAGATGCCAGGCTTTTTGTCTGGATCAGCCAAAACCAAGTTAGGACTATAATAACGTCTCCGCAGTACCGCTTCTTTTATGTCTTTGAAGCTGAGTATATATTTTTGAACCTCATCTTGGGGACTGAAATGCCCGCGCTCGACAGTAATCATCGCCGCCACCCACAAGCACTAGTTTCGTCGATTACATCATCTAAAACATGTTGCCTTTTCTAGTTAGTGAGGCTTTACTTACGTCTGACACCAGATATGCCCCAAAATGCACAGGTTTTCCATACCCAATCACTACCAACGCCGCACCCTGAATCATATCATTAGCAATACATTTTTTGACCACGCCACCGAGCTTTAAAAGATCAGAATTAAACATCCCAACAACTTCTGGTTCTGTTAAAACTAGATTGTTACGGCCGATTGGAAAGGCCACTGCCTTCAAGCACATATAAAAAAACCAGAAATACAAGCTTACTCATTAATGACCGCCATTAAATTGAAGCACCGGAGGCAGTTTACCCAGTAACTATCGCTGCATTAATGATCTCAGCAATTTCCCTGCTAAATCCATCGGCACTCCCATGAGCCATTATTACTACGGCGAGATTCCTTTTCGGTTCAGACCAACTTAAAGTACCAAAGGCTCCACCCCAACCCGAAGAACCCTCGCTTAAAGGTAAAAACGCCAGCTCTGGCTTTAGGATAACCCAAACGGTGTATCCCATACCCTCCGCTCCAGCACGCACTTTAGTTTTGCCCATAGCTGTGTAAAGTTTTCCTTCATGGTCTGCTGCCATTAAATTTACAGACCTTTCCTCTAAAATACGTCGTCCTTTAAAAACACCTCTACTAGCTCGCATTTGCTCAAAATTCAAGAAGTCACTCGCGGTGCTCACTAATCCTATGGATGCAGAATAATACTGTGACTGTTGCGCTTTCTCTAATAAATTTGCATCCGGATTGTCTGGGTCTGGCAATGCTACAACGCGAGATCGTTTTTCGTGCGGAATTGAGTTGAACCAATAGGTGTCCCTCATATCCAGCGGTTCGAAAATATGCTCCTGCACAAATTCGTTATAAGGTTGGCCTGAGGTGATTTCGATAATCCTCGCTACCACATCAAGTCCAATACTATACCCCCAACGCGATCCGGGTTGAAAATCTAATGGGCCAGAAGCAACCATATCAATGTAAGATTGAAGCGTATGACCACTTTCAACCCACCCATTTTTATCCCACTGAAGCTCACCCCAATCTGATACTGCCTGCCCAAGGCCCATCGCTCCAACACCTGCCGTGTGTGTCAGAAGATCGTGAATAGTTACCGGCCGCTCAGCTGGAACAGTACTATTCTCGGGAACATACATGTATGGCATTTCGTCTGAAAACCACCCCATTAATATTCCAAGAGCACGCCAAAAATAGTTAGGTTGGTTTTTTTTGGTAGCCCAAACATAATTTGGACTAACGTTACTTCCCTTGAGCACTGCGACTTGGATATCTTTGAATTTCGGTATGTATTTATGTACTTTATCCTGAAGATCAAACAGCCCCTGCTCCATTGCAATCATTGCTGCAACTCCTGCTACTGGCTTTGAAGAGGATTGCATAACAAACATTGCATCTGGCCTCATTGGAATCTTTTTTTGTGGATCCATTAAGCCTTGTGAGGAAACGAAGACACGCTCACCTTTCCAACTAATCGCAATAACAGCACCGGGGATATCCCCATTTTTTATGCGTTTTAAAATTACATCATTAATTTTTTTCAATTCAGTGGTCGACATCCCTAACGACTCCGGTCTGGCTTGAGTAATGTCGTTTTCATGTAACGAGGAAGCAACAGCTTCTGAAGTTAGGAATAACAGCATGAAAACAAAAAAGAATTTATGCATTGTTAACTCCGTGCTTATTTTTTATATCATTAAGTTAGCAAGTATTGTTCTAAGCTTAAAATTATTAGTCATTGCCACGATAGTTTTCATTATTTTTGAGATAAATCTTTAAATCTTCATTACAAAGTAAGGAGTGACGCCAATTATAGAACATAATGTTGCAAATAAAATCATACAATCTCAATCAGCCGCTCATGTCCCTCCAAGGGTTGTCAAATTCAAAGGAAACTGATTGACGAAACCCAGAGATGGTTACTCCTTCTCTGTTGATTAAGATGTCCTTTTCGTTGAGAAGAGGCTCACCATAGCGATAAATCACACCTAATTGACCAGTATCCGCCCGTTCTGCATACTCAGCAGCTGTATTCTTCACTTCATCACGCCGCAATAAGTAACCTTCGTAATCTTTTGAATGACGGCGTTGTAGCATTTTATTCACAATGTGGGGCGACAAAACAGTAGCTGTTGCATTATTACCACCGAACCCTTTCGAATTTATGAAGTTAACACCCATTTGTCTCCCACTTACGTCCATATCATTTATCGGGAATATTGCTCGCTCTTGAACCACATCAGACGCAATCTGTTGAATGGTCTTTATTCCCGGAACTATATCGTACTTAAATGTGCCAAGTGCAGAGACGAGCTGGTCACCACCCGCCGCGGAAAGAGAATGTCCGACATAAGCCTTCGCTGCAGTGACTGGCCAGTCGTATATGTCAAAAACCTCGGCAACACGTTGTATCAAGTCTGACTCGGTGACCCGATTCGCTGGAGTACTGGATCCATGAGCATGGACAAAACTATTGTATTTGACGGTGTCCTCACCAACTACGGCAATTGCGGCAGCGACCGCTTGTGAAAAAGATAGATAATTCCCAACTCCAGGCGCAGAGATGGATTTTTTTACACCATCTGCATTAATAAAGACATTAGTAACGGCACCATGAATATCAGCGCCCAACTCAATAGCCAAGGAATCATCCATCAAAACGATATATTGAGTCGACTCCGCTAGCACAAAACCGCAATTTTCCGCAAAAGGGCGGCTCGCACGCCGGTAATCTGGGGTATGCGTCCCATCGATTTTGCACAAAGTTTCATCATCAGCCAAAGCTCCCATGTTAGCAAATCCCTCTGAAATTTCCGGGGATATACTTGCCTCGGCATTTCCAACAATCGCCACCCGACGTCGACCGCTGTGAATATCTCTCAAAGCCGCCTGAAGTACATAGAGGAAAGTCGCGCATGCCCCGGTTACAGCCTCAGTATGTCCGACGCTTCCAAGAATATATGCGTTTATAAAATCGGCTGGCATAGTGTTAAGCCCTAGGGCAACCTGTTTAGCCGTGGTCCGCTTACCTCGGAGACGATTTTGCATTAACCCGCCGAAACCGTCCTCCGTTATTTGGCTAAGCGCGCTAGAAGAGTAAACCCCAAGTTGATCTGGGCGGACACTACTCACAATTTTCTGCCAGTCTAAGCCCGTTGAATGGAGTGCGTCACTGCACCCTAGCAGTGCCATTTGCAGTCCCCTCGGATGAAATCGGGAACTGTAATGAAGAGACGGCTCGAAACCTTCGGGCAGTTGACCTGACGCTTTTGATAGCAGCTCATAGTCACATTCAACCAAGAAATCTTGGAGGTTACTTGTCGTTATTCTTACCTGCCCCCCACTCAAATCTTCGATCTGCCAGTCAGATGGAGGATCCTGAGGCATATCACGCCTCAACATTGTGAAGACTTGACACCCACCTTTGGTCTTGGAAAAGTTAATTTTTCGGTTCCCTCGGATTGCAGCAGGATCAAACAGAGAAGTCTTACGTACAAGGGTACCTGCCAAGACTGCTGTCCGGAATTGCATATCAACCTCACAAGCAGACAGTTTATATCCACTGGGAGTTACGTAAGCATGCCTTTCTTTTTGGACTAAACCCATGAGACATGCGAGACCGACGATAGTTAACTGCTGTCCCTCAGACGAAAGGGAATCAAATATCATACGGCGATATGACTGGAATGAGGAGCTTCTTCCGGCGGCATTGTAACCACCAAAACCTACTATAACGGGCAGAGGTCTGCTCATGATTAAAACCCCTAGGAAACATTTGCAAATAAGTATATCTTTTGTTTTATAACAAATCTGTTGTTTTTGAGCCATTTTATGCTATTTTTTAGTCACTATGAGCTTTAATGTAACACTAGTACTTTGCGATAAGATGTTGGTATCTAGCAGCACACTTGCTGCGGAGATATTCAATTTTGCCCAATCGATGGCCATGGCAACTGCACACCCGACACGCGACCTTGTGGTGCGTAGAATATCTACCAATGATCTCGCTGTAACCACCTCCTCAGGTTTTGAGATACAACCAACACACCGCCTGAATGAAAGTTTTCGGAGCGATCTTATACATCTACCTGCAATCTGGAGGAATCCTCGACCTATAATTAAACGCTCAGAAAGGTTACTAAACTGGATATCTAAGCAACATAGGCTGAACACCATTTTTACTGCGGTAGGTACCGGCGTTTGTTTTCTGGCAGAGTCCGGTTTATTGGACAATAAGCCTGTTACTACCCACTGGCATTATTTTGATCAGCTCAAAAAAAGTTATCCGAATATATTGCTCCAACGGCAACACTTCACAACCAAAACGGGGAATATATACTGCTCGGCAAGTATCAATGCAATGGCTGAAATAATCGTATATCACGTCGAGAGAATCTTTGGTCGTGTCATTGCAAGACAGGCGCAGAGACACTTCTTTCACGAAATAAGAAATCTTTCTAACGCAATCGGATACAGTGACGAGGAAGAGTCTTCAGTAACCGACGAGGCTATAATTCAAGCAAAGATCTGGCTTCAAGACAATATGAGTAGGCACTCACATATATCAGATCTCAGTGCAAATATCGGCATGAATAAAAGAACGCTCAACCGGAGGTTTAAATCAGCCACCGGACAGAGTCCCGGTGATTACCTAAACGAAGTTCGCATGAGCTTTGCCTGCGAACTACTTCAGAACACCGACCTGTCGATCTTAGAGGTGGCGAGTTTTAGTGGATATAACAACCAAAGCTGGTTTTCATCGCGATTTAAAAAGTGGTCTGGCAGTTCCCCCAGTGGATACCGCAAATCTGTACGCTCAAAAAATTTCTCGTCTTAAACAGCTTTCTCTGCATATCAATCGAGAAACCTCACACCAATCACTCCCTCAACATCGCCCATAAGCTCCGTTATATTCATCCCGATTTCACCTTCCACATCTATAATGTTATATGCAATTTCATCACGACTTTGATTTACCATATCTACTACGTTTAAATTTGCGTCGGCAAAAACAGATAGAACGTTACCCAAGACTTTTGGAACATTCTTGTTGCAAAAGGTAAATCGACTTCCAGACCCTCGAGAAAGAACCGTACTAGGAAAGTTTACTGAATTTACAATGTTCCCATTCTCTAAAAAATCTATTAACTGTGTGGCAGCCATCACCGCGCAATTTTCCTCAGCCTCGGCGGTACTAGCTCCGATATGGGGCATTAATAAAACGTCATTACGCCCAACAAGGCCAGGAGCAGGAAAATCGCTGATATAGCCCCCGATTTTTCCATTATCTAAAGCTGATATCAGATCAGGAGTGGAGACAATCTCCTCCCTAGCGAAATTAAGGAGTTTCGCCGAAGATTTCATTAGCGAAAACTTACTCGAATCAAGAAGATGTTTTGTAGCCGGGATCGCAGGAACATGCAGCGTAACAAAATCGGCCTGCTTCAATAATAGCTCGATGGTATCCATGCGCTCGACTTGGCTAGATAGCTGCCAGGCCGCCTCTATTGATATCGCAGGATCATATCCAATTACCTTCATGCCAAGGTCGATGGCCAAATTTGCTATAATTGATCCTATAGCTCCCAAGCCCACCACGCCGAGGGTCTTCCCTGTAATCTCTCTTCCCGCAAAACGCTTTTTCTCTTTTTCTAGCATCCGAGCCATTGCGGCGGGGTCATCCAATTCTGATAACTTTTGGACGTATTTCATTCCGCCAAATATATCGCGTGATGATAATATTAACGAAGCGGCTACTAACTCCTTCACCGCGTTTGCGTTGGCACCAGGGGTATTAAATACCACAATACCTCTTAACGTGTAGTCCGAAATTGGGATATTATTTACGCCAGCACCGGCCCGAGCAACGGCAAGCAAACTCTCGGGCACCTCCTCAGAGTGCAATTTATGACTCCGTAATATGAACCCTTGTGGCTCATCACAATCGGGCGACACACTGTAAGTTGACGGGAAGGACTTTAAACCTTTTTCAGAAAGGGCGTTGTAGGTGCGGATTTTATACATAGCCGTTTTTTCTCTCTATTTATTTACTGTATCGAAGGCCCACTCGATCCATGGCATTAGCGCCTCTAAGTCACTCTGTGCAACAGTAGCTCCGCACCATATACGAAGACCCGCAGGCGCATCTCGATATGCGCCAATATCATAAGCTACTCCTTCATCAGCGAGGAGCTTCGTTATTTCACTTACTTTCAATGGATCCGTATCTAAAGTCAGACAAACACTAGTGTTGGATCTTTGATCTGACACTCGCGCTAGAAAGTTTATCCAAGGCCTCTGATTAACAAAGCTTTCCACCACCCGGAGATTCTCCTCAGACTTTTTTATAGTAGCCTCAACCCCACCCAGCCTCTCCACCCAATCAAGAGCATCTAAATAGTCGGCAACACACAACATCGAGGGTGTATTAATTGTGGCTCCTTGGAAGATTCCCTCGTTTAGAGAACCACCTTTCATCAAACGAAAAATTTTTGGGAGTGGCCAAGGTGGGGTATATCTTTCAAGTCTCTCTACCGCTCGGGGACTTAGGATTAACATGCCATGAGCACCCTCACCTCCAAGCACTTTTTGCCAACTGTAAGTAACTGCATCAAGCTTCTGCCAAGGCAGTTGCATTGCAAAAACTGCAGAAGTGGCATCGCAAATCGTCAAACCAGTTCGATCGTCTGAGATCCAGTCAGCATTAGGGACCCGAACTCCAGAGGTGGTGCCATTCCAAGTGAAAACAGTATCGTTTACGGGGTTACACCGATTCATATCCGGCAGTTCGCCGTAACTAGCGAGATGACTTTCAACAGATTTTAGTTGAAGTTGCTGAGTGATATCTGTAACCCAATCCTTCCCAAACGATTCCCAAGCAAAGACATCTACTGGTCGCTCGCCTAATACCGACCACATTATTAGCTCTACAGCACCAGTGTCTGATGCCGGGACCACTCCCACCCTGTAGTCTTTAGGCAATTGTAAAATTTCCGCTGTACGAGCACATACTTGGCGCAAAGCCTGCTTACCGACGCTTGACCGATGCGAGCGACCTAAAGTTTCGATTCTTAACTTTGTCACGTCATATCCCGGTCTTTTGGCACATGGGCCTGATGAGAAGTTCGGATTATGCGGTTTTTCTATAGGCTTCATATTCCTCTACCGAAATTAATTTATTTACAGATCACGATACTTGGGCGAATTAACGAAAGTCTTGACAATCTACAAGCGACGGCTTGCAATATTCTGAATCTTAATCTGCTAACCAGTTTTTCTTGCTTGGCGCTCCTTTTCGACCAGAAATCCTGTCACGTCGAGCATCCCTTTCAGATTGCCGCTTAAACGAGAGGTAATGCGATACTTTCCGTCTACCACGATTTCTGGAGTACCCGTTGATCGGAAAGCACGGACCCGCGCTTTACCCTGATTAACCATGCTTCCAATACCAAAAGAATTAAACATTCGGGTAAATTTAGATGCCTCCACTCCGTGCTCAACAAATAAATCTCTAAAATCACTTTCACCACGAAGCCGCTGCTTTTTTAGATGATGTGCTTCAAAGATATCCATATGCACTCGATCAATTACACCAAGCGAAACCGCACTATAATAAGCCCTAGCAAAAGCCTCCATATTCGTGTTCCAAATTACATGTGTCCGCTGAAAATCGACATCATCGGGGAGCGCAACGCTCCAATCATGTACTTGACTCTGAAAATTGAAACAGTGTCCACAAATGTATGAAAAAATTTCGTTCACCTCAATCTTCTCAGGATTAGCTGTCCTTACAGCTTGAGGTAGTATTTCGTAATGTTCTCCAGCACGATATTTTTCATCCTGCGCCACGCAAGACATCGCTTGAAGCAAAATTATCAGAGACACTAGTTTATTAGAAATCACCATATGATTGTTTCCTGACCATTTGACGCTTGAGTCTTAATTCAACCCTGCAATGTAGTTTGCTACAGCCTTTATCTCGCCGTCACTGAGATATTCCGCTACCCCTTGCATTATTTTGGCGTTATTACCACTATCACGCTCTCCATTACGATATGCAAGTAATTGCTGCTCTATATAATCTGCATGCTGCCCCCCCAGAGCAGGATAGCCTGCAGGACCGTTTCCAGAGCCACTCGGAGAGTGGCATCCCGTGCACGCCGGCACTTTACTTCGCAAATTTCCACCGCGATATATGCGCTCACCAAGAGCAAGCGCATCTTTTGGGTCGTCCACTCCAGTGAATGTAATGTCTTTAGATCCTGAAAGCTGTCGTTCTTTCTCGTTGAAGTAGGCCGCCATATCCCACAAATCCTGATCCGATGAGGCATCAAGAATGCCCGTCATAGAAGCTATCACTCTTTCGCCTTTCTGAACATGTTTAAGTTGCATATATAAATATTTTTCTCCTAAACCAGAAAGTCTAGGAAAAATGGGTACTAAACTATTTCCGTCCATTCCATGGCAGCCAGCACACACTGCGATCTTAGAAGCGCCCTTGGCAGCATTTCCCTTCGCCATTACCGGCATGTTGAAGAAAAAGAGCGTTACTATCAAAATCCATATATATTTCATAATCGACATATTTTCTTTAAAAACCAAATTTACCTACTGTGCATTAAACTTGACAATCGGTGTCCATAAATGCGCGCTAATCACACGAGACTTTATTATATACTAAATTTTCTTTTTGCTTAAATGGGTCTTTTTATGTCAAAGACACTTATCAGCTACCAAAGTGTTAAATTTCTAATGAGCGCACCCTCGCTCAGAGATTGTCCTTCTGATTTGGGCTCTGAAGTAGCTTTTACTGGTCGCTCCAATACAGGCAAATCGAGCGCAATCAATACACTGACCGGCGTCAAGAGTTTGGCGCGAACAAGCAAAACACCCGGTCGAACACAACTTATCAATTTTTTTGAGATTAATCCTGAGATGCGGTTAGTTGATCTCCCCGGATACGGATACGCAAAAGTCCCTCGACATGTAAAAGAAAACTGGGGAATAAAGGTTAATGAATATCTCCGGCACCGACGGAGTTTAGCAGGTCTTATCTTACTAATTGACATTAGACACCCACTCCAAACATTCGACTTACAAATCCTCGTTTGGGCTATTCATGCTGGAGTACCTGTTCATGCATTGCTTACTAAGTGCGACAAAGTAAGTAAATCTCAAGCGAAAAATGCTCTCCTCAGCGTGGAGCAAGACTTAAAGCACCTTGACCCTACAGAGGAACTCTTTACTTCTCAGATGTTCTCCTCTACCAAGAAAATCGGGATATCCGAATTGAAAGAAACACTCGACCACTGGCTTACATCAAACTTCACTACGCCAACTCAAATTTTTTAGCGACGCACTCAGAAGCCATGCTAATTGAACAAAAAGACACAAAAAAACCTCGGCTAAACATCTTAGCCGAGGTTGCTACAGTCTTCATAAGCCCAAAATATGCACATGTTTCGTTGGGGGAGAGTATAAAAACACAACATATGCGTAAACTTAGACCTGTTTCTTTAAATAAGTTCATTTTTTTATTTTTATTTTACATCAAGAACAAAGCACTTTACGAAGTGTTAATGGGCCTCGTTCCAGTTGAAACCAACTCCAACATCTACAACCAAAGGGACCAACAATTCTGCAGCATTTTGCATTTTCTCCTTTAACACCTCAACCACAATTTCAACTTCACTTATCGGTGCTTCTAGCACTAATTCATCATGAACTTGCATTGTCATAAAACTTAAGGAGTTCCCCTGTTGTAGCCAAGCATCCATTGTTAGCATCGCGCGCTTAATAATATCTGCAGCAGTGCCCTGCATCGGTGCATTTATGGCGATCCGCTCAGCTGCTTGTTTACGAATCGAATTAGGAGAGTTTATTTCAGGCAAATATAAACGTCTGCCAAATAAAGTTTCTACGTAACCACAATCAGCAGCACTCGTGCGCGTTTCATTCATATAACGCAGAACGCCCGGATATCTTTTAAAGTACCTGTCTATGTAACCCTGTGCATCTTTTCTGGCAATGTTCAACTGCTTTGATAGTCCAAACGCAGACATGCCATATATGAGACCAAAATTAATTGCTTTAGCGCTACGCCTTTGAGATTCGGTAATCTGCGAGGCTGGGGCTGAAAAAATTTCAGCTGCAGTCCTTCGATGCACATCTTCACCTTTTGCGAAAGCGGCGATCAAATTAGGGTCTCGAGAGAGATGTGCCATTATACGAAGCTCAATCTGAGAGTAGTCCGCAGCGATAATTTTATACCCAGGTGCAGCTATGAAAGCTTCCCTAACCCGCCGACCCTGAGAGGTTTTGATCGGGATGTTTTGTAAATTTGGGTTTGAAGATGAAAGGCGTCCAGTTGCAGTGCCAGCTTGATGATAAGATGTATGAATGCGGCCTGTTCGAGTATTTATCATAGAGGGCAACTTGTCTGTGTATGTTGACTTAAGCTTTGCAATCCCTCGATGCTCTAGGAGGATTTTGGGCAAAGGGTATGACAGTGCAAGCTCCTGCAACACATCCTCTCGGGTAGAAGGAGATCCTTTGGCAGTTTTTTTTAAAATGGGCAGTCCCATGCAGTTATACAAAATATGTCCAATTTGTTTTGGTGAGGCTAAATTAAAATGTTGACCTGCCACATCCCAAGCATGTCTCTCTAACTGGTCAAGTCTTTCAGATAACTCCTGACTGTGATTCAACAACAGGCTACCATCGATTAGAGCACCCCGGCACTCCATTCGAGATAACACGGCTATTAGGGGCATCTCAATATCATTATATAATTTAAGAAGTGAGTCTTCCGCTCTGACTCGACAGTCTAAAGCGTTAAATAAACGTAAAGATATATCTGCATCTTCAGCTGCATACGGAGCTGCTTTTTCTAAAGGTATTTGGTTAAACGTTAGTTGAGATGGTCCAGTGCCGGCAATATCCTCAAATTTAATAGTTGAGTAATTCAGATGTTTAGCAGCAAGCGTATCCATATCATGTCTAGTTGCAGTGGCGTCCAAGACATACGATTGAAGCATGGTGTCAAAAAACACTCCCTGCATATCTATGCCGTGCTGGGAAAAAACGCTGAGATCATATTTAATGTTTTGTCCCACTTTTTTTATGCGCATGTCCTCAAGAATTGGCTTTAACTCCGATAATACATGTTTTTCTGAAAGCTGTGCTGGCGCACCAAGGTAATCATGTCCAAAAGGAATATATGCTGCGTTTTGGGGGTCTACTGCGATCGAAATACCAACGAGGCGTGCCGACATGTAATCTAAACTCGTCGTTTCTGTATCGACACATACCAACCCCTTTTCCCGAATACGTTTAATCCACTTAAGTAAATCTTCTTTGTTCACAACTAACTGATAGTCTGGTTTTTCAACGATTTCCTTCTCTCTGGTCATCAATCTTTTATCTGGAATCTCCAAAGTTTGAGCATTCCTGCTCTGTCTGGATTCCAATTCGTCTACCCAACTCTTAAATTCGGCTTCCTTAAATAGCTCCAATAATATTGACTCATCTGGAGGCGTATTCTTTAAGTCCACCAGAGCAACAGGGAGCACAACGTCAGTTTTAATAGTTGCTAGTTCGCGAGATAAATATGCGATTTCTCTAGAATTTTGAAGTTTCTTGGCAATGTTCTTTGCTCCCCTCAAAGAAAGCATCGGAATATCGTTGATCCTTGAATATATCGCATCTAAATTTCCTATTTCTCTAATTAAAAAAATCGCCGATTTCTCGCCAATACCAGCAACGCCCGGAATATTATCTGACTTATCACCAAGTAGTCCAAGATAGTCAGTAATGTTTTGCGGGGGAACACCAAATTTTTCTTCCACCCCCCGAGAATTTAAAAATTGTCCTGTCATCGTGTTGACGAGACTCACATATTTATTCACAAGCTGCGTAATGTCTTTATCGCCGGTGGATATAAGCACTGAACGAAAACTATCGGAAGCCTCTCGAGCATAAGTACCAATAACATCGTCTGCCTCAACACCCTCCACAGATATCAAAGGTAATCCCATTGCTTTTATGATTGAATGAATGGGTTCAATTTGTTGTCGCAAGTCTTCGGGCATCGGCGGTCTGTTGGCCTTATATGACGGAAAGATTTCCTCACGAAAAGTCTTCCCGCTTGCGTCAAATATCACAACCAACATGCTCTCTGGGTTGTCTTTTTGCAATCTCTTGATCATAGAGATTACACCCTTAATGGCACCTGTTGGTTTGTTATTGCTAGTTGTCAGCGAGGGTAGAGCATGATAAGCACGAAATAAGTAAGATGACCCGTCAATTAGTATAAGTGGTTTTTCTGGCATATTCGGACTCTAAATTGTTCTACAGAAGATAGCATACCGAACAGCTAGCTGGCTATCGGTGTTTCGAACTCCTACATTTCAATTATACAAGAAGTCTATGGTTGCGACGCCACCAAAAAGTGCGTGAGTGGTAATTTCAACTTTACTCACACTTGCTAAGAAAATTCCAAAATCTAAGTCTGAAACAATCTAACATCAATACATAAACACAAAGACAAACAAATTACTAAAAAAGTTATAGTACTTTTAGTTTTCTGTATATTAATCTGCTACTATGACATTTAATTTCTTTACGTAATGTTATATTATTACTTTAAGTAAATATGTTCTTGACTCCTTAGTCATTAAAAAAATATATGCTTTTCAGAAATATATGTGCTTGTGAGAAATTGAAGAAATTCTTAAATAAAAGTAATGTTATAATATAACATTTAGGTGTTAAGTATATGATGTCAAATGCGCGTACAGCCTATAATATTCACGACCACGAGCGCTGTATAAATGCAGCTCTAAAATTAACCCGTGAAATATGCCAGCAAAATAAAGTAAATTTGACTCCTACTAAAGAACAAGTTCTCAAACTGATTTGGCAAAGCCATCGTCCTATCGGTGCTTATCAAATACAGGACCAACTAGCTAGAATTAGCCGTAAAGCTGTTGCGCCCCCAACGGTATACCGAGCACTACGATTCTTAACTAAACTTGGTCTTATACATAAAATTCCGTCACTTAACAGCTTTATTGGGTGTCCTTTTCCAAACAGCCCTCAAAGTAACTTATTTTTAATTTGCGAAGGATGCGGGAATATTGCTGAGGTGAGCTGTAGAAGCGTAGATTATCTCCTACAAAAAACTTGTGGAAATGCAAACTTCAATCTAAATTCAAAAAATATCGAATTGTTTGGCCTATGCGTCCTGTGCAATGAATCTAAGTCAACTCAGAAATTAGCAAGAGATTAAACAGTGCATTGACTCCAGCAATTTGAAATTTTGCAATCAAACCTTAAAAAAGACTTTTGATTCCCGCAAATGCATTTTGATTCTTTCAACTCTATGAACTTTTATAATTTGGTAGTAACTTAGACAAGAACGCATAAAAGCATGTTTCGTCGACTGGTAGTAACATCAAGAAACTGGCAACGATCGGCATTCTTAGAATAAGGCTTTCATCGATCTCCATGTTTGCCGTAGCGCCACTTCACTGTGGGGTGCTTTAAAAAAAGCATGATAGTGCCCGTTAGGATTAATCAACAACAACTGTGTACTGTGGTCAATTGTATAATTGTCTGCGCCTATATCTACTCGGCTGTACGCAATATTTAACTCAGCAGTGAGCCGTCGAACGAAGTGACGATTTCCGGTCACACCAACAAATTCATCATGAAAATAAGGCACATAGCCCGCAAGCTTATCGACAGTATCCCGCTCGACGTCTAAGGAGACCATGATAACTTGTAAGCTTTTTTGTTCTTCAACATCCAGTTTACTATACATGTTGGAGAGGGTTGATAGAGTTGTTGGACAAATATCCGGGCAATTGGTGAACGCAAAAAATAAAATACTCCACTGATCGTTTAAGTTTTTTAAAGAGAAAGTATCACCGTTATGATCAAGTAGCTCAAAATCACTAAACTTACGCGGTGTGCTCAACAATACCGCACCATTCACTAACAGCTCTTCCTTAGACATTATTACAGGCTGTCCCATACGCCATATAAATCCGCAAACTACCGCCACCATAAATATGACTACGACAATGATGGTATTGCGGATACCACGCTGCTGCTTGTCCAAAGAGAACTCCTTGATAAACTAAAATGGATAGGATGATGTTATAGCGTAATGATCAAGTAACATAATACAAAATAAAGAGATCAGGTATACAATCGAGTAATTGAATGTCTTAATACCTGAATCTCCCCCCTCTGAATACAACATTTTCACTGACCAAAAGATGAAGCCTATTCCTAACGATAATGCCCCTACTAGGTAAAGCCACCCTAACATACCTGTGAGAAAGGGCATCACGCTTACGACCAATAAAATCAGTGTATAGAGGAAAATGTGGATTTTAGTATATTTCTCACCGTGAGTAACAGGAAGCATTGGTATGTCTGCCTTCGCGTACTCGTCTTTACGGTGCACCGCAAGTGCCCAAAAATGCGGTGGCGTCCATGCAAAAATTATGAGTACCAGTAAAAGTGCGTTATGATGAATCTCGCCTGTCACTGCTGTCCATCCTAATAATGGCGGCGCGGCACCGGCTAGGCCTCCGATCACAATATTTTGCGGCGTCGCGCGTTTTAAATACATCGTGTATATAAAAGCATATCCAACGAGCGACCCCAATGTTAGCCAGGCTGTTAATGGGTTGATAAAGGTTATAAGAATAAACAAACCCGAAACTCCCGTCGCTGTTGCAAAGAGAATTGCCTGTCGAACCGTTACACGTCCTCGTGCTATAGGCCGATTGGAAGTCCGATCCATCAATTCGTCCACATGCTGATCGACTATATGATTCACTGCAGCTGCTGAGCCTGCACTGAAGGCTATTCCCAAATTACCCAGTATTAGAACATCAAAGGGAACCAACTGATCTGTAGCCAACAGCATACCGATCAGTGAAGTAAGAATCATCAAGGCAACAACATTTGGCTTGCATAACTGAAGATAATCGCGCCAGCCTGCTGGGTCTATATTCGCATCACTTTGAGAACTCATATCACGCCTTATATGGGACATAGTGTAATTATCGGCTGGGAGAGTACTTCAGCAAATGTTTGAGGTCATCCAGAAGACCACCCAGATAATGATCTTTACTATAATACAAAACCGCCTCATTGTCCGGAGTTAAAACAAAGACACGGGTTTCCTCCGAGTCCCACGCTGAGGTTACTTTTTCGGTTGCTTGACGAAAGGCATCAACGTTACCAGATACCATTTGCAGGTGTGGGTGCTCACCTTTCAAGTTGGAAGTTTTTGTAGAGCTAAAAATCGACTGGTCTTGCAAATAAACTCTGTGAACCCTTAATGAGTTCTTGCCCAATAACATGTGAACATGTTTCGTCTCCCTCAAAACCTCTTTACATTTCATGTCACATACGCCGCCGACAATTAGCACAGTCCACTTTGGTTTCTCCGATTGAGTATCAAAACTAAGTAATTCATCCAGATTTACGGTAGGACTTACCAGACCGCCTTGATTAGTTGTTCCAACCAGAGATATCAATCGCTGCTTCTGATTCTCATCCTTCGGAATCAACAAAAACCCAAATAACAATGAAACAGTTACTATTGCGAGCATGAGCCATATCTGGTACTTGATGTTGCGCTGTTGCTTTGTAATTAAAATGTCGTCAGTCATGTCTAAAGCTCCGAAAAATTTCTTGCAACCATTCAATTAAGTTCGAGTTTGCTGCTATGCCCATCAGAATTAATACTCCCGACATCAAAAACCACTGTACGCTATATGCAATATGCTTCTCAGGATTTATCGAAACCACCGGCCAGCCTGTTTCTAGAGCTCCCGGCGAGCCTCTATCGAGCCGAACTTGATATGAATAAAATGGTTTTTGATAAAGGACTTGCGCTCTCTCGGCAGTAATCCAACCAACTCGCACAGGCCATTCAACAGGAACTTCAATTCCATCGTCTAGTTGTAGACCACCTGCTAACGTTCGATACAAAGAGCCTTTAATAATCACTTTTCCTTCAATGTCCTTTAACGTAGGCAACACAGACCTGTCTAAAGACGCAGGTACCCAGCCTCTATTTACAAGGATCGAAACATCAATTCCTGCAGGAGTTAATTCCTCGAAGACTTCGTATCCCGGACGGCTTAAACGAACTTTATTATCTAAAAATATCCGCTTATCTCTACTCAAAACACCGCTGAACTCTACTTTACGATATTGCATATTTTTATCTTCTCTCAAATCCTTGATCGAGGCTTCAGGCGCAACTTGATTTTGACTATATAACTCTTTAATCAGGCGCTTTTCCTCAGCACGGGATAATTGCCAAAACCCGAGAGACACTAGGCATGGCAACGTCAGCAAAACAAACAAAACTATTTTTCTGTTGAACTGCCAGCGGAAGTCTTTTCTTACATGATAGGGTTTTTTTGTCATTTATGTTTTAATATTGATGTCATTCCCAGAGCATTAATAAATTCATGTTAAAAATCCTGATTATTATTCTTTTCTTAGCAGTTGTAGCAAGCCTTTTCAGCGGACTCAACTTTCTCGTCAAAGATCTCGGAGATCCAAAAAAGAGATTGCTACGTGCGCTAGGACTTCGCATTAGCCTAGCTGCCACTCTCCTTATTACAATCATATACGGCGCATATACCGGTCAGATCAGGAGCCAAGCACCTTGGGACCAGGGTATGCATCCTAGCATGACAAATGCGATAGAAGGACAGCAACCCGATAAACCGGCACGATAAGATAAAAAAGATTTCGACGAACTTTTCCAATCGAGGCAATAATTACTTTGTATGATTGCATTATGGGAATAACCGACTCCACTCGGTAACAGCTGCAAAGACAGTAAAAGTTCAATGCCCTCACTTGTTACTAATGGTACGGACTGAATCAATGAGACTGCCTTCGATGAGCTCAAAAACCTGTTTCGCTTGCGTGTTGGCTTTTGTCAACATTGCCATTGCTGCTTGCTAAATGGTCTGTGTTCTAGCGAGTTCGCTGGTTTTACGCGCATAGTCTTCATCAGAGGTCCGGCTCCTTGAGGCTCCACCATTTATGACGATGTTAGACAAGTTGCCCACTGCATAATCAAGACGGCTCATTGAGCACCAAAAAGCAGGCCTTACATTTTATCTTATTGGCTACAAGATTGCGTCGCTCAAGCGTATTGGTATCTACTTTAAAGCTTGTGATGGCTATGTCTCTAACTGATGCAATAGTAGGCTTAGTCTCAAGAATTACGTAAAGACTTATAAATGGTGATCCATCGGTGAGTCCTACTATAACTAAGGAAACTTGAACTTGCAGATGCTGAAGTGAAGGAGCCTAACGAGTTGGCAATTAATTGCCTATAAAGTTAAAGGTCTGATCCATATTGGAAATAGTTTGCACACTAAGATGTCGGTCGCTCATATAGCCGTCATAAGATAATTTGAATTTAAACCAGAATCGCAAAATAACCGCGATGAAAGTAGGCCGGGACTACATGCGTAACCTTTACGATTAATCAACCAAATATATAAACAACTATGAAGAGGCCCAACCACACAACATCAACAAAGTGCCAATACCAAGACGCTGCTTCAAAACCAAATTGGTCCTCATGACTGAAGTGGCCCTTTAATCCCCGAATAAGCTGTATAAGAAGCATGCCCGTACCCAACGTCACGTGAGCGCCGTGGAACCCGGTTAGCATGAAAAAGGTGGTGCCATATATACCGGACTGAAGGGTTAATCCATAATGAACATAGGCTTCGTAGTACTCTGCAACCTGCAGACAAAGAAAAAAGAACCCCAGAATTACCGTAATTCCAAGATATCTGAGGAAAACATTTCGGTTACCTTCTTTGAGGGCCATATGTGCAAAATGCACAGTAAAGCTTGAGGAAAGCAATATAACCGTGTTCCACAGTGGAAGCCACGGCAAAAGGGTATAAAGCTTTGAAAACCACTGACTAGCTGGATACTCCCAAAGAGGGAGACTCATGTTCTTTTCTGGACCCTTGAATATGGCCTCATCCCCGTTCACTGCCTGATCCGGCGTCTCCATCACCGGCCACTGCCGCTCATATCCGGGCCATAAAATATCGTTATTAGCCATTGCAGCATCGGTGGGGGTGCTATCAAAAAGCGCTACCGAGGCCTCACCACCGATCCACGCGTTCACAAAGACTCGAACATAAAACAATGCACCAAAGAAAGCTGCAAAAAACATTACCTCCGAAAAAATAAACCAAAGCATACCTAGCACGTAGGAATGTTTAAGCTGTGGGCTTGCAAGACCCCGCATGTTTTCCTCAATTACAAGACTCCACCACTTGTACATAACGATTGTCATTAGAGCCAATCCAACGAGGAAGATTTTGGCATCGCCACCATCGATCACCCAACTAGCGGCCCCAAATGCCATTACACCCATTGCCGTAGCACAAAAAATAGGCAGTGCGCTTTGCTCCGGAACGTAGTACTTTTCTTCAGACATCTGACCTCCCAAGGTCATCTTTGGCATAAATGATGTTAGTTTAACACCGCCAAATTGTTACTTAAATTATGAGTAATATCGAACAGGGTATAGGAGAGCGTCAAAGTATTCAAACTCTTAGGAAGATCAGGGTCAACGATGAATACCAATTCAAGATCTGCCTCTTCACCCGAGGAGAGTGGCTGATTATTGAAGCAAAAGCACTCTGTCTTGTGGAAATAATTAGATGCCGTAAAAGGAATAAGACTCGGAATCGCCTGGCCCACCATGTCATTGGCAGTCCGATTGTGAGCATAAAATGTGACCTTTTTTGACTCCCCAGGATGCACCCACACGCTACTCTGCTTCGGATAGAACTCCCAGGGCATAGTTGCGTTATTCATCGCTACAAACTGCACCTCGACACTCCGATTTTTATCAACCTCTACGTCAACTGCTGTATAAGCACCCCCTGTCTTGCCGCCAATACCGAGTATGTCGCAAAAAAGATTATACAATGGCGGCATCACGAATATAGCAAATGAAAACATCAGTATCGCCAGAAAAGATAACTTAAGTAAGAGAGATTTGTTGCCAATAGCTTTCGACATGATAAGCTAACTCGCCTCCGGTGCAGCCTTGAACGAAACATGTGGCGTGGCTCCCGAGATACTCCACTCGTCCTCGCCGGCAGCGCTGCTAACTACTACTGGTGGTTTACTAAATGTGTGATAGGGCGCCGGCGTTGGGACAAGCCACTCCAGACCTTCCGCCCCCTCCCAGACCTTCGCTTCTTTAACCGGTTCACCATGCATGATAGTGCGCACAACGTTGTAGAGAAACAAGATCTGAGCACCACCGTACAAGAATGCACCCACGCTAGAAACCATATTCCAGTCGGCGAATTGTAATCCATAATCCGCATATCGCCGCGGCATGCCAGCTAGTCCAAGGAAGTGCTGCGGCATGAATGTGATGTTGAACGCAATAAAAGCAAGCCAGAACTGCACCTTGCCCATAGTCTCATCATACATCCGTCCACACCACTTAGGCAGCCAGTAATACACTGCTGCAGTCCCACTGAAAACCGCACCAGCGACCATAACATAGTGGAAGTGAGCTACGACAAAATAGGTGTCATGATATTGTATATCGGCCGCAGCCACCGACAGCATTAATCCGGTAAAACCACCAAAAGTAAATAGGATCACAAAAGCAATACAGAAAAGCATTGGTGTCTCATAAGTTATTGCACCCCGATACATCGTCGTGATCCAATTGAAAACTTTTACACCAGTGGGAACAGCAATAAGCATGGTTGCATACATAAAGTATAACTCTCCAGCGATCGGCATCCCTACAGTAAACATATGGTGCGCCCAGACCACAAATGACAAAAAGGCAATCGCAGCTGTAGCGTAAACCATCGAAGAGTATCCGAAGAGAGGTTTTCGGCTGAACGTTGGGATAATCTGGGACACTACGCCGAAAGCAGGCAAGATTATAATGTATACTTCAGGATGCCCGAAGAACCAAAAGACGTGCTGAAAGAGAACTGGGTCACCACCTCCCGCGGCATTGAAGAAGCTAGTCCCAAAATTGATGTCCATCAACATCATAGTCACGGCACCCGCCAAAACCGGCATAACTGCGACCAACAAGAATGCTGTGATTAGCCAGGTCCATACGAACAGTGGCATCTTCATGTAGGTCATCCCCGGAGCCCTCATATTCATAACCGTGGCAATAATATTGATTGATCCCATGATCGAGGACGCACCCATAATGTGGACGGCAAAAATAAAATAGTTAACTGAATCGGGAGCATAAGTCGTTGAGAGAGGTGCGTAAAATGTCCATCCAAAATTCGGTCCGCCACCTTCCATGAAAAGAGTGGAAATAAGAATCGCAAAGGCAAATGGCAATATCCAAAAACTGAGGTTATTCATCCTTGGAAGAGCCATATCTGGCGCGCCAATCATCATGGGAATCATCCAATTTGCCAGCCCGACAAATGCGGGCATGATAGCTCCGAAAACCATGACAAGCCCGTGCATTGTGGTCATCTGAATGAAAAACTCTGGTTGAACCAATTGCACGCCCGGTTGGAACAACTCAGCCCGAATAACCATTGCAAAAAAGCCACCTGTCAAAAACATTGCAAAGCTGAACCACAAATATAGCGTGCCAATGTCTTTGTGGTTAGTCGTGTATAACCACCGTGTTATACCCTCTGCCGGACCATGTGCCATAAATTCACTCCTACTAAAATATATTTAACATCGCTAGCTCATTGAGCGGTTTTAAAATTAAGTACATCAATTGGTTGGACAATGTCCCCGACACTGTTGTCCCATGTGTTCCGCTTGTAATGAATCACAGCTGCAATATCAACCTCCGAAAGCTGATCAGCAAATGACTGCATTGATGATCCGGCTATCCCGTTTATGAGAACCGCAATGTGCCCATCTGCAGGACCCTGCACTATCGAACTCCCATTCAGCGCAGGAAAAATACCGGGTATGCCGTTACCGTCAGCTTGGTGACAGCCAGCGCACGAAATCTTATACACGTCTTCTCCTTTTGACATAAGCTCTTCATGCGACCAATCCTTTCCAATCGTGGCCGCATATTTAGCGGCTTCTTCTTTTTTTCCTGCAAGCCATAAATCATAATCTTTCTCTTCCTTCACCTCGACCACGATGGGCATGAACGGGTGACCCTTCCCACAGAGTTCCGTACACTCGCCCACATATAACCCCGGTTGCTCTACTCTTGCCCAAGCCGCCGTAAACAAACCAGGAATCGCGTCACGCTTGACACCGAAATCTGGCACCCACCAAGAATGTATGACATCATTGCCAGTGATTAGGAATCGAACCTTTTTGTTAGCGGGAATGACAAGAGGTTGGTTTACCTCTCTGAGATAGTGCTCACCCTTGGGTTCACGACCTTCTATTTCATCTATAGAGGTACGCATCTCACTCATGTACTTAATGCCTTCCCCAAGATGCTCATATTGCCACTTCCACTGATAACCAGTAACCTTTATGTCTATATCGGCATTTTCGGTGTCATAAACCTTTAAAAGTGCTGAGGTAGCCGGAATCGCCATAAAAATTAGGATCAGTGCCGGCACCACTGTCCATAATATCTCGACCCCCAAATGCTCATGGAAATTGGCCGCCTCTACTCCTCGGGACTTGCGATGCGCGTACATCACATAAAACATAAATCCAAAAACAACTACTCCTATAGCAGTGCAAATCCACATCATCAACATATGGACATCGTAGGCCACCTGACTTACTTCAGTTACACCCCTAGGCATATTTAAGTTAGTCAACCCTCCACCCATGACGGAGTTATCGCTCTCAACGCCCAAACTTTCCATGCTTACAAACGGTAAGTAAGTCAGGAAAAGCGCCAACGCTTTCTTAAACATGGTGTAAATCTCCGTGATAATGAGTAGTATCCAATTACTGTTTAGCCGATAGTTCTCTCGAGGTATGACTGATCATTGTATCTTACAAGTTTACCAAAGTTATGTGCTATTCTCTATAACACTGTTGTGACATAGGAGCCCTATGTACCCATAAGATTAATGTATTGCGCAATTTATACGGAGATAGCCATTAAAAAGTTGACTCGAAACAACAACTCTCCTCGCACGCATCAAAAAATGTAGCGTTAAGATATGTTTCAATAAAGCATATAAAAAAAATTCAGCCACTCACCTTGTCATCCAGAAAGTACAATGGCCTCTCTTCTTCATTTGAGTTGACCGATATTTTGTTGACCCTCGTCTGCAAGACCCTAGGTGGGGACATAATCCTGAGCTGGTCTTTAAAACCGCATGATGTGCATTCGCGAAAGTCGACACCACCGTCAGAAAAGGCCACCAATCTGTCTAAAGCAGAGCATTTAGGGCAGACTACTCCAGCAATAAACCGTTTTTTTGTTGAAAAGGCCAACTTATGTTCCTCACCTTGGTTATCCAGCTATGCGACGCTACAATTATACAATGAACAATGTACGTAAACACCGCGGCATAAGCCCAAAACTTGGAAAACGTGTATATGTAGACCCCTCTGCAGTGGTTATCGGAGAGGTCGTGTTGGGTGACGACTGCTCTGTATGGCCGGGAGCAGTTTTAAGAGGTGATATGCATAGCATCGTAGTCGGTCATAGAACAAATATTCAGGACAACGCTACTCTTCATATCACTCATCCCAGTAAATTCAATGTCGAAGGATGGCCACTGGTTATCGGATCCGACGTGGTGATTGGCCATGGTGCGGTTGTCCATGGGTGTAAATTACATGATCGATTGCTTGTTGGCAACGGTGCGATAATAAATGATGGCGCCGAAATTGAGAGCGAAGTAATAGTGGGAGCGGGATGCGTAGTACCTCCTGGCAAAAAACTCGTATCTGGATATGTATACGTTGGGAACCCATGCAGAGTCTTGCGGCCGATCGCTGATAGTGAAAGAATTTTTTTTTCGTATACAGCCGCTAACTACGTCAAATTGAAAGACGTATACTTGGCGGAAAACGGTTTTTAATAAAACAGCTACAATAAATCACGTACCGCCTCAATGACTAATTTCGTCTGAGGTCGAACACCACGCCAAAGAAAAAACGATTCCGCCGCTTGCTCAACTAGCATGCCTAAGCCGTCGCTAATTTGAGCGCCATGGGCTTTACCCCAACACATAAATCCAGTTGGTTCATTGGAATACATCATATCATAACAGCATGATTCCTTTGCTAAAATGTCTTTCGGCAATGATAATCTCTGACTCGCAAGACTTGCACTTGTACCGTTAATAACAAGATCAAAACTTTGACCTTCCAGTCCCTCATATGAGCAAACAGTGATCGGGCCCAACGCCGAAAAAATGGGTCTTAATATTTGGGCCTTGACAAGTGTTCTGTTTGCGACAACCAGCTTGCTTGGTTTCTCCGAAAGCAAAGGCCCCAAAACTCCTCGCACTGCACCACCAGCACCGAGCACCAAAACCCGCAAGCCGTTTAACCGCCATCCAAGGTTATGCTTTAAATCATTTAATAAGCCCACCCCATCGGTATTGTCGCCCCAAGTAACACCCCTTTCGTTACGCCACAATGTGTTTACTGACCCCGCAAGAAAAGCTCTTTGTGTCCTTTGATCAACATAGGAACTGGCTTCAAGCTTGAATGGTACCGTGATATTTAAACCATGTCCGCCGCTGAGAAAAAACTCATCCACGCTGTCAGAAAACTTCTCGACATCGATCAAACGGGCTTCGTACTCAATAACCTGTCCAGTATCTGACGCAAATTTGCTGTGTATTAAGGGCGAACGACTGTGTGCTATTGGATTTCCAAAAACAGCGTATCTATTCCGAATCATTGACAAAGTCTGTTACCAAATTAAATTCCTAATATTTTAATTTCTATCCGAAAGTCTTATGACCTATCAATCCTCAATCCAGTCGCGACAAGGCAGATATTTTTCATACAATGCAGCCTCCTCTGATCCTGACTCAGGACTCCAATCATAAACCCACTTCGCAATTGGAGGTAATGACATTAAAATCGATTCAGTACGTCCAGCACTTTGTAACCCGAATAGGGTTCCACGATCATAAAGCAAATTGAATTCAACATATCTTCCCCGACGATAGAGCTGAAAATTTCTTTGACGATCTGAAAAAGGTTGCTTAAACCGTCGCATTATAATGGGCCAATACGCGTGTTCAAAGCTATCGCCCACGCTTTGCACCAAAGCAAAACTCCTCTCGAAACCTAACTCATTAAAATCGTCAAAAAACAACCCCCCTATACCCCGTGCCTCGCAACGGTGTGGAAGATAAAAATAATCATCGCAAGCTCTTTTAAACCTAGTGTATAATTCTGGTGAAAAAGGATCGCAAGCCGCTTTTGCAGTGGAATGCCAATGATAACAATCCTCTTGATTTCCGTAGTATGGGGTCAAGTCATAGCCGCCACCAAACCACCAAACGGTTTCATGACCCGATTTTTCCGAAACGAAAAATCGAACGTTCGCATGAGCAGTTGGGACATAAGGATTTTGCGGATGAATCACAAGGGATAATCCCATTGCCTCATAACTTCTCCCGAGCAACTCTGGACGTGCTTCGGTCGCCGAACTGGGGAGCATAGACCCAAAAATATGTGAAGTGTTGATGCCGGCTTTCTCAATTATTGATCCATTAGTCAAAATACGACTACACCCACCACCGCCCTCCAATCTGCGCCATTGATGTTGATTCCAAAGATGCTTCTGATCACCACCGAAAACGTTGCAAAGTCTATCTTGAAGAACGCTCAAGTACTCTTTCACACTCTGCTTCTTATTAGCATTCATGGGTTTCTGACCACCTCTAGTGTCAGCAGGTCTCTTATCTCGCTAGAGTTCCTTGCATTACCTATTTCCCCGGGTGCAATGAAGTCTAAAGCAGTTCCAAAGCAACTGGATACCTCTTCCGCTGTCTTGGATGGGGGTAATCCTGCCGGATTAGCCGAAGTCGAAACCAACGGCGCCCCCACCCTAGCGCAGAGGGCTGCGATCGGAGAATGTCTCACTATCCGCACCGCCAGGCAAGGATGATGTCCTGTTATTAACTTTGAAACGCGTCCCGAATGCGGAATTAACCAAGTCACGGGATTTTCTTTGCCGAAATCCTTAATGAGGGCATTTTGATCGGAAGTTAAATCAGGTGCGAAAAATCTCAATGATCTCACGCTGTGGGTAATCAAAATTAGTCCCTTACTTGCCGGCCTATTTTTAAGTTCCAAGATCCGTTTAATTGCCGCTTCACACCAAACGTCACAGCTCAACCCCCAAACTCCCTCCGCAGGGCAAGCAACTATGCCCCCTTTTTTTATTATCGCCGCCGCTTGGACGATCCCGGGATGATTTGCCCAGTCCATAGGTTATGTTCGATTAGCGATTTTTTCCTGCACCACAGCATCTTTAGCCAAAACGCCGCGTGCGCCCTCTTCTCGTTCGCTGATCAATTTTAAATAGAGCGCCTCGTCGTTAACAGCGAGTATTTGTGTAGCTAGATAAGCGGCATTCTTTGCTCCCGCCTTGCCAATGGCAACTGTTGCCACCGGGATACCGGCTGGCATTTGAACAGTGGATAGCATAGCATCCATTCCACCTAGAGAGGTATCGATAGGGAGTCCTATAACTGGTCTCAACGTCATAGCTGCGACAGCCCCTGCCAAGTGAGCCGCCATGCCCGCAGCGCATATAAAAACCGCACAACCACGCTTGCCAGCGTCTTCCACAAATTCTGCAGTTGCTCGTGGAGTGCGGTGTGCTGATGTAACTCTAACCTCGTATGGAATCGAAAACTTTTTTAGAATTGTGAAGGCTGTTTCTACAGTGGGAAGATCCGAGTCTGATCCCATCAAGATGGCAACAAATGGTTTATTCATGTTTCTATCACCTGGTGTTTATAAATGGCAGGTTATCTGAACTACCGCCATACCGCAACCTCAACAAATCTTACTATGGAAGAACCCAACAAGTTTTCCGATTCATTGAATTCTTTTTCTTGTTTTAGCTGGTGCAACGTATTTCAAAATTATCCAACTAATATACCCTCTTGGACTGAACTCCTCGAGCTTTGGAAAATTATTTAAATAAGCTAATCAAAATAGCATACATTTTTTAACTATAATTATGATTGTTAATCAATTTTAAGATCAAAAAAATATTACCGTGTTACGATATCGCGAGATAGTAATAATCATTAATCTATCCTAATTTGAGAGGCTTTGAGCTAATGCCTTTACTAAGCATTTTGCAGTATCCGGATTCAAGACTTCGCTTAAAAGCTGAGCCGGTCGAAAAGTTTGATGAAAATATTCAAAATCTAATAACTGACATGCTTGAAACCATGTGGAATGCTAATGGTATTGGTTTAGCCGCGACACAAGTCGACGTCCAACAGCGTGTAATTGTAATAGACCTTCTTGGTGATCGGAGTAACCCCCGAGTGTTTATAAACGCAGAAATTGCTATTTTAGATGACACACCAAGACCTTTTGATGAGGGGTGCTTGTCGATACCAGAGGTTGTCGAGAAGGTTGAACGCCCCTCTAAGGTCATAATAAACGCATTGAACGAAAAAGGTGAGCCGTTCGAAGAAGTAGCAGAAGGACTTTTAGCGGTGTGCATCCAGCATGAAATTGATCACCTTGATGGCAAATTATTTGTAGATTACCTCTCCTCCGTGAAGCGCCAACGCATTCGAAAGAAGCTCAAGAAAAATCGTGCCTAGAGGAATAGTAGCGTGAATATTGTTTTTGCTGGGACTCCTGATTTCGCAGCCTCGCATTTAGATTTTCTGTTAAACAACAATCAAAACATTTCAGCGGTGTTAACTCAACCCGACCGGCCGGCCGGAAGAGGGAACAAAATTACTGCAAGTGCTGTGAAACAATTATCTTTGAAGAGAGGGCTCAGAGTTTTGCAGCCAGCATCATTGAAATCAACAACTATCGAAGATCAATTAATTGCCTTAAATGCAGACTTAATGGTTGTGGTAGCTTACGGCGTAATCTTACCAAAAACCATTATAAAAATACCCACATTCGGTTGCATTAACGTCCATGCATCCCTCCTACCAAAGTGGCGAGGAGCCGCGCCTATTCAGCGCGCCATAGAGGCTGGAGAAAAGGAAACAGGTATCAGTGTCATGCAGATGGATGAAGGTCTGGATACAGGACCAGTAATCTGTCAGTCTCAATATTTCATCAAGCCTTCAGATACCGCCGGAGACTTGCTCAGGACGCTATCAAAAATCGGTTGTTCTGACCTACTTAAGTGTATTGAATTAATCAAGTCAGGATCTGCAACCCCAATCCCTCAAGATCACGATCGGAGTAGCTATGCTCCAAAAGTTACCAAATCAGAAGCTTTTATTGACTGGTCGGAGGATGTCCAACAAATAGAAAGGAAAATACGTGCATTCAACCCCTCGCCGATTGCATATACAACACTGAACTCAATCCGAATAAAAATTTGGCGTGCACAACCAATTGAAAAACTTAGCACCGCCCCACCAGGTGTCATTTTGTCCGATGATAGAAAGGGTCTGGCCATTGCATGTCGTGACAAATGTCTTCGTCTGCTCGAAATACAATTTCCGGGAAAATCGCGAATAAAAGTCGCCGATTTACTAAATTCAAATGCCTCTTTCCTTACTAAGGGGAATCGATTAGGAACGTGACATATGGACGCACGTACCGCCGCAGCGAGAGTAATCGCGAGAGTATTCGAGGGTAGGTCCTTAGCTTCAGAACTTCCTCGGGCTCTTAGAAGCTGCGACATGCTCCATCAGCCTTTGCTCAAAGAGCTTTGTTTTGGAACATTACGTTCGCATCCGAAAATCAAACTCCTTGTCGATGCCTTGCTGACCAGACCAATACGCACCAAGGACATCGAAATAGAAGCACTTATCTACGTTGGCATCTATCAATTACTAACCCACAATGAACCGAAATATGCGATAGTAAACGAAACTGTCAAAACAAGCGCAAAGCTAGGACGAGGTTGGGCTCGGCCGCTTATCAACGCAGTATTACGAAATTTTTTGAGAAAACAATCTGAATTAGAAAATACTTTTTCCGAAAATCTAAACTATTCATCGATGCATCCAGATTGGCTCGTTAAACGTTTGCAAACAGCTTGGCCTGAAACATTAGTGTCGAAAATTCTAGCTGCAAATAACGAACGTGCTCCCATGACACTCAGAGTTAATTCTCTGAAAATTTCTCGCGATAATTACTTATTAAAACTCCAAGAAGCAGGTATCGATGTCGAAATCACATCTATGAGTAAGCACGGATTAACACTTCGACTGCCTTTAGATGTTTGGAGGTTGCCTGGCTTTGCAAAAGGAGAATGCAGCGTACAAGATGAAGCAGCACAACTGGCAGCCTTTCTTTTGCGCCCCTCACCCGGCGAGCGAATCCTCGATGCCTGCAGTGCTCCGGGAGGAAAAACAGGGCACCTGCTTGAGCTACAACCAAAGTTGGAAATACTTTTAGCATTAGAAAAAAACCCTAAGCGAATGAGTTTAGTCAGAGAAAATCTTGAACGACTGCGTATGAAAGCCCATCTAAAGGTTGCTGATGCAACCTTGACTCAAACTTGGTGGGACGGTGTCTTTTTCGATAAAATTTTAGTTGATGCTCCTTGTTCCGCTAGCGGTGTGATTAGGCGGCATCCAGACATCAAAATACTGCGAAATTCTTCAGATATTGATAAGCTGAGAAAAAATCAACTCAAATTATTAAGTAGTGTCTGGGAAGTGCTCAGGCCGGGGGGTATATTACTTTATGTAACATGCTCGGTTTTACCAGAGGAAAATGATTTGGTAATAGAAGATTTTATGAGATCCTTTTGCGACGTGAGCGTAAAGAGCATAAATTATGGTTGGGGAGCGTCGACAAAATTTGGGATTCAATTGTTTCCTGCAATTAATAGCCACGATGGTTTTTACTATGCAAAACTCTGGAAATCAACTTGACATAAAAGTTCGGGAAAATAAATGAAAATAATCATCGTTGGGGCAGGACAAGTTGGTGCGACTCTAGCCGAAAATTTAGCACGAGAATATAACGACATTACGGTAATAGATGTCGACGAAAAAATTTTGATGATGTTACAAGATAGACTAGACATAAGAACCGTTACTGGCACTGGTAGTCACCCCGATATACTCGTAAACGCGGGGATTGAGGATGCAGATATGTTAATTGCTGTTACCAACAGCGATGAGGTAAATATCATTGCATGCCAAGTAGCCTACTCACTGTTCCATACACCCACGAAAATTGCTCGAATCAGAGCCTATAGCTACACTAATCCGAAGTTTTATGAAAAACTTTTTAACGATAAACATATGCCTGTAGATGTCATGATAACTCCAGAACAGGTCGTAACCGACTATATTTCAAAATTAGTTGCTCAACCAGGAGCTTTGCAGGTTCTGGACTTTGCCCACGGAGTGATTCAATTAGTTGGCTTACGCGCGGTAAAAAACAGTCCGCTGGTCGGACAAGAACTACGAACACTAAAAGAGCATATTCCCAATGCTGACGCGCGAGTAGCTGCAATATACCGAAAGGATCGAGCAATATTTCCCACTGGCTTGACGGTGATCGAAGATGGAGATGAAGTATTTTTCATTGCTGCACGAGACAATATTCGAAAGGTAATGAGCGAATTACGCAAACTAGAAAAACCTTATCATCGTTTAATAATTGCTGGAGGAGGTAACATTGGCTTCCGCCTGTCCAAAGCTTTAGAGAGAGATTACAGCATTAAAATTATTGAACAATCAAAAGTGCGCGCAGAATTTCTATCGGAAAAACTTAATAACACGGTTGTTTTAAATGGTTCTGCCACCGATCAAGAGCTTCTTCTGAACGAAAATATTGATCGAGTGGACGTTTTCCTAGCACTTACTAACGATGATGAAGTAAACATAATGGCATCACTCCTTGCAAAACAGCTAGGCACCAAAAAGGTTATGACATTGATCAACAATCCTGTCTACGCAGATCTGATGCAAGGAGGAGACATAGATATCGCGATATCACCACAACAAGCAACAATCAGCTCACTACTGGCACATGTAAGAAAAGCCGACACTGTTGGTGTGCACTCTCTCAGAAAAGGCGCCGCAGAAGCCCTAGAAATAATAGTTCATGGTGATGAAAAAAACTCGAAGGTAGTCGGTCGAAAAATTGAAGAAATCTCCTCTCCCCCGGGCGCCACTCTCGCTGCATTGGTCCGTGACGGAGAAGTTCATATTGCGCATCGGCAGACAATTATTCAGAACGGTGATCATGTTATAGTATTTGTAGTTGATAAGGCGCACACACGAGACATAGAAAAACTTTTTACCGTGGGCTTCACTTTTTTTTAGGCTACCAATATGCATGCTACTGTAACGGCACGAGTGCTCGGAATGCTTTTAATTTTGTTCAGTGTAACCATGCTGCCACCAGTAGTTGTATCTTTCATATATTCCGAGTCCTTTGCTAGGATATTCTTGAGTGCTTTCTCTGTTACGCTCCTTGTGGGATTAATCATTTGGTTACCTTCTCGGCAAAGCTCCTACGAATTAAGAACGAGAGACGGCTTTGTTGTCACCGTATTATTTTGGTTGGTATTGAGTGTATTTGGTACACTCCCTTTTCTGTTTTCAAACGAATTAGAACTATCATTTGTAGATGCTCTTTTTGAATCAGTATCGGGTTTAACAACTACGGGCGCGACTGTCCTCTCTGGTCTAGATGATCTACCAAAATCCTTATTGTACTACAGACAACAACTTCAGTGGCTGGGAGGGATAGGTATTATAGTGATCGCGGTAGCAATTTTACCTATGCTGGGCGTTGGAGGTATGCAGATATATCGAGCTGAGGCCCCAGGTCCCATGAAGGATACGAAAATTACTCCCCGTATAACTGAAACCGCAACGGTTCTTTTTAAGATATATCTGACACTCACCGCAACATGCGCTATCGCATATTGGTGTGCCGGTATGAGTATATTCGATGCAATAACTCATAGCTTTTCAACCGTGGCCATAGGCGGATTTTCAACGCATGACGCTAGCATCGGTTTTTTTAATAGTACTGCGATTATGTCCATTTGTACTTTTTTTATGGTTATATCAGGGATTAATTTCGCGCTTCACTTCTCTGTTTGGCACGACCGCACATTATCCTTTTATTGGAGCGACCCTGAGGCCCGAATGTATTTAACAATATTACTGTTGGGAATTACGATCGTGTGTCTTTTTCTATATGTCAGTGGCACTTATGGTTTGGATGAAAGCATAATTCAAGGCAGTTTTCACTTAGTGTCTATAATGACCACCACCGGTTTTGCTACGACAGAGTTTTCCGCTTGGCCGACTTTCCTACCATATTTTCTGCTCTTTTTATCATTTTTTGGCGCCTGTGCAGGTTCCACCGGCGGGGGCATTAAGATAGGACGCATGTTGATTCTAATGCAACAAAGCATCAGAGAAATTTATCAGTTGGTGCATCCAAATGCTGTCTTACCTATAAAAATAAATAATAGAAAGGTCCCCGATAGGATTGCTGATGCAGTTTGGGCGTTCTTCGGAGTGTATTTGGCGGTTTTTTATTTAATGGTACTTTTACTTCTTGCAGATGGCCTTGACTACGTCACAGCTTGGTCTGCCACAGCTGCGTCGTTAAACAATTTGGGGCCCGGTTTAGGCTCAGTTGCGGAAAACTATGGCAGCCTTGAAAATTTTTCCAAATTAGTATTGTGCTCTGGTATGTTACTTGGCCGTCTAGAGATTTTTACTTTGCTTGTCTTGTTTTCGCCCACCTTCTGGAGAAGGTAACTGGAGCTTATTCGCTTCTTTTTTCAAAACAACACCCTCAAAAGGCTAATATAAACTTCAGTTGGTTCGGCGTGCCTCATAAAAAGCCTCTTCCGAGATAGAATGATATGCCATAACTTCAGATTTAAATTTTTCTAAAGAGGCAGCTACCCGCCGAGTCAAGTCAGTCTGATCAGACTGTTCAGTTATGACTTCATTCGCTATGTTTTTTAGCTCTGACAGCACATGTTCCGGTAAGCGCCGAACTTTTACCCCATGGATTTTGACAAGCTCTTCAAGTGCGTGATTATTTTTTGCAGTGTACTCATCAAGCATATTCTGGTTGACAGCTCGTGCCGCAACCTCAACTATTGCTTGTAAATCTTGAGGTATTTGTCCAAAAGCCTCTGCATTCACAAGTAGTTCGGCAGCGACCCCTGGCTCATGCCAACCTGGGTAGTAGTAGTATTCTGCGACTTGATGAAGCCCTAATGCAAGGTCATTGTGAGGACCCACCCATTCAGTGGCATCAATCACTCCAGTCTGCATCGCCGTGTAAATGTCTCCGCCAGCCATTTTTTCCACCAACGCGCCAGCACGAGAGAGAACATCTCCACCAAGTCCTGGTATGCGAATTTTTAACCCAACGATATCAGACATTGATTTTATTTCGCGGTTATACCATCCGGCCATCTGTACTCCAGTATTACCCGCAGCAAAGGGAATCAAACCAAAAGGCTCGTACATCTCACGCCAGAGTTCCAATCCACCCCCGTGGTGAATCCAGCTATTCATCTCTTGAGCATTCAAGCCGAAAGGTACTGTGGCGAAAAATTCTGCACCTCTCGCTTTTCCTGCCCAATAGTAAGCTGCCCCATGACCCATTTCCGCAGTGCCCTGAGATACTGCATCAAAAACTTCAAAAGCAGGAATTAATTGCCCAGCTCCAAAAACTTTGATACTCAAGCGTCCTCCACTCATTTTTCTAACCATTTCAGCAAAGTCCTCGGGCGCCGTACCAAGCCCGGGGAAATTTTTTGGCCATGTGGTCACCATCTTCCAATTGAAGACTGCTTCACTTTTGTCTAATTCCATCTGAGAGTCTGACACCTCTGACCCACATCCCCAAAGAAAAAAAGCACAGAATCCTAAAATTAAAACTCTCATTACATTCCTCATCTTGCATAAAAACTGGTTATTACAAACGTTTATTATATCAAACCGGAGATAATCGAGCCGAAGACAATATCAATATTTTCATGCCCACTTCCTCAAACTTTACGTGCACTCTCGCACGCGGTCCGTTGCCTTCGAAATTCAAGATTACTCCCTCTCCATAAACTTGATGAGATACTTGTTGACCTAAATGAAAGCCTGTTCCATCTCCCTCATCACTTCGCAAACCTCTGAATCCAACGCTTGTGGGTCCAGCAATCGCACCACGAAGACGAACTTCCTCGATCACATCGGCAGGTATGTCTCGAATGAATCTAGAAATGGGGTTGTATGATCCACTGCCAACGCCATACATGGTCCGATTTTCCGCAAAACTTACATACAACTTTGTCTTGGCCCTGGTAATACCAACATACGCAAGGCGTCTTTCTTCTTCCAAACGTCCCGGTTCATCTAACGCCATTTTACTTGGGAAGATATTTTCTTCCAATGCCACCATAAAGACCAAGGGAAACTCTAACCCTTTTGCACTATGAAGCGTCATAAGCTGAACCGAGTCCTCTCCCTCAATTCCGCGTCGATCGCCGGCGTCCAAAGAAACTTGATCCAAGAATTGAAGTAATGCAGACCTCTCCTCCTCATCCGGGTCAAAATTCATACATGCCGATACCAATTCTTCGAGATTCTCGACCCTCGATAGACCGACCTCGCCTTTATCACGCCTGTAAAAATCTTTCAGACCACTATTGTGGACTGCTACCTCGGCTAGGTGTGCAAGCGTTGCGCCATTCAAACCCTCCGACATTGAATCAATCAGCTTTGCGAAGCCGCCGACGGCATTACATGCTCGCCCTGACAGACTTCCGTCTGAAATCATGGCCAAAGATGCGCTCCACAAGGATAAATCCTGTTTTCGGGCTTCTTGTCGAATGCTTTCCAGCGTCCTATCTCCGATTCCTCGAGGAGGAAAATTTACCACCCTTTCATACGCGCTGTCGTAGTGTCTATCTACCATCAATCGCAAATACGCTAGCGCATTTTTTATTTCCATGCGCTCGTAAAATCTTTGCCCACCATATACCCGAAAAGGAATATTAGCTTGAAGTAATGCTCCTTCAAGAACACGGGATATCCGGTTTGATCGGTACAGAATAGCAACCTCGTCTCGACGATTCCCTTCACTAAGCCACTTTTTTATCCGCTCAGTGACATATTGCGCCTCATCATGCTCATTGTGTGCCGCATAAAGCGCTACAGCCTCTCCATCACCAGCTTCTGTCCAAAGCTTTTTTCCTAACCTACCGGAATTTCTTTGAATAACCGCATTTGCCGCTCTTAAAATATTCGATGTAGAACGGTAATTTTGCTCAAGCCGAACCAGATGAGTCCCCTCAAAATCAAGTTGAAAATTACGTATATTTTCTACTTTCGCACCTCTCCAGCCATAAATTGACTGGTCATCATCGCCAACCGCAGTTACCTCGCCCACATTTCCTGCAATTAAACGTAACCACGCATACTGCACAGCATTAGTATCTTGGAACTCGTCCACTAAAATATGCTTAAAACGCTGCTGATAGTGCGACAATAATGTGGAATTTTGTCGCCATAGTTCCAATGACCTCAAAAGAAGCTCTGCAAAATCAATTACACCAGAACGCTTGCAAGTAAGTTCATACTCAAAATAGATATTTAACATAGTTTTTATAAACGGATCGTCAGTCGGCTGTATATGAGCAGCCCTCACTCCCTCATCTTTTTGAGCATTTATCCACCACTGCGCTTGCCGAGGGGGCCAGCGCTGTTCATCTAAATTTAAGCTTCGCGTTATCCTTTTTATGATACGAAGCTGATCATCAGAATCTAAGATCTGAAAATTTTCAACTAATTCTGCATCCCTCCAATGTAATTTTAGCAATCGATGAGCCAAGCCATGAAAGGTGCCCACCCACATTCCTTTCAAAGAAAATCCTAGCAGTTTATCGATTCGCTCCCGCATTTCTCTGGATGCTTTGTTTGTAAAAGTTACGGCGAGAATTGAATGTGGTGCGATATTTTCTACTTGCACTTTCCAAGTGATCCGATGCACTAAAACCCGAGTTTTACCACTTCCTGCTCCAGCCAAAACAAGTAAATGTTTTCGATCACTAACAACTGCCTCTTGTTGAGCAGGATTTAGCCTCTCTAAAATCGAAGTAACATCCATTTTGGCACAATATAAAGTTTAAAGATTCATCTTACAGTATTAGCCTAGTAACATGGCAGCCTAAACTACTTTTTTTAACTTTTAGGCATAGCTGGGTATTCAGCCGATTGTTGTAATTTACTTACTGGAGCGCTAACCTAATTCTATGAAGCCTGCAAAACTCACACAACTTATTAGCGACTCGATCGAAAAGCTGCGTAAATCCGAGAAAAAAGTAGCTAAGTTTGTATTAAAGAATCCCTTCGCCGTGATAAGAATGCGCATTGTTGACTTAGCTCAAAATGCTTCCGTAAGTGAACCAACCGTAGTTCGTTTCTGTCGAGCAATAGGATGCCATGGTTTTCAGGATTTTAAGTTAGCACTCGCGCAACAGCTTGCATCTAGTCCGAGTTTTGGTCGAATCGCCGTAACCGAGTCAGATTCCACAAGAGAGTATACCCACAAAGTTTTTGATTCAACAGTAGACACCCTTTTAAAGGTTCGAGATTCTCTTGTATTAGGGGATTTAGATGCCGCCGTCGAGGCCATCATAGCTGCCAAACGAGTTGAATTTTATGGCTTCGGAGCTTCTGCCGCAGTGGCTTTTGACGCGCAACATAAATTTTTTCGTTTACAAATTACCTCAGCAGCCTACTCAGATCCGCACCTCCAAAACATTTCGGCAACGTCCCTGCAACCCGGAGATGTTGTAATTGCAATATCTCAATCAGGTCGCAGTAGAGCTCTTTTAGATTCTATGCAACTAGTCAAACAAGTACGCGGCATAACAATAGCACTCGCACCTACAAATTCACCTGTAGCAGAAACCGCAGATATTTCAATAAAAGTGGATTCTCAAGAGGACAACCAGATCTATATCCCTCTGACCTCGCGGATCGCCCACCTTGCTGTAATCGATGTTCTTGCCATAGGTGTGGCACAAAAAAAAGGAGCCAATCTTGACGAACACTTAAAACGTTTAAAAGCAGGGCTCATATCGCTTCGAACCCCAGAAACCGAAGAGAAACATTACATTTCTGTGGCTGAGAAATATAAAAATGCTTGAGCGATAAAAACATCACTGAAAAAATCATTCACATCGTGGAGGCATTGGAATTATACATGATGTACGCGACAAATAATTGCGATAAGCTGGATCTTTTCCCCAACGCTCAAGGGCTTTTGTTTCTAATAAAGTCACTCCGCTTATTCTAGTTACCAAAAAAGCAACAAATAAAGGTGATATCAATGCTACCCATTGCCATCCGGAAATTGCCGGCGCCGCAATCAGCGATATACCTATCCAAAGAACGATCTCACCAAAATAATTAGGATGCCTTGACCAAGACCAAAGTCCAGTCGTAATAAATGAACCTGTATTCTTATCATTGTTACGAAACCGACTTTTCTGAAAATCCGCAATCACCTCAAATGAAAAACCAAAAATCCACACTGCAATACCTAATAAACCTAATAATCCAAACTCTTGCTTAACATTTGTTGTTATTGCTGCCAATGCCATTGTTAAAGTAATGAATACCCATAAGCCTTGGAGTGTCCATACCATCAAGAACCACCAAAAATCCGGCTTTATATCGTCAAAGCGAGAATCATGCCCCTGCTTCTTTATCCTGTAGAATAAAAATATCCCTAATCTCAGAGCCCAAATACTAACAAACATTGCAATAACTGTATCACGAACATCGAGCGGTTTAGATAGAGACAATGCTAAAGCGATCAAACATAAATAAGATGCGCTACCCACTAAATCATAATAACGCTCAGTTTGAAAATGGTAGGCAGGTAAAAAAGCCGCCCACTGAAAGAAGAAAGCAATTACACAACAGATCAAAGAGGTGGGAATACCATTTACGTCAGAGCCGCCCTGTCCTATGAGTACAGCTATTGAGAGTGATATCGTTATACTTGCGATAATAGTTAATATAAAGGATTTTCGGGTCATAACATTTATCAGCAGCAAGGCAAAGGTGTCGTGAGTGCTCCAACAGCCGCAAAGACTTAATCACATTGTGTCGTTAGTATCTTATTTTATAGTTCGTAGATTCGGGTACCAGCAAAGACACCCGTCGGTTTAGTTACGATAACAATTCAGCTTAAGTTCACCGTCCTGATATATGAAATCTGGAACAAGTGAAAGCGCAAGTTTTTACACGTGATATGACAATACTCAAAAATAATATGTTTCTGTCTGCGATCGAAAACAACAATTACCTAATAAATACAGAAATTAACATACTTAAAATACAGATGTGTCTGCTAAAAAATGACCATTACGTCAAGACCAAGCTTGGACTCAGGTAAATTGATAAAGTGCAAAATGCGCCAACAAATACGCTTACTCCTCACAGAGCTCAGCTCAGGCCACTAACTTAAAAAGTTTTAGACAAACCGAAAAAATACATTGATGAATGATTTTCAACTGGAATGGTTGGTTTCAATATTAAATTTACCATTTCTTAGTTCGATTACTGAGTAGAGGCAATTTTTAAAAGCAAAAATGATCACATACCATTATTTAATCAAAGTCATTTGACTTTTTGATAATAAAAACTACAGATAAACTATTACAATTACGCAGAGGCTGAAAAACAGGTATAAATCTTTGGTGGTGGTTTTGACAGCACCAATAATTAGTCAAATATCGACACAAGTTGGTGTGCCCAACTCGCGAACAAATAAAAATACCCAGAGAGGTGTTCATGGAGAAAAAACTATTTAAAAAAAATAAGCGGAAACAATCTCTTTGGGGGTTTTGGGAAGAAATCGATTATTTAATATTGGAAGAATGCACTCAGCTCAAACAAGAAGGATTTTTAATAGACGAATCAACCACAAATCAAATTTTAAGAGCTCGCACTAAAAAGGATGTATCAACGCTTTATAAATTACGTGATAGTTTAAAAAAATTGGACTTTGATCCAAATTTTAAATTCTTTGAACCCTCAACCTTAAGTGAAATAAGATCTTGCAGACCTGACGGTCCACGGCGAGAACCACTTGACTCTACTATCGATCTTTATGACCGAATTTATGGTGGTTGGTTAGGGAGGTCAGCAGGCTGCGCGCTAGGAAAACCCATCGAGAAGTGGACCAAAGACGCAATCCACGACTACCTAGAATTTTATGGTGCTCTTCCATTGGATGATTACATTCCAATCGGACAGGGATTTCCAGATAAACATCCGGAAGAACTACACATTGCTGCAATAGAATGTACTCGAGGCCACATACGGCGGATGAGCCGCGACGACGATATGGATTATCCAATTCTCGGCCTAATCACACTCGAGCGATGCGGCCTTGACATATCATCTTTGGATACGGCTGAAACCTGGCTTCACAGGATCCCTGCCAAATTTGTGTATACAGCGGAGCATGTTGCATACCGGAATCTTTTAAATCGAATCGATCCTCCTTGCTCTGGAAGTTATAACAATCCTTACCGAGAATTTATTGGCGCACAAATTCGCGCTGACATATGGGGTTATGTTTGTCCGGGATGGCCCGAAAAAGCTGCTGAACTAGCATTTAATGACGCGTGCGTTTCTGCTACAAAGAATGGCATATATGGAGAGATGTTTGTAGCAGCGATGATATCTGGATCCTATCTAACTAATGATCCAAGAGTGATCATTCAAATTGGTCTCTCAGAAATACCAAAAAATTGCCGCTTGTCAGAGGCAGTAAATAATGTAGTGACTTGGTCAAGAACAACGGATAACTGGGAAAGTACTTGGCAAAAAGTACATGATAATTATGGACATTATAATCCTGTTCATGTAATCCCAAATGCTGCAATGATAGTGCTAGGAATCCTCAAGGGAGATTTGAATTTCCAAAATACAATCGTTACTACTGTACTTGGTGGCTGGGACGCTGACTGCACCGGCGCAACAGCAGGTTCGATCGCGGGAATTGTAAATGGGGCAAAATCACTACCGAAAAAATGGGTGGGGGTATTCAATGATCGGCTAGAAAGCGCAGTCAGAGGCTTCCAAGAGAACAAGATTTCGGAACTAGCTCAAAGAACTGTTGCAATTGCACAATTATCGCTTCAAAGCTGATACATAAGGCTCTGAATTCCAGTTAGGCCACCTTTCAAGTGTTTGGCTGATAGTGGTTTTATTCCAAAACTCATCACCGGGTAGAGGCACTCCCAGGCAATTTAGCTGACATGGCGTTGCGCTTTCAAAGATTAAATTCCAATCACCTTCCTTTTTTGACTGCCATACATGAAATCCAATTGCATCATCCCCTGACTTTTTATAACTGACCGTCATTGAGTAACGGTACCCCCTTGGGCGGATCAGATTAGTGCCGCGGTGAAAAACGTCAAGTCCGTAGACAATCAGTGAACCTGCTGGCGCCTCCACTGACTTAGCGCACTCGGATAATTGCGCCTGACGTGCTTTATAATTCTCTGAAATTTGCACTACTCCGGGACCTAAGATCTTTGTCGCATCAGATCTTGTAACATACTCAAAGGCTCCAAGGTCTGCATGGACATCGGATATATAAATTAGAAAATTCACTGTACTTGAACCTAGCTTCGAGGAAGGAACAGTCAAGGTATGGTTTGAAAAATCACAATGAAACGCCTGATCATAGTTAGTTGCACCTGTGAATTTTGCCCAAGTGTGAGATTGATATAAATGAACGGACTCTACTTTCAACAAAGATTTAGCAAGGCTAATTAAGTCAGGGTGGAGGGAGATAAGATTTAAATCTAAACCCGAGCAGTATGGTAAAATATCGATAAATTCGAATTGCTTTTTGAAGCTTGCTCTGTTGAGCGAGGTGTCATCATGTATATCGGATCCTTTATCTCCATACATACCAACGAAAGTATCAAAAACCGAAACCACTTCACTCTTATTGAAAAAGTTTTCTACGACAATGACTCCATCTCGGTACCATTCCTCCAAATGCGCGGAGGTAAAGGTTTTTTTCTGAATCGGTTGCATAATATGCAAATTAGTCCTTTCTTAGCCTCACGTCTAATATCCTGACAACTCTACACATGTATTTATTCTCTGCCTGCTGGAGCAAGTCCAAACCAGATCGATTGCGCAACATTTTTATCTCGCATGGTTCTTCTGGCTTGCAAAATCACCTGACCTGCTGCAGTAGTGTCGTAAAACCACTCCTCAGTCGCCCACGCACCAATTTCCCCTTCGGCCAATTCACAGCATATCTCTTCGTAATAAGAGCGTATGTCATGCGCTGTTCCGTAAATTGATTCTGCAGAGAATCCAGCCTCACTCCAGTCTATGCCCTCTGCAATTTTTAAAAATTTTTCAATCGCCTCTGGTACCTCTTCAGCAACTATCTGCATTCCAACAGAAGTTCTTCTAGTTTTCCTGAAGGCGCGATCATATGCGGCTCTCAAAGCTTGCGCCTCATCTACAGCAGGATGCAAATTCGTACTTACTCTGGGGGGAAGAGAACAGAGCAACGGTTCAGCATCATCTGAACTTATTCTCTCTGGAAATTCACTAATAATTGGCCCTTTTGGAGCTTCTAGCAAACAAAAAGCAGCCTTTAATACTTCAGATTGAAATGTTTTGTCTCTCGGTTTTCCCAACGGTCTACCCACCGGAAAAGCGGTATAAAGTGCTCTTGGTACTCTCATCCGTTCTGCAATATCCCTCATCGGAGTAAGAACAACACTCGATAGCCCTGCTGCCTCAAAAATATGAGCTAGCGTACACACGGTACGCGGACAGAGAGGTCATGTGCCTGTCAATAAAACAATGTCTACATCCTCTTTTATCATTTCCCTTGCACAGCTAGGACCAGAATCTAACCGGATTTCTGACAATGTTGCTGGCTGGTTTCCTGCAAACGAATAATGATTATCTGCAACATCACCGATAACTCCTTCTTCAAGTAGTTCCTCAAGACGGTCAATAGGGTAGACCACGTTAATGTCAGCAGCAAACCCACCTCGATCAAAATTGACACTGTGATGTCCGAGTTTCAAATCTCTTGCTAATCTCGAAAACGTCTCATAATGGAAATCACTATCTCCTAACTTAAAACCATCGCGCCCAGTTCGATAAAGGGCAGCAGTAGTTACAATAGCCACTTTCGCAAATTGGAGCGACTTCGGTCGATTGAAGTTATCTTCGTCGAATTCTGGCAGAGGAAGGGTTGCCGAGAATTTCTGCATTGCAACTTCGTCTTTTCCAAAAATGGACATAAAATCTCCTACTGAATAGTTGCGCAAAAACATCGTCGCGATTGAGAGAGGAGGCCACTCAAACCCAAGACATACAAAACTTGGTTAAAAAACTGCCTCTTGGACACTGTCGTATTAAAAAAATAAAATTTATATCTAAACCACAACTCCTGGATTTAATATACTCAAAATAGTACAAATATTAATTTCTCTTAAGGACCTTAATCAACTCCTCAATCTTTTTATTTGCATCATCAGTGTTTGAAAAAGATTCATGTACACATCGCGATAAGTGCGTTTCGAGGATCTTCGTTTCAACGGTCTTCAGAGCATTTTTCGCAGCTTTAGTCTGATTAAGTATGTCAACGCAGTATTCCCGCGACTCAATCATCTTGATGACCCCATTTATCTGCCCTATAATCCTTCGTAATGAGGCAACTCTTTTTTGATGGCATGGATTCGTCATTGCTTTAGTGTACCAAAAAGTTACAAAGAGTACCCCCTTAGGCATAGTATTTAAAAGCAATCCAATTACACACTTTACATAATGTTTTTAGGCATCTCTTTGAGGTTTTTGTTGCTGTGCATAATAATGCTGGGACCTAATGTGATCGCTGATTAATTGGGCGCTCAGAGAGCCACTGACCATGCCCCCATAAGAGTGATACTTAACCACTACCACAAAGAAGGTGAGTGGGAGTATCAGCACGACAAAGTCATCTGGGGATGTCTGGGCACATTTTTAACGGTAATGCTATCTCAGGATGCTGATGTGCTGTTAATGCCCAGCGCTTTTGGTACTCATCCAGTTCGCTGTCCGTTATACCCAAAGAGATGGAAATGCAGATGACGATGGTTGGAGTTATGTTTGCTCCAACCGACAAAATTACTTTGATGTGTATGATTAATTATGTCTCCAAGGATATGAATTTAAATACTCATCAAGCAATGATGAGTCGAAATTTAGTTGGTAGTTTTAGTGCATCTTCCAATGATTTTCGAAATGTTATGATGTGTGCGCTTATTAGTCTAAAAAAGGATAGGAAATCTAAGTGACACGGAGAAATTACTTTTCAAAAATCGTTTGGCCAAAAAGATGTCAAAGACACTATGGTAACCCCAATGGGACAAATAGCAGAAATAGTTCTTCCATACGCCATGCAACCGAGGGATGGCGCGTCCAAATTAGCACTTGATCTCACTAACGTGAAACAAATTACCGATAACTTGAATTGGGGAAATCAGGTTCGCATGAAAGCTTCTGTAGGTAAAGATGATTGGGTATTTGGTGGCGAGCACTCCTTTAACACGTGGCTGCAATATGAATTTTACCGGCAATTATCCGTATCAGGTAGGTTTAAATTTAATTATGAAAATGAAATTACGGGCAGAAATCCTCTAGTTTTAGCTCCCATACAGACCGCTGACACAGATAATTATGGAGGAAAAATGCTGTACCTTGGTCTTGGGATCAACCTCATAGCCAAATTTTTACACGAAAAAAAGGTCGTCTTGGCTTTGAATTATTAATTCCTTTGCTACAAAGTAAAAATTACCGTCAAATAGGTGCAAACTATGAGATCCTATTTGGATATGAAGAGGCATTTTAAACAGTTGCCCAATGAATCAATGCATTTACAACCAGCTCTATTATTTCGCAAGTGGCTGCTGTTTGAATTTGTAGAAAGAATTTATGTTGGCTAATATCACATATCGACAGAATAAGGTAAATTTGTATGAAACCATATCGAATGTTTTACAGCTCCATACTTTTATTAATCACGCTATCTTTCATAAGTTTCTATGCATGTGCTGATCGGGATACCGCTCGAGACAAATACAGGAATCCAGATCAGACGATTGAATTCTTCGGATTAAATCCTGAAATGAACGTAATAGAAATTTCTCCAGGTAGAGGCTGGTATACTGAATATTTAGCGGGTTATCTAAACGGAAATTTGATAGCCGCGCATTTTGATCCTGACTCACCCAGTAAATATCACCAAAATTCATTAAGGAACTTTCGTAAACTTTTAGATTCTGATCAAGATCTCTTTTCAAATGTGTCTATTCAAATCTTTGATGCCGGCAGCGGTAAACTCACAGTCCCTGATGCTTCCGTAGATGCAATTGTTACATTCAGAAATTTTCACGGGTGGATGAGGAATAAAAAAGAACTTTCTGCTTTTATACTGTTCTTTAAAGCACTTAAACCAGGTGGAATACTTGGAGTAGTGCAACATCGTGCAGATAATGAAACCCCCATAGCTGGAAAGAGATCAACTGGATACGTTTCCGAAAATTATGTTATTTCAATTGCTGAAAAAGCCGGTTTTTTCTTAGAGGCAAAGTCCGATATTAACGCAAACCCCAGAGACACGAAGGATTATGAAAGAGGTGTCTGGACTTTACCGCCCTCTCTGCGTTTGGGCGACAAAGATAAGGAAAGGTATTTAGCAATTGGAGAAAGCGATCGAATGACGTTAAGATTTCGCAAACCATAATCACCGAATATTAACCAAGACGCACAACCTACTTAAAGTATAATAACGCGGATATACTTTTAATGCAGGCGGCATATCTTAGTTTGTTTTTTGCCGATACAAGTCCAAAATAAAATTTTTTTTGATGTTTAATTAAAACTATTCCACATTCTTGCTTAATTCCTTTAGTAAATCTAAAGTGTGAGTAACCATAACCGCATTCTTGTCAGAAGTTGCACGTACTACAAAAATAAGTCCATTTAAAATTTTAGACTCAATCTTAACGTTTTGAACGTTATATCTTAAAGGTTGATAAATTTGCTACCACAATGAATTTATTAACCTCAATTCACATAGGCCATATTTTAATAATAGCAAGTACCGAGCTATTTAATTCCGAGCGGTTTATTAAATATATAAGTGATATCCCATTAATTGCGGCATTATCAAGGTTTGGTTAGATCAGGGTCAGCTCGAAGGACCACCGATGTTGTATGTGGTAGCAAGGATATCTTACATATCTTGTTTACCACATGAGTGCTTCTTTTTTAAATAACTGCAGCTTTGATATAGCGGATCGCTCCCCAAATCGCAGCAATTTAGTCTTCAGTTTCATCTACTTTTACATTGGATGTACCCTTAAATTATCGTTTTTATGAAGTGCCATTAATTAACGATAATTAACGATCGCAATAATTAACAAAACATTCAAGTTACTAATGTTGACATATCCGACTTAACGTGTGGCATTGAGACTCATTGTTAAAATATGCTGCTTTAAGGGGTACAACCTCTTTGTGACCTCCAGTCCGCCGATTTATGAATAATCAATAATGTCTGCCCTTTACAAATTGAAAGGCGGCCACCAAAACATATTAAAATAAAATCTCTAATATATGTATAAAATTAGACTGCTTCCTTATTAATAACCAGAGCGTCCAATTGAATGATTATTCAGTAATTTTTTTTGCAAAAAATTCATCAGTTCGGTCACGGGCATTCTGTCGAATATTCGCCCAAAAATAATCATAGTCATATCCATGTGTATTTCTCTCAAAGTATGAAAATATTCTGTGATCTTTTAACTGCTCCACTAACTCCGCATTCACCATCAACCAATTTGACGAGTGATAAGTTCGACAATACGCAGAAACATCATTTTTAATTAAATCTGGCAACACATCCCCTTTTGACGATTTTCCTTTGTAGGTCAATATGGCTCCAAGATGGTCCTCTCTGCTACTTGGTTCAAGATCAGTTTTCCACGTAATTGGATTCACGCATATCTGGTTATTATTTTTGTATCCACCATAGTCATCGCCGTTCCAAAGAGGCTCATCAAAGCCTTCCAATGATTCTATCGGAGTCTTGTCACCTCGATGAGAATCCCAACTTATGAGGCATCCCAATTGTAATGGACTTTCACAAATATCGATATCAGGTAATCCCTCATCCACAAGCGCAATAGGCAACCGATGTCCGATCGCATATACAGCAATCAATCTGTCCACAAGCGGTGTCTCGCTAATCTCCTCCATCAGCAGCCTAGCTAGGTGGAATGAGCCCTGACTATGACCGGCAAGAATGAATGGTTTGTCATCTCCAATCTCATTTAAAAAATAGAAAAAAGCGGTCCGAATGTCAGTATAACCGATCTCAAAAACTCTATTACCGACATCACCCTCCGGATAGTTGGCTCCTGTCTGGCGATACCTCGGAGCAAAAACAACACAACAGTGATTGAATACCGATGCCTGTGTTGCAATAGATAAGGAATCAGTACGAGCTTTTACTTCCAAATCGTCCATTGATTGAACGTAATTCTCACTGGATCCAAACGTCGTTGGGTGCAAAAAAAATGCCGCAGCTGGACGGGAGTGGTATGGAACCGCAGACAGATTCGACGGAAGCCTATCTGCAGGATTATCCGGTCCTGGCCATCCTGCCCAATTTGACCGCAAGTCATAGTCAGGTTCTGCGGGTATCGGAATTTCTCCGAATGCATGGTCGGGAGTGTGCATCTTTAAAAACACGAAATACATGACAGACAATATGGCTGCAAAAGTTATCGGAAGAAAAAATAAACTCCACAAAATTATTTTTAATGGTTTGTTCATATCGAGAGATGCCTTTTGCGAGTCTTTGAAACATTATCGAATTAATTGCTAAGAGAAAATAGTTAATTTGGTACGAGATTTCTAAAAAAAGATGTAAATATCTTCTGGATCATTCTTACTTACAATCTTGATCAATTTGTTCGATTTTCGCGATCGATTTATCTAACTTTTTTGAGTTCTCCGTTTGTTACTGGTAACTTTCAATTAGAGTGCTGAAATTATAAAACGGGTAAACTTTATTTATGAATGTAAAATCCTAGATTAAACGTCAAACATGGTTACTTTTTCCGTCGTTTATTATAAAGAAATATTCCTTCGGAAAGGGAAAGTGATCAAATTCCTTCTTACAATATTCTTCCACAGTAAAATTACGTTACTCTACTAATCTGGCACGAGGTTTTACTCTGTATAATTCTTCCTTTCTGTCGAGCTCTTTAATACTGATAACTCCATCATATAAATTATTCCTGATCTTTGTTATCTGATCGAGTCGTATGCCTTCGCAAATTGATCCTCTGCTTTACTCATTTTTTTCCATTCATTGACCTCTTTTATTTATGTATGCATTTTGACAGAATTAGAAAGATACATAAGAAATTATTTTGTGCTTAAAGTAATGTATCTATATAATATGAATATGGCATTAACTTACTCAACTCCTCTGAGCCTTACCATCGGAAATACTAGGGTTAATTTCAATAAAACATTTAAAAGTGATGTTTTAAGGAGATCGATTCAGTTATATCGGATGTGGTTCTTCTTCGTCAGATTAACAATTGATTGTGGTGAAAACCAAATTGAACTAATTGATCCTGGTACAAAACTAAAAACCAAAGTAAAAATCGATGAAGTATTTTATGAAGAGTGGGATTTAGAGAGAATTAAAACCGATACATTCGATGTGTGGTGGAATGATAAAAAATCACTCTTTATTCAAACCAAACCAACTATCATCGATGAGATTGAGGATGATTCAGAACGATATTTTTACCTTAAAATTCACAGGGGTTCGAAAGTAACGGACGTTACAAGAGTATTAAGACAAATGATTGATAAAGATCCTTATTCCTCAAAGTTCAGATTCACCAAGCAACACAAATATTTACCAACTCACATGAAATACAACGTGTTCGTGTGGAGTCAAATGGGATACAACAGAAAAGAGATTTGTAAATTAATCGAAATTAACTACAAGCATTACACGGTTCGAAAACCCAAATGGGATGATCAAGGTAATTCAATACGAAGAATATTGAGAAATACAGAAAGTTTAATAATTGATACAAGTCTAGGAAATTTTGGGATCAAAAGACAAAACCCGATCTATTGATTCATAAAATTAATTAATTGACTTCATCTTTTTCGAAAATAAATACACTCCTCTTTCGTGCCTACCAATTTTTTGTAAGGTTCCATCTTCTCGGAAACCTGCAATTTTGTAACACCTCCATTTTCGTAAGTTTGATTTTTTCTAAGGTTCCATCTTTATGGTAGAGTTTTTCACTTCCATCTCTGCGCACCAACAATAAAGGCAAAACTATTCTAAAAGGACTTCTGATATCCAACTGGCAACTGATAATCAGTTGCCAGTTGTAACCCATTTTTATCCTGTTCTATAGGTATAAAAAATTCGATTCCAATTCTATCGGCATGTCCAGGAAAAATAGAAGTTAACATATTGATTCCCAAACCAAGTTGTATTTCTTGACCACCATAATTTTTCGGATTTGCTGTTTGGACTGGTGCCATAATCATAGGATTGCTTCCAGCAATGCTATCTTGTTCAATAAACTCTACTCTTGATGATAAAGATACAGACGAATTAATTTCATATTGAACCCAAGAATTTAATTCTATTACATCACCAAAAGACCAGTCTTTATCAGATATAACAAATTTTCCTCTTAATTGATTTCCAACAACCCAGTTATCATAAAGATTTCTTACGTTGGTTAATCCTAAAACTAAT
>CACETF010000007.1 GCA_902562425.1 Porticoccaceae bacterium | reverse complement strand
CTGTCGAACCAACTTTTACGTATTTGTACTGCCACCAACCAGATCCAGACTCGATCTGCACAGTCAGATTTTTCCCATCTTCGGATAACAGTGCAATATCATAAGTTATACTATTCGGCGCATCTGCCGGTGCCGATAAGTCGATACCATTTGCTATCCTCGGCAACCCCAAATGGGCGCCCACCCCGGAGATAGTCAGAGTACCTGAAGTATCCCCGGAGCCCCGAACCTCGCTCCAAGTGGCCAGTGCGGTGCCATCATGCGGGGCAACCGCTGCCCCACAATTTTCGGAGCCCCCCTGAAATGCCTCTAAGAAAGTATCGTCTCCGAGGTCCTGTGAAAAGGTGCCGTCAATACCAAAAGTGACCACATCATCGAACATACACGCTCGGGCCCCTGCTACGTCAGCCTCACCGTTTGACCACCACTCCGTGCTGCCTGCTGTTGGGCCTATCGCGAGAGCGGCGGCGGTTGGAGCAAGACTCCAGTCGCCTACTAATAGCGATGGCTGATACTTGACGAACTTAAACTGCCACCATCCTGAACCAGACTCAATTTGTAATGTGAGATTGTTTCCGTCTTCCGATAGCAGCGCCACATCATAAGTAACCGATGCTGGCGCATCCACCGGAGCAAGGAGATCTATACCATTCGCTATCCTTGCCAGCCCCATGTGGGCTCCCACGCCCTCAATAGTAACTGTACCCAAGGTATCTCCTGAGGCCGCAACCTCACTCCACGTTGCGGATGCAGAGCCATCATGCGGAGCGATGGGTGTGCCGCATCCCTCAGAGGCAGCTCCCTGCCAAGTCTCCAAAAATGTTTCATGTCCCACGGACTGTGTGAAAGTCCCATCAGCGCCAAAGGTATATACATCATCAAAGATGCATGCTCTTGCACCCGACACATCAGCCTCTCCATTCGACCACCACTCGGTACTGCCAGCAACAGGGCCAATCGCCATAGCACCAGCCGTTGGGGCCAGCTTCCAGTGTCCAACAATGGGTGACATCGGCTGTTTTACATAGACGAATTGCCACCAGCCACTTCCCGACTCAATAGTTACAACCATCCTACTGCCGTCCTCAGCAAGCAAGCTAACGTTGTAAGTAATCGAAGCAGGTGCATCGCTCGGCGCGGCAAGATCAATGCCATTGGCTATTCTTGGCAGCCCGAGGTGGGCGCCAACGCCTTGAAGTGTGATGGTTTGGGTAGCTCCTGATGATGATTTCTCCGTTGTATAGGTCGCAGAAGAGCTGCCATCATGAGGATACACGGGAGCACCACAGTTCTCAGTTCCTCCCTGAAAAGCCTCAAGGAATGTCTCATCTCCCAGCGTTTGGCTGAATGATCCATCTGCGCCAAAATACACCAAGTCATCAAACATACAAGCGCGGGCTCCGGCCACGTCAGCCTCACCGTTTGACCACCACTCCGTACTTCCCTCACTGGGACCAATTGCCATCGCGGCGGCCTCGGGAGCAAGTTTCCAATACCCGACGAGAGGGTCCACCTCACTCACAATGGGACACCCATCGGCACAATATCTAACACTGCTCCCATCGGTAGTGTTATTCACTGGCACACCGACCTCTCCACTAGGATCCGAAAAAGATATTGAGAAAGGTATAGCATCAACGTCAACGTCGGTTGCCCCCATCGTCCTATCAAATATCCAGTTCCGTGCATTTCCGGTAGCGAGCGTTGCCTCAACTCCCCCTATTGTAACAGAGGGGGTCATCAGTGACTCATCGGCCTCGAACTCTAGCCGCACCCGTTGACCGACACTAGCCTTTGAGCCAAGGGTTTGTGCGTTGAAAATAGTTACCTCTATCAACTGAGGGGCTACACCGTCAGCACCAGGTTCGCTAGGCACATTATCTAGAACACTGTCACCACTGCAAGCTACCAAAAAGGCAAAGGTGGAGACAATTACAAAAATATGCCCCGACAAAAGTGCAGATTTCACTCTGCTAAATATGTAATTAACTGCTGCTTGATGCATGATTCCCCCCAACTTGTTTTTTTAATTCTGTTCGGTCATGTGCATAGATATAACCTGCACAGAGTGACTTATGATCATTTTAAGTGTCTGCAAGCACGACGTAAAGCACCAGCGTAAATCGTTGAAGTGGAGAATTATTACGATGAAATGTTTGAAAAAAAACAAAATCTTAGTTGCTGGTTGCTTTCTATGAGCTTCCGCTCATGCACTTGGGGGATTCCACTATCTCCCTACTAGCGCGATTCCATTCATCTAAAGTTAAAGTGGTCATTGATAGCGCATGGACGGGACCTGATAGTTGATCAGATAAAAGGCCAAAGATCAGCTGATGTCTCTGAACGTGCCTTTTCTGCTCGAACACATCACTAACAATTGTAAGCTTAAAATGAGTTTCTGAGTGTTTTGGAACAGAGTGTAAAAAACTTTCATTGCGTAAATCCAAAAAATGAGGCTTTAAGACTGCAAGTGCACTTAGGATGCTTTGTTCGATCGGCCCCATCGGTTATGAACCTGAGACCAAGTTAATCATCACTCCAGCTGCCACAGCAGAACCAATCACGCCTGCCACATTAGGACCCATCGCGTGCATCAAAAGATAATTATTGGGGTTTGCCTCGAGACCGACTCGATTAGAAACCCTCGCTGCCATAGGAACAGCGGAGACTCCAGCAGCTCCAATTAAAGGATTAATTTTATGTCGCGAAAAAGTGTTCATCAGTTTAGCCATCAAAACACCAGCCGCGGTGCCAATACAAAAAGCAACCGCACCTAGGGCTAAAATTCCTAGTGTTTCTATGTTTAAAAACTTATCTGAACTCATTTTTGAACCAACACCCAATCCCAAGAAGATGGTAACCGTATTAATAAGTGCGTTCTGCGTGGTATCACTCAACCGATCAACAACGCCGCATTCCCGCATTAAGTTCCCGAAACAGAACATTCCAAGCAATGGGGCCGCATCCGGCAACAACATGCCAACCATCATGAGTAGCATCAAAGGGAAGGTAATTAGTTCAATGCGCGAGACCTTCCTTAACTGTTGCATCACGATAACTCGTTCCTCCCTAGTCGTCAAAGCTCTCATAATGGGGGGTTGAATGATAGGAACGAGTGCCATATATGAGTATGCAGCAACTGCTACGGCACCAAGAAGATCCGGTGAAAGTTTACTTGCCACAAAAATTGCCGTGGGGCCATCCGCGCCTCCAATTATTCCAATAGAGGCGGCGTCTCTTAAGCTGAAGTCGAGTAAGCCATAATGTCCGAGAGCAACAGCACCAAGTACCGTTGAAAAAATCCCTACTTGGGCAGCAGCTCCTAGTAAAAGTGTCTTTGGATTTGATAGAAGTGGTGCAAAGTCAGTCATAGCACCTACGCCCATGAAGATAATTAGAGGAAATAATCCAGTTGCAATTCCACCTTCATAAACATAAAAAAGCAAGCCTCCCGGGCTAACAATTTGTCCCATGGCATCCACGATTGGGGGTGCGCCGAATCCAGCTCCCGGAATATTTATGAGGACGGTACCAAATCCTATCGGTAGAAGTAGAAGGGGTTCGAATTTATGGCTAATAGCAAGGTAGAGGAGCAGAACACCAACGAAAATCATGACCAGCATTCCAGCCTCTATCTGCATAAAGCCGGAACTAGCGAGGAGATTTGTCAAATTGTTCATATTACGGCCCTAGATTAAACTGACCAAAGAATCACCAACCGATATGCTGTCCCCTGATCGCACATGGATCTCGGCAACATTACCATTACGCGGGGCGCTAACTTGAGTTTCCATTTTCATAGCTTCAAGAATTAGCACCGGATCTCCCTTTTTAACAACATTTCCAGAGCTCACAAGAACTTTTACTACAGTCCCTGCCAGCGGTGCTTTAAGCACTTCGCCTTTCTGCGGATCTTTAGGTAAAGATAGTGGTTTTTCCCCTAAGCCTTCCCCGACAGGTCCTATTGCAGAAATATCTCCTCCCGGCGCCACTCTCACTACGTATGATTGATTCTCCACTTCGACAGTATAAATTGCCTCTTCGTTTGCGTTAGTAGAAGTAGCCCCTCCCGTCGGCACAGGCTCAAAGAAGCTGGCATCACCCCGATTTTTCAAGAAATTTAAGCCTACTTGAGGAAACAGGGCATAAGTCAAAACGTCATCAATACCCTCCTCTTCAGGAGTTAAACTGAATTGATGCATTTTGGATAACTGAAAAAGTTCCTCACTCAACTCCGAGAGTTCTGATTCAATTAGGTCTGCCGGCCGGCAAGTTATTGGTTGTTCATCTATATCAAGTACTCTTTCCTGTAATTCTTTATCAACTTGTGCGGGAGTGGCGCCGTATTCACCCCTCAAGACACCGCTCGTTTCTTTACTTATAGATTTGTAGCGTTCACCTGTGAGCACATTCAAAACCGCCTGAGTTCCAACGATCTGCGAGGTGGGTGTAACGAGCGGGATAAATCCCAGCTCCTTTCTAACTGAAGGAATTTCGGCGAGAACCTCATCTAATCGATTAGCTGCACCTTGCTCCTTCAGTTGGCTTTCCATGTTGGTCAACATGCCACCGGGCACCTGTGCAACCAGTATTCGTGAATCAACTCCCCTTAAAGAGCCTTCAAACTGCACATATTTTTTTCGCACTTCTCTAAAATACGCTGCTATGTTTTCCAACTGATCAATATCTAGACCAGTGTCACGATCTTGACCACTAAAAATAGACACGACAGACTCAGTTGGTGAGTGCCCATAGGTCATAGACATCGATGAAATTGCAGTATCAACATTGTCGATACCCGCCTCCACACATTTCATAATTGTGCTTGTAGAAAGCCCAGTAGTTGCATGTGCATGCAATTGCAGAGGAATAGCCACGGAACTCCTTATCCGCGTTACTAGTTCGTGTCCCACATATGGGGTTAATAATCCCGCCATATCTTTTATGCATATTGAATCCGCACCCATATCCTCAAGAGATTTGGCAAGATCAACCCAAAGATCTAGAGTATGTACCGGGCTAACAGTATAAGAAATAGTCCCTTGTGCATGCTTGCCCACTTTTTTTACCGCGCCGAGGGCAGTTCTGAGGTTACGCATGTCATTCATCGCATCAAAAACGCGAAATACATCAATCCCATTTGTGGCTGCCCGCTCCACGAACCTCTCGACGACGTCGTCAGCATAATGGCGATACCCCAAAATATTCTGCCCACGAAATAGCATTTGCTGGGGAGTTTTGGGCATTGCCCTTTTTATTTCCCTAATTCGATCCCAAGGGTCCTCCCCCAAATAGCGAATACATGCATCGAATGTGGCCCCACCCCAAGATTCGACAGACCAGTATCCTATTTGATCTAGTTTCTCGGCAATGGGCAACATGTCGTCAATGCGCATTCTAGTCGCAAACAAAGACTGATGAGCATCCCTCAGTACTACTTCAGTAATCCCTAAGGGCTTTAAATTCCCAGACATATTACTTTCCCTCATTATATTGGGTTAGTTTGAGGCCAAAACTAGAGACTGATTTACCTCGCACGATAAAGATCAATGGCGACCTGAATCACCGAAGCGATATGAGGATCTACGGGAGGTTGCTCCGCAACTATTTCAACAAAATCCTTCTCTTCTGGATACCAATGATTAATCATTTTTGACATGCAAACGGTCACTGCAACTAGCAATAATAGAAAAACAAACACCGTGCCCATGCCAAACAGCATTAGGTCGAAGCCTTGCTCGATTAGATTTGATTGCATAAACCTTCCTGTCAAACAGATACATCGATACTTTACTGAATAAAAGCATATCAAACGAAGACAAAAACTTTTAGTGCTGGCACCAAAACTAACCTAATAATAGCAAAGTAGCTTTTATCATGGCAATCATGCTTACGGTGTAATTAAATTATTTATCACTCGACGGTTTTTCCTTTGCTTTAATCGCCTCTGAATTTACAATTTGTTGGGATTTCTAAAAACTACTTTTTTATGTCAATCAAAAATATTTTCGAAAAGCGGCTTTCAACCACGATGATAGGACTCGGTCTTCCGCCCGAAACCTCTCCGTTGATAAGGCTAAGTGTCAGACCAGAATTTGGAGACTATCAAGCAAACGGAGTGATGAGGGCTGCAAAATTAGCTGGTGAAAATCCAAGACAACTAGCAAAAAAAATATTGGCCGCTGCCGACCTTTCAGATTTGGTGGACTTAGCCGAAGTCGCTGGACCTGGCTTTATAAACTTTCATCTAAACAAGGTCTTTATCGCTAGACAACTTGCAGAGAACGATGTAAAGAAGCCATCAAACGGAGTGCCTAAAACAGTCGTGATTGATTACTCAGGGCCAAACCTAGCAAAAGAGATGCACGTCGGACACCTGCGCTCAACTATTATTGGTGACTGCATAGCAAGGATCCATGAGTACCTCGGAAACAAAGTTATCCGGCAAAATCACATGGGAGATTGGGGTACTCAATTCGGTATGTTGATTGCAGAATTAGAGTACCACACGATCAGCGGCGAAACCGACGAGTTTTTATTAGACGATCTTGAAAAATTTTATCAACGGGCCAAAACTAGATTTGATTCTGACAGCGCTTTCGCTGATCAAGCACGAAAATATGTTGTTCGTCTGCAAGCAGGAGACCAGCATTGCATTCGCTTGTGGCAACATTTTATCGACGTATCTGTCCAACATAACCTTAATATTTATCAACGACTCAATGTTAGCTTGAAAAAAGAGGATATCAAGGCAGAGAGTTCTTATAATCATCAACTTGAAGAACTAGTTTCAAGACTAAGTCGATCGGGGATCGCAGTAAATGATCAGGGAGCAAAAGTCATATTCCTTGATGATCTATCCGACAAAAATGGTCGTGCGTCGGCAATGATAATCCGCAAGTCAGATGGCGGCTATCTTTATGCAACCACTGATTTAGCAGCTCTTGAACATCGTGCAAAAGTACTAAAAGCTGACCGAATACTATATTTCATTGATGCACGACAAGCGCTTCATATGAAGCAAGTGTTTAGCGCCGGGAAACTTGCCGCACTTGTTTCAGATGAAGTAAGCTTAGAGCACCATTCTTTTGGAACAATGATGGCTGAGGATGGTAAACCATTTAAAACGCGTACCGGTGGCACGGTTAAATTAGAAAATTTAATCGACGAGGCAATTGAACGCGCTGCAGATTTAATCGCAATAAAAAATCCCAAACTTAATGAAAATGAAATCTTAAAAATCTCAAAAAAAGTGGGGATCGGTGCAATTAAATATGCAGATCTTAGCAAGCATCGATCAACAGACTATGTATTCAACTGGGACTTAATGTTGTCCCTTAACGGAAATACAGGTCCTTATCTTCAATACGCCTACACCAGAATTTGTAGCATTTTTAAGCGTGCCAAAGTTGACATGACTAACTACTCTGAGGAAGTAATCGTCAATAATGATGAAGAGAAAAATTTGTGCCTAAAAATCCTCCAGTTCAATGAAGTCTTAGAGCAGGTGGCGCAAGACTCTCTACCGCATTTGCTTTGCAACTATCTTTACGAACTAGCTGGTGCATTTATGTCTTTTTATGAAAAGTGTCCCATTTTAAAATCTACTGTAGCGGTCGAAACATGCCAAAGTAGGCTCACGCTTTGTTCAAAAACCGGGGAGACTATTTGTACCGGACTTGACTTACTGGGCATCGAGATAACAGAAAAAATGTAACTTTATAGCGGAGGTGATTAGACATAAAGATTGCCTTAAAACTCCTCGCAAATTTCCGCGTAACGATCAACCATCGTGGTCGATATTTTTCTTTGAGTTAATGCGCTCCCAACACCTATAGCTATTAATGACAAGAAGAATCCGGGCAACAATGAATAAAAATCAAATATGCCTCCGGACAGTCGAGACCAGATAATTACTGTTAGTCCACCCACTACTACTCCAAAAATTGCACCAGTCGATGTCATCCGCCTCGAATATAAACTTACAAGCACAGCTGGTCCCAATGAAGCTCCGAGTCCAGCCCAAGCATAAGAAACGACATCTAACACCTTACTTTCTGGATTCATGGCAATACCAGTCCCCATGAGTGCTAGAACGACCACCGCAATTCTAGCGATTTTCAACCGGTCATCGCCAACTAACTTCCGGTTGCTAATAAGAGGATAAAGATCCTCCGCCAAAGACGCGGAGCACACTAATAACTGTGAATCCACTGTACTCATGATTGCAGCAAGGATTGTGGCTAGGAGGGCTCCTGCAACTAGCGGATCAAACATGAGTTTTGTTAGGGTAATAAACACTTTTTCTGAATCTTCTAGGGGTTGTTCTATGATAAAAATACCACTTAACCCAACTGCAATAGCCAAAAAATAGCACGAAAATGCCCATAAAACGCCTATAAAAGCAGCTCTGCGCACATACCTCGGGGACTCAATCGCTTTAAAACGCGCTAATATATGAGGCTGTCCAAAATAGCCCAAACCCCATGCCATTGCGCTTGCAATAGCTATAAAACTAAGCTGCTCGCCATCCGTAGAAATAAAAATATTCAGCAGATAGATGTTCTTATCGGAAATGCCATCAACAAGAGATTCAAAGCTGCCCGCTTTTTTAAATATGAGCATCGGTACTAAAAATAAAGCCACTAATATCAATATCCCTTGAAAAACATCGGTCCATGATACTGCTAGAAATCCCCCAAAAAGTGTGTAGACAAGAATAATTGCGACACTGGCCACTACGGCAATTTCATAGTCAATACCAAATACTTCGGTGAAAAGTTTGCCGCCCGCAATTAAGCCAGCAGCTACATAAAATAGGAAAAAAAGCAAAATGCTCAGTGATGAAATCACTCTTAACCAAGGTTTAGGGTCTGCAAAGCGCCGCTGTAAATATGTAGGAATTGTTAATGTATTTTGGAGTTGAAAACTAATGATCCGAAGACGTTTTGCAACCAGAAACCAGTTTGCTGCCAAGCCCACGACCAGACCGATAGAAATCCAAAATGCCTCTAACCCCGCAACATAAGCGTAACCCGGCAATCCCAGTAGTACCCAACCACTCATATCAGAAGCAGCAGCACTAATAGCAGATACCGATGGTCCAAGTTGCCTGCCCCCAAGCAGGAAATCCCCAGCAGTGCGCGTCTTAAGGTATGCATAGAATCCAATACCCAACACTATGCTAAGATAAATTAAAAAAGCTAAAAATGTTGATAAAACAAATTGTGGCATTTATTAATCCTTTTTTAAAAATAAACTAACCAAATCCTCTTCCTAAATTTATTGCGAGAATCAAATCTATATCTTCTAAGTCTGCGTCTCCTCCATCGCAACCACTACATTTTATTTCATCAAAATTAAAAAGCTATAAATCTAAAACTTGTTAGGGTGATATACTCTTCGGTCATCTGAATATTGTCAGTCCCACCAGAACGTATCTTCTCCCAATAAAGCATCATATCCTTGACGACTTCTCGCTGCATGCAGTCTTGAAAGCCGCAAAGGTCACGAGGAATAATTGGATATTGCTAAAATGCGGTATGAACTTGAAGGTCTGACTCTCGACGGTATGCCGAAGGTCTCTCGATGAGATTACAGCAATCGGACAGGAGCTTTTAGGGCATCGCTTTAATTTTATCTTGGAAAACCAAATTTTAGAAAAGCGTCTCTGCAATACCTTCACGATGAGAGCCGAGGGCCACCTTATTTTCCACGATCTTTTGTGCAAAACCACACAAGTTTCCTTGACACAGTCTTAAGCACAAACTGAAGTAAATATGGCTTCCGAGCACTTTCTCGATCACGAGGCAATAGATATCTCTCTTTGATATAAAATCCAATAGTCAGACTTCAGAGATTCATAGGTAATACAGTCTCAAGAAAACCTCGCCGCTTCTAACCGAAAGCTACCGCTACCAGCTCAAAAACATTTGGTGCAGTGCGCTGCGGACCAATGAGCATACCTGATAGACCATTAGAATCTTTCCCCCCGACAAACATACCATTACACGATCACTATCTGGGATTTTAAAGTGATATGCCGTTACTCTAACCACATTTCTCCTCAAATATTTAAGTAATGTTTTTTTGGTCTAGTTTCTGTTTTTGGAATTTAATGGAAAAATTGTAATGTTGAAGGTCGTCTATATACGAATTTGTTGTTTTGAACGAAGCGAAAAATTTCGGGAAACTAAAATTCCAATGGGCCACCCTATCCAAGTATCATCAAACCTCGCATTGGTTACCACTTGAAGGGGAATTGTTCTAAGCTATGCGGGAGATCTCCAATTCAATCGGTTTTGTGGCTTCACGAAAACTAGTTGGACATTGCCGAGAGCACGCTCATGAAATCCCCCTTCACAATAGCTTAGATAAAACTCCCACATTCGTATAAACTCCTCTGAGTACCCGAGGTCTTTGATTTCCGGAAGATTATTTATGAAGCGTCCGCGCCAGTCCTGGAGCGTTTTCGCATAATGCGGCCCAATATCCTCTAAATTTAGTAACCGCAAATCGGTCACCTTTTTTATTCCATGACAGATGGCGGAGATACAAGGAATAAATCCACCAGGGAAAATATAACGTTGTATAAAGTCTACAGACTTTACGGCACGATCATAACGCTGATCGCGCATCGTAATGGCTTGGATAAGCATTATTCCATGAGGCTTAAGCAAATCACTACAAGCATGCAAATAAACATCTAAAAACTGAGGGCCCACAGCTTCGATCATTTCGATCGAAACGAGCTTGTCATACTGACCCTTGAGTTCTCGATAATCGTCCTTTAGCAAAGTTATTGAATCTTCCAATCCTTCTTCCTTGATCCTTCTTTCAGCATGAGCAAACTGTTCATCAGAAATAGTGGTTGTAGTGACGTGACATCCATAGCGACGGGCTGCATAAATCGCAAATCCTCCCCATCCACTCCCAATTTCCACCACTCGATCGTGTTCTGACAACTGCAATTTTTCACAAATTCTCCTAAGCTTTGCCTCTGAGGCGTCATCGAGATTAGAATTCTGATCATCATAATAAGCGCAGGAATACATCATCGACTTATCAAGAAAAAGTTTAAAAAAATTGTTCCCTAGATCATAGTGAGCACTAATATTTCTCCTGCTTCCGGACCGCGTGTTGCGGTTTAACCAATGTACAAACCTAAAAAGAGGCGATTTTAGACGAGCATATCCATTATCCACCAAATCGAGGATTTCAAAGTTTTGCAACAGAATCCTTACAAGGTCGGTGAGACGATCGCAACGCCACAGTCCCGCTACGTAAGCCTCCCCCGCAGCGACGCTCCCCCCAAACACAAAATCCGAGTAAAAATTATGGTTTAAAACCTCAACAGTAACCTTAATCTGATTAGGGTGTGCATCAGTAGGGCCAAAACTCATCGAACCCTCATGATCGATTAAAGCTAATTGACCAGTGTTTATCATCTCCAAGCGGCTAACTAAAATACGCTTAGAAAAGGCATTTATGCTACGGAATGTAAATTGTTTTTGTCTCATTATTGATTTCTTGCACATACTGCCGCCTTATTTGAGCTTTGCGGGATGAGAGAAAAAAGGAACCCCTTTGAGCCAGATTTTGAGAGCCTGCCAATATATAGCTAATGATACCTTAACAGTCAAAAGGGGGTAATACAGAAGGCTCATCGCTAGACTCTTTGACGTAATTGGAGATGCATTTAGGGCTAATGTTACATCGAGCACCTTAGACTCAGACTTATAATTTTGAATGTTAATGGCTAATTTTTTACCTGGCAACGTCACTCGCCAGCGGTATGACATTTCCATTGGTAGAAATGGCGATACATGAAAAGTTTTGTCAACCTTGAAACGTTGCACCCGACCATTTCCTTTCCGCACTTCCTTCCGGTTGCTCAGCACGTAATGATGCTGTTCGTCCCAAGGTGTGTTGGTAACCTCAGCAACTATAGTCTCAAGATACTGACCGTCAACTGAAAAAATATAATAAAAACTGACGGGGTTCGAGCGGTAAAAAAAATATCTGAGATTAGTCAGCAATTTAATTGGTCCCTCTGGCCAACTTCCTGTCTCTTGACACACTAGTTCTCTCACGCAATCACCGAGGCCCTCACTTGAGATCCCGAGATGATCTTTTCTCCTGAACCAAGCGAGATTGGGTAGCGAGGTTGACCAGAGCCAGAAAGGCTTGAAAACATCATCAATTTCGTCTAGGTCAATGTAAAGCATAAAAATTTTATAGGTAAAAATATTACGCTTTGGCTGAAACCGACTGTGTCGGACGTTACCTGTATAGATGCAATTGCTGTTCATGGTTTTCCCGAGTTTTCTTCATATTTATTTTCTTTTATAAAAATCATCCAGCGCACTCATTGCGCTGGCAACACCATCTTCATGAAAACCATAGCGCCAATATGCGCCACAAAAATAAATACGATCTTGCCCGTTGATTTCCCTCTGACGACCCTGTGCTGCTACTGACTCTGGGGTGTAAACAGGATGCTCGTAGCTCATTCGTGCGATGATTTTACTCGGGTCAACTGCGCTAGTGTTGTTTAGTGTTACACAAAATTGAGTCTCACAACTAAAATTTTGTAGAATATTCATGTTGTAAGTCATGGCCACCTGATCCTGTTCGCGTTCGAGGCGATGATAATTCCACGCAGCCCAAGCGCGACGATTCTTGGGCAGTAGCGAAGTATCTGTGTGGAGAACAACGTCATTTTCTTGATAAGTTATTGCCCCTAGGACCTCTCTTTCGAGCTTTCTTGGATTAGCTAAAAGGCTGAGTGCCTGATCGCTATGACAAGCAAGAAAAACATAATCGAAACTTTCCTCGTCCATGGATGTTTTAACAATCACACCAGTGTTACTGCGAGATATCGAGTTAACAGCATTGTTAAGTCTAATAGCTTGTCTGTAGCCTCTTGTAATGGCATCAACATACGCTTTGGAACCACCCTTAATAACGTACCATTGAGGTCGATTTAAAATCTTCAAAAGGCCATGATTATAAAAAAATCGCATCAAATACTTCGCTGGGAAACGACTCATCATATTTTTATCTGCAGACCACACCGCAGAGGCCATTGGCAGCAAATAATCTTCTTTAAATGCTTTACCATACGCTTCTTTTTTTAAATAATCTTCCAAAGATATTTCAGTATCTCGCTCATCTAGAAGTGCGGCACCGTTCCGATTGAAACGAACGATATCAATTAACATTCCCCAAAAGGATGGGCGAAACAAGTTTCTTCGCTGAGTAAACAGACTGTTGAATGTTGACCCCATGTATTCCAGCCCTGTTCTCTCACATCTTACCCCAAAGCTCATTTCGGAAGTCTGAACCTCAACACCTAATTTTTGTAAGAGCCTAGTAAACTGAGGATATGTTTCATAATTAAAAACGATAAATCCAGAATCCACTTGATGATTACCTTCAGGAGAGCTCACAGAGTGAGTGTGGCTGTGCCCACCAACATAGTTGTTTTTTTCAAAGACCGTAATGTCATGATCTTGATTAAGATAGTATGATACAACATTGCCGGCGATACCCGTTCCTATCACCGCTATTTTGCAACGTTTAGCCATTCTTTTTTGACTCCAAGAACGAGGATTGTTCTATTTGAATTCTATCATGGAGAGGAAAAATTATGTCGTCACGCGAGTAACCTTGTTCGACAGAGAGTTTAATGAGCTTCTCTAAAACACTATCTTCCAAATTCGGCTGTCTCGCCATTATCCATAAAAAATCTCGTTTCTGCCTTCCAATAACCGTATGGCTGTAATCATCGTCTACAAAAACAATCCTAAAATCAGCTTTTATAGGCCAAACGAATTGCATGCCCCAAACCGCGTTGCTCTGAGTATCTAGGACGAAGCCTGTTGGGTAAAAAGCTCTTTGGAATCCGTTTAAAGCGCCGCTGTTAAATGTGAATGTGGTAGCAATTGTGCCGTCATCGTTGAGTCGATAAGATTCCTTCGGGTTATATGCTTCTTTTTCAAAAAATGTCGGAACACTAGCCACAACATACCACTCTCCCATGAAACGCTCTAGGTCAACATAAGGTTCAGTCTTTATTTCATCTACTGCACTGCACCCCAAACACCCAAACACCAAGACCAAGATCAATGTTGGGGGACTAATTTTCAGCAGGTTCATTCGGCCAAAATGTATTTCATTGTTCCCACATCCTTCACTTGTGCCTCTAATGCTATCCACTTTCCATCCTCATTATAATTCAAGATTAACTCGCCACTTGGCGGTTTGATAGTTATTGTAAAGCCCGCTTGGGTATTTTTCTTTAACATTGTTACTGGAAGGTATTTACCTGTTTCACCATTCAATAAATACTCATGTGTCAAAAAAAATGGATTCCAGTATGCAAAGCTCCTCACACAATTATGCATTTCGTCGGTCTCGCCATCACGTGAGACCAAAAATGTATTTCCAATGCTTATACCAGAAACCTTGGTATCCTTGCCCCCTCGCCTCGTAATGCTTTCAAAAGATGCCAAACAACCGTTTCGCCAAAACTCCGTTGAATTATGGCGATAAGTAATCGGTATAAAAAAAAACAAATTAAACTTAAAGTGAGCCGATGAAACTACTCGGTAGTCACCCTCAAGCTGTTCCACAAAAAACTTGTGAAATCCAATTTTTTTTTCATCTAAAAATACATCGAAGTTCCATTGTCGTGTAGCATCTGAAGCAGCGATTGATGTCACAGCTGAGATAGCAACGATTATTAATACGAATCTGACCACCCAAGTTGAGCATGCGCTAACCAGCTGAATCCTCCCGAACAATTTAAGATCCAATAAACAACACGAACATCAGCATTTTTTCTCGAACAAATAATGTGACACCCACCACTCTCTGCCACCACGAAATCCAAACAGTTCCGCACAGGCCATGAAAAAAATACGCCAACGAATCCACCAAAGCTTTGCCTCAGAGTGACCATAGACGTTTTGCAAAACCGGAAAGAGCTCCGACTTGTTTGAGTCCATATTATCAAGCCATGTGTTGCATGTCTTTTGATAATTTTGCCCATCCCATACCACTCGATCTACAAGTGTTAGATGCCGCTGGAACCTTGATGGCAAGTCATCACAAGGCATCATTCCGCCAGAAAAAAAATATTTACTCATCCAATCATTACTGTCCCTCACCTCAAACAGATAAGGCATTGAGCGGTGGACAAAAATGTGTTTAAAAAAGAGACCCCCTGGCAAAAGCCACGACGATATCCGTTCGTATAGAAGAGAATAATTACGCATATGTTCAAACATTTCTACAGATACTACTCGATCGAAGTGGCTATTCGGCGCATCAAAAACATTCATATCCGCAGTGACCACTTCAACATTTGTTAACGATCGGCTCTCCAGCTGACTTCGGATGTAATTTGCTTGGGATAAAGAGTTAGATACTGCGGTAATATCGCTTTCCGGATATCTCTCAGCCATAAAAAGAGTTAGAGAACCCCAACCACACCCTAGTTCAAGTATTTTTTGCCCATTTTTGATCCTAGCAAACATGCAGGTTTTCTCAAGCGCTAGGTCCTCAGATTCACTCAGAGTTCTCGTGTTTTTAGTCCAATAGCCGCAGCTGTATTTCAAGTGGATGCCCAAAACTCGCTCAAAAAACTCTGCGGGCACCTCATAGTGCTGCTCATTAGCAGCCTCTGTTTGAAGAGCAACCGGAGAACTTTCTTGGCATTCTATAAAACGCTGTTTATGTCGGCATAAGCACTCTATTGTGTCCCCTGTAAGCTCACCAATACGTTGATTTAGAAGGTTCCGAATTCCAATTCGGATCAACCAATCCGGTATAAGCCCTCTCTCACTGAGCGAAATTAAAAATTGATTCAAAATCTATGCTCCAAAAAAATATTTTTGTGCCCTCTTCAAATCGAACATGAGCATCAAGAATAAGATAAAACTCAAAAATCAATTGACCTTTTACGCCGTGACTGATCAATTTTTTCAGCTGTCAATTCCCGAGAATGCAAACCCTTCTTTATGAGGATATAAGTGGCACCCGCACCGCCGTGCTGTTTTTGCGCAGTATGAAACGCAAGCACATCATGAAGCTGTCTGAGCCAGTGGTTTATGCAACTCTTTAAAACTGCAGGCTTACTCTTACCCTTACCATGGATAATGAGTGCACATCTTGCTCCTTTATGCCGGCAATCACCTATAAACTTCCAGACAGCCCTGCGCGCCTGTTCCACTGAGTAACGATGGAGATCCAATCGTGCCTGCAAATCATATTTGCCGAGACGGATTTTTTTGAAGACCCCATGTTGAACTCCGGCCCTGCAATAAGAAATTATTTCTGGTGGCTCTATGTCAACTATGGACGTGAAGGGATCCAAAAAATTGGCATCGACAATCATGTCTTCCTGAGCATGCTTGAGACGCACAGCCATTCCTGGGGTCTTTTTTGAGGTAGATTTTAAGAATGTGGCACCCTTTTCTCCCAATGGTTGAACAACTTCCCCAAACAGCTCACCGAAAGTCTCTCCTACACCGCAATCAACAAAATCATTCTTTGACATCTTCGAAGACGATTCACTTTTGTTGTTATCCAAAATTATGCGCTCTCAAATATAAAAAGGTTAAACCATATTTTCTTAACTGACAGCAAATCATCCGCCCTTATTTTCACTCAAAAGGACGACTCCGGCATGTTCATCAATGAACCGATACAAGCCCTTAAGTTTTTGGAGTGTGAATCTGCCATTGGAAGTACTCGCGCGAAGAAAAAGTCTGATGTATGGAGTTTTGCCTGCAGGAATTCTTGATTACCTTGACTTAAAGATAATTTCTTGTGCGCCTCTAAGCTCATTTTGGACCACATATACGCCATATACACATAGCCAGAGTACATTAAAAAATCAACCGAGGCCGTACCCACATAATCAGCATCACGTTTAGCACGCATCCCGATCCTAATTGCCAGATAACGCCACCTAATAGTTAGCCTAACCAAAACTAATATCTTTCTAAACATTTTGAAGGTATGTTGGTTAAATTTCCAGGGGAGAAATTCCCCGCAAAAGGCCAGAATTTCTCTTGTAAATACTTTTAGCTGAGAAAATTCATCCAAAAGGACTTTTCTCCCAATCAAATCAAGCGCCTGAATACCAGTGGTTCCCTCGTAAAGCATTGCAATCCTGCTGTCCCGCATAATTTGCTCCGCGCCCCACTCTTTTACATATCCATGACCACCAAACACCTGCACACCCAAACTCGAACACATGAAGCCTTGCTCTGTCAAAAACCCCTTCAAAATTGGCGTACAAAACCCTAGTCTACTCTCAGCCTTTACCCTTGATGCTTCAGTGATTCCCGCTCTATACAAATCTGCGAATTGACTAGCATGCACCACCATAGCCCTACCACCCTCAGCTATGGCCCTTTGTGTCAGCAACATTCGTCGTACATCAGGATGAACGATAATTGGATCTGCAGGACCATCAACATTTTTTATGCCAGATAGGGAACGCATTGCAAGTCGGTCCTTAGCATAGGCTGCAGCTGTTTGATAGGATAGTTCTGCAGCGGCTACACCTTGAGCCGCTGTACCAATGCGTGCCACATTCATGTAAGTGAACATAGCACTCATACCCTCGTGGGGATTACCCACCAAAAAGCCTTTTGCCCCATCGAAATGAAGAACACAAGTCGCGCTACCATGAATACCCATCTTTTTTTCTATTGAGCCACAATAAACATTATTTCGAACTCCGGCAGTTCCATTTGCTGTTGGCAAAAACTTCGGGATCAAAAACAAAGAAATACCTTTGGTGCCGTTAGGAGAATTAGGAAGCTTGGCAAGTACAATATGAACTATGTTTTCGGTCAAATCATGTTCGCCAGCCGAGATATATATTTTAGTGCCGGTAACAAGATAACTTCCGTCATCGGCAGGCTCTGCTCTGGTCTTGATTTGTGCTAAATCGGTGCCACAATGGGACTCGGTAAGACACATAGTGCCGCTCCATCTCCCAGAAATCAGGTTGTGTAAATACTCTTCTTTTTGCTCTGCGCTGCCGTGAGCTTCCAGTGTTGCAATTGCGCCTTCACTCAAACCGGGATACATAGACCAAGCCCAATTGGCACTGGCCAACATCTCATTTACAGCTATCATAATTGAAGAGGGTAATCCCTGCCCTCCATACGCGGGATCACCGCTCAAACTAGTCCACCCGGCGCCAATAAACGCAGTATACGCCTCTCGGAAGCCCTCAGGAGTAGTTACGTTACCGTCTTGCCAAACGCAACCTGAGTCGCCGGTTTGATAAATCGGTAATAATTCACTCTCACAGAACTTACCCGCCTCCATGAGGATACTCGCCACAACATCCGACGTTACAACCTCTCCCTCACGGACTTGTAAAAAGTTTTCTTGCATCTTCATTACATCATTGAAGAGAAAATCCAAGTCTTCTAAAGGGGCTCTATAACTTATCACCAATATCTCCGAGGGTCGGCTTGTTGATGACCACTTTATGTTGATGCATTCGATACGCATGGATAAAGGGCAGTTGTTACACTCATCAATTAGATGAGTTATTTTACACAACCTGTGGCCACAAAATAACGTACACTATACGCGAATAAAAGTTATTTAGAGCAATTTCTGGAGCTTACAAAATTCATGGAGACCAAATCACATCACAGCTTTGAACTCAAGCGCGCAAAAACTATCACTGGGCTAAATATTGAATTTGAGGAATACACGCACCACACAACAAAAGCTCAACACATCCACTTGAAGGCCGATAATAAAGAAAATGTCTTTATGGTGGCCCTAAGGACGGTGCCTGAGGACTCCACCGGTGTCGCTCACATTCTGGAACACACGGCCTTGTGCGGGAGCGAAAAATACCCTGTTCGTGATCCTTTCTTTATGATGATCCGGCGTTCACTAAACACATTTATGAACGCCTTTACAAGCTCTGACTGGACTGCATATCCGTTTGCCAGTCAGAACCGGAAGGACTTTGACAACCTGCTAAAAGTCTATCTGGATTCTGTATTTTTTGCTCGACTTGATCCCTTAGATTTTGCTCAAGAGGGGCATCGATTAGAATTTTCAAATGCTGAGGACTGCAACACACCACTGACTTTCAAAGGAGTCGTTTTTAATGAAATGAAAGGTGCAATGAGTTCAATTAATTCCACCCTCTGGCAAACCACTTGCAAATTCCTCTACCCAACAAATACCTATCACCACAACAGCGGTGGAGACCCGACAAGAATCCCTGATTTAACATATGATCAATTCAAAGAATTTTACAAGGTCCATTATCATCCGAGTAATTCAATATTTATTACGTTCGGGAACATACCAGCAGCCGAACATCAAGAAAAATTTGACGCTTTAGCGTTAAGTCGTTTTGGACGGTTAGATTGTCACATAGCAGTGAAAGATGAAGAGCGTTACAAAGCGCCGAAACAGTTCGTGGAGGGATATGCATCAAATCCTAGTGAGCCGTCGGATAAAAAAACACACATTATCATTGCTTGGCTATTGGGCGATAGCACAAATTTAGAGGAAACCATGCAGGCTCGACTCCTCTCGAGCGTCCTTTTGGATCATAGTGGATCACCACTAATGCAGGCGTTAGAGACTAGTGAGTTTGGCACTTCCCCATCACCACTTTGCGGCCTCGAAGATTCACAAAAACAGTTATGCTTTGTCTGTGGTATTGAAGGCTCTGAGGAGTTCTTTGCCGATTCAGTAGAACAAGCAATACTCGATGTCCTCAAAAAAGTTGCCGAGAATGGCTTGGAAGAGGAACAGATCGCAGCAAGCCTTCATCAGCTCGAGTTACAACAACGAGAGATTTCTGCTGGCCGTCTCCCCTTTGGTCTTAACCTCGCTTTAACGGCACTTGCGAGCGCAACCCACCGCGGCGACCCAGTCGCGCTTTTAGATTTGGAGCCAACCCTGAAGAAACTTGGGAAACAAATAAAACAACCTGAATTTATCAAAACTCTTGTCCGCACACTTCTCCTCGAAAATCCTCACCGGATTAGACTAGTAATGCCGCCAGATGGAACACTCGCAGAACAGCGAGAGGCCGCTGAAAGAGAAAGGCTCTTAACCATACAAAATAAACTAACCACATTAGAAAAAAAAGTCATCATTGATCAAGCCAAAGCACTGAAAAGCAGGCAGGAGGCTAGCGAGAACGCAAATCTCCTTCCAAAGGTTGGGATTGAGGATATCCCTAAAGAAATTTCCTATTCAAAAAAAATGCCGATACCAAAAAAAGCAGTCCCAATCACTGCATACCAAGCCGGAACAAATGGACTCGTCTATCAACAGGCGATCTTTCCGGTTCCAGCACTTGAAGAACAATTTATCGACCTAATACCACTCTATACAGCATGCGTAACTCAGCTCGGTGTTGCCAACAGGACCTACCAAAAGACCCAGCAATGGCAGGCGAGATTAGTGGGGGGTTATTCAGCATCAGCAAATGTGAGAACAGACAAATCTGACCTAACCATGTTGCGGGGCAATTTGTGTTACACCGTTAAAGGACTTATGAAGAATCAGGTGCCCATTACCGAATTCTTTCAAGAATCGATTTACAGAGTACGATTCGACGAAATTTCTCGCATTAAAGAATTAGTGTCGCAAATAAAAAGTCAAAGAGAATCCTCTGTGGTCAGTAATGGGCATGCTCTAGCAATGGCGTCGGCAGCTAGCGGTCTCTCGGCAAGCGCGCACTTAAATCAGCGCTGGAGCGGCCTAACTGCAGTTTCGCAAATAAAAAAGCTAGACAGATTAATCAATGAGCCGAAGGAGTTATCCAAGCTGGCTGATAAACTCGCCAGCATACATTCGCAAATAATAAATCAAAATTGTCAGTTCTTGATCGTGGCGGAGTCTGAGGAAATCCTCGAGTCGATCTCCCATATTGAAAGCATATTTAGGTCAAAAGATGGGATTGACCCGATCACTCCAGAAAATATTATGGACTACCCTCACGATTTGCGCCCAAAAAGTTTATGCTGGACTACCAACACCCAAGTGAATTATTGTGCGATGGCATTTCCCACAGTGGCCTCCACGCACGAGGATGCAGCCGCCCTTACTGTGCTTGGTGGAATTCTCAGGAACGGTTTTTTGCATCGAAAAATTAGAGAACAGGGCGGTGCATATGGCAGTGGTGCTGGCCAAGACAACTACTCGGGAGCGTTCCGATTTTTCTCGTACCGTGACCCTCGGCTGAGAGAAACACTAAACGACTTTGATGCATCAGTTCAGTGGGTTCTGAGTAACCCAATAAGCTTTGAAAAAATTGAAGAATCAATACTTGGGGTGATAAGTACCCTCGACAAACCAGGCACACCCGTGACTGAAGCAATTTCTGCATTCCATCGGGAGCTCAATGGTAGAAATAAGTCATCTCTTATAGACTTCCGTGAACGCGTGCTTAATGTTTCTGAAGAGTCTATTAAGAAAGTATGTGCAAAATATTTAACACCTCAAACCGGCATCACTTCGGTTATAACAAGCGCAGAGTCGGCAAAACAGTTGAACTTGGAAATAAAAAATTTATAAAAACTCGAACTTTCGGAGATCTTTGTTTTGAAAAATAATAGACGGGATCTCCTATTTCAAGAAAAACAAAGTATCAATAACTTTACTTTTGACAGGCGGGTCGCGAAAGTTTTCCCCGATATGATTTCCCGTTCCATCCCGGGATATAGAATAATTATCCGTCAAAGCGGTAAGCTAGCGGCTAGGTTTGTCCAACCTAACTCTAACTGCTACGACCTAGGTTGCTCTCTAGGTGCAACCACTCAAGAGGTGGCTAGAAACATAAATGTGAAAAACGTAACGATTATCGCTATTGATAATTCCGAGGCAATGTTAAATCAGGCAAAAATCAATGCGAACGGTATCCGATCCGACACTTCCATCTCCTTAGTTAAGGATGATATTCGTCAAACCTCGATAAATAATGCGTCATTCGCCACATTGAATTTCACCCTACAGTTTATATCGGTAAGTGAGCGATGCGCCCTAATCACCAATATATTCAGAGGCTTAAAACCTGGTGGCTGTCTTGTACTTTCAGAAAAAATCTGCTTCAAAGAGCCCAGAATAGATAATAAAATGGTGGAGCTTCACCATCAATTTAAACGCCAACAGGGGTATAGTGATTTAGAAATAAGACAAAAACGGGAGGCAATTGAAGACGTGTTGATGCCTGAAACGGTCGACGAACACGTCAACAGATTGAAAAAAATTGGTTTCTCAGAGCCCCGAATCTGGTTTCAGTGCTATAATTTTTGTTCTATGTATGTTTTCAAGTGAGGTTTCTAGAAACTATCCCCCACTACATGATCTAAAAGAAGTGTCGTATAAATCCTCTTATAGCACTTCGTACAGATTGCTTGTAAGGAGGCATCAAAAGGGCAAAGGGAGTAAACTTGTCTCTGAGCACACTACGCTTGTGTGAAAAAGAATCAAAGCCCCATTTCCCGCCTGTCTTACCTAGGCCGCTATGATTGACGCCACCAAAAGGTAGCTTCTCATGTAAAAAATGAATAGCAATCTGATTAATACATGTGTCTCCAGCGCTGGTCCTATGCACAACCTTATTCTGGAAGTCACGATCACTACTGAAGATGTACAGCGCAAGTGGTTTTGGTCTTTCGCTAAGTTCTTGCAAGACCGATTCTATTGAATCATATCTTATAATAGGCAATATAGGTCCAAATATTTCTTCATTCATTATATCGCAACCACTAGTAAGATTTGTCAACAGTGTTGGCTGCATAAAACGTTTTTGTGAGCAACCCCGACCGCCAACCAATACCTCTGCACCTTGTTTTAATGCGTCGTCCAGCAAGTGCTCAAGCCTCTTGAAATGGGCATCATTTACAATCTGACAGTAATCTGGATTTTCGTGAAGTTTATCCAGCGGTCCGTATTGTTGCATTATACTTTCGCAAAGAAGACTCACAAGATTATCGTATATTGAATTTTTTACGTACAAATAGTCAGGGGCAATACATGTTTGTCCGTTGTTACAGAACTTTCCGAACACAATTTTTTTTGCAGCGCTCTTCAGATTTACCGTGTCATCGACAATTACAGGACTCTTTCCTCCCAACTCAAGCGTCACTGAGGCCAGATTCTTTGCAGCCGAAGCCATAACCTTTTTGCCTACACTTGGGCTCCCAGTAAAAAAAATATGATCAAATGGAAGGTTGGTCAGATATCCAGCGATAGTCTCGTCACCCTCGAAGATTGCAACCTCCTTTTTCTTAAAAACTGAATTCACAATATTCACGATTACGGCCGACATGAATGGCGTCATCTCGGAGGGTTTCAGAATCACCGTGTTTCCGGCTGCAAGTGCCAAAATCATGGGACAAAAAGTGAGATTAAATGGATAGTTCCAAGGGGATACAATGAGACAGACCCCCCGCGGTTCGGTCACGATCTCAGAGGAAGTGCCCAAAAGAATCGGCGTAGGGAAAACACGCTCTGCCCTCATCCATCTCCTAAGGTTCTTTTTTACAAGTGCTAACTCCGAAACAATCGGAAGTATCTCAGTCATATCTACCTCAGATGCAGGCTTCGAAAAATCTGCAAATGCTGCCGCGTAAATCTCCTCATAAGACGACTTAAAAACATTTTCGAAACGCTCCAAAACCGCGAGACGCGCTTCATAATCACTTTCTCTTAGTTCAATGGAGTATCTTTTCTGCTCGGCAAAAACATCATTGATGGATGTCAAAAGTTGTACTTTTGGTTCAACCATTAAACCTCCTCCATACCTTTTTACAAGAAACATCTCATGTGATAATCAGGGCGAAAACTCCCGATATCAAATATCTCGCAAGTTTACTAATAATGCGGTGGAAAATCCGAAGTAGACGGCTTTTCACTGAGCATCTTAGCGTCAAGAAGCTTTACAAAGGCCTTCAACGTTTTCAGTGAAGTTGTCAGCGCATCGATCTCAAGTTTTTGTCTATAAACCTCATCTTCCAACTTTAAGTTGGCAAGCTCTAAGTACGCAAGCTTCTCTTCTACAGCAATGATTTTGTCTTTTTCCATAAAATTATTAGAAGTCTTTCAACAAAAAAAGTAACTATAAAACATGTAAACTATACTTGCAGTATTGGGAGAAAAATAGCACAGATGCACTACTACAAAAACTTACAAGATTGGATGAATGACTCAATATTGTCGAACTTGGCGAACTGTTTGCCAAAGTTAATAAATGAAAAGTTTAACACCACTCGATGGGGAGACCTTCCATTGTGGCTTGAGTGCCTTGACAAATTACCTAACATAGTTGGTGATCCTGTAAATCTCAGCTCTGGGGTATGTATCGGTAAAGCAAATCAATTGGCTATTCCTCATGACGAATTTAAAAAAACATTGATGACACTGCATCCTTGGAGAAAGGGGCCTTTTTCCTTGTTCGGAATTAATATTGATAGTGAATGGCGCTCTGACCTGAAGTGGAACCGCATCGCGAGTCACATGCACTCATTGGAAAAAAGATTAGTGTTAGACGTAGGTTGTGGTAACGGCTACCATTGCTGGCGAATGTTGGGAGCCGGCGCGGAGCGTGTAATCGGTATCGATCCATCCGCAAAGTTTGTATGCCAATTTCTGGCACTGAAGCATTTCACAAAGGATTCTTTACCTATTGACGTCCTGCCAATTGGTATCCAAGATCTTCCAACAAACCTACGCGCCTTTGACAGCGTTTTCTCAATGGGTGTTTTGTATCATCGAAAATCACCACTTGACCATCTCAATCAGCTCTTCGGTCTTTTGCGACCAGGCGGACAAGTTATCCTAGAAACGCTAATAATCGAGGGTAAATTCGGATACTCACTCGTTCCAGAGGGTCGTTATGCAAAAATGCGAAATGTGTGGTTTATACCTAGCGCTAAAACGCTAATCTCGTGGCTTCGCAGAGTGGGTTTCGAAGAAGTGAGGATGGTTAATGTTTCCATAACGAGCACTGGTGAGCAACGTAAAACTCCCTGGATGACATTTGAATCGCTCGAGGACTTTATTTTGAAAGATGGAAGTGGCAGAACGCTGGAGGGCTACCCACCCCCAACGCGAGGTGTCTTTATCGCAGAAGTTCCCACCCAGCGATCAAAATAACTACCTAGAAATCGCTTTTTTTAAGGGGTAAATTGAGGCGTTAGAAAAAATTATCGTTAATACACAGATAGTGATGTGGGCTATATTTGTCTGCTCACGGGGGTTATACAAGTGTTGTGATATCAGAGGATATTCATGGCCCATGCGCGGTCAAATAACACCCGCCAGCTCCCCTCGATATACAAATGGAGATTTATCTAAACTATGATGAAGCGGCTTTTGTTTAAAGCGAGCTAAAGTAGCGTTCGCCAGGGGAATCTATCACACAAACTCATTAACAGCGCTTCCAACTCAGAAAGATCCTTTTCGGGGTCGGCGAACCTTTAGCCAATCCCGCCGACCCGCATTGAGTGATTAATGTGGTTTTGGGCCGAGAATGGCTAGCTGCGATCGATAGTGGCTATTCAACGGTGCTATAATCAATACAAACTTCGTTGCATTTAGTTCAGAGGCAGATCCCGAATATAGATTTGGATCATAACTTTTCCATCAGTGGCGAATCTACAAAGTCAGTCCTGGACTGTTTGATATATTTTGATTTGAAGCTATGGAAAACCTCGGGTTCTACACTTCTTTCAAATCAAATGTCTGCAGTGATCACATAACCAGCGCACAGTAGTAATCAGCTCGGGTTATATGAGTGCGGAACTGGGACAGATAGACCGAAGTTTATGTAGTACAGCTGTCTAAAATGCTTAGAGAACAAAAATACTCACAAGGAGCGAACTGAATTTAACAGAAGAGAAAAGCCCACAAGTTTATCGACGAAAATAATAATTAGTCTCGTATAATTTTTGTACACCAAAAATCCAGATAATTGACTGAATTTCCAGCCTAAACTATAGTAAGAAGGTTTTTTATAGATCCCACGCACTCGTAGCTCAGCTGGATAGAGTACTCGGCTACGAACCGAGCGGTCGGAGGTTCGAATCCTCCCGAGTGCGCCAAGGTAAGATGGTGCCTTTAAATTTTCGCGCGCTTAGCGTATCTTCTCTCCTACATGATGCTTAGCTTTAGATATCAATTGATTTAATTCCTAAAAAGTCGACTAAGCAAACACTGGTTTTCCAAAGCAATCATAAATACAAAATTAGGTGCTGTGCTCATGAGAGAAGTACATTCGTCGGCCGAACAAGCCGTAAAATCACTGATGGTGGCTCACTTCGACGCCAGACAGTCAGGGGATTGGAAAGAAGTCATATCAAAGTACTCTGATAATTGGAGGGATTCGAAAGGTTACCGAAAAGAATCTCTCAATAGTGGTCATCTATCCTTCACTACAGGAGCGCTTTGGTCGCAAATTGAGGTGAACATGGATGATGCTGTTGTGACTGCGGGCAAAACCACCGCAACTTTTGGCCCGGTTTTAATTTCCACATCCAAGGGCACTATCACTTATGAATACAATCTAGAGCAGGAGGATGATGGGATTTGGCGGATCGTCTTCACTAAGACGTTAGCTTGGGAAGAAGTCGAAGACGAACGAAGCGCGTCTTTAAAACGTCAAATTAACGATACAGCAATGCGCATCAGGGCGCATAGAGAAAAGCTCCTTACCGATCACCATCGACCCAGATATCACTTCACCGTGCCCGAGGGGTTTGCTGTTCCCTTTGATCCAAATGGAGCGATCTTTTGGAAAGGTCGATATCACCTTTTTTATATTTTTCAGGATTCCCGCTTAGGAAAAAAATCAGATCACTGGGGTCACATATCTAGTACCGATCTATTCCATTGGCGGCATCACCCAACAAGTTTGATAGGCGGCATGTATAGTGGAAATTGCTTTTTAAATGGCAATGGAATACCCACAATGTGTTATCACGAGGTCGACTTAGGTAATTCATTAGCGATTTCTGAGGATGACGAACTAAATCGGTGGAGTAAGCTTAATTCAAACCCAATAACTCCAGATGATCCAGAAGTCGAAACGAACAAATCAGAAAGAAAAAATCCGCATGGAAAAGGCTACAGATCTTGGGATCCTTTTGGGTGGTATTCATCAGGCAACTACTACGCAATCTTTGGTGGTGAGTGCCCTGCAGTTGCAAAGGCATCAACATTAGACGGCAAATGGCACTATGTGGGTAATCTGTTTGCGCATGCGATTGATAGCATTTCTCTCCGAGAAGACGTGTCTTGCCCAGACCTCTTTAGATTGGGAAATAAAGATATTCTTTTATGTATAAGTCATAGGATGGGATGTCGTTATTATGTGGGGGAATGGAAAAATGAACAATTCTATCCCGAACACCACGCCCAAATGAGCTGGGTTGATAACACTTTTTTTGCACCCGAGAGTCTAGAAGATGAGAAAGGCCGGAGAATCATGTGGGCGTGGCTTTTAGATTACAGAGATCTTGGAGCTCGTCTAGACCAAGGTTGGTCAGGAACACTGAGCCTCCCGCGTGTGCTCAACCTCGGATTAGATGGTTTACTTGAAATAGATGTCGTTAAGGAAATCGAACGTTTGCGCTACCGGCACTTCCGAAAAACTGATCTGACCATAAATTCTGGGCAAAAAATATTTGTCGAAGATGTTTTTGGTATCAGTCTAGAGCTGAACATTAAAGCAGTAGCAGGGCATACGGCGAGGTTTGGCGTTGCAGTATGTGTCAGTGAAATGCTCGAGGAAGAGACTAGAGTAACCTATGATGCTCAAAATAATTTACTCGAGGTGGATACTCAAAAATCTGGACCAAAGGGTACTCCAAGAGACATTGAGCGGGCACCCCTAACTCTCCAAAACGAAGAAATTCTAGAACTAAGAATATTTATCGATGGTTCCGTCATTGAGGTATTTGCGAACAAAAAACAAGCTGTAGCTAGAAGGATTTATCCATCAAAAAATAACGGAATGGAGATTTATCTTTTTTCAGAAAATACATCTGTAAAAATAAACTCGTTTGACTCATGGCACATATCTCCATCAAATCCTTATTAAACAAATTAAAGATTGCTGACGCAGTTAAAAGAATGCACAAAAAACTGATTAAAAGATGAAAACCAAAGACATGAGAATATCACATGATTAATCGTAGAAATTTAATAAAAAGTACCACTATTACAGCTGCAGCTCTTTTTTCTGGGTGCCTCAGATTTTCCAATCAAGAAAGAGCTCTTGGCAGTTTGAGTGCCGCATTTGAGGGTCAATTTCGATTTGGGACTTCAATAAAAAATAATACCCTGCAAAGCAATGACACTAATTTGTTGAATCTTATTACCAAAGAATTCAACGCAATTACTGCCAATAACGCAATGAAGTGGGAGGGCTTACAACCAAAACTCAACGAGTTTAATTGGCAAATAGCAGATAAGTTTATCGATTTCGGTCAACAGAATAATATGCAGATAACAGGTCATGTACTTGTCTGGCATAAGCAAACTCCAAATTATGTTTTTATAAAAGATGATAAAATTATATCTAAAAAATTGCTGCTTCAACGAATGGAACAGCATATTAGTAAAGTGATGGAGCGGTATAAAGAGGTGACTGAGTGGGATGTGGTAAATGAAGCGATTGTTGGAGGAAAATGGCTGGAAAGCCAATGGTACAAAATAATCGGTCCTGAATACGTGAAACGCGCTTTTCAGTTCGCTAGAAATGCAAATCACTCCGCGACGTTAATTTATAATGACTACGGCATTACAAATCCAAAGAAACAACAAGCAATTCTTGGCTTATTGAGCAAGCTAAATAAAAGTGGTGTGAGAGTTGATGGAGTTGGGATGCAATCCCATTTTTCACTCGAAAAAAATTTCCCCTCAACAGACATTATCGAACAGACAATCGAAACGTTTGCACGCCATGGATACCAGGTCTTCATAACGGAACTTGATGTGGACGTTTTACCAAGGGCTTGGAAATATGTGAGGCAACCTCCATTACAGCAGCTCCACATAAATGAAATTTCCATTCGGGAAGCAAAATACCTCGATCCTTACCCAAATGGACTACCCGAAAAAGTAAGTAAAGAGCTAGCCGACCGCTATGCCTCAATTTTTAATGTTTTTAGTAGGCAATCTGATAACATATCTAGGGTGACTGTTTGGGGAACTCTTGACACAGAATCCTGGAAACATGATTGGCCCATCTTGGGTAGAACCAATTATCCACTGTTGTTCGATAATAAAGGCAATCCGAAACGAGCTTATTTCAGTGTTCTCGGGGAGGGGAATAACTGAGACAACATCAATAAATTAAAATTTTGGGGATGAAATGAGCATAAATAGAAGATACTTTGTCATAAAAAGTGCACTCGCAGCAGCATCTCTAATATCACTGAAAAATTATGCTAAAACTAAAAACATTGTGGAGTCAGGCCTAGCCGAAATCTTCAACGATGACTTCTTAATTGGAACTGCGATATCGAATAAAACGCTTGTCGAAAACGACACTGCTATGCTTTCATTAATAAGCAAAGAGTTCAATGCTGTTACAACAGAAAATGCTCTAAAGTGGAGTGAGGTCCACCCTGAACCAGATGTCTGGAATTTTCAACCCGTGGATAGATTCGTTGATTTTGGCAGAAGTCACAAGATGTCAATGATTGGGCACACCCTCACGTGGCACAGGCAGACACCAGCGAGCCTTTTTTCCGAAACGATAAAACAAGTTGAGCATTGTAACAGCTGCCATTCCTTTCAGAGGGCCACGCCCAGAGATGAATTAATAAATCGATTACAATCGCATATATCTGTGCTCATGGATCGTTACAAGCAAGATATTGATACTTGGGATGTTGCTAATGAGGTAGTTGAAAATAACGGAAAGTGGCGCGAGAGCGACTGGTATAAAATACTCGGGCCAGAATTCTTGGAGTTGTCATTTCGATTTGCTCGTGAAGCCCACCCACGAGGTTGCCTGCTATACAACGACTTTCATCTGGAAAAACCCAAAAAATGTGATTCAATTATTCAAAAACTAAAAACGATTCAGAATCGCGGGATAAAGGTAGATGGCGTTGGAATACAATGCCACATAAAATTAGACGCGGGATCTCCAACGATTGAAGAAATCGAAACAGCAATAATTGCGCTTTATAAATCTGGCTTCAGGGTTCATATCACTGAACTTGACATAGATGTTCTGCCAGAAGCTTGGATTCATCGAGGTAGACACATAGATACATTTCCAAATAAAAGTGAATTGAACCCATACAAAAATGGACTTCCTTATCAAATCTCACAAAAACTAAGTGCTCGTTATCGAGCAGTGTTTGATTTATTCATAAAACATAGAGACAAAATCGACAGAGTCGCACTTTGGGGCACAACAGATGACGAGAGCTGGAAAAATGGTTTACCTATCGCTGGCAGGACCAGCTATCCGTTGCTTTTTGACAGGAATAAGCTTCCAAAGCCAGCCTACTATGCCGTAAAATCGTTAAAAAGTTGAAGCGTAAGCAAGACGTTAAAGCCAAATCAACGGATTTGTTAAAATGAAAATGAATAGCAAAAGAAGTTTACTCGAGTATTTGAGAACGGCAATGTATTTAGTTGTTGGCACACTGATACTGCTCGGGTGTCGCCATGATTCATCAAAACCTGAGGCGGCGGTCCCCCCTGACGGCGAACGTCCAAATTTCATATTCCTATTGACCGATGATCAAAACTATCACACGATCAGGGAATTGGGAAACAATCATATCTTTACTCCAAATCTAGATAAACTTGCCCGAAGAGGAATGAGTTTTTCTCATGTCTTTAATCAGGGCTCATGGGAAGCAGCTGTCTGCGGTCCAAGCCGGAAAATGCTCAATACCGGCCGTCACCTATTTAAAACTGGCTATGGTCCCTCCACCGCCGTTAACGACCAATTTAGGGGGCCTCTCCTAGGAGAAATCCTACAACAAAACGGTTATGACACATTCATTTCAGGTAAGTGGCATATAGATGAGGAGTCCTTACGCCGGAGTTTCACCTCTGGAAGTAACGTTTTTATGCCTTTAGGGATGGGAATGTCTTTCCACGAGGAGGGCGGACAATTTAACCCTTTAGTCGCAGACTATGATGGCAACGACCTAAACACTGAAAACTTTAAAACACGCAGAGCTAATAAATTTAGTAATGAATTATTTGTGGATTCTGCCATCGATTATCTAAAAAAGAGAAAAAATATCAGTGAAGTTCCCTTCTTTTTGTACCTCTCCTTTCTGACACCTCATGATCCAAAACATGCGCCAGAAAAATATTTAAAAATGTATCCCATTGATGATATTCCGGTGCCCGACAATATGCTTCCGGAACATCCATTTAATGAGGGTGACCACAATGCTAGGGATGAAGTACTTCTTCCCTTTCCCCGAACCGAGCTACGAATTAAATGGCATATTGCACGTTACTATGCCATGGTTTCTCATCTGGATGCTGAGATCGGTCGTCTCCTGGATTACCTTGAAAAGTCTGAGTTAGGAGATAATACGGTCATAATTTTTACCTCAGATAATGGACTAGCAAACGGTCAGCACGGCTTGCTTGGCAAGCAAAATCAGTATGACCACAGTATTCGCATACCTCTTGTTTTTGCGGGACCCTCCATTGATGCAGGGGTTAGAAAAACTGGTATGTTTTACTTGCATAGCTTATTTCCAACCATACTTGACATCGCAAAGATCGAGGCTCCAAAAGATACAGATAGCGTAAGTGTTGCGAGTTTACTATCGGGCAACCAGGATCATGTCAGAGAATCCATATATGGCGCATATAAGAACCTCCAACGGATGGTTAGGACACGCTCTCATAAGCTAATATACTACCCCCACATCGAAAAAACTCAGCTATTTGATATTGTTAACGACCCGCTGGAGATGCGTGATATCTCTGGGGACAAGGATAACGAAATCCTGATCGCTACACTCCTTACGGAGCTTGAGCGGCTCAAAGTCGAGGTTGGTGATCCACTACAAAATGAAAATCCCATTGAGAGTTTTTACGAGTACAAAAAAGATGATTACTACCCTAAGAGGTGGCCTCGACGCGAACTGTATCTTTAACTCAATGTATTTTTGAAACAATCTGACAATTTGATGGAACTGCAAACCTTCCATTCGGTGGGGATACGAGACGTAAGCTCGCCATCCCCATCCTCGCCATCCCCATCATAGTCGGGTCACGCATAATTTAAGGAAATCGCACAATGACATGAGAATTTCGGCACAGTTACTTTTATCTTACTACCCACCTTTTCAATCGGCAGCACCATCATCTCAGGAATCAGGATTGCGCGTTTAATATCCCTCGAAAGATCGAGCGTCACAGGCACCTCAAAAAGAGTCGGTAAGTCTTCTATTACCTCACATTTACCTCTTTGTATAGGCGGCCCATAAAGCAGATGAACGACATAGCGCCCCTGATCTGGCTGGTGTAAAAAACTTACCCTCGCGGCACTCGGCAATGATGTCTCCACCATAGGTCTAAAGTTGAGCATCCCAAGCGCATTACCAAAAAGGTCTCTATGCAACCGAGCCCCATAATCGTAATAGATTGCATCGAGCTCATGTGCTGTAAATATCACGTTACCGTTCCGAATAACACCCGGATAATCTGCGTCCTCCAATTTAAACGGTGTATTTTGATGAGATGTAAACTTTTCATAAGTCCGGTTAAAAAAAGGCTCTCTTATCGTTGCCAACACTTTAGTTTTTGAGTCGGGAGCCACCCGAAGCGCTGGTTCATAGCAAAGGAAAGGACTTTTTACTAATCCATTCCATAGACTCTCTTTTACGACAAGATAGTCTTTGTCGAACTCACTCTTCCCAAGGTATCTAGCTCCGATATCTATCATGCTATTTTTCTGGGCCTTATCCAGCACTCCGGCACCCATCACAAGGATACCTCCCCCAGAATCAGTAAAATTTTTGAGTCGCTTCGAGTCTTCAATCTCCAAACATGCTTTACCGGGTATAACGATCACATCAAACTGGTTTAAATCTTTATTCCCTACATTGGCAATATCGAAATTAGTATGGCTTTCTAGCAACATTCGACAAGTACCTTCATCATGTTTTGCCGAAAAAGTCCTCCAAACGCCCACGCGAGCCTCTGGGATACCACCAACGCCGTAATTCTCGATAAGCTCAACATACTTGTATGCAGCACCAATATTTTTATATGTTGCCAGATCCATTTTCCCCGAGGGGTGAAGTTGATCCCCAAAGTTACAATTCGCTCCCCAAGAAATCATAGCAGCCGCCTCATATCTGAGCGCATTACGAGATTTGAAACCTCCGAACTCACCCCAAGCGGTATGAAATTTTCCGCTCATTGCGGTAATGGGGTATCCAGCATTTAGAAAGTATTTAGACTGCATAGGCAGCTTATCATATCCACCCCAGGTTGTAGGGAGATCCTCCAAATCTTGGATAGTATTGTACTCATACATTTTGTGCTCAAAGTTGTATGCGCCTCTGTTTATGGCAGTGCATCCGTTAAAATAAACAGTGGCTTGTGGATGATATTTATGAACTAGATTAGTAACCGATTTTTGGTGGCGCTTGAACGACTTTGCCAAAAACCTTATGGCCTCATCACGTTTACTGATATCAAAGCCCTCTGCAAGCATCATTTTTTTACAAATACCGCAATAACATGGGCGAGAGACTTGGTAGATATCCATCCAGACACCATCAATGTCATAATTTACGCATAACTCCTCCAACTGTTCCATCACATGATCATGGTAAGAGGTGTTAACACACATGAAGATCCAATGAAAATCCGGCTTCGGATCATCGGGTCCTGCGTTAGTGTCAAAGTGCCCATTAGTCAGAAGGCTTCCGTCCTCGAAGCGTGAACACCACTCTGGATGGTTAATTGCATCATTATGAGACCAACCGAATGTGAAATAGATAGGAGCGGCGACTCCTATTTCATGACATGCTTCAATCTGTTGGCCAAGCAAATCAAATTTTAAATTTGGATGCATTTGCCCCACTTTGGTTGAATAGTAACTCCAGCTATGATGCCCTTTACCAAATATGTTTACCGCATCCACGTTTGCGATTTTCAAAGCGGATTGGAATTGCTTCTTAGAGAAAGCCTCCCCAACATTTGGCAAATACTCTGATGTATGGAAATCAAGGTGTATTTGTCGATGTCCAACCCGTTTCCGAGTAGGTTGCGATAAATGTCCCGTTTCTATCCCCCCAACCGCAAATGTGTTGGAAAAACTAAAACTAAGTCCAGCCCCTAACAAAGATGTTTTCAAAAACTCGCGTCTGTTCTGTGTCAATTTTTTCCCCTCTTTGACCTAGTTATTTTTATAAAATTAAGCTTTATTTGCATTAAACGAAAATTCTACCGAGAAATGAAGTTCTTTCTGAAAATGAAAGCCAGAAATGCCTATATTAGTTTACCCTCGGTAAATCGGATGACTCTCACGTTATAGAGGTGAAAAATTCGATCGGTTAATCTAATCGTTCATTTATTAAACATATCTTTATCCAAGATTATTCTGGATAATAATGAAAGATACGTGAAGTAATTGGAATAAATACGTGTCATACCCATATTATTTAACGCTGCTAAATTGGGCAAAGAGGATTAGTGCAGTTTGAATAAGTCTCTTGCCTAGAGTTGAACATAGTCGAAAGACTCCTGAAAGGACCCTTTTTATGGACGAATCAACCTGTCAGTATCCCAATTATCCAAAGGCCGTCTGTAGCGATAGCAGGTAAAGAGCAGCACTTCAAGTTTTAGGAAATCAAGATCCGAAATTATTGAAAACAGTGAAAAATACCAATCATGTGGGTTATTTCTGATGGGTATTCGACTGTCGCCTTTGATATGCATCATCAGTGCACTGATTGATGGAAATATGTGATAGCAACACAGCGCTCTCTTCAGCGTCAAACCAAAGGAACCTATAGCAAAAACCCTACCCACCCCAAGACGGATTAACGGATTGCTGAATCTATGGCAAGTTCCCTGGCAGCATAGCTTCTCATTTGATGATGATTGGTTGCGGAGGTGGGTTTCAAACGCAAGCGAGTCCAAACTCCTCCCTTGAAGATTGTGGCAGGTAAGTCAGGCGAATATTCTTTTTCAATGTCCTTTCATAATAAACCCGTGGAAAACATCATAGGACGCTATAACGGCCACGTCTAAAACACTCTGGGAATAGTTACCAAGAGAATAACTAAATCTTCAGACATTTTTTTAAGTTCGTCGCTAAACTGTGTGGAGGACACGTCAATAGTAGGAGTTGGTTAAGCGAATCAAGGATAGCTCCGGAACCGATAAATATACTTCCACTAATGTGCTTGCATAGACACGCATGTGGCAACAGGTCCCCTGCCATAGCACCATCCCACCAGTTCCTTTCTATTTTAATGCCATCAGGTAAAAAAATTTATGATGCGCGTTATTTTTTACTGAAAAATTCGCATTTAGGCAGAGGTGGGGTGATAATTTGAACTGTCGAGTCTCAAACTCTAGTGGGTAAGAAATAGATGCCCTCACCCAGTAATTCCAATCAAATCTGGTTCAGCGATTCTTTTTCTTCCTTTGTACATTGTGTAGCCTTTATCACGGGATCGACTGGCTCCATTTCAGGTTTCTTTAAAACCTGTAAATGACTCACGGCCATGAGACTCTCTCGATCAATCCCCCAGCCTTCGATGTAGTTTGCTGTGATTACTTGAAATCGAATCTTGGAAACTCCATTTTCAAACTTAACGCCGCGCGTCCACTCTCCAGTCCTGAACGCTGTTATATCTAACCGCGCAGTATCAGTGTCGAGAATCATTTCCCTTTCTTCGCATGTAATGAAAACTATCCCACCTTCATGCCCCACTCCGTGAGTGCCTACGAGTAAAAGGAGCATTGCCATTAAAGCAGTAATTTTTTTCAAACTAAAACTCTCCCGATGAAATATTGATAACATAATCTCAAAAGTCCCTTACTTTCACAACTCTACGTTTAAAGAGCGGAACAAGTTCACGAATCGTGCTTGTACTTTTTCGATTAAAAAGTTTACACTTCATGCCACTTGTCTGTATTAATCTGACACCACTACTTATAAAACCTTAAAGCAGAATGCCTAAACCTCGACAATCTTAGAGTAACAATATCAAGTATGTAATTCTGATACAAACGCCAAGGAAAGTTTTGACCCTGACGAGGAAATTTATCTATCGATCGCATAACGTAACTCGAGGAAAAATCCAACATCGGCTCTGTTTCCGAACCTGGCGGCTTCCTGATGACGCAAAACGAACGAAAGTCTTTTCGATCCATAAATTTTTTGAGCCGGCAAAAATACCTGTTGATTAAATCAACTTTTAGAGTCCACGAGGCATTAGTATAACCCACAGAAACAATCATGTTCGGTAGCCCACTTAACATAGCACCACGAAATACTACACACTGAGACAAATCGATCTTTACATCATCAACAAAAAAAGACATTCCCCCCAAAGGAAGCATTTTTAGCCCGGTAGCACTCACAATAATATCAGCCTTAAGCTCATCACCGGATGCTAACCGAACCCCATCCTCAGTCAGATTACTAATCTGTTGCGTTACCACACTTATATCACCATTTCGTATCCCATTAAACAAATCTCCATCAGACGCTATACATAAACGCTGATCCCACGGCTTGTATCTAGGATTAAAATGTTTTTTAACATCACAATAATCACCGACCTGGAGACGCACCCAATCAATCAACTTATTTTTTACATATTTTGGAAAACGCCGACTAAGTTGATATACGGTCATCTGCATCAGTACGTAGCGCCACCGAGTTATAATCCCAGCGACACCTGATGATAAAAATCGTCGAAGCAGTTTTGCTGTGGGGTCAACCGCTGGACTGCTGACAATATAGGTAGGAGAACGCTGCAGCATGGTCACATGTCTCGCCGCAACGGCCATTGCAGGAACGATTGTAACTGCAGTCGCACCACTACCTATTACAACAACGCGTTTCCCTTCATAATTAAGATCAGAAGGCCAAGATTGAGGATGGACAAAACGACCCTTGAATTTCTCAAGACCCCCAAATGAGGGTGTGTGTGGATCATCATAGCTATAATATCCTGTGCAGCTATTTATAAATAAGCATGTCAAAAAAGTTGCGTCGCCTGACGTGTTATGTAAAGTCAAAGTCCAACACTGTTTTGTGCTACTCCACTCGGCTTTACTTACACGCTGTCCGTACCAAATGTGTTGATCCACACCATACTCAACGGCTGTTTCATGAATATATTTGAGGATACTGCTTCCATCTGCGATCGTATTCTCACTCCGCCAAGGACGAAAAGAATATCCGAGTGTGTGCATGTCAGAGTCTGACCTGACCCCTGGATATCTAAAAAGGTCCCATGTGCCTCCAATTGATTTTCGCGATTCGAGAATAAGGTATCGAGTATTAGGATCATTTCGTGTAAGGTGACAAGCCGCCCCGATTCCAGATAAACCGGCACCGATGATTACAACCTCAGTTTCGACAGCAGACATGCGCACCCATCAGATTTCATCTGCAAACGATGACAAAGAATTGTATTCAGTATTTTGCATAGCCATCCTAGGTCACTGCGCGTCTTACTCTCGACAGCTGTCGATTTAATAAATAGCGCGCCGATTACAAAATCATAGCTTAATTGAAAAACCACCACTTCTCACTTTTTCTTTGGAGCTTTTCCTCACAATTATCAAGCTGTTTTTCGTACTGCGAGGATATGCGTCTAACTTTTTCAGCTACCTTTACTAAGGACGGCTTTTTTTTAAAAGACTTATTTCGATATCCTGTCCAGCCCTCGTGATATGCCAGATACTGTGAATAGGCATCCCTTTTTGCAATACCCAAGACTTTAGTGGACTTATTCGAGTACCAGCCAATAAAATTTACTGCGTCTTCGAAATCATCTCGGTCATGCCCCCAATTACCAGTTTCCCGCCGGTAATCATTCCAGGCCGGATCTTGAGCCTGAGCGTAACCGTACGCGGAAGATCTCCTGGGCAAGGGTATAAAAAAGAAAGTTGGCCTTTTGGGACGAGCCTTGGCTCTGTAGCTCGATTCCTGATAGACAAACGCCATAATAACATGCGCTGGCATTCCCCAACGCTTTTCAGAGATTTTCACATCTCTGTACCAGTCGATATTACCCTCAAATATCTGACATGCATCTTCGGTATTACTGGGAACATAAGCACTGCAACCTACCAAAAAGCATATACATATTATCGGCAACAACCGAAACATCGATATCCCCGAAAAATCGCGTTTACAGACGAACATCCATGTAGTTTAGTGCAAAAAGATAGAGACAAGCCAACCTACTCGCCAATACAGCGAACAAGCCTAAAGAAGGGTCTTGTATTAACGCGGCCACATATAACTCCGCGTCCACAGAAAGAAAACTACACAAAATAAGAAGTGACATTACTGTCATTGACCGAAAATAAAGATTTTTAAAAAAACTGAATAGATATAGAATTATGAACGGCAGCAAAATAGACAACCTAAAAAGTATAATGCTGTCAAGCACTACCATTGCGTTTTCCGAGGATCCATTGAGAACGCTTCTTATTTGCAAATCAGGGTAAAGGATCATCATTGCAAGACCTGCAGTAAATAAAACTACAGCGATACCAATACGCAATAAAATTTTTCTACGTATGCGACTTAGGTATTGGCCCTCCACTTCGTAGGCTGGCAGCAGTGCCCTCATCTCTTCTTCACTGACGACTTGAGTGTTCATGGCATTCCCAACTTATTTGTCTTTGATTGTTTCAGGGATTTGCACTCTAATCCTAGAATCTACATTAAGAGATTATCACTATAAACCCAGATAATGCAAAATAAAAATGGTGTCGGTGCTATTTTTGTTTAAAAAACACTGTTAAGCTCATGAAAATATTAATCTTGAAAAGATTTCGCACCATTTAAATAATGGTGCTCCACGTCGCTAAAATGTGGCTACAACGTTTTAAAGGCGCGGCTGACCATAATTCAAAGGAATTAACGTCCATAATGCAAAGCCTTAAGCAACTTTTACTGATTGGCCCAGACCCCAAATTGGCTCTTGTGTCGCCTCTAGTGGTAATAACTTTTGTGTCATTTACTGTAATCGATCCAATCTATGCCGGTGAATTATTTGCTAATGCTAAAGACTTTATATCATTGCAATTTGGAGCTTATTACATATTTCTTATGACCTTTCTGTTGCTTTTGACAATTTTTCTTTGCCTAAGTCCCGCATCAAAAATAAAATTAGGAAAAGATGATGAAGCTCCAGAGTTCACGTTATTTCAATGGTTTTCCATGTTGTTCGGGGCAGGTATCGGTATAGGAATACTTTTCTGGAGCATTGCTGAACCTCTAACTCACATTCAAGGAAATCCATTCCTTTCGGAATCAGTGGGCATCAATAGAGAATCCGCCCAAATAGCTATGCGACTGTCAATATTCCACTGGGGTCTTCATGGCTGGGCAATCTATGCCATGATGGGGATGTCTCTCGCTTATTTTTCTTTTCGACAGGGCCTACCTCTCTCCATACGGTCAACTCTTTTCAGCGTCTTTGGGGATAAAATCTATGGTCCTCTTGGATTTGTTGCTGACTTGCTAGCCGTGATTGGAACTGTGTTCGGAATCGCCACTTCACTAGGACTGGGAGCTCAACAGATTAATGCTGGTCTCAATTATCTTGTTGACCTTGATATCGCAATAACCATACAAATTCTCATGATTGCAGTAATATCTACAATAGCTACCGTTTCTGCTCTTACTGGTGTTAATCGGGGTATTCGTATACTAAGCGTGCTAAATATGCGTCTCACATTACTAATATTACTTGCTTTTTTTCTATTGGGTCCAACGTCATACCTTTTAAATTCGATATACACAAATGCAGTTGATTACGTGATAAATCTTCCTTCACTTAGTATTTGGATTGATCCTGACAGAGAGAGCAAATGGCAAGGATGGTGGACCATTTTCTATTGGGGTTGGTGGATTGCATGGGCGCCTTTTTGCGGTATGTTCATCGCCCGCATCTCTCGGGGACGTACGATCAGAGAGTTCATTGTTGGAGTTTTGTTAGCTCCAACAATATTGGCAGTGGTTTGGATTACCATTTTTGGGAATACTGCCATCTATTTGGAACTCTACGGAAATGGTGGGGTTCTTGAGGCGGTTAATTTAGATCGCACAACGGCACTGTTTAAGACTATCGAGCTCTTGGGATATGGTAAAGTCATAACGAGTACAATGGCCATTATATGTGTGATTTTGCTTGTAACTTATTTTGTTACCTCCGCTGATTCCGCGACACTGGTGATATGTACACTTGTATCGATGGGTAATGTAAACCCAGAGAGGCGGTTCCAAATTTTTTGGGGACTTGCTATTGGAGCCGTTGCCGCGGCGTTACTCTTTGCCGGCGGACTGGAGGCACTGCAAACGGCGTCTATTGCCGCTGCTCTTCCTTTTTCAATTGTTGTGGTACTAGCATGCATTTCGTTGTGCCGTTCGCTCTTCCATGAGGGCCTAAATGCAAAGGATAACACTAGCAATCTTTGAACAAAAAGTTTGCTTTAGATTAATAAAAATTTCATCAGAAAAATTGCTAACGATAAATATATTGCTTTAATGGTCTTTAATAGATAATCTTTTCCGCCATTTGCTTGATTGACACGCGCAAGTAATTAAAACTTATTAGCTTAATTATTCTATTCCCCTTAAATTACACATTTCACCGAATGAAAAAGGATCTATGCAAGCCAGTGTTAAATGACAATCAAAAGAATAGCAATTTTATATTTACTGGCACATGCCGCGCTGGATCAGGCGTCGTGGCTGCAGTGACGGGCTATTTAGCGCAAAAAAAATGTTACATATGCTCACTTCAGCAATTCGATGACGAGTCAACTGATAAATTTTTCATGCGTGCCGTATTCAGGCCACACTCAAATACTGTCAACATTAGCGGAATAAAATCGGGTTTTGGTGAGGTCGCACGGGATTTTGAGATGGACTGGAATATTCATAATCCGGATGTACCAGTGAAGACTATTATCATGGTTTCGAAGTATGATCATTGCCTCGATGATATATTGTACAGACTACGCAAAAACGAATTTAATATGGAAATTTATGCGGTCATCTCAAATCATGCTGATCTAGGACCAATGGTAGAAAGAGAGGGAATCCGCTTTGTTCATTTACCCATCACGCCTGAAACCAAAGCGGAACAGGAAGAGCATCTTTTGGAACTCATACATAAATCGAAAGTGGAATTAATAGTGCTTGCGCGCTACATGCAAATTCTCTCCAAATATCTAAGCGGGCAACTTCTCGGCAGATGTATTAACATACATCACTCGTTCCTGCCTGGTTTTAAGGGAGCTAATCCCTACCAACAAGCATTTGCCCGCGGCGTAAAAGTGATTGGGGCTACGGCCCATTATGTAACCCCCGATTTAGATGAAGGGCCTATTATAGAACAGGTTGTCACTCGAGTGGACCACAGTCACACACCAGAACGCTTAGAAAGAGTCGGAAGAGACAATGAATGCATAGCACTCGCTAGGGCTATCACCTATCACACTGAAAGGCGAATATTTCTTGATGGAAATAAGACCGTGATTTTTGGAGGCTAATTGTTGCGGCCCAGTCCCACCTCACAAGTAAGGCCTAACAATTTTTTCAAGCGGCCCCAAAAACTCCTCAAACTTTCTCCATTGCTCCAAGCCGCCTTTGTAGATTGGCTGCCTTACTTGCTCAGAGCTCGGTGTTCTGACCGCTCTCTCGGTTTTATAAAAACTTAAACAAGCCTCCTCAAATGGCAATTCGCAATACTCTAGTATTCTTTTGACCTGACCCTCAAAATTGTTGACCACATCCTCATACTGAACATGCAAAATTTGATAGGGAAATTTCAAATGCCAAAAGTCCATTAGGTCTACATAATCGCAATAATATTTTCCAATGTCCTCTAAATCGTTCGAAAATTCTTGCCCCTCCGCAAATAACTGCTTAAACCCACTAAAACAGCAAGCCATGGGATGACGCCTTGCATCGATAATCTTCGCATTTGGAAGCATCAATTTTATTAAGCCAATATGCCTAAAATTGTTTGGCATTTTGTCAATGAAAAGTGGAGCATGTTTGCGATGTATAATCGTATCTTCGATGTAATCTTTGCCAAACTTCCTAAATTCTTCGGATGAAATTTGCTCAAGAATTAGAGGATAACGATGATCACCCTCTATCTTTTTGTTTCTACGTAGCTCGTTAACCAGAGAAAGAATGTTTGGCAACTCCAACGTGCCGTCAACTTTACTATGAGAAGACAAAATCTGTTCCAAGAGAGTTGACCCAGCGCGAGGCAATCCGACTACAAATATTGGATCAGATGCATTATATCCAACTTGCCCGACTTTCTTAACGATGTCAGTGCGAAACACAACTTTTTGTCTTTGAAATTCATTCGTAATTTGCTCTGAATTGTAATTGCTTCGCCTTTTTTTAAGATCATTGCCGGCTTTGTAATGTCGGAAAGATGTCTTAATATCATTAATATCCTCATAAGCTTTCCCCAAAGCAAAATTGAGATTAACCCGATCATGAAAAGTCAAAGCACTATTCTGAAGTTGGTTCTCCATTAAATTGATTTCATCGCTGGAAAAAGAAAACGTTTTCAGATTTGCAAGGGAATGCCATGCTTCCCCAAAACCTATACTACTTCGAGTCGCAGCCTTGTATGACAGGATTGCATCGTCTCCGTTGCCACAAGTTTTTAAAACATGTCCTTTGAAGATAAGAGTCCCTGGATCACCGGGCACTTTTTTTAGTATATTTTCAAAATGCTTAAGAGCTTCATCATATTCACCTAGCTGCATGCATGATATGCCATGCAAAGACTGATACTGGGTATTTTCTGAACTCTTATCCCGCAAAATTAGAATCTCTTCATGTGCCATTTGTAGTTTTTGACGTTTCTTGAGAACCTCGACATAATCGACGCGCAAATCCTCATCATTGGGATCGAGTTTCAACGCGCTTTCTAATAAAAATTCGGGGTCATGAAGAATGTTCAATTTAATGCCAATTTGCGCAAGAATACGCATGGCGTCGACGTTATGAGGGGTCTTAGATAAAAAATCGCGACAAAGTTTTTCTGCCTTTGCCAGTTTACCCTGCGACATCATATCGATAGCAGCCACCAGCGCCGGAGGCATTTGAAGCAGCCTCTCCATTTTAAGTTTTAATTTTTTAGCCTCCGTTAGCTGATCCCACTTTAAAAGAATATCTATCTGCCCCGCCAAGGCAGCTTTCAAAGACGGATTGAGTTGTACGGCTGCTCTAAAGGCGTTAAAAGCGTCTAAAAGATTCCCCATCGCTAAATTAGTATGCCCAATTTCTTGATGAATACGCCCATGTTCTGGAGCTATCTTCCGGAGATTTATCAAAACATCGTGAGCTTCCATCAATCTTTTTGAATATCTGAGACATACCGCTAAATAATAGTTCGCATCCACATTTTTTGGTTGTGCGCTCAAAATTTCATGACATGCTTCAATTGCGTTATCAAATCTGTTCGATCTCATCAACGATTCGATGTTTTCTCGATCAACACTTTTCACTTCGATTCCAAAAAAAAGTGCCCCTTTCGGGGCACATCACTACTAATAATGCTACGCGTTCTTCTTAGAAATTTTTAATCATTCTAAGTCCCACAGTCCTTGGACGCGCATACGAGACTCGCGGTCTGTCAAAAACATAGTTTCTAGCGAGCTCTGCTCTCTCATCAAAAAGATTGTCTACAAAAAGTTCAGCGCTCCAACCATCTGTACTTACCCCCGCGGTAATACCAGCCAAGGTCCACGATTCAATCTTATCCCTATTCATACGAATTATATCACTATAAGACTCAGCCGAGTGCGAAAGATACGGCATAATGTGAGCAATCATGCCAGTATCAAGATCCCACTCATATCTTGCCTGAAGGTTACCCTGAAATTCCGGGGCGAATGCAAGTTCGTCACCAACCTGAACATCATCGGTGGGAATCAAAACATTGGTGATTTCTGTGCTTAAGAAAGAAACTGCCGCACTAATGGTAAGTCCCTCAAAATTTTGCGGAGCCCACAATAAGTCTGTCTCCAAACCAACTATCTCGGCGTCTGCCGCATTATCTGCAAAGAATAAATTTGATATAGATGGGTCAAATATAGATGTTTGCATATCCGTAACATCAACAACGAAAAAATTTCCATTGATGCGCATGGACCCGTCAGCTATATCTGCCTTCCACCCAAGTTCTAGATTTTTTACCTCGTCCGTTTGCACTTCAAATGGCACTGTATAGCCGGAGGACGTCGATGCTCCTCCTGGCCTGTTCAATATTCCAGGTCTAAAACCTTCGGAATATGTGCCATAAATTAAAACATTTTCGTTTGGCGTATAATTCATAGTTAGCTTAACTATGGTTCCGTCAGTTTCAGCCTTGTCAGGAGCCGTAACTGCATTAATTATACCCTGCACCTCATTGGGCGATATCGCATTGGGTGCAGAAACCACAAGGCCCCTGCCGATACTGTAAGCATCAACTTCCGACAGCTGGGTATACACCGACTCATAAGTTGACGAACTGTCCACTGTGATAGTTGTAGCCGGTTTCGAGTCTCCAATAAATGTGAAGTTTCCGTCACCATCGTAAAGGTCACTGATGTTAGTTCCGAACTTTTGATTATCGGTCCCCCAAGCAAAATTTGAGAAAGATCCATTTGCACTGCCAACCATATCAACCTCTACGCTATAATATCTTGCGCCAATAGTTGCAGAGAGGCTGTCATTTAGGTCATAGGTTAACTCACCGAAAAATCCTGTTTGCTCGTCTGTTCGCATAATGTCGTTTCTGAATAACTCGTCGGGCGCGAATGGATCTCTCGAGGCATACCCGTCCTCATAAGCATAATTGGTGGGACAATCCACACCTCCTGTACATACATTCCACTGATATGTACCCACATGGCCGGGATAACGAAAATTCACTCGCTCTTTAAGCTCAGTGTCGCTAAAGAAAGCACCCGCCGTAACTCTTAAAGCTTTATCTTGGTCAGTACTAATTCTCACTTCATGAGTCGTAACGTCTAACGCGTTCATTATAGTGGCGTACGTATCGGGAGCATTACAAGCACCTCTTGGCACATATTGAGCATAATCGCTACGTGTGGTCGAAAGATACCCCCCGTAATTATATTCTGGGTATGAAACTGTTGAATCACAGATATAATAAGGAAGGTACTGAGCAGTGTAGAGATAATCTGTGTAATCAACTCTTTGATCAGTATCTCGCGTGGTGTAAGATCCAGCGTAAACAACCTCCAGTTCCCCCATTCTGCCCTCTAACTTCACGCTAAAATTGTCGAAACTATCTTTTAGATGTTCATCTTGATAACGCTGAATAGCCGGTTTACTCGTCCCAAGAGTTGGATCAGCTGAAAAAACACCATCTGTCTCAAGGTCCTGTGTTCCGAACGCTGTTAATAAACTCCAATCGTCTCCAATGTTCGCAAGCGCACTTAATCGAAACCCTTCATATAAAGATGTATTAATATCATCTGCCACTAGTGCAGAATTATCTGCGGTTGCGAAAGTAATTTGATCGTAGGTCGTGGGGTCACTGGGGTCTATTGGCACTCTTTGCGCTTCATATATGAAAGGTCTGGACGTGATATCTGGGTCATTTGCAACAATTGCATCCTGAAGCTGGTTGATTCCTGCAATCGCACTCGCAGTCTGCATTCCGGCACGACGTTGTGACACAGGTTCTCCATTAGAACGAATAGTCCCCGCCGCTCGGAACCTAGCGCTCTCGAGAGCAGTTACTGTTCCTTGTACATTATCGATGAATCCACCTTTGTCATCACGATAAGCTACACCACGGATTGCGAGAGAATCGTTCACTGACAAATTTAACATCGCCTCTACCTGATTATTATTCCCTCCGTCCGTCATTGAGGATATTCCCATCTTAACTCTTCCATAAGTACTCTCAAAATCCGGTTTATTGGTTATTAATCTTACAGTCCCTGCTTGAGAGCTTGCCCCAAAAAGGGTTCCTTGCGGCCCCGAGAGCACTTCAACCCGCTCCATATCCGCAGCATACACATCTAAATTTCGTCCCGGTTGAGCAAGCGGCTGTTCATCGAGGTAAAAAGCTACATTTGGGGCCAGCCCCGCAACTCCCGCCGTTGTAAGATTGGGTGTGGTAGAGGCAACACCTCTAATATATACAGTATTTTGACCTGGTCCAGAACCGCCGGCAGTTACCCCCGGCAATTGAACCAAATAATCAGTGAAAGTAGTTACTCCAAGCTGATCTAAGTTTTCAGAAGTAAGTGCAGAGACAGCTACAGACACGTCCTGCATACTCTCTTCACGTTTTGTTGCGGTTACAATAACTTCCTCAAGCTGTGCAGCCGCTGTGCCCGCCAAGCTTGCAGAAACACTCGCTGCTATAATGGATTGGATGGCCCCGTTGAGCCCCTTCTTGCGAAACATAAAACTCTCCCTTAATTATAAATTTATTAAATTGGTCATGGCCTTTTTGTGCCGTACGTTCTTCTATGGCAAGTGCACGACCAGAGCACTGTTCTTTTTAGATTTACCCCTCTTCCCAACAAATGTGTACCCCGATTCATTGTAATCTAACTACTTTGATTCTTTATCCCATATTACTCTGCGTCCGCTTAATAAATTCACACAAAAAAGTTTTTGAGGATCAGTGAATCAACTGCACGCCATTGGCTCCAAGCGCGACCTGACGCCGCTTATAAAGGCCTCCAAGCGCATGCTTGTACTTCTTCTTAGAAACCTTGAATTCTTTGTAGATGGATTCCGGTGAAGCCTTATCATCAAGATTAGAAACACCTCCATGTTTTCTGAGGTAAGCAAGAATTTGGTTACCCAAGTCTTTATCAAAACCCACTGATGTCCGAGATATCAAAAGATCTATTTTTCCGTCATCACGTACCCGTTTTATTGCGCCGTCCAGCAACTCACCAACGTAAAGATTTCTATATGCATCTGCCTCGAATATGAGTCCTAAACTGTGGTTATCAATTACTGCCTTGTATCCCAAGTCAGTGCGCGCCGCAATTTGTAAATTAACCGATTGGTTGATTTTAAACGAGGAATTTTGTTCACTCAAATGTCGGTTGAGCTTTGAAGAGGCAACAATACGATCGGCATTTTTGTCATAGAAAACATAAACAAAACATGAATCACCCACCTTAAGGGGAGTCTGTTGCTCTTTACAAGGTAAAAATAATTCTTTGGATAGGCCCCAGTCGAGAAAGGCGCCAGCGCTGTTAACATCTTCTACATTGAGCAACGCACACTTCCCTACAGTCACAATAGGATTGACAGTTGTGGCAGATATTTTGTTATTGGGACCGATGTAAACAAAAGCTGTAACGCAACTCCCAACGGCAACCCCGCCTGGGAGATCCCTGCGCAAAATCGGTATCTTTCCACGCTCAATCCCGTCGAGGTAAGCCCCACTGTCTGATAATTTTATTATTTTTAATAGGTTAAACGATCCAATATCGACCATTTAAACGCCTCGTTGCGCGCATCAGCAAGGAGTCCTCGCTACGCATTACGTTCAGTATACAAAATTCATAGTTCTATTTCCACTGCAAGTTATCAATACCCCCTTTTAGAAACATAGCCGCAATAATCAAAGCAACTTAAAAAGCTAACATAACTCCAACCCGCTCATTTTTCATGAACCAGCAGTCTGATCTTCAATCCCCAGAATCATTATTTCAAGTGACTGCTTGATTTGAGCAACAGGTTTTCCGAGGGATCCAATTGAGTGGATAGCCCACCCCTTCGCCCATTAATTAAAGTTAGGGTTAAACCGGCTCCCAAATTTCTGAAATTACACTGAATCACACTGATGAGTAAACCGTGTCTTGGCTGACAATTGTCCCCGAGTCGACTTTCAGGCCCCCGCTGGATCTTAGATCTCAGTTGCACATTATTCCCATGTAACATCTTTATCAATAACCACAATCAGATTACTGCCTGAGTAACCCGATACTTTTGAGTTCAGAAATCCAGTGTCAACAAACTTTGTCTGAGAGCTCTAAGCCATCATTCTAGAGAAGATTGATAAGTACCCAACTTCCAGTATGGCGAAGAACAGATTAGCCGCATGATTTTTATCTCCATTACTACTTCCCCCCAAAATCAGTTATGTTCCTTTTTATTTTCATATCGGAAAAACCACATAGAACAGCCTTTACTGGTCTGGTTTACCATACAGGAAGTGTTTTGCGACAGAGATAACATGCGGTCACAAAACTCCACAAATGTTGGGTTTTATGCGGGAAAAACCATAAAGCACCTTGAATAATGAATTCGAATGACTATGTTATTTCATTGTGGGCAGAACGATTCGATCTGGTCCTGCAAATAAGTAATTGTTGGATCTCAATGAGTCAATTATTTATTTGACCTTTAGACTACCTAGCAGAGACGACTCATCTGAAGGCGAATAATTGCGATCAATAATTATTTTGGTTTCTGTTGATCTGCAGATACAGATTTATGGAAGAGACGTTCGGGCGTAACGTACTTTATGCGCCGGTAAAAAAATGTCCTTCGCGATGGGAACCACGACACTAATAGCGCATGTCCTTATGTCAATTTTCTCGACAGAGCAATGGCGGGGTAGCAGTAGAGCGTAACCTTCTGGTATAATAAAGACGTCCTTTAAAAATGACGTTTGCAACCTCTCTAATGTGCTAATGCTAAAACAGAGGCAGTAATCTTAGTAAAGAAAATATAGTAGGCTACGGTAGAAAAATATTGTTTGATGTGAGGATTTACCGCCAAATAAGGGGTGGTTAGCTCAGATGGTAGAGCATCGCCCTTACAAGGCGAGGGTCACTGGTTCGATCCCAGTACCACCCACCAATCTCTCTCACGTAAAATGCCGTAAAATATACAGTTTCTTACGCGAGCAGAGAGATTGAATCAAAATTACACTATATCTTATCACTGGGGCACGTTTGGGGCATTGCTCTCTTAACTATTTGATGTTTAAATAATTACCTATCAGACCAGACTCACGGTTTGGGGCACGTTTGGGGCACAAATAGATTTCGAGGCGCATATGCCAAGCAAATTTATCCACAAAGAAGATTGCGTTGAAGATGGACTGTCCATTGGCATTCGACAAACTCGCTCCGGTAAATACTGGTGGCAAGCGCGAATCTACTGGAAGCAACAACGAAAATACGATTGGCACTCTCTCAAACTCGAATACCGCGACAACAAAGACAATCTCATTGAAGCAAGGCGAAAAGCTCGCAAGGTCTATAAAAGTTTTATAGACCGAGTAATGCTCAATTTGCATCCAAAACAGGATCTCACTGTGGAGAGAGTTGTTGGCGATTTTTTAGCAGAAGCAGAAGGACTCGCGGGTTCAAATGAGGCGAATATTCAAAAAGGTTTGGAGCCGCGATTTAAGTTAGTCGGCAAAGGAACAAAGCCAATCACACTGACTCGATTTTTAGAAATTGATCAACTCACAAAAACTTATGTGCAACCATACTTCGAAGATAATTCTCTATGGACGAGAAATATTCGAACAATTCAGCAAAGAGAATTGGTTGGATATGCGAACTGGATCAACCAGACTCGCTTCTTGAGTGAATATGGACGAGAGATTCAAGTTTCACCGAGCCGCATCAACAAAGGAATCACGGTGATTCGCTTGATCTGGGAATATTCAATGCGAAAAGGTTTTGTGGATTGGGTTCCAAATATCGACCGACCAGATGCAAATTTGGAAAAAAGATCACGAAAAGTTTTAGACGAGCCAACATACTTCAAAATTGTGAAACAAGCTCGGCTCGATTCTGAAAAAGAAATCAACCACGAATATCATCGAGACTTATCAGAACAATTCTACATTTGGATAAAATTTTTATCTTGGAGCGGAGTGCGTCCGTCTTCTGGTTGGACTGACAGAACTCTGCTTCGTTGGTCAGATATTGAAATTATTAACGAAGGAACAGATTCTGAACTATGGTTCATAAACAGAACCGAGAAAACACAAGATTTTGGAGATGATCCCGCAAAATATATTATTCAAAAGCCAGTTATTCCAGATTTGAAAAGACTCAAACTACTATATAAGGAGCGAGGAATTTCTGATCCAGAATTCATTTTTTGTCACACGAAAAACGGAGCGCGAGGAGCAGCGCAAGGCGAGGTAATAAAAAGTTTTCGCAGACAATGGGAAAATCTTTTAACGCAGATTGGAATTCCAAATCCAAAACACGCCCCACAATCCGAAAGATTATCGCCCTACTCTATTCGAGGCTTCTATATCACAATGCGGTTGCGTTATGGCAAAATGAATATCGACCAGATCGCATCCGCTTGCAACACAAGCGCTGCAATGGTCAGGCGTATCTATCGCGATTGGGACATAGAACAAGAAACGGAATCTCTTACAAAGGGCATACCGAATTATGACGAGTCTCGTCAGCGCAGAGAATCTGCGAACGTCATTTAAAAGCAAGCGAAGCGATTGGGGCGAATCTCTGCGGGTGCGTGTTCACCGAGCAATCAGTTGGCTCGAAAGCGCAGAAAAATACTCTGAAGATAATGACATCGCTCTGATGAGTTTAATGATCGGAGTCCACTCTTGTTATTTGGTCAATGACTTTGGTTTTAATCAATCTCAAAAAATGGCGAGCGATAACTGGAGTCAATTCATCATTAATTTGCGCGGCACAAGAGAATTAAAAAAGATTCAGTCGATTATTTTTTCTCAACAAGGACTTGGGTTTTTAAAAGCAGTTGCGCCAAATGTATATCTCGCTCCGGATACATATCGCTCGGGATTGGATGCGGGGCAAGCTCAAATCGAAAAAACAAGCAGCAGACTCGAATCGTTTATTCGCAGACGAGACACGGAAAAAATATTAAGCTCTTACTTTTACTCACTCAATCTATTGAGAAATGTTATCGCACACGGAAGCAGAACTTATGACAGCCAACTCAATGCAGAGGCTGTGGAACAAGGCAAATTATTTCTGTTCCAAGTGCTTCCGATGATGATTCAAGCAATGATCGAAAATCCCAAAACAGATTGGGGAGAAATTGAATTTCCGGTTGTCCGGTAAAAACCCAGGCGAGGTAAAAAATGGCTCGACATCAAGGCGCATATAAACAAAGCAAAAAGCATATTTACTGGGAACTATCTCGAAGCAAAATCGAACTATTTAGGAGATGCAAGGCTTGCTTCTGGCTTGAAAAAGTCGCGGGGATCAAAGCCATTGATTTTCCGAGCTTCAACTTAAACACAAACACAGACATTCTTCTTAAAAAAGACTTCGACAGATACAGAGGTAAAAAAGAATCTCATCCATTTTTAATTCATCACGGACTGGATTATTTAAGCCCTTACGACTTCCCAGAACATTGGACAGACTCGATTCACTTTGGCTCGACCGGAAGATTCCACGTAAACCACGAACCGTCACGAATTAAATTTGGAGGCGGTGTTGATGATATTTATGAGAACACGGAAACTGGCGAACTTCATATCATTGATTACAAATCAACTGCGAACTTAAAAGCAAATCCAGAGCGAGTCACGCTCGATGGCAAATGGAAGGAAGGTTACAAACGCCAAATGGATATGTATGTTTGGATACTGGAGCAAATGGGATATCCGGCTTCGAAGACGGGTTATTTTTTATATGTCGATGGGCTTCACGTTGGGTATGATCGAATGATTGATGATGATCCGGACTTTGCCACGATGAAGTTTCAGACCACTTGGCTCGAATATGAGACGGACACAAGTTGGGTTGAACCCGCTCTGATGGAAATAAAAGATTTCGTTGTGAACACAAAAGTCTGCCCACCGCACGCGGAAGATTGTGATGTTGGGCGATGGTTGCGAATGGTGGAACACAAGGAATATCACGCGGCAGAGAATCGCGCTTTATGACGAGGTTATTATTCGCAATGCTTTGTTTGATCGTCGTTATATTGATAGGAGGAATAGCGAGCTTGAACTATTTGTATTTTGATTACCAAAATAAAGAAGATAAAAAAGAATGTATTAGAGAAGCAAATAAAGCCGCTGATGACTGTCTGGCTGTCGGGGGCAATGTTGAATTTTGTGCAGAGCATTCCTACCTTTCAAAAAGTAGGTGTGATAGATTATAGGAGCATACCCGCACCCAAAACACTTTTCAAAACTCAAAAAATTTTACGCGAAAAGGTGTCCTCCGCTGCCAGCATAAGCTTTAGTTTCTTTTCCCGCCTTGATTGAACCGGATCTATCCCTTCGCTCAGCTGTGAGCGCGCGCGCCGATGGGCTTGCCGCGCATCGGTGAGACTGACATCAGGGAATACGCCAAGGGCAAGCGTTTTCTGCTTCCCAAGGAACCGGAAGTTATAGCGCCAGTACTTTCCCTCAGGCTTCACCAACAGGTATAAGCCTCTCCCATCGGTAATCTTATAAGACTTACCTCCCTGCTTGGCCTGTTTTACGGCATTCGTCGTCAGCCTATCCATATACCCACCCCCGAGATTTGATGGTATTTTTCATTTTCAGGAAAAATTTTGCCTATAGTACCAACAAACCGGCTAACACAGCGATAGCTTTGGCCGGACTATAATTGGCTAAGAATAGCAAAATTATGCCAAAAAAGGGTTAATTATCCAATGGAAGAGTGTCTCAAGTTTTTATCTGGTGCAAAAATCGGGAATTGAACCTATTCCTAAAAGTACCAAATTTGTCAATCATTTTCGAGCAAGCGTCAGCCCATATTCATTGCAAAATGTAGCAAAATTGAATCTGATGGGTAGGCAGATAACCATGGAGGGTACTAGGATAGGTAAAGGCATTCTGAAATATTTTCAATCGGGCGGCGCGGGTCTCGGAAAACCTTGAGAAAGTAAAACGCTCTGCATGACAGCTAGTGCGAGTTTGTTCTCGATTGATGTGCATACTTGGGGTTTTAGGTAAGGGAAACAATGAACCACGAAGGGTGCTTGGAGCGCACTTTCCCCCGCAATATCGTTTGAACACTTGTTCAATCCGCGGCTGTTTTCAGTGATAAGATATTTATGATGTCTTTGAATGAGACAAATTTGAAGTTTTGCCGCTTGAGTTTAGACTTTTTGTCTACTGTGTTTACATCATCCTGTATAACCATTAAACCCTCTGGAAAATGGCTATTGAAGTCTAGATTGATAATCTCAATACCATCGGTAGTGGTGATTTCATCGATAGGTAGTCGTGTTGCGCCAAGACCTGCTTTTACACTGAAGCTTCCCACATACTCATAGGGGGGCTTACGGTTGTACAGATTAAACTTTGAGTCGCCCTGAGAAGACAGCACAATAAACCCATCCGTATCATTGGTCTTATAAATCGCAACCCCTTCAGGATCACCGACGATATGACCTTTTCTGGAATCTACTGTGGTAAAACTTGAAAAATCCAAAGCCTGGTCAATACTGTAGGCTTTAAGTACTCCATTGTTCTCCTCCTCAGAAATAAACAGTCTGCGATTCTCATCATCGTATACACAGCCCTCAGACTCTCCACCATTATTAAATGTTGTCAGCAAGGATAACCCTGCATCCGAATACTGCCAAATCTCAACCCTAGGACCCTCATCTTCCGTGACAAATGCGATAAAGCCGAGCTCTGAATCGTTACCTGCACAGATACCATAGATATTGATTACCGAGTTAGCCCTCACTGACCTTTGGGTATCCAGAGCAAATTTATTTTTTTTTGAGCCCTCTTGCAGACGTAAATCAGAAACTAGCCAAAGATCTATAGTCTCGCTGGTTCGATTTGAAGCCACTATTTTAGTTACACCGTCCTGGCTACGCAGGTCAATATTGTTGATATCGCCAAGTCCTGTGTAACCGATTTCCTGACCTTGCAAATTGTAGACATGAACACCACTTTTTTTATCGGTTCCAAAAACCAATGAGTTTTCAGGCTGGGCAACATCGACCCAAATGGCCGGGTCATCTGCCGCGTCATCATGGGTTGTTACCTGTGGCGTTTCGAATTTGGCTGTCACAGCTGGATACTGACTGCAGGCACCGATAAACGAAACAAGGCTGACCAGTACAATTGTATTGCAAATTTGTGATGTCATATAAATGTGTCCTAGTAATAACGCAAACTAATTTAGTCTGAACCTCTTTGATCGATAAATAAAAGACCGCTGCAACCAACACTATGGTTACAGCGACCAGCGCCTCAGAGGGGGAGAAAGTCCCTGGGGCAAGCTAGAACGTGCAGGTAAACCTTACTGAGTAATTTCTTCTGAAGAGGTCTTATTGAGACAGCTGCAACTCCTCGCCCCAGTAGTAATACTCTTCCTCGCCACCCATATTCACTGCCTCAAATTTAACTTCCATTGAGTCAGTCACTTTATATTTTGATGCTAAATCTATTCGCATATAGGCATCAACAAATCTTGTAATTATTTTCGGAAACGTCATCAACCAGACTTGCGCAACTATTTAATAACTATAACGAAGTCCAAATTTAAATGTAGTTCCATACTCATCATATTGCGACAATCGACGTTGATTACCAAAATAATAGAACTCGGGAGAATCAGATAGATTGAGCGCTTCGACTTTCAGAGTCAAATTATCATTAATCTTATATTTGCCAGTTAAATCAACGGAAACATAATCATCAGTATATCTATCCTCTAAATCAGCTTCTCCAAGCTCATCAAGATAACTACTCCTGTAATTGGCGGCTAATCTTATATCCCAAGTTCCATTATCAAAACCCAGTACAGCATTTCCTGTAGAATCTGCCTGCTTAAAATAGGGCACACTCCTCATTTCACCATCTGCATTTTCTGCATCTGCAGGAAGATTCATGTCTCCATCAACATGCGTGTAATTGAGTGCAAACCAGAGACCATTCTCAAAGGTTTTGGTATAAGTCACTTCGAGCCCTTTTAAAGAGGTATTTTCGTCAATGTTAATGAAAGTCCTTGCCTCATCCCAAACTCGTCCGCGAAAAGCAAAGTTCTCCCGTCTAACTTGAACGATTGTATCTTCAATTCGCTTATAAAAGACTCCCATGTTTAGATAGTCTTGATCAGAGAAGTAGTAGGACCAAGAAGCATCAACATTCCATGCTTTGAATGGGTCAAGCTCGGGGTTTCCAGCGTCACGAATTTCATATTCATTATCGTCTGCGTTTATTCTTACGTCTGCGCCGATTCGAGATTCACCGAAGTTTGGCCTGACGAGAGACCGAGTCACGGCGAACCTAACATTGCTGTTATCATTTAGCAGATAGTTTATGTTTAATTGTGGCGATAAAAATCCATAATCTTGCTCAAACTGGGCTGGCTCTGGTGAGCCACTTGAATCGTTCCAAGTCGAGCCCGTAAACTTGGAATCTGTCTGTTCGTAACGAAGGCCATAGATCACCTTAAGATTGTCGAGATTAGTTGTTGCCATCGCGTAAACAGCAGAAACCTCCTCCTCAGTGTTCCATGTGCCTACTGTCGATTCAAAATCGATATCTCCGTCATCTATGACCAAATTTGAACCGGGTCCCGGGCAGACTCGGCCATCCTGCAACGCATAAGTCCCAGACATCATTTCCTCAAAACCGCGCACCGTATTGGGCGTAGGAGCTGGCGCATGGACAGTATTTAGATAAGGGTTTGCCGAGCTTGTTTCATAATCCGCGAGAGTTGTTGAATAATCATCTGCCGCTTCATAGGCACAAAATACGAAATCATTATCTTTCTCTCTGTCTCTATATTTCAATCCTGCACGAACGGTGGTGTACTCAGTTAAATCAAACTCAAAGTCCAGCTTAAACCCAATTTCTTCATCGGTAGTAAGAGCATATTCTTTTTCTACCGCGTCTAACAAATAGTTTGCTGGATCATAAAAATAGGGGTCGAGACCCACTGCGGGCTTTTTCGGATCGATGTTGTCATATGTAGTGGTAGTACCATCTACTGTGTCGGTGCGGAAATTTGCCTCAGTCCTATCGGTATCATCTTGTTCTGCTGCCGAATAGAAAGCTTGCATGGAAAGCGTTGCAGAAGCAAAATCAAGCTCAATGCCGGCTACATACGATTCGATAGTGCGGGCCTCAATCCTCCACTTGCCCTCGTTATCCATTTCAGTTTCCTGGTCAACCCACGAAAAGACTTGACCCTCAACAGAAGTTGGATCATTTTCCAATACATCACGGGTTTCGAACTTCTGCCGCAACTCAGTATCGGTATAATCGTTATAAAATGTGTGTAGATAATATTCACTCCCATTTTCCGTCCGATAATCAAGATTAAGAACAATGCCTTCCCGCTCTCTCTCTAAATCATAATATCGCATCTCAAAATCGTCATTTGGGTAAGAAGAACCCCATCCGCCATTTTCGTTGTTGTGTGCAATGATTCGGCGCGTGGAATCTGTTATCACAAATGCAACTCCCAACTCATCCTCGCCAAATTCAAAGCGGTTAGTTAACGTTAAACCCAGAGTTGGATTACTTCCATCCTTGGTCAATTCGTTATAGGAAGTATCCAGTTTGGCTTTCGCATGAATGCCATCAAAATTAAACGCACTGATCGTTTCAAGGTCAATAGATCCGCCAATGTTGTCCAGATCCTGAAATGGTTGCAGAGTTTTGTAAACCGTGATGCTGTCCAACATATCTGAAGGAACACCATCCAATATGACACCTCGGCGATCCTCTGGCGACATCACGCTGACGCCCCCTATTGTCATGGCATTAAGATCCGTGTTCATACCTCTCAAGGAAACATAACGTCCCTCACCTTGATCATTCTCAACCATAACACCAGGCAATCGCCGCACAGATTCGGCTACGTTGATATCGGCAAAGTTGCCAAGAGCATCCGAGTCGACGACTCCGATTACCTGATCTGAGTTACGCTGTTTCTCGAGAGCGTTTCTCAAAGCAGCTTTCGATCCAATCACTAGGATTTCTTCCATTTCTAATCGATCATCAGAAAAAACCGGTGTAGCAAAAATAAATATGGTTAGCATGGCTATCAAAAGATTACGCATTATACTCGGCTCCAAAAACTCTCAAAAACTTATCCATCAGTTTGGGTGCAAAAGATGACAAAGAAATTACCGATTTAAGAAATTCTCATGGCAATGGTGTTTGATCTAGAAGCGATCGAGCCGAGTGGATTGACCTATCCTCCAAAAATCGCACCATGATCTCGATATTAAGAAGCGGTATACCGAATAACAAATTATCAGGGGCATCAAAGAGAATATTCTGAAGCTTATAAATATTGAGCAAGCGGGCCATATTAATCATATTGAAAAGGCAAAAACTAAGGCATTCGCAAAACTCATGCTTAGTTATGGAGCTGACACGCCTTCTCCAAGAGATCGGACAAATAATAAATGATGCGATGGGAAGGGAAAATCGTTCGAATTCATTCAAAAATCTTTTTGAGTTCATTCGGAACGAGGAACATCGCGAACTTCATTTTTTTAAGGAGTCGCAGAATTTCCTGCAACTCGATCAATTCATAAAAGATAACCACGGTCAATTTAGAAGGGACATTTTATTTATGTCTCCAGAGGCAGAAAAAACTTCCTATAAATTCATCAAACAAATATGTGAACTGCTTCACCTAAAAATTAAAAAGACCGAGCCAAAAGGAAAATCGACTGACGCAAGAAACAGGCTTTTCAAGCGACTAAAAACTTTTGGAACAGCGCAAGAGAAAAAATTTCAACTTAACAAGCACATTACACAGAAACTAAATCAAGGCAAAAGTCTCACGCTTGATGAGGAAAAATATATGCGAGGAGGACTAACTCACTATGTCATCACAAAAGAAAAATATATGCCGAGAGTGATGGTTGATTCCATTGATGATTTGGAGCTTCTTCAATGGGCAGTCTGATGAAACATTACAGCAATTTGGAAAACTCGAAAAAAGGTGTAATAGGTTTTGAAAAAAATCTGACATATAGAGTGAAACTCGCGATTTGAAAAAAATGAAGAAAAACCAACCCAACAAACTTCCATACGGCTTTCGCTTCAGAGAAATACAACCTCTGGAAATGGGAAGTGTTTTGGATATTGAAAAAGAGCAACGTGAGGTTCGTGAATTTGAGTCGGCTGATACCGAAGGATTTATCGATAGAGAGGATTTAATAAAACTCGCAAAAGAAGGAATCGCGCTTTGTGAAGATGGGTGTATCAGCCGCAGTTACAGCGGAGAAAAATGTAAATGTATTCGCGAGCGTTTTCACAGCGAAAGCATCTACGAACTTTATAAAAAGAGCAGAGAATTTTTTCTGCAAAATTTAGCTACAGGAATTCTGGGCGAGTTATCGGAGGGAAAAAATGATGACAATGGATTATGAAAACAAAATTGTGGATTTGAATAAGATTTCAGAGGAAGCGCGGGGAATACTCGTGGAAGCATCTGGGTTTGAACACATTCCATACAACGAAAGAATTTATGACAAAGATTATCAAGAACTTTATCAAAAATTTCAGAAGGCAACGCACCAACAATTTTTAAATATGGAAGGAGATGAAATCGGAAAATCATTCGATAGATTCCAAGTCGCGGCTGTTCGAATGAGAAGAAAATTAAAAACGCTCACTTATAAAAATCAAGACCACGACTACGATACCAAGAATGGCGCGGAGCTTTATGCAGACGTTAAAAACAAAGTTTGGACGGAGCTTGGTTTATGAAGCCGCTTTTGAAAGAAGAAAAAATAAAAGAGCATCAAGATAAAATTGCGGCTCTAAAAAAGGAACACGAAGAGATTGTCAAAAAAGATAGTGAGTGTCGGCAGCGACAACGAACGCTTGATGACGAAGTTCGAGAAGCAGAAGCGTTGATTGAAAAGCATCGTAGAGAGTCACACCAAATTGGAATCAAACTGCAACAGTTTTCAAAAGAGAGTCAGATAAATCATCGCTCCCGAATTAACTTGGAAACTGTGCTTGAGGAAGATGACTTCGAGCGAAGACTGCAAGCCGAATGCGGTAAACAACAAGATTTTTACAACGCACTTCGCCCAGTTTTAGAAACTTCGGTTCGAGAATGTTTTGAGGGCTTGGAAGGTTTTGGCGGTGACATTGATTATGAACAAACCATATCAGACATAAAAAACCATTTAACAAGCGGAGGATATTCACACGATCTCGTCCACGCGAATCAATTTCTGACCAACTACAATCAGGCGGTCAGAAGTCTCTGCGAACGCAAATTGAAAGGAGAAGTAATTCCCGCGCGTGAGCTTCAAAACAGAATCACGATACTTCGAAATTTTGTTATGAATCCCGCGATAGAAAGGTTTTGGAACAAACAATGAGACAGCCCTACGAACGCAGAGGATTAAGCGAAAAGCAATCTTCAAAAAATTATCGCAAACGACAAGAAAAAATGGCACGAGCAAAAAGCAAGGCTCGAAGAGGAAGGTCTCTTACAACGACCAAACAAGAACATAAATATCAGATGATTAAGTTGATGCACTCTGGAAGATCGCTTCGCGAAACAAAAGCAATGATGAAATCTTTAGCAGTCGCTTCAACTCGCGAATATATGAGTGATAAAGACTTGACTGATATTTTGGCGCTTGAAGGTGGAATAAATTCCATTAATCGAACTCGCAATGATGCCCAACAGTTGATGAAAATTAAATTCAAACCACGAACTCGAATCGGAGCAACGCGAGCCGAAAGAGCCGCGCAATTCATTATGGGTGAAACAGTTGGCGCAAAATTTGATTGGGAACGAGACGGCAATTTGATTCGCCAAGGGCGACCGAATCCGAGCATCGATGGCTCAAGTCGCGGTAAGATCGGACTGACCACAGTTCGAGGCGCAGATCGTGTTTTGCGAGACTTCAAGGCACTTATCAAATCGCTTCTTAAATTACAACGAAGCGGGAAAAAACGATCTTCCGGTCAAGACATTCAAAAGCTCTCCAGAGGTCTCCGAGCATCAACAAGCGTTAGAATCCGCGAACGCTATTAACCGCTTGCTAAATTAAATTTTATGCGATAAGGTTTTTAAATCCGAGTCGCAGAACATCGCTCGGACATAAAAAAGTTTTGTGGGGCACGTTGTAGGGCACGCATAGGGGGAGCAAAAAAAGTGACTGAATACAGTGGCTTATGCTATGACCCTCAGTCTTACAAGGCGAGGGTCACAGGTTCGATCCCTGTACCACCCACCAAGATAGTGAAAAGTAATGTTTCGGACCGGTAGTTCAGCTGGTTAGAATGCCGGCCTGTCACGCCGGAGGTCGCGGGTTCGAGTCCCGTCCGGTCCGCCACTTTTTGCAATATGAATGAGCCCCGCATAACTTCTGATTTTGGCTTCGTTGATTATGTTCTTAATCCGTAATCATGAAAAAAGCCAATCCAGCAACCGTAGTGAGCCGAAACAAACCCACATAAAACCCTGATAACAATATGCGTCTCTTTAATTATTGACAACAAATATAAAGCACCCAAGGCATTCAAATGCGTATTGACACTGGTTGGCCATTCGAACCCAACAAATTGAAGTTCTATTACGGTTGGGTAATCTGGGTCGCCAGTGCGCTCGGGATTTTATGCACCATACCAGGACAGACTGTCGGCATCGCTGCTTTTACGGACTCTTTGATTACGGCGCTAAATATATCGCGCACTGAATTATCTATGGCATACCTCATTGGCACCATCATTTCTTCATTTTACCTAACTTGGGCAGGGAAATGGTTTGATGCACTTGGCGCAAGAATAATGATCAGCACTGCCTCCCTCTGCTTTTCACTTTCCATTATCTACTTAAGTTTTGTAGATACCATAGGTTCTCTCTTGGGCGGATCCACACTCGGAAATTTAAGCGTGATAACCCTTGGTTTTTTTCTCATCCGATTTCTTGGACAAGGCGCTCTTACAAATTACTCTAGGAATGTTCTGCTTCTTTGGTTTAATGAAAAACGTGGATTAGCGGTTGGTATGCGCACCGTTATAATTTCATTTGGTTTTTCAACTGCCCCATTGTTTTTGTCAAATGCTATCGAGATTGTGGGTTGGAAAGAGACCCTATGGTTTCTCGCGCTCATTTCGGGGGTTGGGTTTACAGCGATAGCTTTTTTATTTGTTCGGGATAATCCTAAATCATGTGGCTTAGAGATGGACGGTTTGATATCAAACTATGGTATCAGAACAAAAAAAGAGGTCGAGAGTGCAACTCTCCTGCAAGCTAAAAAGAATCCTATTTTCTGGATTTACTCCCTAAGCTTCTGCACGCATGCAATGTTTATCACTGCAGTAATATTTCACATTACATCAATTTTTGCGGAGGCTGGAAAAAGCCCAGTCGAGGCCTTCAGCTACTTTGTTCCAGCAGCTATTTTTTCTACAACAACAAACATGGTAATAAGCTGGCTTTCCGATAAAATTAACCTAAAACCACTACTGATCATGATGCTATTTGTGTTCGCAGCAGGGTGCCTGGGTGTCATTAATCTTGAAAAGGATTGGGGATTCTGGCTATTAGCCTTTGGCTTCGGAACAGGCAGCGGACTTTGGGGAGTTTTAACAAATTTAACGTTTATACGATTCTTTGGTCCCAATCATATTGGCGAAATCAGTGGTTTTAGCGCTTCGCTTTCTGTCTTTGCGAGCGCAATAGGGCCCGCACTATTCAGCTTAGGTTATGATTTATTTGGCAGCTACACTGCCCCAGCAAGGCTAAGCCTGCTGCTAATTATGTGCCTACTGGGCGCATCTATGCTCATAAAACAAAAAGAACCCGAGCGAACTTGTTAACCCTCATGTAATCAACCACGACGGAATCAGGTATCCGATCTGTCGTACTGCAGGTCTGGAATAATTCCGGAGATTACAGGATACCGTTTTGCATCATCAACCTTGATTAACTTCGAAACTGTCAGATGAACCACCTCATACTTTAACTACTTTAACTTGATATAAGTTCCATTTTGTATCAAAACCTTTGAAATGATGCGCCCCAAAATCGCCAAACTCTATGCCCGAACCAGATACAAGGCTCTTTAACACCTCAGATACCAATACCTGTCCACCTTTTGCTAATGCCTGAATTCGAGCGGCAGCATTAACGTTTATTCCACTGATATCCTCTTCTATCTTTTCGATTTCTCCCACATGAAGTCCGCTCCGAACCGCCAACCCGAGAGATCGAACTCCCTCGTTTATAATACAAGCGCAATTTATCGCTCGGGATGGACCATCGAAGGTTGCTAGAATACCATCGCCCATACTCTTCACGAAAACTCCATCAAAGCTAGCAATCTGCTCTTTACATAACCTATTAAATTCCAATATTTTTTCTTTCCATTGACTATCTCCGAGCTCAAATTGAAGCTGGGTAGAATTCACGATGTCATTGAAAAGAATAGTCGATAAAACTCTGTTATTTTCCGTGACTGACTCTGGCGGCTGATTCTTTCCCACAAATTCCAGTATCTTTTCCATAATAAACTTGGATTCGTTCATATAAAAAAGGTGACCAACTCCATTAAGCTCAATAAATTCCGAGTCCTTGATCCCATCCTCCAACTCACAAGCCCAGTCAAAAGGAACACGATTGTCATCCCTGCAGTGTAGGATGAGCGTAGGACACTGAACATCTTTCAAAAATGGTCTTATATCTAGCAATGCCGTAAGGTACATCATCTCACCAATTTTCTCAGGTGACGAAGAAAGACTTTCGAACTTCTGAAGTTTTGTCCTAAGATCACCGTCAACAATAATTCTGGGCGGTAATGCCGTTTTGGCAAAGTCACCATTGCCCCAATTAACCTCGTACCGACGAGTACGCCTCCGCAAAAAGAAATCAATGAACATTTTCCTAAAAAAAGCGGGAATTTTAGTGCTAAAATCAAGATCTGGAACGTGAGAAAAACCACCAAAAATAATCAAACGATCTACTCGGTCTGGGTGCATTGCAGAAAATAGGGCGCTCAAGGAACCCCCCTCTGAGAATCCAAAGATTATCGCTTTACGTGAGTCCACCGATTCCATAATCAAACGTAGGTCATCCATACGCTCTTCAAGAGTCGCCGCCTTGTCAATTTTTCCGGACATACCGTTTCCACGTTTATCGAAAGTAATCACCCTAAAAAACCGAGCGAGTTTATTGATAAACGAAGAGTAGCCTGGCATCTCATGAGAGAACTCGACATGAGACACAATGCCAGGGACGATAATGAGATCTTGCGCGGAATTCCCAAAAACCTGATATGCAAGGGTAATCTCGCCGCTTGTCAAGAACTTAGTTTCGCTATCGATATTCATTTATAGTCTCCTCAAATATCCTTAACAAAAATTGTAGCTCAGGAAAACCAAAAAGAAACATTGAAAATGAAAACTTTTAAAAGCTTAATAACAATAGAGTAAAAGGGATAAGCCCTTCTTACCACATCAAGTGACTCAGCCCCCTTAAATTGAAAAGGAAACTCACATGCTGACCCGAAGAGAAGCTAAGCTGTTTGTACTATTTTTTTCGATACTAATTTTTCCTGGTTCAGTGAACTTCACTGATGCGAAAACAAACCCCGAAGAACATAGAAGTATAGTTGAAAATGCAAATTTTCATATACTCCGACTGGATGATCGGTTGGATACGATTGTTGGCGAAAAAGCGGTAGTATCAAAGATAGCGGAGGGCTTTGTCTTTACTGAGGGTCCCGTTTGGGATCGCAGATCACAAAGGCTCCTTTTCTCAGACGTACGAGATAATAAGATTTATGAACTCAAAGACAATGTGCTCAACAAATTTTTAGATCCGGTTTTTAAGGGAGAAATGCCGGATGGAATGAGAAACGTCAGTGCTAATGGACTGACCTTCAACGCCAACGGGGACTTAGTGATCGCTGAACATGGCAATCGAAGAGTTTCGAGCATTTCGATTAATGGTAAAAAAAGTGTCCTTGCCTCAAAAAAAGATGGTCGTCGCTTTAATAGCCCAAACGACCTGGTATTTGACTCTCGGGGGAATCTTTATTTTACCGACCCACCATATGGCCTCAAGGAATATGATTCATCAAAGATTAAGGAGATGCCTTATAACGGAATTTATAAGTTTACGAATGAGGGTGATGTTTTTTTGCTAGATAGTGAACTTACTCGCCCTAACGGGATAGCGCTGTCACCAGATGAAAATACCATGTATGTTGCAAACTCTGATAAAGAAAATAAGGTTATCATGAGGTACACTCTTGAAGGCAATTATATTAATGATTCAGAGATATTTTTTGATGCAAATCATCTCGAATCGCCCGGCGTGCCGGATGGGTTAAAAGTGGACTACTTTGGTAATGTATTTGCAACGGGCCCAGGGGGCGTATTAGTGCTTTCTCCAGAGGGAGATCACCTTGGGACAATTCGCACCGGCGAGATAACTGCAAACGTCGCTTGGGGCCAACCTAAGGGTGATCATAGGTGCAGCAGTAATACATTAATTATGACTGCAAGCACAAGCGTTTACCGTTGTGAACTACTCACAAGGGGATGTGTTCCATAGATGTCGACCGAGGAAAAGATGTCCAAATTTAACCGAAGAACATTCGTAAAGCAAAGCACACTCGCAGCCACTTCCCTCTCCCTCTTAAGGTCGGAGGCGTCAATTGCCGCCGTCTGGTCTAAACGCGTTCAAAATTTAACAAGACCAGATCCTGTGAAGATCGCCATTCTGGGACTCGGGAGCTATGCCACGAACTGGCTAGCGCCTGCAATCCAGCAAGCGGAATATGCTAAATTAACGGGAATTATTTCGGGATCACCACAAAAATATCCGATCTGGCAGGATAAATATCAGATACCCGATGCAAACATTTACAACTACGATAATCTTGAGCAGATAGCCAATAATCCCGAGATAGATTGCGTGTATGTGGTCACACCACCCGGGAATCATGCCGATTTTGCAATAAGGTGTTTGAATGCTGGGAAGCATGTAATTTGTGAAAAACCCATGGCGCGCAGTGAAAATGAGTGTTCATTAATGATCCAAACGGCTAAGAGCGTCCAGAAAAGCCTTCAGATCGGATACAGGTTATATTGGGATCCCTTCACAGTAAAATTTATAAATTCTATGAGAGATAAGGAGTTTGGCGCCTGGCGGACAATGGAGACCGGGTTCTCGTCTCAGCCTAACGATTCTAACTTTTTAAAGAAAAAATGGAGGATAGATCGCGCAATGTCGCTAGGGGGGGGGCTAGGTGAATTGGGCGTATACTGTGTCCAGTCCGCATTTTACCTTGCCCAAGATTACCCCATTCTTGTTGAGGCAAGAAGCTGGACAAAAAGAACCAACATCTTCAAAGAAGTTCCAGAACACTGGGAATGGGAATTGACTTGGCCTGATGGACGAAAGTCACATCACAATTCTGGGTGGGGAGAGTATAGCCACTTCATCAATATGACGACAAAGGATGGGGTCATGAGGCTGGAACCCGCATATAGCTATTCAGGAAATAAGGGTTACACCCCAAAGGGCAAGTTGACATTACAAAATATCTTTCAACAAAAACTGCAGATAGATGGCCAGTGCCTGGCTATCAGAAACCGTCGACCAAACATCACCTCCGGAGAGATGGGGAGGAGAGACATTAAAATCATCTCAGCTATAATGAAGTCAGCAGAATCAAGTGAAGCTATTCCACTAACCTAAGTTCGAGCATCAATGAAAATTAAACTTCATAATCAAGCAAAATTACTCGTAAAACTTACCCTTATTTCTGTCCTCACGGGCACAGTATCGTGTCATGGTAGCGAGACCAACTACATAATTATTGACGTAAGATCCAAAGAAGAATGGAATAACGGCCATCTTAAAGACGCTAAACATCTACCACTTGATATTCTCGAGGATAAGATAAAAAGATTGGTGCCAAACTTACAAGATACGATATACCTATATTGCCGGAGCGGAAATAGGTCAGGAAAAGCAAAACAAATCATGAACCGACTCGGCTATCAACATACAAAAAACTTGGGTAGCCTCAATGAAGCTAGTCATTTTCTCAGAAAGCCAATACAGAAATAATTGAAAAATAGGAGTTTATTTTCAGACTTCGAGAATATAAATCAGGTAAAAGCTCTCCTTCGTAAAAGGAACGTAAATGATTACAACGTGCTAAATCTGTCCCAGGGAAATAACTTTTGAAAAGCAAGCTTTACGCCATCGTAATTTTAATCGGTTCGATTGCAATTGGATTCTATATGCATTCTCTCCGAGGAACTCCTCCAAAGGTGCCTGCACCAGAGGCAGCAATTGCTGTAAAAACTCAAAAACTCTACAAAAGAGATGTGGAATTGTCCGTAATTTCTCATGGCACAGTGCAGCCTAGTACCCGCACAACACTGATATCGGAGGTAACAGGCACCGTTGTGCGGATATCGGATAAATTTGTTGTCGGAGGGATATTTGTCAAAGGTGATACCCTAATGCAGCTTGATACCGCCGATTATGATGTCGCTCTGCAAAGAGCAAAAGCAAAGCTTATAAGTGCCCAAGCTCAGTTGGAACTCGAACATGCCAGGGTATTCCAAGCTAAAAAAGAATGGGAAATCACGGGTCGCCCAAACAGCGAAGCACCCCCACTGGCACTCCGGAAACCGTTTCTTCTGGAGGCTCAAGCAAATATCCTTGAGGCCGAGGCAGAAGTGAAATACGCTACCATCAAGTTAAATCAAACCACTGTGCGAGCCCCTTATTCAGGTATGGTTTCACGCAAACTGGTGGGTACGGGACAATATGTGACGCAAGGTTCGCCGGTTGCCGAGCTGTTCGCAACAGATTTTTCGGAGGTAAGGTTGCCCCTTACCGAGAAAGACCTGTCCACCATGGGTAGTATCTCAAAAGGTATCATCTCTAAGCGCAGTGTTGTGGAACTTCGCGGTTCCATGAACGGAGCCAATACCCAATGGAGCGGTCAAATAGTTAGATCTGAGGGTGTTGTAGATCAATCTAACCGTGCTCAATACGTAGTAGTGCAGGTTGACGACCCCTATAACCTCAAACCACAAAATAGTAATTCTGACTTGAGCCCGTTATTGGTTGGTACATTTGTTGCGGCTACACTTCCAGGTAAGTTATTGAAGGAGGTATTTTTATTACCAGCTGGAGGTCTTCGAAAAAATACTCAGGTCGCGACAGTAGATTCTAACAACAGGTTAAGATTGAACCCAGTATCGATAGCTTTTAGCGACGATAATTACTTTTATGTGAATTCTGGTCTAGAGGAGGGTGCTGAAGTAATCATTAGTGCACTTGGAATGCCGATTGAGGGTCTGAAGGTGTCCGTCACAGATAGGTCACCGTCAAATTTTGGAGACGGTAAGTGATCAAAAATGACGGCCTCATAAACTGGTTTGCAAGGAACGCAGTTGCTGCGAACTTGATCATGATCTTTGTTTTCTTAGCCGGGGCTCTCTCGCTATCGAATGTAAGTAAGGAAATGTTCCCTCGATCCGACACCAATATGATCACTGTGAGAGCTTCCTACCCGGGTGCTGCTCCAGTAGAGATCGAAAAGGGAGTCATCCTTCCAATCGAGGCGGCATTAGAGGGTCTTCAGGGGGTCAAAAAAATCTGGTCCAATGCGGGTCGAGATTTTGCTTTAATCACCCTTGAGACCGAGCCGAATCAAAATGTCAACGAAATAATGTCGCTCACGGAGGGAAGGATAGACGGGATCGTAAACTTCCCCATGGACATGGAAAAGCCTCAGATTCAACGAGTATTGAAAAATTTCTGGGCTGTGGGTCTCTCGGTGCATGGCAACATGACTCAACAGGAGAAAAAGATACTTGGCGAAGAGATCTACGATGAACTTTTACAGCTACCTGAAATAAAAGAGGTGCAACTTTGGGGTGCGGGTAAGCACGAAATTTCCATCGAGGTGGATGAAGCGAGATTGAGAGCTTTTAACTTAACCCTACAAGAAGTTGCGGATGCCGTCCGAGCATCATCACTTGATCTTCCTGCGGGGATAATCAGAACCGACAACGGAAACGTTCAATTAAGGACCGAGGGCAAATCCTACTTCGGCGAAGATTTTGAAAAAATTGTGATTCGCGGCGCAACCGACGGTAGCGAGCTTACAATAGCAGATGTTGCTGATGTGAAAGACGGGTTCATGGAAGAGAATGTCGATAATCGCTTTGATCGAGCCAGCTCCTTCACTTTGGGTATCTTCTCCCTCGAGGGCCAAAATCTTCTGAAAATTAGTGAGCAAGTGCACCTCTACGCAGAAGAAAAGCGGAAAACATTACCGAATGGTCTAAAGATGAGTGTGCATAATGATGAAGCATATCACCTCAACGGTAGGCTTCAAATGATGTCCGAAAACTTATTTTTGGGAAGTATCCTTGTTGCCATAGTCTTGGCATTATTCCTTAACTTGAAGATTGCTATGTGGGTCATGGTAGGCATTCCGCTGAGTTTTGCCGGTGCTTTTTGGCTGATGCCTCTTGGAGGAGTCACTGTAAATGTAATGAGTCTATTTGCCTTTATCATGGTCCTTGGGATAGTTGTTGATGACGCAATAATCATTGGTGAGAGCGTTTACCGTGAAATCACTGATGATTACAAAAAGAAAAAGGCTCAGGGAGACCGTCACCTTCACCAGTATACTGCCTCGATAGAGACTGTGGTCAACGGCACCCACAGAGTTGCAATTCCCTCCACGATAGGCCTTTTAACGACAATGGCGGCATTTTTACCTTTGATGTTTTTAGGTGGAACCTTTGATGGCATCTCTAGAACCATTTCAATAGTGGTTCTTTTGTGCCTAACTTTCTCACTGATCGAGTCAAAGTTAATACTTCCCTCCCATCTTGTTGGATTAAGATTAAACAAAGAAAGTGATTCACTCCTATCTCCGTTATATTCCTGTCAGCGATGGGTTTCGAATACGCTCTATCGTTTTATTGATGGTGTATATGAGCCCTTACTCCGGAACGCACTAAACCACCGTCATGTGACGCTCGCAAGCTTTCTCGGCACATTAATATTAATTGTTAGCGTAATTACAAGTGGGATTGCAAAATTCGAGTTCTTTCCCAATGTCCCCGGAGACGATGTGCGCGCAGAAATCACTATGCATGATGGAGCCTCTCGAGAGAGTATTTCAGAAACAATCAACATCGTAGAAAATGCGATTTACACAGTGAACGAGAGCTATCTACTGAGCAACCCAAGCTCTGTCGGCCTCATAGAGCATGTGTCTTTTCATGTGAAAGATGATTCTGAGATAGTTTTTCGACTTGCATTGACTAAGTCAGAATTTCGCGAAATTACCGCAAATGACATTGAGAGATTGTGGCGCGATGAAGTGGGCCTCCTACCAGATGTCCGAAAGCAAAGATATATGGCCAGTGAGGGTCCTGCTGGACCTAAAATCTCCCTTTCTCTCTCTGGTCCAGATCCTGATGAGCTCTCACTTGCCGGTATTGAACTTCAAGAGTATCTGACACAGTTTCAGGGGGTGTACGATATATATAACTCGCAGGGCTCGGGTAACAAGGAGCTTTTAATCACTTTAAAACCTTCCGCGGCGCAAGTTGGCGTCCGTTTAGTGGATATTGCGCGGCAAGTGAGGCAGGCCTTCCACGGAGAAGAGGCACAACGAATCCAGCGTGATTCCGAAACTATTAACGTGATGGTACGTTTTCCGTATGCTGACCGTCGCTCCATTGCATCTCTTGAGAATATGTTGATACGTACGAGTAGCGGAGAATCTATCGCAATAGGAGAAGTTGCAAACATACAAATGGGGCTTGGGGTAACCGAAATCAGGCGCCTAGATCGCAAACGCACAATTACTATTACCGCGGAGGTTCTTGAGAACAAGATCGAGAGCGGTGATGTAGTGCGTGACGTTAAGGCATCATTCGTCCCGATGTTGTTAGAAAAGTACCCGAGCGTTGAGTTCCGACTTACCGGAGGCACAAAAGAGCAAAACGACTATTACTCGAAAATGATCATAAGTGGTCTAACTTCTCTAATACTTATGTATGGACTGCTTGCTGTACCATTAAAATCATATCTTCAGCCGGTGCTTATCATGTCAGTAATACCATTTGGTTTCGTCGGCGCCGCAGTTGGTCACATGCTCCTGGGTGTGACCATGAATATGCTATCGATTATTGGAATAATGGCTCTTGCTGGCGTCGTAGTGAATGATAGTTTAATAATGGTGGACTTCGCCAATCGACAACTTGCCGACGGCCTGACTCCAAATAATTCAATCATAGCTGCTGGCAAAAAACGCTTTCGAGCGATCCTCCTCACCACGCTTACTACCTTTGTTGGATTGTTACCCCTGCTGTTTGAAACTAGCGTTCAGGCACAATTCGTCATACCAATGGCATTATCTTTAAGTTTCGGAATTCTTTTTGCGTCCACTATTACCCTTATATTAGTGCCCTGCTTATACGTCCTCGCAGAGACAAATCGTCTCTTCCTTAGCACCCTTTTGAGCGTCTTATTGGTTGTTGCTATTAGTTACTTCATGACTTTTATCGGCCTTATTAGCCCAGAAATAACGAAAATTATGATAGTTATGGCTGCACTCCTGTTAGCTTTTCTTGTGTCAGCAAAAGCATTCAATCGTTTTCCGGAGCGAGACTTGGCCTAAAATCTGTATCTTTCCCAGCTAAATTGGAAATTCCGACCTAGGTTCAATCACCACCCTGTGCTTATTCTCAACCCCTTCGGTTACTAAAGAAAAATTAACAAACATGGATCTAATTCATGTGTCACCATATCCCTCAAAAGTGCACCCAGACTCTCGTCCCACATCCCTCGACCACCGAGCCTCGCAGTCGGCAAACTGCATCATACAGTTACATTAAAAGGTCGTTTACTGCGATTCGCTTTTAACTGCAGACATCCTCGCAAATTTCGGTCGCACACTTCTTTAAACGCCTTGGTCAGCATCCATCCTCTTCGGTAACCAAATTAACCAGAGCGCTCCCCTCTTGAAACTAAAGGCCCGCGTCAAATGAATCCGCTTCGATCCGACCCTAGTCTTGGGCTTTTATCTCATCAGTTAAGACTTAATGACCAGAAAAGTTTATCCGCACTCTAATCAAAATAAAAGATAGATTAAATCCAATAGACACTTCTTTATTTACAGAACTGAGCTATGTAATTGTCAAAAAAGTTCCTATGTCAATTTATAAAAGCCACAATGCTGATGATCATGCCTGAAGCTTTTTTCTTGCACTTGGGTACAGATCAAAGCCTCGCTGGTTTAGACTGAAATCACCGCCTCGGACCGAATCTAACCAACTCGCTGACTTGGCCAGACCTCCCAACGGATACAAATGACAACTCTCGATCAAACAACCTGAATCAGAATAAATACCCTTTACCAAATCACGTATCAACTCGCTTGGGTTTGAAGAGGGTGCATTAACAAATCGCCCAAAAAATGTATCAGCAAGCGCTAATCGGATTACATTAGCCGGATTACGTGTTAAAAACCGCACGGAGGGTCCAACGCCACAATGTTCTGCATGTTTTAACAATGTTTTTATGGTTGCAATTCCAGGTATCCCGACGTGAATGGGCAGCAAATTCCCCCTCTCACGAATCGCCCGCTCCCAATCAAGTACAGGTCGTGCCTCAAATACAAATTGAGTCGCTAAGTAGAGATCCATATCCGTATTTTTCGCATAAGCATTTTTATCGTCGATGGCAAGCAAACAATCCTCCAAACTTACATCCGGACTACCCTCTGGGTGGCCTGCTAAACCGAGCTTTTTGAAGCCATATTTCTCAAATAATTCAGTTCTCAGCACCTCGATAGAAGAGGCAAATTCGCCGATCACGGTATCAACACCGCCACCAACTAAAAGTCCTTCTTTAATTCCAATTTCGCCCGAGAGGATATCCAAATCCTCTTCTAATTGTTTTTTCGATTTGATGGCCCGGGCTGGAAAATGCGGCACAGATTTGAAACCACTTGCATTTAAATATCGCGCGGCATTTATAGTGTCACTAAAATCTGAACCGGGTAAGGCAGTCACATATACCGTACTGCCAGGCCTCAAAAATGCATTTAAATCCCCAATCTGCTGAACTCCCTTTGGGGTTACCTCCATGCTTGTGTGGCGCATAAAGTTTATCAGGCGCTGTTTTTCAATATTTTCAATCTGTGCCATCAAAAGCATCCATTAAATACTCTGTCTTAATCCTTATTCAAAAAAAACCAAAAGGTACTCAGACCTATCAACCGAACCCAACCCAGCACTGTCAGCAAGCGATAGGTAAATTAACGCCCTGTAAGGCAGAATAATACCATTGTTTGATGAGATAAAAAGTGAGGCAATGACAACAATCGCACTGAGTATGTGATCATCTTCAGCTGAACTTATACTGTGAATGCTACTTTAAAAAGTTTAGCAAAGCCAATGGTCACTTTTGCTTACCCCGACTTCTCTTTAGGCTATAAGTCATTAAAATCTATATGACAGCTGAAAATAATAACATGTGAAGCAATTATACAATAATTTTTGTAACTTCAGGAGTCGACATGTGAAGAATATTATACACTGGCAATAATTTGTTGCTAATAAAATGCTTGCTGTCAATAACTGTATTATTGAAACACTTGATGTTATAACTTGACCACATACATGTAACTCCTAACAAAAACATAACAACAAAAAAGTAAACTTGCGGTGGCAAAAGGGAAAAATGTATTACTTACCGGATATAACGATTACATTATTTTAGTAACAAAATTGGTTGCATAACCCAAAGCGAAGCCTCTAGGAGACCAAATGGCAATACAGCAAAGGGATGTCGAGATTTCATGTCGCCTCCGTAGTGCAAGAAAGTGCGTCCGGTAGTCTGCAAAGGCTGTTATTTCAAAGAATCCCAAGGACCTATTGAATCATGGCTAAATTATTAACATTTCTTCTCAGTAAAAAGTGAGGTCGCCGCAACCTTAAGTAGACTATAAGATTTAAAAAGTATTTCATTGGGGGGGATTATTGGTTTCGTCACACGACCTGATTATGAAAAAGATGCCTAACTGAGTGACAAACGGGTAAAATAATATAATGGTATTCATAAAGTATTATCGGCCGGTAAGACAGCTCATATTTTTTAGTCTATTCGGGCTATGGATAGCGAGAGCTGAATCCAGTAATACGCTCGATCCAACACACGACAAACAAGCGCTAATTCAAGAAGCCATAATTACTCGGGACGTTATTTTGGTGGGTAATAACTGGGCTGGAACTATCGACATCTATGATCCTAATGGATTTAAACACATAAAAGTACTTGATGCAGTGCCGGATAAGGTGCAGCGTCTGAGAGACTTAAAAAGTCGAGTTGACAAACAGGTAATGTCTTGGTTGATTAAAAAACTGATTGGAGAAGGTAATCACCAGCTCGTGGACGACATGTTTACCTCGAATGATGGAACAACAGTTTTCGTATCGAGACCAAGTTTTGCTGATGTTGTTGCTCTCAATATACATAGCGGCGAAATAATATGGCGGACCCCCATCGAAGGGTACCGATCGGACCACGCAGCAATATCACCAGATGGCAAGACACTCTTAGTGTCCGCTTCCACCGCCCGAAAAGTTCATGCCATCGATACTGGGAGCGGTGACATTATCGGCGGCTTCCCCTCAGGTGATAGCCCACATGAAAACTCCTTTTCTCAGGATGGCAACTTAATTTTTCACGCTAGTATTGGCCGTGTCTATCTGCCAACATCCAACCGTTTACTCAACTACCTGAAGGGAGATCGATATTTTCAAATTGTTAATGCAACAAACTATGAGATACTACAGAGAATCGACATGGCCAAAAAACTTCGGGACTTCGGTATGCCGTGGCACGAGGGCGCAGTTCGCCCTATGGCAATCTCACCAGATGCAAATATAGTTTATCTACAAATCTCATTCTTCCATGGAATTGTAGAGTATAACGTGAAGCAGCAGCTCGTCTCTCGGATTCTACGATTGCCAATACCTGCCGAAACAAAGGCTCTTCGACCAAGCGAATACAAATTAAATTCTGCCCACCACGGGATAGCGATTAACTCAGATGGAACAAAACTGTGTGTGGCTGCCACCATGTCCGGCTACGCTGCAATCGTTGATATTACCTCTTTTCAGTTTCATATGATAAAGCTCGCAAACAATAGTCTCGACGCAAAGCCCTACTGGGCTACGAAAAGTGCCGACGGAAAAGATTGCTATGTGTCCGTGAGCAATCAAGATCGGGTTGCTGTAATATCGTTTAAAGACGCCCGCGAGACCAGATCTTTGCCTGTGGGGCGTCATCCCCAGCGGGTAAGACTTGGAAAGATGGCACTTTAAATTTCAGAATATCGCATTCATTAAAAGTCGAAATATACTAATCCAGTAACTACAAAATTAGTTTATACCACCGATGCATAGATACTTGATTTCAAGATAATCATCAATTCCATATTTAGACCCCTCTCGTCCGTTACCTGATTCCTTTACACCGCCAAAAGGGGCCATCTCATTTGAAATTATACCTTCATTGATGCCAACAATACCGTAATCAAGACGCTCCCCAACCCTCCATATCCTCCCGTGATCCTGTGTATAAAAATAAGCAGCGAGTCCAAATTCAGTGTCATTAGCCATCTCAATCACTTGGTCCTCAGTATCAAATCTAAACACTGGCGCAACTGGACCAAAAATTTCTTCCGAGAAAACCCTCATTTCACGGGTGACATCTATGAGAACAGTGGGCTCAACAAAACTGCCCCTCAAGGAGCTCATGCCGCCACCAATTATACATTGAGCTCCCTTCGAAAGTGCGTCATCAATAATAGAACAAACATCTTCGGCTGCACTCCTGTTTATAAGTGGGCCGACTGTGGTAGACTCATTAATTCCATTTCCTACAACAAGATTAGCCGCCGCACTAGCTAGCATCTCAACAAATCGATCATAAATACCGCTTTGAACGATCAAACGATTGGAGCAAACGCAAGTCTGTCCTGCATTACGATATTTGGATGCCATCGCTCCTTGCACTGCAGACTCTAAATCAGCATCATCAAAAACAATGAAAGGCGCGTTGCCACCTAATTCCATAGAAGTTCTTTTTACTGTGCCCGCGCAAGCGGCTATGAGCTTCTTGCCCACCGGCGTAGATCCTGTAAAAGTGAGCTTACGAACTAGCGAGTTTGACGTTAGCTCTGCTCCAATTGCTTCAGTATTTCCAGTTACAATATTAATCAGACCAGCAGGAAGACCAGCTTGATGAGCTAACTCAGCGAGGGCTAAGGCAGACAAAGGCGTTGCATTTGCCGGTTTGCACACCACGGCGCATCCTGCCGCGAGTGCTGGAGCGATTTTACGCGTCAACATCGCATTTGGGAAATTCCACGGGGTTATGCAAGCCACCACACCAATTGGTTGCTTGATAACCACCAGTCTTTTGTCCTCCGAGGGTTGCGGAATAATATCACCATAAACACGCTTAGCCTCCTCACTGAACCACTCAATATAATTTGCACCATACGTAAGTTCAGCTGATGCCTCTTTGAGTGGTTTGCCCTGTTCAAGGGTAAGTAGGAAAGCTAAGTCGTCCTTGTTTTGAACGATCAGATTGAACCAATCTCGCAAAACCATAGATCTGTGCTTTGCAGTGGCTAATGCCCACGAGCGTTGTGCTTGAGCGGCGGCCTCTATCATTCGTCTTGTTTCGAGAGCACCACAATATGGCACCGTGGTAATTACTTCATTTGTGGCAGGATTTACCACATCCAGAGTCTCCAAGCTATCCGAATCTAACCACCGGCCGGCGGAATATATCTGTGATCTGAGGAGGGACTTATTTTTGAGGACAAGTGCCATTTATGAACTCCTGAAGGAAATACCTTCAAAAAAGTTAAAATATAATTACGTTTGTTTCGGGCATGCAGCTAGGATAAGCCAACATACCAAGTAAGAGCTAAATTTGTATTATCAAATGCTAACACGCAGAATTATGGTTTTCTAGCGATGGATAAGCATCATGTTTCGCTTTGTCGCAAGGCAGTACATAAGCATAAAGAAAAGATCCACTAATTCGAGATTGATATTTTCGAACTAGCCCCAAATATACAAGATACAGTTGGAGAATAAATTGAAACAATACCACGGAACAACAATTCTATCAGTCCGAAGGAATAACTTTGTAGTTATTGGAGGGGACGGACAAGTCAGCATGGGCAATACGATTATGAAAGGTAATGCTCGCAAAGTCCGTCGCTTATACAAGGATCAGGTTATCGCAGGATTTGCGGGAGGAACCGCAGATGCGTTCACTTTGTTCGAACGGTTCGAGGCAAAACTTGAGCAGCATCATGGAAATCTAACCAGAGCGGCGGTAGAGTTAGCCAAGGACTGGCGTACCGACCGAATGCTACGTCGACTTGAAGCACTTCTTGCTGTGGCAAACCATAGCAGTTCATTTGTGATAACTGGTAACGGTGACGTAATACAGCCAGAAGACGATTTAATTGCAATTGGATCTGGTGGGCCCTATGCACAGTCGGCAGCTAAAGCTCTGCTTGAAAATACGAGTTTAACCGCCGAAGAAATTGTTTCTACAGGCCTCAAAATTGCAGCTGATGTATGCGTGTTTACCAATCAAAATCACTGTATTGAAGTACTTGAATCTAACCCTATGACTACCAATACGGAGTAAAATACGTATGTCTCAGATGACTCCGCGTGAGATTGTGCATGAACTCAACAAGCATATCATTGGCCAAAATAACGCAAAACGGGCAGTCGCGATAGCGCTGAGGAACCGGTGGCGCAGATCTCAACTTGAATCAGACCTTCGCAACGAAGTAACTCCCAAAAATATTCTAATGATTGGACCGACGGGGGTCGGCAAAACCGAGGTTGCTCGACGATTAGCACGGCTTGCAAACGCTCCTTTCGTAAAAATAGAAGCAACCAAGTTTACGGAAGTAGGCTACGTTGGAAAAGATGTAGAATCAATTATTCGTGATCTCGTCGAGACCTCGGTAAAACAATGTCGGGAACGCGAATTGAAAAAAGTTGCACAACGCGCTTTGGATGCTGCAGAGGAGCGCGTGCTGGACGCTCTTCTCCCTCCTCCCCGAAACTCTGAATCAAAAGAATCAACTACACGCCAAGTTTTTCGAAAGAAACTTCGCGAGGGGGAACTTGATCTCAAAGAAATAGAAATCGAATTACATCAAACACCAGTTGGCGTCGAAATCATGGCACCGCCGGGTATGGAAGAAATGACATCGCAACTACAAAACATGTTTAGTGCAATGGGTAAAGGGAAAACCAATAAACGAAAACTTACCGTTAGCGAAGCACTCAAAAATCTGAAAGAAGAGGAAGCTGGAAAGCTTGTCAACGAGGAGGAGATCAAGCTAAACGCGGTTGAATCAGCCGAGCAACACGGCATCGTGTTTCTGGACGAAATAGACAAAATCTGTAAACGTTCAGAGGTAACTGGCGGAGATGTCTCTCGGGAAGGAGTGCAAAGAGACTTGTTGCCGCTGATCGAGGGAAGTACCGTTACTACAAAATACGGAATGATAAAGACAGATCATATTCTCTTCATTGCCTCTGGAGCTTTCCATCTTTGCAAACCCTCTGACTTGATACCAGAGCTGCAAGGAAGACTGCCTATACGAGTAGAATTATCATCGCTTAGCATAAACGATTTCGAGCGAATTCTGACTGAACCCACTGCCTCGCTTACTAAACAATACACGGCGCTCATGGGAACGGAGGGACTTGATATAGAGTTCGACGCTGACGGGGTAAAACGAATCGCCGAAATCGCTTTTGATGTAAATGAAAGTACAGAAAATATTGGCGCAAGAAGACTCCACACTATCCTCGAACGCTTGCTAGAAGAAATTTCATTTGACGCTGCCGATTTAAGCACCAATAGAGAAAAAATCTCGATTAACGCGGAATTTGTGCAAGAACAACTGGGCGACTTAGCAAAGGATGAAGATCTCACTCGCTTTATCCTATAAAAACCTTTGTAGTCAAAAATGTATGGAAACCTTCCAACAAATCTGGATTTGAGGATAAATTTTTGAAAGTTCCGAAGCTTATTACCCTTAGCAAATGCAAGACCCTGCTTCATTTGGAGTACAAAGACGAGTTAAAAGTGGCTCTCAGTGCAGAATATTTGCGAGTATACTCGCCCAGTGCTGAAAACAAACATAGTGAGGATTTTCCAAATGGTAAGAAGTGCATCCAGATTACGGATATTGCCAAGTGTGGAAATTATGCTCTGCAGATTTATTTTAGCGACGGACATACTACCGGTATTTTTACCTGGTCACTTCTACTTGAACTTTTTGATAATCATTCAAAAAATTGGAATAATTATCTTTCACAACTCCAAACCTCAGGCAAATCTCGCGAGCCCCACACCTCAACTCTAAAATTTCTCTGTAATTAATTTAAAAGACTTCTGTTTTACATACCTAAATGATTCGAAGCTTAGTACAATAAAAGAGTTAAAGTCTAATTTCAAAGGGAAATATGACAGAAGAGAACACCCACTTCGGGTACAAGACAATACCTTCAAAAAACAAAGCTAGCTATGTTGCGGGTGTGTTCGACTCAGTCGCGAAGAAATATGATGTCATGAACGACATTATGTCTGGTGGTGTCCACCGCATATGGAAGCACATCACAGTTGAGATGTCCCGAGTAAAGCCTGGTCAGAAAGTTCTTGATGTTGCTGGTGGAACAGGTGACTTAGCAGCAAAATTTGCGAAGCGCGTAGGCCCCAGTGGCCATGTGGTGCTGTCTGACATCAACCAATCTATGCTTGATGTCGGAAGAGACCGTCTCATTGATAAAGGATTAGTCAAAAACATCTCTTATGTTTTAGCCGATGCGCAGATGCTCCCCTTTCAAGACGACAGTTTTGACATAGTTAGTATTGGATTCGGATTACGAAATGTCACTGATAAAGATCGTGCCCTAATATCAATGAGACGGGTGCTGAGACCGGGAGGAAAATTATTAATCCTCGAATTCTCAAAGCCTTACAGCGACATTATCTCAAAGCTGTATGATGAGTACTCTTTTAAAATTATCCCAAAACTTGGGAAGCTATTTGCCAATGATGAGGGTAGCTACAAATACCTGGCTGAATCTATTCGAGTGCATCCGGATCAGGAAGCTTTAAAACAAATGGTCCAAAAGGCCGGTCTTTTAAATGTGGAATATATCAACATGAGTGGAGGAATCGCTGCAGTCCATATGGGGATTAAACCCTGATGATTGCTAGGCAACTAACGGAATTCGGAGTCACATCGCTAGAGAAATTGGTAAATGCAGCTGTTGCCTATGACACAGAAACCGCTCAATTATTAGAAGAACTCAATGATATAACAATCGCCCTTAACATAAGTCCACTCGAATGGTGCTATTGTATATCAGTTTACGATGGTTACATCACGATCAAGTCAGGTGCCAGTGAAGAAGCGTCGGTAACTCTTAACGGTTCTATAATCGCTTTTGCAGGGATTTTGACCCAAGATAGAAATGCTATAACACTTGCCGGGAGTGGAGTAACGGTGGCCGGTGATACATTAGTTTTGAAACGGGTAGAAACTATTTTTCAAAAACTGGATGTCGATTGGGAGGCAGCACTTTCTGATTTAGTGGGCGATATTCCTGCGCATTTTGTTGCATCCTCGCTGAGCGCTTTGAGTAGAACGGCTGAGGATAATCGACGTCGAATCCTCGCCGGGGGAGTAGAATTTGTCCAGGAAGAATGGAAAATAGTTCCCGCGATGCCAGAGTTTGAGAATTTCTCCCGAAACATTAGAAAACTTTCTATAGATGTTGATCGAATGACATCCCGCATAGACAACCTTATTCTAAAAATAAAAACATGAGCCACCTTCGCAGAGCTCTTAAGATTCTTTCGGTTGTGGGACGCCACAGACTCGATGAATTTGTCCAAAAGAAAAAAATTTCATCTAAGTTAAAGCTTACCTTATTATTTTTCAGAGTGTTTGGACAAAATAAGGGTTCCAAAGGCGAACGGCTGCGACTAGCTCTGGAGGAATTAGGACCCATTTTTATAAAATTTGGTCAGTTACTATCCACGAGGCCAGATTTGATACCGCCAGACATTTGTCGAGAGCTCAATAAATTACAAGACAAAGTTCCCCCATTTTCAACGGAAACATTTAAAGCCTTGGTAGAGAACGCATTGCTGGGGAAAATTGCTGATAAGTTTGCTGATTTTGAAGAAAAACCATTAGCGTCCGCATCAATTGCCCAAGTTCATGCAGCAACCACCCTGACTGGGCGGGATGTCGTGATAAAAGCAGTGCGTCCTGGAATCGAAAAAATAATCCAACAAGACATAAGGCTAATGCTTTTGCTCGCCAAATTCATTCAAAAACATAGCAAAGATGGCGAGCGCTTGCACCCGGTCAAAGTTGTATCAGACTACAGGAACGTTATTCTTAATGAGCTCAATCTCCAGTCAGAGGGCGCTAACGCCTCTTTACTTAAACATAACTTTGAGTCCTCATCTATACTTCATGTCCCAGACATTCTGTGGTCACTTTCTAACAAAGATGTACTGGTAATGGAACGAATCTATGCGACTCCAATAACTGATATTCAGACTTTAACCAATAAAGGTATTAATTTTAAAACACTTGCAGAACGAGGTATCGAAATATTTTTCACGCAAGTTTTTGAACATAATTTCTTTCACGCAGATATGCACCCAGGAAACATATTTGTCGACACCACTTATCCCCAGTCCCCGACTTACTTGGCAATTGATTGTGCAATTATGGGATCCCTCACTACTGAGGACCAGTTTTACATGGCTAGAAATTTGTTAGCTATCTTCAAACGTGATTATCGCCTCGTTGCCGAGTTACATATCCGTTCCGGTTGGGTAAGACATGATACATCGGTAACCGAATTTACTAATGCGATAAGGAGTGTTTGTGAGCCTGTCTTTCAGAGACCTCTTCAGGAGATTTCAATGGCATACATGATGGTGCAGCTTTTCGATACTGCAAGAAGGTTTAATATGGAGGTCCAACCAGGACTCATCTTACTACAAAAAACATTGCTTAACGTCGAAGGTTTGGGAAGACAACTTTATCCAAAACTGGATCTATGGACTTCGGCCCAACCCTTCCTAGAAAAATGGCTGCGCCAAAAGTACTCGCCAAAAGGTGTCTTCAAGCAGCTCAAAAATCATCTTCCAGATTGGTTGGAACAATTACCTAAAATGCCACCTTTGATTTATGGCGCTTTAGAAAATGGAAACTTGAAAAATAAGACTAATTTGGTCGAACCGTCCACGTCGCAACCACCTACCTTAAAGAGTTGGCCATCAAGGTTAGGGCTGATATTTATTATTGTAGGGATTACAATTGCGTACCCTAAATGGCAACTGGTCTTTAACAACATCCCCAGTTTTAGTGTTGCCATGTTTGCTTTAGGTACTTTGCTCTTAGCTTTAAGATAACCAGCGTTGTCTAAAACCCAAAAACAGTGCCATAATCCAAAAAAGGATTTAGGAAATCCCCAAAAAGAAGGAAGTTGATGAATTTTATTAGCCAAATAGCTTGGAATATGGACGGCTTAATTCCAGCGATTGCTCAGGACGCAATATCCAACAAAGTACTGATGATGGCTTGGATGAATGAAGAAGCTCTTCAGGCAACCGTTATTGAACAACGCGCTGTATATTGGTCTCGTTCGCGGAATAAACTCTGGCGTAAAGGAGAGCAATCGGGAAATATACAACGTCTAGTCGGGTTGCACCTTGATTGCGACAACGATACTATCTTATTGAAGGTGGTACAAAAAGGCGGCGTAGCATGTCATACAGGCAGAGAATCCTGTTTTTTTAAAATTTTACAAGATGACAACAACTGGATTGCGGTAGATGAAGTAATTCGAAACCCAGAAGAAATGTATCGATGAGTGCAGATATTTTAGAACGCTTGACACATGTGCTGCGAGAACGAAAAAGCTGTGCAGCATCTGACTCGTATGTTGCTTTTCTTCACAAGAACGGTCTTAATACGATCTTAGAAAAGGTTGGTGAAGAATCAATCGAAACCATACTGGCCGCCAAGGATGCAGCAATCAGTGGCGACAATCAAAAATTAGTATTCGAAACTGCTGATCTATGGTTCCATTCCCTTGTGATGCTCTCGCACTTAGGATCCGACGCAAAAGCAGTCCTGAGTGAACTTGACAGACGCTTTGATGTCTCAGGGATTGAGGAGAAGGCCCTAAGAGTTAGTTCCGAATAAAGGAGAAATAAAGTTATGGGATTTGGCTGGCAAGAACTACTAATAATACTTTTGATAGCGGCGGTAATTTTTGGTACTAAGAAGTTACGCAACATCGGTGGTGACCTTGGCGGGGCTGTTAAAGGGTTTAAAGATGCAATGTCCAACAATGACAACCAATTTTGTGATGAGCAGGCCTCTGATTCTGTAACTTCCGCTGAAAAACGAAATAATATCGAATAAATCTTTTGGATTACCGACTCCAAAACATCAACACTACGCTAATCACATGTTTGACATAGCTCTTTCTGAACTAATATTAGTTGCCGTAATTTCCTTAATAGTGATGGGTCCAAATCGAGTTCCTGAGACTGTGCGTTCCGTAGGCCTATGGGTTGGGAGAATAAGGCAAGTAATTTCTTCTGCGAAGCGAGAATTAGAAAATGAGGTCGGAATGGAAGAAATAAGAGAAAAACTTCACAATGAGGAAGTATTGCGAAACATTAATGAGACTAAAAAGGACGTCAACCAAGAGCTGAGACAAATACAAATGTCAAGTCAAAATCGAACAGATCTATGAAACAGGAGGAACTTGAAAGTCAACCTCTTGTCGCTCACCTCAATGAATTTAGAAATCGGGCTCTCCGATGTTTGTTTTCGGTATTAACGATATTCGTGTGTCTGTTTTCTTTTAGCAATCAACTTTATCTCTACGTTTCAGAACCTATTCGGAGATTTATCCCAGAAAATGCCAGTATGATAGCAACCGAAGTGGCATCACCGTTTTTAACACCATTTAAATTGACCTTAATACTATCATTTTTTGTTGCTATGCCTTACATACTCTACCAGATATGGGCATTTCTTGCCCCGGGGCTATATCGACAAGAAAAAAAAATCGCAATACCGTTATTTCTATCCAGCATTCTCTTGTTCTATATCGGTGTAGCGTTCGCGTATTATGTCGTGTTCCCCATAGTCTTTTTGTTTTTCAGCACAATCGTGCCAGAGGGAATAATAATAATGCCAGACATTCAAAGCTATCTAAACTTTGCACTAAAGCTATTTTTCGCGTTCGGCTTAAGTTTTGAAATCCCCATAGCTGTTGTGATACTCGCTTGGATGGGAGTTGTGAATCCTGACGCTCTATCAAAAAAACGACCTGTAATCTTTATTCTATGTTTTCTCTTTGGGATGCTACTAACGCCACCGGATGTCATATCACAGATTCTACTCGCGATTCCAATGTGGTTATTATTCGAAGTAGGCATCCTATTGGGCAAATTCGCTTATCGCGCGAATATCGAGACTCAATCCTAGATAAGCTTGTTTAAAAACTCATTTAAAAAGAGCTTTTTTTAAAGCCGAGAAATAACCGTGCCGCGTCTTTTTTGAAAGCTGAGCTTGGGGAATGAATTCAAAGCCATGAAATCCCCCTTGAATTATAGAGAAATCTACTGTTACGCCCGCCTCTTTCAAACGCTCAGCATAAATCCTATTCTCATCAACAAAGAGATCCTCGGAACCTACTGCCATGTATGTTGCTGGGAGAGACTCCAAACTCTCGGCACGAGCGGCAGCCGCGTAAGGAGACACCGGCTTCATACCTTGTTTTTCACCGAGGTATGCACTCCAACCCCGCAAATTGCAGTCTCGATTCCATACTCTTGTATCCGTGATAGAAAAACTAGAGGGCGTAACATTGCGGTCATCTATCATCGGACAAAATAATAATTGGAAAATCAAATTTACCTCGCCACGATCACGTGCCGCCAAAGCAAGTCCTGCAGCAAGTCCACCTCCAGCACTTGCCCCGCCAATTGCTATCCTTTTGTCATCTACCCCTACTTTTGAGGCATTCTTAAATAACCATACAAGAGCTGCATACGAGTCATTCAAAGCAGCCGGAAATGGAAACTCAGGAGCGAGACGATAGTCTACTGACAAAACAATACAACCCACTGCCTGCACTATTTGACGCACAATTTGGTCGTCATGCTCCACACCTCCCAAGCAATATCCTCCTCCATGTAGCCAAATAAGAGCCGGCAATACTCCAAAATCTTTCGAAGGTCGGTACAACCTCACTTTAACCGTAGATCCATCTTTGGTGGGCACAACCAAGTCTTTAGATTTAACATCATGAATTGGAGTAAAATTCGCGATTCTTTTTCTCATAATCTCAAGGGAAAGAACTCGAGTTGCCTGTAGATCATCCCATATATTAATCTCCGGAAATTTCTCCAGATAACTCATGAGCTCTTGATCTACTCTACTTAAATCCATACATCAACTCATAACGATTAAAGAATAATGAAATATAACATTATCCTTAAAAAATTTTACCAAAGTTGGCTTAAATTTTTTAATTGCAATTCAGGGAACCGTGAATTATTCTCAAACCAAACAGCGAAAATTTTAATTAAAAATTCCCAAAGTGATTCCATAAAACTTGATGTTTCTATCACAGACCTTTCCATCGTTAAATCGCATTGGTCTTTACTTGGTTAACATTAGATAAACATTTTGTGTGAAACCCAAGCGACTTAACTGCTTTCTACCTACTTAGTGAGCTCAGTTAGATTACGAAATAAATCGAGGGATTCTGGGTTAGCAAGAGCATCAACATTTATCACTGGCTCATTATGCAGCAACTTACGAACCGCAAGCTCAGCTATTTTACCATTCATTGTCCTTGGGATATCAGCTACCGCAATAATCTTTTTAGGTACATGCCTAGGAGTAGTCTCCTCACGAATCGTCGAGCTAATCGAGGAGCGTAAATCATCTGTCATCTCAACTCCATTTTCTAATACTACAAACAAAATTACGCGCACATCATCCTCCCAAACCTGGTCAACACACACATAATCTACTAATTCATTGAACGTTTCTAATTGTCGGTATATTTCCGCGGTACCAATCCTGACTCCGGCTGGGTTTAGTATAGAGTCAGTCCTGCCATGAATCACAATCCCCGAATGAGAACTAATCTCTGCATTATCTCCTTGTACCCAAACCCCGGGGAACACACCAAAGTAGGTCGCCAGATACTTCTCATTATGTTTGTCATTCCAAAAATAAATGGGGGCACTTGGAAAAGGTTTTTTACACACTAGCTCACCTTTTTTCTGCCTCACCGAATTTCCATATTCATCCCAAACTTCCACAGCCATACCTAATCCAATGCACTGAATCTCACCCTCCCAGACAGGCAGACATGGGTTACCCAGAACAAAGCAAGATATTATGTCAGTGCCTCCAGAAATCGATGCTAAAGAGATTTCAGATTTCACATCACGGTAGACATATCTGAAGCTTCTGCTAGACAGTGGTGAACCAGTAGAAAGAATGCATCTTAACTCAGACAGATCATTAGTTTCGCAAGGTTTTACACCCTGTTTTTCCAGCGAAGCAAGGTATTTTGCGCTTGTACCAAAAACCGTGACTTCTTCTTCTTCAGCTAAATCGAATAATGACTTTGGCATCGGATAAAATGGAGAACCATCGAATAAAACCAACGTCGCTTCAGAGGCGAGGGCACTCACTAGCCAATTCCACATCATCCAACCGCATGTCGTAAAGAAAAACATCCTATCATGTGAGCTTAAATTTACATGCAGACGATGTTCTTTTAGGTGTTGAATAAGAGTGCCCCCGGCACCGTGTACTATACATTTTGGTGCTCCAGTTGTTCCAGAGGAGTACATAATAAACAAAGGGTGATCAAAGGGAAGTTGCTCGAAAACAAGTTTGGGCGTATTCTCCTTTATCAAAAAGTTCTCAAAAAGGATTCCCCCTCTTTCAGACGTCGTAGTTTTAAATTTATCTATCACTGGCACTATCACGAGGCATTGGATGCTCTTTATTTGTTTGCAGAGCGCCTCAACAATCCGGGATGAGTCGATGGTTTTACCGTTGTAAAGGTACCCATCACAAGCGATTAAAAGCTTTGGCTGAATTTGTCCAAACCTATCTATAACCCCGTTGATGCCAAAGTCTGGCGAGCACGATGACCAAATAGCTCCGATGCTGCTTGCCGCGAGCATCGAGATAATTGACTCACTAACATTCGGCAGGAAACCAACAATCCGATCTCCACTCGTCACTCCTATACCCCTCATCGCCGCAGCACACTGCTCCACCCGCAGGTACAACTGCTGATAGGTGAGTGTGTGACGTGTTCCATCCTCTAAACGTCCAATTACTGCAATTTTATCACTAGAAGTCCGCAATAAATTCTCTGCATAATTGAGCCTGGCGCCAGAAAACCACTGCGCTCCGGGAAATTCATCCCTGCTAACTAAGACTTGATTAAAATATACCGATGATTTTATTCCAGTATAAGTCCAAACCGCAGACCAAAAATTTTCTGGGTTGTCAACGGACCATTTTTGAAATTCATGATAGTCAGAAAAGCTTACCGAGTAGATCTTCGAAATCGAATTCATAAATTGCTGGAGATTAGAGCTCATAATCTGCTCTTGCGTCGGTTTCCAGAGCAATTTATCCGATTCTTCTGACATTGTCTGATCCAATATAAGTTAAAATAAAAGTGTAAACTTCGCTGGGGTACCTATCAACGGGTTTAACTATAAAATCCTTTTGTGAGTTTTCTATTTAAAATTGAATGCTGGAAGTTTCCATGATCATTAGGGTAAAGTAACATTTAGCCATCGGCTTACGCTTCACAAGAAATCGTTAAAAAGGGCTTCATTCGCTATGCCTAGTATGGACATCGTATCGGAGGTCAATGCCTCTGAAATTTTAAATGCAACAAATAATTCAAATCGAGAAATATCTTCTCGCTTTGATTTTCGTGGAGTGGACGCAGCATTCGATTATACTAAAGAACACGTCACTGTTAGGGCCGAAGCTGAGTTCCAATGCCAACAACTACTTGATATTTTTCGTGCCCAGTTGATGAAACGTAAGATTGATCCACGTGCGATGTTATTCAATGAAAAAGCTCTCCATAGAGGAAAAACATTTTCAATACCCATCACCTTTAAACAGGGCATTCCAAAAGAGGTCTGTAAAAAAATTGTAAAACTCGTAAAAGACTCAAAATTAAAAGTTCAATGTCAGACTCAGAATGATCAGGTACGGGTGTCTGGTAAAAAAAGGGATGATTTGCAGAAAATTATGTCCATTATAAGAGAAGCTGAACTTGAGCAACCATTTCAATTTAAAAATTTTAAAGATTAAGCTATGGTTAGTTGATAACTAAAGTTATTTCTTTCCGTCACCGCAAAGAGTTGAAGAGAATGAGTTCACACCCAACCATGTATACTTCTGAGTAAACTATTTATCACCTAATACAAGACCAAAATAACCATTACACTGCGGATATTACCCCCAAAAACCGACCATTAATGTCAGATTTTTTCAGGATATGATCCTTAAATTTGTTATCAAAAGTCGGGCTCCTGAAATAATATTGAAAGTTACTACTCTATTCATAAACAGCAGCATGATATTGCTCACAACAATAGACCCTAAACTCCAAGTGGTCATCGTGAAAATTAGTTAACAACTCTTCGATACCTGTCCAGATAGTGAGGTATCATGCTTAAAGAGTGTGGATTTTTCTGCGCTTTTTTATTTTTCAGACTCAAAGGTATCGATGAGTTTCCTATTAAGAATTCTCCATAGTTTGTCTAATTCACTTTGGAAGTCGCTCAGAAGCATCCATATTTCTGGAGACACAGGTCCGCAATCGGTCTCATCCAGCGGAAATTTCCCCCCAAAAACGGAAACCCAATCATATGCAGGATGCCCCAGCGCTACATATTCCCAATCTAAAAAATACAAACCATCATCGCTCACTAACACATTTTCCGGAACAAGATCATGATGGCAAAGACTTGGTGTCCAATCCTCAGAATCTATATGTTCGGCAGCGGAGAGAAGTTGATCAACGTTAACGAATTGTAAGTGCTTGCTGGTTAGCTGTGTGACATAATTTTCACAATGACTGAGATAACTGAAGCGCGGCTGATTTCCCTTATTATAAGACGATATTTCTTTTAATTTTTTCTTTATTTGTAACATTAAATATGGGTTCTCTAACATTTTTTTTGTTAATTTTGACCCATTAATATACTCGCTCACCATCACTTCCTCACTGACAAACAAAACTTTAGGTACCAAGTTTGAGTCAGCCAATACAGTCAAAACGTCTATTTCTCGTGCTCTATCGATACCCAGCAGATTGGCATAGGCACAATTTACTCTGACAACAGCTCTCTGATCTGCGGCTCCGACCAAGAAACTATGATTGGTAAGTCCATTGGAAAACTTATAGTGAACTTCAGGCCTAGACTTTAGATGACATCGATTACTGCGATTCCAAGTTTGCCACCGATTCAACGTCAGCTGAAGGATATTGTTTATTCTCCCGTTGATAAATTGCTCTCCAATGTATATAGCCCGCAACAGACATCACAATGTATATCATGAAAAGAGTAGCTGTCTGATACAACTCGCGGTCAATGAGCAAGAATATAGACAAACTATTTAAAACGATCCAGTACAGCCAATTCTCAAGGACCTTCCTAGCAACCATGAAAGTCGTAATTACGCTTCCCCATGTAGTCAGCGAGTCGAGATAGGGTAGGCGAGCGCTTGTGTTCAAGTCCAGCATAACACCGGATATAATAGACATAAGACATATCATACTTACAACCTTAATATGTCGACTCAATTCCCAACTTTTAATTTTCAACCGCTTAGTTTTCGTCTTAGGCGTCTTCCAACAAAACCATCCATAGAGGGCCATCATCACATAGTAGATATTTAGAGCAGATTCCATATACAAGTTAACACCTCGGAAGATCCACGCATATAACACAGTGCTTACGAGCGCAAAGTACCAACAGTAGATGTTTTCGCGAATCGCTAAAAACAAATAAGCAATCGCACATAACACTGCTAATGTTTCCAAACTAAGCCAAGAAAGCATCACTCATAAGGCCTCATAGCCAGGAATTATTTTGACAACATAAACTGCCATGTGATAACAGCGATAGCATTCAGCAATCGTCTTTTGCACAGCGTCCATCGCGATTACGTAGTCACCCTGTACAACTGTGCTAGTCGGAAAAGTGGTAATCTGAAGATTATCGAAGCGATTAATGCGCTCGATAAAACCCTTTATCGGAGGGATAAATTCCTCTTGGTTCGGGTACATACTGATATCAATTGTGACCTGCACTCTAGACACCTCTGTTGATTAAAATAAGTTCACAGAAAATTAAAAAAATCTATACCCTCCACTTAAGCCTAGCACTCTCGGTTCTCCGTATTGAAAGTAAGACTCAGTTACGTAATACTTTCGCGGATCATTTCCGAAACGGAATCCCCTGATAATTATCTCTTCATCGAAAATGTTACGTGCCCAAAGTGCTGCCATCCAAGTACCGTCATCATAAGTCAAGTTCGTGTTGACCAACTGGTATGCCTCAGATTGAGTGTTGTGGCTTGAAGAGAGGTAAAAGTCATCTTTGCCCTCTAGATTTAGCGTCCACACGCAGTTATCAGCTATTCTGACGCCGACACCAACATCGAACTGATAGCTTGGAGCATGGGCCTGTTCTCGACTATTCAAATAATCAGATGAGGGTGTATTATACTCTGTTTGCAATCGGCCTAAAGATCCTGAAAGTGTGACCAGATCGGAGGCATTCCAAACAAATTCTAGCTCGAAGCCGTAATTGCTACCTTTAGCCGAATTACCGAGATAATCTATAAAATCACTTGCATTGCTATCAATACGGGGTTGGACTAGTGATTGTTTAATTTGTATGTCTCTGCGCTCTTGATAAAACAGCGCAATTTGTGTGCTGAATTTATCCTGCATCCATGACGCTTTAAATCCTGTTTCCAAGTTCCACATAAACTCAGTATCAAATTCGCGATCCTCAGGCGCCAGATCGGGGTCACTGTTGACACCGCCCGCTTTATAGCCGCGAGATATCAAGCCATATACCACTCTACCCTCATCCATTTTGAACTGTAGCGATATTCTACCACCCCATAAGTCCTCATCGACATTATGCATGACTGCGTCAGTATCAACATAAGTTGCGTCCCGATTTTCGAATCGGATACCAGTCAGCAAGTTCAGCCTGGAAGAGACATCTAAGGATAATTGTCCATACACTGCACTGTTTCTGGTATCGAAAGTACTCGAAAAATCGCTACTGTTGTAAGTGTACTCTCTTATCAAAGTTTCACTCTGCCGCCGAGAGTAGACTCCAAATACCCAAGCCACTGGTAGATCCATTACCAAGGCAGGCCGATTCGAGATAAACCGAAAATCAATTGTGCTATTTTCTCGATCTCTGAGGTAGTTATCCTGTGAATTATACTCCCAACCATCACACGCTAGCCCCACGCATATAGATGGGTAAGCCCAGTCCTCATCGTAACCATATTCAAGATCACTTTGAACGCGACTCGCCAAACCAATAAACTTTAAATCTTTATTTAGATCCCAAGTGGTTTCAACACCCAACGCGGTTGATTTTTGCCGATCATGTCCTGGATTATCCGAGAGGGTTGTGCGGGTATTATCCAAGGAAAATCCATCATAGCCATTATCTACGTCTACATGAAAAATCGTTAATTTCGTTTTTAAATCATTGCTGATAGCCCATTCAGTAGTAGATCGAAAACTCAACTCATCGATACCGTCCGTATCATCACGCCGGAGATAATCGTTAATTATGTAACCATCACTTTTGTGACTCTGAACCGCCACTCTGGACCCAACTTTTTGGCTAATAGGTCCACCCAATGCTGTGAAAAATGTATTAGAATCATACGTACCAGAAGTCAAAGTAAGAGTTCCCTCCATATCCTCACTTGGCTGATAAGATTTAAGGTTGATTAATCCAGCCAGGGCATTTGCGCCAAAAAGCGTGCCCTGGGGTCCTCGTAATATTTCAACCTGCTCAATATCCATCGTTGTAGCAGCACCGGCGATCCCAGTAAAGTCAATACCATCTATTGCTATACCTACTGAAGGGTTTATAGGCTCAATAAATTGACTGCGCTCTCCAATTCCCCTGATTTGCACAAAACGTCCCCTCGATGCTCCACTTGCAAAGTTCACATTCGGAGCCAGATTTAGAATCTGGTCTAGGTGCTTCGCCTGTCGACGAGCAATGTCTTTACTCGACAAGACAGTCACACTGTTAGATAATTCTAACAGCGCCGAATCTCGAAAATCCGAAGTCACGATCACCTCCTCCAACTCAGCCGCAAGAGAAAGTGAAGGTACAAATATACCCATGAACACCACAATAAAATATTTTAGTATTGGAACAAAAACTATAAAGGATTCGAAAACTGTGGAACTTTTCATAGAGACCTCGGTCGAATAAACTGCTTGAACCCAGACATACGAACGAGGTTAATAGAATATATCCTATTCCTACGCCGGCATTACCCGGGTCAGGTTCGAAGGGTACATCTCAGGCTTCACCAGCCGCCCCTTAGGAGTTTTGATGATACCATTCTGCACTTGCTGAAATCAACAACTGAGGAGCTCTTGAGAGAACCAACCGGAGTTGCTATCGGACAAAATTTCGTAAGAGACCAAAACAACACCTGCCGCCTCGGCTATTTCCTGTGGCTTTAAACTTGCTCGGAAAACGCGAAAACCCAGTTTAAACACACTGGTTTCCAGCTATGTGTTATTTGACGACCACCAGTTCTAACAATCTATGAAGCACCTCAGATCTTTGCAGTGACGTCAGGGTCATAACCTGTCGACATATGTCATCCACCTGATCAATTGCCGCAGGTTCCACAGAATTGAATGCCTCTGTCTTTGCCGACACATCGGACCCAGGATTGTAGAGGTATTCTGGAGTAACATTAAGAAATTTTGCGATCCTCACAACAGAATCGCGACGCAAGTCTAATGTTGTTTGGCTTAGAATCCTATTGATGGTTGGCTGGGGAACTCCAGCGCCCCTAGATAGTGCACTTTGAGACAAACGTCTTTCCCGCATCAAGCGAGCTAGCTGCTTTCTAATGCTATTTTCCATATTTCCCCCACCCTTGCGTTCACTTTGTTTACGAAAGGCCTTTCTTATTGGTTTTTATAAAAATCTTCTCACCAAAACTATAACACAAATGCCTCATGCTGGTGCAAGTAAACCGGAGCACCGTTATGCCCTCTAACCATAAAAATCAATTTGAGATATTACTTTTTCCAGCCTCAGCGGTCTGTTGCTTTGCCAGCAATCAGCGAGATTCAATACGACCATTAATTAATTCGTCAATCACGGCAGGCTCTGCCAAAGTAGAGGTATCACCGAGTTCGTAAATCTGACCAGCGGCGATTTTGCGGAGAATTCTACGCATGATCTTTCCAGATCTTGTCTTCGGAAGCGCGGGCGCCCACTGAATTATATCCGGTTTTGCTATAGGTCCAATTTCTCTTGCACACAACGCTATAAGTTCACCCTTTAATTCGTCTGTCATTATCGCAGAAGACATTGGCGTCACAAAACAATAGATGCCCTCCCCTTTGATCCTGTGAGGACAACCAACCACCGCTGCTTCAGCAATTTTTTCATGTAAAATTAGAGCGCTTTCTACCTCCGCCGTCCCCATCCTGTGACCTGAAACATTCAACACATCGTCCACTCGTCCTGTAATCCAGTAATCACCATCCGAATCACGGCGGGCGCCATCTCCAGTAAAATAGTATCCCTGATAAGGTCCATAGTAAGTATCAATACAACGCTGGTGATCCCCAAAAACAGTCCGAATCTGCGATGGCCAAGAAGATTTGATCACAAGTAATCCCGATCCTTCTTCTTTAATTTCATTGCCATCAGTGTCTAACAAAAGTGGTTCAATACCAAAAAATGGTTTTGTGACGGATCCCGGCTTCAATGTGGTAGCTCCCGGAAGCGGGGTTAACATGTGCGCACCAGTTTCAGTCTGCCACCAAGTATCGACGATAGGACACCGAGAATTACCGACTTTTTTGTGGTACCACTCCCAAACTTCGGGGTTAATTGGCTCTCCAACAGTGCCCAAAATTTTTAAAGAAGCTCGCGATGACGTCTCTAGCCAATAATCACCAGCTCCCATAAGAGTTCTAATAGCCGTTGGGGCGGTATAAAATTGGTTAACCTTATATTTATCAACCACTTGCCAAAACCGAGACATATCAGGGTAGCTTGGCACGCCCTCAAAAACAAGCGTTGTGCCTCCATTACATAGAGGCCCATAAACAATGTAACTATGCCCGGTGATCCAACCAATGTCAGCTGTACACCAATACACATCCCCATCCCTATAATCAAAGGTGTACTTGTGAGTCATTGCCGACATAAGAAGATAACCTCCCGTGCTATGCACCACTCCTTTTGGTTTCCCAGTTGATCCTGAGGTATAGAGAACAAATAATGGGTCTTCAGCGTCCATTTCCTCAGGCTCACAATAGGTATCAACTTCTCGAATTGCCGCCTCATAACTAACGTCGCGACCCTTTACCCATTGGACTGGTACCCCTGATCTGTTTACAATTATGCAACTATGAACAGCAGAACAAGACTCTAAAGCCTGATCAACATTTGCTTTTAATGGAATTTTTTTTCCGCCTCGAGTTCCCTCCGTAGCAGTGATAACCACGCGACAATCGGCATCTAAAATTCTGTCCTTAAGGGACTCTGGAGAGAACCCCGCGAAGACAACAGAGTGGACCGCTCCAATTCTCGCACACGCCAGCATGGCAAAAACCGCTTCAGGAATCATTGGAAGGTAAATGCAGACCCGATCTCCCTTCGAAACTCCCTGCTTTCTCAGTAAATTACCAAAACGTGAAACGTGTTCATAAAGTTCTCTGTAAGTTATAACATCGTCATTCTGCGGATCATCTCCCTCCCACAACAATGCAGCTTGATCACATCGCTCCGACAAGTGACGGTCGATACAGTTAGTTGCAACATTTAACTTACCACCGTCAAACCAACGAGCATTGCCCCGCAAAAAATCGGAAGTACATGCAGTAACCCAAGGCGCGCTCCAGTCTATAAATTTCTTTGCTTGCTCCTCCCAAAAAGATTCGGGTTGCTTAATGGAATGCATGTACATCTCTTGGTAAGTTAACTCATCAATTAACGCCTCTTTTTCTAGTGTGGGGGAAACGGGGTAGACTTGCGTGTTATGCATTTTCAAGTTCCTTCTTCCTCAAATAAAAATAAACACCAAATTTTATAACACTATAGTGCACAATTTTTAACACAAATTTTCTGTAAAAAAATTACAATATACAAAAAAATTGCGATTTAATCTTTTCCAAACGACGCAAAACAATTATTATCCAAAAATGCAATTAAAAATAGCTTACAGCTTCTAAAGTTTTATCACTAAAGGCCTCTCTTCTATGATTACTGTAGCAATTAACGGATTTGGCCGTATAGGTCGAAATATTTTACGGGCTTTTTATGAGCGCGCTGACTTGCGAGAGAAAATTCGCATCGTTGCGGTAAACGATTTGGGTGACATATCTATTAATGCCCACCTGCTTAAGTATGATACCGTTCACGGCCGTTTCAACTATGAGGTTAACATCGAGGCTAACTACCTAAATGTAGAACAGGATCGCATTCACTGGTTTTCAAAAAAAGATCCAAAGGAGCTGCCGTGGGCCGAGTTAAATATTGATATTGTTTTCGAGTGCACAGGTGTTTTTACAAATAGAGAGGCCGCCGCCGCGCATCTAGAGTCAGGAGCAAGGCAGGTATTAATATCTGCTCCCGGAAAAAATGCAGATGCGACGATCGTGTTTGGAACAAACCATCATACACTTTTAGCTTCCCATAAAATTGTGTCAAATGCGTCTTGCACTACTAATTGTCTAGCCCCACTAGTGCAGCCACTGCATCGAGAATTAGAAATAAAAGAAGGTTTTATGACCACGGTGCATGCATATACTAACGATCAGCAACTTAGTGATGTATATCACGCTGACGTTTACAGAGCACGCTCTGCAACTCAATCTATGATCCCAACAAAAACCGGGGCAGCGAAAGCAATCGGTTTGGTTATCCCTGAACTACAGGGAAAACTTAATGGTTTGGCCGTGAGAATTCCAACAATCAACGTTTCTCTGATTGATCTTACCTTTAACGCGGGGCGCGAAACAAGTGTGGAAGAGGTGAATCAAATAATGCAGGTAGCAGCCACTGCTGACCAGAATGGCGTACTTGACTACTGTGTTGAGCCTTTGGTTTCTGCTGATTTTAACCACTGCAGTTATTCTTGTAGCTTTGATGCCAGGCAAACTTCCGCGAACGGATCGTTAGTTAAAGTAATGGCGTGGTACGATAACGAGTGGGGATTCTCAAATCGAATGCTCGATACAGGCGTTGCGATGTCGGAAAAGATGTTGTAATGCTTCGAAGAACTAAAATTGTCGCTACTTTAGGTCCGAAAAGTAATGACGAGACCTCGATAAAGAAATTGATCCAATCGGGGGTTAATGTATTCCGTCTCAACTTCTCTCATGGAAATTCAGACGATCATCAAAAAACTGCCTCACTAATCCGCTCAATCTCAAGCGCACTTGAAGTCCCCATTGCAATTCTATGCGATATGCAAGGACCAAAAATACGTATTGGGGGATTTAAGGGTGACGTTCAAATTCTTCTGTCAGCGAAACAAAGATTTCGTTTAGACAGCGAGCTTGGTGAGAAAGATGGACACCAGCATAGCGTTTATATGGATAAAATGTATCTCGATGATCTCAAAAAAGGGGATCAGCTATTACTTGATGATGGTCGCATTTCGCTTGAAATAGAGAACAAACAACCAAATGCTGTCGAATGTATTGTTCTTAATGGAGGGGCCTTGTCGGGTAATAAAGGGGTTAATAAATTCGGCGGCGGTTTGTCAGCCGATGCTCTAACACAAAAAGATAGGAGCGATATTGTAGCAGCGGCTGCACTCGGCACTGATTACTTGGCAATTTCTTTTGTGCACTCCAAAAAAGACATAGAAGAAACTCGGAAATTGTTAGCAGCCGCTGGTAGCGCCGCTCATATAATCGCGAAAATTGAGCGTGCAGAGGCAATCAGAGAGGAGAACTTACCCGGGATCATAAATTCTGCTGATGGATTAATGGTGGCGCGCGGAGATCTCGGCGTTGAGATCGGCGACGCGAACTTGATGGCAGTTCAGAAACAACTGATCGATGCGGCTAATAATGCAAATCGCGTAGTGATCACTGCCACACAAATGATGGAATCAATGATAACAACGCCAGTCCCCACCAGAGCAGAGGTGTTTGATGTAGCAAATGCTGTGCTTGATGGTACAGATGCTGTGATGCTGTCGGCAGAGACCGCTGTCGGAAAATATCCTGTCGAAACGGTTCAGGCAATGGCAAGGGTAATTGAGGGAGCAGAAAAATATCCTCTCGCTCAACGCTCAACACATAGGATTAACGAGACATTTGCTCGAATTGATGAGTCTGTGGCCCTCGCAACCATGTATATAGCCAATCATTTGGAAGCTGTATCCGCAATCATCTGTATGACAAAAACCGGGTTCACTCCATTAATTATGTCCCGAATTAATTCATCAATGCCAATTTATGCAATGGCTCAAAAAGAGGGAACGAGTGAGATCACGGCACTTTACAAAGGTGTATTTCCAATTCCCTTTCAGACAGATTCGCTCCCTCCACAAGAGATAAAAGGAAAGGCAATAGAAATATTACGAAAAAGAGGTGCAGTGAAAAGGGGGGACATAGTTCTTATAACACGCGGAGACATTGTTGACATGGGCGGGAGCACCAACGGCTTGCAAGTCATTCGGATCGAGGACTAAAACTGTAAGCTCAATAATCCATTCAGTCGCAATAGAAAATTTCTAAATCAGTAACCTTTTGTTGTAAAACAGACCTTATTGGAAACTCGTACATATCTCGCCCTTCTAAAACCTGCTCTAACATCTGCAATTTGGAGGTCCCTGTAAGATGAAGAAACATGATCGTACTTCTCAACAACCGAGGAAGAGTCAAAGTAATTCTCTCGTGTGGTGCAGCATCAGGAGAGGTCGCCAAACAGTCTAAACCAGAGTCCATGTCAAGGCCTGTTGCTAGGTTTGTCATACCGGGAAATAATGAAGCAGTGTGTCCGTCATTACCCATACCAAGGACAACAACACTGAATTTGCCGACTTGTTTCAAACGAATTGCAAGCTCTTTTTGACCCTCTTGCGCCGACATTGCCTTGTTTTTAAGCGATATGAAAGACGCATCGGCAGCTCGATGCGTCAATAAATTTTCACGAACTAGTCTCTCGTTGCTGTCAGAGTGTGAGGTTGCAACCCACCTCTCGTCAGCCAGTGTGATTGATACTCGATCCCAAGCGATGTCCTGCTCGGCTAGTTGTCGAAAAAAACCTATCGGCGTTCTCCCACCTGAAACCACTGCAGTAGCTCGACCATTAAGAGAAATGTCAGTTTCAAGGTGCCCAGCAACCTTAAGAGCTAAATCAACATCTAAGTCGTGTGGGGTACAAAATTTCTTGATCACGCGCCGCCCTCATACCAACTTCGCCCGTCGCGTTCTATCAATATCTCGGCCTTTGGCGGCCCCCACGACCCAGCACCATAAGATTTGACCTCAACATTTTTCTCTCTCCATGCCGAAAGTAATTCATCGCACCACTTCCATGAGGCCTCAATTTCCTCGCGACTCACGAATAACCATTGATTACCATTGATCACTTCAAGAAATAAACGCTCATATGCATCAGCAATGCGAACACTGGCAGAATCACCTAAAAAGTCCAAATTGAGTATGCGCCTCTCAATGCCTAAAGGCTCCTCGAGGCTTTGTTTCTTGGACACCATTTCCAATTCGATACCCTCATTGGGTTGCAAGCGTATTACCAATCTGTTTCGCGCGCCATCTTGTCCGCCACTAAAAATTGTATGTGGACTTTCTTTGTAAGTTATAATGACCCGAGTTACTTTCTTTCCCATACGCTTCCCCGTGCGCAAATAAAAAGGGACACCTGCCCATCTCCAGTTATCAACATATGCCTTGAGAGCAACAAAAGTTTCTGTATTGCTTTTCCCAGAGTCTCTGCCTTCCTCCTCAAGATATCCAACTACTGGTTCCCCGTTTATCCATCCAGCATCGTATTGCCCGCGCACCGCATCCTGTAAAACGGAATCAATGTTTATTGGTCTCAAAGCGCGCATTAACTTAACCTTTTCCCCGCGGATTTCTCCCGCCTCAAGCGAATTAGGCGGCTCCATTGCAACCATGCACAACAACTGCAATAGATGGTTTTGCACCATGTCTCTTAGCTGACCCACCGAATCATAGTAACTCCATCTACCTTCAATACCGACGGTCTCAGCCGCGGTAATCTGGACATGATCAATACAGGTATTATCCCATTGACTGTGAATAACACGATTTGCAAAACGCAATGCTAAAAGATTTTGCACTGTTTCCTTACCCAAATAATGATCGATTCTGTAGATATTTTTTTCGTTGAAGTACTTACCAACTACATCATTAACCTCTTGAGAACTTTTTAAATCATGTCCGATTGGCTTCTCGAGCACAATTCTCGTTTGCGAGTCAATGCATCCCGCCCCATTTAGATGACTACTAATGGGTCCATATAGACTTGGAGGCGTAGCAAAATAATAAATGACCGTCCGTTTTTTCACCAACCAATGCTGGAGATCTTTAAAATCTCTCTTGTTAGTAAAATCCACCTTAAGAAAATGAAGGCGTCTGCTAAAAGATTTCCATGATCCTTTGTCGAGGCCCTCTGCGAGCATAACGTTTTGCAGAGTATTTTCAAGCTGAGAAACAAATTCTCTACTGGTTTGAGCTCGCCGCGCCAAAGCAAGGATACGGACGTTATCCTCAAGCAAACCAGCATGATGGAGCCGATACAATGCTGGGAATAACTTCCTGTTGGCTAAATCTCCCGATGCTCCAAAAATTATTAAATCAGTATTTTTTGACATTTCCTCACTTCCTCACAAGAAGTACCTTTTTAGTATTATGAGCACAGCTTCTTAGCTTGAGTAGCTAATTTTTCTATGTCCGACCACTTTTTTTCTCTGATCATGGCCCTCGGCGCGATCCATGAACCTCCTACCGAAAGCACATTATCAAGCGCCAAATATTCTCCTATATTGTCAGGATTTACACCTCCAGTCGGACAAAATTTTAAACCGGGAAATGGGCCCATCAATGCTTTTAAAAAAGAAACGCCTCCCACTGCTTGCGCTGGGAAAAGTTTAAAATTCCGATATCCATATTGCATGCCCTTCATTAACTCCGACACCGTGGACACTCCCGGAAGCAATGGAATTGATGCCCGCTGTCCAGCCTCCAAAAGCCTAGATGTAGATCCAGGTGATACCATATAACTGCATCCCAAGTCTTGCGATAGGGAAATTTGCTGCTCACTACATACAGTGCCAGTGCCAACAATAGCCTCAGGCACGGCCTCAATAATTTTTCTTATACCATCAACCGCGGCATCTGTTCGAAGAGTAATCTCTAATGCAAAAATTCCGCCGGAAACTAGTGCCCTAGCGAGTGGCACAGCATCTTCGCTATGCTCGAGTGTTATTACAGCAATCAGCGGATGTCCCTCCATCAACTTACGCATAAGTAAACCCTTAGTCACCTTTTAATTTTTTTGCAGCACCAACTAAGCCTATGTTAGGCTTGATAATCAAATAAACGGGAATTGGCGCCAAGTAACCAGCGAAGCGGCCCTTATTCTCGAAAGCGCTACGAAACCCACTTCCCACAAAAAAATTTTTAAAACGTGGTACAATCCCTCCCGCAATATAGACTCCCCCGCGTGCTCCATAAGTGAGAGCCAGATTGCCGGCCGTTGAACCAAGTATTTCACAAAATAAAGACAATGTAAGCTTCGATATTGGACATGTCTCCTCGTTACCCGCTTGGACAACCTCTGCTGAACCAGTGAATCTTGGGTTCTCTTTATAACTATCACAAAGCGCTGAGTAAATGTTCATCATCCCATCGCCGGATAGCAATCGCTCAAGCGAAACACGCTCGTATTTTTTCGAAAGATATCTTAGCACTGATATCTGCACGTCACCTACCGGCGCAAAATCAGCATGACCTCCTTCACTATCAATTACATGGTAGCCATTTTTGACAGGCACGATTGCTGAAACACCAAGACCTGTCCCAGGCCCTAAAATTGCCGTCGTCGAATGAGCAATATGTGATCCTCCTCCTATCTTTACATGATCAGAGAACATTAAATCTGATATTCCATGCGCTACTGCTTCAAAATCATTAATTATAGCTAGCGATTGGCATCCAAGCCCGCAAAGTAATTTGGTTTTTGAAAATTCCCAGTGGCTATTTGTAAAACTTATGTGCTCACTATCCGCGGGGCATGCTACCGCAAAACAAACCCGCTTGGGTGAATGTTTAAAACCTAAAGAGGATCTAATCTCAGCAAGTAACAAGGAAATCACCTCACTGAAATTAGGATATTCGCGAACAGAATAATAAAATTCTTTAATTATCCCATGTTCTTCTCGGTGTATAACCCCGAACCTCGCGTTAGTTCCACCAATATCAGCCACTAAATCCCATGAAGCTGTCATACTCATGGAACCTCCGCAAATAGGTATGATGCCCCTTGCTCCGCATTACCAATATTTTCCCTGTTAATGGCAAATAGCTCTCTTCCGCAGCCAGACTGCTTATGTTGTGGGGAAACTGGAACCTCTCTTTGCATGATAAGATCAATATCACCGACCACAGTCAACTCTCCCCTCTCGGCATCGAGCCTAATCACATCGCCGTCTACCAAATGACTTAACAACCCACCCTCGTCCGCTTCTGGCACCAAATGTATCGCCGCAGGAACTTTGCCTGATGCTCCAGACATTCGACCATCTGTAACAAGCGCAACGCAAAACCCTCGATCCTGCAGAGTCCCCAGAAAAGGAGTAAGTTTATGTAATTCTGGCATCCCACGAGCTCTTGGTCCTTGATATCTGACCACTAGAACACAATCTCGATCTAATTCACCTGCCTCAAACAGTGGTTGGAGATCGTTTTGGTCCTCAATTACAACAATTGGCGCCTCGACAAAACGGTGCTCCACTGCAACCGCTGAAATTTTAATGACACATCGACCCAAATTTCCTGTCATCAATCGTATTCCACCCTCTTTTGCAAAGGGATCGCCGATGCTTGCCAAGACAGTCTTATCAAAAGATTCTGAAGGAGCCTCACGCCATTTCAAAGCACAGTCGTCCAAAAAAGGTTCTTTTACAAAATCTGCAAATGTATTTCCCCAAACCGTTTCCGCGTCAGGATGCATATAACCCCCCGCTAGCAGTTGTCGAAACAAGCAGCTGGTTCCGCCCGCAGCATGAAAATGATTCACATCCGCTTGACCATTGGGGTATATCCTAGTCATCAAAGGAACAACTACAGAAAGATCTGCAATGTCTGACCAATCCATCAAAATACCTGCTGACCGCGCAATGGCTACTATATGCATGGTGTGATTTGTTGATCCCCCTGTTGCTAAAAGAGCAACCGTAGCATTTACAATGGCACGCTCATCCACCACTTTACCAACCGGCCGAAAATCATTCCCAAGTGAAGTAATCTTGCAAACTTGCTGAGCCGCCTCTTTCGTGAGTGCATCTCTTAAAGGGTTATCTGGATTGATAAAAGAACTCCCAGGCAACTGTAAACCAAGCGCCTCCAAAACTACTTGGTTACTATTTGCAGTTCCATAAAAGGTACAAGTTCCATGACTGTGGTATGAATCAGCTTCTGCCTGCAAAAGTCGGCCTCGATCAATTTTACCCTCGGCAAACAGCTGCCTTATACGTTGTTTCTCTTTATTAGGCAATCCTGATTCCATAGGACCCGCCGGGATAAAAATGGCAGGTAAGTAGCCAAAACTGAGAACACCCATTAACAAACCGGGTACAATCTTGTCACAGATACCCAGCGAAACAACACCATCAAACATCTGGTGCGAAAGCGCCAATGCCGTGCATTGAGCAATGAGGTCACGGCTTAACAAACTCAATTCCATCCCATCTTGGCCCTGTGTGACTCCGTCGCACATGGCAGGCACACCTCCAGCTACTTGACCAGTACTGCCTACCTCTCGGAGTGCTTGTTTGATCTTTTCTGGGTAATTCGCATACGGCTGATGAGCGGATAACATGTCATTATAAGCAGTCACAATTGCAATATTAGCAGCCTCCATAAGCTTGATACTCTCCTTATCAGCACCAGAACATGCAGCAAAACCATGAGCAAGGTTGCCGCAACTTAGCTTTCCACGTTCAGGGCGATTACCATAATCCTTTTCTAATTGCAGAAGGTATCCGGCACGTGTTTCTTTACTACGGTCAACTATTCGTGCAGTGATTGCGGCGACTGCTGGTTTGAGAGTTGTCATATTTAATCTCCTTCCGAAATCTGCATCAACCAGGGAATAATTTGTCGACAAAATTCATCCGATGTCACTCAAGTGTACTGCTATTCTGCCATTTTGTTTATAAATAAATATATTTTTGTAGCAAAACTACATTTTTTGTGGCTCACTGAGCGCTTATTTATAAAAAATGAATCAATTTACAAAAAGATTTCGTTTTTTTCGTTTCCCGTCCTTATCTGGTTTTACCGGTAGCCCACTTGATGAAGGCTCTCATAAAATTATGAACAATTTCGACTTTAAACCACAAGACACAGCTGCTTGGAAAAGACTTAAAACACATGCAAATATCACAACAATTAATGTGGTCGATGAGTTAACGAGTGACAGAAAGCGTGTTGAGGATTTTTCAGTTCAATGTGGACAACTAAGATTAGACTTTTCAAAAAATTTAATTACCCGTGAGATATGGCAAGACTTACTTGCGCTAGTCTATGAATCGCCTTTCGACAAACACCGTGAGGCTATGTTTACTGGGCAACGAATCAATACCTCAGAAGATCGCCAAGTGCTGCATACGCTTCTCCGGGCAGAAATGGCAGACGATATAGATCAACTTTACAAAGGTATGATTGGTATAGTTAGAGCACAACTTGATATGGTAGAAGTTTTTAGTAAAAAAATTCGGTCGGGCAGCTGGATTGGTGTGAATGGTGAGGCTATCACCGATGTGGTAAATATCGGGATTGGGGGCTCCGCGCTAGGTCCTAAGCTCGCATGTGAGGCACTCGTTGAATACTCTCAATCCGTCCCAAGAATTCACTTTATTTCCAATGTTGACGGCGCAGCTTTGAATGCAACTTTAGCGAAGCTTGATGCGAATAAAACACTCATAGTTGTAGCCAGTAAAACTTTTACTACTCAGGAAACTCTTCTTAACAGTACAACCGCTGCAAATTGGTTTGAGCAAGAAATTGGAGTGAAAAATAGCCAATACTCCGCTCATTTCGTTGCAATTACCGCGAACAGTGCGAATGCCATTGCTTATGGTATCAATCCTCGCCACATACTTGAATTTGAAGAATGGGTCGGCGGCCGATTTTCTTTGTGGTCTAGTATCGGATTTTCTCTTGTAGTGAGCATAGGAATCGATAATTTTAAACAGCTTTTGGCCGGTGCGCGGGAAATGGATCTTCATTTCAAAACGTCACCAATAAATAAAAATATGCCTGTAGCACTTGCTCTAATGAACATTTGGTATTGCAATTTTATGAAATTTCAAACGCACGCAGTAATTCCTTACTGCGAGCGCTTAAATTCTTTGCCCTCGTATTTACAGCAGCTTGAAATGGAGAGTAATGGAAAATCAGTGAGTCGCGGAGGAGAAACACTCGAATATGAAACATGCGGAATCATATGGGGGCAGACCGGCACTAATGGACAACATGCCTTCTTTCAACTACTGCATCAGGGAACCTTCTGCGCCCCTGTAGATTTCATTGCAGCAATAAACGATTCAACCAGTGAGCTACTTCACCATAAAGTATTGCTAAGAAATATGTTGGCTCAAGGTTCCGCACTTATAAAGGGACAAAACTCAACAGCAGACGCTCCCCATTGTTACTATTCAGGTAACAAACCCTCCAACACGATTCTCATGGACAGCCTCACGCCTCACAATCTAGGATCTCTGATTGCACTCTATGAGCACAAGGTTTTCGTACAAGGCAGCATCTGGTCCATAAACTCTTTCGATCAGTGGGGTGTAGAACTCGGCAAGTCGATGGCACAAAAACTTTTAAACACTGAGGAAAGCAACAATTCCTTTGACGCTTCAACCTCTGCGCTGTTTGACTATATTAATGATAGAACATTGTAATATTAATTTAGAGCGAGTGAGTACGAAGCTCTTTTGGAAGAGAGAATGTGATGTTTTCGACTACACCATCAAGTTCTCTGGGTGGTTCGCCGCCTAAAGAAATCAACTTATTCACCACATCTTTCACAAGAAAATCCGGAGCTGAGGCTCCAGCACTGATGCCTATACTTCGTACATTATCCAACCAACTGGACCGTATTTCCGCAGCACTGTCTACAAGATACGCTCTGCATCCGCAACGCTCGGCCAGGTCTTTCAAACGATTTGAGTTTGAGCTGGTAACTGATCCCACTACTAAAACAACGTCAGTCTCAATTGCCAACTGTCGAACCGCGTCTTGGCGATTTTGTGTAGCATAACATATATCATCTTTTCTCGGACCAATAATATTTGGGAATCGATCACGAAGGATACCAATCACCCGCGCAGTATCATCAACCGACAAGGTAGTTTGGGTAACATATGCTAAATTATCCGGATCCTTCACCGTAATTTTTAAGGCTTCCTGTTCATTCTCTACTAAATAAATAGAACCACCAGCTGAAGCATCATATTGACCTATTGTACCCTCTACTTCGGGATGACCGGAGTGTCCAATCAAAATACACTCAAAACCCTCTCGACTGTATTTCTGAACCTCCAGATGCACCTTGGTGACGAGGGGGCAGGTGGCATCAAACACCTGCAGAGACCTCTCACGCGCGTCACGGCGCACTTTTTCCGGGACCCCATGAGCACTAAAAATGAGCGTCACTTCGTCTGGAACATCCTTCAAATCCTCTACAAAAACAACTCCCCTTGAACGCATGTCGTCCACCACAGCCTTGTTATGAACAACCTCATGACGCACATAAAGAGGCGCACCGAATAGTTTAAGAGCCCTCTCAACAATTTCTATTGCCCTATCGACCCCCGCACAAAACCCTCTTGGATTCGCTAATTTTATTTTCACTAAGTAGCCCTCACCGAAGAATATTAAAGATTTTAACCCTAAACACGACGGACTTGCCTGCTAAAGGGTGGTTAAAATCAACGACTATCTCCTCGTCAGACAAAGATGATACAACTCCGGGAAGCTCTCCCTCACCATTTTGAAAGGAAAATACCGCTCCGAGCTCGAAGTCTTGACGGGGGAATTGTTTACGCGGAATCCGTTGCACATTTTGTTCGTTATACTGCCCAAAAGCCTTTTCCGGGGGAATAAGGAAACAAGCCTCGTCGCCAATATTGAGGGCCTGAAGTGGTTCTTCAAAGCCCGGTAGTAAATTACCATCCCCGAAAGTAAATGTCACTGGAGGCGACGTGAAATTAGAGTCAATGACTTCACCAGTCTCAAGCTCCAGCGAAAAGTTCAAACTCATGGTTGTAACCTTAGAGTATTTAGTATTCATGTGATAACCTCAACAGAAAACCCAATCATTACTCTGACCTTGATGTTAAAAATGAATCAAGAATTAAGATCACGGCACCCATAGAGATAGCACTATCAGCCAAATTAAATGCAGGAAAATGCCAGCTCATCCAATGAAAGTCCAAAAAATCAACCACATATCCAAACGTTAGTCTATCCCAAAGATTCCCTAACGCCCCCCCAAGGATCATCGATAAGGACAACCCCTCAAGCCATTTTTCACGATTTAGACGCGAAATCCATATAATGATCATAACGCTTACCAAGATCGCTAAGGCACTCAGTGCCCAACGCTGCCAACCACCCGCGTCACTCAGAAAGCTGAATGCAGCGCCTTCATTGTGAACCCTAACGACATTAAAAAAAGAAGAAATCGCCTGCGATTCTCCATAAAAAAAAGTAGTCACAATTATAGTTTTTGTAATCTGGTCAAAAGCAAGAATAAACAGTGTAACTAAGTACCACACCTGAACATTCGATCGGGCAGATGACTCACACATGTGATCTTGTCTCTCCTGGCCCTTTAAGATTTATAATGCAACGAAAGCAAAGCTGGGGATGCTCTTTGGATCGCCCAACATCGCTTGTAAAATGCCAACAGCGTACACATTTTTTTCCGAGTGAGCGTGTAATTGAGGTCTGCAAACCTTCATTAACTTCCTCATTATCGGCGCAATTTGTTTCATTAAGAAGCACTCGGGCTGAGGAAGTAATAGTCAAAAACCGCAGTTCATTACCCAGTTTTGCTAGGCAATTTAAAAATTTTTCATCTGCATAAATGACCGCATCAGTCTCGAGTGAGCCTCCTATGTAGCCTGCAGCCCTTTTTTCTTCCAGATCTAGATTAATAATTTCTTTTGCTTGCATAATTACGTTCCAATCCTCCCTCGAAAACAAATCCGATTCGTCCATCTTTGCGAGTGGGTACCATTCGCTTGCGAAAACAGTAGCGGCACGTTCACCCGGCATGTGGTTCCAAACATCGTGAGCCGTAAAACTCAGAATCGGAGCAATCCATCTTACGAAAGACTCTAAAATGTGAAATAAGACCGTCTGAGCCGAGCGTCGTGCGATACTATCGGCATGACATGTATACAGCCGGTCTTTTACTATGTCTAAATAAAATCCTCCTAAGTCGCGAATGCAAAAGTTATGAAGTTTCTGACATATCATGTGAAAATTATAGTCAGCATAAAGGGCTAAAATTTCGTCTTGAATCAAGGCCGCTCGGTCAAGAGACCATCTATCGATAGACAGTAAATCGCTACTTGGGCACAAATGTTTTGACGGCTCAAAATCATTCAAGCTAGATAATAAAAATCGAGCTGTATTTCGAATCCTCCTGTAAAAGTCACCCGCCCTATTTAAAATTTCATCAGAAACACTCATCTCACCGCTAAAATCCGCTGATGCCACCCACAGACGTAATACATCGGCACCTAGCTTATCTACAATTTGCTGAGGAGAAATCACATTCCCCAATGACTTGGACATTTTTCGTCCTTTGTTATCTACTGTAAATCCGTGAGTCAAGACCTCTTTGTATGGCGGGATACCCTTCATTGCTATCGATGTTTTTAGGGAAGATTGAAACCAACCACGATGCTGATCAGAACCCTCAAGATAGAGATCTGCAGGTGTGTCAAGCTGCAATCTCGCTGTAAGAACCGAAAAATGTGTTACGCCAGAATCAAACCAAACATCGAGGGTGTCATTCGTTTTAATATAATCTTTCGCCTCTTGACCTAAAAACTCATCAAGCTCTAAATCATACCAAGCTTCGATACCCTCCACCTCTACACGTTTGGCTACCATTTCCAATAACTCTAGTGTTCGAGGATGCAAATCGCCATTCTCACGATTTACAATAAATGCAATTGGGACACCCCACGTCCGCTGCCGTGAGACACACCAATCAGGACTACTCTCTAACATTCCCTTGATTCGCGATGATCCCCAACTTGGGACCCATTTCACATGATCCACTGCAAGTTGGGCACCTGCTAATAAAGTATTTTCTGACATCGAAATAAACCATTGAGGCGTTGCTCTAAAGATCAATGGAGTTTTAGTCCTCCAACAATGCGCATAACTGTGATTAAATTCACTAACAGCTAGCAGCTTTCCATTTGTTTTCAGCACATCAAGTATTAATTTATCAACCCGATAGACGTGCTGCCCACCGACAAATTTTAAATCCTCCTTGAAAACTCCGTTGTCGGAAATATAATTTAGTGTCCCAATTTTGTAACCAGATGCAACAATGTAATCATCCAACCCATGATCTGGTGCCGTGTGAACACAGCCTGTGCCTGAGTCATCAGTCACATGATCACCCAGCAGTATCGGCAAATCCAAATCATAAAAAGGATGTTTAAGTACTAAACCCTCAAGCGCAGCTCCACTACAATGCCCGAGCTCACTGTGATGCGCCACGTTGAGACGCTGTAAAACAGACGGTAAGAGTGCTGAAGCACATATGAGCTGCACCTGACCACCGTTAAGGTAGCATTGGACCAAGGTGTACTCTAAACTTTTTCCAACAGTCACCGCCTGACTGCTGGGGAGAGACCAAGGAGTCGTTGTCCAAATAAGCACAGACACAGCTCCAATTCTGCCGGTACACCCAAACGCCGCGGCGCATCGTTTTCTATCCTCTTGATTGACCATGTCATAACACACATAAATCGCATAAGATTTCTTCTGTCGATACTCCACCTCAGCTTCCGCAAGAGCAGACTCGCCTACTACGCTCCAATAGACCGGTTTATACCCTTTGACTAAATGACCATTTTTCGCTATCTCACCCAAGGCTCGAATCGTATCGGCCTCCACTTTGTAATCCATAGTAAGATATGGTTTCTCCCAATCTGCAATTACGCCAATCCTGACAAAATCATCCAGCTGTTTGTTCACTTGTCTTTGCGCATACTCCCTACACTTGGAACGAAATATTTTACGGGAAACTTTTTCTCCCGCTCTGCCAATTTTTTTCTCTACGTTGTGCTCGATGGGGAGTCCATGACAGTCCCATCCTGGTATAAACGGCGCATCATAACCACTCAAGGTTCGTGCCTTAACAACAATATCCTTTAAAATTTTGTTTACGGCATGTCCAATGTGGATATCACCGTTGGCATATGGCGGTCCATCATGCAAGACAAATTTTGTGCGTCCTTTTCGAGATTCTCTTATTTCGTTGTAAATATTTCTTTTTTTCCAATCACGCAAAATTTCTGGCTCTCGCTTGGATAAATTACCTCGCATTGGAAAACTTGTTTTCGGTAAATTCAAAGTATGTTTATAGTCGTTCATTCATTGCCCTTAATACTATTGCGCTTGCCAGCGATGTTGCTATTATCTTTCTGTCATAAACCACTTTTGAATCTGATTCATATCTTTTTGGATACGAGTTGCTAGCCTGCCGAGGTCATTAAATTTCAACTCGTCACGGATTTTATGCAGGAATTGTACACGGAGGAAGCTCCCGTAAATATCCCGATCAAAATTAAATATATGGACCTCGAGAAGTGGTCTCTCAAGATCACCGATCGTCGGTCTTATGCCTACATTGGCGGCCCCCTCAAAAATTTCCGATTCAGTCTTCACCAGAACGGCATATACTCCTGATAATGGTGCTCTAAGGCGATTAATATTTATATTTGCTGTGGGAAATCCAAGTTTCCTGCCGAGCTTCTTACCATGCATCACACGACCTTTAATTTCAAAAGGCCTTCCAAGCAACTCCTCTGCGCGCGGAAAATCACCCTCACTTATAATACGTCGCACTAAAGTGCTACTTATCCTCTCTCCTTGACTCTCAAAAGTGTCTGTATTTTTTACGGAAAACCCATTCGCCTTGCCATATTCATACAACATCGAAAAATCCCCGCTCCGATCACAACCAAAGCGAAAGTCGTCTCCAACGATTAGATGTTTAACTCGTAAACCCTCTACCAAAACGCGGATTATAAAATCCTGAGCGCTCAATGCTCGGAGGACTTTGTTAAACTTTAAACACACGATTTGATCAATTCCAAGAGAAGAAAGCACCTCAACCTTTTCCCTCAATCTCATCAATCTAGCCGGCGCTCTTAACTCATTAAAATACTCTCTGGGTTGAGGCTCGAAAGTCATCGCGACGGAAAATAGTCCATTTGATTTCGCTTGTTGTATGAGTTCTGTCAATACCGCCTGATGCCCCAAATGTACTCCATCAAAGGAGCCAATACTCACGGCAGACCCCCTCAAGCCAGCAGTGAGTGACTTTAAATTCTGAACAAAGGTCAATTTACCGAATCGCACTACAGAAAATGTCCCATCTCACATTCTTGATATTTATTATGATTAAATCGAAGGCCCAAAAGAACCAACGTATTTTGAGACCGCTAAACATTTGAATATGATTCCATGCGCGGGCCGGCGAGATCTGCGTAACGAACTCCGGAAACCCAAAGTGCCGCTAGGTATCCAGCGCAAGCCAACGTGCAGATAACTATCAGGCGCAAAATTCGACTCAATCCATCAATGTCTTCCCAGCCTGCAGAATCATGTACGCCAAAATAAATCGTCAAGAAAATCAGAATAGCAGTCATCAAAGTCAAAGCAAAAGCCAAAGGTTTTATTAGCCGGCCTACCGCACCGACTGAAAAATAAATCCCTTGCTTTCTTAATTCTACATAAAGTAATCCGGCATTGATATAAGCCGATAATGATGTTGCAAGTGCCAAGCCAACATGACCAATTTGCCAATAAAAATGGAGGGCAGAAAGAAAAATTAAATTAAAAACCATATTCATGACCATAGCGAAAATCCCTATTCGGACTGGTGTTCGCATGTCCTGCCTCGCAAAGAAGCCGGGCGCTAAAACCTTAATCAACATGAAAGCAACTAACCCGCTAGCGTAGGCGCGCATGCTAAGTGTTGCCATTTCCATGTCCATTAATGTCATAACATCGCCATAATAAAACAACGTAATTAATATCGGTTCTGCTAGTATCATCAGCCCAACTGTAGCCGGTATTGCCACGATAAGGACTAGTGTTATCGCCCATTCCAATGTAGCAGAGAAAAGCACCGATGACTTAGAGGCAAAGTTTCGGGATAAACTGGGTAAAATTACGGTTGCGATTGCTACACCAAAAACTCCCAGAGGTAATTCGGCAATTCGATCAGAATAATAAAGCCAAGAGACACTGCCGGTTGGTAAAAAAGTCGCTAAAATAGTATCGAGTAAAAGGTTAATTTGAGATACAGAAATCCCAAAAATTGCTGGACCCATGAGAGTTAAAATTTTGATAACGCCTGGGTGGTGCCAATCAATCATCGGCGCAGGCAACATATGTATTTGCCTCAAAAACGGCAGCTGAAATGCGAACTGAATTATTCCCGCAATAAAAACTCCCCAAGCAATCGCAAAAGCGGGTCTATCGAACCAGGAAGTTGCAAATATCGCAGCAAAAATTATGCAAATATTCAATAAGATAGGAGTAAAAGAGGGCACAGCAAAACGGTCATAGCTATTTAATATTGCCCCGGCAGCACCCGTCAGCGAAATGAACATCAGGTAAGGAAAAGTAACACGCAGCATAGAAACAGTAGCCTCAAACTTTTCTGGACTATTGAGGTACCAACTAGGCGCAAACAGTGCAGCAAAAAATGGGGCGAAAGAGAGTACAACTAACGTCAAAAAGATAAGTGTTATGCCCAAAGTACCCATTACTCTGCTCACTAGCTCTCGCACTGCAGCATTAGTTCCGTGCTCTCGGTACTCCCCAAGAACCGGAACAAAAGCCTGCGCAAATGCTCCCTCTGCGAAAAGCCTGCGAAAAAGATTTGGTATTTTAAAAGCTACGAAGAAAACATCCGCAAGCATATCTGCGCCGATCACTCGAGCTAACATCACATCTCTAATTAAACCAAATACACGGGACAGCATGGTCAAAACGCTTACAATCCCAGTGGCACGAAATAACCGTCCAACACCACTACCGGTGATGTTTGACATCGCTGGTAAATTCTCGTCACTATGCTGCGGTTGCTTTTCTATGCCCACACGTATTTTCCCTATTAGCACTAAGCAAATAAATTACAGAGTGTACGCATGGAGACACACAACTCCAAGCGATTAAATAAAAGAGCAACTCCAAACTTTAGAAGTCATACACATCGATTAATCTAAAAGTTAGTTCGTCCGGCACATTGCACGCGAATATGGCACTTGAACAAAACGTTAAAAGCCTATAAACTCCAACGTCTAATATTACTTAACCTACGAGCGATATTCGGTTGGCTAACTCTCAACAATCAAAGAAACGTGCCCGTCAAAATGAAAGGCGCAGGAAGCATAACGCCAGTCAACGCTCTATGGTTCGCACTTACCTCAAGAAGGTAGACGCTGCAATACTTACTGGTGAGCACTCTATTGCGCAACCAGCCTTAGCTGTTGCTGTTCCAATTATTGATCGAATGGCAGATAAGGGCATTATCCACAAAAATAAAGCCGCAAGACATAAAAGTAGGCTTAACGCGAAAGTTAAAGCGTTAACTTCGGTCAGTGGGTAAAAACATAATACTCCTCCTACCTCTTAGGTAGTTTCACAATCTTAACGAGACTTTTATTCGCAAACCACTTTCAGCTGTCATATAAGGACAAGGTTGTCTCGATGTATTAATTCATCCTCGCCGCTCATGTCAAGTGCAGACTGAACGTCGAGTGTGCTAAGTCCCTTTATGATTTCAGTTTCCTTGGCACTGTAGTTAATCAATCCTCTAGCCACTTCTATACCAGAGTGATCAACACAGCTTACAAAATCGCCTCGTCTGAAGTCGCCCTCTACACCCATTACTCCCACAGGGAGCAGACTTTTTCCCTTACTACTCAATACATCCACTGCGCCCGCGTCCAATATCAATCTTCCATGCACCCTCAATTGTCCTGCAAGCCACTGTTTTCTGGCGGCTAAAGGCTTTTTATTCGCCCAGAGAAGCGTGCCAACTCTATCAGCTGCCGCGACTCTACACATAATATTGTCTATGCGTCCTCCGACAATAACAGTACTACACCCGGAATTACCAGCTTGCCTAGCCGCCTGTAATTTCGTGATCATGCCACCACGGCCAATCTTGCTTAAGCTGTCACCAACCAGCTCATCGAGATCTTGACTGTCACAGCTAGCCTCAGAAATCAGCTGTGCTGAGGTCTCTTTAGCTGGGTCAGCAGAATAGAGTCCCTCTCTGTCGGTTAAAATAACCAATAAATCAGCATCTATGAGGTTTGCCACCATCGCCGCGAGACGATCATTATCCCCAAATCGAATCTCTTCTGTTGAAACGGTATCATTTTCGTTTGCAATCGGTACAATCTCGTGCTTCAAGAGGGTTACGAGCACACTGCGGGCATTTAAATAACGTTGACGATTAGCGATATCCTCGTGTCCTAATAGTATTTGTGCGCTGTTGCGGTGAAAGTTTCGAAAACTCTCCTGATATGCCTGAACTAGACCGGTCTGTCCCACTGCTGCTGAGGCCTGTAACTCTGCAATCTTCTTGGGTCTCTCGGTCCAATTAAGCCTTACCATTCCCTCAGCGATAGCACCAGACGAAACAAGGACGACTTCTATGCCTCGATTTAATAAATGGTCTATCTGACGAACCCAAGAGTCGATTGCGCCTCTATCAAGCCCCAGCCCGCTATTAGTGAGGATAGAACTTCCGATTTTCACCACCCAACGACGAGTTCCGCTTATAAAAGTTCGACTCACAACTCAAATGTACTCCCATGCTTTAGTTAAAATAGGCTACTCAAAGTAAACTACTTCCGTCTTATCCTCAACATCTCCTCTACTTTCCTCTCTAAGCTTTTGACGTCTCAAATTATCTAATTCGGCAATTCGAGCTCTTGCTTCTTGCTGCACTCGGCAAATCCTTGTTTCGGAGCGTTTTCTGGCCTCCTCCGAAGTCGTCTCATTTGCTTTTAGAATCTCGAGGTACCCTAAAATTGCGCTGCATAGCGATTCCGTTCCCTCTGATCGGAGGCTGGAGATTCGAAATACTGGATATTTCCATCGCAATTTGCCCACCAGATCGTCAATCAAGTTGTCAACATCCTCTTTAAGCATCAAATCAATCTTATTTATGACTAGCCAACGTTCTCCGGCATATAGAGTAGTACTAAATTTCTCAAGCTCTTTTTCAATAACTAATGCTCGATCTGAAATGCTAGAGCCATCGAAGGAAGACACCTCTACAACATGCAATAATAATCGAGCTCGCGTAAGGTGCTTCAAAAATCGTATCCCCAAGCCAGCTCCGGCCGAGGCTCCCTCAATCAACCCTGGAATGTCTGCGACAACGAAACTTTTAGCTGATTTGCACTCAACAACACCCAAACAAGGCACCAGAGTCGTGAAAGGGTAGTCTGCGACCTTAGGGCGCGCAGCAGATATGGACCTAATAAAAGTTGATTTTCCTGCATTTGGCAAACCAACCAAAGCAACATCTGCGAGCAATTTTAACTCAAGTCTAATCGTCCTTTCCTCTCCCTTTTGTCCTAATGATGTTTTACGAGGCGCACGATTTGTGCTAGATTTATAGCGACTATTTCCTAGGCCATGAAAGCCGCCTCTACAAACCACTAACGATTGACCTATTTCGGTTAAGTCGCCCAGTATGTCTCCATGGTCATTGTCAATAATTGTAGTTCCTGGCGGGACAAAAAGCACCAAATCGTCACCTGACGCGCCAGTGCAATTACCTCCACCTCCTTTAGATCCGCTTTTTGCTACAAAACTTCTCTGGTATCTAAAGTCAAGTAAGGTGGTTAACTCCCCGTGCGCTGTGAGCACTACATTGCCACCTTTACCTCCATCACCACCGTCTGGGCCACCTTTTGGAATATATTTCTCTCTGCGAAAACTCATACATCCGTCTCCGCCATCTCCTGCTCGAAGTGTTACCACCGCTTCATCGACGAATTTCATTAATCTTTTTGCCCCTCTATGGAAATAACCCGCCTTACTGGTTCTTTGAACTCAAATATCATACCTTTGCGAGTAAAAAAAAAGCCCCTTCACTAGGGGCTTTTTTTTTACTCGCAAAATTTATTGAGAAACCACCTCAACATACTTCCTGTTGAAAGTACCTTTTTTTATAAACCTAACCACCCCATCTGACTTTGCAAACAAAGTATGGTCTTTTCCAACCCCAACATTAAGCCCGGGATGAAATTTAGTACCTCGCTGTCGAATTATTATACCTCCAGCATTTATTATCTGGCCTCCATAAACTTTAACGCCCAGACGTTTGCTCTTCGAGTCTCTTCCGTTTCTTGTGCTGCCACCCG